>NZ_FOKR01000055.1 GCF_900112195.1 Butyrivibrio sp. YAB3001
AGGAAAAATATGAAACTGAAACCGCTTTAGGTATACCACATGAAAAGGAAAAGGCAGGACGAGTACAAGGCAAGAGCGTTACAACAAAGAAGTCGATAGCTGCAAAGGAAATTATAAAGAAGCATAGCCGTGACTTTAACGGAACGCTAACAGATATTGAGTGTATGAAGCAGATAGGTAATATAAGCAGGAATAGTTTTTACAAGTATAAAAGGGAACTGGCAGCAGAATGATTTATTAAAGGGTACGCTTGATTGCATACCCTTTTTTATTGCGTAGGAGCCTTTTTAGCCCCGTATCATATCCGTATCATAGTTTTATAACCTAGCATACAACAGCCCCCGTATAGGGGTTTTTAACGCCCTTGTTTTGGAGCCGTATTAACCCCTCCGAACAACCGCAAAAAAATAAAAAGGGGTAGGGGTAATTATGATCTAAAGATTTTATTGAGAGGGTAAGCCCTAGTTATAACCGCAGGAAATTAAAAAGCCTGCTGCCTGATAAACAAAAAAGATAGCGTGACAACTTGTATCACTACTATCTTTTTAAGTTTGCCCCACCACGAGCAAACGGATATTTGAACAATTAAAATGATAAATTAAGTACCCGGTATATGCAAGTAAAGAAATGTTTGACAGTATAAGAAGTAAGAAGTAATATAAGAAGTAAGAAGTAAGCACCACCGAAGCAAGGAGGATATTGAGCCATGAAAACTATTGTACTAACTAATCAAAAAGGCGGAGTAGCCAAAACTACAACCGCCTACGCACTGGCTGCAGGGTTACGAAACAAGGGGTATAGAGTGCTTATTGTAGACGCTGACCCACAAAGTAATCTGACCTATACGGCAGGCAGAGAGGAAAACAAGGAGAATACCTTATACGAAGCATTAAAGGGAAATTGTACTGTATTCGAAGCTATGAGAAATACAAACCCTATTGAAACGGCTATGAGCATATTGAGCGTAGGGTTAGCAGGTACCGCAGCTGATATGGAGCTGGCAAGCAGAACGGCAAGGGAATATATGTTAAAAGAAGCCCTTGAAAAGGTTGCAGATGATTATGATTTTTGTGTAATTGATACCGCCCCGACTTTAGGACTATTGACCTTGAACGCCCTGACCGCTGCAGATCGAGTTATTATACCGCTGAATTTAGAGGTG
>NZ_FOKR01000049.1 GCF_900112195.1 Butyrivibrio sp. YAB3001
CGGAAGTTTGACACCCAAAATCCTCAGAAGCCAGTGATGGCTTTATTTTTTGCGCAAATTTGAATGTTGTGTATTGCGTATATGCGTATATAGTGGTAAAATATTAGTATACCACTAAGTGTTGTGGAGGTACCACAGATGCGCATAATGAAAGGTAAATCCTCAAATCCCACTTACCATGTGATACAAGATGTAAGAAGGAATGGGAAAAGGAGCACAGAGATAATTGAAAATCTTGGAAGTGCGTCGGAAATATGCGAAAAATATCATGTTTCTGATGCTGATGCATGGGCTGCTGATTACATTAAAAGAAAGCGTGAAGAGGCTGCCTCCAAAGATCATAAAGTACTTGTTTCTTACAACACCAGCGCAGTAATCGATAAAGATAAAAGACTCTCATTCAATGCCGGTTACCTCTTCCTGCAGCAGATATATTATCAGCTTGGTCTGCCTTCCATCTGCAGGAAGATAAAGAAAGAGAATTCTTTCGAGTATGATCTCGATAACATACTCTCAAGACTTATTTATGGAAGAATACTCTTCCCCTCATCAAAGCTTTCCTGCTATGAGCAGTCTCAGAAACTCATTGAGGAGCCTCAGTTTGACCTCCACCAGGTTTATCGTGCCCTCACCACGCTTTCTGAAAACTCAGACATGATACAGGCAGAGCTTTACAAACGTTCTAAGAAACTTGTGAAAAGAAATACCGGTGTCCTCTTCTATGACTGCACGAACTACTTCTTTGAAATGGAGCATGAAGGTGGATTGAAGCAGTACGGTCCCAGCAAAGAACACCGTCCCAATCCCATAGTACAGATGGGATTGTTCATGGATAAGTCAGGGATACCTCTTGCATTCTGCATCAATCCCGGCAACCAGAATGAGCAGTTATCTCTAAAGCCTTTGGAGCAGCAGATAATGCGGGACTTTGAACTCTCAAAGTTCATCGTATGTACCGATGCAGGGCTTTCTTCTGATGCGAACAGGAAGTTCAATAATTATGGCGAAAGAAACTTCATAACTACCCAGTCGCTAAAAAAGCTTAGAGCAGATCTGAAGGACTGGTGTCTCGATCCTAAAGGCTGGGAGCTTGAAGGCAGCAAGAAAAAGTATGATATATCAGGGCTTGATGATACACCGGAAAACAGAAAGAAGATTTTCTATAAGCAGAAACTGATCGAGGGTTATGACGAAGAACGAGACATCACCTTCGACCAGACCATTATTGTCACCTACTCTCTTAAGTACAAAGAATACCAGCAGACTGTAAGAAGCCGCCAGATAGAAAGAGCAAAAAAGCTCATCGAAAAGCCATCATCAGCTGACAAACGCTCACAGAATGATGCAAAGAGATTCATAAAGAAAACTCCATTTACAAACGATGGAGAGATTGCAAACAGGGCCATGTATGAACTTGATGAAGCATCCATTGCTGATGAAGCAAGGTATGACGGTTTCTATGCAGTATGCACCAACCTAGATGACGATCCTGCCGATATAGCAAAGATAAACCATGACAGATGGGAAATCGAAGAGTCCTTCAGAATAATGAAATCTGAGTTCGAAGCAAGACCTGTATATCTGCAACGGGATGACAGGATCGAAGCTCACTTCCTAACCTGCTTCATAGCGCTTATGATCTATAGGATACTTGAAAAGAAACTCGGTGATAAATATACCTGTGAAGAGATAATAAAAACTCTAAGAGAAATGGATATGAGAAAAGTCGGAGAACACGGATATATACCAAGCTATACAAGAACACAGTTGACTGACTCTCTACATGAAAATGTAGGATTCAGGACTGACTATGAACTGATAACTCCTAAGTCAATGGCAGGAATAATCAGAAGAACTAAAGGGTTATAACAAATGGTCCGCTAGTCGGACACCCTTAGTTCATATCCGCTTGTCAAACAGTCCTCATGAGTCATATATCTGTCAAGGCCGTAGCCGCGCAGCGGTGCTTCGCAGCCTTGACAGATATATGGCTCATGATAAAAAGGTAATCAAGCGGATATGAACTTAGGCCTGGCATAGATGCCCGGCTGCAACGTAGATTCAGAGGCTTGCCGAAGGCAAGGCTTCCTTTTCTAACAAGTTTACGCAGCATTACGCTTTTCACGAGATAAAAATAAAGCCGGAATCCTAGATGTATACTGGGATTGCGGCTTTTTAGGTGTCAAAGATGGGATTATA
>NZ_FOKR01000048.1 GCF_900112195.1 Butyrivibrio sp. YAB3001
CTGCAAATCTGCACAGGAGCAAAAGGAATAAAAATGCTCTACGACCCTTATTTTAAGGAATGCTTTAATCCTGAGTATGATCCGGAACGTCTCTCAGATATGCTCAGCGAAGTTATGAAAAGAAAGGTCAAAGTAAAGGAAGTTCTTCCCAACGACACAACCCGCCTTGGCGACGAAAGTTCGCTTATCATTACTGATATCGTTGTTGAACTGGAAGATGGCACCATTGCCAACGTCGAAGTACAAAAAATCGGCTATGCCTATACGGGAGAAAGAGCATCTTGCTACTCTGCAGATCTTTTGCTTCGTCAGTATAAACGAGTACGTGATCAGAGAAAAAAACTGTTCACCTACAAAGATGTTCATCCTGTCTATACAATAGTATTCATGGAAAGCAGCCCAAGCATTTTTAATGACCAACCTGACTGCTACATTCATAACTTCAGGACTACTTCTGATACTGGGATAAACCTCAACATGCTAGAAAATTTTATCTTTGTTCCGATTGATATTTTCCTTAACAATCTTCATAATAATGGTATAAAGAATAAGCTTGACGCATGGCTGACATTCCTCGGAAGTGATGAACCTGAGTATATCGTCCAGCTCATCCAGAAATATCCTCGTTTCAAAGCCATTTACGATGACCTTTACGAAACTTGTCTCAACGTAGAAAGGGGTATGGAAATGTTTTCAAAAGAACTTCAAATCCTTGATCGTAATACCGTAAAATACATGATTGATGAACTTCAGGAAGAGCTTGATTCCACTAAGGAAGAGCTTGATTCTACTAAGGAGGAACTTGATACTACTAAGGAAGAGCTTGATACTACTAAGGAAGAGCTTGATACTGCATACACGACAATTGCCAACAAAGACAAATCTATTGCTGATAAAGACAAAGCCCTCGCCGATAAAGACAATACCATCTCTACCAATGAAAAAATTATCGCCCAGCTCACAGCTGAACTCGAAGCATACAAAAAGCAAACATAATAATAATTGAATATTTAAAAGTAAAAGAGCATGCCCTAGATACAATTTCTCTAGAGCATGCTCTTTAGTCTTCAACGTCTTTTATGTAAAAGGTAACACAGTCCTAAATTCCCTCCAAAACACTTGCTATTCACAACATTCCTCATTTTTTGATTGACTCAACCAGAATACAATGTTTTAGCCAGATCATAAACCACTTTCTTCTGGCTCATCGTGAGGTTCTTGTAATAGTAAGCAAGCTCATCAAGCTGCTTGTTATCATCTCTTACCTTCTGAAGCTCCGACGCTTTTTCACAGGAATCGCCATATACAATACCACCATCATTGCTATTCCCATTATTATCTCCAATAGACGTCTGCTTGCTATAAGTAAGATTATCTTCATTAATCAGCTTGGATAACAACATATCCGCACTAATATCATAATACTTGGCAAGCGCATAGAGCTTATCCGCAGAAGGCACTATCCTCCCCGTTTCATATGCAGAATACGTGCCGCTTTTTACTCTTATCAGCTTCGCTATATCTTAGTCACTGTTCACTCGCTTTCAGCTCGCTTCAGTAACTAATTCGCGCATTCATTCCAATTCGCCTGCGGCGAGGAATGCGCTCACTACTGAATCATATTCTCACGAAATGCGCAGCATAGTGCGCATTTCTGTCTGATCATTAACATATCCTTCTCATATTTCCCAGCATCCTTCCGAAACTGCCTCAGCATCTCCTGAAGCGTCATATTTCCTTGTTCAATAGTTTTTCTTTGCATATGATAAATACCTCACTACACACGCACCAAAATATGAATTTACTAATAAAAAAATTTAAACATTAAGAAAACATTAAGAATTTTCGACGGTAAATCTTAAGAATTTTATGATAACCTAGATTTGTTGCTCATTTCTGAGCCATCAAAAATATCTGTTACTTCTATATTTCCGGCTGCTATGCCTTTAATCGGCAAGTATTTGTGAGTGGCAAACTATTTTTCATTTGTCGAAAACCGCTTCCCGTTTTTTTCTCAAATCACAAAAAACTTACCACTTGCACAGCCTAACAAATCCACAACAGTAACAACAGAAAGGAATTAATTAATGACAAATAATTTATTAAAACAATTCTTTCCGGTTCTAAAGACCGAAAAAGAAATCCTGGCAGAAATCTGCTCAAAACCAGAACTTTTTGTTCTCTTCACTTCCTGGACTGAATATCAGCAAAAAGAATTCCTGCAAATCTGCACAGGAGCAAAAGGAATAAAAATGCTCTACGACCCTTATTTTA
>NZ_FOKR01000052.1 GCF_900112195.1 Butyrivibrio sp. YAB3001
TGCAGGTTTGTTGATAATGAAACTCCGTATGAGAGAGTAGAGAAAGGACATCCAACAATCGTAGATTACTTTTACCACGAAGAAGTAAGAGGAACTGCCAATAGTGGAAAGAGAAATGTAATACATAATCCTTGATGGAAGAATAAATTGGAAGATAATAACTTCAACTCTACTCTCCGTAGGTACCATCATTAGAAAAACTGATTTACAATCTGTGCATGGAGGTGAGAACGAAAATGAACCAATATGTTACAGGTGCAGTTATTAAGGAATTGCGAGAAAAGAACAAGATGACACAGCTTCAGCTGGCAGAAAGGCTGGGAGTAACTGACAAAAGTATCTCAAAATGGGAAAACCTGAGAGGATTGCCGGATATTACTCTGCTGGAGCCTATAGCGAAGGCATTTAAGATTTCAGTTACAGAGCTGATATCGGGTAATACCATTCACAATGCGAATGTATCCGCAAATATGCTGCGGTCGAAGTTCTATGTTTGTCCAATCTGCGGTAATGTGATACACAGTATGGGGGAGGCGGCTATCCATTGTCACGGTATCCAGCTCATGCCTTTAGAGGCGGAACCAACAGATGAGCGTCACATGGTCTTTATCGAGCGTGTTGAAGATGAATATTATGTGCGTATCGATCACAGCATGACAAAGGAGCATTATATTTCGTTTGTGGCGGCGGCTTCATCCGATGAAATGCAGATGGTGAAGTTCTATCCGGAAGGGGGCGCTGAAGCACGGTTTAAGATCAGGGGAGTCAGAAGGATATTCTTCTACTGCAACCGTGACGGCCTGTTTTTGATCGATCCGGTAAAGGGGATTGATGACAAGGAAAGCGGTTATGATGATTCTCAAGAGAGAAGAGAACTGGAAAAGGCTGCAGATATGCTGTTTGGATAGTGTGACGGAGGCCGGATTATGAAGAAATGGTTTGACGAAGAGTATGAATTTACCGTAGAGGTTGTGGGATTCCTTCGAGGGGATCATACTGAGCGATATTGCAGAAACGGAGAAGAAATCGGCGATAAGTATACCTGCACATATGGCTGTCCTGTGAATCAAGATGGATACGGTATATGTTCTAAGACAATGATGATGCTTTATCCGTTGATGGAAGCAATACGGAGCGGCGGTGATGGGAGAATACATCATCTATTATCGTGGAAAAGTAGTCGGTGGCATTTATGATGACCGTTTTCTTGTGAAGCCTGTAAAGTCTGCTGTGAAAATGATGCCGGAAGTCGGTCTGGAACTTCCATACGAGGGAGCGAAGGAGATGCTCCTTGTCGATAATGCTGAGAACAAAGAGTTTCTTCGCAATCTGTTAGAGGCGATGTATGAAGAGCTACCTGCTCCAAAGAAAAAGAAGTGAGCTATAGTAAGGAAAATAAGAAGATAAATTGCCACGGAGGAGACAGAGTTTTAAAAGCTCTGTCTCCTTTTTGAAATAATACATTGAC
>NZ_FOKR01000047.1 GCF_900112195.1 Butyrivibrio sp. YAB3001
AAATGTGAATCAGACATTGTATCATTAGCGAAAAAATCTTGAATGATAATATAGCTGCATAGTATAATAACAGTTGCTTTTGTGCTCACAATTGCTGATGGTTATGACCAATTGCGAGTACAAAAGAATGGGGAATAATTAAAAGAAATGGAGAGAATGTATGAAAAAAATTAAAAAAATTTTGTTACTGTTGTGTGTGTTTGTCTTAGTTTCCTTAAACTGTAACGGCATAACTTCTTATGCTGCAACAGGAAATCCTATCGGAAAAATATCTGATGTGAAAAGTAATAACCACAATTTCAATTCAGCTACTACGATTCCGGCAAATAAATATGTTCAGGGAAGAGTAGAGGATAACTCACCTTCAAAGGCAGATTATTATAAGTATAAGACCACTGAAAAAGGATATGTTCAGTTCAAAGTTTCCAGAATAAAAAAGAAGTATGAGTATCTTTGTTTGTATGTCTATGATGCAAATAATAAGCTTTTATGGGAAAAAGATAACATCCAGGATGTAACAACTACTTTTAAAATGAATTTCAAAAAAGGAACGACATACTATTTAAGAGTTAAAGCACGTGGATATTCTAGCGAATATGATGCTAAATGTGACGAATATCTGATTTGGGCTGTTGAAACTAAAGCTCCTTATATGGAAGTCGAAAGAAATGACAATTTTTCTCAGGCTAGCGCACTTACTCTTAATAAGAACGCTACCGGAATAATAATGGATGAAAATGATTCTGATTATTTCAAGTTTAAGGCACCTGAGAACGGCACTTATAAATTTACATTCAACTATTCAACCGGAGAAGATATCGGCGAAGGTTGGAATATGTTTTTCTACAATCAGAATGCGGAAGAATTAAAGAGAAAAGAAAAAATGCTTGTAAAAACCACATTTTCCAAGAAGATGAAAAAGGGTGAAACTGCTTATATAGTTTTAAAATGTGCAAGTTCATACTATAGCAGACCAATTTTTGGAGAAACATATACTGTAAAAGTAACCAAAAAGTAATTTGTGTATAAGCGATTGACTTTAATATCATTTTCATAAATGCAATAAAAACGTACCAGCGAGTATTGGGTGATATCCACCGATTCGCCGGTACGTTTTTTATGATAATTATTGTTTGAATACATTCAAAATCGTCAGTGAGAGATAAGGGGCAGGAGGAAGGTGCGAGGGGGATTTGCGAACATTCGCACGAGTACGTAAATTCATGAGCGCAAAAAAGAAAAGAAGCTTTCCTGCTTTTGGTTCACCAAATTTTGAACCATAGGAAAGCTTCTTTGAGTTTTTGTACCATGAATTAGTACGAGCCAGAAGTTCGCAAATCCCCCTCGCTCCTTTGCCTGCCCCTTATCTCGGACTTGCCTTTAGCAAATACATCAATGATGGAACAATCTAAGTCCTGTGAAGGCCATTACCATATCGTGGGTATTGGCAGCTTCGATAACATTGTCATCACGAACTGAACCGCCAGGCTGAGCAACATATTTTACGCCACTCTTTGCAGCTCTTTCAATGTTGTCACCAAATGGGAAGAAAGCATCTGAACCTAAAGCAACATCAGTGTTCTTGTCAAGCCAAGCTCTCTTTTCCGCCTCAGTAAATACCGGTGGCTGCTCCTTGAAAATATTCTGCCACTTGCCATCTGCAAGTACATCCATGTAATCTGCGCCGATGTAAAGATCAATAGCATTGTCTCTGTCAGGACGCTTGATGCTGTCAAGGAAAGGAAGGTTAAGAACCTGAGGAGCCTGACGCAGGAACCAGTTGTCAGCCTTGGAGCCTGCAAGTCTTGTGCAGTGGATTCTTGACTGCTGACCTGCTCCGATACCGATTGCCTGACCACCCTTAACATAGCATACTGAATTTGACTGTGTATATTTAAGTGTGATAAGCGCAATGATAAGGTCAATCTTTGCTGATTCAGGAAGTTCCTTGTTGTCTGTCACAATGTTTGAAAGCATGTCTTCGCCAATCTCAACAAAGTTGTGGCCCTGCTCGAAAGTTACTCCAAATACCTGCTTCTTTTCAATGGCAGCAGGAGTGTAGTTTTCATCAATCTTAATTACAGCATAGTTGCCGTTCTTTTTAGCTTTTAAGATTTCAAGAGCTTCGTCTGTATAGCCCGGAGCGATGATTCCGTCTGAAACTTCTCTTTTTACCAGCTTAGCTGTGCAGGCATCGCAGACATCAGATAAAGAAATAAAATCTCCAAAAGAAGACATTCTGTCAGCACCGCGTGCTCTTGCATAAGCATTTGCAAGTGGTGTGAGTTCACCAAGATCCTCCACCCAGTAAATCTTTTTCTCGATATCGGTGAGAGGAGTGCCTACTGCTGCACCAGCTGGAGATACGTGCTTAAATGATGTAGCAGCTGGAAGACCTGTAGCCTTTTTGAGCTCTGAAACAAGCTGCCATCCATTTAATGCGTCGAGAAGATTGATATATCCCGGTCTTCCGTTTAATACTTCGATTGGAAGATCTGATCCATCCTCCATATAAACTCTTGAAGGTTTCTGATTTGGGTTACAACCATATTTTAATTGAATTTCGTTCATGTCTGCTCCTTTATCTGATTAGCAATTCTTGTTAATGATTCTGCTTTCATATTTTCCTGTAGCAATCTCAATATATCTTGTGAAAAGAGATACCTTGTTATCTGCATTAAGCGCATTCCATACTTTGTCCGTAAACTCATCGATTGTGCCTTCGATATTTACAAGTGTAGGTTCACCTTCATAGCTTGGAAGAGGATTTCCATCGCGCATATATGTGTGGATAAAATAGCCTTCGCCTGCCTTTGGATTTTCATAAGAATAAGTAAATCTCTGGCAAGAAGAAGGATCACCGTTATTGCTCTTTAAGATAGACATTGAAAAATCATATTTACCATTTTCAACGTTCATGATGCCGGAAATTCTTGGTGTGTAGTTAGGAGCGTCAGGCTCAAATTCTCTTGTTCTAAGAGACTGTTCAAATGTCTGACCTTGGCTCATAAGTTCATAGATTGTATCTGTCTGGTCACCGTTTGTGACAATTGTAGAATTATTAAGAACTCTTACAGGTGCATAGATGATAAGACTTGGGTCTTCCATCTTTGATGGGTCAAAAGCCTGTGTTCTGATTCCTTCGCCATCTTCTACAAATACTCTGTTTCTTGAATTTTCACTTCTTCCCATGATGAAATATGCGCAAGCAGCATACTTTCCATCGGGAGTTGTTCCGATTACAATGCCTCGTCCTGGATAAGTGGTGGAACTAATTTCGCTTCTTAAATCTTTCATTTTTCCTCCAAAAATGTAGATTGTGCTCTACACCGGGATATTGCACTAGGCTCGAAAATACCTCACCAAGTGCCTACCCGTGGTTCGCACTAAGCTCGAAAGTACCTCGCTAAGTGCTCTACACAACAAAACCGCCTGAGCAAACCACTGCTATAGCGGTTGCCCAGGCGGTCGACATTCAAATATTATTATCTGTACTCCCATGTGGTTACCCACTTATCCGCCAG
>NZ_FOKR01000021.1 GCF_900112195.1 Butyrivibrio sp. YAB3001
AGCATCTTTATCGGCGATAGCAGCATCCTTTTTGGCAATAGTGGCATCTTTATTAGCAAGCTCTTCATTCGCAGAATCCAGTTCTTCCTGAAGTTCATCAATCATATATTTAACTGTATTACGGTCAAGTTCTGCAAGTTCTTTAGAATACATATTAATCACCCTCTCGACATTGAGACATATATCATAAAGGTCTTCATATAACGTTCTGAAATATGGATATTTCTCGATAAGCTTGATAATATACTCAGGTTCGTCACACCCGAGGAAGGTTAGCCAGGCATCAAGCTCACAGTTTATACCTTCATTTTCATTATGGAGCTTTTGCAGGAAAATATCAATCGGGATGAAGATATAATTTTGCAGCATATTTAGATGGATGCCGGTGTCAGAAGTGGTGGAAAAACGGTGAATGTAAGTATCAGGATAATCATTAAAGCTTGAAAAGCTGTTTTCAAAGAATACAATGGTATAAACTGGAGCAATATCTTTATAACTAAAGTGTTCCTTTGCCTGATCCTTAAGTCGCTTGTACTGACGTAGGAGTAGGTCTGCCGAGTAGCAGGAGGCTCTTTCACCAGCGAATTTATAACCGATTTTTTGGACTTCGATATTGGCTATAGTGTGGTCTTCCAGTTCAACGACAATGTCTGTGATTATGAGGGATGTTTCATCACCAATTCTGGTGCTGTCGTTGGGAAGAACCATTTTGACTTTTACTTTTTTGTCCAGGATTACGCTTAATAGGTTTGAGAGTCTTTCTGGATCATACTCAGGATTGAAAATCTCCTTGAAATAGCTGTCATAGAGCATCTTGGCGCCGCGGTTTCCTGTGCACATATCCAAAAAGGATTTCTGCTGGTAGGATTCCCAGCTTTCGTATTTTTCTTTGAGGATATCGTCAGCATTAATCTGCTGCAAAATCTGTTCTCTGGTCTGAATGTTGCTGAAATAATCTGATAATTTGTTATTATTTTTGTTCATTTTTGTATTGCTTAATATAGTTCCTTCCTTGTTTTTTGGGTAATAACTTAAGCTTGCAAGCAATAGTTGGAATATATGGCGAAAACGCCAAAGTAAGAGGTTGGCATAAGAATTTTAGATAATTATTTTGCCAACAAAGTAGATAATATCACAGATTTAATCGAACGCGCAATCGAACAAAAGATTAATGTTTTCTGTAGATAGTGATTTTATCATGAGATATGAAAAGGTACTTGTACATGTTGAGGAAAATCCTCAGTATTGTACAAGTACTTTTTATGTAATTACGCTTTTGGGATTAACGACTAATTATGTTTCGTCTTGTGGATGTTCAGAATCAATCTGTTTAAATAATTAATCAAGCTACGTGCCTGTCACTTTTAACAATTTGTAAACACTTGTTCGAAAGTGACAGGCATTTTATTTGATGATATAATCCGTATTCTAGGATAAGTTATTGCGTTGCTGTATTTGTTAAAGGATATGGGGAGTAGTATAATTAAGAGGAGAGACACAGGTCTTTCGTGGGAACTGATGAGGGAGTAATGGAAGAACTGACAGGACTGGGGAAGACGATTTTAGGAACCGACCAGGATAAGATATATTTGGATCTGACAGTGAAGAATATACTGGCATATAAGCCGCTGCTTGCAAGGATATTCAAGGAAGTTGTATATGAATGCCGCGATATGAGCTGCGAAGAGATTGAGAAATGTATCGAAGGAGAAGTGCTGGTCAACAGTGTTTTTGTTGATGGTGGACTTACTAATGCAGGAGAGAGAATTGACGGCCTGAGTACGGAGTCATATCTTAATGGAGAAGGTCTTGACAGATATGATGTTCGCACATACCTCAGAATTCCTGGGGATACAGAGACCGAGTGTATAAAACTTCTCATTAATGTAGAGGCGCAGAATGAAGACAAGCCGGGGTATGATATACCGCTCAGAGCATTGTTCTACTGCTGTAGAATGATATCTGCCCAGCAGGGAGTAGAGTTTACTACAGATACAGACGATCCAGTGAAGTATGGGAATATTAAAAAGGTATATTCCATATGGCTGTGTACAGAAACGGCTCAGTGCAGGGCGAATTCTATTGAGAAGTATGATATTAAAAGGGAATTCGTTGTAGGCAGTAATTCAGATGATCCAAGATATGACATAATGACAGCAGTCATTATAAATATTAGTGAAAAGCATGATACTCAGGGAAGTAATAACGAGTTGATCCATCTGCTGACAGATTTATTTGATGAGAGGATAAAAGGTGCAGACAAGGTGGTGAAGTTAAAAGACACATATGGGCTTAAGCTGACAAGGGAAGTGGAAAGTGAGGTGTCAGAAATGTGTACGTATGCGACAGCGATGGAAAACAAGGGCATAGAGAAAGGACTTAAGGCATTGGTACAGAGTCTTAAGGGATATATTGGGGATTTTGAGTCTCTTTATGCTGCTGTCATAAAGAATGAAGAGTACAGCAAGGTAACAAGAGAACAGGTAATGAAGTATTACCGATGACTGTTGTGGACCCACGTGTATTTCACTTTTAACAATAAAGGAATTCATAATGACAATAAGGGATAAGATATTCGATAAACTTGAAGAAATGAATATGACCCAGAAAGCTTTTTCTGAGAAAACAGGTATAGCAGAGAGTACAATAAGAGGATATGTACCAGTCACCGCATATGTTGTAAGAAGATGAAAAAAAGTATTTCTGCACAGAAGCTTTTTGATAGCCGTCTGAGTTTGTTGGAGAACAATGTTAGTATAAGTTTTTCTGGCAGATTGAGGCGGCTATTTTGTTATAATGATAAAGGCCGCTTATAGGCGGCCTGTAAATAACACTAATCATTTATTGCTTTGTACTTTGCAAGTTCAGCTTGGAGCTCAGCGATAGTTTTTTCATTATCAGCAATGGTAGTATATGCTGTATCGAGCTGTTCCTTGGTGGTACCGAGTTCTTCTTTGGTGGTATCGAGCTGTTCCTTGGTGGTACCGAGTTCTTCCTTAGTATTATTTAGCTCTTCCTTTGCGGTATCAAGCTCTTCCTGGAGTTCATCAATCATGTATGTAACAGTATTACGATCAAGGATTTGAAGTTCTTTTGAAAACATTTCCATCCCCCTCTCTACGTTTAGACATGTTTCATAAAGGTCATCGTAAATAACTTTGAAACGTGGGTATTTCTGAATTAGCTGCACGATATACTCAGGTTCATCACACCCAAGGAAAGTAAGCCATGCGTCAAGGTCACTACGTATATCATTATTATGAAGATTGGTAAGAAAAATATCAACAGGAACAAAGATAAAATTTTGTAACATATTGAGGGTAATTCCGGTATTTGAGGTGGTCTGGAAGTAATGTACATAGCATTCTGGATAGTCAAAAAAGATACTTGGACTGTTTTCCATAAATACGATAGTATAGACTGGATGAACATCTTTGTAAGTGAATAGCTTCTTTCTCTGGTCTCTTACCCGCTTGTATTGACGAAGCAAGAGGTCAGCAGAGTAGCATGACGCTCTTTCACCTGTATAAGCATAACCAATCTTTTGAACTTCGACGTTGGCGATGGTTCCACCTTCCAGCTCAACAACGATATCGGTAATGATAAGCGAGCTCTCATCGCCAAGGCGGGTTGTATCATTTGGGAGAACCTCCTTCACTTTGACTTTTCTTTTCATAAAGGTGCTAAGCATATCTGATAGGCGGTCTGGGTCATACTCGGGGTTTAGGCCCTCTTTAAAATAGGCGTCGTAGAGCATCTTAACACCTTTTGCGCCGGTACAGATTTTCAGGAATTCCTTTTGCTGCTCTTCGTTCCATGAATTGAAGGTAGTCAGCAGCTTAGGGGTTGAACAGATTTCTGCCAGGAGTTCATTTTCGGTTCTTAGAACCGGAAAATGTTTCTTTAATAAATTATTTTTCATTAAATAATTCCTTTCTTGTGTTACTGTCATGGATTTGTGTGGCTAAACAGCCGCGAAAATAGAAAGCAACAGATATTTTTGATGGCTCAGAAATGAGCAACAAAACAAGGTTACCATAAAATTCTTAAGATTTACCGTCGAAAATTATTAATTTTTCTACAGAATTTAAAATTATATATTGCTTTATATGTGGCTGCGTATATGCTAAGATGAAGCATACTCGGGGAAGTTATTATATTACCGGGAAGAAAGTTCTTTTCCCAACGCAGGTGATTGTATCTTCGAAAGTAAATCCTGAAGAGCATGAGTGGCTGAGGTCACTTACGAGTAAAATGGATGAAGCGGTTGGAGAGCGACTTGTAATGTCTGCTAATGATCTGACCGATAAAGATGACAAAGAGAATGCGGATTCGGTGCTACAGTTGGCACTGGCAGAAAATGATCTGTTGTTTGAGAGAATGAAGGAGAAACGGGGTATGTGTGAGGCATTAAGAACACTTATGAAACCGGAGATAGATAGTGCTAGAAGTGAAGGTAAGGTTGAAGGAAAGTTGGAAGGAAGAACCGAAGGCGCTACTGAATTAGCAACTGCGGTTAAAAAGATGAAAAATGGTATTTCTGCACAGAAACTTCTAGATGAAGGATTTGATCCTAATATAGTGAAGGCAGCGCAGGATTTGTTTGAGGAGTTTTCTTGAGCTATTTTACCATGGGTATGGGATGTAGAGAATATAATTAGATACATGCGTAAGGTGAATCATTCTTGAGTCAAATAGATAGCCGTCTGAGGTTGTTGGAGAACATTGCTTGTGTAAGATTTTCTGGCAGATTTAGGCGGCTATTTTGTTATAAATGTGTTAATATACATGGGCGGGCAATGTTATTTAGCTAATTGTCTTGCTTTTGTTAGATTTGGGATGATTACAAGTTACCGCTCAGTAATGAGCGCGTGATAAGAGGGGAATAATGAATAAAGAAGGAGTTTGGGTATTGGAATGAGAGATCCACTTATTGCCATAAGGAATGGGGAAAAGCTTACATTGAGGGACGAGATAGGACTTATTTTAAAGCTAAGTTTTCCTGCAATTCTGGCACAGATATCATCAATAATAATGCAGTACATAGATGCTTCTATGGTAGGGCATCTTGGAGCTAATGCGTCAGCATCAATCGGTCTTGTTTCAAGCTCAACATGGCTCTTTGCCGGTATCATGACTGCGGCAAGCATGGGATTTTCTGTTAAAGTTGCCCATAAGATAGGCGCTAAGGATGATATAAGCGCAAGGAATATAGTTAAATGGGGACTTGCAGTAACAGTTATATTTGGTATTGTTTTATCTTTTATCTGTTCAATAATCAGTATTTTCCTTCCGGGGTGGATGGGCGGAGATATTTCAATTCAGAAGGATGCATCGAGGTATTTCCTTGTATATGCATTGTCAATGCCCTTCAGAGAGCTACTGATGGTTTCACAGGGAATGATTCAGTCAAGCGGAAATATTCGAATTCCCAGTATTCTCAATGTAATCATGTGTGGACTTGATGTTATTTTTAACATGATATTTATACCAAGGTTTGGGGTGCTTGGCGCTGCGCTTGGAACAGCTCTTGCCATTGTTATAATTTCTTTTATCATGCTGTATATACTCTTAGTAAAATCAGAGAAATTAAGCATTATTGGCAGAAATGATGGACAGAATGCAGGATTACAAGATTTTATTAAAACAGAGGTGCCTGATGCCCTCAAGATTGCGATACCTGTTGCTATTGACAATATCATCATGGGATTTGCTTATGTTGCATTTACAAGAATTGTTTCACCCTTTGGAACTACATCCATAGCAGCAAACTCTTTTTCCATAACAGCAGAAAGTCTTTGCTACATGCCGGGATTTGGAATAGGTGTTGCTGCAACAACGATAGTGGGGCAGTGCATAGGTGCAGGCAGACGTAAGACTGCAAAGAGATTAGGATGGATGGCAGTACTTCTTGGAATGTCTATAATGGGCCTTAGCGGCGTTCTCATGTGGATATTTGCTCCGCAGATGATAGGTCTTTTGTCTCCGGATGAGGAAATAAGAACTTTGGGGACCATAGTCCTTAGGATAGAAGCGTTTGCAGAGCCATTTTACGGTGCTTCAATTGTTGCGGCAGGAGTATTCAGGGGAGCAGGTGAGACGCTTCTATCAAGCGTTTTAAATCTATTTAGTGTATGGTTTGTTAGGATTCCACTGGCAGCTTTTCTTGGCTCATTTTGGGGACTGAAAGGTGCCTGGATTGCGATGGCAACCGAACTGTGCGTAAGAGGAATTCTTTTCCTTGTAAGGTTGTTATTGTGGAATGAAGGAAAGAAAAATAAATAATCGTGGATTCTAAAGGAAGGCTTTGATGGTGAATAAGGCCTTCCTTTTGTGGTGTAAAGTAAAGGATATGATTGGTATGCAATAAAGGCAAGGTGAAAAGTTCAGGTAATTGTAGAATTAAAGATGGACATCTGTGGGACAAATCGTTATATAATTATAATGAATAATAATCGCTATAACGATAATAATATAATAAATGAACACTAATCATAGGGGGACAGATGTCTGATACAGATAAAAAGAAACTCGGGCTTAGCGGAAATGCTCTAAAAATTATAGGAATCATCGCTATGACAATCGACCATATTGCATGGATGGGAATTGAGACATATGCGCAGGCGGAAACACCAATGCAGATAGGATTACATATTATTGGGCGACTGACTGCTCCTATTATGTGTTTTTTCGTGGCAGAGGGATATTATCATACCCATGATTTCAAAAAATATCTAGTTAGAGTGGCTGTACTTGCAGTGGTAAGTCATTTTGCTTTTTGCTATTTTAATATGTCTGATTTTAATCCATTTACTAATCTAATCTTTAATGCCACAAGTATAGCATGGCCGCTGATGTGGGGACTGATTCTTTTAAAGGTATGGGATATGGAAAGGTTTTCTGTGTGGCTTAAAGTAGTTATCACAATTGCAGCATGTATACTTACTGCCACATCTGACTGGAGCTGTGCAGCTCCTCTTGCAATCCTGCTTATGGGGCGCTTTCGCGGAAATTTCTATAAACAAATGCTTTACATGATGGCAGTTGTAACATTGTATGCCATAGCATTTTTTATCATAAATAATCATATTTACGGAATGATCCACATGGCATGTTGGTTCACGGTTCCGTTGCTATCCTTATATAACGGGGAGAGAGGGAAACTTAAGTGGCTTGGTAAGCTGTTTTACTGGTATTATCCGGTACATATGGCGCTCATAGGGTTGCTGGCGCGGGTGATAATGTAAAAACATATTAAAAATGATGAATGATAGAAACTGGAGGCAGAAGATGACTGCAAGTGAAACAATCTCTCTTTTTGCTATACATAAATTGGCATTATTAATCAGGGTATTATAAAATTACTTCCTTAGCATAAATTTTCTCACAACATTTATTCCAACCTTATATGGCAGAGGCCTTACTTCCTTATCTGCTTTTTTGAGCATATCGCGAATAGGAATGTTCTGAGGGCAGTGCTGTTCACATTTACCGCACTCAATACACTGAGTTGCAAAGGCTGGAGTTTCTTTTAGTCCGACAGTCTGGGCATATTCAAAGCGTGCGGCGGATTTGCTTTCTAATGCAGTCATGTTATAGCATCTGAAAAGAGCAGGAATATCTACGCCCTTAGGGCAGGGCATGCAGTATCTGCAGCCGGTGCATCCGACAAGTTCGGTTTCTGAGATTATCTTTTTGATATCATCTATAAGTGCAAAATCTTCGCTGTCAAAGCATCCGGCTGTAGCATTAGAGGCAATTCGGCAGTTTTCATTGACCATTTCAATTGAATTCATTCCTGACAGAACGCATGTAACCTCGGGTTGATTCCATAGCCAACGAAGGCCAAGTTCTGCGGGCGAATAGCCTTTGTAATAAGAGGATATTGCCTGTTTGGCCTTTTCCGGAAGAAGGTTTACAAGTTTACCGCCTCGTAGAGGCTCCATGATGACTACTGGGATGCCCTTCTGCGCAGCATGAGTAAGACCTTCAAGTCCTGCCTGAGAGTGCTCGTCCATGTAGTTGTACTGAATCTGACAAAAATCCCAATCGTAGGAGTCCAGTATACCTATGAAGTCTTCAGAATTTCCGTGATATGAAAAGCCGATGTTTCTGATCTGACCGGAAGCTTTCTTTTGAGCAATCCATTCTTTGATTCCAAGTTTTTCCAGCTTATCCCACTGATTTTTTGCTGTCATGTGATGCATGAGATAATAGTCTATATAGTCTGTTCTAAGGCGCTTAAGCTCCTCATTAAAATACTTATCCAATGCATTTGCGCTACTTACAAGGTATTGAGGAAGCTTTGTGGCGATATTTACTTTTTCTCTTATGGAATTGCGTTCAAGGACCTCGCCAAGAACCGCTTCGCTACCGGTATAAACATAGGCAGTATCGTAATAATTGACACCATTATGATAGGAAGCCATGATTTCTTTTTCTGTCTTTTCAATATCTATTGAGCCGCCTTTGGTGGTAAAGCGCATACATCCGTAGCCGAGAATTGATATTGGTTCACCATTTTTGTTTGATCTGTATTCCATATGAGACACCCCGTAAATGTGACAAAAAAATATGATTGTGCAAAATATAATATAACGCAAATTAAAATAAGTCAAATAAAAAATGCGATATATAGTAAATCCCCTTGAATCTCTCCATAGCCGGTGATAAGATTAAATGGAAACGTTACCGGTATCGGTATCAGTACAATCACAAATAAATATGGAGGGTATGAAAATGGGGACAAACAAACGTGTTTCCGCCGTATCTAAGAAGGCCACATTCATGCTTGGGGGCGTAATGGCTTTTTCTATGGCGGCAGGACTTTCTTTTGATGCGCAGTCTTTAAAAGTAAGTGCAGCACAGTCTTTAAGAGAGCAGTATGGTTTGAAAGAGGATGTGCAGGATGGGGTCATACTTCATGCATGGGACTGGTCTTTTGATAATATCAAAGATAATATGAAGGCCATCGCAGATGCGGGTTACAGCGCAGTTCAGACATCGCCGGTACAGCCGTATAAACAGGCCTCAGATGCCGGAAATGAAACTAATGATACCTGGTGGTTGTTTTATCAGCCAACGGACTTTAAAGTTTCATCATCCAAAAAAGATAACCTTTTAGGCGGAGAGCAGGAATTCAGAGCAATGTGCGAAGAGGCTGACCGCTATGGAATCAAGGTTATCGTAGATGTAGTTGCAAATCATGTTGCCGGTAATCGCACAGGTGGCAGCGGATATGATGAGTCAATTGCGGATTATCTCAAAAACGAACAGTTTTATCACAACAATGAATTTCCGGAAATAGATTATGGAAACAGAATATCGATCATCGAAAACTCCATGGGTAGTGCTCCTGGGACTTTGCCGGATCTGAATACGGAAAATGAAGAGCTTCAGGCGTATATACTTGATTTTTTAAAGGCTTGTATCGATGATGGCGCAGATGGATTCCGATTTGATGCAGCCAAGCATATCGGAGTTCCGGCAGATGGCGAGCAGTATACATTTTTCCCGAATGTTGTTAATGCGGCAAAAGAATATTATGTGGAGAAAGCAGATACTACAGCAGACAGATTGTACTGCTATGGCGAGATACTTGATCAGCCCGGTGGCAATACTAAGGCATCGGATTACACTTCGTATGTTAATGTTACTGACAATAGTACCAGTGCTTCTATCAGGAACGGTGTTCTTGGCGGCAGTGGTAAGAACGCGGCACTTACAACTTATTACAAAAATGTCCAGGCAAAAAATGTGGTTCTATGGGCAGAATCACACGATGAGTTCCAAAATGCCGGTGGAGCAACAACTAAGGTTAGCGCCAGCGATATAAACAAAACCTGGGCAATAGTAGCCTCCAGAGCAGATGCAAGTTCTTTATTCTATGCAAGGACAGATGGCTATCATGTGGGAAATATCGGTGAGATCGGAACCTTTTACTGGATGGATAAAGAGGTTGCTGCAGTTAATGATTTTCACAATTATTTTGCAGGAAGCAGCGAATATCTGTCATACAGTGATGCTCTGGTGATGAATGAGCGCGGAAGCCAGGGAGCTGTAATTGTCAATACAGCAGGAAAAGAATCAGATGTTTCTTTGTCTGTTCATGCAATGGCAGATGGCACCTATGTAGATCAGGTTTCAGAGAATGAATTTGTGGTAAAAGATGGTGAGATAAAGGGACACATTGGTGATACTGGAATTGCAGTTATCTATAATGCAGGCGAAAAAATAAATCCCGGTGTCACAATTTCTAACCAGGGTGGAACATTTTATGATGATTTCATTGACGTTGAGATAGGGCTTACCAATGCTGTAAAAGGATTGTACAGCGTAAATGGAGCCAAGGCTCAGGAGTTCACTAAAGAGACAGTCATCAGACTTGGTGAAGATATGCCTTTTGATTCAGATATAACGCTCACTTTGACTGCTGTAAGCGATGAAAAGAATGTGTCTTTTGACTATAAATTCCGTAAGGCTGCATGGATAGACAATGTGGCATACCTTGAACCTCAAAGTGGTTGGAGTACAGAGCATCTTTATGCTTATATTTACAGCTCATCGGCAGGAGAGTATTCAGGCTGGCCGGGTGAGGAGCTTGGTTTCGATGAAGAGACGGGGCTTTATAAACTTGTACTTCCCAAAGGATTTTTAAATGCGGGTGTGATATTCTCTGATGGAAATGATCATCAGTATCCGCTTTATAATGAGGGATTTCTTGAGTTTCCTGAAAACGGTGAATATATCCTGGATAAGGCCGGAGTATGGCATAAGTACGGTCAGGTAAAAGAAAAAGAGTATGCAGTTTACTTTAGAAACAACAAGGGCTGGAATGATGTATTTGCATATATGTGGGCTGATAATGGCGATAATAACAGCCAGTGGCCGGGTGAACAGATGGAGCTTGTTGATGGAAATGAGCATCTGTACAAGATAAATGTAAATATGGATAATGGCTATTCTCATGTCATATTCAACAATAATGAAGGAACACAGACTTCTAATCTTGATCTTCCGGGCTATCAGGCGCTTTTTACAATGGGACAGGATGGTGGCTGGCAGTCTTTTGAAGGAAATGTTGAAGGACAGAGAGTTGTATACTTCAGAAATTCCACCGGATGGGATGAAGTATATGTTTATACCTGGAATGGTGCAGGCGCCGGAAGCAACAGTGGATGGCCCGGAGAGCCTATGGCAGTTTATGATGCTGATAATGGTATTTACTATTACGTTCTTGATAATGATATTGATTTTGACAAGATTATTTTTAACAATAATTCCGGAACTCAGACAAGCGACCTTGATATCCCTTCTGAAACCAGCATTTATATAATCGGCGCTGCCGATAAGTGGGAAGAGTACACTTATGTGAAAAAAGATACAGGCAAAATTGTTGAAGAGTGGGGCAATAAGTACTGCGTTGATGAAAAAGAAGAGAAATTAACGGGACTTCAGACAATAGGTGGTGAAACGTACTATTTTGGCGATGATGGACTTTTGAAAGTTGGACTTCAGTTTGTTGATGAGATGCCTTATTTCTTTGATGAGGATGGTAAAGCAGTAAGAAATCAGTTTGTGACACCTTACTATGATTCCTACTATTTTGATGCAGATGGAACAGCCCATGTGGGTTGGCTTACACTTGATGGCGACAGCTACTATTTTGATGAACACGGCGCAATGCTTAAGGGAATGCAGACGATAGATGGCAAGACCTATCTCTTTGACCGCAATAATGGCGGCAAAATGGTAAAAGATAAAATGGCTGCAGATTATTGGGGCGACCATTATTATGACGCAGAAGGTGTTATGCAGACGGGCTTTGTGACATACGAAGGAAATACATATTATTTCTTTGAAAATGGAGATATGGCACATGGATGGCAGACAATCGATGAAAAGACATATTTCTTCAAAGAAGATGGTACAATGGCAACAGGTACAACATTTGTATACTGGAGAGATTACGAATTTGATGAAAACGGTGTTCTGACAGAGTAAGACTTATGTGATGCAAAAAAATAAAAAAATTCCTTGACACAGATTGTATACCAGTGTACAATTCAAAACTATAAAGACAATGGCGTCTTAGAGAATGACTCTCTAAGGCGCTTTTTGCTTTGTGGGAATTTTTAAATATTGAATACAATCATCCCGGGGATGTGTTCAGTAAAAAATGAATTATGTAAACGGTGCAATGAGGCATCAGGTTTATTTGACCTGTCTTGTTGCGCCGTTTTTTCATCTAAAAAACATTCGGAGGAGAAAGTTATGAGTGAGGAAATCTTAAGTGCTATAGATTCCAGTGTCTTTGGCGTTTGGTTCTTGATCGGTGCAGCATTAGTATTCTGGATGCAGGCCGGTTTTGCAATGTGTGAGGCTGGTTTTACCAGAGCTAAGAATACAGGAAATATCATAATGAAGAACCTTATGGATTTCTGTATCGGTACTGTAGTATTTATTCTTATTGGTTTCGGATTATTCCTTGGGGAAGACATTGTTGGAATAATCGGAAAACCCGGATTTGACATTTTTACAGACTATGCAAATTTTGACTGGTCTAATTTCGTATTTAACCTGGTGTTCTGTGCAACAACAGCTACTATCGTTTCAGGATCAATGGCTGAGAGAACAAAATTTATATCATATTGTGTGTACTCGGCAGTTATCTCAGCAATCATTTATCCTATCGAAGCTCACTGGACATGGGGCGGCGGCTGGCTTGCACAGATCGGCTTCCATGATTTTGCAGGATCCAACTGCATTCACATGGTTGGTGGTATCTCAGCTTTGATCGGAGCAGCTTTCCTTGGACCTCGTATTGGTAAGTTCGAAAAAGATAAGAACGGCAAGATCGTTAAAGTAAATGCTTTCCCAGGTCATAACCTTGTTGCAGCTGCACTTGGTGTATTTATTCTCTGGCTTGGCTGGTACGGATTCAACGGTGCAGCCTGCAC
The DNA here is from genome assembly GCF_900112195.1 of Butyrivibrio sp. YAB3001. GTDB lineage: Bacteria > Bacillota > Clostridia > Lachnospirales > Lachnospiraceae > Butyrivibrio. Next base: position 12,960 of record NZ_FOKR01000021.1, read on the forward strand.
ATCAGTAGAACAGCTTGGTTCAGTCTTTGTTACAACTACAATCGCACCTGCTCTTGCTACTGTAACATGTATGATCTTTACATGGATAAAATACGGAAAACCTGATGTTTCAATGTGTCTTAACGCTTCACTTGCAGGTCTTGTAGCTATTACAGCTCCTTGTGATGTAACAGATGCTTTTGGTTCAATCATTATAGGTATCGTTGCAGGACTTCTTGTTTGCTTTGGTGTATGGTTCCTTGATTACAAGCTTCACATTGATGATCCAGTAGGTGCTGTTGCAGTACATTGCTTAAACGGTATCTGGGGTACATTGGCAGTAGGTCTTTTCGCAACAAATTCAGCTCCGGGCTATGCAATTGCAGATGCAGCCGGCAATGAGATGACAGGTCTTTTCTATGGCGGCGGATTTAAGCTTCTTGGAATCCAGTTTGTAGGCATGCTCAGCACAGCAGCATGGACAGCAGTTGCTATTTCATTAACTTTCCTTGCAATCAAAGCTATCCTTGGACTTCGTGTAAGCGAAGAAGAAGAAATTCTTGGTCTTGATTCAACAGAGCATGGACTTGCTTCAGCTTATTCAGGATTTGCCATCATGGATGTTTCAAATACTCTTAACATGTCAGTCAATGAGAACACAGACCTTGGTGTAAGTGATTATGAGGCTGCAACAGAGATTCAGAAGAGAGCAGCGGTGCCGGTTGTTTCAGCACCTGTACATACAGAATCAGGTATTCATAAAGTTGTTATTATCGCTAAGTTGTCCCGTTACGACAAATTGAGACGTGCTATGAATGATCTTGGTGTTACCGGGATGACTGTTACTCAAGTCATGGGATGTGGTGTCCAGAAGGGTTCTGGCGAAATGTATCGTGGAGTCGAGATGGATGCCACTCTCCTTCCCAAGATTAAGCTTGAGGTAGTAGTTAGCTCAATCCCTGTAGAAAAGGTTATTGAGGCAGCTAAGAAGACACTTTATACAGGTCACATCGGCGATGGAAAGATTTTCGTTTACAGTCTCGACAATGTAGTTAAGATCCGCACCGGCGAGGAAGGTGCAGCCGCACTTGCGGACGTCGAGTAAAAAATATTAAACAATCAGGAGGGAAAAAGCAGTATGTGCGCAATACTTACATACGCAAGAGATGATGCAGAAGAGAGCATATTTGCAGATCTTTTGGAAAAAACACATTCCAGAGGACCTGATATGCTCAGGATATTGAAAGTCAAGGGAGGATGGCTTGGTTTTAACAGACTTTCCATAATGGGTCTGAATGAAGCAGGTATGCAGCCTTTTGAATTAAACGGAAATGCAGTTATATGCAATGGAGAGATTTACGGCTTTCAATATCTGAAGAATTACTTATTATCTCTTGGCTACAGCTTTAAGAGCGAAAGTGATTGCGAGGTACTGCTTCCTCTTTATGAAAAGCTTGGAACTAAGATGTTTGGTCTGCTTGATGCCGAGTTTGCATGTGTCATTTATGACAGCAAAAAAGAGAGCTTTATAGCGGCAAGAGATCCAATCGGCATCAGACCACTTTATTATGGCTACGATGATGAAGGATATATTCTTTTCGCATCAGAGCCAAAAAACATTACCGGTATATGCAAGGAAATTAAACCATTTCCACCGGGACATTACTATGAAGATGGAAAGTTTATTTGTTACAGGGACATGACAAAGGTTAATCAGGTCAGCACCGATTCACTTGAAACAGTTACCTGCAAAATACACGATAAGTTATGGAAGGGAATTGAGAAAAGATTGGATGCAGACGCTCCTGTGGGATTTCTTTTATCAGGAGGACTTGATTCTTCACTGGTGTGTGGCGTAGCAGCAAGACTTTCAGACAAACCGCTTGAAACATTTGCAATAGGTATGGATATTGATGCGATTGACCTTAAATATGCGAGAGAAGTTGCTGATTTTATCCATTCCAACCATCACGAGGTAATAATCAGTAAAAAGGACGTAATTGATGCCCTTGAGCCTGTTATAAAAGCTCTTGGCACATACGATATCACAACGATACGAGCTTCAATCGGAATGTATCTCTTATGTAAGTGGATTCATGAAAACACTGATATAAAAGTAATCCTTACAGGTGAGATATCAGATGAGCTTTTTGGTTATAAATATACTGATTTCGCACCGGATGCCGAAGCTTTCCAAAAAGAGGCAGAAAAGAGAATTCATGAGATTCATATGTATGACGTTCTTAGAGCAGACAGGTGTATAAGTGTTAACTCACTTGAAGCCAGAGTACCATTCGGAGATCTTGATTTTGTTGATTATGTGATGAGCATAGATCCCCAAAAGAAGCTTAACAGCTACGGAATTGGTAAGTATTTATTAAGAAAAGCTTTTGAAAAAGATCAGGTAATACCGGAATCCATAAGGATGAGAGAAAAAGCAGCATTTTCGGATGCTGTGGGACATTCCCTTAGAGATGATCTTATAGAATATGCTGATAGTCAGTATTCAGATGATGATTATCAGAAGGCAAAAGAGAAATATGATTTTGCAACACCTTTTACGAAGGAATCTCTTTTGTACAGAGATATATTTGAAAAATATTATCCAGATCAGGCCCATATGGTCATTGATTTCTGGATGCCAAACAAAGAGTGGGAAGGATGTAATGTAAACGACCCATCAGCAAGAGTTTTATCCAATTATGGTGAATCAGGTAAATAAACAGGAGGAAAAAAGGTATGATAGAAGCTAAGAAACTTACAGAAGAATTTGGCTGTCTTGTATTTAACGACAAGGTTATGAGAGAACGTCTCCCAAAGGATATTTATAAGGCAGTTCATAAGACAATAGAAAAAGGCACACACTTAGAGCTTGATGTTGCTAACTGTGTTGCAGCAGCAATGAAGGAATGGGCTGTTGAGAACGGAGCAACTCATTTCACACACTGGTTCCAGCCTATGACAGGTCTTACAGCTGAGAAGCATGACAGCTTTATTTCACCTACAGATGACGGTTCAATCATCATGGAATTCTCAGGAAAAGAGCTTGTAAAGGGCGAACCTGATGCATCAAGTTTCCCATCAGGAGGTCTTCGCGCTACTTTCGAGGCAAGAGGATATACAGCATGGGATCCTTCATCACCTGCTTTCATCAAGGATGGTTCTCTTTATATTCCTACAGCATTCTGCTCATATGGAGGTGAAGCACTTGATAAAAAGACACCTCTTCTTCGTTCCATGGAGGCTCTTTCTGCAAATGCAGTAAAAATGCTCCACTTACTTGGTTATAAGGATGTCAACAGAGTAAATACAACAATTGGTTCTGAGCAGGAATATTTCCTTATCGATAAGGATTTCTACAAGAAGAGAAAAGACCTTCTTTTCACAGGAAGAACACTTATTGGTGCTCCTGCTTCAAAGGGTCAGGAGATGGAAGATCATTACTTTGGTGTAATCAAGCCCAAGGTTTCAGCATATATGCATGATCTTGATGAAGAACTCTGGAAACTCGGAATTCCTGCAAAGACAAAGCACAACGAAGTAGCTCCATCACAGCATGAGCTTGCTCCTGTGTTTGAAACAGCAAACATCGCTGTTGACCACAACCAGCTCACTATGGAAGTTATGAAGAAAGTTGCAGATAAGCACAACTACGCATGTCTTCTTCACGAGAAGCCATTTGAAGGAATCAATGGTTCAGGTAAGCACAACAACTGGTCAATCTGCTCAGATACAGGCATAAACCTTCTTGATCCGGGCAAGAACCCTGGAGAGAACGTTCCTTTCCTTGTATTCCTGATGGCAGTAATCGCAGCAGTTGATGACTATGCTCCAATCTTAAGACTTGCCGTTGCTTCTGCAGGAAACGACCACAGACTTGGTGGAAACGAGGCACCGCCAGCAATCATCTCAATTTTCGTAGGTGATGAGCTTGCACAGGTACTTCATTCAATCGAAGAGGGAACAGCTTACCAGGCTGCAGGAAAAGTTCAGATGGCAATGGGAGCACAGGTTCTTCCTCACTTTACAAAGGATAACACAGACAGAAACAGAACATCACCATTCGCATTCACAGGTAACAAGTTTGAGTTCCGTATGCCGGGTTCAGCAGTTTCTGTTGCAAATGCAAATATCGTTCTTAACACAGCTGTTGCAGAAGAAGTAGCAAGACTTTATGACAAGCTTTCAGGCTTCTCAGGCGACAAACTTAAAGAAAAGGTTATGGAGGTTCTCAGAGAAGAACTTAACGCTCATAAGAGAATTCTTTTCAATGGCAACGGATACACACAAGAGTGGGTTGCAGAAGCTGAAAAACGTGGCCTTCCAAACCTTAAGTCACTTCCTGATGCAATGCCATACTGGATTTCCGATGAGTCAATTGAACTCTTCACAAAGCATCATATTTTGACAAAAGAAGAGATTCACTCAAGATATGAGATTCTTCTTGAGAACTATTCAAAGTCAATTCATATCGAATCTCTCACAATGCAGGAGATGGTAAGAAAAGACTTAACAGAAGGCATTGTAGCTTACGAAAAGGATCTCAGCAAAGAAATCGTTCAGAAGAAAGAACTTCTTTCTGGAGATTGCTGTGAACTTGAGCTTGGAATCCTAAAGAGCCTTGATGAAGCAACAGCATCTATGAAGAAGGCACTTTCAAAGCTCAGCGAGGATACAAAGACTGCTGAAGGCAAGATAGACGGACTTGAGACGGCAAGCTTCTATCAGAAGACAATCCTTGCAGATATGGATGAACTTAGAAAATATGCAGATGAAGCCGAAGCGCTCATCCCGGATAAATACCTCAGCTACCCAACATACGGTCAGATGTTGTTCTCACTGAGATGAACATATTTATAAAACATCGTTACATTTTTTAGTTGAAGGTTAGCCTCCATGGAAGGGCTCAGAAATATTTGTTTGAAGGGAGCAAATATTTTTGAGACTTTCATGGAGGCTGAATTACAACCTGAGATTATAATAAACGGCTAAATACTTGTCGTTTACTATAACTATATTGCAGTACTACTGGAAGGAGAGGTCCCATGGAAACTTGGATGAATGAGAGAGATGCCTGCGGTATTGGAGCAGTCATCAATATAGATGGAACGGCGGATAATTCGGTACTGGATGACGCACTGTCAATCGTTGAAAAGCTTGAGCATCGCGCAGGTAAGGATGCAACCGGCAAAGTGGGTGATGGTGTAGGTATTCTGGTGCAGATTTCCCATGGCTTTTTTTCAAAGGAAGCAGAGAAGATTGGTATTGAGCTTAAGAATGCCGGAGACTATGGTGTAGGAATGTTCTTTTTTCCTCAGGATTCAATGAAGCGCATGTTTGCAAAGCGCATGCTTGAAGTTATTGCGGAAAAAGAAAATCTTAAAGTACTTGGCTGGAGAGATGTGCCCACACATCCTGAAATTCTTGGCGAAGTAGCAAGAAACTGCATGCCATATATTTGCCAGTGCTTCGTTGAGAGACCGTCAAATGTAAATAAGGGAATAGATTTTGACAGACGCCTTTATTGCCTTAGAAGAGAATATGAGAAATCTTCTGAAAACACCTATATTTGTTCTTTTTCATCCAGAACTATTGTGTATAAAGGAATGTTCCTGGTAGGGCAGCTTCGTCAGTTCTATGCAGATCTTTTATCATCAGAATATCGCACTGCAATCGCCATGGTTCACAGTCGTTTCTCCACGAATACAACACCTTCCTGGCAGCGTGCTCATCCATACAGAATGATCGCGCATAATGGTGAGATCAACACAATCCGTGGTAATTCTGACAGAATGCTTGCCCGTGAAGAGACTATGTCTTCGGATGTTTTGGGCGAAGACCTTGCAAAGGTATATCCTGTTATTGCTTCTTCAGGTTCAGATTCTGCAATGCTTGATAATACGTTGGAATTTCTTTACATGAATGGTATGGATCTTCCTCTTGCTATGATGCTTACAATTCCTGAACCCTGGAAACACAATGATTTCATGGGAAAAGATAAAAAGGACTTCTATCACTATTACGCAACCATGATGGAGCCATGGGATGGCCCTGCGGCAGTTCTTTTTACAGATGGTGAGATATTTGGCGCAACACTTGATAGAAACGGATTGCGCCCTTCAAGATATTATGTCACTAAAAATGGCAAGCTGATCCTGGCTTCTGAAGTTGGCGTTCTTGATATTCCTGAAGAGAATGTCATTAAGAAATCAAGACTTTCACCGGGACATATGCTTCTGGTTGACACTAAGCAGGGAAGAATCATCTCTGATGAAGAGTGTAAAGAAAAATACTCTACAGCAAAGCCTTATGGTGAGTGGCTTGACAGATATCTTTTGCACCTTCATAAGCTCAATATTCCTAATAAAAAGATTCCTACTCACACCCAGGAAATGAGGGATAAGCTCTACAAAGTGTTCGGCTATTCTTATGAAGACGTGAAAGAGCAGATCATGCCTATGGCCATGAACGGAATAGAGCCTACAGTTTCCATGGGAGCTGATGTGCCACTGGCATTTCTTTCCCAGCACCATCAGCCGCTATTTTGCTATTTTAAGCAGCTTTTTGCCCAGGTTACAAATCCGCCTATCGATTCACTTAGAGAAAAGGTTGTCACTGATACGACAGTTTATATCGGTTCTGACGGTAATCTTCTCAAGGAAAAGAGCGACAACTGCAGGGTGCTTGAGGTGAACAGCCCGATCCTGACAGGCGTTGACCTTATGAAGATAGAGGCTCTTGATCAGCCTGGATTCAGGGTAAAAAAGATTTCTCTTTTATATTACAAGAATACACCTATGGAAAGAGCGCTGGAGCAGCTTGATGTTTCGGTGGATAGAGCAGTTGCAGATGGCGTAAATATCATCATCCTTTCTGACAGAGGCGTTGATGAAAACCATATGCCTATTCCGTCACTTCTTGCTGTGTCTGCAGTTGAGCAGCACCTGGTACGCACCAAGCAGCGCACTGCAGTTTCACTTATCCTTGAAAGTGGTGAGCCAAGGGATGTTCATCAGATCGCTACACTTCTTGGATTTGGTGCTCGTGCAATTCATCCTTATCTTGCTCAGGAGTGTATTGCTGAACTTATTGATATCGGAATTTTGGATAAAGACTATCACACAGCGATTGCTGATTATAATAAGGCTCTTCTCGGCGGAGTTGTTAAGATTGCAGCCAAGATGGGAATTTCCACATTACAGTCCTATCAGTCGGCAAGGATTTTTGAGGCTATTGGTCTGTCAAAAGAACTTGTTGATAAGTACTTTACAGGAACAATCAGCCGTGTGGGCGGAATTGGCATAAATGAACTTGGCCAGGACGTTGAATTCAGACATAATAAGGCATTTGATCCGCTTGGTCTTTCTACAGATACAACACTTGATTCCATCGGCTTCCACGCCCTTAGAAGCGGTGAGGATAAAGAAGACCATATGTACAGCCCAAAGACTATTGTTACCCTCCAGAGAGCTGTACGTGAAAGAAACTTTGAGCTCTTTAAAGAATATGCCCAGATGGTTGATGATGAGGACAGACCTCATACCTTGAGAGCGCTTCTTTCTTTTGTTCCGGCAAAAGAACCTGTTCCACTTGAAGAAGTTGAGAGCGAGGAAGAGATTGTTAAGCGTTTCCAGACAGGCGCCATGTCCTATGGTTCTCTTTCAAAGGAAGCCCATGAAACTCTTGCTATTGCCATGAACCGACTTGGAGGAAAGTCCAATACCGGTGAAGGTGGTGAGGATGAGAGACGTTTTGGCACAGAGAAAAACAGCGCAGTAAAACAGGTAGCATCAGGAAGATTTGGTGTTACAAGCCAGTATCTTCAGAGTGCAAAAGAGATACAGATAAAGATGGCACAGGGAGCAAAGCCGGGTGAAGGTGGACATCTTCCCGGAAAGAAGGTATATCCCTGGGTTGCTTCTACAAGATTTTCAACTCCTGGAGTTGCTCTGATATCACCGCCACCGCACCATGATATTTATTCTATTGAAGATCTGGCACAGCTTATCTATGACCTTAAAAATGCCAATGATAAAGCCAGAATCTCAGTAAAACTTGTATCAGAAGCAGGTGTTGGAACAATTGCTTCCGGTGTTGCAAAGGCAGGCGCGCAGGTTATCCTTGTATCAGGTTATGACGGAGGAACAGGCGCAGCACCTTCATCTTCCGTGCATCATGCTGGACTTCCATGGGAACTTGGTGTGAGCGAAGCACATCAGTCTCTTTTGGCTAACGGATTAAGAAGCAGGGTAGTTCTTGAGACAGACGGAAAACTCATGACAGGCCGTGATGTGGCTATCGCAGCGCTTCTTGGAGCAGAGGAATTTGGCTTTGCTACAGCTCCGTTGGTATGCATGGGATGCATGATGATGCGTGTATGTTCAAAGGATACATGTCCGGTAGGCATTGCCACACAGAACGAGGAACTCAGGAAAAGATTTGCAGGAAAGCCTGAGCATGTTATGAACTTCATGCTCTTTGTTGCAAGACAGCTAAGACAGATAATGAGTGAACTTGGCTTTAGAACTATCGCTGAAATGGTTGGACGTACCGATTGCCTTAAGATGAGAAGCTATGCCGATGAGACACTTGAAGTAAGTCGCAGAAAAGATGCGGCTGACCTTAGCGGAATCCTTGATAAAGCTTATGTACTTAAGGAAAACAATCATTTCAATCCGGCAGAAGTTTATGACTTTAAGTTAGAGAGCACTTTGGACTCTAAGGTTCTTATTCCTGACTATGAAAAGAATAAGAGCAAGCTTTTGATGAATATAGATGCAAGAACTGCCGGTTCAAGAGCACAGAAGGAAAATATTAAGATAACAGTTGATGTTTCAAGTACCGACAGAAGCTTTGGAACTCTGCTTGGAAGCCGCGTTACCGCAGATTTCAAGAATACACTTCCGGATGATTCTATTCTGGTTGAGGCTAATGGAGGTGGAGGACAGTCGTTTGGTGCCTTCCTTCCAAAAGGCGTTACTCTTAAGCTTTACGGTGATGCAAATGATGGCTTTGGAAAAGGACTTTCAGGCGGAAAGGTTATTGTGAGACCGTCTAAGAAAGCAAGCTACAAAGCTCATGAAAATATTATCATAGGAAACGTTGCTTTATATGGCGCTACCGCAGGAAAGGCATATGTATGCGGAATTGCCGGAGAGAGATTCTGTGTTCGTAATTCCGGAGCAATAGCGGTTTCAGAAGGATGCGGTGACCATGGCCTTGAGTATATGACAGGCGGAAGGGCAGTTATACTTGGAATGACAGGTAAGAACTTCGCAGCAGGTATGAGCGGCGGAATCGCGTATGTTCTTGATAAGGAGCACACTCTTTATCTTAGAATGAATAAAGATATGGTTTCACTGTGTGAACTTACTGAGAAGTATGATATTGCTGAGCTTAAGAGCATACTGCTCGATTATGTAAAAGAGACAGATTCAGAATATGCAAAAGAAATCCTTAACGATTTTGACAGTTATATTCCTGATTTTAAAAAGATTGTTCCAAATGATTATCAGAAGATGCTGACTGCAATCGGAAAATATGAAGAGCAGGGCATCGATCATGAAACAGCTATATTGGAAGCTTTTAAGGAGCTTGCGTAAACTGCAGATTAATCTGCGGTTTACTATATCAAATGGTGTAAGGAGATTTTTAAAATGGGAAAAGAAACAGGATTTCTTGAGTATAGAAGAGTAAATAACGGAGATGTTCCGGCATCAGAAAGAATTAAGACTTTTGCGGAATTTCATACTCCTTTGATCGCAGAAGATCGCAGGAATCAGGCTGCAAGATGTATGAACTGTGGAGTGCCTTTTTGCCAGTCAGCAATGAATCTTGGCGGCATGGTGACAGGCTGCCCTTTACATAATCTTATTCCTGAATGGAATGACGAAATCTATAGGGGGCATGATGAACATGCTTTTAACAGACTTCACAAGACCAGCAATTTCCCTGAGTTCACGGGAAGAGTATGTCCTGCGCTTTGTGAAAAAGCCTGCATGTGCGGTCAGAATGGAGAGGCCGTTACAGTACATGATAATGAGCTGTTTCTTATAGAAACTGCATTTGAAAAGGGTTATATCAAACCTTTGAAGATAAACGTAAGGAGCGGCAAAAAGGTTGCTGTCATCGGAAGTGGACCATCAGGACTTGCCGTTGCCGATGAACTAAATCATAGAGGACATCATGTAGAGGTGTTTGAGCGTGAGGATGAAATTGGCGGTCTCTTAATGTATGGTATTCCTAACATGAAGCTTGATAAAAGCGTGATAAAGCGCAGAAGAAAGCTTATGGAAGAGGAAGGCGTAGTTTTCCATACGGGAGTTGATGTGGGAAGGGACAAGAAGTCAGAAGAACTTCTTGCAGGTTTTGATGCAGTTGTTCTTTGCTGCGGCGCTAAGAAAGCAAGACCGCTTGCAGTTTGTGACCCGGCTACTGATAAGGGCGTTTATTATGCGGTTGATTTCCTGACAAAGACTACTAAAGCTCTTTTGACAGGGAAAGACAGAAGCGTAGCTTCCTTAAAAAAGCAGGGCGGATACATTGATGCAGAGGGCAAGCATGTGATAATCGTCGGAGGTGGCGATACGGGAAATGACTGCATCGGAACTTCCATCAGAATGGGCGCTAAATCTGTTACTGCAATTGAAATGATGCCAAAGCCTCCAGTGGAGCGCCTTGCAAGCAATCCATGGCCGGAGTGGCCCAAGGTTCTTAAGACTGATTATGGCCATGAGGAAGCGATTCATGTTTATGGCGAAGATCCAAGAGTCTATGAGACCACAATCAAGAGCATAGTCAAGGATAAGAAGGGCGCAATCAAGCAGGTTGAGACCGTTAAGGTTAAGTTTAATGGAGGAAAGCTTGAATACGTTCCGGGAACTGAGCAAAAGCTAAAATGCGATATCCTTCTTATTGCAGCAGGATTTGTGGGCTGTGAGGACTACACCGCTGATGAATTTGCCGTTAAGAGAGGCCCAAGAGGCACCGTTCTTACCGCAGATGATGGGTATCATGTAACCAATACCAAGATTTTCTGCGCCGGCGACATGCACCGCGGTCAGTCTCTGGTAGTTTGGGCAATCGCAGAAGGAAGAGCCTGCGCTAAAGAAGTGGATGAGTATCTGATGGGATATACGAATCTGTAAAACAATCGTGAATATTATGCAAATAAGTTGACATCGATTTGAATACAAAAAAGTACAAGTAGTTTTCCTTTTGTTCATATTTTGTGAACAATATGAGAAAAAATGCTTGTACTTTTTTGCGTTAGCATGGTAAAGTGTTATATAGCAGAATTATTATATTCAAATTTAACGAGGGAGAATTATTATGAAAAAGAGAATTATCAGTATTATTGCAGCAGCTACGCTTGCTTTTTCACTTATGGGCTGTGGTGGAGCAAGTACTTCAAGCTCAGATGTAGATTATATCAAGGGGAAGGGAACACTTATCATTGGTATAACAGATTTTGCGCCAATGGATTACAAGGATGATTCAGGAAACTGGATTGGTTTTGACGCAGATCTTGCTGTGAAGGTTGCAGATTCACTTGGGGTAAAGGCTGAGTTTGTAGAGATTGACTGGGACAACAAGGTTCTTGAACTTAATAATAAATCTATTGATGTTGTATGGAATGGAATGACACTTACAAGTGAAGTTAAGAATGCTATGAGCTGCACTAATCCATATCTGAACAATGCGCAGGTTGTTGTTGTGCCCAAGGATAAGGCTGATCAGGTCAAGACAGCTGATGATGCCAAGGCATTTGGCTTTGCGGTTGAGACTGGTTCTGCAGGCGAGCAGGCCGCCAAGGACAATGGTTTTGATTTTACAAGTGTAACTTCTCAGGCAGATGCTGTTATGGAGGTTCAGGCAGGTACTTCCGGAGCTTGCATCATTGACCTTTTGATGGCAGGAGCAATGATTGGTGATGGCACAAGTTATCCGGATCTTACACATACAGTGGAACTTACAACTGAGGAATATGGAATTGGCTGCAGAAAGGGCTCTGATCTTGCAGAATATATCAACTCTCAGATGAAGTCCTTTGGTTCTGATGGAAGCCTTACAGAGATTGCAAAAAAATATGGCGTTCAGGATGCTGTAATCGCGCAGTAAGGAAGGATTTTTATATATGTTTTGGACTGTTACACTATCGCTCATTGAAGGTTTTTTGGCAACAATCAAGCTATTTTTACTGACGCTTCTTTTTGCCTTGCCCCTTGGACTTGTCATATGCCAGGGCTCAATGAGCAGGATCCACATCATAAGAGTGCCCCTGAAATTCCTGATCTGGGTTATAAGGGGCACGCCTCTTATGTTACAGCTTTTAATAATCTATTACGGACCGGGAATTTTCCTTGGAATCAATATTTGGGGAAGTTCGGGAAACGGGAGATTTACAGCGGCGTTGATTGCTTTTGTGATAAATTACGCCTGTTATTTTTCTGAAATATACAGAGGCGGAATCCAGTCTATTCCCTATGGGCAATATGAAGCTGCTCAGGTTCTTGGAATGACGAGAGGCCAGATCTTTTTCAAAGTAATCCTGTTACAGCTTATAAAGCGCATCGTTCCGCCGATATCCAATGAAGTTATCACTCTGGTAAAAGATACATCTCTTGCCAGAGTAATTGCTGTGTATGAGATAATATGGAACGGCCAGACGTTCATAAAAAGCAGTGGCATTATCTGGCCGCTATTCTACACAGGCGCTTTTTATCTGCTTTTCAGCGGATTACTGACCTTACTCTTTAATTACATTGAAGAGAGGTTATCATATTTTAAATAAAGGATTTGTTATGCCGATACTTGAAGTAAATAATATTAAAAAGAAATTTGAAAATACAGAGATTTTAAAGGGAATAAGCTTTTCTATGGAAGAGGGGCAGACTATCTCGATAATCGGTTCTTCCGGAAGCGGTAAAACGACGCTTTTAAGGTGCCTGAACCTTCTAGAGAGGGCTGACGAGGGCATTATCACTGTTCGAGGGGAAAAGATCTTTGATGCGGCGGATGAGCTTGATAGTCCTGAAATCCTGAGAGAAAAGAGACTTCACTTTGGAATGGTCTTTCAGCAGTTTAATCTTTTTCCGCAGTATACTGCACTTGGCAATGTCACATTGGCTCCAGGGCTGTTAAATGACGGCAGGAGCATGGCTGAAATTGAGAAGATGGGAAAAGAACTTCTTGATCAGATGGGGCTTTCTGACAGAATGAACAATTATCCTCATCAGTTATCCGGTGGTCAGCAGCAAAGGGTGGCTATTGCAAGGGCTCTTGCCATGAAACCTGATATTCTGTGCTTTGATGAGCCTACGTCAGCGCTTGACCCTGAGCTTACAGGTGAAGTTTTACGAGTAATTCGTGAGCTTGCAAATAAGCATATGACTATGATCATAGTAACTCATGAGATGGCGTTTGCCAGAGACGTTGCAGATGAAGTCATATTCATGGATGAGGGAATCATCCTTGAAAAAGGTCCTGCGAAGGAAGTCATAACCAACCCCAAGCAGGAGAGAACGAAGAGGTTCCTTCAGAGGATGAATTCTTAATTCTATAGTCAGATGTATGTATTTACTGCGGATTTAGTGAGAATAAAATTCATTTCCTAAATAAATTTTAGCATATTTTAAGAATTCGATTGATTGTTGCTTTATGATATAAGGTTTAAAATTAAACCATGAAGCGATTAAGGATCATCATTATAATAGTATATTCTATTTTGGCGCTTATAGTATCTCCTGCAGTTAAGTTAAATGCAGAGGATAATTTAGAGCGCCAATTTCACATACTCTTTATATCATCTTATGGCTACTCCAACGCAGGTGTGCCTGACCAGCTCGAAGGTTTTAGAAGTGGAATAGACGGAATAAATGTTGACATTACTTTTGAATTCATGGATGCAGAAAAGTATTATAGCAGCGTGGATATCATGAATTTTGATAAGTATGTCAGGTACAAGATTTTTACTGACAGGGACTATGACCTTGTGGCGGTTGCAGATGACCCGGCCCTTAGATATGCAATCAACAATAGAAGCAAGCTTTTTCCTGATATACCGCTTGTTTTTATGGGAATCAACAACATGACAGAGGCGACTACTGCAGCTGCTATGAAAAATGCAACGGGAATCGCTGAAAAACTGGATTTTTTCGGAAATTACCTGATTATGCAGTCTCTTTTTCCAAAGAGAGATCATATGGTGGTCGTGGTGGATTCTTCAGTTGCGGGGCAGGGTGATTATGTTGAATTCATGAAGTTTCGTGATGAACATCCGGAAATCAACAGCTCTGTCATAAATACGTCCTATTATACTGTGAATGGCCTTAAGGAAGCATTCGGGTCTTTGGGAGAAAAAGACATCATCCTGTTTTTGGATTTTTCAATGGATGGGGATAATAATGCCTATTCACTTCAGAATGCATCAACTTTTTTGTCACAGAATGCAAAAAATGTGCCAATTTTCAGACTGGCTTCTTCTGATGTGGAGCATGGAGTTTTGGGAGGTATCTCTTATTCGTATTATGATGCGGGAAGACTTGCAGGAGATGCGGCTAAGAGGATTCTTAGCGGAGAAGCGGCTGATGAGATAGAGCTAATGACTTCTGCCGGAACAACTCCATATTTTGAGCAAAGCTGCATGGATCAGTTCGGGATAAGGTACAGCCAGCTTCCAAATGGTTCTGTGATCCTCAATGAACGGGAAACATTTTCAAAGTTTTATCGGGAAAATAAGACTATCAGTAATCTTACAATAGTCATAGCTTTTTTGATGATATTTATTATAGGGCTTCTCTACATGTCCAATCAGCGCAGGAAAAACATGATACGCACTGACTTCATGACACAGATGCCGAACAGAAAGAAAATAATGGAAGATATCAATCAGGCTGTGGACGCCAAAGCGCCCTATGGCATTATCATGCTTGATGTTGACCACTTTAAAAGTATAAATGATACTTATGGTCATAAAGTTGGTGATGAAGTGATAATCGCAGTTGCAGGCAGGCTTCAGGAGCTTGCAGATAAAGGACTTGTTTTTGCAAGGCTTGGCGGAGATGAGTTCTGCGGACTTTTCAGCAATCCTTCGGAAGTGGATGCCATGAAGATTTGCGGAAGTATTCAAAGAGCTATGCGAAATCCCATCAGTACATCCGGTGGAATAATAGATTTTACGGTAAGCATAGGCTGTGCAATGTATCCTGTGGATACAAAGTTGCCTGGGAAGGTTATGGAAAATGCTGATAAAGCGCTCTATGAGACAAAAGAAAAGGGCAGAAACGGATTTACTTTATTTGGCAGAATAAATGAGCCCGGCTGAGTTACGCTTGTAATAACCGGTATCAAAGAGCTTTTGTTCTATGTTGTCTGCTGTGACCTGTATGGGCTTAAGAAGGTAGGAAGGGACGATCTTTTTGCCATTATCATAGTCTTCTGTATTAAAAGAGCATGAGAAGTCCCAGTCAGCTGAGTCTATAAGTTCTTTTCCCGGAGTGTTTCCTGATAATAAAGAAAGAGCCAAAGAAACAGTTACTATTGATTCTTCGCTTAGGTCTTTAAAGACAGTCATACTCTGAGTTCCATTGATTATATTGTAGATATTGGCGATATCCCCGTCCTGTCCGGTCAAAACCACCTGATTATCACCTGCATAGTCTGCTTCTATTGCTCTTGCAGCTCCAAGAGCTGTTGAGTCATTTGCGCATAGAACAGCATCGAGCCTTGTCCCCTCGGGATAGTAGGAGTTTAAGAGTATCTGAAGACGCTGCTGAGCAATGTCGGAGGACCACTGAGCAGTGGCAGTTTCATAAAAGGAAGTCTGATTGGAAAGGGAGATTAGCATACCTGATTCTAAGAATTCTGACAGTGTATCCATAGCTCCTTTATAAAAATATCTGGAGTTATTGTCGACGGGATCTCCGCTGACAAATTCGATATAAAGCGGCTTTTCTGCAGTTCTGACGCCAAGTGTTCCTATGACATAATTCGCCTGCATTCTTCCAACTGCGTAGTTGTCAAAAGAGACATAGTAATCAACCACATCTGAGGACATAATTAGTCTGTCATATGCTATCACTTTAACATTTGCGGCTTTTGCTTCATCGAGAACTCCTGAAATTGCTGCGCCATCTACAGCGGCGATGACAAGAAGATCCGCTCCGGAAGCTATCATTGAGCGTATATCGTTTATCTGAGTATCAATAAGGTTGTTGGCAAAGCTTAAGATTACTTCACAGCCGTTTTTTTCAAATTGGGACATAAGATATGCGCCGTCGCGGTTCCATCTCTCAAGGAGCATATCGGGCATGGAAATGCCAATGACAGTGCGGCCATCATCAGAGTGGGTATCCGTAACAGTGACTGTTTCTTCCTGAGAAAAATTCGCATTTTCCGGAACGCTGCTGCTTCCACATCCGGATAAAGAGAATACGACAAGTATTATGTTTATTAGAAGTATTGAAATAGCTTTTTTTGATTGCAATTTTTTTATCCTTCTTCCAAACAACAAAACGCAATAACACATATTTATTATCACTCAAAAGAGGCTCCATTCCAATTAAAATACTATAAAAAATTACAGTGAAAATCAGTCAGATTCGTGTTAAGATATTTCTTAACGCAGTTGCGTTTTATGGGGAAGAAGTTCGGGGTTTTAGGTATGATAAAAGTGTTTTTGGTTGAGGACGAATTTGTCGTCAGAGAGGGGATCAAAAATAATATCAATTGGTCGGCGCACGGCTATGACTTCTGCGGAGAAGCATCTGATGGTGAGATTGCTTATTCTATGATCCAGAAGCTTAAGCCGGATATCGTTATAACCGACATCAAGATGCCTTTTATGGACGGGCTGTCACTTAGCCGCCTTATCAAGGCAGAATTTCCATGGATTGAGATTATTCTTTTAACCGGATATGAAGATTTTCAGTATGCGCGGGAGGCAATTCGAATTGGTGTTTCCTGTTACCTTTCCAAGCCTATAAGCGGCGACAATCTGCTTAAAGAGATTGATGCCCTGGCTGTTAAGATTGAGGAAAAGAAGCAGGAGAGAGAAGCGACCCGCAGATATGAAGAGGAGATGAAGGAAAGGCTGGAACTTGATAAGCAGGAGTTTTTCAGGAGCCTTTTAAGAGGTGGAAAGGGCTTTTCTGAGCTTATTGACGGAGCCAAAAAGCTCTCAATCGACATATCGGGATTGTATTACAACATTATTCTTTTAAAGGTATGGTCCACAAGGCATGATATAAGTGAGTATTCCAACAGCGTGGTTGAGATTGAAGAGCAGATAAGGGCAGTTTCAGAGAAATTTGGCGCAGTGTATTTTGACTTAAATGTTGAGGGAATAGCTCTTCTTGTCAGAGGTCAGACGGACGAAGAACTGCAAGATGTCATTACTAATTGTATAGACGAGATAAAAAAGATAATGGAGCAGTACCACCATATCAGATATTTTGGCGGTGTTGGACAAGTGGTAAACAGGGTTACGGAGATTCCTGTTTCTTTTAACTGGGCTAGCAGAGCGTTTGCGCATATTTATCTGACTTCTGACAACGGCTTCTTAGTGGGCTCGGAAGAGGCATTGCACCCGCTCAAAGAAGATCTGATCCTTTCTGAAATTGATCCTAAACATATCGATAGGAAACATATTAAAGAGTTTCTGAGAAGGGGCGAGAGCTCGGAGGCAGAGGTCTTTTTACAGGAGTTTTTTAACGGAATGGGTCCCAATGCGATAAAATCTACCATGCTAAGGCAGTATATCGCGATGGATTTTTATTTTTGTGTATGTGATTTTGTTGAAAATGAGCTGGAAATTACAAAGGATGCCATGGACGAAGAAATGGCTGTTCCTACGCCTGAAATCCTTGCAGACGAGAAGCGTACCAATGAGTATCTTGTGAATATCATAATTAAGGCAGTCGGGATAAGGGATACCATGAACTGCGGCAGATATCATGAGCTGGTAAAAGAGACTATTGCCTATATCGAGGAGCATTACAGCGAAGATGATCTGTCATTGAATTCCCTGGCAGCGCATGTGAATTTTTCTCCAAATCACTTAAGCGCAGTATTTAAACAGGAGACAGGCAAGCCATTTATTAAGTACCTGACGGATTACAGAATGAGCCAGGCAAGAGAACTTTTGGATAAAACCTCCAAAAAGAGCAATGAGATAGGGCTGCTTGTTGGATACAAGGATCCACATTATTTTTCGTATTTATTTAAAAAGACACAAGGTGTGACTATAACTCAGTACCGTGGTGGAATGTAAGTGACTATTCAGACAGAAATAATTCACTAATGTGATCGGAGGCAACCTGATGTTCTTTAAATATAAACAGTACAAGCATGATTCGAAGCTTGCCAATAAAATAAGGCTATCTTATCTGGCACTTCTTTTACCCAATATAGTTTTCATGTTATTTGCATTTCATAATCTGTGGATGGTCAATGAAAGAAATAATGACATGTTAAGTTCGGTGGTTACAGCCAGCGAGTTTAGTCTGGATTTTAAAGACGATTTTGATTATGAGACATATCTTTTGATCGTGGGGAACGTATCCTGGGAATCATCTGCGCTGCCAAGGCTTCTTTGGGATGCGAGGACTATTGTTGACGGACTCAAGGATTATACTGATAATCACGATAATCAAAAGCGTCTTCAGAGTGCTGAAAAATATTTGAACAACTTAGATACATATATTGGCAGGATAAAAGAAAATCTCGAGCATGAGAACAAATATGAAGCCAACATGGTTATTTGGGAGAACGATGTTCAGATCGTTACGTCATTGCTGCAGGAAACTATCAATGAGTATATCTACTATGAAAATCGTCAGCTTCAGGTAACTCAGGCCAAGAATAAGGCTCTTTTTATCCATACTTTTGAGATATCAATTGTTATATTTATTATACTTCTTGTGAGCATTATCATGATTTCTTTCTGGTGGCCGCTCATGATAACAAGGCCTATAGAGGAGCAGGTAAAAGAGGAACAAAAGCAGCTTCGAAAGGCAGAATTTGAGCTGCTTCAGGCTCAGATAAACCCGCATTTCCTTTATAATACGCTGGATGCCATTGTGTGGTCCGCAGAGGCAGGCAATCAGAAGCAGGTTGTGAGCATGGTGGGGAGCCTTTCTGATTTCTTCCGTACCTCTCTCAACAAGGGAAAAGAAATTGTCTCCATTAAGGAAGAACTGCAGCATGTAAAGAGTTATCTTGAGATCCAGCAGGTTCGCTATCAGGATATTCTTAGTTATGAGATAAATGTTGCCAAAGATATCTATAACTACAGCATTCCCAAGATCACTATTCAGCCAATCGTGGAGAATGCTCTTTATCACGGTATTAAAAACCGCAGAGGCGGGGGCAAGATTACAGTTACCGGTGTTGAGGAGAAGGACGGAATTGTCATTCATGTAAGTGATGATGGAATAGGAATGGATGAAAACAGGCTGAGCGAAGTGACACTTGGCCTTAAACAGGACAGCCCGGATAAGGCAACTGTCTATGGACTATATAACGTTAATGAGCGAATCAGGCTGAATTTCGGCGACGAATATGGAATAACCATAAAGAG
Organism: Butyrivibrio sp. YAB3001; assembly: GCF_900112195.1. GTDB lineage: Bacteria > Bacillota > Clostridia > Lachnospirales > Lachnospiraceae > Butyrivibrio. Next base: position 32,518 of record NZ_FOKR01000021.1, read on the forward strand.
TGTTAAGGACAAGGGTACAGATGTACTTATCCATTTGCCGAAAATCTTAACCGAAATGATAAAAAAATGAAACAAAATTTAGCGCTGAGCTGGCAATAATAAAATTTTTAACTTTTTCTAGTTTATAATTCTATGGCGTTTTTTTCTTAAAAACTTACAATTAATGCATGAAAGGGAATGGTCCCTTAAAGAAAAACGGGTTTTAGGAGGAAAAACTAGTTATGATGAAAAAAGTATTGTCAGTACTCTTGGCGTCAGCCATGACACTCGGCCTTGTTGCTTGCGGAAGCTCACAGCAGGCTGCATCCACCGACGGAAAAGCTTCAAGCGGTGGGCTTATCAAAGTAGGTATTATCAATAATGACCCTAATGAATCAGGTTATCGTACAGCTAACGATGCCGATCTTAAGGCAAAATTTACAGAGGCAAACGGCTATGATGCATCTTTTGCATACAGCTTAAAGAATGATGAGCAGATTCAGGCAGCTCAGAATTTCATTCAGGACGATGTAGATTATCTTCTTCTTTCAGCTGCAGATACAGCAGGCTGGGATTCAGTTCTTAAGGATGCACAGAATGCAGGCGTAAAGGTTATTCTTTTCGACCGTACAATCGATGCTCCTGATAGTCTTTACGAGGCTTCAATCGTATCAGATATGGCTAAAGAAGGCCAGACAGCAGTTGACTGGCTTGCAGGTCAGAATCTTTCAGAGTACAACGTAATCCATATCCAGGGTGTTATGGGAAGTGCAGCTCAGCAGGGACGTAGTGGCGCTCTTGATACAAAGGTTGCAGCAGAATCAAACTGGAACATTGTTAAACAGCAGACAGCTGAGTGGAACGCAGAAAAGGCACAGCAGATCGTTCAGTCAGTTATCGATGCAGGAACAGCATTCAACGTAATCTATGCAGAGAACGACGATATGGCTAAGGGCGCTGTAGCAGCTCTTGATGCAGCTGGTATCTCACACGGTGTTGGCAAAGACGTTGTTGTTATGGGCTTTGACTGCAACAAGTGGGCTCTTGAAGAACTCCTTGCTCAGAACTGGAACTATGATGGACAGTGCAATCCTTTCCAGGCTAGCTACATTGATGATATCATCAAGACTCTTGAGAGTGGCGGAAAGCTTTCACAGAAAGTAATCATCATGGATGAGAAGGGCTTTGATGCTTCTACAATCACACAGGAAGATGTTGACAACTACGGTATCTGATCTCACATAAAAGATGCCTGAACAAACATTATAAAGTTAAACTTCACGCGGTGCGGATTTCCGCACCGCGTAATTTTTAGATAAGGGACGGAAAGTATGGAAGAATCTAGAGTTCTGGAAATGAGAGGGATTTATAAGGAATTTCCGGGTGTTAAGGCTCTTCAGAATGTTGATTTTTCTTTAAATAAGGGAGAAATCCATGCTCTGATGGGAGAAAATGGCGCCGGAAAATCTACGCTTATAAAAGTACTCACGGGTGTTTATTCCAAGGATGCCGGAACAATCACGCTTGAGGGAAAAGGTGAAGTACATATACATTCTCCGCAGGATGCGCAGAATTGCGGAATCAGTACTGTTTATCAGGAAATAACGCTTTGTCCAAACCTGACAGTAGCTGAAAATATGTTTATTGGAAGAGGTAAGGGGACCTTTACCAATTGGAAAGAAATGAACAGGGAAGCTGAGGCTCTTTTGAAAAAGCTTGATATCCCTGCAAAAGCAACACAGCAGCTTGCAAATTGCTCAATAGCAGTACAGCAGATGGTAGCTATCGCAAGAGCTGTAGATATGGATTGTAAAGTTCTGATCTTGGATGAGCCTACATCATCACTTGACGAACAGGAAGTTGAAAAGCTCTTTGGACTTATGAGAGATCTGAAGGCTATGGGAGTAGGAATTATTTTCGTTACTCATTTCCTTGATCAGGTGTATGAAGTTTGTGACAAGATCACTGTTTTAAGAGATGGTCAGCTTGTCGGTGAATATGAAATCAAAGATCTTCCAAGAGTTCAGCTTGTAGCAAAGATGCTGGGCAAGGAAATGGATGATCTGTCAGATATAAAGGGCGAAAATGGCAGCTATGAAGGCACAGATCAGCAGGAAAAGATATTTGAAGCTGAGGGACTTCAGAGCAATGCGGGAATCAAGCCTTTTGACTTCTTTATCAAAAAAGGTGAAGTAAACGGATTTACAGGCCTTCTTGGCTCAGGGCGAAGTGAGTGCGTAAGAGCAATCTTTGGCGCTGACAAAGTCTTGAAGGGCAAGGTTAAGATGCATGGAAAAGAAGTTAAGATAACCAAGCCTATCGAAGCTATGAAACATGGTATTGCTTATCTTCCTGAGGATAGAAAGATTGATGGTATAGTGGGGGATCTTTCTGTAAAAGATAATATAATACTGGCTCTGCAGGTTTTGAACGGATTTTTCAAACCATTTAGCAAGGCGCAGGCAAATGCTTTTGCCGAAGAGTATATTAAGAAATTAAATATTAAAACAGCTTCTGCTGAGACACCGATAAAATCTCTTTCAGGCGGAAATCAGCAGAAAGTCATACTTGCAAGGTGGCTTTTGATGCATCCGGAATATCTGATCCTGGATGAGCCTACAAGAGGAATCGACGTAGGAACCAAAGTTGATATTCAGAAGCTCGTTTTAGAGCTGGCAAAAGAGGGAATGAGTGTAACATTCATTTCATCAGAGACAGACGAAATGCTTAGAACATGCTCTAGACTTATTGTAATGAGAGATAGGAAGGTAGTTGGGGAACTATCCGGTGATGATCTTACTCAGAATAAGATTATGAGCACTATAGCAGGGGAGAGTTCAGTATGAAAAATCAAAATATACTTAAGAGACTGGTGAGCAACCAGCTTTTTATACCGCTTATTGCGCTGATTCTTTTGGCGGTAATAAATCTGGTAAATGACCCGGGCTTTTTTAAGATTACATTAGGAACAAATAATGCAGGAAATCCTGTACTTTCAGGTTATCTGATCACCATTTTGGATTATGGTTCAGAGCTTGGAATTCTTGCAATAGGCATGACACTTGTAACTGCAGCTTCAGGTGGACAGGATATCTCTGTTGGCGCAACTATTGCGATTGCAGGTTCTGCAATGTTAAGAGTATTGTGCGGCGGTAATTCAAGACCTGAGACAATTCAGGCACCGATCATCGTAGCATTTTTGGTTGCTTGCGTAGTGGGAATGCTTTGTGGCGCGTTTAATGGAATTCTTGTTGCTGTATTTAAGATTCAGCCTATGATCGCAACACTGATTCTTTTTACAGCAGGAAGATCAATTGCAGCCTGGATAAATAATAATGAGCTTCCTATAGTTCCGGACCCTAAATTCTCATATTTTGGCGGATTTATTCCTGGAATTCCGATTCCTACGACAGTATTTATCGTAATAGGCTGCATTATCATCATTGCCCTTGTACTTAAGTTTACAAATCTTGGGCTTTACACACAGGCTGTAGGTATCAACGAAAGTTCTGCAAGATTAAATGGTATCAATCCAACAGCAATTAAGGTTCTTTCTTTTGTTATCCTGGGATTATGCGTTGCAGTTGCTGCTCTTATCAAGGTCAGCCGTCTGTCAACTATCAATTACTCTGTTGTGGCAAAAGACATCGAGATGGATGCAATCCTTGCAGTTGCGCTTGGTGGAAATGCACTTTCAGGCGGTAAATTCAACATGTGGGCATCAATTCTTGGAGCGTATGTAATTCAGTTCCTTACTACTACATTGTATAAGTTCAACGTTCAGTCTGATGCGCTTGCAGCTTATAAGGCAGTAGTAGTAATATTGCTCGTTGTATTCTCAGCTCCGACTGTAAGAGAGTATTTTAGAAATATGGTAAAAAAGCTGGCTCCGGCAAGAAAGGAGGCAGCCTGAATGAAAAAGCAGAATGAAAAGACAAGTATTTTTAACAGATTAAGTGATACAAACCTGCTCCTTACAATAACAATTGTAATCTTTTTCCTTATGTATTTAGGAGCAATTATCTTTCAGGGCGGAGGCTTTACAAAGCCACAGATGCTGTTTAATATTTTAAATTCAAATGCTGCCCTGATAATTACTTCCTGCGGATTAAGCATTGTAATGATCACCGGGGGTATTGATATTTCAGTAGGTGGTGTGGTTGCGCTGGTTTCCATGTGCTGTGCAGTTTATCTAGATTATCATGATGGAAGTATTCTTGGCTCTATCCTTATTGCACTTGGTATCGGATTGTTGTATGGACTTGTCCAGGGCTTCCTTGTGGCTGTGCTTGATATTCAGCCATTCATTGTTTCTCTTGCCGGAATGTTCTTTGCAAGAGGAATGACAACTATCGTAAATACTGCGCCATTTAACGTTGAAGACCCTGAGTTTACAGCACTTAAGGACACAAGAATCATTATTCCGGGAATGGGATCTTATACCAGAAAAGGAATCTATGTTCCGGCCTATGTTGAAATTGGTGTAATTGTAGCGCTTATAATTGTGATATTATTATTTATGGTGCTCCGCTTTACCAAGCTTGGAAGAAGCTTTTACGCAGTTGGCGGAAATAAGCAGAGCGCACTGATGCTTGGCATAAATGTAAGAAGAACCAAGTTCTTGTCACATCTTATCTGCAGCGTTCTTGCCGGAATTGCCGGATACGTTTACTTTTTACATGTTGGTTCCGGTTCTGCAAGCCATGCGATGGGCATGGAAATGAATGCGATTGCTTCTTCAATTATCGGTGGAACAATGCTTACAGGTGGTGTTGGTAATATTATAGGCACGCTCTTTGGTGTTATGTCACTTTGCACTATTCAGGCAATCGTTTCTTCAGCCGGTCTTGATGATGCATGGTGGACAGGTATCACAATTGCAGCTATGCTTTGCATATTCTTGCTGATCCAGAGTGTTGTTATGGCTCAGAAAAAGAAGAAATGAAAATAAATCCGGGAACGATTATTTTATGAAAAAAAATGCTTCTTTTGCGATGATTATGCTCCTGTTGCTCGCTCTTTTTGTGGGCTGCGGGAGCACCGCTCTAAAAAATAAAACAAATAATGATGATGGAAACCCACAGGAAGAGGATAGTATCATAACTGTTGGGTTTTCTCAGCTTGGGGCAGAATCCGACTGGAGAAACGCCAATACCAGATCCATGCAGGCTTCCTTTGCGGCTGATGATAATTATGCTTTGCTCTATAAAAATGGTCAGCAGAAGCAGACAAATCAGATAACAGCCATAAGAATGTTCATTCAGCAGGGAGTTGACTATATAGTCCTGGCTCCTGTCACTGAAAGTGGATGGGATTCAGTTCTTGGGGAAGCTCGTGATGCCGGAATTCCTGTTATCCTGGTTGACAGAAGAGTAGATGTTACGGATAAGAATCTTTATTCTTGCTGGGTTGGTTCTGATTTTGAGCTTGAAGGCAAGAAAATGGCTGCCTGGATTAAGAGTTATACGGAGAGTATAGGTATGGTCCCTGAGGATCTGCACATTGTGAATATTCAGGGAACAATTGGTTCAACAGCTCAGATTGGAAGAACAAGAGGCCTTGCAAATGCTGCGAGGGAAAATGGCTGGGATCTCATGGAAGAAATAACCGGTGATTTCACAGAAACCAAGGGGCGCGAAGTTATGGCTGCTCTATTAAAGCGCTTTGATAACATAAATATTGTTTATTGTGAGAATGATAACGAAGCCATGGGGGCAATAGATGCTATTGAAGCTGCAGGCCTTAAAGCTGGCCCTAATATCAAAAATGGCGATATCATGGTTGTTTCTTTTGATGGTGTTAATATTGAGGCTTTAGAATACGCTAAGCAAGGCAAGATATCCTGCATTGCAGAGTGTAATCCGATGCATGGTCCAAGAGTAAAGGCTTTGATAGATACATTGGTTTCCGGTCAGACTCCTGATAAATTTAACTATGTGGATGAGAAGGTTTTCAGCTCAATTTCCAGGGTGAAGAAAATCCAGGTTGATGGAGTTACTTACGACATTGATCTGCTGGAAGACTGATAACGTACACAGATTTTCTTTACGCCCAGCCCCAAGGTATCCATTCGGAAATGTTGGTAAAACATATTTTTCATAATTTTATATTGTTTTTATTTGAAAAAACATAAATATGTAGCCATAATATAAGTGTCAGGATTTGCAAAAAGGAGACCAAAAGCTATGAGAAAAAAGATACTTATTGCGGATGATACAAATTTTATGCGAGAGATGATCAAGTCTGCTCTTGATCCTGAGAAATATCAGATTATTGCAGAAGCAACGGACGGGGTTCAGGCGGTTGAAAACTATAAGGAGAAAAAGCCGGATTTAGTTATTCTGGACATTAATATGCCCAAGATGAACGGCATTGATGCTTTGACAGAGATAATAAATTATGATGCTAATGCAAATGTCATCATGTGCTCTGATCAAAAGTATGAAAATATGATTGTCATGGCAATCAAGAGAGGCGCTAAAGACTTCATAATTAAGCCATTTAAGGCGACAGATGTCATTCTGGCAGTTAAGAAAGTCTTTAATGAGGACGAGGAATAAATAAGGTATTAAAATGGGCCATCGCACTAATCAGTGTGGTGGCCTTTCATTATGACTTTTTCGTACGCCCAGCCTCAAGGTGTCCATTCGGAAATGTTGGTTTTACGGGTGGCTCAGAGTTTTCAAGAAGATATTGTTAGGAAATATTTTCTTTGCGTCTTCTAAGTTCCCCATTTTTTACCCCATTGATCAAAACTTGTATTGCATTTAGTAGCTATGTCTGCCAGGTCAGTTATTTCTTATATGATATAGTATTTGCGATGCAACGTAAATGAGTGATAGCAAGATGGCACAATCTTTTTCACGCCAATCCTTTCGAAATGCTATCAACATATGCAGACATGGCCTACAAATGTTGATTTATTCCGCTTTAAAAGATTGCTGCAAACTTGGAATCACTCCGCAATTTTGAAACTACTTCCTCTGCGAAAAGCCCGATATACTGTTTAAAAGTTTCTTCATTGATATAGACAAAACGGGAAGGCAATTCAGTTGCGTTACTTATGCCTGCACTGGTCGGCCTTTTTATGGGCTCTTTGGCGGCTTCTGTAAAGCAATCACCATGATCATGGGCTTTTTCAAAGCAGCTTATGGCTTGTTCATAATCTTTATTTCTGTTACAAATACGTGCTGCATTCAAGTAAAGCAAGCATATATCGCTATTAAACCATCCATAATTACCATCTCCAAAAGCAGACTTATAAAGCATAACAAGCGAAAGATAGATCTCCGGATTGTTGGTAGTTGCAAAGTGTTCAAAATTCATGTTTAGCACATCTGCCAGTTGATGAAGTAGTGCAAGAAAAGCTTCACTTACATATCGGTCATAATTGCTGTCGTGTAACAGCACTGTACGTACCAACTCTCTGCAACTTGATAAAGAAGAACTTTGACCTGCAATCTCTTTTATCTTCTGATAATCTCTGAGTGTACCAAGTACGCCAATAAGTGAGGAATGAATACGCTCTTTCATGTGAGCATCGTCACTGTTCTGATAAGCTTGCTCAAATAGTTCAGCAGCTTCTTTTAATGTGGCTGTATCATCTTTTTTTCTTTTATCAACCGAAGTAGTTATCCAAAGAATCGTAGCCAGTCTTTCCTGTAAATGCCATTCGTTAGGGAACTCCGACAATGCTTCTCGAAGAAACTGTTCGTGATTTTTTAATTGCTTTTTGTCAGGTTTAAAACCTGGCTCCAATAGTCTGTTCGCTTTCTCAATGTATCTTGAAAGAGTACTTTCACGATCATTGTTGTAACCGAACAGTTCATCAATTGAAACGTGGAAGTAATTGGCAATGGCAGGTATCATCTCCATATCCGGATATGCCTTGTTTGCTTCCCAGCGAGATACAGCCTGATTTGTTATGCCTAAAGCAGTAGCAAGGTCATCCTGTGTTCTCCCATCTCTTTTACGCAATTCCTTGATTTTGGTGCCTAACATAATTCTCATTTTTGATATCTCCTTAGTAGAATTCACCGGTGTGATTTCATTATATCGAAGGAACTTAAGCAATCCAATAATCAATTAGTTGTTTGATATACAACTATTAATTTATAAGCGTGTTAAAACTCTCGTGTGCTGGCTTGTTCATATTTGATTGAATATGAGCTAGATAGTACACTAATACATCTTGGCCTTTTTGATTATGTAAATATGCGCTAGCGACTTTATGATGACTATAATAGAATCAGATGATAAAATGGTTTGTTGGTGAATCAACCAAATATGAACATGAGATTATTAAGAATATTCACGAGAGGAATTGTAAAAATATGAAAACAGTCGCATTGATGAAGGAGATATGTATTCTAACACTGGCTACAACGATAATTGGAGCGTCAGTTTTCTTTTTCCTTATGCCAAGTCATGCTTCGGTCAGCAGTATCGCAGGTCTTGCAATTGTATTGTCGAACTTTATTCCATTGAGTGTATCGGTGATAACATTGGTGATGAATATATTTTTGCTGATAATCGGTTTTATTACCTGCGGACCGGAATTTGGTTATAAGACAATATACACATCGATTTTATTGCCAGTAATTATCGGGATATTTGAAAAATGTTTCCCAAATTTTGTATCTTTTACCGGTGATGCGACACTTGATGTAGTTTGCTATATATTTTTCGTGAGCATTGGTATAGCGATACTTTTTAACAGAAATGCTTCTTCAGGAGGAATAGATATTGTAGCCAAGATACTTAACAAGTATCTGAGGATTGACCTGGGAAAGGCTATGTCAGCAGCTGGATTATGCGTTGCGGCATCTTCAATTCTTGTTTATGATACAAAGACCTTGCTTTTGAGCATTCTTGGAACATATTTTAACGGTATGATTCTGGATCATTTCATTTTTGATCAGAAGCTTAAGCGAAGAGTCTGCATTGTTTCACCCTTTGAAAAAGAAATACGAGACTACATACTTAATGAGCTTCACAGCGGAGCAAGTATTTATAAAGCCATTGGTGCTTATAGAATGCAGGAGCACAATGAGATAATTACTATAGTAGATAAAGGTGAATTCCAAAAGCTCATGGCTTTTATTGATAAGGTGGATCCTCAGGCATTCATTACTGTTTATAAGGTCAGTGAAATGCAGTATAGATCAAAATCTATGCCGGAGAGGATTTTTGAGTAAATGTATTAGAGGCTCAAAAGGAGACAAAAAAATGGAGCGGTGCCATGGCAACGCTCCTACAAAAACACATAGTGTTTTTTGGTCGTATTTTAATTTTAATCAGTTTGAGGGAATTGTCAACAGCTTATTATAACGGGAGTTTGACACCTAAATCATATCAAAAATAGTTGCAGACCACATCTGGTCTGTATTTTTTTGTCAAATTATATTTTTAATATATAGTGATATATAGCGATTTTGTGGTATAATATTACTATATATCAAGAATCACAAAAATAACGCCAAGAGCCTGATGTATTAAGGCTTTTGGCGTCTTTAGTTGGTATTAAAACTGTCAAAGGCAGGATTTTATCAGTGAAATTACTATTAAATCACGATTAATTTTGCATTTCTTATCGTATGGTAAATCTGCTTAGCAGCTCATTGATGGATATAGCTGAATCAGATACAGAATTTGCAACATTCTCAACACCCTTTGATTCATCAGCAATCTCCTGAGCACTTACTGCCAAATTGGCTACAGTAGCTGTTATTTCTTCAGAACTAGCTGACTGTTGCTCAGATATAGCAGCAACACTTGATGCTATGTCATTTACATTTGCCATCATTCCAATCATGTTGCGCATTGTGTCTGCTGTACTATTGAGCTCCTGATTAATCTTACTAAAGCTATCTCCAGCTTTTGAAACTGCTCCACTACTATTGGTAATAGCCTCCATATTTGCCTGAGATTTCTCGGCAAGATCTTTAATAAGATTTGTGATCTCTGCGATAATATCGCTGATTTCTTTAGCAGCTTCCTGGCTGTTTTGAGCAAGTTTACCGATTTCATCAGCAACAACAGCAAAGCCTTTTCCTGCTTCTCCGGCTCTTGCAGCTTCAATACTTGCATTAAGTGACAGAAGGTTTGTCTGTTCAGAAATAGAATCAATCATCCCTACTATTTCAGTAATCTTATCTGCAGAATCTCCTACTGTAGAAACCACATCATTCATATCACTCATGGAAGATGTTATTACTTCCATATTCTTCTGAACATTGCTCATATCATTCTGTCCAACTTCAGCCTGATCTACAAGACTTAGCATTATCTCATTTGTCTTATTTCCATTATCGGTTAATTCTGCAACTGACTGTGCAAGCATAGTTGCATTATTAGCAAGTTCTCCTACTGCATTTGAAATATCATCCATTGTTGTCTGGATTTGTTCCATCGATTTAGACTGCTCATTAGCTCCTTCAGTCATCTTACTTGAAGCATCCTTTGAAGAGTTTGAGTCAAATTGTAGTTGTTCCGCTCTCTCCTGTATATTAGAAATTGTATCATTCATTACTTGAACATAATTTTCCATTTCTTTGCTGATAAGACCAATTTCATCACCTTTATCTTGAGGCATCTGCGTAGTAAAATCCCCTGATGAAATCTTAATTATACTATTAGAAAGACTATTAACAGGCTTAGTAATAACTCTGCTTATTGTGATCAAAATAATAACTGTGATTATGAAAATCAATGCAATCATTGCTATCATTGCAATAATCATAAATCTGTTGGATGATGCCAAAACATCATTTACAGGAACAGAAGAAACCATATTCCAACTTGTACCCTGAATATTATAATAGCAAACATAATATTCAAGTCCGCTTAACGGATTTTTTATTTTTGTAACCGCAGTACTACCGGAATCAATATATGCTTTAACGCTAGATAGAAAAGCATTTCCTGATTCAGATATTTTTTTACCATTTAAATCCTGATTAACATAGCTGATAATGTAATCCCCGGCAAGTATCATAGAATTACCTGTTTTCATGGGAGTATATTTTGATGCTTCATTCTGAATATCACCAAGGAAAACGTCAACAGCACAAACTCCTTCCATTCCATTATAAAAACTGTTCTGTCTTACAAAAGAGACACAAAGCTGCCCGGTAGATGAATCAACATAAGGATCAGATTCAATAAATGTCTCATGTCCTTGTGCAAGTTTATACCAATCTCTTTGTGTAGGCTTCCAGTCAGGAGCCTGTATGGTATGATTGGCAAAAACATAAGTATCATCCTCATAACCAATGTAAATTCCTGTATTGTTAATGATTGTGTAATTTGTAGAGGGCTCAATATATTTTAGAATTGCTTCCTCATCTTCAAAAGGAACCTGTTCCATGGTATCACAATATTGACCAAATTTTGCCAACAGCATTCTGAATCCGGTTCCTATATTGTAAGCATTAGCCTGTGTTTCAGCCTGAAGATCCATAAGAGATACATCTTCAATTGTAGCTTTAGCATTGAATGATAGAATAAGAATAATTACAACTACTCCAATGATAATCACAGGCAGTAAACACATCAATAATGTTTTTCCAATACTTTTTTTTACACTCGAATTGTTTTTTCCATTATTTCCAATAGTTGAAGCTGTTCCCATTTTTACCCTCCATTTATAAATGTATTAATAAACATTATTGTACGTAGATTCATGTACAAATATATTTTACATGTATATATATAAATAATAAATTTATCCATAATTAAACTTTTGTTAAACTTGCGTAAATAAACGCTTTTTTGAATCTAAATTCGTCTGTTTTTTATTGCACGGGAGTTTGAAACCTAAATCATATCAAAAATAGTTGCAGACCACATCTGGTCTGTATTTTTTGTCAAATTTTAATATATAGTGATATATAGTGATCTGTGGTATAATAAGGGATGGGGGATACTATTCATGAAACTTACAATCTCAAAGTCCAAGAATTCAGAATCATTCTATATTTCCAAATCCTTTATTGATAATTCTGGAAAAAGCACCACTGCTACTGTCCGTAAACTCGGCACACTTTCAGAATTAATAAAGGATCATGGCCCAACTCGTGATGATGTTATTGCCTGGTGCCGCAGCGAAGTTGCTGCCGAAACCAAGAAGTACAAACAGGCACGCAAAACAAAGTCTGTTCAGGTTGTTTTCCACGCAGATAAAGAATTAGACTATGCACAGCGCAAACTATTTGAAGGCGGTTATCTGTTTCCTCAGGCTGTTTACTACAAGCTCCAGCTGGATAAGATCTGTAAGACAATCAAACAACGTCATCAGTACGAATACGATTTAAATGCCACCCAGTCAATAAAAAAACTTGATGCAGAAAACAAAAAACTCGCACTGAGTAAAGATGGTTTTAAAAGGCTTGCGGATAATAAAAAGGTTTCTGCTGCAGAAATTGAAAGTACTGATTCTGATGAGTTGTACTACAAAAAAATCCCTTATATCAGCGGAAATATCGATCAGCTACTCATAATCACCTATTCGCCCAAATATGCAGCTTATCAAAAGGCAATCCGAGAGGCTCAGGTTCAGCGCGCTGAAGCCATGATAAAAAAAGGAAAGCTCAAAAAGAATCGCAAAAATCCTAATGATCCAGCCCGTTTTATATGGAAGGATGCATGTACTGAAGATGGCGAAGTTGCCGATATCCATTACTATCTTGACGAGACAAAGGTTGCCGAAGAAGCTGGATATGACGGTCTTTACGCTGTCTGTACAGATCTTATAGACGATGATGTTAAGGATATTTTGAAAGTAAGCGAGGGACGATGGCAGATCGAGGAATGCTTCAGAATCATGAAAACAGATTTCGCTGCAAGACCTGTCTATATCAGAAGAGATGACAGAATAGAAGCCCACTTCCTGATATGTTTCCTGTCATTACTTGTTTATCGTTTATTGGAAAAGCAACTTGAAAACAAATACACCTGTGAAGAAATCTTGGATAAATTGAAATCAATAAAATTTGCAGACATTAAGGGACAGGGATACATGCCAACTTACATTCGTGATAAACTTACTGATGCCCTTCATAAAGTATGCGGTTTTAGAACCGATTACGAATTCATTACTAAAGCTGATATGAGAACTATAGAAAAACAAAGCAAGCAAAGGTAATATTACTATATATCAAGAATCACAAAAATAACGCCAAGAGCCTGATGTATTAAGGCTTTTGGCGTCTTTAGTTGGTATTAAAACTGTCAAAGACAGGATTATACATTATAATTATTCAGTAAAGGTCTGAGAAGCACTACAAGTTTTTGCTGACTTAGACTGAATGAAATAATCACTGTATATAATTAGTTCTACAAAGGAAGTAAATGAGAAAAAAAGGACGATACAACCCATTTAAAGCTAAAAAAGAAAACGATAAGAAACAGAAATTTCTGGCAGAGAAAGCTTTTCCTAAAAAAGAATTTACTGAGTATTGGAAAAAACATTCCGATGATGTTTCAAGTGCTGTTTATGATGCCTTTCTTGATGAGCTGACAATAAGAAGAGTATTCATGATGCTAAAAGGCCCTTATGGCCGAAGTCAGAGGCAGGAAGTTCATAAAGGGAACATAGGGAAATTCTGCGAATATCTTCCTAAGAAGTTTAACGTAGATATGTTAAGAGAGATGGTGCCAAATTATGCAAGGATAATCTATGGTGTTATCCTTAATTGCGACAATATGCCGCTGGTTGATTTTGCCATGTCTGTCAATGAGAATATTGGCGTACCAATCGTTATGGATAATCTGCGCGAGAACAAACGTGATAAAGAGATTGTGGAATATATAAGGACACATCTCAATGAGATGGTGGTCTATGAGCAGCTTTCACATAATCGCAATTATATTCAAGCTGCAGAGCGAATCAAGAAAGTGATGGAAGCCAAGAGGCTCCTTTATCACAATATCCAGGAGTCAACGCCTGATGATTATACAACACTGTTTCCTCTTGCAAGGCAGATGAAAAGGCATTTTGTGCTTCATATAGGTCCCACTAATTCCGGAAAGACATATCAGGCAGTTCAGGAACTTATGGCAGCTGATAGTGGCATCTATCTGGCACCACTTCGTCTTCTTGCCTATGAACAGTATGAATTCATGAATGGCAATGGATGTCCTTGCTCCATGATAACAGGAGAGGAGAGGATTCTTATGCCGGGCTCTTTCCATCAGTCATCTACAATTGAGATGATGAGCCTTAAGGAAGAATGGGATATGGCTATCATAGATGAAGCACAGATGGTAGCTGATCGTCAGCGTGGCGGTTCCTGGACAGCAGCAATTCTTGGGCTTCGGGCAAAAAAGATTCATGTATGTGCTTCGCCTGATGCTGAAAAACTAATTACAAGGATGATAAAGAGTTGCGGCGATACAGTAGAGATTGTGCATCATGAAAGAAAGACTCCACTTCAAATGGATGAGGAAGCCTCAAACTTCAGATTCCCTGAATATGTTCAAAAGGGAGATGCTCTTATTGTCTTTTCACGAAAAGATGTGCACAGCGTTGCGGCTGAACTGCAGGATAGTGGATTAACATGCAGCATCATATACGGTTCCCTTCCTTATGACGTAAGGCACAGAGAGGCAGGTAAGTTTGCAGATGGGGAAACTGATGTTGTTGTGGCAACTGATGCCATTGGAATGGGCATGAATCTTCCGATCAGGCGAGTTGTCTTTTTGGAGACTGTTAAGTTTGATGGGATAAAAGAGCGCCCGCTTACCGTGTCTGAAATTAAGCAGATTGCCGGTCGTGCAGGCCGATTTGGCAAATATGATGTTGGATATGTAACTTCCTATTATGACTACGACATTATCAAGTATCTTGTTTTTTATGATGCGGTTCCTATAAGCAGGGCCATGATAAATATTCCGGAAGAGTTTTTGGAAAAAGATGGGAAAATATCAACTATATTGGAACTATGGAATCAGATTCCTGCAGCAAATTATTATGACAAAGGAGATATAGCTGAAAAGATTACCGTTGCCCGTGCTCTTGAGGATATCAAAGATGATAGGGAATTAATCCGGCAGTTTATCAGAATTCCAATCAACATAAAGAATGAAGAAATTTTTGGCGTGTACAAGCAGTTCTATAGCGCTGTAGCTGAAGAGAGAGCGGTAGATTTGGAAGGAACTATGAAGAGGTTTGATACTTCAGGAATAAGCCCTAAATATAAGCAGGCTCTTCAGATTTTGGAAACAAGCAGTGCAGTATATGATTTCCTTTATTCTTTTACCAGGCTATTTGGCGATGAAGAGGATCTGGAATTAATCCTTGAAACAAAGAGAACTATTTCAGAAAAGATATTTACTATCCTTGATATGCAGAAGCTCAGTATGAAGTCTTGCAAGTGCTGTGGTAAGAAACTCAAGTGGTCATACAAATATGCTGTGTGTCAGGAATGTTATAGGAAGGGCAGAAAATAACAGTCTTACAATCTTGAATGGAATAATGAATGCGTGCAAACAGGTACTCGTCGCATTCGACTTCAAATGGCCTATTTGCACGCATTCTTAGATGTAACTATTTCTTTATAATCAATATCCCATTTGGTTCAAGCATTCCATTTCCATCAGGACTGCTTGTCCATTTTCTTGAATAGATGATAGAGGCATCATTATCACATGGAATCGTAACTGCCTCTTCTTCACAGTTTAAGTATACCTGGATGCTTTCCTGTTCACCAATTTTCAGATAAGAGATAACTCTTTCCTTGGGAATGTCATTTGGGAAATGGAAATTTCTACTCTTGCAGGATTGAAAAGTCTTTCTCATGGAAATCAGTTTTTTCATCTCATTTATTTCAGTATCTTTTTGCCCTGCAACGATTTCATCCCAAGGCATACAGCGTCTACAGTCAGGATCATAGGAACCATCCATGGCAACCTCTGTGCCGTAGTATATGCAGGGACTTCCAGGCATGGTAAAGAGTACAGCAAGCTGCTGATAAAAGATATCCAAATTGTGCTGTGCTTTATCAAGAAGTCTGTTGGTATCATGGGAATCCAACAGGTTAAAAAGCACATCATTTACCTGGGAATAGTACATAGTAAAACAACGGTTAATGTCATACTCAAAGGTTTCTCTTCCGCGATTTTTATAAATCCAGAAGTCTGCAATGGCCGTGGAAAGAGGGTAGTTCATTACAGAGTCATACTCATCACCGAGAAGCCATGATATTGAGTCGTGCCAGATTTCTCCAAGCAGGTAAAAATCCTGCTTCATGTGGCTTGTCATGTATCTGATAGCCTTGAGGAAAGAGTGGGAAATCTCGTTACCTACATCAAAACGAAGCCCATCTATGTCAAATGTATCAATCCAGAACCTGATTATATCAAGCAGATATTCCTGAACCTCAGGGTTATTGGTGTTAAGCTTTGGCATGTACTCAGCAAATGCAAAAGAGTAATATCTGCCGTCCCTGGTATCCTGTCCCTGCGTTACAGGCCACTTATTGACCATGTACCAGTCTGCATATTTAGAGTTCTGCCCATTTTTCAGTACATCTTCCCACATGGGGTGGTCGGAGCCGGTATGGTTGAAAACAGCATCAAGCATAACTTTGATCCCAGCTGCATGAGCTTCATCTACAAGGCATCTCAGGTCATCGTTGGTACCAAAGCAAGGGTCAACTTTTTTATAATCTCTTGTGTTGTATTTATGGTTGCTATGAGCCTCAAAAACTGGATTTAGGTATATTCCGGTGATGCCAAGATCTTTTAGATAAGGAATTTTATTTCTTATTCCCTTTATATCGCCGCCATAGTAATCATCGAAACTTCTTATTTCGCCTGTGTGCCACGCGAGAGTATTCTCAGGGCTTATGGATGGATCACCGTTGCAGAATCTCTCGGGAAAAATCTGATACCATACTGTATCATTTACCCATGCAGGGGTTCTGCATACATCAGAAGGATTCATCCAGGGCATTATAAAGTAGGAGAGAGTCTTACCATCCTGATTCATTTCTTCTTCAGTATAGAAACCATCTTCGAAGAAATATATGCATTCTTCGCCGCTATGAAGTTCAAAGTAATATTTGCAGCGCTTGTATTTGGGGACAAGAGTTGTTGTCCACCAGATGTGGTTTTTAAGTCTTTTCTTAAAATATATTTCTTCTTTTTGACCATTCCAACGCTCATTTCCACCCATTATTCCGGCATCGTAGGGATCACCATAAATGATGTAAACTTTGTCCACATCGTAGCCGGTTTTTATATTGATAATAAGCTGTTCATTGTCAAGACAATAGCAGTACTGCTCTGACATTCTGTGATATATAGATCCTAAATTCATAATGCGTCCTCCTAAGGAAAACGTTTTCCGTGACAAGGACAATATATTATAAAACCGGATTGAAGTCAAGCACTTATTATTCGTAAAATAGGCAGTATTAATTTAGTTGGCTGATTTAAGTGAATAGTTATGCATACAACCGAAAACCCATCTCCCCCTGGTAAGGAAGATGGGTTTTCGGTTGTATATGATCATTCGATTTATTTACGAGCTTTCAATTTGGAAGCCGCTTCCTCAAGTTTGACAGGATCGATCTTGCCTTCGGCAATTGTTCCTGCAACCCAGATTTTGAGAGCTTCTACAGTCTGATCTATCTGGTTGAGCTGTTCCTGGATCTGAACGAAATCAGAAAGCTCATCCTCGGTTATTTCGCCATCAGCTGTGATGTCGATAAATCGATCCTTCTGTCTGTCTAATGAGTTAAGAGCAGATAACATTCCAAGCACTATCTCAGATAAGGATGAAACCTTAACCTCAGGAACAGAAGCCTTTCCGATACGGCACTCGTGTGTGCAATAATAATTGCATAATTCAGGACGTTTATAAGCTGCAGCCATATCTACTACATCTTCAGGATAAATGGCAGTTTTGCCGGTTTCCATCTTCTCTATGCGGCTTTCGCTGATGCCTTCCATGAGCTCGCTTGCCTGTGCTCTTGTAAGTCCCGCATCCTCACGAGCTTCGAAAAAAACATTTTTATTTTCGCGTATTGACTTCTTCCCCATACAAATACAATCCTTTCAAAAAAAACAATCTATCTGTTCAATATTACCTTATTTCATAAGAAAAATGAAGATAAATTATCAAAATAGGTAGTGTATAATAGAAAGTTGAAAGGGGTTTACAAAATGATCAAGCGAAATTTACATGACAATTGGGAGATGAGGCGCACAGATCAGGATAAATGGTATAGCGCAGTAGTGCCCGGCACAGTTTATACAGATTTACTGGAAAATGGCCTTATGGAGGATCCATATTATAGGGACAATGAGGATGCAGCAAGAGAGCTCATGGATTATGACTACGAATATCGCACAAGATTTGCGGTTAGTTCTTCAGATGAGCTAAGAAGCCATGAGGAAGTAGTATTAAGATTTGAGATGATCGATACTGTTGCAGATATTTATCTGAATGATTCTCTCCTTGGCAGCGTCTGCAATATGCACAGGACATACGAGTATCAGGTAAAAGAAATACTCAAGGACGAGAATGAATTAAGGGTTATTCTTCATTCTCCAAATAAGTTCATAAAAAAAGCTTTTGAAGAAGATCCTGTACTGGGAACAGAGGATTGCAGCAAGGGATTTCCAAAGCTTAGAAAAGCTCACTATATGTTTGGCTGGGATTGGGGCCCAAGACTCCCAGATGCAGGTATCATGCGCACTGTAAGCTTACTTGGAATCAGCAAGGACCGCTTTGAGAGCGTATATATCAGGCAGAAACACCTTGAGGACATAGTTGCGCTTTCTTTTGACATAACAACGGAGAAAAAGAGTGGTTGCACCTCGAAAGTGTCTATTACTTCTCCAGACGGGAAAGAAATCATCACAGATAAGGATGCTTCTGAAGGTGTAAATATCGTTTCTCCACAGCTGTGGTGGCCTAATGGATATGGAGAGCAGCCGTTATACACTGTGAAAATTGAACTGAAGTCACAGGACGGAGAAGTTCTTGATATCTGGGAAAAGAGAATTGGTCTTAGGACAATGTCTATTTCCAGACAAAAGGATGAATACGGCGAAGAGTTTGCGCACGTGGTTAATGGCGTAAAGATTTTTGCCATGGGCGCAGATTATATACCGCAGGATAATATTCTGAGCAGGGTAAATAAGGACCGCACCAGAACTCTTCTGAAGCATTGTGCTGATTCACACTTTAACTGCATCAGAGTGTGGGGCGGCGGATACTATCCGGAAGATGATTTTTATGATATCTGCGATGAGCTTGGACTTGTGGTATGGCAGGACTTTATGTTTGCCTGCGCAGTCTATCGTCTTACAGAAGATTTTGAAGAAAATATAAAAGAAGAGATCATACAAAATGTCAGAAGATTAAGACATCACGCCAGTCTTGGCCTTTGGTGCGGAAATAATGAGATGGAGCTTTTCGTAGGACAGGAGCACTGGGGAGCTAAGCATACGCTCAAGTCAGATTACGTAAAGATGTATGAATATCTTTTCCCAAAAATTATGAAGGAAGAAGATCCTCAGACATACTACTGGCCGGCAAGCCCATCCTCAGGCGGTGGATTTGATGATCCAAATGATGAAAACAGGGGTGATGCGCATTATTGGGAAGTATGGCATGGAAATCAGCCATTTACAGCGTACCGTCAGTTCCATTTCAGATATCTGTCGGAATTTGGATTCCAGTCATTCCCGTCAGTTAAGACCATAGAGACCTTTACTGAACCTGAGGACAGAAATATCTTTTCCTATGTAATGGAGAAACATCAGCGTAATTCAGCTGCCAATGGGAAAATAATGAATTATATGAGCCAGACATTTCTTTATCCTGAAAGTCTTGACGAGCTTGTTTATTATTCACAACTATTACAGGCTGAGGCAATCCGCTACGGCGTTGAGCATTTCCGCCGAAACAGGGGCAGATGTATGGGGACAGTGTACTGGCAGCTCAATGACTGCTGGCCGGTTGCATCCTGGGCATCAATAGATTATGAGGGCAGATGGAAAGCGCTTCAATACTATGCAAAGAGATTCTTTGCGCCGATTCTCATATCCTGTGAAGAAAAAGGTTATCTGGACCAGAGAGTTTCAGTCAATGATGATGCTGAGCCGATAAGAAAGTCGATACGATTAAACGTTCAGAATGAACAGCTTGAAAGTGCTAATGTTAAGATGAAGTGGCAGCTTAGAAATGCCAGGGCAGAGATCCTTGAGCAGCATGAGGAAGATATTAAGGTGGATCCGCTTTCTTCATATTGGTTTGAGGAAAAGAGCCTTGATCATGCACTTTTGCATGAGAACTATGTAAGCTATCAGCTCGTGAACCGGAATAATGAAGTAATCTCGGAGGGAACAGTTCTGTTCTGCCCACCTAAGCACTTTAAATTTGTTGATCCTCAGCTTTCATACAGAGTTGAAGGGGATGAGATCATTGTATCAGCGAAGGCATATGCTAAGAGCGTTGAGATCATGAATGATAATGATGATCTGCTTCTTTCTGACAACTACTTTGATCTGAACGCAGAGGAGAAGCGGATTAAAGTTATATGCGGAAAGATTCAGGGCTTAAAATTGAGAGCTGTAGGTATGAAAAGAGCTTAAATATTGATTTAATGTGCTATCTGTCATGAAACGATTTTGACATTTTAAATGTTATAAAAATTTTACGATTTACCGTTTTTATATATGTTAAAATCTTTCCATAAAGGTGCGAAATGTTATTCGTTTTTACCGCTGTTAAGGTTAGATACATGCAGAGGAGGAGACTTTATGGCAGATAGCAGAACAGATTTGATCAATCAGCTCGCGGCAAGTATGGGCGCCGGAGAATATGCTAAAACGAGATTTGAAGAGTCGAGATTCGATGTTGAGACCGGTACACTGTATTGTGACGGGTATGTTATTTCCAAATCAGTCATAGATGAGGCACTGCAGCATTTTAATCTGATGCAGCATAAGTGCGATATGAACGACCCGGCATCGAGGCATATGGCCCTAATTTATAAAACTGCCATTGAAGGAATTAAGAAATTAAGAGAAGGCGATAAAAAAAATAAATAATATATTAAAAAACCATTTAGTTTTTAATAACTAAGTGGTTTTTTGTCGATTTATGTACGATTAAATGTTATTATAATTTCATAATTGAGGTAATTGTATTTAGCAGTTAAAACATCTTTCTAATACCTAATAATAAGGGGAGGTAAGCAAATGCAAAATTACACAAAGGTTGAGTATGCAGGGAACAGTGGCGTTATTTTGAGAATAACACCGGGCCATTTCGTTACACCACATTCGCATGTCAATTATTATATGGATCTGTGTGATACCAAAGCCAGAATGAAAGAAGCAAGAGCTACAGGTGAGGCTTTGGCAGAGATGTACCTTGCTTCCGATGTTATCGATACTATCCTTTGCCTCAATGGAATGGAAGTAGTGGGCTCTTATCTGGCAAATAAGCTTACAGAAGCCGGAATTATTTCCATGAATTCTCATAAGACTATGTACATCACTCAGCCCGAGTACAATGTCAACGGACAGATGATGTTTAGAGATAATAACAAGCATATGATCGATGGGAAAAAGGTTCTCATCCTTATTGATTCCGCAACTACCGGAGGAACTTTAAAGACTGCGCTTGATTCAGTCAGATTCTACCGTGGTGAGATTGTTGGAATATCTGCTGTGTTCTCGATTGCAACACAGATTGAAGATATTCCTATCAGAGCGCTCTTTACAATGAGAGATTTTCCTGATTATGCAAGCTATCCGCAGGATTCATGTCCTTTGTGCAAACAGGGAATTCCTGTAGATGCGATATGCAACGGATTTGGGTATTCAACATTATAAATTTGCAAGCCCTGGTGTGCAACACTGCTCATATTTGATTGTATGTGAGCCGGGTACATTAGCAGGTAAAAAATGGAGTTTTTATGGCGGATACTGAAAATCTCAATGCTTTTGATTATGTGGTTCAAAATATTGATGAGGCAATTAAAAATGGATGGATCAAAATCTATTACCAGCCGGTAATCAGGTCTATCACTAAGGAACTATGCGGAGCAGAGTCTTTGGCAAGATGGATTGATCCTAAAATAGGTTTTTTGCCTCCCGATAAGTTCATAGGTGCCCTTGAAAATACCCAGCAGATTCATAAACTTGATTGCTATATGGTGGAGTGCGTCTGCAGGGATATTCATGATCTCATGGCGAAAAATAAGCCGGTAGTTCCAGTATCGGTTAATTTTTCGCGTCTTGATTTTGAAATGCTGGATATGGTCTATTTTGTGGAGCAGCTCGTTGCAAAATACGATATTCCGAGGGATATGCTTCATATTGAGATTACTGAAAGCATGATTGTATCCGATGAAAACCTTATGAGCCAGGTAATCCGTGATTTCAGGAGTACCGGCTATGAAGTCTGGATGGATGATTTTGGAAGCGGATATTCTTCACTTACACTGCTAAAAGACTTTGATTTTGATCTTATCAAGATGGATATGCGTTTTTTGTCCACATTTACAGATAAGTCCAAACAGATATTAAGGTCAGCTATTACTATGGCAAAGGACCTTGGTATAAGGACCCTTGCTGAGGGTGTTGAGAAACAGGAACATTTCGATTTTTTGCAGTCGATTGGCTGTGCCAGAATACAGGGCTACTTTTATGGAAAGCCGGAACCGCTTGATGAGTTTTTAAGGCATATGGAGGAAAAAAACATACGTTTCGAGGAGCGTAAGTGGAAGAACTTCCTTGATATTGCCAGTTTTGCGGTAAGAGATACAGACAGCCCGCTTGAAATAGTAATTGATAATGGGGTTAGTTTTAAGACACTGTTCATGAATGAGCCCTTCAGAAAGAATTGTACCATGAGCATGAAGGATTCCTATGAAGAGATTGACAGGCGTCTTTACAATATGGCTTCGCCGCTTGCAAAAAAATTCCGCGAATTTGCAAATATTTTGGAGAAAAGCGGGAATAGAGAGATTTTCTATTTTACTGCAAATGGCAAGTATATGAAATTTATTGGCCGGGTTCTTACGCATCTTGATGGCAGATATCTGATTAAAGGGATGGTAATGGACGTTACGAATTTATCGTCCGATCAGAAAGAAGCTGCCAGAATTGAAACAAGAATCAGGGAACTAAATCTTTTATACGAAGTGGTCCATCTCATTAATCCTGATACCGACAGCATTACACCGCTAGTGGGTAGCTTTAGGTATGTGGAAGAAGATAATAATCATTTGTATGACAGCTTAAGGTATGGTCTTAGTACATTTACACTTGATTATGTCGCTCCTGATCAAAGAAACCAGTTTAAAGAATTCTTTGATTTTAATACTTTACGAAACAGGATAGAAGAGAACAAAGTTGGATATATAGAAGAGGCATTCAAAATAAAGCAGACTGATGGAACCTACGAGTGGCGTGAAATTGTCGTTATGATGCTTACCGGAATGGGAGCAGGAGAATACCTCTTTTGTATAAAAACACTGCCTGATGGGTTGACACCAGGGCATAATGTTTCCAATGATGTTAACTCCATACTGGGATTACAAAAGATATATCATAATATATGGGAAAATCTTGTATGGAACAGTTCCATCAAGTTTTTCCTTAAGGATAAGAATAGAAGATTTAAAGAAGTCAGTCAGGCATTCCTTGATTTTTATGGGATAAGGTCAAGGGATGACATTATCGGTAAGACTGACGAAGAAATGCAGTGGCATGTGGATGATGATTACAACAATACCGAAAAAGCCATTATAAATAAAGGTCTCCGCGTAAAAGATGCTGCAGGACAGTGCATAGTAAATGGTGTTGTTCACAATATTATGTGTAACAAGATGCCACTTTATGATGAGGGTAAGATCATTGGACTTGTCGGCTATTTCATTGATAGTGAGGATGAACTTGCCAGAGTTAATAAGACCAAAGGACCATCAAAAGTTGACGAGATTACAAATCTGATGAATGCCAGAGGCTGTTTGGATGCCATGATAGGGTATGCGATCCAGTTCAATGATTTTGGCAAGAATTATGGCATTATAATGCTCTGTAACATGAATCAGAAGCGAATAATAAATACTTATGGAAAAGAAACTGCTGATAAGGTTTTGTTTGAGATCGGCAAGAAGATAATTGAAGTAACCAAACAGGGTTGTGCTGTTGCAAGACCTAAAAATGCGGTATTTGCAATAATGACACAAATTGAAGACAGAAAAGAACTGCATAATCTGGCAGATTTTATAAGCGCCAATGTTGGCTCAATTCAAAAGGCAAATGGAAACAGTGTTACATTAAAGATCAAGCGAGTATTTCGTTTAAGAACCGACCCGGGAACAACAGATGAGAATATTTACCAGTCGGTTCTCGAGGAGCTTGGAGATACAGATGTTTAAAGAAAAAGCTGGTTCAAATGTCAGAAATGTGATACAGATAGTGGCATCCGGTCACCTCCACTTATGCGATACTAAGCGATAGAATCATCTGATATTGACTACAAATATACTCCACATTATTGTAAATTAATGATACCATTTGATGTGAGTTTAAGCTATAAAAAACCGTAAAAAAGAGGAGATCAAAAAGAGGAGATTTTTATGCCTATTTTAGCAGCGTTTATGGTGCCACATCCACCTCTTATTATTCCTGATGTTGGAAGAGGCGGCGAAGCGCAGATAATAGAAACATCAATGGCTTATGAAAAGGTTGCAGACTTAATTGCAATGATGCATCCTGAAACTATAATCATTACAAGTCCGCATGCTACTATGTATGCTGATTATTTTCATATATCTCCCGGAGGTGCAACGACAGGTTCTATGGCGCAATTTGGTGCGGGACAGGTCAGATTTATTGAAGAATATGACAAAAAGCTTGTGGATGAGATTGAAAAGCTTGCAGTAAAGATGGATTTTCCTGCCGGAACAATGGGAGAGATTGACAGAGACCTTGACCATGGCACAATGGTTCCTTTATGGTTTATCAGAAATAAATACAAAGAAGGAAAGATAATCAGAGTTGGGCTTTCGGGCCTTCCGTTGACAGATCACTATAAACTTGGCCAGATAATCAGAGAGGCTGTAGATAATACCGGGAGAAACGTTGTTGTCGTTGCAAGTGGCGATCTTTCCCACAAACTTCAGACCTATGGGCCATACGGTTATGCACCGGAGGGGCCTGTGTATGACCAGAAGATAATGGATGTATGCTCAAGAGGCGCATTTGGAGAAATGCTTGAGTTTGACGAGGATTTCTGCGAAAAAGCGGCTGAGTGTGGGCACAGGTCTTTTGTTATAATGGCAGGAACTTTGGATGGCGTAAAAGTAGTGGTAAATAAGCTTTCACACCAGGATATAACAGGTGTTGGATACGGCATTTGTACTTTTTTCCCTGCTGAAGCTGATCCTAAAAGAAAGTTTTTGGATATCTACTTAAATAAATGTGAAGAGGCACTGGAGATGACCAGAAAAAACGCTGATCCGTATGTGAAACTGGCCTATAAGTCGCTTGAAAGCTATATCTTGAGAAGAGAAGTAATTGCTGTCCCGGACGATGTTCCGGAGGAAATGCTGACAAAAAGGGCAGGAGCATTTGTTTCAATACATGAACATGGCAAACTTCGAGGTTGTATCGGAACTATCGGTCCCACAACAGAGAACGTTGCCAGCGAGATTATCAATAACGCGATCAGCGCATCAACAAGAGACCCGCGGTTTGATCCAATAAAACCGGATGAATTAAAGTGGCTTGATATAAATGTGGATATACTGGAAGAACCGGAAAATATCGCATCACTCAGGGAGCTTGATGTGAAAAGATATGGTGTCATAGTAACAAGCGGAAGGAAGAGAGGACTTCTTTTACCGGATCTTGATGGAGTTGACACTGTAGAGCAACAGGTTGAGATTGCCATGCAAAAGGGCGGAATCGGTGAAGATGAAGCGATAGAGCTGCAGAGATTCGAGGTTGTGAGGCATTATTGAATGAAATACGGAAACATATATTTACTGTGTGTTTCGTGAGAACATTATGCAGCAAGATATCATGCAAAAGCGCAAATGTAGTTAATAGGTTCATAAAGCGTATTTATAGCGTGATTGTGAAATGCTAAAAGTGCATTTGCTATATAACATATATGTGATATATTTGATAAATGAAAAAGACGACACTAACAAATTCCTTTATAGATTGGAAGATGTTAATACCGTCTTTTTTTCGTTTTATTTGTAAACAGGTGATTTAAGCGTTTAATATATCTGCACCTTCTCCGCGTAAGAAATCCTTTATTTTCGGATTCTGGAACATCTTAATGGATTCAATAGCACACTGATATATAAGAGCCATGTGCTTTGTTGCGGGATCATCGTAACTGCATTTATTTTTAAGTGTGGTGAAGTATTTAACTGCTTCATCTGCAACATTTGAGGAAATAGCCATGCCCTTACAGTATAAAGTTCCTGTCTCTGCATCATATCTTGATTGTTCAAATTTTGTAGCTGCAAATTGTCCGGCACCCATGGATGCGGCAAGCTGGTTGATTAAATCTGCTCTTTCAATACTCATTCAAACGTCCTCCCTGACCTTAACTTAGCGATTCTTTTATACCATAAATTTATAAAAAAAATATAAAAAACACAAAATTTAAACATTTATTGACGTTAAGCACAAAAACGCCAAAAACAGTAGTTTTAACATTGTAGATTTTAACGAGATAATGAAATATTGTTTCGCGAATATCCGAATTTATTAAAATAAAATTAAAAAGTCCGCATTTTTTGAGAAGTGATGGTTTTATTATGGAGAGTGCATTTATGGAGGAATAGGTATAATGTTTCATGAAATAGTTCTGATATTGGGGAATAGGAGGAATTAAAAATGGGTAACTGGGGAGACGATACAGATTTTGAAGTAAAAGCCTTAAAGGATTATGAGGGGCGTTTTACCATCAATTTCAAGAAAATCTTTTATGATGTGGATGAAATTAACCAAAAGACGCTTGAAGTAACACCTAAGCATCCGAAAGATTCTTTGCTTAAATTATGGGCAGGAACAATGGTCGGCATTTTTATATTTATGCTTTTGTGTTATCAGGTATTTACACTGGTTATGATTCCGTTCATTGCTTTTTACGTAATAGCGCTTGTAAGAATTTCATCCTGCTGGAAGAGCTTTAAGTATAATCTTGTGGAATTCTGGGCAATGAGCGTGGTTGCGTTAGGAGTTCTTTTCGCACTTTCACAGGTTCTTCAGCGCGTGCTTGAAAAGGCGTTTTTATGAGAAAGAAAATATTAAAAAAAGGGGCAGGTATTTTCTTATTGCTATCCTGTGTACTATTGGCAGCTTCAGGCTGTGGTGAGGTAGCGCAGGAGAATGAATCCAGGGAGGATAACTTAATGAGTCAGGAAAAAAGTTTTCATGAAAATCCGATAATTAAAGATATTTATACAGCTGATCCGGCACCAATGGTGTATGGGGATACTTTATATCTTTACACAACTCATGATGAGGATGAGCTTGTCAATGATTTTTATACAATGGAGGACTGGCGCTGTTTTTCTACTAAGGATATGGTCAATTGGACTGATCACGGCGTGATTTTCTCATTGGATGATATAGGCTGGGCTGATTCAAGGGCATGGGCACCTCAGGCAGTAGAGAGAAACGGCAAGTTCTACTTATATTGCCCTGTACATAAAAGAAACGGCGGAATGGCAATCGCAGTTGGTATTTCTGATAATCCTGCTGGTCCTTTCAAGGATTTGGGACATCCGCTTATCGATGAAGGGGATTGGAATGATATTGATCCTACAGTGTTTATCGATGATGATGGCCAGGCTTATCTTTACTTTGGAAATCCCGAGCTTAGATATGTGCTTCTTAACGAGAATATGATCACATACGACAAAGAAGTGGGAATTGTGAAGGTTCCAATGACTGAGGAAGCTTTTGCTAAGGGAAGTCATGATACAGGAACTTCATATGGTGAGGGACCTTGGTTCTACAAGAAGAATGATCTGTATTACATGGTATATGCGGCCTTTGGTGTAGGTAAGCAAAATGAGCATTTGGCATACTCAACGTCAAAGTCTCCTACAGGACCATGGAAATATGGTGGAGTGCTTATGACAGAAGAAGGTGGTGTTTTCACAAATCATCCGGGAATTGCGGATTTCAAGGGGCATTCATATCTGTTCTACCACACAGGAGAGCTTCCTGGGGGAAGCTTGTTCCACAGAAGTGTATGTGTAGCAGAGTTTACCTATAACGATGATGGCTCAATCAGCCCGGTGCCAAAATGTAACGGTGTAAGCGCAGTGGAGTGATTTCTCGGGCTCACCTGCCGTTTTCCTATGGACAGCCGCAGAATATCTTTTCTTATTTTTGCTCATTGAAAATGCATGCCGCAGATATAAAATAACAGTTCAGTTGGCAGATAAGATTCCTATGAGACAGTCAGAAATACGCAGTTCTCGGACGAGCAAGATGATTTTCAAAATGAAGGATTGAAGATAGACCGATTGTTCCGAACAGCGCTGAGATGAGGTCTATCTTCAATCATGATTTTTAGAAAATCACTGCGCAGACGAACACAAGTATTTCTGACTGTTCATAGAAGCTATCTGACAATTGAACTGTAGCACAAGCTGTAGGACATGCCCAGACATGCCCACAGAAATCAATTTCCTGTAGTGACGAATAATTGTCTTTGCGTGTATAATAAAAGAGTAAAGAAATGCGCGATATATAGCCAATTGGGACGCACATAGTTTGATTTCTCCGGAGGGATGGTGTAATGGAAGCCGTATATCAGGGGGCGGAGAGTATTCTTCGCTATATCGTTGAGTTTTCTACACTTCTATTAGAATTGTTTGGCATATGTATTCTTGTGTTTACTGCGGTCAAGAGTTTTATATTCTGGCTGAAGAAGGATGATTCAATCAGGCTTCAACTGGCACAGGGGATAGCGCTTGCGCTTGAATTTAAGCTGGGCGGAGAGGTGCTTAGAACGGTTGTGGTACGTGAATGGGCAGAACTTGGAATTCTTGGCGCTATCATTGCACTTAGGGCAACGCTTACTTTCCTTATCCATTGGGAGATTAAAAATGAGGAGAAGGCATTGGCACCTAAGCTGGATGAAAAGAAATAACATACGTTTATATATATGGCAAGGAATATGCATATAATGCGGCTTTAGTGGGGATATGATTTAGTTTTGTTATGTTTTTGGGGGAAAACATATGGAACTATACTACAACATGATTGTAAATATTGGCCTTCTTATTCTGATTGCCAATATTCTGGTTAGGATTCCTATTGTTACACAGATCATCTGTGAAGAGAATAAGCATACTTATTTAGCCAAGTTCGTGCTTGGCGCGATTTTTGGGGGATTCTGTATTTTTTCAACTCATACCGGGGCTCAGGTGCAGGGAGCAATACCAAACACGCGTGTTTTGGGTGCGCTTGCAGGAGGCCTTTTATGTGGACCCACGGTTGGAGTGTTGGCAGGTCTTATCGGTGCTGTTCACCGAATCTTTTTTGACATCCATGGAGTAACAACTTTTGCATGTGCGCTTTCTACGCTATTGGAAGGCATTCTGGGCGCTGTGATCTACAGTGTTTTTCGTAAAAAAAATCTCGATTTTGAATGGTATTTTCTGGTGTTTATTACTGCAGCAGCTGAGTGTTTGCACATGGTAAACCTTCTTATTTTCGTGCATCCTACGAGCATTGCGGTTTCTATAGTTAAGATAATTGCTTTACCGATGATTATCTTTAATTCCATTGGAATGGTCCTTTTTTTCTCGGTATTTGAAGATATTTACACACGTCAGAATCTTATCGCGGCGGACAAGATGAGGCTTGCCCTTAATATAGCCGATGCCTGTATGTTGAATATAAGGAAGAACCCTATAACTGATGATGATTATAAAGAGATGGAGAGGACCATAAGCGGTTTTTCCAGGTGCAGAGATGTTTTCTTTATGCCGCGTAGCAGCAGAGAAAGACTTTTTAATTCTGAATATGATTTTACAGAAGAATTTATCGAAAATATGGATAAAAAGTGTTCGACAATTCTTTTACATAAAAAGGAATGTAAAGGATTTAGATTAAGACAGACGTTTGTTGCTTCAGGGTCTAAGGTAACAATGGGAACGGAGACCTGGGGGTATCTGGTGCTTGTTTTTGACAGGCGGTATTCTTCTTTAGAGGCCGCGGAATGTCTGGTTTCCGCACTTGCCAAGTTCTTTTCAACAAATTATGAAGCATATCAGGTTGAGTATCAGAAAAAAATGCGTGAGAGAGCAGAGTTCAGAGTTCTTCAATCGCAGATAAATCCACATTTTCTTTTTAACAGTCTAAATACAATTTCCTGCTTTTGCAGGGAAAAACCGGATTATGCAAGAGAGCTTCTCCTTGCGCTTAGCGTGTACTTTAGGCATAGTTTGAATTCAAGTAATGACTATATGATAGATATCGCTACGGAATTTCAACAGGTGGATGCATATCTGATGCTTGAAAAAGCGCGTTTTGAGGAACGGCTTCAGATAGTAAAGGACATCGAAGAAGATATTCATAGACAGGTTCCGACACTTATTCTTCAACCAATCGTAGAAAATGCGATAAAACATGGCGCTATGAAAAGAGAAATCGGAAAAGTTGTGATCGGTGCACATATGGATGGTGATGAGCTTGTTGTTCGAATTTCCGATAATGGATTTGGAATACCAGCGCCTGTGCTTAAAGCTTTTAATGATAAGACAACCAAGGGAAAGTACGGGCTTTTGAATGTTGATGGGAGATTGCGGAGTATTTACGGCGAAAAGTATGGACTGAAAATTGATAGCTCTGAAGAAGGATGCGCTGTTACGATGAGAATTCCGCCAAAAGCTTTATTGGAGGGGTGATATGATAAGACTACTGATAGCTGATGATGAGCGACCTGCAAGAAGTGAACTTTGTTTTTTATTGGAAAAGATTTTTAGAGAGAAACAATGTGCAGATGCCTTGTTTTATGAGGCGGGAAGCGGGGCACAGGTTTTAGAACTTTTGGATAAGCATTCTTTTGATGCGTGCTTTTTAGATATAGAAATGGGCGATATTAAGGGAACAGAGATAGCAGAGAGAATCCGTAATAAGAATGCGGATACCGCGATAATATTTGTGACAGCATACGAAAACTACGCAATAAATGCCTTTGACCTGGATGCAGTAGATTATGTTATGAAGCCCTTTGATGAAACAAGGCTGAAAAAAGCCATTGATAAGCTGATGCAGAGAAAACTTGCGACCCAAAAGCAATCAGTGGCATTTGCCCTTCCGGCAGGAGATCACATGGAGGTAATAAATGCCGATAATATCAGCTATATCGAGGCAATCCATAAAGGCTCGAAGGTTCACAGCCGACATCAAACATACTATAGCAATGAACCTCTTATAGAATGGGAAAAGAAGCTTGAACCTGAGGGAAAGAAATTTGTGCGCATCCATAAAAGCTTCATAGTTAATCTTGATGACTGCAAGGCACTGGTTCCTGATTATAACAACGGCTATGCCTGTAAGTTAAAAGACTATGAAGATGTGGTAATTCCCATAAGTCGAAATATGATTCATGAGGTTAGGTCATATTTTTGTATCTGATATATAGATTTGTGAAAAAAGCAGTAAAATAGCGCAAAGAAGAAAAGAAGCCAAAATGTCTAAATAATGATAAAACGATAATACATTTCAGTCCCGCTTTTTAGCATTTGAATACCATATAATTGTTTGTAATACCGTATATATCTATACTTATTATTAGGGAAGAAGGCAATGACCATTCTTCTACTAAAGTATAGGAGGGGATTCAAATGATCAGCTTTTTTGTATGTTTGGCAATTCTGATTGCAGGGTATTTTGTTTACGGGGCTATTGTTGAGAAAGTATATGGCCCTGATGACAGGCAGACACCTGCTGTCAGGATAAATGATGGCGTTGACTTTGTAGTAATGCCAAAATGGAAACTCTTTTTGATCCAGCTACTTAATATCGCAGGTCTCGGACCAATTTATGGCGCTCTGGCAGGCGCACAGTGGGGTACGAGCGTGTTCCTTTGGATTACTCTCGGAACAATCCTTGCGGGTGGTGTTCATGATTTTTCAGTAGGCTTTATGAGCATGCGTCATGATGGAGCTAGTGTATCTGAACTTACAGGAATGTATCTTGGCAACATAATGAAGACAATAATGCGTATTTTCAGCGTTGTTCTTCTTGTAATGGTAGGTACAGTTTTTGCAGTTGGTCCTGCAGGACTTATATCACTTCTTATAGGTAAACAGGGCGGTTCAGGTCTCTTGACTAACAGCACGTTCTGGCTTGTTCTTATTCTAGTTTATTATTTTATCGCAACCTTCGTACCGATTGATAAGATCATAGGCAAGTTGTATCCGGTATTTGGCATCTGCCTTATAGTTATGGCGATTGGCGTTGGAATTGGTATTTTTACACATGGTTACACAATTCCTGAGATTCAGCTTTCAAACCTTCATCCAAGCAGTACACCTATCTGGCCTATGATGTTTGTATCAGTTGCATGCGGAGCTATTTCCGGTTTCCATGCTACACAGTCTCCTCTTATGGCAAGATGCTGTAAGTCAGAAAAAGAAAGCCATATGGTATTCTACGGAGCAATGGTCAGTGAAGGAATTATCGCTCTTATCTGGGCTGCAGCAGGAAGCGCAGTTTATGAAAAGACTGGTGGAATTACTTCAGGACTTACAGAGATGCTTGCAAGTGGTCAGGCAGCATGTGTATATGATATCTGTACAAAGACAATGGGTGGATTTGGTATAGTTCTTGCAATGCTTGGCGTTATTGCCTGCCCTATCACTTCAGGAGATACAGCTTTCCGTTCAGCAAGACTTGTTATTGCAGACTGGTTCAAGGTAGACCAGAAGCCTTATTTAAAGAGATTGTATTTATGTGTACCGCTTCTTTTGGTAGGAGCACTTGTCAGCCAGCTTAATTACAGCGTGGTTTGGAGATATTTTAGCTGGTCAAATCAGACATTGGCTATGATAGCTCTTTGGACTGCTTCAATGTATCTGTTTAGGAATGGACGCATGTACTGGTTAACAGCGATTCCGGCAACATTTATGTCAGCAGTTTCTGTAACATATTTCTTCTGCGCACCGGAGTGCCTACATCTGTCAGTGCTGATCGCATATCCTGTTGGACTTATCGCAGCGGTTGCATTTTTAGGTCTTTTTATCTTCCAGACCAGAAAGAGTCCGGTAACTGATGGAAAAAAAGATGATAGTGGTCATCACCGCCACTTACATACAGCATAAAATATAAGACTAACTATTAAAGATTGTCAATAAAAAATGATTTGAAACAGAAAAGTTTAAAATAGAGCAACGATGACTTATTCATCGTAATCAGCACCTTGAAAACTGTATGACAAATAGAGCATCGCCTGAGATGCTCTTGAAAGAAGACTTGTATGGAATTAGTTAAGCTGCTTTGTTGTATGGCTGATGCGATTTCTCGAGCTGATATATCAATCTCACGAGTTTCTTGGCAGCATGAGATACAGCAACATAATAATGCTTTCCTTCAGCCCGCTTTTTGGCGAGGTATTCATTGAACGTCGGATCCCAATGGCAGACGTAGATAGTGGCGTTAAACAGCG
>NZ_FOKR01000020.1 GCF_900112195.1 Butyrivibrio sp. YAB3001
TTTGTTCTTTCCATGGTCTTCAGCAAGATCTTCTTTATCGACTTTCTTGAGGTTGTGGAGATAGTAGGGACACTTAGGATTAACGCATTTGTGGATGACGAAATGCTTACGGTCTTTCTTACGAACGAGGGTATGCTGGCAGTGAGGGCACTTTAGAGACATCTGATTATCAAAGCGGTTATCTCCGGGAGTGAAAGCAGTCTGGCAGATCTTACACATGAGCTGTCCTGCCTTACCATTGTTCTTGTAAAGATAAGGCTGTGGGGCATGGCATGAAGGACAGGTACAGTCCTCTGGAATATCGCATTCAGTGCGGCGCTTGATCGGTTTGATGGCCTTACCATAGCGCTGGGCATAGTAGTTATTGAGATCTTTCCAGTCCCAATCCTGATGGTAATAGACAATCTTAGGGAGTTCATCGACTTTGAACTTTTGATATTTGGGAGAATGAGAATCATCGAAAGCCCACTGCTTTAGAGGTATATATCTGCAGATGAAATTAATCAGCCAGCAGTTTTGCTGATAGAGTTGTTGAATGATTTGAAGTAAATAAAGTATAATGTTCACGAGCATTGTCTCCTGGTTATTTTGTGAGTTTGGTCGCTGACATTATACCAAAAAGGGAGGTCAATGCTCTTTTTATTTTGAACTCCCGATAAATCAAGGTTTTAGAACTAAAAAACGGGTAGTTAATTTGACACTACCAGATTATAAAAGAGGGAAAAATAATGAATAGAGACATTTTTATAAGAAACCTTACTAAAGAAAAAATCGAGATGAGCCCAAAGGGAAGAAAGGCAAATGAACTTTCACCTGAAGAATTTGAAAACTGCTATGAGAATTTTTTTGACATGATATTTGAGATTGCAGCTACTGATGTAACTTCAGTAGAAGGATACGGAGAATTTGATGAAAACAACAAAGCTCCTTATAAGACTCTGGAAGAATTCATTCGTGCAGATATGGTAGAGGAACCGGAGGATGGCTATTGGAAGAACTGGAAAGAAATGTTTGGAACAACTTTTCTTGAGGAAGATTACTATAACGAAATTGCTTCTAAGGCTCTTAAATATGTTCCTTTTTGTGAAGGGCAGAGATTTCTTGCAAACAACAATACATTCTTTTGCAATATGATTGTGGGAGATGATGGAAAGACATATTGTGCTGATTGGGGAAGAGCAGGAATCATGGATTTTATGATGGATTTTGCAATCCTTGATCTTAATAAGCCATATCTTTTGGTTCCTGAAAAGCTCTACGAATATGCTAAGAAAAAGAATATAAAAATAGAAAATTTCAAAGAGCGCTTCTTATGTATGGCATACTATAAAGGAATTGTAACACTCAGATGGCACGCATCAATTGATGATCTTGAATCTTGCAACTCCGTCGTTAAATCAATTAACGCTCTAGAGGAAAGACTTAATAAACTTGTATGAAATATGAAAATGCTAAAAATATATTGCCGGAAAAACTATTAGAAGAAGTTCAAAAATATGCAGCCGGGAAAGTAATATATATTCCAAAGAAAGAAGCCTCCAAGGGATGGGGTGAAGCATCAGGATATCGGGACAGATTAAACAAGCGTAATGCTATGATCTGTAACCGGTATTCTGCCGGACACTCAATATTAGAGATAGCGGAAGAATTCTACCTTTCACCGGAAACTATTAAAAAACTGGTATATGGTAAAAAGGTAAGTTTACCGATGTTCTCACCAACTATCAATTCCGCAGAGAGCTATGCATCGCAGGGACTTGGAGAAGAATGGGTAAGGACATACTTAAGCAGTATGGAAAAAGAGATTCCTGATTATGCTTCCTACTTTATGTCGGAGCTTGTCAGGATTCCCATAAGGCTTATCAATAATGAGAATGATAAAAAGATAAACATAGAAGCTGAGGATTTTTATGATATTCCACTTATAGTTATTTATGAGAATCGTAGCTTTTCTGTTCCATATCAGCAGGAATATATACAATTTTTGAAACAGAAAAAAACAAATGCACATTATGCGTTTGTTTTTGCAAGAAATGAAGAGTACGGATTTTTCTGGAATAACTTTGGAAAAAACTTTAAAAGGTAAAAAAACTATTCTAAATTTGATATATAAAATTAAATTGACAGAATTCAATGTAACTGCACAGATTGTGGCTGATGGCTGTGGACTTCTTGGAATGGAATGTCCTGAAGAAATGTAATAAAAAAAAAGTAGGAAGTTTTTTGCTTCCTACTCATTTTTAAGAAAATAGATCAGCATTTCTATGAGAAAATAAATGATGAGCTATTGATGTTACTGGTACACAAAGAGTTACATATAGTTTTTTGTTTTTGTAAATGTGAGTAAATAGTCTTTAATCAATAAATCAGGCTGTCATTTCATCTAATGTAAAATATGACATCTTTTCATTGAGAGTTTCAGCCATATCACGAAGATCATTAGCAGCATCACTTATAAGTGTGAATGTAGCATTTAACTCTTCCATAGAAGCGTTTGTCTCTTCAGTAGATGCAGCGTTCTGCTGAGATATTGCTGAAAGCTCAGAAATAATATCTGAGAAACTTGTCTTAAGCTCATTTAACAGATGAATCTTTTCAGCAATAAGCTTAGTAGAACTGTCAACATTATTTACATTTTCAACAACAGAGTCCATATCAACCTTTGTTGAAGTAAGCTGTGTATTCTGTTCCTTCATGTTTTCACTTAAAAGTTCGATGGTCTCAACGTTCTTTTGTGATTCAGCAACAAGAGTCTCAACAATCTTCTTAATAGAAACAGCAGCTTCTTTGGACTGGTTTGAAAGAGTACCAATCTCAGATGCAACTACAGAGAAGCCTTTACCATATTCTCCGGCTCTTGCAGCCTCGATAGAAGCGTTAAGAGAAAGAAGATGAGTCTGTTCAGCAATAGCTGTGATTGCGCTTGAAGCTTCGGCAATATCTTTTACTGAATCATTAGTATGGCGAATCTGAGTGTTGATATCCTGCATTGAATTCATTACAGAAATGTTCTTGTCCATCAAATTGCTGAGTGTATCAACTGTGCGCTTAGCACCTGAAAGCATATCATTAGCAGCTGCTGAAAGATCCTCAATTCTTCCTGTGATATCGTCAATGCTGTCGCCCATTTCGTTTGTGTTATTAACAGAACTTTCCATGCTCTCTGCCTGTGATGCAGCTCCGCGGCTGATATCTTCAACAGCGCATGTAACCTGTTCAGCAACACGAGAAGCAGATTCTGCTGAATTTGCAAGATTTATACCTGACTGAGTAACATCATCTGAAAGTTTCTTTGTAGCGCTAATAACATCCTGAAGCTTGTCTCTTACCTGGGCAGAACTTGATGCTATAACGCCAAGCTCGTCTTTACGGTTGAATGTGCGGTCCTCAATATAAAAAGATAATTCTCCGTCTTCAAGCTTCTGTAAACCACCAATGATATCGCTGATAGATTTATTTGATCTTGTGATGATGATACGTGCGATTACCCAGTTAAATAAGAAGAAAAATAAAAATGTTCCAATGATTGCTTTTGCTGCTGCATTCATATTTCCTGCAACAATTGAAGTATCCTGACCGGCAAATATCATACCAACTACAGAGCCATCTGAGTTCTTTATTGGAAGATAGTAGGCGTACCAGTTCTGACCTGCGATCTCAAAGTTAGTAGCAAGGTATTCATTTCCTTTTTTAAGAACTTCCTCAACAACAACGTCAGAAGCCTTTGTACCTTCCATTCTCTTACCTGTCTGTGCATCGACAAGTGAAGTGATATATCTTGTGTCTCCGTAAAAAACAGTGTAGTGCATGCCTGTTTTTTCATGAAGTTTATCGAGCTGTGACTGATATAGGTCGTGAATTGCAGTTTCACCCTTCATAAGCTGACCGTCCTCTGATAATGACCAGTCACCATCCCACTCATGGGCAATTTCATCTTCCATAAGAACAGCAGCTGCATGAAGTCCTTCCTGGAATGAAGAATAATATGCCTGTTTAATATGGTTATATCCGATAATTCCAACAAAAGCTGCCATTATAAGTGCTAAAACTGAGGCAAGAACGATAATGCTACGAACCATGTTTCTACTTTTCTTTTTCATAGTAATCCTTTCATGAATAGTAAAAAAACTAATTAAGGGTTTCAGGTTTGAGAATAATTTTATTAAAGATAAAATAAAAAGCACAGGAACATGTCCCATGCTTTAGTAGAGTCGAAATTAATGAAGAATGCAGCTGGCTGACATGTTAAAGTCCCTATAGCTTTGCGCCACAGGCTTTCACCTGCTTTGCCTAATATTTAAACCACTGTGGATTATATAGGAGGTATGATTGAAATGCAATAAATTTTTTTGGTTATATATCGTTTTCTATGTTTTGCAATATGTATAATAAAAATACGAAAAGTTATTAGCAAATTTGCACAAACGAAGTGGTATACTGATAAGAGGATGTTTTTTTGACTACAAGAAGGAGACAGCATATGGAGAGTATTAAGTATTTTGAGGTTAGTGAAATTCCCGAAAAGAATATTCATATTTTCGGAAGAATGGGGAGACAGAAGCAGCCACTACCACTTCTTTTTAACGGAAGCGGAATAGAGGTTGTAGTGACAGGAACAGATCTATGGATTGAACTTGAGACTGATTCTGATTTTCATGAGCCATGGGTTGCATATGAAGTAAATGGAGCATTTATGGGAAGACAGATGTTATTGCCCGGGGAGCATAATATATGTCTTTTCAGAAATATGGAACCAAGTACGCCTAAAAGAATAAGGTTTATAAGAGAATTACAGGCGATGAGCGAAGATGACCGCAGTAAAGTCTTGATTAAAAGAATCGGAATAAATGGCGAATTTAAAGAAGTTCCTGAATATAAGAGAAAGATAGAATTTATTGGAGACAGCATTACATCAGGTGAAGGAAGCTATGGAGCGATGGCAGATGTTGACTGGATTGCAATGTATATGAGTGCATCCGTTAATTATGCAACTTTTACAGCTAAAAACTTAAACGCTGATTATCACCTGATTTCACAAGGCGGATGGGGAGTCTATTGCGGATGGGATAATGATGTAAGACATAATCTTCCTTCTGTATATGAAAAAGTGTGCGGACTATCTTCAGGTCCATCTAATGAAGCGATTGGAACACAGGAGCCATATGATTTTGACAGCTGGCAGCCTGACGTAATAGTAGTGAATCTTGGAACAAACGATGCAACATCTTTTAACCAGCCTCCATTTTACAATCCGGAGGATGGTAAGACATATAAGATGCGCTTAAACGAAGACGGAAGCTATAACAGAGAGGATGAGCTTAAAATAGAGGATGCGATAGTAAGCTTTCTTACCGTGTTAAGAAAGCACAACAAAAAAGCACATATCGCATGGTGCTATGGAATGCTTGGTTCTGACTTAAACCTTACTATTACAGAAGCGATAAACAAATACAGAGATAGTTCAAAGGATAATAATGTGTCGTTTTTCCAATTGCCAAACACAACCATGGAGACAGTTGGATCACATATGCATCCTGGTTTTAAATCCCATGAAAATGCAAGTAAGGAACTTACAGACTATCTGAGAAATAAGATGGGATGGCTTGAATAACATGTAAGAATACTTATGATTAGTAAAATGTATTTACAAGTTTTTTTGGTTATATGTTTTATTCAATAAATCATTTTATCTGGATGCTTTATGTTCTTTTTTCATTTTGTACATATTTTGGTCAGCTCTTTCTATAAGAGCAGTAAGATAAAGTGTTTCAGAGTAAAGGGCACAGCCTATTGATGCCTTGGTTGAGAGATGGATTCCGTCAATATTTCGCGGAGCGTCGATTGCTTTTTGGATGCGTTTTTGCATAACAACTGCTTCATCAGCATCTTTTATCTGATGAAGTATTACGAATTCATCTCCGCCGTATCTGAAGAGAACACAGTTATCAGCGGCAACTGTGGTTAAACTTTTACATAAAGATTTAAGGACAAGGTTACCAAACTCATGTCCGTAATTATCATTAACATTCTTAAAATCATCCAGATCTATCATGTAAAGCGCAAAGTCGGTATTGTCCTTTTCATACTGCTTTGCGTATTTTTCAACAATCTCACTATAGGCTCTTCTGTTGAAAACACCGGTAAGTTCGTCAGTCATAGATAGAACGGAAAGTCTTCCTTTTTCTGCAAGTTCTTCTGTGATATCAACAAAATATCCAACAAGACCGATAATTGTGTCATTTACCTTAAGCGGACATTTGGATGCCCTAATATCGCGAACCCGTCCTTTTACGATACATTGTCCCGGAACATCTTTTACAATCTCACCATTATTAATAACTCTAAGTTCGATGGAACGATAAGGTTCAGGGTCTATGTGCCAACCCATGTCTTCATCGGTTTTTCCCAATATATCTTCAACAGAAGTAAAACCATAGTAGTCAAGAAACATCTGGTTTGCTCCAAGAAACTTCCTGTCTTTATCCTTCCAGAAAACGCCTATTGGAATAAGCGCTAGAATATTAAAAAGAATATCTGAATTAGCTACAATGTCCATCCGTGGCCTCTCATAACATAACGACATATTGATAATAAAAATCGCTTATACCCTATCATTATATTATCACTATTGCGTGTGTAAAATACTTCAATAATATTAAAAGATGATTTACATTTTGTTAAATATTTCTGTGTACTAAAAATGCAATAAATGAGAAGCTTTTGTGTATATATGATAGGAACGTGTATGATAAAATAGTCATTGAATCAGATGTTTCAATCTGTAAAAAATGGCAAACAATTATTAATTTGGCAATAATGGTATGGAGGTTACTTATGGATAATTCTTTTTCAGAGATTAAGACATTCTTCGGATTTGGATGTATGAGATTGCCCATGATAGGGAGTGAAGTGGATATTGAGCAGTTCAAGGAAATGACAGATTACTTTTTGGATAACGGGTTTAACTATTTTGATACTGCTCAGTGCTATATTGACGGTAAATCAGAGACAGCTATCAAGGCGGCGCTTACAAGCAGATATCCGAGAGAAAAATATCTTTTAACAGATAAACTGACAGAAATATACTTTGAGAAGCAGGAGGATATAAGACCATTTTTCCAGACTCAGCTTGATGCCTGTGGTGTGGAATACTTTGACTTTTATCTTATGCATGCCCAGAACGCAAAAAACTTTGAGAAATACAAAAAATGTAAAGCTTATGAGACAGCGTTTGAACTTAAGAAAGAAGGAAAGATAAAGCATGTGGGATTATCTTTCCATGATAAAGCGGAGGTTCTTGATAATATTCTTTCAACTTATCCGGAAATTGAGATAGTGCAGATTCAGTTTAACTATGTTGATTATGAGGATCCGGGAGTGCAGAGCCGTAAAGTATGGGAAGTATGCAGAAAGCACAACAAGCCTGTTATTGTAATGGAACCTGTAAAGGGTGGAAGCCTTATAAAGCTCCCTGACGAAGCACAGAAGGTATTTGACAGCATGGAAAACAAGTTGTCAAATGCCGGTTATGCTATAAGATTTGCAGCTAATCAGGAGGGCATCAGACTTGTTTTGTCAGGAATGAGTGATATGGCGCAGATGAAGGATAATGTTTCCTTTATGAAAGATTTTAAGCCTCTTACAGAGGATGAAAAGATTGCAATTGCCAAGGTTACAGCTATATATAAAGGAATGGATATTATTCCATGTACATCCTGTCATTACTGCGTGGAAGAAAATCATTGCCCGATGAATATCAGTATTCCTGAGCTTTTTGCCTGCTTAAATACAAAGAAAGTATTTAATGACTGGAATCAGAATGATTATTACAATGAGATTGTAAATAAGAGTGGTGGAAGTGCAAGCTCCTGCGTAGAATGTGGTGGCTGTGAGAATGTATGTCCTCAGCATCTTGAAATTCGTTCTCTGTTAAAAGATGTTGCAGCAGAATTCGAAAAATAATAGGTAAATGGATATAGTAATAATGAAGAAAAAAAAATTGTATAAAAAGATTATCTCAGAAGTAGCTGTTGGGCTTATGACATTATCTATGCTTTCGGGATGTGGAAGTCCTAATGCCACAGAGTCTGCTACTAATGAAAAATCAGAAATAGAACTTGCCGATAATACGGATAAAGGGGCAGAAATGGACATAGCAAGAACTATAAAACTAAATAAAAGCAATGTGCAAAAATTCAATGATACTAATGGTGATGGATATGGCGAGTTTGAGGGGTGGGGAACATCCCTTTGCTGGTGGGCAAATCGCCTTGGTTACAACGATAAGTTGACTCAGGATGCGGCAGAAGCTTTCTATAATAAGGAAACAGGTCTTGGAATGAACATCGGACGCTATAATATCGGAGGTGGAGATAATGTAATTGCCGGAGATGTTACCGTTACAATGAAGGAAAAGAATCCTTTTCTTCATAAAGAACATATAAGAAGATCAGACTCAGTTGTTCCGGGGTATTGCAAAGATGTTACAAAGATAGATCTTACTGAGAATACTAAGGAATATTACGAAAGCAATTTTGAAAGAGCGGATTTTGAGTGTGGTTTTGCGTGGAATTATAACTGGGATGCAGACAAGAGGCAGATGAATATCCTGAAAGCTGCGGCAAAAGCATCAGGTGATGAATTTATCGGAGAAGCTTTTTCTAATTCACCGCCATATTTTATGACAGTCAGTGGTTGCTCATCAGGAAATGAGAATCCGGGAGAAGACAATCTCAGAGAGGATTCCTATACAGCTTTTGCATGCTACATGGCAGATGTCATTGAGCACTGGTCAAAGGAAGGAGTCATTGATTTCCAGAGCGTCGACCCTATGAACGAACCTGCAAGCAGTTATTGGGGAGCAAACAGTGACAAACAGGAAGGTTGTCATTTTTCACAGGGAGAGTCCCAATCAAGAATTTTGACAGAACTTGATAAGGAACTTAAGAAAAAAGGAATCAACATAATCATTTGTGGAACAGATGAAACGAGTATAGATGCAGCAATTGCTTCTTATGACCGTCTTAGTGATGAGGCTAAAAAAGTTGTCACACGAATTGACACTCATACCTATATGGGTTCAATGAGAAAGAGTCTGAAGGAAACAGCTGAAAAAGCCGGTATAAATCTTTGGATGAGTGAAGTGGATGGAACATATTCCATAGGCGAAGCAGAAACTGGAATGAGTGCAGCACTTGGTTTTGCTGAGGCAATGATGACAGATCTAAACGGACTTATGCCGACAGCCTGGATTATGTGGGATGCAGTTGATCTTCATGTGGATTCAAAAAATAAGTTTGATAATTGTTCAAGAAAAGAAGCGGACAGAATAATTGACCAGGGATTGCCATTCTGGGGAATAGCGATTGCTGACCATGATACGAAGGAACTTCTTTTAAGTAAAAAGTATTATGCTTATGGACAGTTTTCCAGGTATATCCGCCCCGGATATTGTCTTGTTGAATCAAGTAATGTTACAGTTTCAGCATATAATCCAGAGGACAACAGTATTGTAATAGTTGCTATGAACAGCAATACGGATGACCTCACCTGGGAATTTGATCTTTCTGATTTTGATGTTGATATGAAAGAAATAACAGCAATAAGAACCAGCGGTGACGTAAATAACGGCGAAAACTGGGAAAATGTTACTGAATCAGATAATATAAATGTTAATGGAAAAATGTTTACAGCAACTGTAAAGGGAAGTTCAATAACAACATATATCATCAGGTAAAAACAATCTATAAATATATTTTGGAGGCAGTGTATGGAGAACAGACCAGTAGGAAGAAAAAAGAATGTTGGAGAAGGTGGAAGCGGAGTCCATAAAAGGGGTGATGGTTTAGGCACAGGTCCTGTCGGTAGCAGTAATGGATATTCATCAGCTTCTTCAGGTGGTAATGGAAGTGGGATGAAAAGATCCGGAGGAAGAAGCCCACTATTTACGATAATTGTGATAATTATCATTCTGCTTGGTGGGGGTGGAGGAATCACTTCATTACTCGGTGGTTCAGGTGATTCTGAAACTTCAAGTTATACTCAGTACGAAGGACAGGGAACGCAGAGTCAGACTTCTCAGTCGGATCAAAGCAGCTTTTCTTCAGGAGGTTCTTTTAGCACTGATTCCGGATTATCACTTTTAGGTGCTCTTCTTGGAAGTTCGACAGACAGTTCTTTTTCCGGTGGAAGTATGGCTTCTGCAAGTTGGAGTGATGCACCAAATACAGGTAAACTTAATACTTCTGTAGCTTCTAATGCAAGAGCTAAGAGGACTGTTATAAGAGGCGGCGGACAGGACGTTGTTACAATCCTTGTTTACATGTGCGGCGCTGATCTTGAATCAAGAAGCGGAATGGCTTCTAAGGATATCCAGGAAATGCTTGCGGCTAAGCTGGGAGATAAGATAAATCTTATCATTTATACCGGTGGAGCCAAGAAATGGCAGAATAATGTAATTTCAGAGCAGACCAACCAGATATATCAGGTAAAAGACGGATCTCTTACACGTCTTGTTGATAATGTCGGAAAACTTCCGATGACAAAACCTGATACACTTTCACAGTATATCAAGTGGGGTGCCAAGAATTTCCCGGCAGACAGATATGAGCTTATTTTCTGGAATCATGGCGGCGGCTCAACAGGAGGTTACGGCTATGACGAAAAATTCCAGACAGCAGGTTCAATGTCGCTTGCAGGAATAAATCAGGCGCTTAAAGATGGCGGAGTGACATTTGATTTTGTAGGCTTTGATACATGCCTTATGGCTACTGTTGAAAATGCACTGGTAGTTTCTAATTACAGTGATTATCTTGTTGCATCAGAGGAAACAGAGCCTGGAGTTGGCTGGTATTACACAGACTGGCTGACTGCGTTTGGAAATAATACATCAATGCCAACTACTGA
This sequence comes from Butyrivibrio sp. YAB3001, assembly GCF_900112195.1. Taxonomy (GTDB): domain Bacteria; phylum Bacillota; class Clostridia; order Lachnospirales; family Lachnospiraceae; genus Butyrivibrio. The sequence continues at coordinate 10,906 of NZ_FOKR01000020.1, forward strand.
GATTGGTAAAAATATCATTGATTCTTTTACCAACGCATGTGCTCAGACTTGTCCTGGGCAGAAGACCACACTTTCCCTTATAGATTTGGCTGAACTGTCAGCTACAGTCCCAACGGAACTTGCTGATTTTTCCAAAAATACGTCAGAAATGATAAAGGGAAACGATTATTCGACAGTATCAAATGCCCGCAGCAGCACAAGAGAATTTGCTTCTTCATCAAAGATAGACCAGGTAGACCTTGTTGATTTTGCAAACAGGATTGGAACTAATGAGTCAAAAGAACTCGCAGAAGCATTAAAGAGCGCAATCAAATATAACAGAACAAGTTCAAACATGACAAACGCTTATGGCCTTTCTATCTATTTTCCTTATAAAAAGGCATCAAAGGTTGATTCGATGGTAAGCACCTATGACGCAATTGGAATGGATGAAGATTATGCAAAATGTATTCAGAACTTTGCATCACTTGAAGTTGCGGGACAGGTTGCAGCAGGCGGAAGTTCAACTCCTGCTTCATCACTGTTTAGCACAAGCACAAGTACAAGTACAGGAGAAGGAGTTTCCTCTGCAGATGTTATAGCTCAGCTTTTGAACTCTTTCTTATCAAGTGATTTTAGCAGCGTTTCAGGACTTAATTCTTCTAATACATCTTTCCTTGGAAAGAGCCTTGATGTAGAGAAAGCAGCTGAGTATATTGCAGGTAACCAGTTTGATTCATCGGCCCTTATATGGACAAAAAATGCTGAAGATTATGACTGCATAGTTCTTTCAGAGGAGCAATGGTCCAAGATTCAGAATTTACAGCTTAATATGTTCTATGATGACGGTGAAGGCTACATAGATCTTGGAATGGATAATATCTTTGAGTTTGATGAAGATGGAAATCTTTTAGCTCAGACAGATAAGACATGGCTTGCGGTAGAAGGACAGGTAGTAGCGTTCTATGTTGTAGATGTTCAGGGTGATGATAATAATTATACGATTACCGGAAGAGTTCCTTGTGAATTAAATGGTGAGAGATGTAATCTCATCCTTGTTTTTGATTCAGAGCATGAAGACGGCTATGTTGCAGGAGCATGCTATGATTATGTGGAAGGTGAGACAGAAACAATTGCCAAGAATCTCACGGAATTAAATAGTGGAGATACAATCGATTTTGTTTGTGACTATTATGGTTATGATAAGAGCTATCAGGACAGCTATTATATAGGAAACCAGATTACAGTCGATAAAGAGATGGATAAAATGGTAATAAACAATCTGCCTGTAGGTAATGGTAAAGTTTTGGAAACATACTGCTTTACAGATATATATGGACAGAAATACTGGACACCTACAATCAGCTACTAATGTGGTGTTGGGACTAAAACATTTTAAAGTATAACTAAAGTGTTGGTGTATTGACTGATTCATGATGAGTACAATTGTTTCAATATGAACTCATGTGCAATACAATATGTTCAAAAAATAAAAAAGTTAGTACTCTAGAGATTATATATAAGAAACCAATGGAAGAAAAATCAAGAGACTTTCTTGCCGGGAGAATTCGAGACCTGGCAAAAAGAGCATATACAAATAATTTTGTGACACATACAGACTTTTTATCTGTGTCAGAAATTGCAGAGTTTTATAAGATACTTTCCTCTGAAGGAATATCTTCAAATGTACATGAATACTGCGGAGCGCATTATGTGGTTTATGGAGGATTTGAGGATGCTGAGAGAGCAATGGTGTGTTTTTTGCCGGATTATCTGGATGAGGAAACGTTTCTTTTAAGTGAAAAAAATGAGAATACAGTTTTGAAATGTGTTCATATTAAGCCACTAAATGCGAAGTTTTCAGATGATCTGAACCATAGGGATTATCTTGGCGCAATAATGAATACCGGAATTGAGAGAGACCAGATAGGGGATATTCTTTCCGGTGACAAGGAAGCTTTTGTTATTGCCACATCTGATATAGCAGAAATGATGGTAAAAGAACTGGTAAGGATAAGGCATACGTCGGTTAACTGCCGGATAGTAAATGCAAGTGAATGCACGATAGAGCCAAAATTCGAAGAAATTTCCGGGAGCGTTGCTTCAGAAAGAATTGATGCAATACTTGCATTTGTCTATCATTTATCCAGATCAGAAGCTCAAAAGCTCATAGAGAGTGAGTCTGTTTTTATAGACGGACAGACTGCCTATAGTGCAGGATATGATCTAAAAACCGGGGCAAGAGTATCTGTAAAAGGGCATGGTAAATTCATTTACCTTGGAGTTGATAACACAACACGCAAAGGTAGATTATTTGTGAGAGCAAAGCTGTTCAAGTAAAATAAACCGCTGAAAATTGATCAATCTTCAGCGGTTTTTTATATTAATCTTAGAGGGGAAAAGAAAACTTATATATTAAAATGTAGGGAAAGTTAAATGAATCAATTATACTTTAGAACATATTTGCAATGAACTCTGAAACCTTCTTCATGTCAGCAGTGGGCTCAAATCTGGCAACAACATTGCCTTCGCGGTCAACCACGAACTTTGTGAAATTCCACTTGATGTCAGGGTTTTCCTTATAGTTCTTATCAATCTTCTTAAGCATAACTCCCATAGCAAGAGCTGCAGGACCTTTGCCAAAACCTTCAAACCCTTTCTGCTGCTTGAGATATGCATAGAGAGGAAGCTGATTCTCACCGTTAACATCTGATTTTTTCATCTGAGGGAACTTGGTATTGTAGTGAAGCTGGCAGAATTCATGAATTTCCTCATCGGTTCCGGGAGTCTGTCCGGCAAACTGGTTACATGGAATATCCAGAACCTCAAGTCCTGCATCGTGATACTTTTCATACAGTTCTTCAATATCTTTATAATGAGGTGTAAAACCACAGCCTGTTGCAGTATTAACAACAAGAACAACCTTTCCTTTATAATTCTCCATTGAAAAATCATTACCCTGAGCATCAGTTACACTGTAATCATAAAATCCCATATTATAATCCTCCTTTTTATGATAGAAGCTAAGAACCTATTGAAATAATAAACTAACAAAACTTAAATTCGTTAACAATTCTTAGCAAGTCACGTTTAAGATAGTCAAATTATATTGTACGCAATTTAAAATGTCAAGGGGTAAATTTAGAAATTAGTAAGTTGCAAATTGTCATGACTAATCATATATTATGAAGTAGAAGATAAAAGCAAATGAAAAAACACAGAAAATGCGTGTTTCTGATTATGCATTTAATCAAAGGATAATTAAGAATTATTATGAATGATTATATAGTATTTGACCTTGAATGGAATCAGGGTGATGCGCCGGTTACAGTGGATGGAAAGACACTTACTTTTGAAATAGTAGAGATTGGCGCTGTAAAGCTTAATAGAAAAAAAGAGAAGATTGGTGAATTCTCAAGACTCATTAAGCCTCGCGTACATAAGCATATGCATAGAATCACAGGAAAACTTATCCACTTGACTATGGAAGATCTGGAAAATGGAGAGTCTTTTAACGAAGTGGCCAGGGATTTCCTTGAGTGGTGTGGTGAAAATCCTGTTTTTTGCAGTTGGGGACCACTTGATCTGACTGAGTTTCAGCGAAATCTGGACTTTTTTGGAATGCCATTATTATCAGACAGACCAATAGCTTTTTATGATGTACAAAAACTTTACAGTCTTTCTTTTGATGATGGGAAGTCAAGAAGATCTCTTGAAACAGCAGTTGATGAGCTCTCTCTTAGCAAGGATATTCCTTTTCACAGGGCACTTGCAGATGCAGAATATACAGCAAAAATCTTTAGGTTACTCAAAGACAGTACTCTTCAGAAGGTTTCTTTTGACACATATGTGACTCCAAAAACTAGAAAACAAGAGATACATATAACTTTTGACAACTATCATAAATACATTTCAAGGGAATTTGATACTAAAGAAGATGTTCTTGAAAACAGAGAAGTTATGAGTACAAAGTGCTATCTTTGTCATAAGAATATAAGGCGAAAAGTGAAATGGTTTTCTCCTAACGGAAAACATTATTATTCTGTAGCCTATTGTGATGTCCATGGGTTTATGAAAGCAAAGGTAAGGATAAAAAAAGCTGAGAACGGAAGACTGTTTGTTGTTAAAACGACGAAGTTCATATCGCCGGAAGACGTTGACGCAATGAAACTGCGCCAACGCAAGGCTAAAAGCAAAGAACAGAATTCTTAAAAATTGTGTTTATTTTTTTTGAATTCACGTTTTCTACGGTTATATCTAATCTTGTCACTCCTGCTGAAATATCTTTTGCCGGGGACAGAACGTGAATTCATGGAACTTATGATTGAAACTATAATTAAGAGCACGGCTGCTATGATGAAAAGCACTAATATATTTATATAAATAGTGTTTGACTTTGTGGCAGAAGTGCTTTCTTTTTGCCCATCCGAAGAAGAGTAGTTAATAAGAGCAGTTCCTACCGGGACACCACTAAAAGTATAAGAAATCTTTGCGATGGAATTGTGCAGAGATTTTTCTGATTCTGTAAGTTCATATGAAACAGAATAAGCAGTTTCGGTAATGCTTGATATCTTTGGAATTATAATGTTGCTTGAAGAATCAAGAGTCAGGATAGTACCTGATTTTCCAAATACATCATGTTCAGATTCAAAAAACAGTGAATCATCAGGCATGTATCTTGAATCGTTATCCGAAACATTTACGCTTTTGAAGTTATTAAAGCCATAGTCAAAAAGAGTTACTGTATCCGTAAACTGAGCAGGAGATTCTTCTTTTAATACTACACAGATAAGTTTCATGCCGTTTTTTTCTGCGCATGTTACAAGAGTTTCTCTTGCAAGGCCAGTGTAACCTGTTTTCCCACCGACGATGCCGTCATATTTGACCTCGCCTGTAATAAGCTTATGCTTGTTATTCAGGTAAAAATCATCTGGCTGTGTATCTGTAGGTTCAAAGTGATATCTTGGCGTGTTTCCAACTTTACACAAAAAATCGTTATTAAAAAATTCTCTCGCAATCAGTGCAAGGTCATAAGCGCTGGTGTAGTGATTGCTGTCCTGAAGTCCGTTGGTATTATTAAAATGTGTATTAGTGCATCCAAGTTCTTTTGCCCGTGTATTCATCAGCTTCACATAGTCATCGATGCTTCCGCTTACATGTTCAGCGACAGCATTGGCAACTTCATTTGCGCTTCCAACCATTATTCCGTAAAGAGCCTGCTCAAGGGAAATAGATTCACCCACATCCATTCCTATAGAGGAACCATCTCTTGGGACGCTGAAAACAGCATCATGTGAAAAAGTGATACGGTCACTTAAGCTTGCATTTTCAACAGCCAAAAGACATGTCATTATCTTTGTAGTACTTGCAGGATAAAGCTCTTCATGGATGTTTTTGGAATAAAGAATTGTGCCTGTTTTAGCTTCCATTACAATCGCAGCTTCTGCGCCTATGGCCGGGCCTTCAGGCCAGCTTGCGATTTCGTTACTCTGAATAGGAAGCTCTTTTCTTTCTAAGGCTTCAGCTTCATAATCGATGTTCTCAGTAGCGTGCACAGGCAAATAAAGCTGTGACATAACCAAAATAAACATAAGCACAGCTGAAAATAATCTATGAAATTTTTTTCTTATTATAAGGTAATTACATTTACTCATGGTATATAGAATAATACACTACTTTCCAAGAGCCCGCAAATGTTGTAAAATTCTTATATAAGAAAGTTAGGTAGGATAAGAAATGCGCTTAAGAAATATTGCAGGCTCCAGAGAAGTTATTGCAGAGAGTACCTTCACTGTGAAAGACCCTGAGACCAAAAAGGGACTCTGGAAAAAGGAAGTATTTGGTAACAGCAACCCAATTCGCATTGAGATTGGAATGGGCAAGGGAAGATTTTTGATGGACTTGGCGGAGCTGAATCCGGATATAAATTATGTTGGAATTGAGAAGTATTCCAGCGTTCTCCTTAGGGCAATACAAAAGCAGGAGCAGCGTCAGCTTCCGAATGTGAAGTTTATTCGTATGGATGCTGAAGATATTGCAGATGTTTTTGCTCCGTCTGAGGTGGATAAGATTTACCTTAATTTTTCTGATCCGTGGCCGAAGGACAGACATGCTAAGAGAAGACTTCCTTCAAGAGAATTTTTATCCAGGTATGATAAGATTCTTAAAAAGGATGGAGTTGTAGAATTCAAGACAGATAACAAGGATCTGTTTGATTTTGCACTTGAGGAAGTTGAACCAGCAGGCTGGACCTTGGATGCGGTTACATATGACCTTCATAATGACCCAGTGATGAATGAGGGTAATGTAATGACAGAATACGAGGAAAAATTCTCATCACTAGGTAACCAAATTTACAAATACATTGTTAGCAGAAAGGGGAGTAATTAATGGACTACAGTTTAAACAGCCAGAATTTTGAAGCAGAAGTTTTAAAAAGTAACATTCCGGTACTCGTTGATTTTTCAGCAGATTGGTGCGGACCTTGCAAAATGATGGCACCTGTTATTGATGAACTTGCTGCTGAGTATGAAGGAGAAATGAAGGTTGGTAAGATCAACGTTGATCAGTCTCCTGATATAGCTCAGAAGTATAATGTTATGTCAATTCCAATGTTCGCTTTCTTTAAGAATGGAGAGGTTATCGAGACAGCAGTTGGAGCACTTAATAAGTCTAAATTGCAGGGAATGATAGATAAAGTGCTGGCCTAAAAGGTCAGCACTTTGTTTAGAGGTGTATAACGTTGGCGGATAAGATCACAAATTTTGAAGACTACAAGAAAAAAGGCAGCGTCGAAGATACCGACATTGATATACAAATAGAGGATCCATATAATTTTTTTAACGAGCAGGAACGCGAAGAATACTTTCAGGAACGCCAGAAAGAAGCCAATGCTGAGGCGCTTAAAAAAGAAGCTGAAAGAGAAGAGATTATAGAAGCAAAAGAAAAAGAGGAGCCTCGTAATGGAGATGAATCAGAAAAAGAGGCATCTCTTTCTTTTCGTGAGAAAAAATCAGGAAAAAGGCGTGAGGCAGTAAAAAGAGAAGAACCTGATAGTTATGAGGATGATTATGATGAAGAGGCTGATGAGGAAGAAGCTTCAGAAGGAGGATTCCCAATTGAGCTTTTTATCAGAATATCATCGATAATAACCGGAATAGTAATTTTAATTTTACTTGGAATTGTTGTGAAGGTTAAGTTTATTGATAAATACTTTGTAAAAGACCCTGACGAGGTGCAGACGGTTGTAGCTGCGCTCCCTGCAGGGTATATAGAAAAGAATGATACAGTTGTCGTTACGGCTGCTGTGAGCCTTAACTTAAGAAGTGTTGATAACAAAGACAGCGACACGACCATTGTCACATCAGTATCTAATGGCACAGAACTAAAAAGACTGGCAGTGAAGGAAGATGGCACATGGGCTCTTGTGGAGTACAATGGCTCTAAGGTATATGCATCAATGAAATACCTATCAGTTAAAGAAAGCAACTAATACAAATTAATCAACGACTTCTTGTGTGCAGCCAACTATAAAATTTGTCAACTGCCATACATAGATTATCACTTGTTCGTGTAAAGGAATCAGCATGGGATAATACTTCCGAGAGAGTTGTATCTTTGGCGTACTCAGCGATTCTTTTACCGCAAGTTTCTTCAAGAGCATGACAATCCATATTAATTAGCAGTGTATTGTGCATCCCGTTAAGAGTCTTATGTAATTCGGGATATTTTTTTTGCACAATATCAAGCTCATCAAGGATCTGTTCACGGCTCTGAAGGCAGAATAAAAGATAGATGGATTCCACAATCTCAGGTGGTTCTATCTCATCCTGATAGGAATTATCTTCGTAACCATCCTGTGTGGCATAATATTCACAGATTTCCTGTACAAGAGTGCCGATTTTGTCATTATTATATAGTTTTTGTAGTTCGTTGAATTTTTTTTCGCTCATAAAAATAGATTAATTGTTTTTTTATAAAATGTAAAGACAGGACCAGAATATGAAAATAGGAATTTTTGATTCCGGAATAGGCGGATTGTCGGTATTGCATGAGGCTTATCACAGAATTCCGGGGCAGGAGTATATTTTTTATGCTGATGTGGACCATGTTCCTTATGGACTAAAGACTCCACAGCAGATAACTGAATTTGCAATTGAAAACACAGAGTTTCTCATTGAAAAAGGCGCACAAGCACTTGTGGTCGCATGTAATACTGCAACGAGTGTTGCTATTAAGGAACTGAGAAATCGTTTTGATATACCGATACTTGGAATGGAGCCTGCTGTTAAGCCTGCTGTTGAGGGCACTGAGGATAAGCGGATCATGGTAATAGCAACACCTGTTACTATCAGAGAAGATAAGTTAAAAGACTTATTGCACAGGGTTGATGAAGAACACAGGGTTGATCTTCTTCCAATGCCAAAACTTGTTGAATTTGCCGAAAATGAAGAATTTGATTCAAATGAGGTTGTTGACTACATTACAGAGCAATTCAGCAGATTTGATAAGTCTGAATATAGCGCACTGGTACTGGGGTGCACGCATTTTAACTATTTTAAACCGATATTCAGAGAAATTTGTGGAAAAGAGACACTGCTAATTGATGGGAATTATGGTACAATACATCACCTGGCAGATGTTTTGGGATTGCCATTCAATTATGACCAAGATAAAGAGGTGTATTTTGAAGATTACCACAATATGTTGTGTCAAGAGAAAACCGAATATTATTTTTCTAAAAATTTTGTAAAAAATATAGAAACGCTGGAACGCTTGAAACGACTGCATAATCGGCTGGAGGCAGTTCGAAAAGTCTGATTTTATCGGTCTTGAATTAATCAAAATGTTGTATTATTATTATATTGTAACCACAAGATGTAGTTACCGAAAGGAATCTTGTGGTTATATCTATGATTAGAGATACGCTGACTAAAGTCTTTTTCAATTTCAGCTTACGAAAAACTGACAGGATCAGTTTTCAATAAATATATTCATTGCTTGATATTCACAATTATTAAATAAATATTTGAGCGGGCAAAAAACTATAAGTTTTTTATATATTCTTAGAAAGGGGTTACTATGAAAATCATTAAGAGAAGCGGCAAAGAGGTTGCTTTCGATGTTAGTAAAATTTCATCTGCGGTAGAGCGCGCAAATAACGAGGTTACTGAGGAGAGAAGGCTGACAGCAGGTCAGATCAGTGACATTGCCACAAGTGTAGAAAAACAGTGCGCGACACTTACAAGAGCAGCCAGCGTTGAGGAAATCCAGGATATGGTAGAGGATGGCCTTATGAAGCTGGGGAAATTTGATGTAGCAAGAAAGTATATTACATACCGCTACAAACATGCACTCATCAGAAAATCCAATACAACTGATGAGCAGATCATGTCTCTTATTGAATGCAGCAACGAAGAGGTTAAACAGGAGAATTCCAATAAAAACCCCACTGTCAACAGTGTTCAGAGAGATTATATGGCAGGAGAAGTCTCCAAGGATATTACTAAGAGATTTCTTTTACCTGAGGATGTGGTTAAGGCACATGAAGAAGGACTTATCCATTTCCATGATTCAGATTACTTTGCACAGCATATGCACAACTGCTGTCTTGTAAACCTTGAAGATATGCTACAGAATGGAACTGTCATTTCTGAGACAATGATTGAGAGACCAAAGAGCTTTTCAACTGCCTGCAACATTGCTACACAGGCAATTGCACAGATAGCAAGTTCACAGTACGGCGGACAGAGCATCACTCTTTCACATCTTGTTCCATTTGTAGATGTGAGCAGACAGAAGTTCCGCAAGGAAGTAGCGCTTGAGTTTGAAACAGCCGGCGTTAAAGTAAATAAGAAGCAGGTAGATGATATCGCAGAGATGCGTGTGAGAAAAGAAATCGAGAGAGGATGCCAGGTTATTCAGTATCAGGTCATCACTCTTATGACTACAAACGGTCAGGCTCCATTTATCACTGTTTTTATGTATCTTGATGAAGTTCCTGAAGGACAGCAGAGAGAAGACCTCGCCATGGTTATAGAGGAAATGCTTAAACAGCGTATCCTTGGCGTTAAGAATGAAAAAGGCCAGCTTATAACACCTGCATTCCCTAAGCTTATTTATGTACTTGATGAGGATAATATCCATGAGGATTCCAAGTACTGGTATCTGACAGAGCTTGCTGCTAAATGTACTGCAAAGAGACTTGTTCCTGACTATATTTCTGCCAAGAAGATGAAGGAACTCAAGAAGGGTGATGTATATCCTTGCATGGGATGCAGATCTTTCCTTACTCCTGACAGCGAGGAAAATGCAGAAGGTCTTTGCAACAAGGGAAATAAATCTCATGCTCAGAATTTCAATGAGGGAGATCACAAGTATTATGGTCGTTTCAATCAGGGCGTAGTAACAATCAATCTTGTTGATGTTGCATGCTCTTCATATAAGAGCGAGGAGAAGTTCTGGGAAATCCTTGAAGCAAGAACAGAACTTTGTAAGAGAGCTCTTATGTGCCGTCACAACAGACTTTTAGGTACACCTTCTGATGTGGCACCAATCCTTTGGCAGAACGGAGCTCTTGCAAGACTTCAGAAGGGGGAAGTAATTGATCCGTTATTGTTTGGAAATTATTCAACTATTTCACTTGGATATGCTGGTCTTTGCGAGTGTACCAAGTATATGAAGGGTGTTTCCCACACAGATAAGAAGGGAAAAGAATTTGCTCTTAAGGTAATGCAGTTCCTTAATGATAAGTGCGCTAAGTGGAGAGCTGAGACAAATATTGCATTTTCACTTTATGGAACACCACTTGAATCAACAACTTATAAGTTTGCTAAGTGCCTCCAGAAGAGATTTGGAATCATTCCTGAGGTAACAGATAAGAACTACATTACAAATAGTTATCATGTACATGTAACAGAGCAGATTGATGCATTTACAAAGCTTAAATTTGAATCTGAGTTCCAGGCTCTTTCACCTGGAGGAGCTATCAGCTATGTTGAAGTTCCGGATATGAACAGCAATATTGAAGCTGTAATATCTGTTATGAAGTATATTTACGAGAATATTATGTATGCAGAGCTTAATACGAAGTCAGATTTCTGCCAGTGCTGCGGATATGATGGAGAGATTAAGATTGTTACGGATACGGATGGAAAGCTTATCTGGGAGTGTCCTAACTGTGGAAACCGCGACCAGAGCAAGATGAATGTGGCAAGACGTACATGTGGTTACATCGGAACACAGTTCTGGAATCAGGGCCGCACACAGGAAATCAAGGAGCGTGTGCTTCACATGAGCAATCCTAAGATCTGAGATGGGTCCCTGTGTGACGATTGTTGTTTCTAGGACGTCATCAGACCGGTGGGCAGCTTTGAAATGTTTGTGTTCGTCTGCGCAGTGATTTACTAAAATTCAAAATCGAAGGAAGGTCTCCTTTCAGCGCTGTTCAAAACAGTCGACCTTCCTTCGATTTTTCATTTTGTAAATCATCTTGCTCGTCCGAGAACTGCACATTTCTAAGCAGCCCACCGGTCTGATGACTGTTCGTCTGCACATTTCAAAATTGATTACCAAGATATGGCTGACATGACAGCGCAGATATCATAGATATGCTGTAAGAGCGATATTATCTGTGATAGAATAGGCAATAAGCGGTTAGGATGTTTATAAATAAACGGGGTGTAAAGCATGAATTACGGGCAGATTTATTATAATGATGTGGCAAATGGTGTTGGGTGCAGGACGGCTTTGTTTGTATCAGGATGTACGCATCATTGTAAGGGGTGCTTTAATGAAATGACATGGGACTTTAATTATGGAGTTCCTTATACGAAAGAGGTTGAGGATGAGATAATTGAGTCTTTAAAACCGGAATATATAGCAGGTCTAACAATTCTTGGCGGGGAACCGATGGAGATTGTCAATCAGAAGGAGATAAGGCCTTTGATTGAAAGAATAAAGAAGGATGTGCCAAGAGCGACTATCTGGATTTATTCAGGATATTTATGGGAGGAGCTGACAGATCCTGCAAATACGAGATGTCATGGCGAAGATACTGACGCGATTCTTGGGATGATAGATGTTCTTGTGGATGGAGAGTTTGTGCTTGATAAAAAGAATCTTATGTTAAGATTCAGAGGGTCTGAAAATCAGAGAGTGATTGATGTGAAGGAGTCTTTAGCGAAAGGAACTGTTGTATTATCCAAGTACAATGATAAAGATACATCAAGGCTAGTGTAGCTGTTATAAATTAATGCGACTATGCGCTTGCTAAATATAAATCTGCACATTGTATTAAGTTATCGATGGTCATAAATAATAATATACACGTATAAAGAAACTCATGGATACGATAAATGCTAATTGATCTGGTAATTTTATAGTTGTTGTAATAAATCATGAAATGTATAAAATCCCTAAGGAAGGTTTAAGAATCAAAATAAAGTCTGCCTTAGGGTTTTTTATTTTTATGGTGTAAAGATTGTAATTGATGCTACCGATATACAAAATGAGAAACCTTGTAAAATGGATTTGAAATGTGCATAGATCATCATTTTTATAAAGTGATGATAAGCGTCAAGGAGGATGCGTATGTCCATAGGTATTCTTAATAATTACAGTCAAAAATCAGGAATTAATTCTCGAAGATATTCTCAAGGCAGTATTCTGCAAAAATCGGCGGAAAAAAGTGAATCACATGATGAGAGCGGGGCTTTAAGAAAGCTTGAGTATGAAAATAGAGTGGCAGCCAGGCAGAAAAGTGTAGTTGATCAAAATATCAGCTATGCGGATCAGCTTCACGCATCAAGAACGAAGGCAAAAGAGGTAGCTCTTGAAAAAAAGAGAGTTCAGTATAGCTTTAAAAAGATTTCTTCTCAGATAATCAGAAGTAAGAATTCTGTGAGCGCAAGGAAAGCTGTTCAGGCAGCAAAGCGGGAAATCCAAAGGCTTAAGAGGCTTAAAGGAAGCGGCGAATATGATGAAGAGGAATTGCAGCTTGCTATTGACCATGCAAAGTCTATGGAAAAGGTGGCAAAGAAAAAAGTTGTGCATCTTGAGCAGGAAGAGATGGTAGAAAGGCATGGGAAAGGCCTTTCAGGAGCGCTGGAAGAGCTTGAAAAAGAAAGAGAAGAAAAGCCTGAAGATGAAAGTTTAAAGGACTTAGAAGATGCTGAGTTAGACGAGCTTGCAGGAGAGTATTCGGATCAGATGGCTGATTCTGAACTTGAAGAGATAAATGATGAAATAGCTCAGATGATGGAAGAATATCAGTATGAGATGAAGCTTGAAATGCAGGAACTTATGAAGGAGCTTTCATCTGACAGAGAAGCAGCTATAGCACAGGCTCAGGAATCTATGTCACAGTATGTAGAAGAATTATCTGATGAAATGTCAGAAATGCTTGAAGAAATGGATTTAACAGAACTGTCAGAATCGCTGTATGCTCCTGATCCAAACATGTCTGATGATGACCTTAAAATGCTAAAGATTAAGCACCGCACCAAGGAAATGAAGGAAATTGCTGAGGCGGATAAGGATTATTTAAAAGGTATTATGGAGCATGAAAAGAGTAAGGCTGCAGGAGGTGCAATGCCAACAGGGCCTGTTTCTTCACCATCACCTGTAAGTTCCTCATCTGCACATAAAATAACTCCTATAATATCAATGCCTGGCGCAGCAGCAGGCGGAAATCAGGTTGCACCAACAGTTACAGGTGGATTTGATGTATCGGTCTAAAAACGACTTAGCTGTTGCTAACATTAGCAAAAAGGTTTACCATATCTTTAAGTGAGAATTATTTTCATTAAGGAGTAATATTGTGACTTTAAAAGACATAAAAACAGGCAAGAGTGCCAGAATAATAAAAGTTGGCGGAGAAGGAGCTCTTCGCCAACATTTTTTGGATATGGGTGTAATCCCGGGGGTAAAGGTCAAGGTTGAAAAGCTTGCACCTATGGGAGACCCCATGGAAATAGTTATACATGGCTACAAGCTGACTTTAAGGCTTGCTGAAGCAGCTCAGATTGAAGTAGAGGAATATGAGCCTTCAGCAAATAAAAAAATCGGAGCTGAGAATTTAAATGCTTCAAAGAGTGATAAGAATTCAGTTGATGCGGCCATGGATATGGATGAAAATACGGAAACATCGGGTGATTTTAAGACAAAGCATCCCGGTCTTGGAGAAGATGGTATTTATCACAACAAGGATCATGAGAATCCACTTCCTGAAGGGACAACACTTACTTTTGCGCTGGTTGGAAATCAGAACAGTGGAAAAACAACTCTTTTTAACCAGTTGACCGGTTCAAAGCAGCATGTTGGTAATTTTCCGGGTGTTACAGTCGACCGAAAAGATGGTGAGATAAGGGGAGTTAAAAATACCCTTGTGACAGATCTTCCGGGTATATATTCGATGTCCCCGTATACAAGTGAAGAGATAGTTTCACGAAATCATGTACTTCAGGAAAAGCCAAAGGCTATCATAAACATTGTTGACGTAACAAACATAGAGAGAAATCTTTACCTTACAATGCAGCTTCTGGAGATGGATGTACCGACCGTTGTTGCGCTCAACATGATGGATGAGCTTACAGGAAATGACGGCGCAGTTGATATCAATGCAATGGAAGAAATGCTTGGAACGCCTGTTGTTCCAATAGCTGCTGCAAAGAATGAAGGTGTAGATGAGCTTATATCTCATGCGGTGCATATTGCCAAGTATCAGGAAAAGCCGATTGAGCAGGATTTTTGTTCGAAGGATGATAATGGCGGCGCTGTGCACCAGTGTCTGCATGCAGTAATGCATATGATCGAAGATCACGCAGAAAAAGCAGGTATACCTCTTAGATTTGCTGCGAGCAAAGCAATCGAAGGCGATATGCTGATAATTGATAAGCTCAGACTTGATGAAAATGAGAAGGATGCACTTGAACACATCGTATCTCAAATGGAAAAAGAAAGAGGCCTCGATAGAAGCGCAGCGATAGCTGACATGCGTTTTTCTTATATCAAGAAAGTCTGCAAAAGATGTGTTAAGAAACCAAAAGAAAGCAAGGAACAGGCAAGAAGCAATCAGATAGACAAAGTTCTCACAGGAAAATACACTGCAATACCGGTATTTATCCTGATCATGGGACTTGTCTTTTACCTGACTTTTAATCTTATTGGTCCGTTTTTCCAAGGGATTCTTGAAACAATAATTGACTTTGGAAAAGAAAAAGTGGACGCGATATTTGATGCGACCAATGTAAATGAAGTTCTCAGAGGGCTGGTTATTGACGGTATTTTCGAAGGTGTGGGCAGTGTACTTAGCTTCATGCCCATAATCGTGACATTGTTCTTTTTCCTATCTCTCATGGAAGATAGCGGATATATTGCAAGAGTAGCATTTGTCATGGATAAGCTCCTTAGAAAAATAGGACTTTCCGGGCGAAGTATGGTTCCGCTTCTTATTGGCTTTGGATGTACTGTTCCGGCAGTTATGGCAACAAGGACGCTTCCAAGTGACAGAGACAGGAAAATGACAATTATACTTACACCGTTTATGAGCTGTTCGGCGAAGCTTCCTATTTACGCCTTTTTTGTAAGTGCGTTTTTCCCGGGAAAAGGCGGAATTATAATCACAGCGCTATATGTGTTTGGAATCATCATAGGCATACTGATGGCTCTTTTGTCAAAAAAGACTGTATTTAAGGGGGAAGCGGTTCCATTTGTTATGGAACTTCCAAGCTACCGACTGCCAAGTCCGAGAAGTGTCATGCAGCTTATGTGGGAAAAGTCTAAAGACTTTTTGCAGAAAGCTTTTTCAATCATATTTATTGCAACAATTGTTGTATGGTTTTTGAGTAAATTTGATCTGTTGTTTAACTTTGTAAGCGATTCACATAGCAGTATTATGGCGATGATTGCAGGCTTATTAGTGCCGATCTTCAAACCGCTTGGCCTCGGCGACTGGAGAATCTGCACATCCCTCATCAGTGGATTTATTGCAAAAGAAAGTGTTGTAGCAACAATGGAAATTCTTTTTGAAGGACAGGTTGAAAGCGCGCTTAGCACAATCGGAGCTGCAACAATGTTAACATTTAGCCTTTTATATACACCATGTGTGGCTGCAGTGGCATCAATCAAAAGAGAACTTGGAAGAAAATGGGCTGTGGGAGTTGTGCTGTGGCAGTGCGTTATTGCATGGATTGTAGCGCTGATTGTTAGACTTATACTGATGCTATTGACAGCTATGTAAGAATGATTTCTGATTGTTACGAAGAATTATGAGAACGCATTATGCGAAACAATCTATAATACATTAGAATTGAATGTTACTGTTCAGACAGAAATGCGCATTTCGTGAGAAAGTGAATCAGGAGTGAGCGCATTCCTTCGACGAAGTCGAATTGGAATGAATGCGCGAATTCGTTACTGGAGCGAGCTGCAAGCGAGTGAACAGTAACAATTGAATGATATATATGATGTGCACAGAAATGAAAATCTTGACAATAATAGTTAATGCTAATACAATCATTTAATAAATTCATAGACGTTGAAGAGGAATAGTAATTGTGAATGCGTTTCAGAGAGAGAGCTGATGGTGCGAGGCTCTTACGACTAAACAGTGAACCTGCCTTGGAGTCCTGCATGAAAGCAATTCTTTAAAAGTGAGTAATGAAGATTTAAATAAGGATTGTGTAAATACAGCGTTTCCCGCGTTAAGGGGTAAATTGAGAGAAATTCGCTTGAAATGTTATTGCGAATTTAAATAGGGTGGTACCGCCGACGACCTTCGGTCCCTGTTATGGGATTGAAGGTCGTTTGTTTTATTTCATAGAAATTGCTCCGCATTCCTATGAAATAAAAACGCTCCGCTATGGATGCTTACATACAAATTCATTTGCCATATTAAAAAAGAAAAGGAGAAAATCATGGCTGATAACAAGAAACTTGTTGCAGAAATCACATCTATGGATGAGGATTTCACACAGTGGTACACAGATGTGTGCATTAAGGCTGACCTTGTAAGCTATTCTAATATCAAGGGCTGTATGGTAATCAAACCTGCAGGATATGCAATCTGGGAGCTTATTCAGAAACATCTCGATGCAAGATTTAAAGAGACAGGAGTTCAGAACGCATATCTTCCTATGTTCATTCCTGAGTCACTTCTTCAGAAGGAGAAGGATCACGTTGAAGGTTTTGCGCCTGAAGTAGCATGGGTAACACATGGAGGACTTGAACCACTTACAGAGAGATACTGTGTTCGTCCAACATCAGAAACTCTTTTCTGTGATTATTACAAGGGAGAGATCCATTCTTATAAAGATCTTCCACAGGTTCTTAATCAGTGGTGCAGCGTAGTTCGTTGGGAAAAAGAGACAAGACCATTCCTTAGAAGCCGTGAGTTCTTGTGGCAGGAAGGCCATACTGCTCATGCCACAATGGAAGAAGCAGAGGCACGTACACAGCAGATGCTTAACGTATATGCTGATTTCCTTGAAAATGACATGGCTATTCCTGTAATCAAGGGACAGAAGACTGATAAAGAAAAGTTTGCAGGTGCAGAAGCAACTTATACAGTTGAGGCGCTTATGCATGACGGACGTGCTCTTCAGAGTGCTACAAGCCATAACTTTGGTGATGGTTTTGCTAAGGCTTTCGGAATCCAGTACGCAGGAAAAGATAACCAGCTTCACTATGTATGCCAGACTTCATGGGGACTTACAACACGTACAATCGGTGCTATGATCATGGTTCATGGTGATAATTCAGGACTTGTAGTACCTCCTAAGATTGCTCCTATCCAGGTTGTAGTCATTCCTATCCAGCAGAAGAAGGAAGGCGTTCTTGATGCAGCTTACGATATTGCAAAGAGCCTTTCTGCTTACAGAGTAAAGACAGATGATACAGACAGAACACCAGGATTTAAGTTTGCTGAGCAGGAAATGAGAGGAATCCCTGTACGTGTTGAGATCGGACCTAAGGATCTTGAAGCAGGCAAATGTGTACTTGTAAGAAGAGATACAAGAGAAAAGATTGAATGTGCTATCTCAGAAGTATCTGTTAAAGTAGGTGAACTTCTGGATCAGATCCAGAAGGATATGTTTGACAGAGCAAAGAAGCATCTTGAGGCACATACATTTGAAGCTCACAACAAAGAGGAGTTTGCAGAAGCCTTTAAGGAGACAAAGGGATTCGTAAAGGCAATGTGGTGTGGATGCCGTGAGTGCGAAGATAAGATCAAGGAAGAATTCAATGTAACAAGCCGTTGTATCCCATTTGAGCAGGATAATCTTTCAGAGAAGTGCGTAATATGCGGAGAACCTGCTAAGAAGATGGTTTACTGGGGAAGAGCATATTAATAATCAGGTTGAAAGTCAGATAAAAAATGCGTGCTAGATACGTATTTTATGAGAAAAAAGAATTAGATAACCATTGATGCATAAAAAAAGACTCGTTACTTTGCCCTTTCAGATAAGGGATAAAATAATGAGTCTTTTTATTTTTTAATTATCGATGTATTGTTGCATGAAAATTGAAGAAAATGCGGGTTTATGACATTATGTAAAAACATATTCGTATAAATCAATGCCGCATCAAATGGCTATAATAAGTGCGCTTGTATTCATACATCCTTTTATCTGCCAGCATATAAACAGTATGGGCGTCCTTGGGAGAGGCTTCCGAGCGAAAAGCAAATCCGTAGGAGACGCTGTGAATTATTTCGGGATCGCTCTTATCCAGTGCTTCAAGCTTACTTCCAAGTTTTGACAGAATTGACTGTAGATCTTCTTTTTTTATCTCATTAAAAAGAACTACAAACTCATCACCACCAACTCGGAAACATTCACCGAAATCGCCTACAGCAGAAGTGAGACTTTCTGCAAAGGATTTTAAGAGACGGTCGCCGGCAGGATGTCCGGAATTATCATTAACATATTTTAGCCCGTTTAAGTCAAGACTTAAAATGCAGAAATCGAAATTGCCTTCATCAAGCTTGACGAGAGCTTTGTCACAGCAAACTCTGTTGGGAATTCCGGTGAGATTATCGTTGTAAGCAATCTGTGTAAGGGATGCATATTCTTTTTTCTGGGCAAAAGAACGGGTCATAAAAATGAAATAATTAAGCATTTGGGTTACTACAAAGAACAGACTTCCCGATGGAATAATGAAATATAAGAGCAGGTTTTGTCTGTAATCAACATATTTCTGGTTTATGGCTACAATTGCATAGAAAGCCAGTGAGAAGGCAAGCACAGTAAGGCCAAGCATTAATATCTTTGTTGATGAACTGGTGGTCTTTATATTAATATCCATGAAGACATAGATAACAAGCAGACACAGACCAATAAGTGACATTAAAAAGTAAGGCTTTTGAAACTGATTGATATGAACTATGTTTAAAAGGTGCAAAAGAATAAAAAGCAGACTAAAGAGCATGTTTGTGTAGCCTAAAAATGTAATGACTATATTGTTGTAGCGCTTATGAAGATTGTAGATAAGAATGTACATAAGCGGAACAACCATGTAGAGAGCTCCATATTCTATAGTCGTAGAAAAAGATGGAAGCAGGGCAAAATCGGTAAGGTCATAGGCAGTTATCATCCAGATGCCGACGGCAATGCTTATAAGAGAACAGATTACCTGGTTTGCCACGCCGGAAGTCCTTAAGTAAAACAACAAAGAAATGACAAGAAATACGAAGCCAAAGATAACAAGAAATACACCTGTAAATGCCGGATACATGGCAGTATGGAAGATTTCTCTGACAAGATCAGGCAGATCGCCTACCATTGGACTGAAAATATCAGCTCTGGTATTATTCTCTGTTACAAAAAGTTTGATCAAAAGACTTGCACCTGAATTATCCTTTGGAAGAGCAACATAATTAAAGCCTTTTCCCACGAAATTATAATTAAAAAGATCTTCGGTATGATTTGAAACAATCATTTTATCGTCAAGATATATTTCATAAGAGCAAAACTGTGTTTTGAACATAAGGTAAGGAAACTGGTAATCCGAGAAATTTAAAGGCTTAGTATAAAGAAGGGTGATATTATCACCTTTTGAAAAGGTTGAGCCTACCTGATTACTTAATTTCTCAAGATTTGTATTAACATATTGTTCATTTCTGAAAGTAACAGACCAGTCCTTTGACAATCTTGTAATATGATTAGCAGGAGTAAAGTGGTAAAGATTATGAAGAAAAATTACAACCATGGCAATTATTGCCAGCGAAAGGGAAAGAAATGGAAGGTATTTACGCATTTACCATTACCTCCTCTCTGACATTTTCGTGGTGTTCTTTTTTCATCTCATACATTCTGTTATCCGCAAGCATATAAACTTCTTTTGCAGAACCGTTTGGAACTTCATAACTGTAGGCGTAGCCATAGGATGCGCTGTATTTAAACATATGCTCTTTATTATTCCAGTCATTGATAAGGGTATACAGTTCATGAATACGTTTGGTAAGATTCAATGTCCTGTCTTCTATCATAATTACAACAAATTCGTCTCCGCCCATTCTTCCTATGAGATTCGCATCCCAGAAACAATCAGACAAAATAGTGGCAAATCCGGTAAGGAGCCTGTCGCCTTCATGATGACCAAGGGTATCATTGACATATTTGAGCCTGTTAAGGTCAAGACTTATTATTGCATAGGAACCATGGTTTTCAGAAAGCATTTCCATGAGTTGTTCACAGCGAGCTCTGTTGGAAAGACCTGTTAAAGCATCGGTATAGGCAAGGTCCATGATATGGCTTTGCATTGAATCATAATCTGAGCTGAAAATATTGTAAAAGAGATAGCTTACCATCAGACAGATGACAAAGATCAGGGCGCCGATAGTAAATCCATGGAGTGTAGCGCTTATTTCTCCAGGACCATGGCCATATTTAAGGATATTAAAATTTATGATATCGAGGAAACAAAATACCATGAATAATATAAGACCGAATACAAATATATCCTCTGCTGTGTAAATATTTTGGAAATGGTCTTTTTTTCTTGAGGCATAGCTCTTGTAGATGACATAACAGGTAAATATAAACTCAGCTCCTGCAAACAACTGAAGGACAATAGTTATATTTGAAAAGCGGGCAATATGAGTAAAATGCATTATATATGAGCTTGCGAATAAAAAGAAATCAATATAAAACATGATTGTAAAAATTTTTTTTGCCCGACCAGTATAGGTTGACATAAGATAACCCACGATAAAGGTAGGAAGGTTATAAAGGGCGACATATTCCATGACAGTGTTAAGAAAACTCTTTCCAACGAGAAGATCAAAGATGCCATTAAAGCCAAGGATAAAGACAGCAAGCATGAGGGAAACTAACCCACTAAAAAGGATCCTAAGGTCTTTGTTATGGAATAAAAACATATAGGGAGATAGAATTATCAGGATAATTCCTAAAGTAAAAAGAAAAAGTCCTGTGACAAGTTGTATTGAGAGATTACGAATGGCATTGGTGATGAGGTCATCAATTGTACCGATATACATCTGCGAAAGACCGGAAAAGCAGTCACGACGGGTACCGGTTATCTCTATGCGTAGAGTTTTGCCCGTGTAATCATCCCCCAGAGAAAACCAGTGATATTTCTTTGGGACGCTTGCTCTTTGGTCATAATAGGTTTGTCCAAATGTATAAACTAATTCATCATCAATATAAGCATTGACGATTGCCTGTATAGTATAGAGAGTTATACAGGGATTATCAAAACCTGCATCATTAAGTGTTTTGGTAATAATAATTGATTCGTGATCATTTATGATACCAGTGTCAGCTTCTGCAATATCAGCACACTCAATAATCCTGCCTTTTACATTTACTGTCCAGCCATCATTGAACAGAGAGACAGAAGAAGGATTTTTTTGTATATTTTCATTGTTGTTTAAGGCAATAATCACGAATAAAAAGATTATTCCAATCAAAAAAATAAGAAAAGAAATCTTCCTTGCTTTCTGATATTTCATACTTAAATCCTCTTTATTACATATAATTAGTATACGTCTATTCAAAGAAAATGCCCAGTAAATTCTTCACAATATGCAATCTTTGGGCTATTATTGTGTTATGAAGATTAATTTGCCAGAAAATGTAAAAAAAATATTGGATACAATGCATGAAGCCGGATATGAGGCTTACATAGTAGGCGGATGTGTACGTGATGCAATTCTTGGAAGGGTACCGGGGGATTGGGATATCACTACCAATGCAATGCCGCAGGAAGTAAAAAAGCTCTTTAGAAGGACAATTGATACAGGCCTTGAGCATGGGACTGTAACTGTTATGTTTGGAAAAGAGGGATATGAAATAACAACCTACAGGATCGATGGCAAGTATGAGGACAGCCGTCATCCAAGCGAAGTAACATTTACCAAGAATCTGACTGAGGACATGAAACGCAGGGATTTTACAATAAATGCCATGGCGTACAACGAGGAAGAGGGCCTGATAGACAGATTTGGAGGTATTGAAGATATCGGCAAAGGGCTGATAAAATGCGTCGGAGATCCGACAGAACGATTTTCTGAGGATGCCCTTAGGATTATGAGAGCAATACGCTTTTCTGCTCAGCTTGGATATGTTATTGAAGAAAAGACAAGGGATGCAATAAAAGAACTTGCGCCAAATCTTGAAAAGATAAGCGCAGAGAGAATTCAGGTGGAGCTTGTCAAACTTCTTTTATCAGACCACCCGGAAAAAATAAGAGATGCATATGAGCTTGGGATTACAAAAGTAATACTTCCGGAATTTGATGCCTGCATGGAGACAGAGCAGAATAACAAGCATCACGCATTTACTGTGGGTGAACATATAATCAAAACACTAGAATATATCCGTGCTGACAGGGTTTTGAGACTTACCATGCTGCTGCATGATATCGCAAAACCTGTTACAATGACAGTAGACGAAAAAGGAGTAAGCCATTTTCACGGACACGATATCAAAGGCGTAGAAATGGCCACAAAAATCCTTAAAAGGCTTAAGTTTGACCGTTACACGATGGACCTTGTAGCTAAACTTGTTCAGTATCATGACTATAGATTTCCTCCAACGATTAAAAATATCAGGAAAGCAATGAACAGGGTTGGCGTTGAAGAATTATCAATGCTAATGGAAATCAGAATAGCTGATACTTTGGCCCAGAGTGATTATAAGAGAGAAGAGAAATTAAAGCTTGTAGAGGAAGCCAGAGCTTGTTACGAGGAGATTCTTAAGAATAAAGATTGTGTATCATTAAAAGATCTTGCTGTTGGTGGTAAGGACCTGATTGAAAGAGGGATTGCACCGGGTAAGATGATCGGAACAATATTAAATGCCATGCTTATGGATGTACTTGAAAATCCAGAACACAACACAAAAGAGTATTTGCTAGAGCCGGAGCGCCTAAGTTTTTTCATGAGGGATCAGTAAGGGGGCAAAATTGAAGAGAGCAAACAGATTGTTTAAGGCAGTTTTTGCGCTTGGTATCGTGGGTGTACTTGTTGGTGCGTCTACGTTTAGTTCTTTTGCAAGTTCGAGTGACCAGATAACAATTTCGCTGGTAGGTAAGTATGATTCTGCGGATACAGCGGCAATAAGAGAAATAGATGTCGAAAGAAAAGAAATAAGGCTAAGGAATCATTCTACCGGAAAGAATTATACACTTAACTATGATAATACCAGTATGATGTATGATATCTACGGCAATGTGCTTTCTCCAAGACTTCTTGAAGCCGGGGAAATAGTTGATGTGACTTTCCTTAAAAGTTCAAAGCATCTCACAACTCTTAATGTGTCTAAAGAGGCATGGGTTGTGGAAAACACAAGAAAGCATGACCTTGTAAGGAATGATGGGACAGCAGTGATCAATGGGGAAGTTTATAAGATTGACCCAAGAACTCTTGTTATGGCTGATGGGGATATTGCGCTTGCAGAGGATGTGCTTTCTACAGACAGCATTAGAGCAAGTGGTCTGGGAAAAGAAATCTATAGTGTTGTTGTACAAAGCGGTCACGGATATGTAAGCCTTTCCTCTGATATTGTAGATAATCAGAGCCTTGTTGGGGCGTGGATAGAACTTGATAATGAAGTTATTCACAAGATATCTACGAATATGCTGCTTAGTGCGCCGGAAGGCGATTATACTCTGCAGATTTTAGGAAATGGTGCAAATTATCAGGAAGAAGTAAATATAAGCCGTAATCAGGAAACTGTTGTGGATACAAGCCATGTCACTATTGCAAAACCAAAGGAAGGACTTGTGACTTTTGAAATAGTGCCGGATACAGCAGAAGTTTTTGTCGATGGAACAAAGGTGCTGACAGGAGTTCCTGAAAGCGTGCAGTACGGATATCACAACCTTAAGATAATAGCAGATGGGTACAAGACACAGACTAAATATTTAAAGGTTGGAACACCTAAGTCTGTGATAAGCATTGAACTGGAAAAAGAAGCGGAGGAAGAAGAGGAGAAAAAAGATGAATCTGAGACTTCAACAAGTGCTTCTTCCGAGGAATCAGTTCCTGCTGAGGCAAGTACAACAAGCAGCACTGTAATTGTTCAGCCTGTGAGCGCGAACAGCGCATCCTCACAAAATTCAACAGAAGAAAAGACTGAGAAAGTAAGGTCTCAGTATGAAGTAATAGAAGGCTATAGGATTTATTTTGATGAGCCATACGAAGCTGAGCTTTATTTTGACGGAAGCTATATCGGAATGATTCCTACAAGCGTAGTTAAGATTTCCGGAAATCATGAGATTATCCTTAAAAAAGACGGATATGAGACAAAGAGCTACAGAATCAATATTGATTATAATGAAGTAGATCTTAATTATCAGTTCCCGCAGCTTGTAAAAGTTAAAGGCGAAGAAGAATCTATCAAAAAAGAAGAAGAGCCTGAGATGGATATAAGTGGAAATGATGCGCCTTCTGAAGCAGATACTTCGGCTGAGGCAAGTACAGAAGATAAGTCCAAGGAAGCAACAACAGATGATACTTCCAAAGAAGCTTCAACAAGTGATGCATCAGATCCTTCTTCCAAGGAAAATACAGGTGAAGAGGCAGGCACATCTGATACTTCGAAAAAAGATGATTCTGGTGATAGCAAGAAGAAAGATGATAAGGAAAAAGGCGATGATTCATCAAAGGATGACAGCGCCAAAACTGCTAACTCTGAAAAAGATGATGCAGAAGATTCCCAAAAGGACTCAGAAGAAAATAAAGATGATAATGCTAACAAGAAGAGCACTGAAGCTGAGCCAATAAAAGCGCCGGAAGAAGCTGCGCTTGAGAGTGGAGAGGAATCTAATTCCGAGCAGAAAACTGATTAAAATAAGTCAATGTTCAGAAGGAAATGCGCAAATTGGTTAATGGAATGAACTTAAAAGCGTGCGAGCACTAATTGAGAAATAAAATTAGAAATGAAATTCAGGGAAATCATAATGATTTCCCTGTTAATAAACAGGGAGTAGAGTATGAGATTAGATAAGTATTTAAAAGTAACAAGATTGATCAAAAGGCGTACAGTTGCCAATGAGGCTTGCGATGCCGGAAGAGTGCAGATAAACGGGCGCCCTGCAAAGGCATCTGCTGAAGTAAAGGTTGGGGATAAGATTACGATCGGATTTGGCAACAAGGATGTAAGCGTGGAAGTTCTTGATGTACAGGAAACGATTCACAAGGAAGATGTAAGCTCATTATATAAATATATTTAATGTATGTGTTTGACACCATTATCTTTGCTGTATTATTATTAAATTAGGGTTTTTTCATATTTTCTTAGAGGTTAAAAAGATGGCAGGTAAAGCACGCTATAAGAGGCGTCGCTTCCAAAATACGGCGGGAATGGTTTGGGCATGTATTGTTGTACTTATTTTAGTAACGGCAGTGTCCATTAAAAGCATAGGACTCATGAAGAAGGCAGATGATTATCAGGCTAGAGAAGCTGCTCTTGTCTCACAGATAGAACAGGAGAAGCAGCGCAGTGAGGAAATCGCTGAGTTTGAGAAGTATACACAGACGCGTAAGTACATAGAAGATACAGCAAGAGACAAACTGGGACTTGTTTATCCGGGTGAGATTATATTTAAAAATGAGAACAATTAGTTAGGAACAATATATAAGCGCAGGCTATAGTACGTTGAGTCGTATAGGTCTGCGCTTGTCTTAATTATGATGAATAGTTTTGAAAATAAAGTACTTAAATTTATCAAAGATAATGAAATGATAGAACCTGGAAATTCTGTGATAGTTGGATTTTCAGGGGGAGCTGATTCGACAGCGCTTCTATTTTGCCTCTATGAACTTAGAAAAATACTGGATATCAAAATAATTGCAGTTCACATCAACCATATGATTCGCAAAGAAGCCGGTAATGATTCGGATTTTGCAGAGTCTTTTTGTAAGGAACGTGGTATAGAATGCATTGTCAAAAAGATAGATGTTCCGAGACTTTCAAAAGAGTGGAAAATGACTGAGGAAGAGGCTGGAAGAAAGGTCAGATATCAGGCATTTGAAGAAGTTTCAAAAAAGACAGGAGCGTCACTTATTGCCATTGCACATCACCAGAACGACGTTGCAGAAACACTTTTGATGAATCTTATCAGAGGAAGCGGACTTCACGGCGCAGGTGCGATAAGACCAAAAAGAGATAACGTTATACGACCTCTTTTATGTGTCAGCAGAAGTGAAATAGAACAGTATTTAAGTGAAAAAAATCAGTCATTTTGTCATGATGCCACAAATGATGATAATATCCATACCAGAAATATTATTCGAAATGTTATTATTCCGGTCATGGAGAAGGATATAAATACAAAAACAACTGAGCATTTGTTCAGGGTGGCAACAAATTTTTCAAGGGCAGATGAATATATAAGAAAGCAGGCGGAAAAAGCCTATGAAAGTTCTGCAAGGATAAGAGATGGGCAGGCAGAAGCTGACCTTTGTGTTTTAAGAGGGTTTGACAACATAATAAGAGAAGAAGTAATATTGCTTATTTTAGAAAAACTGACACCGCATAGAAAGGATATCACATCTGCACACGTGGATTTCATCCTGTCACTTACAGAAGATAACAATGGAACAGCGACTGCAGATTTACCCTATGGGCTTGTTGCAATAAGAAGCTATAATAAACTTTTTATAAAGAACAAGGACACAAAAATTTTACAAGATAAGAATAAGAGTGTTGAAATACCGAATTTAATGGGCATTGGGGATGAAGTTGATATTGATATCCCTAAATTGGGTGTAGCACACATTCGTATATTGAAATATAATGGTGGGAAACTATTTCCAACCTCTGCGTATACTAAATGGTTTGATTATGATAGAATACAAAGGGCTATTTTTAGGAAAAAAGAGCCGGAAGACTACATTTTGATTGAAAATAAGACAGCTCTTTTTAAGAAAAAAATAGGTAAGCTGTTAACGGATGAAAAAGTTCCCAGGCAAGAGAGAGAGAACATTATTCTTTTAGCAGATGGCAACAATGTTTTGTGGGTGCCGGGAGTGAGAATGAGCGGCGCTTATAAGATAAGTGATCGTACTGAGAGGATTTTGGAAATACAAATAGATCATGGAGGTATTATAAATGGCTGAATCAGTTAGAGTATTGCTTACAGAGGAAGAGGTAGATAAGAGAATACAGGAGCTTGGTGACATCATAAGCAGGGATTATCAGGGAAAATCAGTTCACCTTGTATGTGTTTTAAAGGGTGGAGTTTTCTTTATGTGTGAACTTGCAAAGCGTATCACAGTACCTGTAACTATGGACTTTATGTCAGCATCAAGCTACGGTAGTTCTACTAAATCAAGCGGAGTTGTAAAAATTGTTAAGGACTTGGATGAACCTCTTAAGGACAGAGACGTTCTTATTGTTGAGGATATCGTAGACTCAGGAAGAACACTTTCTTATCTTATTAAGATGTTGGGAGACAGAGGACCATCCAGCATCAAGCTCTGCACACTTCTTGATAAGCCTGAGAGACGAGTTACTGATGTTAAGGTCGATTATACAGGATTTGAGATTCCTGATGAGTTCGTTGTTGGATACGGACTTGACTATGATCAGAGATATCGTAATCTTCCATATATTGGTGTTGTTGAGTTTAATTAATGTTCATTATCACAAAAGGGGGTAATGGGGAACCTTGAATAACAAACCTAGAAGTTTTAACACAATACTGATTTTTTCAATGATACTGCTGGCATTTGTAGTCATACTCGAATATGGAAGTAATCTTCTTTCCAAGAGCAGTAATGTCTACAATGTTTCCAAGCTTCAGAGTGATGTGAGTGAGGGTAGGGTCAGAAATGCAGTAATTATGCCAAATGCCGAGACACCAACAGGAGCTGTTAAGGTTTCATTTAACGATGGTTCAGATGACATAATGTTTTATTCTACAGATGTTTCTGTAGTTGAATCTTTTCTTACAAGGGAAGCAATTCCGCTTGAAGTAAAGGACATTCCATCGGAGAATATTCTGATAAACGGCATTATACCTATCATTGTGGGACTGGTTGTCATGGTATTTATCTTTACAATGATGGGAAATCTTCAGGCAGGCGGAGGCGGCAATTCCAAGATGATGAATTTTGGTAAGAGCAGAGCCAAAATGTCCACCAGTGAGGATAACAAGACAAAGCTTGATGATGTCGCAGGTCTTAAAGAGGAAAAGGAACAGCTTGCGGAGATTATTGAATTTCTAAAAGATCCATCTAAATTTACACAGGTTGGAGCAAGAATTCCAAAGGGAGTACTCCTTGAGGGCGCGCCTGGTACAGGTAAGACTTTACTTGCAAAAGCAGTTGCAGGTGAAGCCGGTGTTCCTTTCTTTACTATTTCCGGTTCTGACTTTGTTGAAATGTTTGTCGGAGTTGGTGCTTCAAGAGTTAGAGATTTGTTTGCAGACGCCAAGAAAAATGCGCCCTGCATTATCTTTATTGATGAAATAGATGCTGTTGCCAGAAGACGTGGTACCGGAATGGGCGGCGGACATGATGAAAGAGAACAGACACTGAACCAGATGCTTGTAGAGATGGATGGTTTTGGTGTCAATGAAGGAATCATTGTTATGGCTGCAACAAACAGAGTAGATATTCTTGATCCGGCTATCATGAGACCAGGAAGATTTGACAGAAAGATCACAGTTGCAAGACCTGATATCGGCGGCAGAGAAGAAATTCTTAAGGTTCATGCTAGAAATAAGCCTCTTTCAGAGGATGTAGATCTTAAGCAGGTAGCTCAGACTACTGCAGGCTTTACCGGAGCTGATCTTGAGAACCTACTTAATGAATCAGCTATAAATGCAGCCATGGCTGACAGAAAATATATAAACCAGGGTGATATAAATAAGGCATTTATCCAGGTTGGAATTGGAACAGAGAAGCATAGCCGCATTATTTCTGATAAGGAAAAGAAAATCACGGCATATCATGAGACAGGTCATGCAATCCTATTCCATGTGCTTCCGGAAGTTGGACCTGTCCATACAATATCAATAATTCCTACAGGACTTGGAGCTGCAGGCTATACAATGCCTCTTCCTGAAAAAGATGAGATGTTTATTACCAAGAAGAGAATGCTTGAGGATATTATGGTATCTCTTGGTGGAAGAATTGCTGAGGAAATCATATTTGGTGATATTACAACAGGCGCTTCCAGTGATATAAAGAAAGCTACTCAGGAAGCCAGAAATATGGTTACCAAGTATGGAATGTCAGGAAATATCGGCGTTATAAACTATGATGAGAATGAAGAAGATGTATTTATCGGATATGATATTTCTCATTCCAAGAAGCATAGTGAATTCATGGCCGGTGAGATTGATAAGGAAGTTAAGATCATTATTGATAAGTGCTATGCTAAGGCAAAAGAAATCATCCTGCAGTATGAAGATATTCTTCACAGCAGCGCAAACCTTCTTGTTGAGAAGGAAAAAATTGGAAGAGAAGAGTTTGAGGCTCTGTTTGAAGGGCATGAGATGATATCTGATGTTGAGGTTGATATTTAATTTGTAAAAAATGCACAAAAACGAAGCACTGTTTTTGATATATTTGTGAAGTGTTAGTCTTTACGCGGGATTGAGGCGGTGATAGTATAATAGGCGTAACCCCCCAATACATTATATAGTTTTTTGCTATACCCCATAAGAAAGAAATACCTTCTCTAAAAAGACAGCCTCGCAGCTGTCTTTTTTGCATTTTAGCAGAGCGCTGGACCTTTTATTAGAAGGTCTGGTGTACAGAGAATATGTTTTTTGAGGAGTAATATGAATATTAAAGCTTTATTTCACGACATGACGCTGGATTATTTGCGACCAGCTGAGCCGGATAAAAACAGAATAACTCAGCTAAGGTTTCGTGGACATAAGGATGATAAGATCGAAGTCACACTTGTTTGGGGCAACGAGAAATTTATTATGACATTGTCCGAAACAAATGGCGAATTTAATTATTATGATACAGAAGTAAAAACAGGAAATGATCCTGTAAGTTATTATTTTGAAATTAGAACAGAAAATGACAACTTTTATATATACGATAAAAGGGGATGTCAGAAAGATATATTAGATTCCATGAAATTCAGAGTGTTCCCGGGCTTTTCAACACCGAATTGGGCCAAGGGAGCAGTTATGTATCAGATATTCGTTGATAGATTCTGCAACGGCGATAAGAATAATGACGTTCTGACAGGTGAGTATACATATAACGGTCATGAAAGCATAAGAGTTGAAGATTGGAGCCAGTATCCTGATCCTGATTGGGATTTTGGCGAGTTCTATGGAGGAGATCTGCAAGGGGTTCTTGATAAGCTGGATTATCTTGCTGATCTTGGAATAGATGTTATTTATTTTAATCCTATTTTTGTTTCACCGTCATCTCATAAGTATGATACTCAGGATTATGACCATATAGACCCACATTTTGGTGTAATTATTGAAGATAAAGGTGATCTTCATAAACAAAGTGATGGTGATGATAACAGAAATTCTACCAGATACATTTCAAGAGTAACAAATAAGAAGAACCTTGAAGCCAGTGATGCTCTTTTTGCAAAGGTTGTGGAAGAGGCTCATAAAAGAGGAATCAAGGTTATTTTAGATGGAGTCTTTAACCACTGCGGTTCATTCAATAAATGGCTGGATAAAGAGCGTATATACGAGAGCCAGCCAGGGTATGAAAAAGGAGCATATGTTTCTGAAAACAGCCCGTACCGTAATTTCTTTTCCTTTAGGGGAGGAGACTGGCCATATAATAATGATTATGATGGATGGTGGGGATATTCTACACTTCCAAAGCTAAACTATGAAGGCTCTCACGTACTTGAAAACTATATTCTTGGAATCGGAAAGAAATGGGTTTCACCTCCATACAATGCAGATGGTTGGAGATTAGATGTGGGTGCTGATCTTGGACACTCACCAGAGTATAATCATCATTTTTGGAAAAGATTCAGGGATGAAGTTAAAAAAGCCAATCCATCAGCGCTTATTCTGGCTGAACATTATGGACCTGCCGGAGCATGGCTTCAGGGCGAGGAGTGGGATACAGTCATGAATTATGATGCCTTTATGGAGCCGGTAACCTGGTTTTTGACAGGAATGGATAAGCACAGTGATAAGTTCATGCCATCAAGAATGGGAAATTCAAGGGAATTCTTTGATGCAATGATGTATAACGGCGGTGAAAACTTTAGTATGCCGTCACTTTATACAGCGATGAATGAGCTTTCAAACCATGACCACTCAAGATTTTTGACAAGGACATCACAGAAAGTTGGACGAAGCAGAGATCTCATGCCTCAGTCAGCTGAAACAGGCGTAAGAAAAGCAGTTATGCGAGAAGGCGTTATTATCCAGTTTACCTGGCCTGGCGCTCCAACGATCTATTATGGTGATGAAGCAGGCGTGTGCGGATTTACTGATCCTGACAACAGAAGAACCTATCCATGGGGGCATGAAGATAAAGAAATGATTGCCTTTCATAAAGAGATGATATCTATTCACAAAAGATATCCGGAGCTTATTTCAGGTTCTATCAGGGAACTTTTGGCAGATGATAATTATATTGCCTACGGAAGATTTAACAGAACAGCAGCAATTGTTGTGGCAATAAATAATAATGACTATGAAGTGACCAAGGATATTGAGGTTTGGCAGCTTGGAATCCCAAAGGATGCAAGACTTAGCACGATCATTATGTCGGACAACATGGGATATATTCCCGGAGGCGCAGGAGTTACATCCAAGAATGGAGTGATCACGATTACACTTTCCCGTAAATCAGGAACGATTCTTCGTTATAATAGCTTTGAAGCTATCTCCAAAGATGAGTTCTGGGCAGATAATATACTTGATTTTAGCTGAGCAAACTTTATTTTTTAACTTAAGAAGTATATAATGTAATCAACTATAAACTACTTAGCAAGGGAGAGAAACAATGTTAGTATCCGCAAAAGACATGCTTGTAAAAGCAAAGGAAGGTCACTATGCAGTTGGCCAGTTCAACATCAACAACCTGGAGTGGACAAAATCTATCCTGCTTACAGCAGAAGAGCTTAAGTCCCCAGTAATCCTTGGTGTATCAGAGGGTGCTGGTAAATATATGACAGGTTTTGAAACTGTAGCAGCTATGGTAAAGGCTATGGATAAGAGCCTTGGAATCACAGTTCCTGTTGCACTTCATCTTGATCATGGTACATATGATGGATGCTATAAGTGCATCAAAGCTGGTTTCACATCAATCATGTTTGATGGTTCTCACTACGATATCGAAGAGAACGTAGCTAAGACTTCAGAGCTTGTAAATGTATCTCATCAGCTTGGTCTTTCCATCGAGGCAGAAGTTGGTTCTATCGGTGGTGAGGAAGACGGAGTTGTAGGAATGGGCGAATGCGCTGATCCTGATGAGTGCAAGAGAATCGCTGATCTCGGCGTTGATATGCTTGCTGCAGGTATCGGTAACATCCATGGTAAATATCCTGAAGGATGGCCAGGACTTAGATTCGACGTTCTTGATGCAATTCAGCAGAAGACAGGAGTTATGCCTCTCGTTCTTCATGGCGGCACAGGAATTCCAGCAGATATGATCAAGAAGGCTATCACACTTGGCGTATCCAAGATCAATGTTAATACAGAGTGCCAGCTTTCATTTGCTGAAGCTACACGTAAGTATGTTGAAGCTGGTAAGGATCTTGAGGGTAAGGGATTTGATCCTCGTAAGCTTCTTGCTCCTGGCGCAGATGCTATCAAGGCAACTGTTAAGGAAAAGATGGAACTCTTTGGATCAGTTGGAAAGGCTTGATGCAGGTAGTTGCATAAATATAATGGGCGAAGCCGCAAGGCTTCGCCTTTTGTATTTCATAGAGGATATTTCATACAAGGGGGCATTATGAACAACGAATTAACCAAAAAAGATATTGAAGACATGGAAGCAGAGATTGAACATCGTAAATGCGTTGTCAGGAAAGAATTGCTTGAGCATGTCAAAGAAGCTCGAGCTCAGGGAGACCTATCAGAAAACTTTGAGTATTATGCAGCTAAAAAAGCTAAGAATCAGAATGAGAGCAGAATAAGATTTCTGGAGAGAATGATAAAGACAGCTAAAGTCATTGATGATAATACAACAGATGACGAAGTTGGAATGAATAAGACTGTAACAGTCCGTATTGAAGAAGATGGCAGCGAAGAGACATATAAAATTGTAACTACCATGAGACAGAATTCGTTAAAAGGGCTGATAAGTGTAGAATCTCCACTTGGAAAACAATTACTTGGACATAAGGTAGGAGACCGTGTTACTATTAAAGTAAGCGATAATTATAGTTATGAAATAACGATAATTAACATTGACAACACAGGTCTTTCGGAAGAGGACAAGATAAGGGATTTCTAACATCAGAGAAGTGGAGGTATTATGAGAGTATTTCAGCCTGTAGAACCAGAAGATATTGAGCATGGAGCTTATGTTTTCAGAGGAGATAAGGTGCTGGTAACAGCGGGAGATGGAACGAAGATTAACACTACAGCAGCGTCTTATGGTGGTGTTGGTCAGATGTGGGGCAAGAGAGTTACTTTTATCTGTTTGCGTAAAAGCCGTTATACTAAAGATCTGATTGATGGTTCCGGCGAATACTCTTTAAGTTTCCTTGATAATCAGGAATATCGAGGCGCCATGAAATACCTTGAAGCAGTTTCCGGGAAAGATGAGGATAAGCTAAAGGGAGCAAGGCTTAATATTACTTATTTTGATGGGGTTCCGTTTATTGAAGAATCCAGCAATGTTCTGATTTGTAAAGTTATTTATAAAAAAGAAATAGGATTGGACGGATTTGTGGATCCGGATATTCCTAAAAAATTCTATAAAGATGATGATTGTCACATTATTTATGTGGGAGAAATAAAGAAGGTATTGGTAAGATAAGAGAAACCCTGTTCCTATGACGCTTTTTAATGAGGGGCTTATGAAGAAAACTAAGCTTAAGAATATCTTTTCTATTTTCTTTTGTACGATGTTAGTTAGCACAAGTGTACTTTCCGGATGTTCCAGGTCAGAGGTACACTCTAATGAAAGTGCGTCAATTGCAGGTGAAGAAACGGCAGTTGACAATTCTGAAACAAAAAATATTACGGTTGCAGGATGGTATGAGCCTTCCTGCACCAGAAATCTGATGGCATATCTTGCCGAAAAATTTCCTGATTATTCATTTGAATATCAATACATTTCTAAAACCAGCTACGAACCACTTATAGATTCACAGCTTTCTTCAAAGACAGCTCCTGATATTGTAATGGTCAGTCAAAGTATGGCCAAAAAGCATGGAAAAAGCGGATATATAGAAGATCTGACCAAGTATTGTGATGATTTTACAGATGAAGGCCGAGATGCATTTTTATATGAAGATGTTATATATGCGATTCCGAGTACAACCGGATATATCTGTATTTTTTACAATAAAACAATATTGAAGGAAAATGGGCAGAGTATTCCTACAACATTTGAAGGACTATTGGACCTTGCGGACTATATGGAGCAGATAGGGATAAAACCCATGTCCTCAGGGCTTAAAGACGTGGAAAGAGTTGCTGATAGTGCAATTGCAGTACTGGCATCAGGATATTTATCAACTGAAGAGGGAAAAGGCTTTGGCACAAGAATAGCAGAAGGCGAAACAAGCTTTAGAAAAGAAATACGGCCACATATGGGTAAATGGCAGAATCTGGTTATTCATCACTATTACACCAAAGATATGTGTCTTATGGATGACAGAGCAGCAATTGATGAATTTGCGAGTGAGAAGAGTCTTATGTATTGTGGCGATCTGGAGGATTACAACCTGATAAAAGAACGTAATCCTGATATTAAGTTAGGTACAATGGCGTTTTCTTCTGAAATGAAATTAAAGCCGGTTTTAATCGGGGGCTGTAACTGTGGGTTTGCAGTAAACAGTTATTCAGATAAAAAGAATGATGCAATAAGCATTGTAGCAGATCTTGCCACAAGAGAAGGTCAGGAAGCCTTATGGAAGGACAGAAAAGGAAGCCAGACATATCTTAAAAATGTAAAATTCGATAATCCGGATGAATATGATTCGTTAAGACCTGTGGTTGATTCGGGAAGAATGTTCATGCCGTGGAATGAATGGGGCAAAAACAGTACAGAAATATATCGTGCTTTTGGGGGAGAGCTTCAAAAGGTTATACTAGGGGAAAGATCAATGGAAATTGCGTTTAACGTGATAGATGATGAGGTAAGGCAGATTCATAAGGAAAACAATTAAGAGGTGGTCAGATGGGCAATAATCAGGAAAGCTTTCTCAGAAAATACGGATTCAAGGCACAGCTTCGCACAATTCTTGCAGTATTAATTATTACCCCTATCTTAATACTGGGAGTTTATATGTATATGGCGGCAAAAAAGAACCTGATTGCACAGACGCAGATGGCAATTCAGGGAAATATTGATGTAATAACCACAGCTCTTGAAAATAATTGCAAGATAGAAAATGATGTAATAAAGTTCTTTACCTATGAAGAAAATTTCAGAAAAGTCTTGGAACGTGCGAATAGTAATCCTTATGCTCTTACAGAGGAGTTGAATGACGAAATTGAGCCTCTTATATGGTATTACCAGGGAAGTGATATGAATCTGAAGTCAATACACATATATTCAGATTTATTACCTAAGGATCATATTGGTGATTTTTTAAGCATTCCCGAAACTGATCTTGAAAAGAAATGGTATGATTATTGCAGGGCAGAATACAGCACAATGTGGGTATGTGACAAGGAAGGCGGAGTTTACCTTATAAAGGCACTCCTTGATTCTGCAACGTCATCAAGGCTCATAGGAATAGTTGTTTTGGAGATAAATACCAGTAATTTCTTTTCCATGATAAATCAGGCAAGCTATCTGGATAATGGCGTTTTGATCGTTGACTATGATCAGAATGTTATTCTGAACAAAAACATTGAAGATAGCACTCTTGATGAACAAATAAAAAATGATGCCATAAGCTATGACAGTAATTTTTCTGAGGATACTTTCATAACTACGGATTCTTATTTCATGGCTGTTTCAAGAAAGCTGGATAATGATTGGAGACTTTTTTATTATGTTGACAGAAAAACAATTGGAGCAGATGTAATATCACTTCTTATTAATGATATCATTATGGCAATAGTTCTGTTTGCAGTAGTTTATTTTGTGGCATCAATCTATGCCACAAGAAGAAGCGCGCAGATAACACATCTGAATGAAATGGCGAACAGAATTAAAAGTCGGGATTTCAATGTGACTGATGATATTGAATTTAAGGATGAGATAGGTCTTTTATCTGCGTCAATGGTTGATATGGCCAAGCAGCTTGAAGAGATGGTAAAAGAGATCAATGCCAGAAATGTGCAGGATCTTCTAATGAAGGAAAGTGATATTCATTACAGAGAATGGCTATTTGATTTCGTTGTTGAGAAAAATAATGATATTCTTGCAGTTCTTGGAACTGATGAATATGAGCCTAGTTTTATAACTTCAAACGTGGATGTTGTACTGGGAATACCGATTGAGGAAATGAAATCGGATATAAGAAATATAGATAAAGCTGTAATATCCAGCGGGGTTGAAGGACAGACTCTGTCAAGTCTTATAGCTTCAAGTATGACTACCGGAGAAGCCCTTGCCCTTGATGAGATAGAATTTGAAAATAAAAAGACCAACGAACATCTATATTACAGAGGAGTAATCGTATGCACTATAGACGATGGCGGAAAGAGAATGGCTATCGCATTATACGACAGAACTCAGGAGTATAAGAGAAATCATCAGCTTCAGGAGGCACTGAATGCAGCAGAAACTGCCAACAGGGCAAAGACGAGCTTCTTGGCAAATATGTCACATGATTTCAGGACTCCTATGAATGCAATCACAGGCTTCAATCTTCTGATCGACAAGCATGCAGAGGAAGCGGACAAAGTAAGAGAATACACGCATAAGATAAGTCTGGCATCGCAGAATCTTTTATCACTGCTTAATGATGTTTTGGATATGAGTAAGATTGAAAGCGGAAAGACGACGCTGGATATCAAGGAAATGCCGATAGGTCTTTTGCTTGAGGAAATTAATTCGGTTATCAGTTTCCAGGCAAAGGCTAAGAACCAGGAATATGAGCTTAAAGTTGAATCTCTTCAGCATGATGTATTTATGGGTGATAAACAGAGAATCAACGAGATACTTATGAATATTCTTGGAAACGCTGTTAAGTATACGCCAGAGGGTGGAAAGATAGAGTTTATCATAAATGAATCGCCATCTTCATCAGAAGGATTCCAGAATGTAAAGTTCACAATAAAAGATAATGGAATTGGAATGAAGGCTGAGTACAAGGATAAGATATTTGATGCGTTCTCACGTGAAGAGAAGGGGGCAACAAAGACTATCCAGGGAACAGGACTTGGAATGGCGATAACAAAGAGTCTCGTAGAACTGATGGGAGGAACAATACGAGTAGAATCCGAGGAAGGCAAGGGAAGTACTTTCATTGTTAACCTAAGGCTTAAAGCTGTTGAAGTTGATAATGTTGATTTTTGGAAAGCACACGGAATTTCCAGAATGCTTGTTGTTAATAAAGACGAAAAGGTTGATGAAGCATATAAAAAGAGCTTTGATAACAGCATAGATACGGAGAATATTGAAGTTAAGAAGGCATGGACCGGTTTTGAGGCGATAAAGGCAGTAGATGAGCTAGCAGAGAAAAGTTCTTATTTTGACATTATAATTGTCGATGAGACGATTGAAGACATGAAGCCGGCAGAGCTTATAAAGAGCATAAGAGGAAAAGATAAGAGAAATAATAGCCTTATTTTAGCGGTTACAGATAACTATGATATGGTCGAGGATGAACTTAGGGCTGCAGGCTGTAACGAAATCTTGCAGAAACCGGTATTTGCATCAATACTCATGGAAATAATTGATGACATCATGAAACGATCTTCAACACAAGAGGAGGAAGTAAAGAATCCGCTTGAAGGAATGAGGTTCCTTGCAGCAGAAGATAATGATATTAACGCTGATATCCTTACAGAACTTATGAGTATGGAGGGCGCAACCGTCACAAGAGGCTGCAATGGACAGGAAGTTGTGGAAATGTTTAAAAATGCTCAGGAAGGCGATTATGACATGATCCTTATGGATATTCAGATGCCTGTAATGAACGGATACGAAGCTGCCGCAGCAATCAGAGCTCTAGGCACTGACTGGTCTCAGAGAATACCAATTATTGCGATGACTGCAAATGCATATGCAGATGATGTTCAGCAGGCCTTTGACGCAGGAATGAATGCCCATGTTTCGAAGCCAATTGATATAAGAGTTGTAGAGAAAACTATTCTTGAGTTTAAAAATTTATAAAAAATGTTCCAAGATGGAGGGAAAAGACGTGAACGGAGTAAAAAAAATAACAGATGGAATCTATTGGATAGGTGGAAGTGACAGAAGACTTGAAAGGTTTGAGAATATTTTCCCAATCCCGGAGGGTGTTTCTTATAACAGTTATTTTATTGATGATGAAAAAACAGCGGTTTTTGACACTGCAGATATATCAATATCAGATCAGTATCTTGAGAATCTTAAGGATTGCCTTGAGGGAAAGAAACTTGATTATTTGGTGGTTCTTCATATGGAACCTGACCACTGTGCACTTATCAGCACAATTGCAGGTCTTTACCCCGAAGTTACTGTTGTAGGAAATGCCAAGACCTTTACATTTATGGAACAGTTTTTCCCAGAGTCCGCGTCTTACAAGAAATTGGAGGTTAAAGAAGGAGATACATTATCGACAGGAAAGCATGTTTTTAAGTTTGTAACAGCGCCAATGGTTCATTGGCCGGAAGTTCTTTTTGCGTATGATGAAGTGAGCAAAGCACTGCTTTCAGCAGATGCATTTGGAACTTTCGGAGCGCTTGATGGCGGAATCTTTGCAGATGAATATGATTTTGAAAAAGACTTTTTGGATTCAGCAAGACGTTATTATGCAAATATAGTAGGTAAGTATGGAATGCAGGTGCAGGCAGCGCTTAAGAAGGCTGCGACAATCGATATTGAAATGATACTTCCTTTACATGGGCCTGTATGGAGAAAAGATATATCGTGGTTTTTGGATAAATATCAGAAGTGGAGCACATATGAGGCAGAAACGGATGATATTGCGGTTATTTATGGAAGTCTTTACGGACATACAAAGAGTGCTGCGGAAGCTGTTGCGAGCCTTCTTCGTGAAAAGACAGGAAAAAATATTAAGGTATTTGATGTCTCGGGAACAGATGTGTCATATCTTATCGGGGAAGTATGGCGCTGCAGTAAGTTGGTACTTATGTGCCCAACTTACAACAATGGGATTTATCCTCCAATGGAAGCGTTTCTTAATGACATGAATGCACTTGGAGTTCAGAATAGAATTTTTGCTCTTGCACAGAACGGAACATGGGCGCCTGTAACTGTTAAGCTTATGACAGAAAAGCTTCAGGGATTAAAAAACGTGACAATTCTCGAAGAGAGTCTTACAATAAAAAGTGCATTGCATAAATCAGATTGTGATAGCATTGAGTCATTTACTGAATCAATAGCTAAAGCATGATATATTTAAGAATTTTGGAGGTTAGGTGTGAAAAAAAATATGAATGTGGCTAAAAAAGTGGTGGCTGCACTTACAGTTGCAGTTACTGTAGCTTGTGGCGTGTTGAGTTCCCATATTGTGAATGGGAATGCAGGAGTCGTAGCTGAAGCGGCAGGAAGAGTTGTTAGCATAACTTCATGTCAGATCGAAGGTGAAAATGTTGTAGTTAATACATCATGTAATTCAGTTCCTTCTTCTGACGATGGCAAGTTTTATCTTTTTGCTGATGAGGTTTATCAGGATGGAACAACAGGAACTGTTGTAGCTTCAACTGAGGCTGGGAAGAGTGCAACTTTTTCTTTTCCTCTGGGATACAACACTCCTGAATCAAATATTTCAAAGAAGTTCCTGGTTGCTGTAAAAAGCGGCGGTTCAATGTATCAGGTAAGTGATGAGCACTATATCACAAATCCTGAGGGAAATGCATATATGAGCGTTCCCAGAAATGATCATGGTATTAAGGGAATCCTTCCAACTTATACTGATGAAGCAACTTTTAAGGACCTTGGCGTTTCCCAGATGGTTTACAACATCTACATGGGAGATATTGTTGGACCAAGCACAAATCCTGCAATGCCTACAACTGTATTTAACTATAACGGTGTGGATTATGAGTTTAATACAGCTGCACTTGAACAGTACGACAACTTTGTTCAGTGGTGTGGATTTAGCAATTTCCAGGTTACAATGACAATTCTTAATAATAAGACAGAAGCCGGTGCTGATCTGATCCATCCTCTTTCAAGAGATGAACATGTTTGCCCGGGTTATGCCATGAATACAAAGGAAGATGGCGGAACACAGCATCTTAAGGCTATTGCATCTTTCCTTGCTCAGAGATATTCAGGACCATATGGCAAAATTGATAACTGGGTAATCGGAAATGAAGTAAATGCCAGAACAGAATGGTATTACATGAGTTCAACAAATCTTGAGCTTAATGTAAGTGAGTATGTTAAGGCTTTCCGTATTTTCTATAATGAGATCAAGGCTGTAAACGGAAATGCAAGAGTGTTCAACTCAATTGACCAGGAGTGGCAGAGAAAATCTAATCCGGGATGCTCTTTATCCAAGGACTTCCTCGACAGATTCAATTACTACATGCTGAGAGAAGGAAATGTTGACTGGGGACTTTCAGTTCATCCTTACAATGCTCCTTTGTATGATCCTTATACTTGGAAGCAGCAGGCAAGATATGTAAGCAATGATATTTCCACAAAGTATATCACAATGGAAAATATCTATCTTTTAACAGATTACATGTGCCAGAAATCCTTCCTTAATCCAAACGGGCAGGTTAGAGCCATTTCTCTTTCTGAGATTGGATTTACATCAGCCTTTGGTGAGGAAAAACAGGCAGCTTCAATAGCTTATGCATATACAATGGCTGCAAATAATCCTTATATCACAAGTTTTATGCTCTTTAGAGAGACAGATGATGCTCATGAGATGGAGTCACATATAGCACAGGGACTTAAGAATCTCGATGGCTCTCACAAGATGGCATATGATTTCTATAAAGCTATGGGAACACCACAGCAGGAAGCATATAAGACAAAAGCTTCTGAAATCATCGGAGAAGATATAAACGCTCTGGTTACAAACAGAACATTCCTTTCGAGAGGTGATTGGGAAGCTAATGACTAATTCAAGAGATAAAGAACTGGAAACACTAAACAAGATAACAAATATGCAAAAAGATCTGCTTGGCAGCATCTATGGAGATTTTTTTAAGAGTACCAGTAGTGGAGCAGGTAGTAAGCCTGTTTCCACAGGTGCTAGTGGCAGTACTGTAAAAGGTTTTGGAAACTGTCAGGATTTATCAGCTGATAGTAAAGCAGATAGTTCAGAAGATGCCGTAAAGAACGCAAACGCCGCTCTTGATGAAGCAAAAACTCTTTTGGCAAATGGTCCTCAGGTTAATCAGGAAGAGGAAAAGAAACCGGAAGAGCCTGAAGAAGATCCAATGGAGACACTTGAGAAACTCATTGGACTTAGTACAATAAAAGACGATGTTAAAGAGCTTACAGCATTTGTAAAGGTTCAGAAGGCAAGAAAAGATCAGGGACTAAAATTAGTTCCGGTATCTTTACACCTTGTTTTTACAGGAAATCCGGGAACCGGAAAAACAACTGTAGCCAGAATCATTGCTAAGATTTATAAGCAGATTGGTGTCCTTTCTAAAGGCCAGTTGGTTGAAGTCGACAGATCAGGCCTTGTGGCAGGATATGTTGGACAGACTGCCATCAAGACACAGGAGCAGATCAAGAAAGCTATGGGCGGAGTTCTTTTCATAGATGAAGCCTATTCACTTTCACAAAAAGACGATGCTTTTGGTCAGGAGGCGATTGATACTATCCTTAAGGCAATGGAGGATAATAGAGACGATTTTGTTGTTATCGTGGCCGGATATACCAATCCGATGAAGAAATTCATTGAAAGCAATCCGGGACTTAAATCGAGATTCAATAAATACATCGAATTCCCTGATTACAGTATTGATGAACTTGAGCAGATTTTCAACATGAACTGTGACAAGTACGACTACAAAGTTGATGAAGATGTTAAACACCAGATAAGAGCTCTTATCACAGCAAAAAAGATTGAGAATATTGATAACTTTGCAAATGCCAGAGAAATTCGAAATCTTTTTGAGGAAATAATAACAAATCAGGCCAAGAGAGTTTCAACCATAGAAAATCCTTCCGGCGAAGATATGATGACTATCTGTCTTGAAGACTTACAGCAGTTGTCAGTAACAGCCAAGGAAGAGACCTGTGAAGATAAAAATGAACTTTCAGCAAACGAATCAGAGAATAATTCTGAGAATTCCGAAGAAGAATTTGCTGAGAGTAATTGACTTTTTTTCACTATCATAATAAAATCGATAATGTCGCTGATGCGTTTGAAATCACATCAGCGATATTATATCGAGGCGTGGCTCAGTTTGGTAGAGCGCTGCGTTCGGGACGTTGCGCGATTTTCATCTTTTTCAACTGAATAGTTTTTTCATCGGGGTGTGGCTCAGCTTGGTGGAGCGCGGCGTTCGGGACGCCGAGGTCGCAGGTTCGAATCCTGTCACTCCGATTTTTTTATGCCCAATTCTACTTTTTTTCTACCCATTTGATTTTATTCTGAAGTTAATCCCCAAAAACATGGAAAACTCTCTATAAACTATATTTTGTTGTCAAGTTACTGTTCGATGTTGTGGTCAGTGTATTCCTTAAGTGTAATGACACTGGTCATTTTGTCAGAGATTTCTCTCTTTGCTTCTTTGTCTTTTACTTTTGCATAGATCTTAAGAGTGGTCTCATAGTCTGCATGACCTACCCATTTCTGAATGCTCTTTACATCCATGCCCTGATGAACAAGGATGGATACGCAGGAGCTTCTAAGACCGTGAAGTGTTATGCCCTGTGGAAGCGCCGGCATCTTGATGATCAGACTTTTGAAAGTCTTGGTTGGATAGTCCGGATAGAAAAGCTTACCATTGGCATGCTTGAAGATATACTCATTCTCGATATAGCAGTTGCCGAAGAGCTTTCGATTAAAATCTTCTTTGGTCTTAAGCTGTCTGAACATCTCTATCTGTTCATCTGTCAGAGGGTATTCTCTGTTACTGGCGTCAGTCTTAGTTGAGTTGACGTAATTGACAGTCATACCTTTTGTAACAGTGTGGTTGATGCTCATTGTTTTGGAATTAAAATCGATTGCAGACCAGCGAAGGCCAAGGAGCTCTTCTCGCCTTAAGCCAAAGAATAGGGCAACGTAGTACATTTCATAGCAATCAAGTTCCTTGATGTTGTCCAGGAATGTCTGCGCTTCTCCATAAGAGAAGAATTCATCTTCTGTATTTTTTTCTTTGGCATACTTGAGCGCCAGCTTCTTGTTTATGACTACTTCTTTTGCCGGATTGTAAGCTACTATGCCTTCTTTTACAGCCTTATCCAGAATGGTGCTAAGGAGAACTTTGATGTCTTTTACTGTTCTCTGCTGAAGATGTCGCTCCTCAAACAGCTCATCCAAAAAGCACTCCACCATAGACTCGGTTATTTCCTTAACTTTTATATCTCCAAAGAATTCTTTTATACTGTTTCCTCTATAAAAATAAGAAGAGGAGGTCGTGTCGGAAACCTCTCTCTTCTTTTTATTTAGGAAATTATCGATATAGTCTGCTAAGGTTATATTTCTGTCTGTGGAAACATCAGTGTGTTTGGTGTTAAGCTGCCTGGCTCTCATTTCGGAAGCCTTCTTTACGTTTTCAGCGGTATCTTTAAGGCCGGTGGAAATCCACTGCTTCTGTCTGACCTTAACGCCGTCTTTCATAATGTGCTGGTAAGAGATTATATAGAGATAACCACTCTTACCCTGAACTCCGGTGGCTCTTTTGCCATCTTTCTTTGGTTTTGCCATGAATTAACTTGCCTCCTTAATGAATTCCATGTCAGGATACATGAATTCCAGAAGATATAACTTTGGAACTCTGTACTTACCTGCGATCATCATGGATTTGATTGTGCCATTCTGGAGATATTCATAGACCTTGTTTCTTCCGATCTTTAAGATTTTCATGATATCTTTTATGCTCAGCACATCATCATATTCTGTCAGAAAATTCTTATATTCCATATTAGCTTGCCCTC
Source organism: Butyrivibrio sp. YAB3001 (assembly GCF_900112195.1). Classification (GTDB taxonomy): domain Bacteria; phylum Bacillota; class Clostridia; order Lachnospirales; family Lachnospiraceae; genus Butyrivibrio. The sequence continues at coordinate 55,685 of NZ_FOKR01000020.1, forward strand.
CTTCCCTTGTTTCTTCTGTTCTCTTCGATCATTTCTTTCACTGCCTCGTAAGGTGTGGGATCATAGACTCCACATGCATCTCTTCGATCCAGCATTGCCAATTTCAATTTGCGATTAGCTCGCTGCTTTGCTCGTGTTTTCAAACTTATCATCCTCCTTTCAAACACGCTTAATAATGGTTTTTGTATCGTCGACATCCGGCTTTGTTTCGGGAAACACTTTTGGTGACATCCAATCATCCGGGAAACTACGGGTTCTTTCGAACCGGTTTATTTAGTTTTCTAATAGCTTTTTATGATTTATATCATCTTAAGCTATATTTATAATAACAATATTATTTTTATATGTCAATATTAGGATAAGCTATATTTATATAAATAATATATTTCTTTTATGGAATGTGATAAAATATATCTTGTATTAAGAAAGGAGCTGGATCATGGCTGATAAAGATAATCTATTTGGTGAACGTCTCAAAATGTTGCGTTCTTTGCAGGGAAATAAATCGCAGAAGGACTTTGCTGTAGAGTTAGGCATTCCTCAGCCAACATTGTCCTCCTACGAAAGCGGAAAGATTAAGCCCACTGTTGATGCAATCATAAATATTGCAGATAAATGCGGGATTTCAATGGATTGGCTCTGTGGAAGAGATGAGACCTTCCATCTGGGAAGCGTTGGAGATGTTTTGTCATGCTTCCTGGAGCTATATGAGACAGAGGAATTTTCAATTAAGACAACAGTCCATGATCGTGTTGATATAGAGGAAAAAGATGCTACAGATGATGAGAACCGAAATTGGATTGAGCTAAAGGTCTATCACAATGAAGTTTTCCATGATCCGAAGGCAACCCTGAATCAGGATTTGTGTGCTGCTATTGAAAAGGCGTATAAGCTTACCAGTGAACTGCGCAGATTTGAGCGCTCACAGGAAAGCTACGAGCGTGAGAAGCAGTATTTTATTGAGACTATGCGAGATATCCCTATTACTAAGGTTGATCATTCTGACATTCCGGAAGATGAGCAGAGGAAACGGATGCTGGAACTGATGAAGGCTGAATGGGAAGCCATGGAGAAAAACAAAAACTGAAGCAAGCTGCTTCAGAAATCATTGTAATTATATTTCTCCACCAAGTTGGTGGAGAATCCATGTTGGATGACATGATTGAAACAGAGGAGATTTACCTATGGTATCTAAAGAGTACTTTGGAGAAAATAAAGAAGTAGAATTTAAGCAGGAAATCCCATCTAAACATGAGAAGTTTTTAAAGGATATTATTGCTTTTGCTAACACGAGTGGTGGGAAAAGTATAATTGGAATTGTTGATGAGACAAAAGAGGTTGTAGGTATTGGGGATCAGAGTCCGTTTAAGCTCTCTGATTCAATTTCATCGATGATATCAGATTCGTGTACACCGCTTATTGAGACCGACATTTATCCCCAATCAGTGGAAGGCAAGACAGTTCTTGTTGTTGAGGTCTTTCCGGGAAAACACAGGCCATACTATTTGGCAAATAAAACCAAAGAAGACACTTCATATGTAAGGGTTAACGGAACCAGCAGACCGGCAGATTCTGTTACATTAAAAGAACTTGAGCTTGAAGGAGCAAACCTTTCATATGACTCAATGCAGGAAATTGGCGTTGAATTTGATGAAAATAAGGCTCTCGAGTTATGCCGTGTAGTAAAGGAAATTGCTTTATCAAATTGCGAAACAGAGGATGAGAAGTTAGCTGTCAAAGACATGACCATAGGCAAGCTTGAGGATATGGGGTTACTCTGTAGGAGTGGGAGGAACTTAGCACCTACACATGCATTTTCTTTGATGACAGATAATCACTCTCGTTTTGCTAAGATACAGTGTGCCCTGTTTAAAGGCAATGATAGAGATATTTTTATAGATAAAAAAGAGTTTGAAGGTCCTATTTACGAGCAGTTATCTGACGCATTTCAGTTTATCCTGAAACATATTAACATCGGTGCAGAAGTTGATGGCCTTTACAGTAAAAACGTATATGAGCTTCCAATAAAGTCAATAAGAGAGTTAGTAGCTAATGCTGTTATTCATCGAAGTTATTTAGCAGAATCCAAGATACAGGTTTCTATTTTTGACGATAGAATTGAGGTTGTATCACCTGGAATGCTTTATGGCGGAATGGATATTGCGACCATGAAAACCGGAAGATCCAAATGCAGAAATCAAGCAATCGCCGATATTTTCCAATACATGCACATAGTTGAAGCATGGGGAACCGGTATTCCAAGAGTTATCACATCATGCAAGCAGTATGGCCTGCAAGAGCCTGTTTTTGAAGAATTCGGTGATGGAATTAAGGCTACCGTTTATAGATTGCAAGCGACAAAAGCAAGCGACAAGCGACAAAAGCAAGCGACAAGCGACAAAAACAAGCGGCAAGCGGAAAAAATAATCGGAAAAGATAAAACTGCTGAAAACAAAGAAGTGATAGTTGCGTATATTACTGCCCAGGGAAATGCAAAGACATCAGAGATTGCCGAGCATATCGGACTTAGCCAGCCAAGAGTTAGGGCTATACTATCTGAGCTTGCAGCAGAAGGGATTGTTGAAGCTGAAGGAGAAAGCCGGGCACGGTACTACAAAATACGATAAGTTTTGCAAAAAAAGTCCGATGACATCGGACTAATTATAAATAATCAATGAAAAGAAAAACAAACGAGCAAGAAAGATTAAAGAATTACAGGAACGATATGACCAGCTTGATCAGAATATAGACGAATAATGATGGAGTAGCTAAGAATTATCTTACTGAAGATGAATTAAAAATTCTTACGAGAATAGTAACTGCATACCTTGATTTTGCCGAAAGTATGGCTCTTAGAAACATTCCTATGACAATGGCAGACTGGGAAATAAGATTAGATGGATTTCTAACACTTATGGATCACGAAGTATTAAAAGATAAAGGCAGGATAAGTGCAGAAGAGGCAAAGCTTCATGCGGAAACCGAATTTGAAAAGTATAGGATTATACAAGATCGTCTCTTCCAAAGTGATTTTGATAAGTTTATAGAATTGGAAGGAACAGCAAAGGAAATAGAAGGTACTTAAAATAAAAGTTGAAGCAGAGGGCTTGGCCCAGTAAATTACTGGACTTTCAGTTATTCGAAAATTTCGAATAACTGAAAATGGCTCAACAGAGTGGAATCTATAAGATTGTAAGACGGTTGGATAACTGGCAGATCCTTTTTTAGCAACTAAGGACAATTATTGTATGAAAGAACGATTCTTAGGGGAAATAATAAAACAGCGACGTCAGGAACTGGGAATAACGCAGGCAGAGCTATGCGAAGGCATCTGTGAGCCACCAACACTGTCACGCATAGAGAATAAAAAGCAGACACCTACTCGCAATGTATTAAATGCGTTGTTACAACGGCTCGGTATCAGCGATGACAGGTTCTATGCGGCATTAACAGCAGAAGAACTAAGGATAAATGAGCTGTGCAAAGAGATTACGTCTAATAATGTTAACTATGAAAAGGCAGTGGCTTGCAAGAAGGAAGATATCCGAAAGGAAACACTGGAACTACATAATGAACTTAGGAAATTGATGGATCCAAATGATAAGGACATGGAACAGTTTATTGTTCGATCCAGGGTTCTGCTTGGAGGAGAGAACGGAAACTATTCTCCTGATGAAAAGATAAAGCTTCTTACCGGTGCGTTGAAATTAACTCATCAATCTTTTAACGCTGATAATATAGAAACAGGATTGTTTACATTTGATGAGATAAAGATGATCAATCAGATTGCGATGGCATATTCTGAAAAGGGTGACAGCGAATATGCTATCTCTATATGGGAAAAACTCTTATCCAATATCAATATCAGATTTGAACAGATTGTTCCGTCAAGAACTTCTAAAGAGTTAGTTCTTTACGCTATAGCAAGAGAATACCTGATTATTGGCGATTATAAAAAGGCATTAGTACATGCGCGTGAGGGTCAGGATATTGCTGTGAGTTACGGGATTTATCGGCATTTACCGGGGAATACCATTATAATGGCAGAATGCGAACATCAACTTGGAAACGATGCAAGAGGAAAAGAACTATTTACCGAAGCTCTTTATCTGGCAAGAGTGATTGTTGATAAGAGCAACGAAGTTGTCGCTTCTGATGCGCTAAAAGAATATTATGGCATTGATTTATGATGATGAAGTACATGTTTTGTAAAATTACATACAACGACATGTACTTTTTTATTTCGCTTTCATATACTTGTAGAGTAGCTTTTGGCTATTCTTATATGGCTACGATTGATTAAGAATATGAATAAATGACATAAACGGAATTGATGCAGAAAAGATGATGAGCGATAAAAGCTTTTGGGAAAAATGCTGGGGCAAAGAAAACAGCGATACGTTGCTTCCGTATCTGGAAAAATATAACAACATTAAAGCTGATGAAATCAGTCTTTTTCAAAAGGATAATATAACTACAGTATGCGATGCAGCTTGCGGGTTTGGAGCATACACTTTGGCATTAGCGTCAAATGGCTTTTCGGTAAAGGCTTTTGATATATCAGAAAATGCGGCAGAAATCACCAATGAGGGCTTAAAACATTTTGGTTATGATATAGACGTCAAAGTAGCCAGCATCTTACAGACCGGATATGCTGATGCAGAATTTGATGGTGTATTTGCTCATTCTGTGCTGGATCATATGACCTATGAAGATGCAAAAAAAGGATTTGCCGAACTTTGCAGGATAACCCGTCTAGGTGGTCTGATTTTAGTTTCTTTTGATGAACTTGATAATGATGACCTAGCACTGGAACATGAAAATCTACAAGATGGATGCATTAGCTTTATGGGGGATTCTGCTAAAAGCGGTATGATTCTTCATCCATATGATGATATATGGGTTAAAGAGCTACTATTTGGAAAAGAAATACTTTATGAAGCTGTAAATAGCAAAGATGAGCATGTGTATGTGGTTAGGAACTGACGATTAATACTATAAAAAGATTCCTAAAGAAAGGCTAAACATTAAGGATATGTACATTTTAGAAAAAGAGCTTTTGAACCAAATAGATTCAATTGCTAAAGAAGTAAAAGAAAAAACAAATAACGTAGTTAATTACGAAGAGTATATAGCAATCCCATATTTTGGTAACATTATTCTGCGTTTTACTCTTGATAAAGCGGATGTCTCTTTGGATGAGCTTGATTCCTATGAAAAAATGATTTATGAGGTTGTCTGCAATGATTTTCTAATTGATTTCATGGGAGATGTTTATAAGAAGGTTGGAGTAGACTTCTCAAAGCTTGATGATAAGCTCAATAAGTTTTCCCATAGATACAAAGATGAACCTGCATATGAGCAGGCATCGTACGCAGCTGAAATCAGGAAAGATGCAGAATATCTTTTGGCTAAGGCAGGCCTTGATACAGATCAATCTGTGTGGGAAATACAGGTTGATGAAGATGAGCTTATCGTTCTGATAATGGGAGAAGAACATAAGAAAATTGCTGAGTTTGAAGGAAAACCTAATATCTGCGTCGCAGAGGTACCTTCTAATCAGTGTCTGGGACTGTATAAGGCGACTTTATATGCGAAGAGGAATCAAATATCTTTAGCGCGATTATTAGTCGAAGGATAGGATGATAGTAAGATGAAAACAGAATCAATTATGATACAGAACCTCTGTGTTCCTTGTGGCTGCAGGTGCAGATACTGCCTATTATCATGGGATGGTAAGCCTGTTGGGGTATCATGGGAGCAGGGGATAGAATTTGGTAAAAGATTCATAACTGAAGCAAAAGAACTAAGGCCGGACTTGTCATACACATATGCATTTGGCTATTCAATGGAGCATCCACATTTACAGGAGGCAATAGAGTTTCTTAAGGAGATCGGAAGCCCACAGGCAGAACTTCTTCAATGTGATGGAATGAAGATCAGAGATGAAAAGTCTTGTCGAGAGTTTACTGCTATGCTTGCAGACGAAGGCGTAAGGCTACTCAATTTTACCTTTTATGGACTGCAGGAGTATCACAATAGCTTTGCCGGTCGACCAAGAGATTTCGAAGGAATGCTCAGAATGATAAGGGCAGCAACAGAATCTGGGCTTGAAGTCAGTGCTGGAATACCTATAACTTCTGAGAATGTAAATCAGGTTGATGAGCTTATAAGCATACTGAATGAGAACTCATGTCAAAAGGTATCAGTTTTTATCCCACATGAAGAGGGGAGGGGCAAGTCTTTAGCTCCTGTGAGATTAAGAGAAAAGGACTTAGACAGACTATCTGACAAGTCAAGAGCTCTTTTGAATAGAAAGACATATCGTACAGAGCGAGAGTGGATTACTGCTTCGGACTATGAGGATGAGACAAAGAGACTGCTTATTGTGTCACTGACTCCTGATAGCATCGAGCATTATAAGGATATGAGCGTATCAGAGATAATTGCTGAGATCGAAAACCTTGACGATGAGTATTACAATACATTCCCGAGCTTTGCTGAGCTTGCCAAAATATATGGCGATGTTAATAGCGATAAACTCTACAGACAGCGTGATCTTTTTTACCATTACAGGCAGCTATATGCCGAAGAACATGCAATTAAGATATACGATGTGAGTGATGAACGCCAGTCTGGGAGCAGAAGATATTAGAAATTTGCTTTGCGCAACCTGAAGTTGCATGATATGGCACCTGAAATATATGGTAAATATAGATGTTGTTGTGTAATACTATATGTATCAAAAGCATTGTGGAGGGTGTTGATATTATGGGATTTGCAGATGAATTACAAAAAGCCAGAAAAGATAAGAATATTTCGCAGGAAGAGCTTGCAGAAATGCTTGGTGTCAGCAGGCAGTCAGTTTCAAAATGGGAGCGAAGTGAGGGCTATCCTGAAGTTGAAACACTTATAGCTATTGCAAAGAATCTTCATTTGTCACTGGATAGTCTTATGCATGATGAGCTGGCTCAAATCTCAGATTTTGAGGAACTTTCAACACTCGATGCAGATATATATGGGCCGAAGCTTAAGACTGTAGCCATAGACACCGTTGTAAAAGCATGTATGGGTACTTCGCCAACAAACTTTGAATGGATAGCTGGTTTCTTCCCGGAGATAAACTTTAATGATGAGTTTGCCCGAATAGGAAGAACAAGAATCCAGGATGTTGAAGATGCGCAAAAAGAATTGCTGAAGGCAATTAACGTTTAAGAAAACGGTAGTGCAATATATTTGACTACCAGCCTTTTTAATTGTGACAAAATAAATACCAAACATTAAATGATCAGTTGGGAGAATTGGAATGCTAACATATTGTAATAATCTATCGGTAAAGGATTACTGTGATCTTCGGACATCTGTTGGCTGGCCGTTCATCAGCGATGATCAGGCGCAGTCTGGATTGGACAACTCAGATTTTATTATTTCCTGTGTGGATGAAGGGAAAACTGTTGGCTGCGCAAGGATATTTTGGGATAAGGGTTATATAGCTTACCTTGCGGATGTAATTGTAAATCCGGAATATCAGGGGCAGGGTATCGGCAAGAAAATGGTGCAGGAATGTATCAAGTATATTGATAACCAGCTCAAGGAAGGCTGGCGTATAAAGATAGTTATTGTGGCATCAAAAGGAAAAGAGGCGTTTTACGAGAAGCTTGGCTTCAAGGCCCGTCCAAATGACAATGATGGCCCAGGAATGGATATGTGGAGAGAATGACAGAGCGAATCATTGATGAAGAATTAAAACTGATTCCATATTACAGGAATGACGAGGCTTCACTTCCTTGGTATCAGGATTTGGATGTATGTAAGCAGGTAGATAACAGAGATGAACCATATGATTTAGATCTTTTACATGCTATGTATGATTATCTAAGCTCTCATGGGGATTGCTACTACATAGAATATAAGGGGACATTGGTAGGGGATGTTTCGTTAAGAGACAATGCAGAAGTCGCTATTGTAGTGTGCAAAGAATACCAGAATCAGCACATTGGAAGACGATGCGTTGAAGATATGCTTAATCTTGCTAAAGAAAAGGGTATGGATACTGTTAAGGCAAATATCTATTCCTTTAATGAGCAGAGTAGGCGAATGTTTGAGGCTGTTGGATTCAAAAAGATAGATGAAGAATGGTACGAATACCAAAGCAGATAATTGGAGTATGTTAGCAAGTATTAAATTCCAGTTTTAACGAACGAAGAATCAAAGCAAAGTGTGGAGGCTGTCTATGAAGGAGAAACCGAAGGTGGTATACCACGGAAGCCAGTATTTATTTGACATCCTGATGCCGCGACAGGCGAACGGACAATGTGAGACTGAAGCCAAAATGGGGATTTACGCGGCAGCAACGATGGAGGAAGTAATTCCTTTTGCACTGCCGTTTCGCTTCTACCCGGACTGTCCTGAGGGAAAATTATCATTTGATTCTGACGGGATCAAAAGCTACCTGCGCTACGGGGCCATTAATCCAAACGGAAAAGGCTATGTATATGTTCTGTCGTCGGATTCCTTTGAACTTGTCGATGAATGGGAATGGCTTTCCAGAACACCGGTAAAGCCAATTAAGGTGATTGAGATTGCTGTCAAGGATTATTGGCATACGATTTCATTTTCCGAGGAGGCAGCAAGAATTCAGCGGGAGTTGTACGGCGATATCTCCGGATAAAAACCTTTGAATTCCAGGATAACAAATTATTGGGGGATCAATAATTTGATGGCAGAGATTATTTTTTCAGATTTTTATAGAACAATTTTATTATGCATATTGTCTGTTTGCATTGCATTTTTAACGAGAAATGCTACTAAAGGAAAAAGAGCATTAGCATTGTTAGGGTATGAGGCTATTATGCTTATGCCGTTCCTTTGGATATTAGTTGTAGGAATGGTTTTCACAGACTTTAATGATAAATCAATGATAGATATAGTTTTGTGGGAATTGAAATGGATTCTTTATTTTACATTGATCACTATATTTCAGTTTCTTGCATATTGGTTACTATGGAAAAAATGTAAAGTTTATAAGGTTTTGACATTGCTAGTGAGCGTTATTATTGTTGTGGCTCTATTGTATATATTTGGTTTGCAAAAGATGATGTATTATGTGTAGTTAAGATGCCTATAGCAGATTAAATACGAAGATGATGCAGACAGTGAACTTTAGAAGAAACTGTTTAGAAAGAACTGGAAAAAGCATATTAACAGAGCCATTTGGGAGCGAAAAATGCTTCCATATGGCTTTTCTACATTTTGTTTCCCTATTACAATATAAGAGTATGAAAAAAGGAGAATCCAGATTCTACTTGGGGAAATGGAATCTGAACAGTGACTTATATGAGAAAGAAATTAGTTGGGACAATTCTTATTGGCATGCTTATTATTTCTGCATGCTCTTTTTCCAATTCAAATATAAATGAAACAGAAGAAGCGGGGGCTACTACGGACGAAATATCAGATAAAGAAGCTGCTCCTGATAGCTCAAGCGAAGAAGTTATTGATGATACGGATTCTATAGGTGCATACGAAAGCCTTTGGACTACATTCGGAGTCAGTGAAGAAACAATCTATGATTACGGTGGAATGGTATTTTATTGCAAGGAATTTAGTGATAAGCATCTTTCCGGAAAGTTAGTTAATGTTGATTCGGGTTCTCAAAAAACGGCAGAAATACAATTTGATGATATTGCTGTTGATGAAAATCGAGCTAGGTTCTTTTTTGAGGATGAATGGGGCAATACTGGGAAAATGATTGTTTCTAAATCTGAAATAGTCATGCATATAACTGTCGATGATTTTGTGTTATCTGCTAATAGTCCATGCGAATTTAACATGGATTCTGGTTATTCACTGGTAAAAGTAAGCAATGTAGATATAAGTAGCGAAAGAACTAAAGCGATTCAAGCTGCAAAAAAGGAGCCGGTAAGTATTCCTGAATTTATTAGGTATGAGGATAAGGATACCATTACGGGAAGTGGTGTTGATGGAGAAGAAATGTCTTTTGAAAAAGATCTTTCTCTTGCATATTTGTCAGATAAAAGTGAAGAACAGTTTCAGGCACTAGCTGAAGAAATCGCACTAGTAGCGGATGAAAAAAGAGCTTATATCAAAGAAGATGAAGATGGTTTCAAAAAGGAAATACAGGAAATTATTGATGGAACATGGCAAATAGAGCATGCTGATGAAATAGGCGTTGTTGGATATCCTGAGAGGACTGTTCATGAAAGGACAGATTATTTACAGAGAGTAGATTCTGAGTATGTAAGTATCCTTTCAGTTGAGGATGATTATAGGGGGCAGTTGAGTGTTTCTGCATATTATGAAACTTACAACTATAATGTCCATACTGGAGAAAATATCAAGATTTCTGATGTGATACCGGACAAAGAGGCATTAAGATACTATCTTGTTAGAGAGCTTTTGCTCATGGAAAAGGAGTATAATTATAGCTTTTATCCAACCTTAAGCAAAATAGATGAATACATTGGTTATGATTATGATGGTATAGTCGAAGATAAGTACTCCAGAGGTTTTATATGGTATTTGGATAGTATTGGTGTGACTATTATTCTCAATCCTTATGATGTAGATAGAAATTCAGTTTGGATAACGATACCATACTCAAGTAAACTTGTTTCTGATAATTATCTTCCTTTTGAAGGACTGGAAATCACTTCGGAATTTGATGATGACCATCAGCGATGGAATAAGCATATTGAGCTTGGCAGAGATATTGAATACTATCTTCCGGTGCTCTCTGAAGATGAAGACGTCAACAATCTTTTTATTCAAGTTATGAAAACACTTGAGTCTACTGGGTATATGCCAAATGGTCAGTACTGTTACGGACGAGAAGAACAAGATTATGCATGGGAGAAGGACATATCTTATCCTGATTCAGTTGCTGTTTGTGATGTTACTGGCGATGGAAAAGATGAGCTTCTTATTACAATCAATGGAGGATATACGTCTACTATCTCTCAATGGGTTTTCTCATATAATGAAGAAAAGAAAGAGTTTGAAAAAATGTTTGAAACATTTTCTACAGAATTCTTTGAAGGCGGAATAGTAAAATGTGCGTATTCTCATGGCGGGGTGTATGAGGATAATTTTTGGCCTTATGACTTGTACAAATATAACAGCGAAACGAATAGCTATGATTTTATCGCATCTGTAAATTCACATCAGCTCCTTCATGATTACGAAACAGGAGAACTTGATGATGAACTAAACAAAGATTTTCCCTATGAAGAAGATAAGGACAAGGATGGAAAAGTCTATGATATCAGCATCGATGGTCAGGTTATTTGGATGGATAATGCTGAATTTGAGGCATGGCAAGCTGGCTATATAGAAGAAAGCAAGAGGATATGCCCTGACTGGTATAAAATAGCTAAGACAGCGGTGATTCACTGATGAAACAAGATCTAATGGAAGGTGACTTATGAGTATTGAAGATAAAGATATGAGTGAAATTATTGAAAGTGATTTTGATGAGGCTGACAAGAACAATTGGATAGTCTGGGTATTTACCATTCTGTGCATTGCTATTGGAGCGTCTGTGCTTATTAAGTTTATTCCTACCATTATTGCCTCTGATGATGCTGTTATTGCAGAACCTGTGGAAGATGTCGTTGAGTTTCCTGTTTACTATGTAGAAAACATGGATGGACTCCGTCTTGATGATACCGATTTTGACATAACAAACTACTATTTTCGAAATGAGTATGAGTATAATCACTATTATATTGATGATGATAATGTACTTTGGGGTGTGGGGGATAACAGTGAAGGACAGCTTGGCATCGGGAATCGCTCATCTTATGAAGGCACACCGCAGAAAATGGCAGAGAATGTTATCCATGTTGATGGTGCGGCCTTCTTTGTGATTTATCTTACTGAAAACGGTGAATTATATGGAGCCGGGGCAAACCAAAATGGATTGATGGGACTAGAGAATCCGTATGGAAAAGAATGGATTTATTATGATGATATTGTTGCAGCAACTCCTGTATTGCTTATGTCCGACGTTAAATATGCCAGAGCAAGCCAAAGCGGAATCGTTGCCCTTAAAGATGATGGTTCAGTCTGGTGGTGGGGGCAAATTAGGACTACATCTGCAAAGCATCCTGACGACACAATTGGGTGCAGCTACTCGGATCCTACGAAAATGCTTGATGATGCAATCTATGTTACCTGCGGTTCTTTCAGCATGGCTGCCATCAAAGAGGACGGTACATTGTGGACCTGGGGCAACAACACCTTTGGAAGCTGCGGATATGACAGTAAGAATCAGGATTTCATAGAAGAGCCGGTAAAGGTATTGGATGATGTGAAAATGGTTTGGATGGATGAAGTCAGATTTGAAAAAGCTAAGCCATATGCTGAGAGTGAAAGTGCCGCCGAAGGAAATGATGATTATACATATGTTACCTTTGCGGAGAAAAAAGACGGCTCATTATATGCTTGCGGCAAGTATGTGGAGGGCGAAGGAAGTAAGATCTGGGATTTCAAATTATATGGAGATACATTAAGAACTCCTGAGGAATATATGGATGATGGACTTCATGAGCCGGTAGAGCTCGTGTATTCCGACAGATTTCAAAGGATACAGTTCAAAGAAAAGGATTGAGCTAATGAAAGTAAATAAAAGCATTATTCCATCAATAATATATGGCTTATTACTACTGATATTGGCTCTTCGGGGATGGTTTACCAGATCTATGATATTAGCCTTTTTTGTAAATCCGCTAATCCTGTTAATTGCTGTATTTTGGTTCATTTGCACCTGTATTGTCGGATTCATCGCGAGTAGTTTAGCGCATAACAGGCCAGTAATGAGAGTGCTGTATGCTCTCGCAACAGCAATTCTGATCGCAGTAGCCGTTATGATATCTTCAGTATCATATGACACCCATTTTTACAGAATCTTTCGTGTGAATTATATATTTGATGTGATAAGAGATTATCCTTATTGGATTATAGTAGGAGCACATTTTCTAATGTTTTGGCTTGGCGAAGAGGTAGGGAATGGTTGCAGGAAAGAATGTGATGCGGCTAATGTAGCCAAAGAAGAGGCTCATTTGGAAATAAAGAGTTGAATATTTATTCGCTTTTTTATGTAAAATGGGCGGTTTTTGGATGGCACAGAAAAAGCGCATCGTCGTTTATATTCGAAAAAATATGTTTGACATTCTGGTCTAGTTAGACTAGACTATAAATGTAGTTTAGTCTAACTAGACCAGGAGGAAAAGGGTATGGAACTTGAACTTGGGGCAATTCAACTTAAGTTTGCAGAGCTTGTGTGGGAAAATGAACCTATACCATCAGGGGAGTTGGTAAAGCTTTGTGAGACAAGATTTATGTGGAAAAAATCAACCACATATACTGTAATAAAAACATTATGTGAAAAGGGACTTATTCAGAATAACAATGGAATAGTCTCATCTATTATTTCTAGAGAGCAGTTTTATTCTGCAAAGAGTGAAAAGTTCGTTGACGATACTTTTCAGGGGTCTTTACCAGCATTCATTGCAGCATTTACCACAAATAAAAAATTAACAACAAAAGACATTGACGAAATTCAAAAGATGATTGATCAGGCAAAGGAGGGAAAATGATGGATACCATATTCTTGACGCTCCTAAGCTTATGCTTGCCTGCAAGTATTCTGATCATAATAGCTATCCTTTTCAGATTTGTATTTAAGAAGGCGCCCAAATGGCTTATGGGGGTAATGTGGACTATTGTAGCACTGCGACTTATTATTCCATTTCAGGTTGAATCATCTATAGGCTTTTTACCCAATATCGGGAATAGATTAGAGGCTTTCTTTATTGGCAATAATGAATCTGACAGCATTGTTTATGTAGTTGAGGACAATAATGAGTTCTTTAGCAGTGAGATTATTACTCATGAGTATACTCCGAATGCGGTAGCTCCTAATGAACCAGATGATGTTGTGCATGATTATCTGCCAAATGAGACGATTACTGTTACCCCAAACAATAATGATATTCCTGAAGTTGTAACAGGGCGAAGGGAAATGATGATCCGGCTTCAGATGATATGGCTGTTTGGTGTACTGGTAATGCTTGCGTATGCAGTGTTCAGTTATGTCTCAATAAGGAAGAAGATAAGAACATCCATTAAACTGAACTCATATGATAATGTCTTTGAATGTGATGAGATAAGTACACCATTTATACTTGGAATTTTCAAACCAACTATTTATATCCCTTCAGGCCTTGATGAAAATACTGTAAAAAATGTTCTTGCGCATGAGAATTCACATATTAAAAGGCTTGATCACATTAGAAAGCAGCTGGGATTTTTACTTCTTGCAGTGTATTGGTTCAATCCATTGGTGTGGATTGCTT
>NZ_FOKR01000017.1:0-7326 GCF_900112195.1 Butyrivibrio sp. YAB3001
TATTGCCGATGCCAGTCAGACATGTAACAACCTGTCCAAAGTCCTTTCAATGGAAGATGCCAGCGCAGTGGCCTCGGCCCTTCATGAGTATGTATCCTTTTGAGCAGTCGAATGAGATATTTAATTGTAAAGGTTCAAAGGCTATGTACTTCGGTTCATAGCCTTGTTTCAATAAATCAGGATTGACTTACTGAAACAAGCCTACGAAAATGAGCTGCAACTCCGGCAGGAATGTGATGCTTCTGAACTGACTGCGCCGTGCAGGAGGAGAAATCTCCGAAAACAATTCGCTGAAACCTCCTCCCATAATTCGCCGTTTGACATAAAAGCACCGCCAGAAGTGTAGCACCGGCAAAAAAATTGAAACCATGAACTGATCCAAATATCAAAGAAGTCACTATTGCTATCCATATTATATGTGACTTCTTTTTATTTTGCCTCATCAGATATGACACAGGAAGTCCTCTGAAAACGGTCTCTTCAACAGTTCCTGCAACACCTGCCATTAGTACAGAGTGAAGAGTCGGTGCTCCCAAATTAGTTTTTAGAATAAGCGAAGTAATAATATCAGGAAGCAGCACGATAACAAGGATAATTAAGCCTGTAATTAACCATCTTTTAAGATCTTTTGTCTTTAGGGAACCCTCATACTCAGGATAAAACCACCTTTTATGAACAAGTAAAGTCAATAATGCTCCAAGTATCATCCCTATATACATGATCTCTTCTTTCGGAAGCAGAATCACATTTCCCAAAATTACCGCCACTATAACTGAGATAAAGTATGTAAAAAGGTACCCCCAGATAATAAGCAATATGGATCCAATAAACCAGTGTTCATTAAGAATTTTGTGATTAATGATCTTCTTTTGTCTAGTTTCCATGCTTGAGACTCTCCTTACACATTGTTATATTATTTTAAATACCCTAACTTATTACTGCACGTTTACTATCTTTGAAGTCATCTTTCTCTGATATACATCAGTTAAAACTCCGCCAATTATATAGTCACCATCCTCTATTGCTTTGAATTCAACCTTCGGGCTGCCGCTAGCTGGTACAACAACAGGCCTTCCTTCCGTTGTAGAGCTTATTAGCTTGCCATCCTGTGTGTATCTGTCAAATACAAACTGCAGGGTATCTCCGGCCTCCAGCTTTCCCATTCCCTTTGAATCATTTTTGCCAAAATGGCTTGATCCCAGATACTTCATTTCACCAGCATTTTCTACCTGATAAAGATTAGTCTTACAGTCAGCTATGATTTCCCAAATACTCTCATCTAGCTCTAGACTGTACCCTTCACCTTCTTTGCTCAAAGGAATATCCACAAGTGCCTCGCTGTTGTCATAATCTTCAAAGCCTTCTATATACCATTCTTCTTGTGTGTCATCCTGCATTTTTATGAAGAGATTACTTAACATTTCTGTAGTACTGGATGAAGATAAAAGGGTTTCCAGTAGAGCGTTGGAAACGTATTCCTCGCTTTCCATTGCCTTTTTCTTCTGAGCTGCCATGATACTGAATGCATCATCATAGAGCCTGTATTCATTCTCATTTCCTAAAGCCACAAGCTGCTTTCTGGTATCTGTGTAGGCAAACGTGAATTTACACGGGAATGCAAATGCTTCACCATTTATGCCGTCTGCAGAATTCTTATTCCTATATAAGATACTGGCTCTGACTGAATCTATTACCTCATCAATATCTTCATCTGCAGCAATGGTATTGTCATAATCTGCTTCTTTCAGCTTAGACAAAAAGTCTGTTAGGTCAATCTGAAGGTCACTGCTAAATGCATATGCATCATTAGCTGCTACTGCTACATCCGCAAAATCCTTTTTGCTGTTCTTTACTGCGTCATCTGTTTTAGCGAATAGGCCGCTAAGCTTAGCATATGCTGGTTTTGCCAGGAATGTATCTATTAATGAAAGTGTTGATCTTGTATCAGTTTTTCCATCTGCTACAGCAGTATTAAGCTGATCAAAACAAGAAATAATATCAGTAGCAAGGGATTCGGTTGGCATAGTAGGATCCTGAGCAAGCTTACCGAAAGGTGATACATAGTACCATCCGCAGCCGCCTGCCTGCATGACAAATGTGACTCCATCTCCCTGCTTTGTTGCCTCTTTTATCTGCCTTAAATTAAGAGAAGCAAGTCCCGCCTTGTCCTCAAGGTTGGATCCTATTACATAAGCAAGAACCACTACATTTTGAG
Organism: Butyrivibrio sp. YAB3001; assembly: GCF_900112195.1. Lineage (GTDB taxonomy): Bacteria > Bacillota > Clostridia > Lachnospirales > Lachnospiraceae > Butyrivibrio. The sequence continues at coordinate 2,216 of NZ_FOKR01000017.1, forward strand.
CGTCTGAATAGTCTGTGTAAAAATGTTCTCTACTTGGATCAAACTCTTTAATCCTTGCAGAACCAAGGTAATCCTCTCTTTTTATTACATCTGAGTTTCCTTCAATACCACTAAGGGCGCTGCTAATTTCATCTAGTTGCTTATAAATCAAAAGAGAAGGCGGTGTAGTACTCACAGACTGTTTACCAACTATAAAAACGAAGATTCCAATCTCAAGAACAGACACAACTACAAGTCCGGCTTTAAGAAGGAATCCAACTACTTTTCCATGCTGCTTAACAGGTCCAAGGTCAGGATGCGCGAAAGTGGCCTTTCCAAGCCCTAAAACAGGAAGAAAGACTACCGGGAAAAGAACCAGTAAAAGCGTGAAAAATTTCTTTTTGCCAAATGCCTTTGAGAGCCTGACATAAAAACGTATTAAGAATAACTCATAAACTATTGCTGCGATATTGGTAAACATCCAGCCCTTGCTCTCCTTAGGCCCTAAGTAAATGGCTCCGAGCATAAGAATCGCCGCTATTGCAAAGGATCTGTAGAAGGTTCGCATTCTCTTAAACAGAACAGTTGAAAGCTCCCGCTCTGCAAGAATACTAATTACTATTTTACGCAGCTGCCTTTCTATTTTCTCTTATACTTCTTTCTTATATACCAGCTGTAGCCATAGAAGATAAGCTGTTTTTCCTCTTCGTCAAAAACAGGTGATAAAGACTCTGTCATCCAGTTCCTTGCCTGATCAGCACTTATATTTCCGCACTCTATCTGCGCATTAACATTTGACTGTATAAGCATAAAATCCACAAAAGCGCCAATTCCAAAGGAATACTGCATGTCATATTCTGTCTGTTTTTCCATGATGAATCCTTCCGAAAGATCGGCCTGAGTCCACTTATTCTCTTTTCTTGGAGGCTTAGGGAATCTTTTCAGATAATCATTCTGATACCATCTGGTATAAGCATCATTTCCAACCATCCTGTCAGTGATTCCAAAATCGTATATGACTATAACGCCATCATCCTTGAGAACCTCAGTCATATTTGCCATAAATTTCTTCTCATCCACCCAGTTTATGCATCCTGCAGCTGTTACAATGTCATACTTTTCTTCCGGAATCTTAGTTTCTTCGGCCCCTGCAACATAGAAAGAATATGATTTATCATTTCCGTACAGCTCTTCACATACCTCAACCATTGCAGTTGCAATATCCGTTCCTGTTACTTTATCGCATATAAGTCTTAAAGCCTTTGTTGAAAGACCTGCTCCGCACCCCACATCGAGTCCCTTGGAAAACACAAAACCTGTGTCAAGCCCTAAATCTTTCTGTAGTTGTTCTATTACTGACTTGTGGAGCCAGGGTCTCTTTGCATAGCCCTGAGCAATTCTTTTTGAATCAAATGATTTATTATCCAATTTTCCAGCACTCCTAATACATTAGAAATATTTTTTCCCACAATAATATATCAGAAAATAGCCATTTATCAGCATTATCTCTATCACATTTACACCATTTAAAACAGGTCCAGTGAGCTATCCAAATATATTTCTTCTCTAACCTTTAGCCAGTACTCCGGCTTAGTCATGTAATAAAGAAGAAATTCAAGGATCAACGCACTTCCAAGACTCCTTCCTTCTATCTTAAAATTTGAAAATCCCATAGGCATATAAGTGCCAAGAATATCTTCTATTCCTATAAATCCCGGGTTTTTCATCGCATCTGAAAACCGATACCCACGATATGAATCAGGCGATACACAAATATGGTCTTCACATTCTTCCCCCAAGCACTTCCTACTGACATTTTCATAGCAATTCTTTCGGTCATAGCAATCAAAACTGCAACATTCATTGCATAGAAATTCAACCTTATCCTTATACTCCTTTGGTAATTCCTTGAGCTTTGTAAAAGACTTATTTAACCTGAAATCCGGAACCACATACTTAAACTCTTTTCTCTCAATTTCTTTTTCCAGCTGCGAAAAATCTCTAAGCACCTTCGTAGTTGATGACACAAAATAAAACTCAGGATAATTCTCTCTTATATAATCAAGAAGAAGGTCCGATGAAATAATAACTCCATTTTTGCAGGAAGAACTCTTTTCAAACAAAGAACACAGGTAATTGCATTTTTTGTCTAAAAGATGCTGCTCTTTAAGTAGTGAATTACTAAAAGTAAGGCGCGATGAAATATTGTACTCCTTCATAAGCGCTGCTACATCATATGGATTTTCTTCACCGAAGCCGGCTCTGCCTCCTCCCCATATACAGTCATAAGGCGCACCATAAATAGAGCCAATATCGCACCATTCATAAAAACACTCCCTGTGCTCACGATATAGTGGGAGAAAAACTTTGTACAGTTCGTAAAATTCAAATAAGCCGGGCAGATGATAAAAAGCAGTCATGATTTTTTCCTTACTTCCTACTTAAGCTTCAATACTAATTTCTAATAGGTACTATTATAGCCTAAACACACCATTTTTTTCTATTTGAATAAAGAAAAATGAGGCTCCCACATATATGTGAAAGCCTCATAATAGCCCCTTATTCCACCGTTTTCTTTCTCTTATGATTTACATAAAATATGTAGCAGCCATTTCTGATGGTGTCATTGTACGGAAACCTCCATTGATAACATCCAGAGCTTTGTCATAGTTTTTAAATCCCTGATCCTTGATTTTTTCCTTGTAGGCATCGAGTTCTTTCTGGGACACCGGCTCAAAACTATCTGACTGGTAAAGCTCTGCACTTTCATCTGGAATTGTGAACTGTGCAGCCGTTCGATCCATCATCTCCTCTAAGCGACTTTCTTCTGCTTCCTTATCATCAACTGGCTGTATCCATGCTTTTTTATTATCCCAGATTTCAGGATGCGCCATCATAAAAGCCTGTCCTGCTGCCACACTACTGCACTTATGCTTCTTCATGTACTTTTCAATAAATGTCTTATATTCTTTATGATATGCCTTCGGAAGGTCAGTACATCCCTTCTCTCCACGCATATTTATAAAACCATGAAAACCAAGAGGCACGTTAGAAATCATGTTTGCCACAAAATATCCATCCGGATCAAGTGTTGCCACCTCTTCTGGATTGTTCTTTTTCAAAGCCTCAAGATAATTGGCATAATTTGCTCCCACAATGACATTTGTTGATGTGCAACATGCCAATATTTCCATCTTCAAATATGCATTCATGGTCATGATCTTGTCCACCGGAGTCATTAATATAAGTCTGCTTCCTCCACCGTTCATTATCCTGGCTGCCGCATTTATCATCTGCCTGTTTAGCATATATACCTTTTGATGGAACATTTCCTCCATATATTGCATTTTTTCCGGATCATCCTGCCATGCCTTTCTCATAGGCGATCTATCAAAAGATAGTGCCATGATCTGCTCTCGCATCTCAGCATCTGTACGAAAAAGATGATGACTTCCTTTGAAATGGGTAAGAATTCGATCCAAATTGTCATTATATATTATAGATGGATCAGTTGTCTTTGAATGACCAAAAGTGATGTCACCGTACTGCTTATTAAAGTACTTAGCTGCATAATCCCTCATCCATTTCTCAAATTCCTGATATCCATATCTTTTACACATTGCATCATTTGTGTCGGCTTTTGCTTTGAGTTCCTTATTTGTAACTTCCTGGAAAAGACAAGTCAGAGACAATGCACCTGTTTTCTTTTCAGGAACATGGAGAAGATCCGGAATCATATTGTAATCCTGAGGAAGCTGGAATCGCTCTTCCTCAATAATTCTAATAGCATCATAAATTCTTGCCGAAGGATCATCCTGCAATTCTTTTTTCATCCTTTCATTCAAAAGGTCCGACTTTAGCATCAGCTCCTTCAGCTGTCCGATCTTGTTATCTCTATCATCTCCTTTTGCGGTCTTAAGGCTCTCTTGAATTTTCTCAATCTTACTTAAAATAATCTGATTTTTCTTTGATGTCTGCTCGCGCAATTTCTCACAACCAGCCTTGGATTCATTCTGAAAAGCAGGTTCCTTTGAAAGCCGAAGTGCATAGAGCCTGTCTGCTTCAGCAAAAGGATTTTCCTGTTTCTTTAACTCATTATCGAAAAGGGGCAGTCCTGCTGCCAAGCGTAAATTTCTCTCAAGGACCTTGCTAACTGCAAGCATCCTCCTATAATGAGATTTTGCAAAAACCTCTTTACTCTTTGGATAGGATGAAAGATCCACCGGAACCTTGGCACGATACGAAGGATCCAAAAGAATCTGTTTTTTTACGCGAAACAGTGAAGACATATCATCCAACGTCTGCAGACGTTTTCTCTCCTCACCCTTCATACCAACTTCAAAATCCGGATTCATCTTTAACAGGCGCTTAAACGCTTCAGTCATCCCTGAAAGCTGTTCGTACTTTTCAAGGCACATTGTAAACCGCTTATCATCCAAAAGCTCCATTGGCTCGGCATTGATTCCCAAAAGTTTATCAAAAAGGCTCTTAAGAGCTATAGCTCTTCCGTTTTGCTTTTCTCCATATTGAGACACCAGCCTCGACATTTCATCAAACTTGAAGACACTCTCAAACTCTGAAAGTGACATCATGACCTTATAGCCCACCTTCTTTTTGATCTCAATATCCACAGCATCTCTTATATACACCTTCTTGCTGGCTGCAAATTCATGAACCATCCTCGCTGAATGAGCTTCAAGTTCTTTTATACGTTGCTTCTGGGCATCTGTGAGAATCTTATTTTTCTTAAGAGCGACCATTTCTGACTGAATCTTTTTCATGCCTGTTTCATAAGCAGCCTTATTTCTTTTCAGTTCTTTAGTATCATAATCCACCTGATTTTTCTGTAATTCTATAGTCATCTTTACAGCATTCTTCTTTACTGTTTCAGGGTCCTTTCCTTTCACCTCTTCCTTATCCGAATTAACAAAAACATTTCTTTTTGCATTTATTCGTTTCTCATCTTGCTTTTTTATATCTTCTTCAAGTAACCTCTTTTCTTCCTGGCGCTTTAACTCTTCCTCTCGTTCTTTTACTGCCTTTTTCTTATCTGCTTTTTCTCTTTCTTCCTGCTCTTTTAAGTCTTCTTCTGTCAAGGCAATTGGACTCTTATATGTAACATCCGCTTCCTT
>NZ_FOKR01000017.1:7961-15618 GCF_900112195.1 Butyrivibrio sp. YAB3001
TAATCAACATCAGCTTCCTTTGTCTTTTCCCTTCGCTCTAATACATGCTCTGGATTCTCTTCGTCCTTTTCCCTTGCTTTTCTTATATTTTCCTGCCGCTCTTTAACCGCCTTTTTCTTATCCGCCTTTTCTCTTTCTTCCCGCTCTTTTAAGTCTTCTTCTGTCAAGGCAATTGGACTCTTATATGTAACGTCCGCTTCCTTTGTCTTTTCCCTTCGCTCTAATACATGCTCTGGATTTTCTTCGTCTGCTTTCTTGTTCTTCTTTACAGCTTCCTGATGCTTTTTAAGCCTTCCACCAATGGTATGTTCATTTAACAGGTCTCTGAGGCTATCTGCCCCATCTGCCACATGACCAAAACTCTTTGTCCATTCATTCGTACTAAGATTAGAAAGAAGCCGCTTTTCCTCTAACATCCTCTGTTTGAGCTGATTGACAGCCTCAAAGCGTCCCCATCTCCAGAAAAAGAATGACCTTCCTCTGGACAGATAGGCCTCACAACTACTTACCAGTTCATCACAAAAAGCGACTGCTGTACCAGCCAGCTCTTCCCTGCTCTTTGAGTCATTAGTTTTCTCATGCAAAAGATTTTCATAACTTCTAAGTGTTTTCTTGATTTCTTGCATGATTAGACTGTCGCCACTCCATTTTTCCTGATTCATAAAAAGAAAATTCAGATTTCGATTCTGACGTAACACAAGGTCCATATGATCTTCATCCTTGAGAGTCAGTTCCTCCTTATGATTCAGGATTTTATTTATTTTAAGGACATCCCGCTCTGCCGCTTTAACATTATGGAGCCGGCGCTGATCTTCTGAAAATTTCTCGCCCACCTTTGACAGTTGTACTGCCTGTCGTTCCTCCTGGGTCTGAATGGTAAAAACATCCCGTTTCATTTCCTGTTTTTGCTGTTCTGAAAGTGCCATAGATACCTCCTGTCAAAGTCAAGCGTTTTCCGCTTTCAAGAGCTTTTCATAAGCCATCATCCGTGCTTCCCGATAACTGATCAGATATTTCTTATTCGGCACGCACATCGTTTCCAGTATCTCTTCTCCGGCAAGAGTACTACTCTCAACCCTGAAAACACTCACCGGATCCAGGTCCTTAAGGTCACAGAAAGCTGCCTTTACCAGCATTTCCTTATCACTTTTTTCCTTCCCGTATAGGAGAAATGGATAAATAACCCGTCCGTACCTTCTCACAAAAAGAGCTGCTTTACACTCTCCTTTTTTTGTAAAGACATAACTTAAATCCTCATCAAAGCCGATGGAGAGTTCTTTTCCAACCTGATCGCGCACGCTTTTCTTTTCATCTTCCGTAAGGTCAGCAAATGGCATAACATAAGCATTCACCCTTGCTGCTTTTTTCACCTCCGCGCTTGTTTGAAGGTCACTAACCAGCAGTACATACTCCTTCATGACAGATTCTTCTTTTTCAAAGAGACATTCCATGAAAAAACGCTCAGGGTCCCATTCAGGCGCTGCCTCAAGATACTCTTCGGAAATTCTGGAAAGAACGCGTTTCATTTTCCTTTCCCTGGCCTCCTGAAAACACATTTGTAAAAGACTGCTTCCAATCCCGCAGCACCTGTACTCACTCTTTACATAAAGCCAGCGTATCATAAGCGCATCATCTTCCACTTCAGCCACAAGTATTGCAGCCGGTTCATCCGTACCATCCTCTCTTTGCATAGTAGCTCCAAGCGCAAAGCTTCCCGGATGTACAAGACAATGCAGATTGTCAAAATAATCCATTGCACCAAAGTAGTCCAGCAACTCCTCATCCAGCCGTATGATCTTCATCTCTTGCTCCTTTCTCCTCTGTTCTCCTGCGCATCAAAAAATCTTTTTAAAAACTAATCCGCTACTTCCAGAAAGTGCACAAAGCCTGTAAGATTCAGAACCTCTTTTATCTCATCATTTGGATGCATCAGCACCATCCTGCCATCCTTCTCATCCAGAACCTGATATGCCGCCAGCATTTCCCTCAGTCCTGCAGAAGTAGTATATTCAAGTTCTGACATATCGATGAATATTTCCATGACATCATCAAGATCTTCCTCCACTGTTTCAGAAAACATTGATGCATTAGATGAATCCATCTGCCCTTTTATCGTTACAGTCAGTTTCTCATCTTCCTTTGATTTTGTGATTGTAAGCATATATATCTCCTCTCTCATTCATGGTAAAAAATATGTTTTCTGATCCGATTACTTTTCCATTCGGCTCCCACAATATACCGGCTTGCCAAAACCTCTTGGATAAAGCTTCTCCGCCAAAAGAAAAGCTGCATCATTATGCCTGTCAACAATTATCTGGGTACTGTCAGAACAATTCTCTCTCATGTACTCCACTGCATAAAAAAGCATCTGCATAAGTATCATGGTTGCTTCTTTCTGAGTCTCTGCCACTGCTCTCATCACCTTAAGATAAAGGCTCCCTGATGGAGACCTGTGAAACAACAATAGCCCCTGTATTCCATTTTCATCCTCATAGTAGCAGGATATATTCTTTTCAAAATAGCTAAGTGGCAGATAACTTAGATCCTCGCAAGTCCCTTTCTGTCCCAATGTGTCAAGTTTAGCAATAATCCTCCGGTAGCTTCGAAGCTCCATATTCTCCAAAGAATAAATGCACCCCGACGGACTATGGCTCTTTTTAAAGATAGGCATATTCAAAATCTCAGACAGACCAACTGCCACATCATCCCCCTCCATGAGATGCACATCAAATCCCTGCTGCTTAAGGATTTTTTTCATCTTGGAGTTTTCTCTGGTGGCCTGAATGCATACCTCTGATTTCTCAACACCATCATCCGCTATCATCTCACTGTAGCGCATAAAAAGCGCATCGGCCTCTTCTTCATTACCAGCATCAAACCAGTGTATATGGCTCTCCACATTTTGCCCCTCTTCCAGGTTCTTTAATTCCCAGATCATACCACCAAGTGGCTCATCAAGATCATCAAGAAGCACAAGCCCCCGGAAAAAAGCTCTCCCTATATTCTCAGCCTCATCTTCACCAAGATATGCAGCATATTCCTCTATGTTGTCCTCATCCAAAATCGCTGTATACATCATTTGTCTCCTCATTAAATAATGGCATTTTGCACTGAAGGGATTATCTTCCTTCAATACTTAAGATTGTTCGCAGCTAAAGCTCTTTTTTATCATCAGGACGTTCTTCCCATCCTTATATTCATATCGCACATCGTCCATAAGTTTTTTCACCAAAAAAACTCCCAGTCCTCCGGCTTTTCTCTCTCTCCCCGAAGCCTCTACATCAGGCATTTCCTGCGACAGCGGATCGTAAGGCTTTCCACTGTCGATAAAAGAGATCTCGATTTCTTTTCCGCCGGCATTATATCTTAAGTCAACTGTCACTTCTCCTTCCTCACTTTCAGGATAAGCATAGCTAACAACATTGGTGAAGATTTCATCCACTGCCATATTGATCTGCCTGCGGCTCTTTATCTCACACCCGACACGCTCAAGTTCATCATCCACAAATAACCGTACGGCTTCGTGGCTATCTCTAACGGCAGGAACTGTAAGTTTCAGACTCTTACCGCACCCTTCTTCGCCGTGGTAAATAAAATCAAGCATGGTCAGATCATCGAACTGATCCGCATCCCCTACAAAAGCGTCAACATCCTTGCGCACCTCTGAAAGAAGTGTCTTAGGTTCTGCGTCTTTATTACGATTTAATACATCTCCCAATCGATCCATCCCGTATAGTTCTCCATTTGTATTGGTTGCTTCCGGCACACCGTCCGTATAAATAAAAAGTCGATCTCCCGGTCTTAAGACAAACGAATCCTCATTGTATTCCACATTTTTCATAAATCCCAAAAAAACATCATGGGGCATTATCAGCTGTTCGTATAAAGTGCCGTGCTCACCATCCTTCTTTTTCATAAGGAAAGGATCTTCATGCCCCGCATTGGATTCCAAAAGTTCTCCTGTAGAAAGAGTAAGAATTCCAAGCCAGACCGTCACAAACATTAAGGCCTTGTTTCCATCACACAGATGGTTATTCACATCATAGAGAATCTCCGACGGAGTCCCACCCATCATAGTGCGTTTTTTTATGAGAGTTTTGCTAATTACCATAAAAAGAGCAGCAGGCACTCCCTTTCCTGAAACATCCGCCATCACAAATGCCATATGATCATCATCTATCAAAAAGATATCAAAGAAATCTCCTCCCACTTCTTTGGCCGGATCCATGGAAGCATACACATCGACCTCCGTTTTTTCCGGATAGAGAGGAAATACCTGCGGCAGCATATCCTGCTGAATCTGCGCTGCCACTGATAATTCTGCGCCGAAACGCTCTTTTTCCGCTGTAATTTCAGTAATTCTGTCTATATATTCTCTGGTACGCTCAGAAAGATCTCCAAAAGCTCCTGCTAAAATCTCAATCTCATCCCCTGTCAGATAAATATCCTCCATCTCAAAAAACAGGTTTTCTCCCGTAATTTCCCTTACCCGCTGAGTCATACGATTGATGGGTATTGTCAGTCTCTTTGAGAATGAAAGCGCAACAATAGCTGCGTTTACAAGAATGAGAACCATTACAATGATCATCAGCCAGGACGACATATGAAAACTCCTACGGTATTCCCAAATGGTTTCTTTGGAAGCATCATCCACTTTATGCAGCAGATCTACCATAGTGGCATCGGCTTCCTCTTTATTTACAAAGATCAGCTGTCTCCATCCCACAGTTTCAATAGGCGCATATGCAACATAGTATTCATCATCGTCGACCATCGTTATTGCAAATCCTGCTCCGCCTGAAATATTCCAATTCGATTTTGCCGAAGGACTTGCTCCTTACAAACAGTTTTTTACATTCCACGATACTTGAAACTTAACATGGTAAGATCATCAAACTGATCTGCCCCTTCCACAAAACGGTCAATATCCTCCCTGACTTTATGAAGCAGCTCCTTAGGATCTTCGCTCTTATTTCTGTCCAGTGCCTCCATGAGCCTTTTCATTCCATACATGGTTCCTTCTTTATTCTTTGCTTCAGTCACTCCGTCCGTATAAATAAAGAGCTGTTCCCCAGGTTTCATCATAAACGTATCCTCGTGGAATCTAGCCTTTCTGATTCCTCCCAGGATCACATCATGCTCAGTTCCCACTTCACGAACCGCCGTTTTCTCTCCCTCTGATTCAATTAGCAGAAGTGGCTTTTCATGCCCTGCATTTGTCTCAACAACCTCACCTGTAGAAAGCGTCACGATGGCAAAACAGACCGTGACAAACATAGCAGCCTTATTTCCTTCACATAGCTGCCTGTTCACATCAGTTATGATTTCTGAGGGTGAACCGCCCAACAGGGACCGGTTTTTTAGAAGCGTTTTACTTATCACCATAAATAGTGAAGCAGGAATTCCCTTCCCCGAAACATCTGCCATAACAAGTGCCAGATGATTCTCGTCTATCATAAAGATATCGTAAAAATCTCCACCCACTTCTTTTGCGGGATCCATGGAAGCATATAACTCAAATTCTTTTCTATCAGGATAAAGAGGAAATTTCTGCGGAAGCATATCCTGCTGAATCTTGGCAGCCACGGAGAGCTCCGCGCCAATCCTTTCCTTCTCTGCTGTGATTTCCATAATCTCTCTGATGTACTTTTTGGTACGCTCAGACAGTTCACCGAAGGTTTCTGCCAAAAGCTCTATCTCGTCTCCTGTGCGGTAGATATCATCCATCTCAAACTTGAAATTATCTCCCTCAATCTGGCCAACTGCTTCAGTCATTCGGTTGATGGGATTCGTAAGTTTCCCAGAGAACATCATTGCTACAAGAATCGCATTTGTCACAAGAAGGATCATTACGATGATAGTAAGCCAGGAGGACTGCCTGAAACTCTTCTCATATTTTTTTATCGTTTTTCTAGAGGTTTCGTCCATCTGTGCCAGTAAAGCTTCAGTTGGCTCTTCCAAAATCTCTTTCTCCATAAACAAAAGCTGCGCCCATTTAGTTGTTATCATTGGTGCATAGGCCACATAGTGCCGCTTTCCATTTATGGTCACTTCAGAAAAGCCAAGCTCTCCCTTGAATGATCTCTGCAGCAAAGCATCCAGTTCATCATTATCCAGATCAACGATATCCGTAGAAAGAAGTTGATCCATCTTAAGCTCCCCCTCATCAAAGGGAGAATATACCAGCTTCCCATCATTGCTGACTACAATAGAAAATAAGCCGTCCCCTATTGTCACTTCTGAAACAAAATTCTGAAAAGTATCCAGCGACACAGAGCTTTCTACCACTGCCATAAGCTTTCCATCAAGATAGATCGGCACTCCAAAATCAATCTCACTTTTGTTCAAAAGCGTACTGTGTACGGCATGGGTAAGGACCACATCCTTTTGTTCCACAGCTTGTTGCCACCATGGTCGTTCCTTTGAATCATAAGTTAGGAGCTTTCCATTTTCGTCAAATTTCTGTTCCGAAGTTATGTCCATAAAAAGAGAAACGCCATTAGGTAGTGAAATAATCAGATCCTGAGTATTATACTCATTGTTCCTGATCATCTGTTCCATCATAGGCGCCAGATTTGCAAGCTTTCTTACCATCACCATATCTTCTTGAGTAGGACTTGCCCAATCGGATAACATAAGCTGAAGGGTAAGCTTGCCGGCGTTTTCTTTCTTTGGAGCATCTATCAGGCATTCTCCGTAGTTTTCGGGATGTCTGAATATATCCTCTGCCTGCGCTGCCAAAAGAACTGCTTCGCTTCTAAGTTCCCACATCTCCCAGTCAGTATTGTCCGCAGCCTGAAAGGCCATGTTCTTCATGCTTTCCTCCGCCATCTGCATCATTGAAGTTTCAGACTGCGCACGGACTGTCTTTGCCTGTGTCTGGCCGGTTTCATTTGCCATCTTTAAAAGCGTGCGAAGCTGAATCATACCCATGATTGCAAACCCGCAGATTGCAGTTATCACAAGCATAATACATAGCCTAAAAACTTTTTTCTGTAGTCCCTTCGAGGCTTTCTTTCTATTTTTCATAATCACCTTTTTTACAGAAAATATGCCGTTTATCTCAACAAAATCCTTCATTATTTCATAGGGCAAAATACAGCTTTATTATAACAAATAGTGATTATATTTTATATGATTGCGTGTATTTGTAAGTGCTGCTATTCGCTTTTTTATGGATTTATTATCGGATTTTTATCTTTTTATACGTAACAGATATTTTTTATTTTTATTAGCCCCTTTATGACCCATAATTTGCCATTATCTTCCATCTAAAGAAATTCTTAAGAAAATCTTAAGAAAATCGCAAAGATTTTTCTCTCATAATCTGTTATCATTTCTTTCGGTTCATTTCTGAGCCATCATTTTGGCACTTCGCCAAACTTCCTCATTAGCATCTTTTGCATTTGAGAAATATTTTTTACGAAAGAAGGTTTTATTAATTGTTACAAGAATCAAGAATCATCAACAAATTTACCCAAAAGGATTATCTTAACGCCACAGGGCCAATAGAAATCGGCATGACTAATGACTACATGTTCCGAATAGTCTTTCAGCAAAACAAATTTGCTCTCAAAGGGCTTATTGCTTCTGTGTTACATATTGATCCTGAGTCCATAATTGACCTGGAAGTAAAAAACACGATAGCCCCAGGTGT
>NZ_FOKR01000017.1:17828-96570 GCF_900112195.1 Butyrivibrio sp. YAB3001
TAATTAAAATTGCCAGAGAACGTGAGGATTTTCTCCGTTATCAGGAAGCAAGGGAAAAGAAGATTTCTGATTTAACGCAGGAAGTCAGTTCTCTTACCTCTGAAGTTGCAAAACTACATGAGTTATTAGAAAAGAATGGCATCAGTTACGAATCATCCGAAAACTAAATTATATAGTTAATTTTTATAAAACAAAGAGTCTGCTCCTTTATAGGAGCTTTCTTTTTGATCATATTACTCAACAGTTTTCATAAGTAATTTACGAGCCAGCATCCTCTTATAGTTATTTGCCCAATTACTTAATTCTTTGCATAGCAACTCGCCCTGATTGGCATATTTTAAAAGTTCCACTGTCGTAGTTTTCTTTTTCAATAATGCATGAATGACAGCATTTCTATAGTTCACTCACTCCATTACCTGCCCCATAAAATCATCAGCAAAATACCTTCCGATAATAGAACCCTTTTTCTCACTAAGTTTCATGATTTTATTTGCTTTTCTGGAAAAAGAAATAAACTCTTTCGCATTTTTATGAATGATCTGTTTTCCATCATAGGCTAGGATAGATTCTGCTCTATCTTCCATGATTGCATATTCTATAATAATCGCCTCAAGGTAAAAATAATAAGCAAATGCTTTTTTCAAACGGCCAAATTATGCTTTATAATTCTGTTGTTTTTCTTTAATGGTTATTGCCATGAACTTCTATCTCCAAAAAAAATATAAGTAATTCCAACGTTTTCATCTCATGTTAACTTCTTGTATACATATTTTTTAAATATTGTCTCTTTAAAAACCGCAAATATAACAGAAAAAGAAAGTGAAACTAATAAAACAATAATAGAAAGCGGCAACATACAATATAATCCATATTTTTTAAATATAGCTTCCAACAAGTAACCCATAGGACAATGAAATAAAAAAATGAAAACTGAACACTTGGTGCCAAATAAAACCAAGAATTTAGGAATCTTGATATTATATACTAGACCACACACTATTAGGCTTATTGATAATATTACAGAACCAAAATACAAAAAAGAATCTCCCCAAAAAGTCCGTTCTACGATAGTAAATATAATTCCCACTATTACCGCACATGCTGGCACACATTTCCAACCACAGTGTATTTCTTTAATACGTTGTTCTCTGATATAATAACCAATTAGAAAAAAGGGAATCCCTGTAAATAAAAAATTTGCAACCATCCAAAAATGCTCGCTGAATCTACTTGAAATAACGATATTACATAACAATAAAACAGGAACAATATAACGTATCTTATACAACAGTTTGTACTTATTTAATGCAATGAATATGCAAAACACATAAAGTAACATGAAAAGATAATACATAACTGAACTTAAAAAACGTGCCCTATTAAAAAACAAAAATAAAATAAATGTCTTAAAGCTTAGCGCATCTAGTAACCACTGATAAAAATGTTTATTTTCCAATAAATTACAGAAAGTATTAGAAATTGCACTACTTACCACCCCAAAAAAAATCAAGCAAAGAGTAGCTTTTATTCTTTTTTTGGAATAACTTATGTTTTCTAATACAGTCCCGCGATTAGCAAAGTAGCCTGATAATAATAAAAAAAATGGTACCGCAAATCTCGCAAGCGCAGTTAAATATTTCCCATACCAGCACTCAATTTTAAAATGACAAAAAATCACAAGTATACATGCAATACCTCTGATCAAATCAAAAAAATCATTTCTTTTCAATTATTCACCTCAATTATCAGCAACTTTACACTACGCCTTGTAATGATTAGTTTCATTATTACATTTAAATCTACCTTTCCTATACAGCCACTATACCTGATAAAAAAATTAATGTATCAGAAAGCTTCTATTTTTTGTTCTAAGCATTTTGTTATAAAATATCATCTAACTGATGATAATTCCCTTGGTCACAAGCTATCACTTCGCCTGAAATACACCCAGATATATCACTCATCAAAAAAACAGCCAGCTCCGCTATCTCTTCAGGCAAATAAATTCTTTTACCAATTGATTTTTTTCTATATAAATTGTCATTCTCCCCTACTCCCACCATATCAGATACCGTCACTCCGGGTACAATACCATTTACACGAATATCATAATCGATTCCTCTTCTTGCTAAGCCCTTAATCAAACTATTAATCGCCGCTTTTGTCAATCCATATGGCAAATCATCACCCATTTTCCCACGTTCAGATGAGATAAATAACAGATTTCCAGCATTCTTCATCGTGACTGTCACTTGCATTTTATCATTCAGGTACCACATACTTTATGAGCTGTCATCTCAAATACCTTCTTTATCACTCGGCATAAAATCTATGGCATATTGTAATCCTATCTTTCTCTTACATGTTATGATTCAATTTGGTTGCAAATCTTATCAACTAATAAGTCTATTTTTATAATCTTTTTGCAATATTCCAAAACAATAGATATAAGCAAAGAAATAGTAAATAGGATAATAACAATCAATGCAAAATGCTTAAACGAATATGTAAAATCGGCCATATAGCCGCCTCTTATAAATGAATGTATCAGAAAAATATTCATTGAATGTCTGCCAAAAAACTCTAGTATTTTATGTAATAAATATATTGGCATTATATACTCTACGCAAAACATAATGAAAAACACTGGTGCAATACAAAAATGAAATTCCCAGAATATATTCAGAGGAAGTCTTATATAAAACAATGCACAAATAAATAGTGCCAAAACCTCAACTATGCACTTTGTAGCCTTTTTTAGTACCCCCCCGAAAAAAACAATGTAGTGGCAAAAATGGAACCACTGATAAATACTGGAATAAAGGCATAAATGGAATTGCTTCCAGTAAATGAACCTGCATCCGTATGGGATAAAATAACTCTAAGAAAAAACATACTAAAAATTAAAATAATCCAAGTTTTATCCTTCAGCTCCTTATACAGCAATGGCACTAATAGTATATACACGACAGCTGCACTCATATACCACCATGTAACTAACAATGTATCTGTACCAAAAAGTTTAGCAAAACCTGCAAAATCCAAAAATACGCTTGCAATTCCAATCCAGATACCATGTCCAAAATACACTTTCAAAAAGCGGCTTCGAAAGATAATATTCACGAAAGCAAGTAAAATGTAAATAATCCAAAAACCAGAAAATGTTTTAATATATCTGCTCAAAGCCCATCTAGACGCTGTTGCCTTCTTTTTTTCATAGCTAATTATCAAACCATATCCAGAAATAAAAGCAAATAAAGCAACACATATCTTGCATATTACAGCTATGTTAACAATAATATTTTCCTTAAAAGGGAAGAACGAAATTGTATACTTTTCATAAAGCTCTGTTGAACTGAAGCAATGATGAAAAATCATCATAATTATTGCTATTCCTTTTAGAGCTTGAGCATCATCTTTTTTGAATGTATTTATCACAATCATCTCCCCCGATAATCCAGTACTATCGCTCTTTCCTGGACATTTTTAAGCTACATATGCATAAAGCCCATATGTTCATTTCACATATAATCTATATAACGCTTAGATTTCTTAACATAAAATCATAATTCAAAGCTGCTCTTCTCAGGCATTATGCAATTAAAACTGTGATGTAACTTCTTTTTTATCGCTTTATATTCTTCAATTGTACACTTTGTATCATTCAAGCATATGCGCTTATACTGATGATTTTCTATCGCCTTGAAAAGCATCTCGTCGTTCGTTAATGACATCATTTTGCCTTCTTTTAATACATTCCGCGGAATAAAATTTCCTTTTAGAAGATTCCATATTCTCATGACATATAAACATATATCCTTGTCACTTCGAAATTTCTGCATACACACAGAATCTAGCCTTTCCTCTTCTACATTCCATACTTCCTCATATGAACTTTTTAAATATGGCAAAGCATAATGTGGCGTTAGTATGCCAAAAAATTTTGGATATGGAATAATAAATTGCAAACAATTATAAAAAAGCAAGGCGCCATAATTGATATTTAGTATTTTTCCCATTAATCTATTTTTATATTCATTCCTACGAAAATGATTACCTAGTAAACAATAGTTATTAACTAATATATGTGCCATTGCTTCACTTCCACCACCACCACACATTATCGGGTATTCCATAAATGAATCGACAGGAACCCCTTTAATAAAAAAATCCTCTTTTTTCACATAATCGGTAAAATAAAAGTCATCATTTAGCACAATAAAATGCTCAGAAAGGCCTTTTATCCGATGATAGTTTAACTCAATAGTATTGCAATTAAATGTAGGTAGATATTTTGATGGTATATAATCTTTATGATCAACCAATACTAATTTAGGGTTCTCAAGATTAAGCCATTCAGGTCTTTGACCACAAGTAACAAAAAATACTTTATTTACCCAAGAAGCATACTTTTCTATACTACGAAAAACATATTTTAAACAATCCCAGTCCCTGTATCTAATATCATCAATACTTTTTTCTTCTTCTGACTGTTCCTTTTCGTATTGCTTTTTACTTTTTTTCCATACCGGATCATTACCATCAACCCAATCCAAAACTATATCTATGGGAAATAATTCTTCTTTCATACAACAACCTTATCCTCTTTAAATAAAATCAGTATTTCTATAATCTATTCGTTACAAGTGCAATTATAATCTTTTACAATAATCGCCCGTTCTTCTTTTTTAAACTCATAATTCCCCTAATATTATCCAACAATTTGTTTCGAAAGCAAAACCATAGTAATAACATAACAAACAATAATAAATACCTTAATACCAGACAATTATATGTAGAAAGCAGAACAAACCCACCAATCATAAAAGGTACAATTATACTTACAATCTTTTTGACATCATATGGATTATCTGTAGAGCAAATACTGCTTACATACTTTCTTCATAAATAAAAAATGTATCATACAGTATGTCATATAACATACTAACGTCGTATAACCAGCGGCAATATAACCATATTTTCTTATGAAAATGAAATTCAAAAGAACATTTAAAATTGCCCCTCCTACACTAGCTGCCATGATAAATCTTGTCTTCTCATAATAAAAAGCAAACTTAGCAAACAAATCATATAAAAACAAATAAAACACGCTCATTGCGACGGGAGGAATTACATAAATGGCTTCATAATAAGACTTAGGAGCAAAAATTGCCACTATCTCTGGTGCTAATGCAATAAGTAAAAGATTTACAATAGCAATTAACGTTAAAGCCACATACGCAATTGATGCGATGTCTTTTTCATTTTTCGTTTTTATTTTTTTATACATCCATGGACTTATTGTTTGCATAAGCGCATTGTTAAAGATTAACATAATCATAGAAAGAGAATAAGCAACCCCGTAAATACCAGCTTGACTATCGCCAATCATTCTTTGAATCATTATCCTATCAGATGAGTTAAGAACCGTTTGCGATAAATAATGAGGAATAAGCGGAATATTAAATCCAATAGCATAACTCCAATATTTTGTTATCTTGGAAGATACCATTCTTTTCTTCATACTGAAGAAAAACATCCATGAATAACCAATTATTTCTACTATAATTATGCATAAAATTCTTGCTGTCACCTTATCCTTCTTATAATCCATCCTAGAAAAGTGATCACCTAATAAACAATAATTATTTACAAAACAATGCCCCATTGCCCTACTAGCTCCACCACCACATGATATAGGGTATTCCATAAAGATATCTACCGGTAAAATATTTTTAAAAAAATCTTCCCTTTCTAAATAATTGGTAAAATACATATCATCGTTCATTACAATAAAATGATCAGACAACCCCTTAATTCTATAATAATTTAACTCAATAGTATTAGAATTAAATGTCGGAAGCTATTTTTGCGGTATATAGTCTTTATGATTTACCAATACCAATTTTGAACAATTAACATTCAGCCACTCTGGTACTTGACCGCAAGTAACAAAATATACTTTATTTACCCATGGAGCAAATTTTTCAATTCCTCTAAATAAGTATTTTAAGCAATACCAATCTCTAAATCTGATATTATCTATTTTCTTTTCTTCTATAGATTGATGATTTTCATATTTTTGTTTTCATTTTGCCAATTAATATCGCTACCATCAACCCAATCCACCACTATATCTATAGGATATAATTCTTCTTTCATGAAAAATCTTATTCCTTTCTAAAATAAGTATTACTAAAAACGCATACGTTCCAAATACAATCGTATACTATCAACCATAAACATCTTTTTATAAATCAATTAATGTTATAAATCTATATCATTCATAAACAATTCCAATGAATACACTAACCATTTCTGATCACCTGTCATTCCATCTTGACAATTAGGCAAAAACTCATTACGAGATGGTCCCTTCCATCTGCTTAACCATTCATTCATTGGTCTTGGCATTGGAGTCTTTGGAGGTATAATCCAATCAGGATATAACCTTGAAAATAATTCTCTTACTAAATATTTATTTTCTCCGCTCCTAATCCTCTTCAAATCTAATGGTTCTTTCATTTTTGTATATGCATATGGAGCTACAAGATCCATTCCCGCAGTCTTAGTTGCGTTAATATAAAAATTCAATGATGCATAATACTCAAACTCAGACAGAAATCTAGGGACATCGACCCAACCATCTACAGAATAATTCATATATGGCTCTGATATAAACTCAAAATCTTTTAATACATAATATGGTTTTACGAAACTCCATCTATCTGCAAACTCTCCTATTGTCCAATCTCGAGAAAGAAGATTACTATGCCCACCATATACACAATCAGCTGTTTCTCCAAATATTAACGTATCAAAACCATCCTTTTTTGCTTGAAGTGACGCTTTATATATTTGAATTTCAATTGAATGTGTTGGACAATTCTTAGCTCTCATAATTAAAGAAGCATATTTTTCAAAATCTTCCCAATATATATCTATAACTTTATGTTTCAACCCACACTCTTTAGCATATCGTGCAGCCATCTCCGTTTCGTCAGTCACTTTGCATCCAGGAACTATGCATCGAAATGTATATGCAGTAGCCCCCTCTGGCATAAACTTTGCCAATATAGCAGAATCTATTCCTCCACTCAACGCAATAGCCGCTTTTCTGTTTTCACATGTTTTTCTAACAACTTTTCTTAAATGTTCTTCAAGTTGGTAACTATCAGATATTAAGTTTCTCTCTATATCCCTTACTAATTTAGTTTTTGTCATACTATCACAGAAGCATTTCTCTTGATCAACAATGAATCTATACATAAGAAATGAGCTCATACAATACTTTAAATCTACTATCATCTTTAACCACCTTATCTTTAATACCAAGCACATTGGCAATTAAACATTTTTCTTAATACCTTTTCGTATACTAAGCATTCCCTTTATTGCTATAATTAACCTTTTTCTAAAAACAAAAATCATAATAATAAATACGGCCAGTATACAATAGCGAATAATGGAGTATTTGTATGTAAGAAGAAGAATGAATCCGCACAGTAAAAATGGAATCGCTATCATTAGTATTATTTTTGTTTCATATGGATATTTTCCAAAGCAACACAGTCTACAAACTCTCCTCATAAATAAATAATGAGCAAGAGCATATGTAATATAGCAAATTAGTGTTGTATATCCAGCTGCAATATATCCATATTTCCGAATAAAGAAATAATTCAATATAACATTCAACAAAGCCCCTAAAACACTGGCTGTCATAATAAACTTTGTCTTTTCATAATAAAATGCAAATTTTGCAAATAAATCATATGAGAACAGAAAAAAAACACTCATAGCTACCGGTGGAATAACATAAATTGCTTCATGATAGGATTTAGGTGCAAAAACAGCAATCACTTCTGGTGCCATAGCAATTAGTATAAGATTCACGACTGCTACAAAAAGTAATGATGCATATGCAATAGGAGCAATATCATTTTCCTTCCTATCCTTTATTTTTCTATATATCCATGGACTAATAGTCTGCATTAATGCAGTATTAAACAATGTCATTATTAATGATACAGAATATGCCAATCCATAAATACCTGATTGACTATCCCCTACCATTTTTTGAATCATTATGCGATCCGACGAATTTAATACAGTTTGAGACAAATAATGTGGTACAAGCGGTAAATTAAATCCTAATGCATAAATCCAATATTTCTTCGAATAAATACCCTTTCCTTTACGGATTAATGATAGAAACATCCAAGAAAATCCAATTAGTTCAACCGACACTAATCCAATTATTCTTGCCGTCACCTTATCTTTACACAATGATACCAGGATTATCCCTAGTATAGGCTTAATGCAGGATACAATAATTGTAATGATTACTAAATTTCTGTATGCATATTTTATTCGCTGTTCATTAGCCCAAAAGTGAAAAACCGATGACGACCATACCTTTACCAACATCGCCACTATCTGTATCGTCGTTAATGATAAAAAAACATCAATATAATCATGAAGCAAAAAATAAATACCCATCCACAATGATACTGAAAGTGTCATCAATCCAAGTAATGAAGATGAAAACAGATCTTTGTCTTTATCAAATTTAACTAATCCCTGCGTATGAACTCCTGAAGATAATGATAATCCTACTACAATAGCCACTATCCCCTGCCAAGAATTCCAAACTCCAAATCTCCCATATTCATCAGTACTCAGCAATCTAGTAAAAATTGGCATTGTTATTACTGAAATACCTTTTTGCAAAAAAGAACATACTAAAAACCAAAATGATGCTCTAACTTGAACTGGTAAACTCTTATATTTTTTCAATATTCCTATACTTTTTTTATATCCAAATGAATCACTTAATATCACTCAAATTATCCTTTCTCACAGCTTGAAGTGCCTGGGAGATTTTCGTACTAGAAACACCCTTTGTATATGGGAAATAAACTATTTGAATTCCTTCCTTAGAAAAATCAATTTCATACTGCTTCCATTTTTCTGTACCATACCAATCATCACCAACAAATAAATATGATGCCCCTAATTTTTTACATGCTTCAAGTTTATCCATATTATATTGTGGAACGGCAGCATCAACATATTTACATGAACGAACAATTTCAAGCCTATCTTCAAATGGAATCATTGCATTTTTTCCCTTGTATTGCACAAGTTCATCAACTGTAACCCCCACTATTAATTTGTCACACATTCCTTTAGCATTTTTTAGCAGATTCAAATGCCCCACATGAAACAAATCGTAAACACCTGTTGTATATCCAATTATCATAAATTTTCACCTCTTCTTTTCCTATCAGCGTAATAGCCAAAAGCATTGCACAAATCTAATAAATAAACGTTATGAAGTGTCTTTTGCTGTTCTTTCGGTGGTAGTTTCATATAATTTCCAAAATCCTGTTTTAGATATTGATCATAGCCAATCGGAACCGCTATTGTTGTATTTTCAAATGGTACTTCCACCACAGAATCGAACATTTCTTTTGCATATACTTTCCTGTTTATTGACGCTTTGTATCTCCAAGTAAATAAAGCCCTATCAGAATTTTCACCATCAAATTGCCTTAAACACTTTTCTATTTTGTTAGAATAATAATCAGGTTTATGGGTTATCTGAATTAATGCAAAAATGCAATGCTTTAGCTTACTTGACATAGATAATGATTTACGAAATGGCTTTCTATTTACATTATTCATATGAGATAACTTTTTAACTTTTTTAATAACAAAATCAACTTTATCTGCAGGAATGGCATCAACCGGCATAACATCAATAAACACACCCGAATATCGACT
The DNA here is from genome assembly GCF_900112195.1 of Butyrivibrio sp. YAB3001. GTDB lineage: Bacteria > Bacillota > Clostridia > Lachnospirales > Lachnospiraceae > Butyrivibrio. The sequence continues at coordinate 27,618 of NZ_FOKR01000017.1, forward strand.
TGGGAAATCAACAAAATGCTGCTCTATATACGTTGTTCTGGAATCATGAATCTTCATATATAAGCCGTTATATATTTTGCAGTTATCACCATCAAGTTTTTGTAAGTAATCAGGTAACTCTTTATAATACTCTTTTCTGAATTTCTCATAATCTTCCCTAGGCATTGCAATGTCTATGTCATCATCCCAAGGAATGAAGCCCTGATGTCGGACAGCTCCAATACATGTGCCTCCTATAGCAAAATAAGTTAATCCATGCCTTTCTAATACTTTCTTTACCTCGATGAAAATTTCTAATTCTTTCTTTTGAAGTTCATTCATAAGTGCATACCCTCTCAATAAATTGAACGATATAACTCAAAATATTGTTTTAACATAGTATCTTCATCAAATCTTTCCCTATCATATTTAAGAAAGGTATTCCTTACTGATAATTCTCTAAAAGACAACGTTTCAATAATACTCAATAATTCTTTTTCATCATCCAAAGAAAATACCCAACCATTTTTAGAATTGACTATTTCACTATTTCCTCCGCTATTACTTGCAATTGCCGGTGTTCCACATGATAAACTTTCCAACAGAGCACAAGAATAATTTTCAGCTGCGCTAGGCAAAATAAATACATCGCACTCCGCATATATTTGTGCCATAATTTTTTCATCAGTAATATACCCATGTTCTACAACTTTATACTCTGTAGAAAGCATATCTGGCACGTCACCACCATAAATATGTAAAACAAACTTATTCTTTTCACGAACTTTATTCAAAACTCTAATCAGAAAACTAATATTCTTATATTTACTGTCATTTTTATTTGCACCAAATAGTATGGATATAGGACGATCATTCGAAAAATCTTTTGAAACATATTTAAAAATAGATAAACTAACACCATTACTTATCAGCACACGTTTTTGTGAACTCAAAAAACTCTCTTCCAGTAAATCAAATAACCATCTTGAAGGCGTAACATATGTTACACTTTCTCCATAAGCACTCTCTTTATTCCTAAATAATCGTTTGGTATTACGAAATAACACCGATGGGTATAAATCCTTTTGTGCACATTTGAAACATTTTTCGTATTTCCATTTATCACATTTCAAAGAATAACCACAATGTGCTGTAATTGGCCACATATCATGTAAAGTCCAAACCACTTTACAGTACTTTTGAAAATATTTCATATCAGAATACCCAATATAATTTCCATGAATATTGTGAAAATGAATTATGTCTATATGATATTTTTTAATTAGTGCTTTAACCTTATAACGTGTATAAAAATCTATTCTTCTCGCGTTATCAGTAACAACAGAATATACGTAATTGATACCTCGTACCAAACCATTGTGTGAATAAACATGATATACTTCACCAGAAGTCTCTTTTCCTTCCAAAAAGTATGTATTGCAGCCGTACTCTTTTTCCTTCTTGTACAATACCCTGGATATTTTTTCAGCACCACCGCCAACATATCTGGTATTTACATACAAAACATTCATATTGACCACCTATATAACAATCACAAAATATTCACTTCATGCTAATATTGCCACACTACATATCTATCATTTTCATATACAATACTGTGATTCTTTATATCTTTCATATTTTCATCATTATTAAGCGATATCACTAGTTTTCCTCTATCATCATCCGAAAACTCTTCTATCGTATCCTTTAAATATATCCTAGAGAACATATTGTTATACTGTAATAAACCACTACCATACTTAAAACCGTTATATACAATAAATTCGTCAACATCATTTAAAACTTTTTGTATGTCATATGTTTGTTCTACATAATTTCGTTGTTTTTCATACAATTCCATAGATTCTTTATTTGCTATGGAAACAGATATAATTACTACAATTGAAAATGTTATTATCTCAATTTGCTTAGAAAATTTGCTTATATTTTTGGAAATAAAAATCAACCAAAATACTAATGAAATGCAAAGTAACCCCACCTGAGTATGGTACAATGTAGCTTCCCACGGTGAAGTCTCAAAATATTGGGAAATAACACCTGGACAAGCATTTCTAAAAGCAAATAATTTCTTAACTTTATGATCATGTAATACATTAAATGTCGACAAACCTCCAATAATAAAAATCACCATTATAAAAATATATGCTCTTAATATTTTTTGAGTGTTTTTCTCAGTTAAAAGATACATCACCCCCAACATCAACATTGGTGCAAATAAATATGAACAATATCTCCCATAATGCATAAACTCAACACGTTTATAAACTGTTTTATTTGCAAATTGATATGTAGGTAAACAAATTCCGCCAATTGTAGTTGTAAAAATATAAAACAACCCGCCCCATTTATCTGGATTAAATAGTTTTATTCTCTTACGATTTTTCCATATATATGCAAATCCCCAAAAGAAAAGCCCACAATCTATAGCTCCGATATAATAAATCATTCCTCCAATGTTCTGAAGTGCTATAATCTCTTTGGATATATTAAGCAATATTCCTTTAATCAAAAACTCTAATGTGTACCCTCGGTCTGACAGTAAGTTTCCCATTTTCTTACCACTTTCGACAGCAGCATACATGGTCCCTTTATATATTGAAAGCGGAAGTTTATATGCAAGATAATAAAAAATCACTGAAGCCAAGCACGTAACGACAATTTTTGTTATCTCAATAAAGTTTATTTCTTTCCTAATAATACAAATCAATACTGCATAGGCAGATAGGAACACTGCCATTACAAGTAATAAAATACACCTTTGATGAACTGAAAAAGCATATATAGAAATAGCATTAATCAAGAAAACCTTGTACCATTTTCTTTCATTAAACCAACTTAAAGTCAGAGCTGAAAACGCCCAAAATACGAACCTTAATAAGCTTTCTGCAAAGAAAAAATAAACATAGAACAAATCAGTAACAGAGATAACACTCACAAAAGCAACTATTATTTTTTTATAGTCTTCAACATCTGGAAAAATGATAGATATACAATAATACGATAAAAATAAACAGCTAGCATGCATAATTGCTTGAAAACATAAAGCAACTTGTGTTAGTACACTGGAATTATGTCCAAATAAATTAACAAGAGGAGCAAGCAAGTAACCATATCCAAATCCATAAAAACCATTTTCTGAAACTACCTCTTTCCAGTTAAGATTCAAAATCCATGCTGCCCCTTGCCATACGCCAAATTCATCATTTTGATTCCAAATGGTCCGAACATCACGCACATGTAATGTTTCTAATAAAATAATCAAAACAAAGCTAATCAATAATGAAGTTTTTTGATCTATCCTAATTTGTTTTTTTAACACTAGAATCCCCTTTAATGCGTTTCCATATATACATGTAATCTGATATCATCGGATTTATAGATACAATTTTTGTTTTAATGCTATTAACATATCTATTGTGTTTCTTAGAATCTCTATTATATTTATGATTGATATCATCTATTTCCTCGTAAAGCGCAGAAAAATTCCTAGATGACACCCCTTCTCGATCAAATGTCGAAACAATAATATTTATCAGCTCTAAATGATACCCATCTTCAAATAGCTTAAGCAAAAGGTCTCTATCAGCAGCAACTCTATATTTTGTATTGAACCTAATTTCTTTCATGAGTTTTGTCCTAACTAAAACAGATTGATGACAAAACCTAATACTATCCTTATTAATTAGAGGTTTCTCTATAAACTCTCCACCATTACTCAAAATTGAATTCGTAGCTCCAATCATAGCATCTGCTGTGTTTTGGAACTTTATGCTGGCTAAGAGTTGCATCACATTCTTATCATATAAAGTATCACCAGCATTCAAGAAAAGAACATAATTGCTATCGCTACAAAAATCCAATCCCTGATTCATTGCATCGTAAATTCCACTATCTTTTTTTATAAAATGCTTAAATTCGATTTCCTTATCAGCAAATGCTTTTTCGTATTCCTTTAACATCTCATTTGTTCCATCTGTCGATTCACCATCTTTAACAACATACTCAAAACTAGCATGCTGTTGATTCAAAACAGAATCCATAGTTTTTTTTAAGCCTTCTTTATCATTTAAGCAAATAGTAATTATTGTAATATAATTCATCAAACAACCCACATCTCTATAAACATTTAGTTCCATGATATCTGTATTATTAAATAGCCTTTTTGAATTGAACATTCTTAAGAACTCTACATATTCTAACTGTAAATGAAACAGAAATCATCGATAAAGTGCTTAACACCCTAACCACCTTTGAAATATTATGATTCCTAAACACTTTAGTTTTATTCCGTTTTATAAAGTCCAAGTATTCCTGAGCATAGCTACTGCTATCTTTATAATTCTTAATTTGAGAAAGTAAATCGTATGATAATACAAAAATTCTACTATCAATTGCATCACGTATAATCACACTAGCTTCTTCTCTCTTATGAAGTAAATCTAAAAAATGCTTATGTGCTACTTCATAATCCAAATTATGTGTAATGCTGCTTACTACATCTAAATGGTAATAAAGGATTTTATTCACATATACTATCGTTTTTGCTCGTTCCAATACTTTACAGTTAAAATCTAAATCTTCTCCAAGTTTCAATTCATGTGAAAACCTAATATCACCAATAATGTCCTTACTAAAAAGTTTCAAATAAGGATATGGCATAACCAAGCGCTTATAAAACATTTTCTCTATGCTTTCTTCACCGCTCATAGTCAAGCAATCACTATCATTTAATTCACTTATATGTTTCGCGTACTCGGAATGAGAAAACTTATCTCTATCAAATTTCTCATAATTGCACATTACAATATCAGCATTTCTTTTCTCTGCCACTGAATATAGCAAAGACAAATACTCAGGATGCACAAAATCATCTGCATCAACAAAGGTAATATATTTCCCAATTGCTTTTTCTAATCCTGCATTTCTGGCAGATGATGGTCCCTGATTCATTTGAGAAAAATATTTTATTCTTGAATCAGAAAATGCCAAAACTTTGCTCTCTGTCCTATCCACAGATCCATCATTAATTACAATTAATTCCCATTTTGTAAACTTCTGAGCAGTAACCGCTTCAATCGCATCACCAATAGTATCTTGAGCATTATACGCAGGCATAATGACACTTATCTCAACATTATTCAGTTCATTTGCACTATTCATAGCTTGAACCATATAACAGACTCATACGAAATATAATTGCTCGACATGTTCAACTAGTCTTTCCCATGAAAAACAGGCCTTTTGTTCAACTATTCCAGCAGCACATTTCGTTGAATAATCTCCTTTATAAAAATCAATGACAGCTTTTGCAAAAGCCATAGAATCCTGCGCAGATACCAACAGCCCAGTCTCTCCATCTGTAACCACATCCGGCAAGCCACCAACATTTGTCGCAATAACCGGTTTATCAAAGCCGTACGCAATCTGGACTATTCCGCTTTGTGTAGCACTAACATATGGAAGAACAACTACGTCACAAGCTGCAAAGAATTTCTCAACATCCTTGTCGGGGATGTAGCCGTCATAGATATCAATCACATCTGAAACATCTCCATCTTTGATAAGCCCAAGATACTCGTCCTTGTCATCTCCGAAGTCGCCAACTACCAGCAATCTGCAATCCGAGAGATTTTTCTTTACTTCCGGCATAGCTTTTATGAGGTAATCCAGACCCTTGTACTTTCTAACAAAGCCAAAGAACAGAAGGATCTTTTCATCAGACTTTATACCAAGAAGTTGCCGAGCAGCTTCTTTTGACATATCCTGCATCTTGAACGCATTGTATGTAGGATGAACCGCTCTCTTATACTTGGCATTAGGGATAATTGTCTTTAAATCTTCTTCATCCTGAGTGGATTGAACGATATAATAATCACCATTCTTCAAAGTTTTCTCTGTAAGCCATTTGTCCAATGGAAAACGCTCATGCGGAAACACGTTATGGCAAATGAACATAACTTTTGCTTTGATGTGCTTTGTCATAATCTGATAGCAAGGTGCAAAATATGGATGCCACCATTGAATGATCACCAGATCTGGTTTAAGCTCATTTATCCTCTTTGCAGAACTGATCCAATTTAAAGGGCTTGCAGTATGTATAAAAAATTGTGTATTATTAATCTTGAAAGCATCATTCGAATAATCCCTCTGCTCTTTTTTGTAGAGCACTTTGGGATACTGAAAAGAATACGAAACCATTGTTACGTCGTATTTCTTAGATAATGCCCTGTACATAAGTCCCGTATAATGTGATATTCCTCCCTTGTACGGATATACTGGACCAATCAGTACAATTCTTTTTAAATCGTTCATTTCAACCCCTAATCCTTCTTCATGCATAAATACTGACTATGCTTTGCATGAAAAAGCCGTTCCAAAATGTTTACTTTTTGGAACAGCCGAAAACCCGCATGAATACTGCATTCAATTTTAAAAAAAATGAAAAAAGACAGAACTACATTTTGATATCTGTAGTTCTGTCTCACTTTTTGGGTGGATATGCTTTTTAAATCAGATTTCTCCAGCCTGCTTTGCCTTGTTATAGAAAGTGGTCTTGGACATGTTGCACTTATTGGCTGCTTCTGCTATTGTGCACTCATTGTTTCTAAGAAGAGTACAAACCACCTTGAAATTGCTGGGAAGCGCGGTTTTGGGTCTACCGAAGCGGACACCTCTTTTCTTGGCGGCAACTATTCCTTCTTTTTGCCTACGCTTAATATTGTTTCTTTCTGTCTCGGCGACAAAGGATAAGATTTGTAACACCAGGTCGCTAATAAATGTACCAAGGAGATTTTTGGCAACTCGTGTGTCAAGAAGCGGCATATCAAGCACCACTACGTCAGCTTTGATGGTCTTGGTAATGTACTTCCACTGATCGATAATCTCCGTATAATTTCGTCCAAGTCTGTCGATGCTCTTGATAAAAAGGACATCAGATTCTCTAAGCTTTTTTATCAGCTCATTGTACTTGGGACGATCAAAGTCTTTGCCGGATTGCTTGTCTACATAGATGTTTTTTGGCTTTACGCCAGCTTTCAGAAATGCGTCAATCTGACGGTTTTCATTCTGATCACGGGAACTTACTCTTGCATATGCTAGTTTTCTTTGTCTCATTTTGTAACCTCCATGAGAATAAACAGATTAGTAAGTTACAAGTAATATTTCGACATACTTTTGCAAAAGTTTTTAAAATATACTATTGAATTATTTTGATATTTTGAGTAGAATACAAAAAGAGTTTGTTCCAAAAAGTAAACATTTTGGAACAAACTCTTTTTATGATAGACAGTGCATCCTAGCACTTTTCATTTATTTTTGAGATATTTCTTGAGTTTATTTCTGACTCTCTGCATAGCATTATCAGTAGACTTTTCATCTCTGGAAAGAACTGCAGATATCTGTTTGATACTCATTCCTGTGATATAAAGATCGAGAACCTGCGTTTCCATAGGACTTAGCTCGCGCTCAATGGCTTCCTCGAGAGCGTTTAGATTTTCCTGGTCTATGATATGCTGTTCCGGGATAAGGCTTGAATCAGATTCCAGAATATCCTCAAGGGCAACATCGGAGCCCTCATCTTCGCCTTCTCTTTTTGCATAGATGGAGATATAGCTGTTTAGAGGGGTATGTTTCTTGCGGGCGAGAGCTTTTACCGCAGAGTACATCTGACGGGAAATGCACAGGTCAGCAAATGTGGCAAAGCTTGCATCTCTTCCGTAGTCATAATCACGGATTGCTTTAAAAAGACCTATCATTCCTTCCTGAATGAGATCGTCTCTATCAGCACCGAGGATAAACATTGAAGCGGCTTTCTTCTTTACAAGGTGCTTGTATTTATTCATGATATAGTCAACGGCATCTTTTTCCTCGTTATCATGAATCGAGAGGATCAGTTCTTCATCCGATTTGTCTCTGTACTTATTCTCGTTCAAATGAAATCCTCTCCTCTCTCATAAACGACATATTCTATTGATTATCTTTATAATAAACTGTAAATATATCTAACCAATATTCAAATATATAACCATTACTACCACAGCATCTTACAACAGTCTCTGTCTCACGATCTCGTAAGCAAGAACACCGCAAGCTACAGAAGCATTAAGGGAATCGATGTCTCCCTTCATAGGGATTGAAGCTATCATGTCACATTTTTCTTTTACAAGGCGTCCTACTCCGCTTCCCTCATTACCGATAACAAGGCCGATTGGCCCCTTAAGATTAAGGTCATACATAGTTGTTCCGCCCATATCTGCGCAGACAAACCAAAGTCCTTTTTCCTTGAGTTCTTCAATAGTAGCAGCGATATTTGTAACCTTGGCAACAGGAGTATAATTGATTGCTCCTGCAGAAGCCTTGGCAACAGTAGCTGTAAGTGATGCAGCCCTGTGTTTAGGGATAATAACACCATGAGCGCCTGCCAGATTAGCAGTACGGATGATAGCACCTAAATTGTGTGGATCTTCGATATTGTCAAGGACTATAACAAATGGCTCTTCGCCCTTTTCACTTGCTCTGTCAAGAATATCCTCAACTTCCACATACTCATAAGAAGCAGCATAGGCAAGAACGCCCTGATGCTTGCCAGTTTCTGAGAGCTGATCAAGTCTTTCTTTTTTCACAAAGCTGATAACGGTATCCTTATGTTTCTTGGCTTCACGCAAAATTGTCTGAACCGGTCCGTCTTTGCAGCCATCAAGTACAAAGAGTCTGTCGATTGTCTTCCCTGAACGAAAGGCCTCCAAAACTGCGTTTCTTCCCTCTATTATCCTGCTTTCAAAATTCTCTTCCATTTCATTACCTCTAAAAATCGTAAAACAATTCATACTATCCAAACCACATATGAATTGATAATATTTATACAATAAATACCTTATTCTTTACTACAACATGAACTCAATTGCAGCTAAATTACCTATCATTTCCATCAGATGGTCACTTCAATATATCCAGTTCCAATCTTTCAATTCCCTTTGCCACAAGTTCACAGGCTCTGTCCATGTTGTCTGTAAGATAAAGAAATCCTATCACTGCTTCAAAGCCTGTAGCCTCAAGGTAGTCCATCGTTGTGGCATTCTTAGCCTTGGTGTGTGGCTTGGAATTGCGACCTCTTCTATAATAATCAGCCTCTTCCTCAGTCAGATCATCCATGAGAACTTTGACAAAAGCAGCCTGAGTCTGTGCCTTAACCACCTGACTGGCTCTTTTATGAAGATTGTTGACAGCCGTGTTTCCTTTATTGACAAGTATTGAACGGATAATCACATCAAATATCGCATCGCCTATATACGCCAGCGTAAGTGGTGAATAGGTCCTGATATCTTTTCCCTCAATACCAAATCTGTCATTTAGATAATCATTTAAACCAGCTGCCATTTTACTCCCTCGCGAGTATCCTTGATCTCAACGCCTTTTGCAAGAAGTTCAGCACGAATAGCATCAGCTGTAGCAAAGTCTTTGGCCTTCTTTGCTGCTGTTCTGCGCTCAATGGCATCAAGAATATATGCCTCAAGTTCTGAATCTATCTCAGTTCCTTCTGAAAGGCTCTTTGCATGATTTATAAGGTCAAGAGAAAGAACCTTATCAAAGCTGTCAATAAGAGCAAGTTTGGTTGCATCGTTAGTATCAGCTTTAAGAGCATCATAAAGAACTGTGATAGCCATTGAAGTGTTCAGATCACCGCATACTGCATCTCTGAACTTGTCCTCAAACTGAGCCTTAACTGCCTCATCAACTGCTCCATCCTCTTTAAGCTCAGAAACTCTCTTCACAAGCTTATTGAATACAAGCGCTGCATTATCAAGAGCATCAAAAGAAAACTCCAAAGGCTTTCTATAATGTGACTGGAGGCAGAAGAATCTGTATACAAGCGGATCATAGCCTTTTTCCTTAAGAACAGAAACTGTAAGGACTGCTCCCTTGGATTTACTCATCTTGCCGGCTCTGTCATTTAAGTGATTGCTATGGAACCAGAATTTACACCACTCATGTCCAAGATAGCTTTCTGACTGAGCAATCTCATTAGTATGATGAGGGAAAATATTGTCGACACCGCCGCAGTGGATATCGATATATTCGCCAAGATGCTTCATGGAAATGCATGAACACTCAATGTGCCAGCCGGGATAACCAACTCCCCAAGGGCTGTCCCACTTAAGAGCCTGATCCTCAAACTTGGACTTTGTAAACCAAAGTACGAAGTCGGTCTTATTCTTTTTATTAACATCTTCCTCAACGTCGTCGCGTACGCCTACCTGAAGCTGCTCTTTTTCCACATCTGATGAAAAGACATAGTAATCCTTGAGCTTGCTGGTGTCAAAATATACGTTTCCGCCTGCGACATAGGCAAAGCCTTTTCCCAAAAGAACTTCAACCATGTTGATAAACTCAGGAATGCAGTTTGTAGCAGGTTCCACAATATCAGGACGCTTATTGCCTACAGCATCAAAATCTGTAAAGAAAGCATCTGTATAGAACTTTGCAATTTCCATAACTGTCTTGTGTTCTCTCTTTGCGCCTGCCAGCATCTTATCTTCACCGGTGTCAGCATCTGAAGAAAGATGTCCAACATCTGTGATATTCATTACTCTCTTTACGTCGTATCCCGCATATTCAAGGGATTTGATAAGAACATCCTGCATGATATATGTTCTGATATTTCCAATATGAGCAAAATGATAAACTGTAGGGCCGCAGGTATACATTGAAACCTTGCCCTCTTCTCTTGGTCTGAACTCTTCGACCTTTCTTGATAAAGTATTATAAAAAGTAAACTCGTGTGCCATGTTATCTCCTGTATTAATTCTCAAAAAGAGTTATTGTATTATTCTTATATTGTTTTTCAGCCCTTACACTTAGGGCAGCCTCCGCAGCCGTTTCCTTCGCTGTCATAAACTGATCTGCTTGCTTCAAAAAGACTCTCTATCATACAGATTGCCTGCGATGATATTCCTTCACCTGTACCGGTAAAACCAAGTCCTTCCTCAGTTGTAGCTTTAACGCTTACCTGAGATATATCTATTCCAAGTGTATCAGCAATATTCTTTCTCATGTTATCGATATGAGGTCTCATCTTAGGCGCCTGGGCGATTATCGTGGCATCGATATTTCCAACAAGATACCCGTTTTCTTCCAGGATTTCTCCAACTCTTTTTAAAAGAACCAGTGAATCAGCGCCCTTATACTCAGGATCAGTATCAGGGAAATGCTTTCCAATATCTCCCAGTGCTGCTGCTCCAAGAAGCGCATCCATTATAGCATGTAAAAGAACATCTGCATCAGAATGTCCCAAAAGACCTTTTTCATAAGGAATCTTCACACCGCCCATAATGAGGTCTCTTCCCTCAACAAGCCGGTGCACATCATATCCCATTCCAACTCTCATGTCAATTTCCTTCCCAAAAAACAAGTTATTAAATTACAACAGCAGCTCAACCAGAAATGCTGCTCCGCAGGCACAGCCTGCAACGGTCAAAAGGCTCTTTTTATTAAAAGCAAGAATAAGCGCAACCGCAAATCCTGCAATAGATGAAGCTACATAATCTGTAGCCTTAAGTATAGCCGGAAAAGTCATGGCTGCCAGTGTTGCATAAGGTACATAATAAAGAAAAGATCTGATAAACTTACTCTTTATCTCTTTTCTTATAAGTGTCAGCGGCAAAGCCCTGATAAGATATGTAACTACAGCCATAAGGAGAATATATAAATAAACTTTACTCATTCCTTTCCTCCTTTATGGGCGCAAGAATCGCGGCAACAGCTGCAACCGCTATTGTAACAATTATTATTCTAAATCCTGATGATATTAGCTTTAAAAATGGCGCGTAAGTAAACACACAGCTCATCACCATTGCGCAGATAACAACAAGCGCCACTGCCTTGCTGCTCCTTGTTTCAGGAATTATTATCGCTATAAACATACCATAAATTGCAAGTCCAAGACAACTTATCAGTCTCTGGGGAAGTAATTGTCCCGCCACGGCGCCAAGGACTGTGCCAAGCACCCAGCCAAAGACCGAAGTAAAGATAAGTCCATAGGAAAACATAGGATAAAGTTTTCCTTTTTTTAGAACGCTTACGCCAAAAATCTCATCTGTAACACCATATGAGATACCCAGTCTGTGCCCTGTGCTTACGCTAGAATCAAGTTTTTGTGAAAGTGCGCAGGACATAAGCATATATCTAAGATTAATTATAAACTGTAAAACCGCAAGTTCTATAAAGCTGCCATTTCTGGCAATTATCTCAAGCGCTGAAAACTGACCGGCGCTTGTGACATTAAGAAGCGATGTCATAGCCGCCTGGAAAGGTGTCATTCCTACCTTGGCGCTCTCGATTCCAAATGCAAAAGAAACTGCAATGTAACCAAGGCATATGGGAATCGCGTTTTGGCATCCCTCTTTAAAATCCTGTAAGCTTCCGCTGCTCATTCCTGACTCTTCCTCTGAAACTCCAACATCCATCAGCCATTCACTCCCAATTTTCTTGCCATGTTACTGTTCACTCACTTCACCGCAGATACTACCGTTTCCTTCACACTCTCGATATCATCTGCAAAAAGACTTCCCTGCACCATGTTCGCAGAACCGCCGCCCTTTGCTCCAAACTTTTCCCTTAAAACATTTACAACCTGCTTAAGGTCTTTATTAAGGCTTCCTGACCCCAGTATAAATCTGTAGCCATCAGCCTTATTTCCACATAAAACGCCGCAAACTCCTGCATGCTCAGCACAAAGAGAATTCACCAGCTTGCGCATGGAATTATTGTCGATTCCATCTTTTACAAGTATCACATTTTCAAGAGATGAATCTATTTCTTTAAGCTCATATTCTATCAATGCTTCGTTAAGGCTTGCAAGTTTGCCCTTGATATCGGCATTCTCTTGAAGCACCTTATTTATTGCTGCCTCAACCTTGTCTGAAGAAGTTGTAAACTTCCCGGAAAGGTCACTTACAATTCTCTGCTGCTCATTTAAGAATTCTAAAGCTCTTTTACCGCAAAGGATATTGACTCTCACGCCACCTTTGTAGTTCTGAAGGCCTACCACTTTAAGAAGACCGATCTCACCAGTTTTTTCAACGTGTGGCGCGCAGCAGGCGCATACATCGTAGCCATCTATTGTAACAAGCCTTATCCTGCCTGTCAGTTCCTTCTTACTTCTGTAATCGATATTCTCAAGTTCTTTTTCACTGGGAAAATCAGCAGATACACGGATATTCTCCCAAATTGCCTGATTCACCCTCATCTCGATATCAGAAATCTGCTCCCTGGTCAGAGCCTTGTCATAATCCATTGTAACTTCCGAATCACTCAGGTGAAATCCAACATTGTTGGCCCCATACATGCTATTTACAATTCCGGAAAAGATATGTTCTCCGGTATGCTGCTGCATGTTGCCAAATCTCCGCTCCCAGTCGATCACGCCATGGACCTTGGTTCCCACAGGAATCTCAATATCAGAACAGTGCTTTATATCTGCACCAATGCTAACATGGGAAACCTGCGCCTTAGTCTCATCCGCTCCATAGACAAGAACGCCTATATCGCTCCCCTGTCCGCCCTGTTCCGGAAAAAAAGCTGTCTCATCAAGAACTATCTCGTATCCGGCATCAGTTTTCTCGCAACTTAAAACTTTCGCGTCAAATTCCTTAATGTACGCGCTATCATAATATAACTCTTTCGTCATACCTTCATCCTCAAAAAATCAATCACTGCTTATTCTAACACATTTCACGGATAAATAACATGATGAAAAAAGGAGACTGCATCATGCAGTCTCCAATGGAAGGTCTGAAAGCACTCCTATTACTCTTCTCTTGATAACATCCTTTTCCGTCTCAAGAGAAAACGCAAGTTCAGTGTAAAGTATTTTCTCAGCCATATTCAAGTATTTTTCATTAAGAGTTGCAAACTTCTTGCCTTCGGCCTCTCTATGCGATTTGATCTTATGCAAGGACTTCACAAGACCCATCATCTCATACGCTGTGTTCCTCTTAATGATCGCCATTATCGCGGGCTCAGCCTTTTTACCCTCCGGAAGCTCAGTCTCCGGTGCTTCCTCAATGTCGTCTATCAATCCTTCAGCATAGTCAGCGCTAATAACTTCTCTTATCTTATCCTCGGCACCCTCTACCGGAACGTAGAGGACACTTCCGACATCGACAGCGGAAATCATCATGTAATATAGTTTCTCTTTTCCCCTCTCAAGAAACGACGGTACGAGAATATCCCGAACCTTACATAAACCATGACTACCGTAAATTACGCACTCTCCGATATTTAACATTTTGTTCCTCCTTTGCGAAACAATAACAACTGCTACCTGAAAGCGCTTTCATGCCTGAAGGAAAAGAAAAACATGGCAAGAGGATGTCCTTGGTCCCCACTTACCATGTCCTTGCTCGCATGGGAATATTATACCATACTATTACAAAATTTGTAACACTTTTACATGTTTTTTTGATACTTTTTTATAAAAATATGTTACCTAAGGCTTACTCTTGCACTGATGATACAAAGAAAAAAATGATTTAGGATTGTTCCGCAAAATGCACGCTCACACCCCTAAATCATTTATAGTAAAAAAAGAACTCCTCTCTAGTAAGAACATTTATATGCTCCACTTTTGTCTCGCCAAGCATGATAACCTTAGTATCATTATTAGTGCGAAGATACTTAAAGCAACATTTTTCCTGGACTCTTTTTGACCTCTCATTTCCCTGAAAGTATCCGCAGAGAACTCTTTTTAGGCCAAGATCCATAAAGCCATGCTTCAGAATTTCAATCGCCGCCTCGGGAACAAGCCCCCGCCCCCAAAAAGGATATCCAATCCAATATCCAAGCTCTGCTTCACCCTCCGAAAGAGGCCTTTCCTTGCTGCCTTCAAGAGTAAGTCCAATGCTGCCAACCGGCTCTTTTTCCATGCCTTTAAGGCAGATGGCATAGACCTCATCCCTGGCAAAAACAGTCCGTATCACAGCCCTGCTGTAACTTACATCTTTATGGGGCGGCCATCCGGCAGCCGGTCCTATCCTTTCATCGCTTGCATACTTAAAGAGACTGGGGGCATCTTCATCTCTCCAGCCTCTTAACAACAGCCTCTCTGTTTCCAATATCATCCTCATCTGCTATGGCTCATGTACTGAAATCCGGTTCTGGCGGTAATTCCTTCAATGTATTTTTTGAACATGGTAAAATAAGCTTCTTCCTTATGAACAGCGTCATGAGACATGAAGAAGATTACCTTTCCACTCTTAATATCAAACTCTATATCATGCTGAGGATCAAGCGCATCGATATCTTTAAAGGACAAACCAAACTTTTGTCTGCAATAGTCATCCTTATTATCCATATCCATTGTTGCCTCAATGATCTTACTCTTTGCTTTTATGAGAGTATCAATTTCCTCAAGCATTATCTGCTGAACGATATTAAGAGACGTTATTTCATAACCTACAAGTCTCATATCCGATATGATTCGGTCAAAATCTACTGCAGTAAGTTCAAATGGATCAATCTTATTTTCTCCATAACCAAAAACCGCATTATAAAGACCTTCGTTCATTGCCTTCTCCTTTCGTCAAAACGATCACACTTTTTGACTATACGTTTGTACTTTCAAACATTCCCTTTTGTGCTTTAAGAAAATCTATATATTCATTCTCAGGAATTGCCTTTGAGTAATAAAAGCCCTGAAGATACTCAACTCCTTTATCCACAAGGATTTTGGCCTGATCAAGATTCTCAACGCCTTCCGCAAGAATATGAAGCCCAAAATCTTTGAGGAAGTTTATTGTATACTCCAGCATTTTCATATTTTCAGGTCTGGTTATATCAAGACAATTCCAGACAAATTCTTTATCAAGTTTGACAAGGGCGTAATCCATTTTCAGTATTTCCAGCAGATTCGAGTAGCCCGATCCGAAATCATCCATGGAAAAAGAACTTCCTACTGCCTTAAGTCTTTTTACATTCTCAAGAAATACCTCGTCGTTACTAATATACGAGGTTTCAGTTATCTCAAAATTGATAAACTGAGGCGGTATATGATATTTTTCCATCTTGTTAAGAAGTCTTACATGCGTCTGTTCATCAACAACCTCATTTCCCGACAGATTGACTTCTATGATCTTTATTCCCAATCGTGGCAGATTTTCTCTTGCGATAAAAGAACATACTTTTTCAAAAACAAGATCATCGATCTCAAGGATAAGTCCGCACTTCTCAGCTATAGGTATAAAGTCTTCCGGTGAAACAAACTTCCCCGTGTCCGGGTGCTTAAGTCTTACAAGCGCCTCCGCGGATGAAAACTTTCCTGTCTCCACGCAAAGGATTGGCTGATAATAAACCTCAAACGCTTTTTCTTTTACCGCCTGCCTTACCACATCTTCGATGGTATTTCTAAAGATCATCTTATCAACAACGTTCTGATCTATGACAAGGTTTGGCGATGACTGGGTGTAAACATATTCCCCGGAAACGTAATTTAATATCTGAATGACCTGTTCTGCCCCATTCGCATATCTTTGCACATCCAGGACACTAAAGGTAAGCCGGTAGTTTTTGCCCTCACTGTCTTTAATGTTATTGATGCTGGTCATGAAGCTTTCCACCTTTTCAGGCGAATAAATGATCGAACAGAGTGTATTCCAATTGAACAGATATGCCGGAACTCCGATCTTATTCTCAGAAATCTTTCCTACATTCTTCATAAGCTCTGCCAGTTCAATTCTGTCAGAATTGCTCATTATTGCTGTTTTTCCGGTAAAAATAACAGAGATCACAAAAAATGATTTGTGCCCCGGTCCAAATCGCTCCGGCAGGACCATATTGAAAGCGTCCCGGTTTCTTATCCCATCTATCGACCGTTCATAAAACTCTTTCGGGTTTTCCATCGACAGGAAAAGAATAAGCTCCATCAGCATAGTAGCAACAGATGATACCTGCATATCTCTTTTAATAAACTGAAAAGCCGCTAAAACCGCCCAAACGCCCAGGCCTACAATAATAGCGGTAAAGTTTTCGACAGATAGCCTGTCTCTTAAGAATACCACCCTTATTATCGCGACAATTATGTACATAAAGCCGATAATATAGCATACTCCGATGACCGGTCCATAATTGTAATATATGCCTTTATCATTAACTCCAAATTCAATCTGTCTAAAGAAAATAGCTGTAAAAGCAAGCATTGCAGGCGCAAACGAAATAAGTATCGCCATGTTCTGTACGCCTATTCTCTTGGTAGTCTTGGAATAAACGTAGACGCACATCACCGCGGCTGTCAGTATAATGGACATAACGTACATTCCCTGCGAGACATGCCTTAGCGCCACAAAAGAATCATCCAGGTAGTAAAATACGGCACATTCAATTATTTCGCACAGGTTATTAAAAAAGACCGCAATCAAGAAAACGAAAAATATCCTTGCAGAGATAAGCTGCGGAAGATTTTTCCTGAGGTAAATGACAATCAATATAATAGATACTAAAATTGCAATAATTGGTGTACGTATTTCCATATATCGATTATATTATAGTTTCCTCGCACTCACAATAGTTACGCCTTATTCAGTTACTCTTTTCCTTTAAAAATCTGTCAAAGCAGATAGGATAAACACCTACAACAATAAATGTTGAAATCCCATAGCGAAGTGTCCGTACAAGATGCGCAAGAAGCGTCCCAGATGCAAGAAAATCCTTGCTAAAAGGCATCTTCAAAACTGTATTGAAGGCTAAAAATATCGCGCCGCCACAGACTACTCTCAATATGCACTTTAAAATATTCTTTGTATTCTTAAAGCGAATATTTTTTTCGTCGAACTCTATTCCCACGAAAAATCCTGCCATAATCCCCAGGCTTGCAAAATAATCATCTGTCTTGCAATAGAAATACCCAAGGCAGGATACTAAAAAAATGATCAGATTAAGGAGCCATCTCTTTTCCCCATAAAATTTCCCCATAAGGAAAGACAGAAGGAAAACTATTACTAATCCGGACAGCCATCCCACAAGTACATCCGTAGGATAATGAACGCCCACAGACACTCTTGAAAAGCCAACTAAAAGCGGCATCACAACTGCCAGTATCGTAAGCGCCTTTTTCTTTCCGTATTTGGCGATCGCGCTATACACCGTTACCGAATTTGTTGAATGACCACTGGGAAAAGAAAAGCCCTGCGCTGAAATGTCATATATATCAGTTCCCTTTTCCACCGGCCTGAAGCACTTTATCCCCGGATTATCAAAATACGGTCTTCTTCTCAAAAAGACATTTTTAATCATGGGATTTGCAATTATTCCTACAACAAGATTCGTTCCCACAAATATCCCGAATTTCTTGTCATAGCACCAATAAAGAAACCCCATAATGATTATCAAAAGAAATTCTTCCCCAAATGCTGAAAAATTTGATACAAATAACGCCCCTGTTTCCCCTAATAACTGCTGAAGTGCTTCCATAAGCCTGACTTCAAAATCAAAATAAAAAGTATTACCTACAATTGCCTCCATATTCTCTCTTAAGCTCCATTCCCGTTATTCACTACTCTTAATCCCATTTTACCACATTATGCCCATGCGTATTTCTGATAATTCTATAACGGTAAAAAAATTTTTAAAAAAATTTTATTTTATGTGTTGACATTAGTCTCTAAACGAGGTATATTATACGAGTCGGCTGCGGAACACAGCGACAGAGAAACAGACATGGCGAGATAGCTCAGCTGGCTAGAGCACGCGGTTCATACCCGCGGTGTCGAGGGTTCGAACCCCCCTCTCGCTACTAAATTTAAAGCTCATCAGGAATTCCTGATGAGCTTTTTTGTTGTCTAATGAACCTTGACCATCGTTCCAATATCCACCATATCATAGAGCGTCTTTGCCACATCCGACGGAAGATTTACGCATCCATGCGAACCATTTCTCTTATATATATCACCGCCAAATTCACTTCTCCAGCTGGCATCGTGAAGTCCCACGTTTCCGGTAAATTTCATCCATCTGTCTACCCACACATTCCAGGTTGGCCCCACAAGGTATTTCCCTGGAATCTTGGTATTTATATAAAATGTTCCGGTGGGAGTATCATTCCCATTACTTGCATTGCCCGTAACAATTGCAGATGATAAAACAGGCTCACCAAGCACATAATAGGTCATCTGCTGATTTGCTATATCCACATCCACATAGGTCTCAAATGACTGTAAAGCACCGGGAGTAGCAGGAGTATCAGAAGCAGCAGGCGTCTCATCATATCCGATACCATAAGCCATTTCTTCAGCGTTTTTATATCTATTCTCATGAACTCCAAATGTAACATAGTGATTATAAAGTGCCTCCGGATCTGTACCACACACAGCCACAACATCAGGATACATCTTTGCATAGAACTCAGCATCAAAATCAGAAGCTTTTGCACTGGTACTTAAAAATATCATTCCCCCAAGAAACAGAGAAACCGTAATAATCATAGTAACAACAGACTTTTTCATAAAAATACCCCCTTATCCACCTCAAAATCAATCGCAGCATCAGGCTCAAGCGGCTTGCTAAAGAAAAATCCCTGCACAGCATCCGCCTCAAATTCACGCAGTTTGGTAAACTGCCATTCTTCTTCGACACCCTCGATGATAATGTCTTTCTTTATATCATGGACAAGCTTAATCACATCGCCGATAAACTCATCTTTTCCCGGAACCAGATACGCATCAACCAGTGATTTATCAAGCTTAATTTCATCTATTGGCACATAAATAAGATATCCAAGAGACGAATAACCTGTTCCAAAATCATCCATCAAAAGCCTTATTCCAAGATGTTTGAACTCATCGAACAGCTTTTTTGTCTGAAGGCTCTGTTCTATCAAAAGCCCTTCAGTAATCTCAATTTCCAGATATCTTGCAGGAATATCGTATTTAAAAAGAAGTTCCTTCAAAAAATCTATATATCCGATATCATTGACCTGTTTAGATGAAAAGTTAATGGAAACCGGCAACAGTTCTTTTCCCGCCTTCTGCCACTCTGAAAGCTGTTTTAGCACCATCTCTGTAATAAGTCTTCCAAGCCTTATTACCCATCCGTTTTTTTCAATTAAAGGCACAAAAACATCCGGCCCCTGCTCAAAATCTCTGATTCTTACAAGCGCTTCAAATCCTATGATCTTGCCGGTCTTGGTATGCACCTTAGGCTGGTACAGCATATAAAAATCATCATCTTCGAAAGCTTCTATTATCCTGGCCTTTAGCTTATTTTCCTCACGCACCTTTATCTGCATCTCATCAGCGTAGACAAATGCATTATTTTTGCCATGCTCTTTAGCCTCATACATGGCTATTTCAGCATTAATGATGTGCTGCTCCGGATAGCCGGTACCCTCAGAATTAGCAATACCCATGCTGGCAGAAAGAATTATCGTATCTTCTCCTGCAGTTATCGGCCTTCTGAAAACATCCAGCACCAGCTTAGTCTGTCTTGAATCCACATCAAGGCTTTCATCAGGCACCATGATGATAAACTCATCACCGCCATATCTGCCGAGGAGCCACCTGTTAGCATCAGATGCTTCTTTTAGCTTATCCGACAGGTATTTCAGGATATAATCAGACATACTGTGCCCATAGTTCTCATTGATTTCCTTAAATGCATCAATATCAACCATCATTACGGAATATTCCTGATCACTCCGCACAGCTTTATTCATAGCATCAACTATAGCCCGCCTGTTTAAGATACCTGTCAGATCATCATGTTCAGCCTGATATCTTAATTTTTTCTGGGATGCTCTTATCTCATCCCTGGACCTTCGCAGCTGCTCATAGTCTTTTCTTTGCTGCACAAGCGTAAGTCTGTCGCTAATTATAAGAAGTATCAATGCCCCAACTATCATCAGCATCGTTGGGATGATATCTTTATAATACTCAAAGAAATTAAACGGCCTGTTAATTATTTCTGCGTTCGCAGGAAGCAGCTTTTCATTGATGTTATATTTTTGCATCAGGCGATAGTTATACACTGTTTTGCTGGGAGTATCGGTATCCAGAGGATATTCCGAAATATCAGTCTTTTTTTCCAGAACATTATAAACAATAATCGCTGCATCCCTGCACTGCACAGTAAAATCCATATATGTGCCGCCAAGAACGCCCTCATTTCTACCACCTGAATAATTTCTTATAATAGGCACATCAGCGTATCTTACAATAGTTGCGGTCCTGTCCTGCATGGATTTGGTTGTTCCATTGATCCCGCTATAGCAGGTCATGTAAAAGAGAACAGAATCTTCAGGAAGGCTTTTTAGTTTCTCAATAAGTTCCTCTTCAGTAAGCTGCTCAGTATTAATATCCGTAAAAGAATAATCCGGATATTTCTGATCATAGGAATAAAAAATCTCCGCATCAGCCTTTCCGGCTGCAGAATCATCATGAAGCGCCACAAATTTCTTTCTATCCGGCATTGTGGCCACAGCCTGTTCAATACAATCCCTCAGATAATCTTTTTCATAAAAGCCGGTAATCATAGGATTTTTAGCAGCTTCTATTGCAGCACTTGCATCATTTATACCAAAAAACACCATGGGATATCCCGAAAACAGTTCATCCTGATATTCAAGGGCAAAAGAAAGAGCATCATCATCGCCAAGGATAATTGCCTCATATCCTCTGTCTTTTTTTAATCTCTCCTTCAGATAATCATGAAAGACTTTCTTATCAGATTCCGTGTCATAGTTCTTGGAATCCATGTAGACAACATCAAAATCAATTCCATTAGGATAAAGGCCTTCCTTGAGGCCTTCAATCTGATCATCATATGTAAAATAAAGTGAATTATACGCGCATAAGAACAATACGCGGTGGCTTACCATAGAAGGCTCCTGCAATTCGTACTCATCAGTATCTGAACGTGTTATACTGACGAGCACAAAAACAGAAGCAACCAGAATCAACATTCCAATTACAGTTAAGGCGTAGCGTATGTAAAAAATATTGTTTCTATTATTTTTATCCATACGATTTTTCAAACCAAAACAAACTGTTAATAGCTACACCATAATTATATTTAAGTTCACAATATAATTTAATTAAAAAAACATTAAAATACTAAGAAGTACTACGAAACAACTTTGTGTATCCATTTTCCCCTGTAAAATCTGATTGTAAAAATTATTCCGCGGATTCCCCAGTCGCAGAACATTCCAATCCAGACACCCATAGCTCCGATCCCGGCAACGCGGATGAGGTATGTAGCAAGAGTAACTCTGCAAAGCCACATGGTAAGCGTAGCCACGATCATTGAAAATCTCACATCTCCTGCAGCCCTCATTGCATACGGTGTAACAAAAGAAACAGGCCACAAAACAGGCTTTATTATGGTTATCCATCCAAGCATGTATACGCAAAGTCTTGCGCTCTCTTCTTCCATACCGGCAAGATATGTTACAGGCCTTGAAATAGCGTATGTCAAAAGACAACTACTAAGTATCGCAATATATCCCCATCCGATCATCTTTTTGGTGTAATATACTGCTTCATCCTTTCGACCGGCGCCAAGACACTGGCCCGTAATTGTCATAAGCCCTATTCCAACGCCTATTCCGGCGACACCATTTACATTTTCAAATATATTGGTCATTGACTGGGCAGCAATAGCCGCAGTCCCTAAGATAGAAACAGATGACTGGATAGCAAGTTTTCCAAACTGGAACATGGAGTTCTCTATTCCATTTGGTATTCCCATTGCAAGTATGGTTCTTATCTTTTCAAAATCAGGACGAATCTTGTGATAATCTCTTACAAAAACAGCATTCTTATCTTTCCTTAGCATATAAAGAAGGACGACCGCCGAAAAGATTCTTGAAGATAGCGTCGCTATTGCTGCGCCATAAACTCCAAGATTAAAACCCCATATAAGGATGGCATTTCCTGCCACATTTAAAATATTGGAAACAATCGCAACGTTCATGGGAAGTCTTGTATTGGACTGAGCTCTGAAGATTGCGCTTCCCGCAGCAGCAAGGGATACTCCCGGATATGAAAGAATGGTCAAAAGGAAATATATGCTTGCAGCCTGCATGACATCCTTATCAATCTGCCCAAATATCATACTTAGAAGCTGATTTCTGAAAAGAAGGCATATAACCATCAGCAAAAATGAAATAAAAGCAGATACAAGCATCACCTGTCTGGCTGCGTCGTTAGCTCTTTTCATATCCTTTTGTCCCACATAGGTAGAACATATGATAACGCCGCCGGTAGCCATAGCATTAAAAGCCTGAACCACCAGATTGTTGATGGAATCCACAAGTGATACTCCAGAAAGCGCCGCAGCGCCCACATTGCTGACCATCATTGAATCAGCCATACCCATAAGGGAGTTTAAGAATTGTTCCGCTATAATAGGAATCAGCAACAGGAGAAGTTTCCTGTTGCTGAACATATGATTTGTATTTTTTACTTTGTTTTCTTTAATATTCATAATATGTAATAAATCAAATTTTCCCGCATCTTACATGCGACACTCTGTTTTACATTCTCTCAGGCGCATCAAATCCAAGAAGATCTATTCCTGTTTCCAATACCTTAAGAGTTATAGCAAGAAGAGCTATATAGCTGCTCTTTTTATCAGCATCACTCTCTGTAAGGATCTTTGTTCCATGATAGAAACTGTTAAATGCGTTACTAAGGTCATAAATATATGCACAGATTCTGTTAGGTGAAAGGTCTCTCGCAGCACTTTCAACTGAATCAGCAAATCTTGTAAGCAGAAGCATAAGATCCTTCATTGCTGCACTGTCTGGCTGATCAAGCTTTGCATCCTTGACATTTCCACCTTCAGCCTCATATTTCTTGAGAATAGACTTGATTCTTACCATTGTGTAAAGAATGTATGGGCCTGTATCTCCTTCAAATGAAGTGAATTTATCAATATCAAAGATATAATCCTTAGAAGGCTGATTTGAAAGATCGCCATATTTAAGAGCTGAAACAGCAACCTTATGAGCTGTATCCTTAGCTTCCTCATCGCTTACATCAGGATTTCCTTCTTTAATCCTGTTATACATCTTTTCATCAATCTCTGCGATAAGATTCTCAAGACGCATAACTCCGCCTTCTCTTGTCTTGAAAGGCTTACCATCGCTTCCGTTCATAGTTCCAAAGCCTACGAAATGAAGTTCAGTCTCAGGTAAAACAAGTTTGGTCTTGCGCGCACATCTGAATACCTGAGTGAAATAAAGCTCCTGTCTCTTATCTACCACATAAATGATTCCCTGTGGATGCTCTCCGTCCATACGCTGCTTGATAGTAGCAAGGTCAGTTGTGTTATAAAGTGAAGCTCCGTCTGACTTCAAGATCATGCATGGAGGAATTTCCTTTGTATCTGTCTCTTTTGCCACATCAACAACAAGAGCTCCCTGGCTTTCATGTGCATAGCCATGGGATTTCATGTATTCAACCATTCCCGGGATTGTCTCATGAGCATCTGACTCACCCTTCCAGAGGTCGAAATTAACATTTAATTTATTGTAATTCTTCTTAAGGTCTGTAACAGATACATTAAGAATATGATGCCATAAAGCTCTGTAAGGCTTATAGCCATCCTGTAAAAGCTTGGTAGCCTCCATAGCCTCAGCCTTAAATGCCTCATCTTCCTTGGACTTCTTGCTGGCTGCAGGATAAATCTCCTCAAGCTCAGTAACAGTAAATGGAGCTTCCTTAGGATAAGCGCCTGTATAATCAGGATCAAAGTAGCAAAGATCAGGCTTTCTCTCCTTAAGACCTGTGATTACAAGTCCCATCTGAAGTCCCCAGTCGCCAAGATGAACATCACCGATTACTTTATTACCTGTATATTTAAGGATTCTCTTAATACTCTCTCCGATTACTGCAGAACGAAGATGGCCTACATGAAGTGGCTTTGCAACGTTAGGTCCGCCGTAGTCAATGATATATGTAGGCTCATGTCCCGGCATTGTAACTCCCATGTGCTTTTCATGGAGCATTCTGACAATGTAGCCTCTTACAAATTCACCACTTACAGTGATGTTTAAGAATCCGGGCTTTACAGACTCAACCTTATCAAATATATCATTTCCCTGAAGATTTGCTGCAACTTCATCAGCAATGATAAAAGGAGCTTTTCCATACTTTTTGGCTCCTGCCATAGCGCCATTGCACTGATATTCGCAAAGGTCAGGTCTGTTTGACAAAGTTACCTTGCCAAGCTCACGCTCATATCCTGCCTTTTCAAATGCATCTCCTACCTCTTTAGAAATAAGTTCAAGTATTTTTTCCAAAATCCAACCTTCTTTCTTTATATATAAAAAACACCATTTTCACAACAAACATACAAGATTTTAACAAAATATCCCCCATCAATCAACACACAATTATCATTATATTATGAATTATATTTTTCCTTGTATTTCTGAATCATGTTCATAAGAATTTCGCAGCACAGTGCGTATTTTCTTCTAATCTTTTTTGTTCTTTTTCCCTCTCCCTCTGTGCCTTTGAAAAACCACAGCCGCAAAAATCCTGCCTGTAGAGACCAAACTTCTCAGATAGTTCCACTGACCGCTTATATCCGTTCTTTTTCTTAAAATCAGATGGTAAGAAAAAGACTCTGTCTATTGTTCTTAAATCTTTATCGCCGGATAAAGTGCCCGAAGCATTGACCATTTCAGCCGCCTGCTCTCCCACCTCATTAAGTACATCTGCATTTTTGAGAGGGCTTATGGTTAAAGTGGTCGTAAAAAATTCAAATCCATTTTCAAGCGCTGCCCTTGCCGTTTCATTAAGTCGCAGTTCAAAGCACTTCCTGCATCTTTCGCCGCCTTCAGGGCAATTCTCCAACCCTTTTACTGCCTCAAAGTACTCTGACGGGAAATACTTTCCTTCCAAAATATTTATTTTTCTCGCCTTTGCATCGGAATTCATTCCTTCAAAATCACTATCATCTATCTGCCTGTTATATTCTTCAATCAGCCTCTTTTCCTCTTCAACACGCTTTCTGTACTCTGTCTCTTCTGTAATATTGGGGTTATAGAAAAAAACTGTAACATCAAAGTATTCTCTTAAATATTCCAGACAATATGATGAGCATGGTGCGCAGCAGGCATGAAGCAGCAATTTGGGATATATCCCCTTTTGCTGAAACTCTGCTATTTTCTTTTCAAGTTCTTTTGCATAATTTCGTTTATTCATAAGATCAGATAAAACTAACTCCAAGTCTATTTATTATTTCTCTTGCAATCTCCGCAGGCGTAAGTTCGTCGGTATCTATGATAATATCAGCTATGCTCTCATATTTTTCCGACCTCTCACCAAGAAGATCATTTATTCTTTTAAGAGGATCATCGCTCTTAAGAAGTGGTCTTGTGGTATCTCCCTTAAGCCTGTTATAGACTGTCTGTGCCTTTGTCCTTAGATAAACAATTTTTCCTGCCGCCTTAAGGAGCTCACCATTTTTTTCTCTAAGAGGAAGGCCTCCTCCAAGGGAAACTACCATATCTCTGTAATGCTCAGCAACAACAGATTCAATAAGTTCTGTCTCCATGTCTCTAAATGAAGCTTCGCCGTCCTGTTCAAATATCTCCTTGATGGTTCTTTCCTCAGCCTCTTCTATGGCCTTATCCGTATCTAAAAGTTCCATATCGAGTAAAGCTGCGAGTTCTTCAGCCACAGTAGACTTGCCGCTCCCCATAAAACCCTCAAGAATAATATTTCTCGCGCCTATAATCTCAAGCTCAAGCAGCCTGTACACTTCATCAGCCTGCTCTCTGCTCACCTTTATCTTTTCATCTCCCTCTTCATTATTCCATAACTCAAATGCGTCTATTCCCTGATAAAGCAGCATCTTAAGACCGGAATATGCCGTCGCTCCTGCCTCTTTTACCAATTTCATAAACTTAGTTTCGATAGGGCGATAAATCATATCCATCGCAACACTTACATGCTTATAAAACTCACTATCCTCGATAACAGCGCTGTTCACATCCGGGAAAAGCCCTACAGAGGTGCATTGCAGCACGATAAACTTATCTTCTTTATATAAATCCTTATAATCCTCAAGACGCATGGGAATTACAATCTGAGGATACTCCGAATCTTCGCCGTTTGCAGGAATTCCATCCGCAGTCAGCTTCTCATCATTCCCATACTCAAAGATAGCCTTGTTTACTTCATCAGCCACGCTCTCAGCCTTATCATAAGTTCTGTTCAAAAGAAATACTTTCTCAGCGCCCTTTGTTCCGCAAAGAAACGCTGCAGGCCTTGCTACGCCCCCTGCTCCAAGAATGACCACTGTTTTTCCCTGAAAATCTACTCCCTCCTCCTGTAAGAAACGGTAAAGGCCTGTCATATCCGTATTATAGCCCTTAAAGCCGCCATTTTTCATTCTGACTATGGTATTTACCGCCCCTATTCCCTTTGCCAGAGGATCAATATCATCAAGGTACGGAATCACTTCATTCTTATAAGGAATTGTAACGTTCAGCCCAAGAATATTAAGAGCCTTTGCACCTTTTACCGCGTCCTGAATACTGCCTGAAGGCACTTCAAAAGGGACGTAAACCATATTGATGCCAAACATCTGCGCAAGGTTATTATGTATAAACGGAGAAAGCGTATGCCTTGCCGGATTCGCTAAAAGTCCACATGTTCTTGTATTACCATCAGTATAATTTACCATTTGTCTGCCTCCCCAACGCGTACATTATTTTTGGTCTATTTTACACCAAGCGTAACTTTCTATTCAAGGATAAAAAGACATGCATACAAAGCTGAACTATTATATTTAAAATGACATTTATTCATATTAAAAGAAAAAGAACCATGCATCGAACACGGTTCTTTCATAATCATGATGTAAAGTTCAAAAGTGATGTCACGGATTGTTCCGAACAATGTACTCAAACAATTCTTCGAAATAATTACAGTTTAATTACAACTCCATCACCGGTATCTGCAATAATCTTGTTTTCTTTTTCAACATTCACACTGCTTCCTACAAAATACTGATACTCATGTAAAATATGGTCTTTTCTCATTCCGGAAATAGCGTTTCTCATATCATCAGAAGCAAGTCCTCTTTCACCCATGATATCTAGTGAAGAAGCATCATAAACACCAAAGGTAATCGCAACGTTCTCAATCGAAGCATTTTCTCTTACCGGTATCTCAGCTACTGACAAATCAAATTCTTTTTCGCTTCCAGATTTTTGTTTCTCCTGCTGATTGGTCTCAGGATGCTGCTTTTCATTTAAAAGAGTCCTCTCATCGACCTTAAAATCATTAGACGCAGGAGGAATGCTATAAGCATTATAATTACTTATATACCCGCCTAATCTGTTCAATATTATCTCCCCATCCTTTCCAACATATCCGCCATTACTCTCAACTTATATATCGGAAAATTCATACTTTTCTTAATATGATTATATAAAAAAATGCGTCCCCTGTCTTGCACTAATTTATCATAAACACACATCACTTAATTCGCAGTTACTGTTCACTCGCTATCAGCTCGCTCCAGTAACAAATTATATGTCTATTTGCAGAACAATATTCTACTTCCTGATTCCCGCAGCCTGCAGTAGTTGCTTTGTATAATCAGCCTTGGGATTTTTGTACATTTCCCTTGTGTTGCCGTACTCTACGACTCTTCCATTTTTCATTACAAGACAATTATCACTTATCTGATATACAACCCTGAGATCATGTGAAATAAATATTATTGAAATTCCAAGCTTTTTATGAAGATTAGTCAAAAGCTCCATTATCTGAGCCTGAATTGTTACATCCAAAGCAGAAACCGGCTCATCAGCAATAAGAACCTTGGGATTTCTCATAAGAGCCATGCCTATGCATACTCTCTGCCTCTGTCCTCCGGAAAGCTGAGAAGGATATCTGTCAAGCATAGATAACGGAAGTTCAATCTCCTTCATTATCTCCTCAACTCTTTTCTTTCTCTCTTCCTTGGTCCATTTACGCTGAGTATCAACTTTTAACGGCTCTTCCAAAAGCCAGCCGATCTTTTTGGCAGGATTAAGCGAATTATATGGATCCTGAAAAACCATCTGCGGTCTCTCGTACTTTTGCCATATTTCACCGTTATA
The DNA here is from genome assembly GCF_900112195.1 of Butyrivibrio sp. YAB3001. Lineage (GTDB taxonomy): Bacteria > Bacillota > Clostridia > Lachnospirales > Lachnospiraceae > Butyrivibrio. The sequence continues at coordinate 56,731 of NZ_FOKR01000017.1, forward strand.
ATCTCTGTTTATGCCAACGATTGCCCTGGCAAGCGTAGATTTACCGCAACCGGATTCTCCTGCGATTGCAAGCACTTCGCCCTCTTTCATTTCCAAAGAGACATCAAACAGCGCCTGAATCTTCTTATCTTTTTTTGAAAAGAGCTTTCTTTTCCTGTTTTTGTAAAAAACATTCAGGTTAGTCACTCTTAAAACAACATCATTTTCCATCTGACACCTTGTTTTTCATTAAATATCTATTTTAGGAATTGCCGCTATAAGCTTTTTTGTATACACATCCCTTGGATTCATGAAAACACTTTTAGTCGGGCCACTCTCAACTATTTTGCCCTTCTGCATTACAATTACCCTCTCACAGAGCTGATTCACAAGACTAAGGTCATGTGAGATAAAAATAATTGAGGTTCCTTTTTCTTTGTTAAGCTTTTTAAGAAGTTCAACTATCTGTGCCTGAACAGTTACGTCAAGAGCTGTTGTGGGCTCATCAGCGATAAGGATCTGCGGATTACCTATCATTGCAGCAGCTATCATTACTCTCTGTCTCATTCCGCCTGACAATTCATGAGGATACATATAATAGACATCCTCTGCATTTTCAAGGCCTACATCCTTTAGCATATCGATAGCAAGCTTTTTTCTTTCTTTTTTCTTTATCTCCGGATGATGAATAAAAAGCGGTTCCTCGACCTGCCAACCGATGCGTTTAACCGGATTAAGACTTGTCATTGGCTCCTGGAAAATGATTGAAATCTCATCTCCCTGAAACGAACGAAGCATCTTTCTGTCACAGGTAAGAAGATCCTGGCCCGCAAACATTATTCGGCCCGTCTTGGAAATCGCATGTCTGTTCAAAAGACCTGCAATCGCAAGCGCGCTCATACTCTTTCCCGAGCCTGACTCTCCGACAATACCAACTATTTCGCCCTTGCCAAGCATCAGATCAAAGTCTTCAACTGCTGTCTCCGGCTGATCCGAATCATGAAATTCTATATGAAGATCCGTAACGTCTAATATTATTTCCATCTCTTGATTCCCTCCCCAAGAAATGCAAATCCAAGAACCATAAGAACTATTACAAGTCCCGGACATAAGACATAACTTGGTCTGGTAAACATATATTGCTGTGCATCAGATAACATTCTTCCAAGACTTGCATACGGAGGCTGTGAGCCTACTCCAAGATAACTTAGTCCCGCTTCTGCAAGCACCGCGTTGTTAAAGCCTATAAGAATCGAAGATGCCAGTACTCCCTTGATATTTGGAAGAATATGCACAAATATCATCCTGAGGTCCGATACCCCTATCAGTCTGGCATTTTCAATATAATCCATATTTTTACAGCGAAGAACTTCGCCTCTTACTATTCTGGCAAAGCTTGGCACAAACGCTATTCCAAGTGAGACCACAAGCTGTACCCAACCTACACCAAAAACACTTACGATTACCAGCGCCAAAAGAATACTTGGAAATGCGAACAGCGCATCAATTATTCTCATTACCACTTCATCAATAATGCCGCCATAGTAACCTGTAATGGCCCCGATAATAGTGCCAAGTCCTGCACCGATGATAATCGTTCCGATAGCGATCATCAGTGTAACTCTGCTACCATACATCACTCTGCTGAATACATCACGTCCCATATTGTCAGTTCCCATAATGTGTTTTAATGAGATTCCCTGAAGCTTCTCTGCTGCATTCATTTTAGTAGGTTCATACGGCATCCAGAAGCATCCGACAATGATCATAAGAAGAACCATTCCCATGATCACAGTCCCAAACAAAAGATATGGATCCTTTATGAACTTTTTGATATTGTTCTTAGCCATTTTAGCCATTACTCATCTATTCCTATTCTCGGGTCAATTATCCTGTAAATAATATCCACCAAAAAATTAATTCCGATAACAATCATCGCAATTCCCATTATTATTGCCTCAACAACAGGATAATCCCTGTTACTGATGCTGGTAAGCAGTATTCTGCTTATTCCGGGAATGCTGAAAACCTGTTCAACAACGATACTTCCTGCCACCATATCGGCAAGCGCCATTCCAAGGAAAGTTATGACCGGTATCATTGCATTTTTAAGCACATGTCTGTAAAGCACTCCATTTGTATTATTTCCACGGCTGTAGGCAGTTCTGGCATAATCCTTAGCTGCTTCGTCAATAAGATTGCCTCTAAGCATCTTGACCGTCATGGATATCTTAGGAAGTGCAATAGCCAAAGACGGAAAGAAAAGATATCTGAAAAATCCTTTCAGATTATCCGTATAGGATACAAATCCTCCCGGTGTAAATAATCTAAATATCATTCCAAAAACGAAAGTAATAAGTATTCCTGAAAAAAACGGCGGTATAGCCATTATAACCTGATTTATAACAGTAATTGTCCTATCAAGAAGTCCGTTCTCATACTTGGCTGTAAGAATTCCAAGCGGGATAGAAACAAGAACTGTAAGAATAAAAGCATATATTCCCAAAGTAAATGTGATTGGTATCTTACTTGCGACCATACCAGCAACCGGAACGCTGTAAGTGTAAGAAGTACCAAAATCACCATGTAAAAACGCAAAAAACCATCTAAAATACCTTACCAGGAGCGGGTCATTTAACCCCATTCTCTCTCTTGTCTGTTCAACCAGTTCCGGTGATGCCTCAAGTCCAAGCATTCTGACTGCAGGGTCACCCGGAAGCACATTAAAAGCGAGGAATACGCATAATGAAACCACCACCAAAGTCACTATCATAGATGAAAGCTTTTTAAGTGTATATTTCATATTCATATTCCTCGCTATAAATTCATTGTATTGTAGCAAAAGACATATTAGTATAACCGTCATCTGCTAATATTATTAAACTATTACTGTCCATTCAGATGCAGCTTACATTTCTGTCTAAGCAGCAACATTAGGTTCATTCTGCCGGTTTGATCTTGGCAATGTTCTGAACATAAAGTGGATAAAATACATATCCTGTAAATTTCTTGTTAAGCACTACAAACTCAGGAAGATCCTGAATATATACGCTTGCTGCTTCCTCTGAAAGAATAGTCTCACACTCTTTGTAGAACTTAGTCTTTTCAGCATCATCAGTTGTAGACTGCGCATTCTTGTATGCTGTATCATATGCTTCACTGTTGAAGTTTACGAAGTTCTTTCCTGCGTCAGATACATATCTTGAAAGAAGAGCTGATGCAGAAAGTGTTGAAGCATCGATTCCAACTACTGTAGCCTCATACTGTCTTCCGGAATAAACATCACTAACCCATGAATTCCACTCGATTTCCTGAATGTTTGCTGTAACGCCTATTTCCTTGAGTTCCTCAGCAATTACCTGTGCTGTGTCAACATGCTGACCATAGTTGGATGGAACTGTAATTGTAAATTCAAAGCCATCTGGATATCCGGCTTCTTTAAGAAGTTCTTTTGCCTTCTCTGTATCTGTATTGTATGTGTCATTGAGTTCAGGCATATAATACTTGGTAAATGCAGGGAACATAGCACTTCCAACTTCTGTTCCTGCTCCGTCTGATACGAAATCCATAATCTGCTGAGGGTCAACCGCATAGCAAAGTGCCTGACGAACTCTCACATCATCAAATGGTTTAACCGCATTGTTAAGATAAAGAGCCTGTACAAGGTTCATAGTTCCTTCATATACCTGGAACTTATCAGATAGCTGATTTACCTGTGTGCTTGTCACACGCGCCATCATATCGATTGAACCGCCTTCAAGGTCCATTACGATAGCATCCATATTTGACTCGATCTTAAATACAACGTCCTTGATGTATGCCTTTTCACCCCAATAATCATCGAATCTTGTAACGATGAAATTCTCCTGTGGTGAATTAGAAACATATTTGTATGGACCAGTTCCGATAGGTGTTGTCTCCGGATGCTCGTTAGCTGCAGGAATTATTGCAACTGTAAGCTGAGTAAGGAAATCTGAATCTGCATCCTTAAGTACAACTTCTACATGGCTGTCATCTACAATATTTACACTATCAATCTGTGCATAAGCGCGGATAAGTGGCTCGCTGCCATCAACGCCCATATTTCTTTCAAGGGAATATTTAATATCCTCTACAGTAACTAATGAACCATCATGGAATTTGATTCCATCACGTAATGTAAATGTGTAAACTTTACTGTCTTCTGAGATTGTGTATTCACTGGCTACAGCAGGGTTAAGATTACCGTTTTCGTCTGCTTTGACAAGGCCCTCAAAAATATTGTAGAACACTTCTCTGGTTCCTGCCCCCGTTGAATTGTGAGGGTCAAGTCCGTCGATATCCTGAGGTATACCTACGATAAGCTTAGAAAGATCATCCGCAGTTTCTGTTGTGGAGCTTTCAGCTGTGCTTGCTACTGTATCTGTAGCTGCCTCTGTTCCATTACTGCTATTTGCGGAATCTCCTGCCTTGTCGCTTGAACATCCGCTCAATGCAACAGTCAGTGTTGTTAACACGACCATCAGAAGTGAACAACCTGCCTTTCCAATAGTTCTTCTTCTCATCATGTTAAAATCTTCCTCCTATATAATTGTAAAATTGCTGCTTCATTGAAAGAAGTCAGCGACTGTGACACAGATATTGCTTTAAACAATAGTCTCTTTTGTCACAATGACAAATATACGGCTTTGACAAAGATTTGTCAACATGACATACGGCCTAAACATATAAAAAAAGCTCCGCATAAAAGCATCATATACAACTCTATGCGAAGCCAAAAATATCACTCTTTCTTAAGGAGCGGCGTATTCTTATTGGTTGAATCTGTGATGGTTCCCTCAGCCTCTTTTCTAAGAACAGACTTAAGTTCATCCATAAAGGTATTAACATCCTTGAATTCTCTGTAAACAGAAGCAAAACGAACATATGCAACAGGATCAAGGTTCTTCATCTTATCCATTACAATTTCACCGATTGCACGGCTCTGTATTTCTTTCTGTTCCATGTTGAATACTTCTGTCTCAACAGCATCTACAAGCTGTGTGATCTGTTCTGCGCTTACCGGACGTTTATGACATGCTCTGAATACACCTGCTTCTATCTTAGCTCTGTCATAAGGCTCGCGAATATCTCCTTTTTTAATAACAATAAGTGGAATAGTCTCAACCTTTTCATAAGTTGTAAAACGCTTACCGCATGAATCGCATACCCTTCGCCTTCTTATAGATGTATTCTCATCAGCAGGCCTTGAATCAATTACTCTTGTGTCATCTTTTCCGCAAAAAGGGCATTTCATTTCCATACCTCCATCAACAAAACTTTAGTACTGTATATTGTGCAAATAATAAAGCGCTCTACCATTTATTGTATCATCAATTTTTACTCTTTTCTACAATTTATTAACAAAGAATAAAATTATAAATGAAATTGCAGAAATACACAAAAAACCCTCCTGTAATCAAACAAGAGGGTTATCATCAATCATTTATTTTCTTTGAAGGAAATCCGGAATCTTAAGAGATTTAGGTTCTACTGTGCTCTTAATCTCTGATGGCTTATTAAGAGTAAGAGTTGAAGTAGGTCTTGGAATATTAACTGTATTTACTGGCTCTGGAGCAACCGTGCTAGGTGTAACAACTGACTGTAAAGGTGTGATTGGCTGCGTCTGAACCGGACTCACAGTTGGCTGAACCTGTGTCATTCCCATTGGAGCTGCCTGTGGCTGCTGAGGAATCGGCTGTGCAGCCGGCTTACTTGGAAGCGGAATTTCATTAGCCTTATCCTCAATACCTGTAGCAATTACAGTAATTGTACATGTATCAGTCTTGGTCTCATCATACATAGCACCAAAGATAACATTAGTATCATCTCCTGCAAGACTACGAACATACTCTGAAGCATCTGATGCATCAGCGAGTGTTATATCACCGGAAATATTGATAATAACATTTGAAGCGCCATTGATCTGTGTCTCAAGAAGAGGACTCTCTACTGCCATCTTAACAGCATCTGTAGCCTTATCATCGCCCTTACCGCTACCGATACCGATATGCGCAATACCTCTGTCCTTCATAACAGTCTGAACGTCAGCAAAGTCAAGATTGATTACAGCAGGTACATTAATAAGGTCAGTAATACCCTGTACTGCCTGCTGAAGAACCTCATCAGCCTTCTTAAGAGCATCAGGCATTGTTGTACGTCTGTCTACAATCTCAAGAAGCTTATCGTTAGGGATAACAATAAGTGTATCTACATTACTCTTTATATTCTGAATACCGAGCATAGCGTTCTGCATACGAACTCTTGCCTCAAACTTAAAAGGCTTTGTAACTACGCCAACAGTAAGGATACCCATTTCCTTGGCAAGTTTGGAAACAACAGGAGCTGCACCTGTACCGGTTCCGCCGCCCATACCGCAAGTAACAAATACCATGTCTGCGCCCTTCAACGCTGCTGATATTTCCTCTGCACTCTCCTCGGCTGCCTTCTGACCAATCTCAGGCTTTGCACCTGCACCAAGTCCCTTAGTAAGCTTCTCACCAATCTGTAGAAGCTTAGGTGCCTTACAAAGCTGAAGTGCCTGCTTATCAGTATTGATACCAATAAACTCAACACCAGTAATATTCTCATCTACCATTCTATTTACAGCATTATTACCTGCGCCGCCAACCCCGACAACGATGATTTTGCAGCCAGATTCAGCCTCATTTGACTTAATCTCCAGCAAGATAACTCCTCCTTCATAAACCTCATAAACTACTAATAGTTATGATACGATTTTTTTTTTTATTTATCAACCAGTTTTTTAATACTTAATTTATAATTTTGCGAAGAAATTTTATTGCTTTTTTTCCTCAAATGTGACGTTCTTTTTATCTTCGCTAAAATCCTTCATTTCCAATATTCCTTTTTTGTCAGCCAGATTAGGAAGTATATATTGAAGCTGAATAATCTTTTCATCAATATAATCATTAGTTCCAAGACTGACCTCAACGTCATCAAAATATAAGTATACATTATATTCCGAATCAAAAAAGATTTTATTTGCATTTAGCTGATATTTATCCAAAAGCTGCGTGATATCAAGTATCTCGGAAAACACCTTCTCATTCTCTACAGGAAGCTTCTCATACAATATGCAATAATGAAAGTCCAGCCCCATGACCTGCGGAACACTGTCTGATGTTTCCATCGAGCTTTCAACAACTATACCATCCCTGTCAAAGTACATGTAATGCCCAAGATATGCGATATATCCGGCAACAGCCTTCTCGTAGACATTTATTCTTACAGTGTCAGGCGATATTATGTCAACATCCATTTTTTGAACAAACGGAATATCTTCAATGCTCTTATCTCTATATTTAAGTGAAAGAAAAATCGAATTATGACTAAGTTTATCAGTCATTACCATATCGATTATCTCTTCATTTGTATAATGCGTATTTCCATTTACATATATGTTTGTGATCGTATACTTTGTCGACACATAATTAAAAACTATAAAAGCCACAGCAAACAGCATAAGGATTATAGCAAAAATAATGCATATACTGCGGCTATATTTCAAAAGATTTTTAAGCGACTCCAACGGATGAAAATCCGCAAGCCTTTCGCCAAGGCTCGGAGTGTAATCATCATAATAATAGTCTCTTGTCCGCCTTCGCAGAACTTTTCTTTTTCGCTTCTTTACCATAATGCCATTATCGTCCTATATTTCGCGCAACATTCAGAGTCATTCCAACTTCCGCAAGCTGAATGATAACAGCCGAACCGCCATAGCTTATAAATGGCAAGGTAATTCCGGTGTTTGGTATTGTGTTTGTTACAACTGCAATATTCAGAATAACCTGAATAGCAATGTGTCCCATTACACCGATTACCAAAAGCGCGCCAAACATATCCGGAGCATTATTGGCAATTACCATAAGTCTCCATATAAGAAGAATGAACATAATCATAACAGCAATTGCGCCAAACAAGCCAAGTTCCTCGCAAATGATAGAGAAAATCATATCATTCTGTGCCTCTGGAAGCTTCATCTTCTGCATGCTCTCTCCAAGACCTTTGCCAAAGATACCGCCCGATCCAATTGCATAAAGAGCCTGGAGCGTCTGGAAACTCTTGTCACTGGCATACGCATTGGGATCAAGCCATGCCAGAATACGTTCAAAACGATAGTTCTTACCGCCGTTATCCTTCGAATTAACTACAATCATAATTACTGCTGCTATAAATGCCGCCAGCGCCAAGCCCCCGAGTATATATCTCTTGTACCCCGGAGTAGCCACAAAAAGCATAATTACCGTTATTCCGATTATAATAACTGCCGAGCTTAAGTTTCTGGTGATCTTATATACCATAAATGCCAAAATTGCCGGAAAAAGAATAGCAATTCCAAAGCCTTTTGGCGTAGTAAGATTTTTTTGAAGCTTGATAATAATTGTCGCAGTAAAAACTATTGTCGCAACCTTTGCAGCCTCCGCAGGCTGAATTGACACACTTCCGATATATATCCAACGTCTTGCTCCATTAATAGTTCTTCCAAACGGAATAACCAGTATAAGAAGCAGGGCCGCCACTCCGTATATTATAACTGTCATTTTTTGCCATAACTTATACGGAATAAAAGAAATCACAATCATAAACGAAAGTCCGATTATAGTTGGCAATAGCTGATGCTTGAAATAATAAGCAGGATCACCTGTTTGTAAATTAGCATCGTAAGAACTTGTAGAATATAGCATTATAAGCCCAAACATAACCAAAAACAAGATTATAAATATCAGGCTGTAATCCACATATCTCTCTTCCCTTTGTTTCTTTAATGTAGCTGTTCTATTCAAATTCATCCCCCATAAAACAGGCATTTCTTGTTAATACCATTCCCATAAGATATACATTCATTACCACTCAAAAATCGCAGTAATTACGCGTTTCTGCAATTCTTTCAGACATAAAATATCATCGATCAATCCGGGAGTTTATTTACATATTCCTTAAACTTCTTTCCTCTTGTCTCATAGTTAGGGAACATATCCCAGCTTGCACAGGCAGGTGATAAAAGAACTGCATCACCGGGCTCTGCATTTTCTGTACAGAATCTAAGTGCATCTTCATAGGTATCCTTGAACACAAAATTGTTAAAGCCGTGCTTTTTCGCACATTCTGCAATTTTTTCCTTAGTCTGTCCTATAAGAACAAGGAGTTTGACTGTATCACCAAAGTTTTCAATCCACTCATCATATTCGTTGCCTTTATCATAGCCACCACCTATAAGAATAGTAGGCTTGCTCATCGCTCTGATTCCCTGGATCGCTGCGTCAGGATTAGTTCCCTTTGAATCATTATAATAATCAACGCCCCTCTTGGTTGCAACAAATTCGATTCTGTGTTCCACTGCCTTAAAGTTTCTGATAACGCTAAGAATAGTAGCAAGCGGCACATCCATTGCAAGTGACATAGCAAGGGCAGCCATAACGTTCTCGATATTGCACATTCCAACCAGATTCATATCATGAACATTCATCACTTTCATGGCATTTCCTGCGGTTGCCATATAAATGTCCTCGCCATCAAGATAAAAGCCATCCTGAAGCTTTTCTTTTGATGAAAAGAAAACAACCTTTGCAGGACATCTCTTCCCGAAGTCCCTTGTATATTCATTGTCATAGTTAAGGACACAGGTATCCTCTTTTGTCTGATTATGCGCAATATTCTCTTTCATGGAAGCATAGCATTCCATTGTATGATGTCTGTTAAGATGATCAGGCGTTACATTTAATATAGCAGAAACATTGGCATGAAAATTATCTACTGCCTCTAACTGAAAAGAGCTTATTTCTCCTACAGTAACTGAAGAATCCGTCATCTCAAGCGCGCTCTCCGCATAGGAAACGCCAATGTTACCAACAACATATGCTTTTCCAAAATGAGCTTTCATTATTTCGCCAACCAAAGTAGTTGTTGTTGTCTTGCCATTTGTTCCTGTAATTGCTACAAACTTACCCTTTGCAAAATTAAAAGCAAGCTCTATCTCACTCCAAATAGGAATATTTCTATCCTTTATACGCATTATTGTTGGTGTATCAAGAGGTACTGCAGGACTTGGAACAACCAGTGATATTTCATCAAGAACTTCATCAGAAATTGTTCCTATTATAATCTGAGTATTCTCACGGTCTGCATCATGTAGTTTCCCTCTGATGTCATCTTCAGATACTTTTGTATTCTCCTCAAGCATTATCGGAACTGCGCCAACCTTATTAAGAAGGCTCACTGAGCCGACTCCTGATAAACCAGAGCCTATTACAAGTACCTTTTTTCCTTTTAATTCCGCTACCATTTGCTTTTTCCTCGTAATTATATTGTTTTTTCGTTAAACTATCACAGTTAGTAATCATTCACCGTTATTTTCCTCGGCACTGCCATCTGGCTCTGCTCCTCCCTCAAAATCAGGAAGTGTATCCGCTCCGGAAGGACTTCCATTATTCGGGTCAAGAAGCTTCCCTGTATCTGGGTCAATATAATACCCCGTCTCAGGGTCTACGTCAAATGACTGCCAAATTGAAGATCTGCCAGATTCTTCCTGTGTTTCTTCTACGGTTATCTCTACAGTCTCTTCCGAGTTCTGGCCTTCTTCGCCTTCATTTCCTTCAGCATTTTCCTCGGCTCCCTCTTCAGTTTCCGTAGCAACCGGAGTAACCATCTTTTCCCTGAGCTCAGCAAGTTCAGTCTGTTCAGACTCAGAAAGTTCCTCAGTCATAGGGAAATTCAGATATGGAAGAGCCTCTGTAAGAATGCTTCTCACAAGTAAAGTTGCCAGCCTTGTTGCTGTATCCTGATATTGCACATTTGGTCTGTCTACAACAACATATATTGCTATCTTAGGGTCATTAGCAGGAGCATATCCCATAAAAGAAAGTACATACTGCCTGTTTTTTCTGGGAAGTGTCTGCGCTGTACCAGTTTTTCCGCCTATCATGTAGCCTGCAGGTCTTGCAGTTTTACCCGTTCCTTCGTCACTGGAAACTACTTTATTACAATACTGAATTACTTTTTCAGAAGTGCTTGCGGAAATAGTCTGTCTAAGAACCCTTGGCTCTATGCTTTTTACCGTCGCACCGCTTGAATTAATAATTTTCTTTACAATGTGTGGTTCATAATAATATCCGCCATTGATCAGTGAGCAAAAGCTTGTGATCATCTCTATCATGTCCACGTTGAAGCCCTGGCCGAAAGTATTGGTCGCAAGTTCAGTCGGTCCCATATTTGAAGCATTATAGGTAAGCCCCTCAGTTCTTGCCTCACCTGCAAGGTCAATGTTAGTCTTTAGACCAAATCCGAAATTCTTCTGAAATGTTGTAAAATTATTAACTCCTATAGCCTGACCGATATACATCATCGCTACGTTACAGGATATCGCAATACCTCTCTCAACAGATACTGCGCCATCACCATATGTATTATGGCAGGAAATATCCCAGCCACCCACATTCAGATAGCCTTTACAATTATACACTTCATTTCCCGTGATAGCACCTGTTTCAAGGCCCGTTGCCACAGTAAACGGCTTAGCGACAGATCCCGGCTCATATGTATCTGCTATGCAAAAATTCTTCCAAAGCGCATTATAATTCTGATAAAGCTGTTCATCAGAAAACTCTTCAAGCATCTCTTCCGTAATATATACACCTGAATCATAGATGCTCTCTCCCTTAACTTTATTACCCTTTTCATCTACCGCAGGCATACCAAGCAGTTTGGACTTGTCCCTTGGATTATTAAGATCAAAATTAGGGTAGCTCGCCATCGCCATTACTTCCCCGGAATCCACATCCATTATGATGCAACCCACGTTGTTGGCGCCATTTCCATATCTTACGTTATTCTGATAAGTCTCGTTAAATTCATTCAGATGTTTCTCAACGATATTCTGAAGATTTCCATCTATTGTAGTAACTATACTGTCGCCATCAGTTGCCGGTATTGTTGTCCTCTCAAGATTGGAATCATCATCCAGATACCCGTACTCTCGCCCCATCGTACCGCTAAGTGTATCGTTGTAATACTCCTCAAGTCCATACATTCCGTTGTTATCACCTGATGTGAAGCCTATTACATCACATGCAAGTGACCCATTGGGATATTTGCGGATATATCCGGATTCAAACCAGATTCCCTGAATGTTCTCATCATAATTATCTGTACCGGGAGTTATCATCTCCTGAAAATTAGCTATCTGATCAAAAGAAAGTTTTTTAGCAAGTATATAATACTGAGAAGTCGGATTTTCTTTGAGATACGCTCTTATCTGTGAAATATCCAGATCAAAATTTGAAGAAAGCGCATTTAATGTTGGCTCTAAATATTTTTCATCTCGTAAAAGAATTTTTGCGTCAAGTATAAGATTATATACTTTTTCGCTGTATGCAAGGATTGTTCCGTTGGCATCAAGGATTTCTCCTCTTCTGAAAGGTAATGTCTTCGAATCATACTGCTGTTGTGATAAAACCTGTCTTTCGTATTCTTCTCCGTTATTTTTCGTTATCAGAATAAGTCTTACCCCTAATCCAACGAAAGCCAGTAGTACCAATGTAAATAGCACTACCAGCTTTTTCTTCATCCAAATTGTAAACTTTTGGCCAACTTTTTTTCTATTACGTTTCATTTGCTATACATCACTTTCCATCGCTTTCAGGAATAGGCGCTACCTGACGAACATAATCATTCCCACCACCATCAGAATATGTAACTATCTGACCTTCTGTAGCGTATGACATTCCGTATTCCTGGATGGCTATTCTTTTCACTTCATCGAGATCCAAGTTGCCATTCGCTCTATTATACGCCTCATCATTCTCCTGTTTCAATGTATTAAGTTGACTTTCTAAACTGGCTATATTTTTGACACTGCCCTGTATCTGTGACTGCAATGAGATGTACCACGCAAGTGTTGCCGCCATCATCATTACTGCCAGAGATAAAAACAAAAGATAACCAAGGCTCATATGATGTCTTCTGGTTCTTGAAGGTTCATGAACATGGTAATATCTACTGTCATGAACCGGCTCTTTTACTTTTCTAACAGTATTCCCATACACGTATCTGTTTGCCATGTCCAACCTCCTTCTTATAGTAGTCTTGCTCATATGAGCTATAGTTTGTTAAGAAAATACCGACCAAATCAATAATGTCAGCATCTTATATTCACTAAATCAATTCATTGCTTTCTCAAAGACTCTAAGTTTAGCGCTTTGAGATCTCTTATTTTCTGAAAGTTCCTCTTCACTTGGTAAAATGGGTTTCCTTGTCACCACTTTACCCTTGGACTTTTTGCCACATACACATACCGGAAAATCAGACGGGCATGTACATGGATTTTCATTTTTCCTGAAATTGTTCTTGGTTATTCTATCCTCCAGAGAATGGAATGTAATTACGCAAAGCCTTCCACCCGGATTCAGGAAATCAATAAAACCATCCAGTGAGTTCTGAAGAACATCAAGTTCTCTGTTAAGGGCAATTCGAATTGCCTGATAAGTTCTCTTGGAAGGATGTCCTCCCTTTTCTCGCATCTTGGCCGGAATAGCTGCCTTAATTATGTCATTTAGCTGAAATGTTGTTTCAATAGGCGCTTTGCTTCGCTCTATACAAATATGCTTTGCTATATTCTTGGCAAATTTATCTTCTCCATAATCTCTGATAATATGGAAAATCTCAGTTTCGGAATAATTATTAACTATGTCTCTGGCTGTGAGTGTCTGCCTCTGGTCCATTCTCATATCAAGCGGAACATCTTCCTTATAAGTAAAGCCTCTGTCTGCGTTATCAAGCTGATATGAAGAAACACCAAGATCAAGTAAAATCCCATCAACTCCGGTAACTCCCAAAGCTCTCAATCTGTCAACAGCATTCTCATAATTGTCTCTTATGATGGTAACTCTGTCTGCGAATGGCTCAAGGCGCTTCGTTGCAGCATTTATTGCAGCTTCATCCTGATCTGTTCCATATAGATGACCACCATCGTTAAGTCTCTCAGCTATATGAAAAGAATGTCCTGCTCCGCCCAATGTCCCGTCAAGATAAATACCATCCGGCTTAATATTCAGATTTTCCAGGCACTCCTCAAGGAGTACAGAATAATGTTTAAATTCCATGTCTCTACCACTTTAAACCCGAAACCAATCATCAGATCATCACATTATTAAATGCTAAGTCCGTATTCACTCATCTTGGCGGCTATCTCGTTAATGTCATCAAAGCTGCAAGCCTTCTCCCACTCTTCCTTGCTCCAGATTTCTGCCCTGTTACCAACACCGGCAATCACAGCCTCTTTCTCGATCTTGGCATATTCAAGAAGATTGGTGGGAATATTTATTCGTCCCTGCTTATCCACTTCAGCATCACAGGCTCCTGAGATAAAAAAGCGGCTCAATGCTCTAGCACCGGGATTATCCATAGGAAGTTTCTGAATCTTACCCTCAAACACTTCCCACTCATCATTGGAGAACACAAATAAACATCCGTCAAAGCCCTTAGTAACCACAAACTGTTCACCAAGAAGTTCACGGAATTTAGCAGGTATTATGAGTCTTCCCTTGGCGTCTATGGAATGACTATATTCTCCTTTGAACGCTGCTCCCACTTATCTACCACTTTCAACCACTTTTTGACACTTTTTACCACCTGATTGTATTATAAGATATTTTTTTTCATTAAACAACCCTGTTTTCCGCACTATCCAGGTAAAGCAACAAAAAAATCCACCCAACAACAAATAGTTGGGTGGATATAAAACATTCCATCAATATATAGTTATAAAAAAATATAACTTTTTATAAAATCATAAAAATAATCGCTCCGTCGCCTCAAGCAGCAATCTCTCTTATTCAGATACAGGCCAGGTTTCAGCCTTGTTTTTCCCAAGTTTAATTCTGACAACAATATCAGCAACTACCGCAAAAACGATAAGTCCTATAGCAAGCATCTGTGAAACCGGAAGTCCCAAAGAATGCATCTTAAGCTGGTCGGTTCTAAGTCCTTCAATCCAGGCTCTTCCAAGTCCATAGCCTCCCAGATAAAGAAGTACAATCTCACCGTTAAACTTCTTGTGCTTACAATATAATAGAAGAATCAGAAGCAAACAAAGATTCCAGAGACTTTCATACAAAAATGTGGGGCTAACCTGAACATAGTTGATATTACCGGTGATATGTTCCTTCATAAGTTCAGTGATCTCACCACTTCTCACCATTTCGATAGGAATTCTCATTGCAAGAAGCCCGTTTGTATATTCGCCGAAAGCTTCTCTGTTCGTAAAATTCCCCCATCTTCCAAGCACCTGCCCCAGAACAAGACCATACATAATTGTATCGGTCATCATCAGGAAGCTCTTTTTCTTTATTCTGGTGTAAATAAATGCTGTAGTAAAGCCAGCAATCACCCCACCGTAAATAGCCAGTCCGCCATTTCTGATATACAGTATGCTTATCGGGTTGCTCTTATAATAATCCCATGCAAAAAAAACATAATATAATCTCGCACCGATAATTGAAAACACTATTATATATGTAGCAATATCCCAATAATCATCAGAGTTCTGACCGGTTCTTTTTGCCATTGCAGAAATAAAAACAAGTGCAAGGAAAAATCCAAGTCCGATTATCACGCCATACAAGGCAATTGTAAAACCAAAAATCGTGAAATTCTTAGGTACATTCTCCAGATAGATATTGATATTTGGAAATGCAATATCCATCTTCCCCATTATCTCCGGCATATCATCCTCCAAACCCGCAAATTTGTGTATTTCAGCTATCTTGAATCATACATTGAATCTGAACAAAATAACGTCTCCATCCTGTACCACGTACTCTTTTCCTTCCATACGTACAAGTCCCTTTTCCTTGGCAGCTGCTATTGAACCCTCGCGAAGAAGATCTTCATAATTAATTACTTCAGCCTTAATAAATCCTCTCTCGAAATCAGTGTGGATCTTACCTGCTGCCTGTGGAGCCTTTGTTCCGATTTTGATTGTCCAGGCTCTTGTCTCATCTTCACCTGATGTAAGGAAGCTCATAAGTCCGAGTGTCTTGTAGCTTGCTGCTATAAGCTTATCAAGACCTGACTCTTCAAGTCCAAGGCTCTCCAAAAACTCAGCCTTTTCATCAGCTTCAAGTTCAGATATTTCTGCTTCAATCTGCGCACTTATCACAAATACTTCACTTCCTGACTTAGCAGCAAGGTCTCTAACCTTTGCAACATATTCATTAGAAGCGCCATCATCAGCAAGATCATCATCCTTAACGTTGGCAGCATAAATAACCGGCTTCCATGTAAGAAGATCATAACCATTCATAAGCGCAAGCTCATCTTCATCATCAATCTCAAGTTCTCTTGCCATCTTGCCTGCTTCAAGAACTTCTTTTATCTTATTAAGAAGTTCAAGTTCCTTAGCTGCTGACTTATCCATTCTTGCAGTCTTGGAAGTCTTGGCAATTCTGCGCTCAAGCACTTCAAGGTCAGCAAAAACAAGTTCAAGATTAATTGTCTCGATATCTCTTGCAGGATCAACTGAACCGTCAACATGTACTACATTAGGATCCTCAAAGCATCTTACAACATGAACAATCGCATCAGTCTCACGGATATTGGCAAGGAACTGGTTTCCAAGTCCTTCACCCTTTGATGCTCCCTTAACAAGTCCCGCAATATCTACAAATTCAATTGTTGCAGGTGTAACCTTCTTGGAATGATAAAGATCTCCTAAAAGCTTAAGTCTCTTATCCGGAACAGCAACCACACCTACATTGGGATCAATAGTTGCAAACGGATAGTTTGCAGCAAGCGCCCCCGCATTTGTAAGTGAATTAAACAGTGTACTTTTTCCAACGTTTGGAAGTCCTACGATTCCTAGTTTCATATTTGTATATTCTCCTTCTAAAAATGCTTTATTTAAGCCATTTGTTATCTCAGCTTATTGTACCGAGTACCACGCCGGGCACCATTTATCTATTATGACATAAAAATAGTCCTGACACAGCGAATATATATTACCATGTCAGGACGGATTTGTAAAAACATGCAGTAATGAACCTAGGGAATGGACCTAGGGGACGGGGTCAATGTCATTTAGATAAGAAAAAGATGTGACAGAGCAACAAGCATGATATTTATAGCGTTTACGTGAGATGCTGCTCTTTATTAGTTGTAGAACACGTAAAACTAAACAGATATTTGGAAAAAATACGTGAGGAGAGGCTTGTTAATGGGGGTGTATCACGTAGAATGCCAGAAAATCATTGCGAAAATACGTGATAACAGTCTAAAGATAAAGCTGTGTCACGTAGATATCCACGCTACTGTATAATCTGAAGAACGTAGCGTGCCTATTTCGCATTTACTGCATTTTCTTATCTAAATGACATTGGAACCGTCCCCGTGACTTCCCGTCCCCGTGATTGCCCTGACCGGTATTACATTATTTCAGCCTCTGCGCCTGATCATATATCCCCTTCAGCAGAATATCAAACTCATCAAATTTCTCCACCGCTGTCCTTGCTCCCTCTTCGCCCATACTGGACAAAGATGCCACCTGCTCACTTGTGGCGGCGAGGCTCGCAATATTATTATTGATCTCCGTTGCACTTCTTCCTATAGCTTCTATGGAAGTACCGATATCATTAAATCTTCCTATAAGGTTTCCAACGTTCTCCCCGATCTCTTCAAAAGTATCTGCGGTCTCTCTGATAAGAATGTCCTGAGCCTTGACAGACTCAGCTACCGCATTGGTAGAGTCTACCGCATTCTGAACATCAGCGGAAAGCTCCTGCATGATGCTGGTGATCTGATTTGAAGCACTGCTGGTCTGCTCCGACAGCTGCCTTATCTCATCGGCAACCACAACGAAACCTTTCCCGGCTTCTCCCGCACGCGCTGCCTCAATTGAAGCATTGAGCGCAAGAAGATTGGTCTGCTTTGATATCGATATGATGGAACCGACAATCTTCTCAACCTTTTCGACCTTCTCAGTGACAGCTTTTGTGGATGCCACCGTCTTATCACTCATCTCAACAACATTTGCGGTCTTGTCCTTGAGCTGGTCGATGACCTTAGTCCCATCAATAACGGCTTTCTGCGTGCTCTCGGACATCTCAACCATCTGATTTCTCTTGGCATCAGCCACTTCCGTCTGCTCATGGATATCTGCTATCTGATGTGACTGCTCTGTCACGGCAGCTGCGGTATTTCCTGTGCTGCCCGCAATTTCCCTCATGCCATCGTGGTTTCTTCCTATGATGCTCTTTAACTCATCGACTTCCCCATGGGCCTCATCAAACAGCCCCGTAATTTCCTTGGCGATCTCCACCATCTGGATACGGGTCTTTTCCTGGGTCTCCTGCCCTTTCTTGATGGCCTCGTCGTCCTCTCTTACCAGGGTCCGCCTCATCTTAAGCGACTCTATTCCGGCAATTCCCGCAAGAATGATTATGAAACAGGCCACAAAATGGTCCCTGGGTATCGAACCTGTAGCAATAAGATTTCTGACCAGGACAATAAGTCCGCCTATGGTCATAGCCATCTGTCCCACCACATAGAGCCTTAAGTCCAGATAAAGAATACACGACAGCATTACCGGTATCGCGAATGCATAAAAAATCATTTCATTTTGTATTATCATGATAATGATATAGTAAAGAGTCGGACCTCCCAGAATGACCACTGCGCCAAACCTGGTCTCTCTGAATTTGATAAATCCAACCGTCATCTGCAGCACACCTGCCAGGACAGCGACAATATCGATGACAAGCCCCAGGCTCATTCCGTGTGTTGTAGCATCCAGCACTACCATTAAAAGCGCAGTAAAGGCAATAATAAGGTTGATCTGAAATACTTTTTTGTTTGATCTTGCATACTGGTCAGGGGTCATATAATTATCTCCTTTAGCCATGAAAACAGAATTTAACTGTACAATAACTGACAAAATAATTATATACTATTTCGTTGTGAACAATTATTAAATAACGCTAAAACCAATCTTGCATCCGGTTATGAAGTCAGGCATGGGAAAACTATCGCCTGACCGTATGCAAGATTGGTTTTAGCAGTATCGCCCTGATCTTTACTACGGCTCAATTGTTGTATTATTGACAGGAACAACATAGAATTCTGCCTAAGACAGTACAGTGGAGTCATTGGGGACGGTTCCAATGCTATTTAGATAAGAAAACGTAGTAAATGCGAAATGGGCACGCTACGTTCTGCAGATTATTCAGTGGCGTAGACATCTACGTGACAATGTTTTATCTTTTGAATGTTATCACGTAGTTTTGCAATGATTTTCAGGCATTCTACGTGATGCACCTTCGTTAACAGACCTATCCTTACGTAATTTTTCTAAATATCTGTTCATTTCTACGTGGTCTACAACTAATAAAGAGCAACATATCACGTAGGCGCTATAAATATCATGCTTGTTGCTCTGTCACAAATTTTTCTTATCTAAATGACATTGGGACGGGGTTTGTGGTCCATTATATAGCTCAAAGTTCTGGTGTTTTAATCTTGTTTATATGAAACTACGTCTTACTACCACTTTCGTATAAGCCACCTATTTTCTTGACTTACATGAAATCCTGCATCCAGGTCACTTTTGTACAATGGACTCAGAGAATACCCCCAGTGGACGGAGTCATAAATAATATGAGTTCTTAAATGATGTTTGTCCAGTTCTTGTCTCTAACTCTCTTCTTACATCTTCTACTACCTTGTCTTTGAATTCTTCGTAGTTCATCGCCTACCTCCTTCTGAAAGTGAATTGTTTCAGGCTCAAAATGAGCGCAAAAAAGCAGCTACCTCGTTTGAGATAACTGCTCTATGTAAGCTTTTTATTTCAAAAAATTTGGTGTAACTACTCTCAAATTATCCCTCAAGTTGAGGGATAATTTCATCTGGATACAGTTGCATAATTTAGTTTCATTTAAACGTGAGCCTTATTTCTTACATTGTCTAATCCTAAGCTCAATCAATATTTCCAAACTCTGCTTCAATTTCTTCAATCGTTGGCATACTTCCTTTAAATTCTTCTGGAATCAACTTTGATAATTCGTAACTGGATACGCCAATAGGTTGGCTACTTGATTCCAACGCATATTGAGCCTCTACTTTGTCAAGATCTTTACATATCAACAAGCCAACAGTTGGATTATCTTCTTCTGACTTAATCTGGTGATTTACTGCTACAACATATGTGCCAAGCTGTCCAGCATATGAAGAATCAAACTTGCCCGTTTTCACTTCCAAAACTACA
Source organism: Butyrivibrio sp. YAB3001 (assembly GCF_900112195.1). Classification (GTDB taxonomy): domain Bacteria; phylum Bacillota; class Clostridia; order Lachnospirales; family Lachnospiraceae; genus Butyrivibrio. The sequence continues at coordinate 77,000 of NZ_FOKR01000017.1, forward strand.
TAGCAGTGTCGCTTGGTGTTGTAAAAGAGCATATCAATAAACTTCTCAGTATCACCTACTTCAATCCTGACTTCTCGACCCATATATGCAAAGCCTGTACCAAGTTCCATAAGGAACTTCTCGGCCTTGTTTATAAGCGCATCCTTAAGCTCTTTCTCATCATACTTTTCTCTCAATGTTAAGAAATCAAATCTATATGGATCCTTCGTCATAGCCTGCGCAAGATCACTCTGCTCTGCTGGTAATGTTAATGCAAAGTTGGTTACTGCCTTACCTTGTCTCTCATACAGATCAGTATCAAGGAAGTTCAAAAGAACATCCCTTGACCAATTGTTTTCCAATGTTTTCTTCACATAGAACAGTGCCTTTGCGGAATCTCCTTTACACTTATCTATGATAACTTTGTTATGCCCCCAAGGAATAAAAAATATTGCATTTTCCAAATCGTCCCCAGCCTGGGGACGATTTAATTCATTTTCAGAATCGTCCCCAAGTTGAGGACGATTTAATATTTCTGGATACATCTCATAAAAATATCTCATATATTTAAGATTTGTAGGCGAAAACGATTTAATATCTGGAAAGATATCTTTAAGATCCTCACTAATTGTTTTATAAAAGCCAGAACCGTAATTATTCTTCTCGCTCATTCCAACAATATCTCTGCCAAGAGACCAATAGAATCTAAGCATATCGCTATTAGTCTTCACAGCAGCTTTTAGCTGGGTCTGTCTGAAACGCTTTGATACTTCTGTAACCCAGTTTTTATATTCATTATCAATTTTAATAAGGTTGCTCATATCTCGCCTCCAAATATTTCTATCAAGCAAATTCAATTATACAGTATTGACTATATCATGTGTAAAAAAGACAGCTATCTCTTTCGAAATAACTGCCCTTAAATTCAAAAACCCCGGTGAAATTATCACTCCATATTTCTTTCTGCAAGAGGATCGATCAATTCATGTACTTGCCGATAGCTTTTGAATAATACCAACAATGATCTGCGTATGTGTCAGGACAAACAATATCCCTCCTGCCAGAACCGCAAGTATTACTATAAATATGATCAATATTTTCCGAATCGGTTTCTTTTTTTCTCGTTCATTGATTCTTCTCCACATCCTGCCAGTTATTATTATGCAGGATTTCTGCATTTTCCCCAACAAAGACTGCAGCCGCCTCTTCATCTCCTGCAAGCTGATACAGCATCCATGCTGTCATATATCCATCCGAACGCATCAGCATCTGCTCATGCTCAGCGCCAACAGCTCTTGCACGCACCTTTTGCACATCATCAGAAATACTGTTGTAGTTCGATGTAAGTGCTGAAAGCGGGGAAACACCTCCATAGCTTGTTTCAGGATCAGACCCGGAATCGTCCGACTTTCCCGTTCCAGCAACCATAAAATAAGGGATCGTCACTCTAGAGGCGTCATATTCCCAGCCCATGTTTCTGGCAAGTGTTGGATACGCAGCACTTCCGGTAAACATAGCTTTGTAATACGCACCATTTTCATATTTCGTCACTGCGCAGATTGCACCGGCTCCTCCCTGGGAGTATCCGATGATTCCCATGTTATGGTAATCTATTTTTCTTGCAAGAACGCTGTCAGACGGAACATTCAGCATGAAATCTAATGTAATGGATGCTGTCTGACCGTTTCCGGTCTGCCCGTCTTCATTGCCAACCACTACAAAGCCCCATGAAGCAAGCCGCGGAAAGAATGGCTCATAGGATGAAGCAGGCGTTCCGCTGGCATTGACGACCATGATCATCGGCCAAATTTTATCACTGCCTTCCAATTCTGTCGGATACCAGACTCTTACCTTTCCGATGGATTCATTATCAGAGGTAAACTCGGTGTAGCTTGTCTCAAATGAACTTGGATTTGCGTACCGCATCTCCAGTGGTTCATCGGACTGAAAGCGCTCATAATACCCTTCCGTGATGTCATTATTTCCGCCCCCATTTGGAAGCTTCGATTTAATGTAAAAAAATACAGCTATTAGCAGGATGAGTACGACACCCAGCAAAATCAATACAATCTTCATGACCTTTCGCATTCCGACCTCCTACTGTTTCCTATCATTTGAGCAGCTCTAATCCATGACTTTGAACATTCCCGTTCACAGCTGCATAAATCCAATCTGCCACACTGACTTCGGCCTCGAGTTTGTCAAATACATTACTGGATATGATAGTATGCTGCGTATTATGCGTTTCCGGATTCTCACCATATTTCCAAATAAATATGCCAACGCTGAGGATGTTCTTCTGTAATCCATCAACCATCTCCGCAAGATCCTTCTGGAACAGGTCTCCATTTTCCTTGCTTCTTGTCATCGTCCCGGTCCTGATATATGCCTGATACTCCTGCAATGTATCATCACGATAGGAACAGTCAAACAGGATTTTAACGGTATCACCCCGTTTGTTGTATAAAGCGGTAAGACTATCAAGTACCAGATTATCACTAACCAGTCGATCGGCAATTACTGTTGGTGTTTTCCATAATCCGTCAGCCGTCTCATGCCATCCGTCATAGAGAAGCAGTGAACTGTCCACACATACCGTGATATTTTCCGCAGAAGGAAACCTGTCAATCACATCGTCCGCCAAAAGAGATGTCGCAAATCCGCCCGCAGAAAAACCGATTACCAGTAAAGTGTCCGGATTGCCAACATAAGGCATAGCCGCATCCATGAAAGCCGAATAATTGTTATATCCGTTATGATATACCACCCTCTCTTTGCTACCGTCCATGTAATGATACTCGCCTGTTCCGCTGTGAAAATCTCCGGAGGCATATGGCAGAACAAGATAAGTCCAATCACGGAAAGGATTCTCTTCCGAAGTGCTTCCTATTCCTCCGGAAGCAACGAAATCCTGGACTTTTGCTGTCGTAGCAAAAAATTCTTTACCGTGCTCGGAAGTATATCCGTTGATGCTTGCACCACCGCCGAAAAAGTATACCACGACCTTATTCTCAGATCCGAGTCTGATGAGTCCATGCCATTCGCTTCCATCAGAAGATATTGTCCCCTCCGGGGTGATACGATACCACTTGCCAATCTCCGGTTCGCCTTTGAGCTCCGGATGTTTGACAAAAACAGTTTTGCTAAGTATCACTCCTACAATAATCGCTACAATCGCCGCAACCGCAATTATAGTAATGCCGACAATTTTCATGACCTTTTTCATGGTATCCTCCTTGACAAGTTGTTGAAACAAATGTATCATAAACTCACCGACGATACAAGTGTTTCAGCAAAAATGATACATATTTGGGAGGTTTGTTTCATCGCATGAACATGAACAATGAACAAAAAAATACATACGTCAAAAAGCAGATTTTAGCCGCTCTTCTTGATCTCCTAAAGGAAAAGCCGCTCTCCGATATTTCTGTCAGCGAACTAACAAGCAGAGCCGAAATCGGGCGCGTCTCTTTTTACCGCAACTACCAGAATAAAGAGGATATTCTGAAAGAAGAGTCAGACCGTCTCATTAAGGAATGGGGAAGGCTATATGAATCCAACCCCGATTCAACACCGGAGAGTCTATTCCCATCACTATTCGATTTTTACCGTGATCATAGAGAATTTTATACCATTCTCTACAACGCAGGCATGTCCTCCATCATGATGAAAACCATCATCGGCACCATTCAGATACTGCCTGAAATGCCCAATTTTGAAGCATACATGAAATCATTTTGGGCATATGGCATTTACGGCTGGATGCTTGAATGGATCAAACGCGGTATGCATGAAAGCGGCGATGAATTAAAGGCTCTCTTTGCACTTGCTCACCAAGGGAACGAAAACAAAGGTGATGCTTCTTAACATAGCCGTTTTCTATTTTTTCAATGATAGTTCGTATCAGAATCGATCCATATCATCCTGAGATGCCAGAGTGCTGTATGCGCCTTGGTTCTCATCGTTTTGCATTTCCGTGTACATATCATTGATCTCTCCGATATTTTTCACCCACCATCAAACCTGAAAAAAAGCAGCTACCTCGTTTGTTATATAAGGTAATAATTTTATAATCAAACTATGTATAAAGGGGCTGTGAAAAAATGAGATAATCATTTTTTCACAGCCCCTTTTCTTATAATCTTGCTTAAACAAAATCATTTTCCAAATGTATTGCTCGTAATTGCTGCAGCCTTTGCCGCTAAAGTATTTGTAGCTGCATATAGCGAGCCTGTAGGTGCAACAGGGCTCATGAGAACTTTTCCTGTTCCCCTATAAACATTTACAAGCCCTTCTCCACTTACTGCAGATCCAAGGAGCGTCTTGGTAGACCTTTCAACAGTAAAATCAAGGTTTGAAGACCAGCATACAGCAAGATTTCCATCTATCTTCAGAGTATCGTTATTGAGTTCTACCTCTATGAGCTCAGCATATGGGACATTACTCTCAAGAGCTGCAATCCCATTGCCGGAAAGGCTCAAGTTGAAGAGGCCTTCTCCGCCGAGTGCTGCTGATGAAAGATTCTTTCTGGATACAACACTGTTTTTTACTGTTCCAGAGCATGCATAAAACATGCCGTCCTCAATGGTGATGCCAGGTCCCCATGATGCGACATCCACAAGAATGATATATTTGTAGGTAGGTTCAAGAACAAGCCAACCATTTCCAACATATTCCGGCTTTACTGCAGATTCTTTTGTTACAGCTCCTTTTACCATCTTTCCAAAAAGATCACCAACACCTTTAACACCGGATGTAGCCTGAACATTACCAGCCATCCACTGCATAGCACCTGCCTGGATAATCGCAGAGTTGTTACCATCAAGTTCAATAGCAAGCTGCCTTCTGTGTACGCCCATTTTGCTCATGAAATACTCTGTTGTTGCATTTGCAGGAGAAACACTGGCATCCTGCATATACTCCAAAACATGGAAATTGCCCATGTTTGCCACAAATTTTCTGCCTTCGTTTTCAAAATTCCTGATGTTCATTAATTTTTCCTCCTGTGCTGTTGTCTGTTATCTATTCAATAGTTTTGCTTTCTGAGCATCAAATTCTTCCTGCGTTATAACTCCATCATCAAGAAGCTTCTTTAGCTTTTCCAACTCGTCCGCAACAAGATTAGGTGTAGCAGCCTGGATGGATGGGTTATTTTCTTGTATAGGAGTCTGCTGCATTTCCTGCACCGGTGCTTGTGGCATTACCGGAACATTTGGCTGTTGATACTGTGGCTGTTGATATTGTCCAGGATTATAAGCATTAGGCGCTACTCCCTGAGGCTGTTGATAGTATCCGCCTGCCTGCATCTGAGCCGTCTTACGTTTCTTAGAAGAAAGCACAATTACTACCACAATGACAACAATAACAGCAAGCGCAAAGACACAGAGCCCTATAATAAGCCATATGTTGATAAGTACAAATTCAAGATGAATATTCTGATCAGGTCCAAGATTTAGCAGATCCCACTCCAAAGTTTTCCCATCATCAGATACATAAGTAGCGTTGTTAGCTGATGGTTTTACTGGGAGGTTTACAGTTATCTTCATATAACCACCACTCATGGTGAAGTAGTTCTTATATGCAGAAATTTGCTCTCCCTGCTCTCTATCGAACACCTGCCAATCTAAAGTGTACTTTAATCCCTCCTTAGTGAAGTTAATTGAGCTGGCTTCACCGGAAAGCTCAGACTGTGTATCTTCCATTGAGGATCCTAACTCATTGGCCGTTATATCTTTCTTGCTCAGAATATATCCCTTAAAACCGTCCTGATTGTACTCTTCAACTTCCCAACCCTGATCTTTATACTCTTGCATCTGGCTTGAGGTAATTGAGTCCTCATCATAACCATACTCTGACATGTCCATCATTGCATACAGCATTGACACATCTAACTTACCATTGCTCTTAACAGTGACTGTAGTGTTGAATCTCATACAACCAGTAAGAAAGATCATACTAACCAATGCAACCATAAGCGCTCTGAATTTTTTCATGTGCGTTACTCCTTTGCATTTACAATGAATCCAATTACTCATTGAATCTATGATATGCCTCACTTGTCTATGCTAATAATAGCACCGTTAAATCTATAAGAAAAGTGCTAATGTCGGTCGAGACGAGACAAAACGAGTCAATTTCGGTCATGACTTTTGTAATATGGTTGCAATATCACCATCAATACATATACTTCTATCTGCAATTTCCTCTGGGCAGAATGATTCACCATAATTTAAGCAGGCATATACCGCTTTTTCATTTGCCAGCGTCATCTGCCAGAACGGATACTTTATTTGATAGTGCCACCAGTCACTGTGAAGAATAGTTCGCACTGACTGGCACTTTTATCTTGGTATAAAAAAACCAGGTTCATGTGAGCCTGGTTTTTGTCGATTTGTATACGTTTTAATTAATTCTATAGTAAATGAAAAAAGAAATTTTTAACGCTTAGTATAGACATATAATTACAATATGTCTTCAAAAACTTCCGTAATAGCGTCTTTGAGAGTTTCTAAAACATCTGCTGAACGAAGCCAGTCAAGAAACTCTTCTGAAGTCATGGAACTCACTGCGCCATAGATTTTGTCCTTTGTGAGAATTTCAATCTCCGCCCTCTCAAGAATTTCAAAGACTTCTCTTACATGATTGTTTCCTGAAAGAATAACGTTATAAAAAGTCACTGCTGTTCCTTCTGATGCTTTAACCCCCTTTATAGACAATGTGCGTCTTTCTCCGGCGCCTATTAAAGTGATATCATAATCTCTTTTTGCAGGAATAAGTGACAGCTCACCTTCAGAAGCCTTAATAGAAACATCTATTTTTTCCGCCTTTTTATCATATCTGCACTCGAATTTTGTGGTCACATACTTCCCGTCCCTGTAATCCATACTACAGCCATCGTCCTCATATAGAGTATAGCTTCCGTCAGCACCTGCTGCCACTATAAGCTCAAATTTATCAGGACAATCACATCCATTTTCAGCGCTGTCAGGAGCAAGCGGAAGTATCCCACCCGCAGGCATCAGGACCGGAATCTTGGAAATATCCCTGTAAAGTTTCCTCTTTTTACCACCGTTATATACTCTTCCACTTAAAAGGTCTACATATCGGCCGAAAGGAATAATCGCATTGACACAGGATAGTTTCAACTTATCATCAAGTGGCTTTGTTATGGCAGAGACAAAAAGTACATCTCCAAATCCATATTCACATGGAACATTATAGGATTCTTCATTCTCAGAAAAGTCGTAGTACATTGGTCTTATTAGTGGCTTTCCCTCTGCATATGCCCTGTAATTCTCTGTATATAGGTAAGGTACAAGCCTGTGACGAAGTCTCATGAAACTCTTCATAACACTGTGATAGGGCTCAGCTATAACCCAGGGTTCCTTGTTAAGGAAAGGGCTTGCGCTTGAATGAAGCCTCATGATAGGCGAGAAAACTCCGAATTGTATCCACCTGATGAGTCTGTCATTGTCCTTGTCTCCCATCATATGTCCGCCGATATCATGACTCCACCATCCGTATCCGATATTACTTGCAGTGCTGGTAAAGAAGGGCTGAAACTCAAGACTCTTCCAGGAACAGACTGTATCTCCAGAAAAACCTATTGGATATCTGTGGCTTCCGGGACCTGCATACCTTGAAAAAATCATAGGACGTTTATTTCTTTTTTCCTGATCTTTGTAATGATAGTGATTTAAAAGAACAAGAGGGTCTACGTCACCTTTATTTCTACCAGTTCCCTGCTGCCAGTCAATCCACCAAAAGTCCACGCCATCCTTCTCATATGGCTGCATCACCTCTTCAAAGTATGCATCCCTGAATTTCTCATCCCCAAAGTCAAATTCCACAGGCTCTTCCGTTGAAGGGTCCATCCCCATCTTCTTGGCAACAGCAGTGTACTGATCTTCAAATGCCCTGATACCATCTGCGGGATGCAGATTAAGGGTTGTCGCCAATTTATTTTTTTTGAGCATCTTAAGGAATCTCTTATAGTCAGGGAACAGCTCTTTATCCCAGGTATAACCCGTCCAGCCGCTGCCATATTTTGGGTCCACATTTGTCAGATGCCAGTCCATATCTATAACCGCAACAGAAAGAGGTATCTCTTCCTCTTTGAACTTTTCCACAACATTCCCATAACTCTTTTGAGTGTACCTAAAGTATCTGCTCCACCAGTTACCAAGAGCGTATCTGGGGATAAGAGGCGTAGCACCACTCAAAGTATAAAAATCCTTAAGTCCTCCGTAGTAGTCCCTTCCATATCCAAAAAAATAAAAATCTGTCTTGGCTTCTCTTCTTTCAATAAACAGATCAAGCACCTTGTCATATAAAGGGCTGTCTCCGTCATACAATGTAGCAAAGCCCTGCCTGCCAAAAATTCCCGGTCCAAGAAGAGTTCCACCGTCAATGGTATCAAGGGTTCTTACAGTTCCAAAGAGGTTCTGTCCTGAATTGTCATACTGAAAATTGTAGTGGTAACAACTTCCAAAGTTCTTGAGCTCAACAGACAGTCCGTTTGATGTAAAAGGCTTTTCGTCGTACTTAACCAAAAGCTCATCTGTCTCTATAATAAGGAACTGTTCTTCTCTCCTCACATAAGCGCTTACATCCGGAAAATCCCTGTTTATCACCGTCATTGTCAGCATATCTTCAAACTGACCATCTTCACTGTATTCAAAACGAAGGAGCCTGTCTGTAAGAACCGTTATCCTATACTTTTTCCCACTTATTACCTTACTCATAATCAATGCTCCAATTAGTCAACCTTTATGATAAGTGCCGCATTATCGGGCACCTTGATATTCAAATTTTCCTCCGACGAGGTAGCATCAAAGTGTATTCCGAACTCGTCAGTATCTGATACAGCCTTCGCGGCTCCTATCTGCCAGAGAGGTATTTTTATCTCTTTTGCCTGTCTGGATATGATACCAATATACTTGTCAGTCCCCATAAATCTTGCAACTACCAGTATCATGCCATCATCATACAAAACCTTCCTGCCGCCCTTGGCAAAGGCAGGGACCGTCCTCCTTAGCTCTATCATCCTCTTGTACAGGGAAAAGAACTTATCCCGCTCCTTTCCCTTTTTATCCCAGGGCATAGGATATCTACAGCCGGCATCACTTTTGGTGTGTCCGTCAATACCCACTTCATCTCCATAGTAAATACAGGGAATTCCCGTAAATAAAAGATATGACAAAACCACGCCTCTATACCTGTCAAAAGTAATCTCAGGGTAATTATGAACCCTTATCACATCGTGGCTGTCAAAAAGGTTCATCTGGCAGTCAGCAACTGCCTGAGAAAGACATGTATAGTGGTCATCACTTCTTTTCACCACGTCTTTGGCAGTCATGACATACTTCGCCTTCATTATCTCTTTGTTTCTTTCCAAAAAGAGATCCGGAAGCCCTGCAAACTGCCTCACAATACGGCCAAATCCGTAATAGTTCATTGGCGTATTCCAAAGATTCCCCTGAAGATACTCATAACAGTCACCCCAATGCTCTCCAATTATGAAGGCATCTCTTTTCTCCTGCCTTATGGCATCACAAATTTCTCTCCACACGGTATCCGCCACCTGAACGTCGTCGTTTTTGCCAATGACATCCGCGACATCAAAACGCCATCCGTCAATGTTATAGGGTGGACGAAGCCATTTCCTTAGAACGCTGTCATGTCCTCTGTAGATGAGATCTTTAAGTTCTTTGTTCCTGTAATCCATGAAGGGAAGGCTCTTTACTCCGCACCATCCCTTTAAGGAACCGTCAATGTCCTTGAAGTAGAACTCTCTCTTAGTCCTTGTCCACTCATGTTCGTTTCCCGTGTGATTGACAGATATATCAAGGATCAGCTTCATGTCATTTTGATGAAGTGCATCTGAAAGGCTTATAAGAGCCTCATCCCCTCCAAAGTGAGGATCAACATGGAAATAATCTATGCAGTCATATTTGTGAGTTGAGTAGGCTGTAAATATCGGATTTAAATAAATGGCAGTAACACCAAGGTCTTTAAGATACGGAATCTTATCCTGAATCCCCTTTAAGTCACCTCCAAAAAAATCCATGCCATGAGCTTCTTCCACAGCAAGTGGCTCCATGTTCCAGTCAGGCATCTTTTTGCACTTATGTCCAAAGTACTCATACTCCCCGTCCCTTACATCATTTGACAGATCTCCGTTACAGAACCTTTCCGGAAATATCTGGTAAAAGACTGCTCCGTCAACCCACCCCGGCTTAACATAATCGCAGTTTATGACAAAATCATGCCTGTAGTCAGGCACATAGGTCTGAACACCCGCCTGTGTGAAAAAGTAAGCAGCATCTTCTGTCACAAGTACAAAGTGATACTGAAGTCGTGGCTCATTAAGAGTTGTCTTTGCACTGTAGTAATCAAGGCCGCTCTCACTTTTTTCAAACTCCATGGAAACGTAGCTCTCAGCTCCGTTTACCAACCGCCACAACAGAACGTCACAGACAGGCGATCCTTCTAAAAAACTGAGCCTTATTGTGATCTCATCGCCCATCCTGGGTTCAGGATTACTTACATATCCTTCTGTCCCGTCACTATAAATACTCTTGGTCCAATCTCTCATAATAACCTCTTTTACGTATTGTGCTTAGCCCTTAACAGAACCTGAAAGGCCTTCCACATAAAATCTTTGAAGCCAGATGAACAGGATAACTATAGGCACTGCTATAACAACTGCTCCGGCTGCAAACTGGGTATAGTAGGAGTCAATTCTTCTAAAGTCAGTCATCCAGAAAAGACCTACTGCCACAGTGTAAGAACTCTGCCTGTCGCCAAAAAGAAGTCTGGGGAATATGTAGTCTGACCAGGCTCCAAGGAAAGTACCAAGAACCTGATAAACTATTATTGACTTTGACAGCGGAATTGTAATCCTTGTAAAAATCTGAAGTCTTGAAGCACCGTCAATGATGGCAGCTTCGTCAATAGCCTTTGGAATGGTATCAAAATATCCCTTGGTAATGTGATAACCCATGGCAGCTCCGGCTGCCCCTACCACAATAAGAGCGCCAATGCTCTGATTAATTCCAAGCCCCTTTAGGATGTTATAAAGAGCAACCATCGACATAAAGCCCGGGAACATTCCTATAATCATAAGGATATTCATGAAGGGCTTTCTTCCGCTGAACCTTGTACGGCTAAGAACAAATGCTGTACCAAGTACGATCAGTGTATTCAGCACACATCCGCATATTGCAACAATCATGGTGTTGAGCCACCACTTTCCAAAAGGAACTGCCGAGTTGTGGAACAGGTCATAAAAGTTTTTTAAGGTCAAGTGCTTTGGAAAGAAATATCCTACATAATAACCCTGTTCTGCACGAAGTGCTGTAAGTAAAATCCATAAAACCGGAAACATCCAGATAACTCCAAGAATTGAAAGAACTATGTACCCAACATTTTTCTCCGCAACTCTCATGATAAATACAAGGCTCACATAGGCAGTTAAAATGCCGAGCCAGAATCCGATTCCTGCATTCTTTAAAAGAAAGTTTTCTTCAATCCCGCTATTCTCAAGAATAATCTTTGTAGCAAACAGCAGCATGGTCCAGAAAAAAGTTGCACACACCTGAACATACATCCAGGCTTTAACTATCTTTACGCTCGTCTTAAGATATGATGCAATTCCCACAATAAGTGATGCTGTCGTAAATAACACTGCAAGATACAGAAAAAAAGAAATCCCTGCCGAATTTTCTGCTGACAAAACCGAAAATACGGTACTTATCATATTTTTGCCACCTGACTCCTTTCCCGTAAAAGGAAGAAGCATAGCTATAAAACTGAGCACAGTGGCAATAAGAGCCCTCATGAAAAATGTAAGATTAAGCCCTATAACTGTTCTATTATTCATTATTGGAAGCCCTCCTCATTCTTCATTGATCCTGATCTTTGGAATGTTATCAGTGTAAATGCCGCTGAAATAATAAAAATAAGAATACCGATAGTAGCTGCCAGGTTGTAGTCGTTGGTATCTGCTGTCAGCTTGTATAACCACGTAACAAGAAGGTCAGTCTTTCCTGCGCCTTTGTAATAGTCGAGAGTCATAGGCCCACCTCCTGTCAGGAAGTAAATTGCACTGAAGTTATTAAAGTTACCGATAAGGTTTGCAATAACATACGGAGTTGTAACAAACCACATATAAGGGAATGTTATCTTCCTGAATATAACAAACGGATTTGCGCCGTCGATTCTGGCGCTCTCATAAAGTTCCCCGGGAATGTTCATCAAAATACCGCTAACCATCAGCATAGTTACAGGCACTCCGATCCAGAAATTTACAAGAATGACCGAAATTCTGGCAAAAGAAGTCTGTGTAAGGAAAGGTACTGCCGCATCGGTCCATCCCCATTTCTGAATGAGCACGTTGAAAATTCCCTTTTCGCCCAGCATTGTTCCAACTACCTTAAGTGAAATAAATGATGGAATTCCCATAGTTACAACAAAGATTGTTCTCCAGAATTTCTTTAATCTGATACCTTTTGAATTGATTATCATTGCAAGGATCATTCCGCCAAAGTAACAACTGAAGGTTGCAAAAATGCCCCAGATAAAGGTCCAACCAAGCACCGGCCAGAAGGTCTGTGAAAGCTTGTCACTGGATAAAAGAAGCGTCCTGAAGTTATCAAGCTGCACCCAGTCAAACAAATGTCCCGGCGGCTGATGTTCGTTGTCGTAGTTTGTAAACGCCATAAGTATCATGTAAATCAGTGGCGTAAATGTAAATATCAAAAGTCCTACTACCGGTATTGCAAGAAGCAGGAAATGAATATTCTCGTTGGTTAATGACTTAACATCTTCAAAAAAGTTATTAACGTGATGTCCATGGTCATGGTTAAATCTGGCATTTTCTCCTGAATAAACAGAAAACAGCCATATGGCCAAAAAACAAATGGTAACTACAATTGCGACTACTCCTGTAAGAAGGATGATCATAGAGTTGTCGCCCTGCTGCATCTCATAAATGCCAATTGCCTCATTAAATGCCATCCCCTGTTCATGTTCGCCCAGGGTTGTAAGATTATGCAAAAGATTTATGCCTTTTGTAAATAAAAAGACTAAATAACATACTTCCAGTAAGAGAAACAAAAGTCCTTTTGCCACCTGTCCATACCTGATATTTGCAAGTCCGCAAAAGATATAGCTAAGTTTTGAAAAGATGTCGCCCTTCGTAAAAATCGAGATGAAATTTCTGCGCTTATACTCTCTATCCATATTAAGCTCCCTAAATAATAATATCGGGGGCGCCATAGCGCCCCGATACAAACTATAGTAAGCATCAAAAGAATTTGCTGTTTACTATAATACAGACTTACTCTGCAAGTGTTCCTGTGATGCTGTCTACCAGTGCATCAAGTTTTTCCTGAACGTTGGCTTTTGTAATCTCGCCTGAAACAACGCCCTCACCAAATGCCTGTGCAGGTGTCCAGTAGTCACCCATCTTGGAAATAGAAGGCTGGTTAGTAGCCTTTGAAGCCTGGGCATTAAGCGCTGCTGCAACCTCATCACTTACTATTTCATCTGATGCTGCAAGTGAATTAAGTACAGGAACATCGCCCTGATTCTGGTATCTGACAAGGCTATTCTCCGGATTTGCAAGATAAACAGCAAGCTGCTGTGCTGCAAGAGGAAAAGCTGTATTGGACTTAACTGTAATTGTCTTAAAATCTACAAAATTTGAAAGCTGTACGTCATTGCCTCCGATATTTGCTGTAGGAAGCGCTACTGCACCGAGCTTATCACCAAGTGATTCTCTATAAGAAGAAACACTCCATGCACCATCTGTTATAGCTGCAAGATTGCCATTTTTGAACTCTGCTCCGCCTACTCCGTCCTTGTTCTCAAGGTATTTTGGATTACCAACAAGATCAATGATGTACTCAGCTGCTGCAAGTCCTGTCTCATCATTCCATGAGCACTCTGAAGGATCTGTTCCGTCAGGTCCAAAAAGGGTACAGCCTGCTCCAAGGAAAAAGCTCTCGATGTACCAGGAGTTTGTTATGTTTGTACTAAAGTTGTAATCAACACCTGTATCCTTGGAAAGAATGGTCTCAAGACTCTTAACATCATCCTCTGTGAGAAGATCCTTGTTATAGTACATAAAGTATGTGTTAGGTGAAAAAGGAACTGCATATGTAAGGCCATCAACTGTAACGGCTGTAAGTGCACTCTCAGGAAGGTCAGATGCAATTGTCTCAAAATCCTTGGTGAGTGGAAGAAGAAGTCCCTTGTTAACAAGGTCAGCAACTCCGCCCGAAGGAGTATAAAAAATATCAGCTGCTGTGTCAGGATCTGTACCAAGCTGCTGTGGAGCTTCATCAATACCTACTACAGCAATCTCGTAAGTGATGTTGAACTCATCATGAAGATCATCAAATGCTTTTACAGCTGCATCTGTGTCTTCAACCGCCTCTTCAGGAACCCATATCTTCAAAGTAACGTCCTGAGCTTCTACCGGAGCAGCCACTGCTGTATCAGTCTGTGTTGCTGTTCCGGCATCTGTAGAAGTTGCAACCGCGCCACCCTGCGCACTGTCTCCACATCCTACAAGTGCAGAAGCTGTCAATACTCCGCTCAATAGTATTGCGCTTAACTTTTTCATTTTCATTTTGAAATCCTCCTATTTCTGACATTCATCTTTTTTTACCATTCCCCAATGCACTGGAATTCGTATTTATAGGTTAATCGCTTTACCTATACTATAAATTAACAGCTTTCCAAGGTCAATCCCCGGAAAGCTGTTTCTATGTTTTGTATAAAAAAAGTGGTTAACAAAAGGTTAACGAATATTTACTGCTCTAATAGATTACGAACAGAAAAACGCTCTGCGACTCTTATTGACAGTCTTTCATCCGCCACAAGGTCCTTTTCACCATTGATCATGCGCAGAAGATATTCCCATGCCTTGTCAGCCTTGAGATCAAAGTTCTGGGCGACCGATGTAAGTTTCGGAGTCATGTACTCACAGTTAGGCAGATTGTCAAATCCCACAACTGACACATCATAAGGAACACGTATTCCACACTGTGATAAACCTTCAATAACTCCAAAAGCAACAATATCAGACATACAGGAAACAGCGGTGTAGCCTCCACTGGAAAAACCAATATTCTGTCCCACTTCCACCGCATTAATATATGTTGTGTCGGTATAAAAGATACTACTCTCCCCAAACTCAACTCCGCTCTCTTTGCACGCGACAGAAAATCCTTTAAACCTCTCTTTTATGACTCCATCAGTATCAAATTTGGGAGTTACAAGCGCAAGCTTTTTATGACCTTTACCTATAAGATATTTTGCCGAAAGGTAGCCACCTCTGTAATCTTCAATTCCAACGTTAACTATATTTTCACCTTTTGCATAGGTATCAATAAATACCACAGGAGCATCAACATGCTTTTTGATTTCTTTAACCTCATCAGGAAATATACCAAGAAAAAAAGCTCCGTCTACATTCCAGGAAGATAAAATTGATGTAATATCTTTTGGATCATGCACACATCTTATCATCAGATAATAATCAGCATTACGGACACATCTCTCAATAGCCGCTATGATGTGCGCATTGTAAGGATTGGTGAAAAAATCTTCATCCTTGCCCATATATGGAACCACAAGACCTATTATCCTACTCTCCTTTTTGGCAAGAGACCTTGCCATTGCATTTGGTTTATAATTGGTTTCCTTGATTATATCGTTAACCTTTTTTATGGTCTCCTTGGAAACCTTATGGTTGTTGCCGTTAATGACATTAGAAACTGTAGCACTACTGACTCCTGCTCTCTTTGCTATTTCTTTTAAATTCATTCTTACTCCTCTTGGGACAGGATAGTTTTACTTATTCCCAATAATATAAAACTCATGAAACGCGATGATATCGCGTTAAGCGATTAACCTCTCTCCACTATACAGAAAAAAAAGCCCTTTTGCAAGAGCTCTTTTCCTCACACCTCTACTCTATAATTCGTACTCTTCCGGGTTTTCTCGGTTTGCTGACAGGTTGCTCCCCGTCGATATAACCAAGGATCACAAACCCCTGACATATATAATTATCGGGGACTCCCCATTCTTTCATGAGTGCCCGGCCTTCTTCACTATCAAACGTCTCTTCACCCCTGGAGATGATACAGGACGCAATACTCAGTTCCGTAGCCTGCAGCACGATATTTTCGGCCATGCAGAAAGCATCTGCGGTCTTAAACATGAAATTCCCCTGTGAAAAGATTGCAATCACTGTAGGCGCTCCATTTCATCCGTAAGCTGAAAACAAAAGCTTTCCGGGAAACGCTTTATATTACGCTTCCTAGCCCTGTTTAATGCACCTGTTTCGACGCCAAAATATACAGCTATGTCACTATCAAGCATAACTCTTATGCCACGAACCTCGAAAATCTGCTCTTTAACTGCCTCTTTATCAATTGGCTCGAATGAAATTAGTTCATTTGTCCCCATATTTTCTCCATTTACATCGAGATGCCAAATTGGCATCTCGATGTAATCCACATAAAATCAGCTTTCATTTTATAACAAGTTCATAACTTTTACTATAGTAATACCCATCTTTATAAAACAATTTTCTTGTAGTTATTCTATAGCTCAGGCTGATAGCTTTTCTTATGGGTTTGAGAGATATCTCTGTGGTCTTTTCTACGTTCATTACTGAGCTCACGCTCTTCATTTTCCTTGTTGAAATCAATGACTTCAACACAGGCAAGATCTCCCACCTCTTTCTGGAGCAATCCTTTCAAACTCGTTCTTTTCTCAAAAAGAGATGTCATTTCATCATTCCACTTCTTTGGCTCTATCTTCTCACCTTTGGGAACTATTTTTCGAAACTCCTTTAACTGAGCAGGATACCCTTCCAGCATGGTTTTGTTTTCCCTATCATATTTCCACTGTTGATTGTAAAGTAAAATTGCCCCCCACTTTTACACTTAAATCTGACCCACCCTTGGATTCGCCAATGCGATTTTAGGGGCGGGTCAGTTTTGTTTATAAATCTCGATTTTTACACTGTGAATTGACCCACCTTTTAATGAGTTACCAGTGTGTATCCAGCTTCGATAAGTGCTGTTTTGTCTATGATCATTGTCTTGCTTATTGTATCCATGACAACGTATCTGCTAAGTTCTAGAAGCCTGTCCCCAATAAGCTCTTTAACAAGTTTTTCCATTGCTTCTGCTTTAGGGGCGTTCCTTTCTGTTTTATCCTCGCATATATGCTGTGGCTTTACTGGTGAACAAAGCTCATCAATCGACATAAATAGGCTTTCGCCAGCTTTCTCGCATTGTGCGGCACAAAATCTGTCTGTAGCTTCGTTATATCCCAGATAATCTATGTTTTTCATCCTGTCCAGAGTTGACCACGGATACTTTATTCCAAATGACTCTCGGAGCTTTTGATAAAGAGCATCTTTGCCGCCACTATTGTATATTTCTGCAAGTTCCGGAAGATTTCTATCTTTTATTTTAACCATGACAGTTCTCCTCGGAAGCTTACCCATTTCCGCTTCTGCCCATTTATCAAATGCTCTGGACAGCGCACGACCTTCTTCCATCAGAGTTTCAGCCTCTTCAATGAGGTTATGTCTCTGGAGGACCTTTTCATATACATCTGTTTTGTAAAGTAGTTCATCGAGACGCTTTTTCAGGCTTTTAATAGTGTCTTCGCCTCTTAGTTCAGCAAGATATTCTTCCTTATCCTCATCGCTCAGTATGCTAAGAGTATCACGGATATCCTGTTCTTCTCTGTATACGTCAAGAAAATCAATGTAGTTTCCATGACCATCTTCGGCATTACATGTGTTCTCATGAACACAGTTACCGGCTGCAACCCATTCATGAAGAGCGTTTCTTTCAGTTTCATTCATCTGTGTTTTTTTTCATATGTATTCAGCTCATCCTGCAGGAATCGCTGCCTATCGCTTGTTAAGTTCATTTTTCTGCACCTTTCTGTTTTTTAACACTTATTTTTGACCCTTTGACACGGTAACTGTCTCCCGTTATACTAAGCACATGGCAGTGATGCAGCAGGCGGTCAAGTATTGCAGTTGCCGCAAGCTGTCCGGTAAATACTTCATCCCATCTGCCCATTGGTAGATTAGTGGTGATAATGAGGGAGCTTTTTTCGTATCGTTGACGGATGATCTGGAAAAACAGGCTCTCTCTTTCTTTGTCCATTTTTATGTATGAAAGCTCATCTATGATCAGGAGTTCAATGCGGTTCAGCTTATCAAGCATCTGTTGTAAATTCCCAGCAAGCATCTCATCATAAAGTCTGTCGACAAGCTCTTTTGCATTAACAAAAAGGACTTTCCTTCCTTCTCTGCAGGCATTACGACCTATTCCTGTAGCAATCATGCTCTTACCAACTCCGGGCGGCCCTATGATTATGATATTCTCACGATTGTTCAGAAATGTAAGCTTTCCGAGTTCATCAATCTTATCCTTATCAAGAGACGGATTAAAGCTGTAATCAATGTCCTCAAGAGAAGATGCACTATCAAAACCAGCTTTAACAATAAGCTTCTCTGTCCTACGGCTTGTCTTTCCACTATCTTCAAGTTCCAATAGTCTTAAAAGAAAATCAATATATCCCAGCGATTCATGCTCTGCTTCTTGAATGATATCTCTGTATTGAGTGCGCATATCTACAAGCTTGAACTGCTTCATCTTTGCTTCTATGTATGCGCTTTTATGTTCTGTATCGTTAAGCATTCAGAACCTCCTTCGCATAGTTATCATAGTAGCTGCAGTTTCTTGTAAGTTCAGAAGAAGGCGTTTTGTTCCATACAGATATCAATGGACTCACGGATTTCCTCACGATAGCTTTTCCGCTGAGGATAAACAGTGCGCTTGCTTCGTTCACTTGGTTTCCTTGGAGTTATGACGGAGAGACTATTTTCAAGACAGCCAATGTCACTGACTTTTTGGAGTGCTATTCCTGATAAGTGAAAATCTCTGAATTTCCTGTTACAGTCAAGGTTCGTGGACTTGTGTAGGCTAAGCCCCCAGCGCCTTACTACATTACTGTAGTAGATTTCCGAGGACTCGCCCCGAAACCGGACTTACAACTCGTCGCTGTATCCGGCTTCCCATCTATTTCTCAGCTTACTTATGAATGTATCATCTCATGACATTGCGGACAGACAACCAAGGTTTTCCTGTTGATTTTAATCATATGGGCGTTCCATGGTATATTGCTGTCCAAATCCTTTAAAGTTCTGACCTGATGTAGTCCCGCATTTTAGCATTCTATCCGACCGCAAATAAGCGGTGAATTAATTTCTGAATATCTGTTTTTTATCTATATCAAAGTGCTGTGTATTACAGCACTCTTTTTTCGTATACTTAAGATAGTAGTTTCCTATAAAACAAAGAGGAAGAGCCACATCCTGCAAGACACGCTCTTCCTCCTATGCATGTAATCAATACTGATATACATCACACAATGCTATGATACGGAAGAACCTGATAAATAGCAACCTCATTGTAATAAAAAAATCCGGAGAGGTACTCTTTCAGGAGTACATGTCTTCTTTTTGTCCTGACAGAGAACAGTGC
>NZ_FOKR01000015.1 GCF_900112195.1 Butyrivibrio sp. YAB3001
ATTATAAGACAAAGACGGAAGTAATAATATATGATTACGTAGATTCGCATATCCGAGTTCTTGAAAAAATGTACCACAAGCGCCTTAGAGCTTATAAGAAGATAGGGTATGAAATTTGGAATAATGCGATTATAGACAAGCAGGATGCAAATTCTATCTTTGACATGGATTCATATGAAAGTGTTTATGAGAAGGATCTTTTGGAAGCAAATAAGGAAATTGTTATTTCAAGTCCAGGCTTAAATCATTCTAAAGTTGAATCTTTTATTAGGCTTGTAAAGAAAAAACAGGAAGATGGGATCAGAATAACTGTTGTCACCCTTAACCCAGAAGGATATCCGGAGGAAAGGATTAAAGATACCAAAGGCATTGTGCAGTTATTAAAGGACAACGGAGTAAACGTCAGAATACAGGATCACATGCATGAACACTATGCAATCATTGACAATGAGATTGTGTGGTACGGAAGTATGAATCTACTATCCAGAGCTAAGCCTGATGACAATCTGATTCGAGTTAAGAGTAAAGAAGCAGCGCTTGAACTATTGGAGCTTACTTTTGGATAATCAAAGATACAGATATGTTTTAAAGATTGATATCGCTGCTGTAAATATTGTTTGTTATTCAATAAATATGAATATCCTTTATCATACGAAAGTGGGTCAGAAAATGGACCCAAAAAGAAGGTGAGTCCGCAAGGCTCCTTTCCATGCGGGTTCTGAGATGTCACAAAAGTTCAATCCCGGTCGCCGGCATTTTGTAGTGGTCGCAAACCTAGATATTATCTGGGGTTGCGGCCTTCTTCTTTTTTATACATTCTGGACCAAAGTGTGTCAAATTTGGACCAATCCAGTAAATATTACAAATATTAACGTGCTAAAGATAAGAGCATTGTACTTAGAATAATAAAAAAAGATAACAACTATTAACTATTAACGGTTGTTATCCGATAAATAAGTTGTAAGGATAACTATACATATTTTTAGGAACTTTAAGGATAGAAGCATAATACACGGAGGTAGACAAATGGCTTTATCAAATGTAATGACAAGATCACTTATATCTGCCAGCAGTTCCATGAAACAGGTTAAGGCTCAGCATGCAATAAAGTCACAGATGGACGGAAAAGCCGGAGTACTGGAAGCAGAAATCAAGCTGGATTCTGGTAGAGGTGGAGATGTTACCAAAAAGCAAGAAGAACTGGAGCACATACAGAAAAAAGCTACTGAAATAGGCCAGCAGGAAATGTCACAGCTATCTGAGCTTAACAGCAATATGAACGAAGCAACCAAAGCAGATGCTGAGGAGCAAAAACAGAATGAACGTATTGAAAAGCAGCTCGAGAAGAAACGTGCTGAAAGAAGAGAGCAGGCCGAGCAGTTTCAGGAACAGATTGCTGAAAAGGTTTCCGACAATGTTCAGATTCCTGGTGAAGGAGAAGAAAAACAGATTACTGTTGCCGGTGTAGAAGTTAAAACAAAGTCAGCATCAACGTATAATACCAGTGTTCCTCATATCGATGAGAGAGTAGCGCCCACAACTCCTTCAGAAGTATCAGCAAGCATTTCAGTTAGTCATAGCGTGGATATAAAGACTTAAATTCTTAAATGTTTATTAATTTGCGTTTATAATTAATGCTTGTTATTTCATGTGTTATCCTATAAATAGAGAAATAATCTGATTAAGCACATGCGGGAGGTACATTATGCCAAGAGAAGAGATGCTTCCAAGTGAAAGCGAATGGATGATCATGGAGGTGCTGTGGAGATGCGGCCATGACCTTACATCTGCTGAGATAACAGATAGACTTCCGAAGTCTTCCAAGATGACACAGAGAATGGTAAGAGTCCTGATAAACAGACTTTGCAAAAAAGGAATGCTTACATATACCGTGGATCCTGATGACAGTAGGGTTTATCACTATACAGCTGCAAGAGGAAGAGAGGAGTGTCAAAGGGCAAAGAGCAGTGCTTTTGTAGAAAGCTATTTTGAAGGTAACAGGCTTTCCGCTGCATTTGCAGTATTAGATAAAGAAAATCTATCTGAAGAACAGATAAGGAAACTGGAAAACCTAATAGCTAAGGCTAAAGAAAAAAGATAATAATTGCAGAGGCCAGCCCGAATCACATGCTGATGAGGGCGTGAGAAAATGATACGAAAGTGAGCGTGCCTCTTTGCCGAAGGCAAATCTGATAGGCACGCGAATATCTATGAAGGAACTGAATAGATATAAATGAGTCTCACGGATGAGCAAAGGAGCAGTTATGCAGGGAATGCTGTTATTCTTTAATAAGCTATATGGATTTTTAGAATTTGTATGTGTCTATTTCGCGACCATACTTGGTTTTTGTGCAATCATATCGATTTTGGTTTTGGGAATCATTATGATTCTGCGAAGCACGTTGTTTTCTAAGAGCGTTTTTGGAAAGGCTGCTTTGTGGTGTCTATTGATTCCTGTTATTTTTTGCGGGAAGCTTCATGTTTACTATGAGACTAAGGCCGGTTTATATCTGATGCTCTGGTGGCATGATCTATGTGTAGGGCACACATGGATAGGAGTTCTTTACATAATTGTAATATTGGCATTGGGATTCAAATTTTGGTGGAGAAGGAAAAAGCTTTCAGGTTCAGTAAACCGTCTTTATGACTCAGCAGAGTATAGATCAAAATATGTTATCAAGGTGTTCCCTGGCGAGCTGTCATCTTTCTGCACTGGATGCATAAGACCTGTAATTGTTATCCCTGAAAGCATTTCATCAGATGAAGCCGGGGTTGTCATAAAGCATGAAGAGACGCACATTATGCTCGGACATCTTTGGATACTCCTTGCATATGATATTCTGCGAGTTATGCTGTGGCCTAATCTGTTCATGCATCTTTGCGTAGGATATATGAAAAGAGACCTTGAGGACATCTGCGACACAGTTACAATCCAGAGAAGCGGAATTGATGCATGTGATTATGGCGAGACAATCTTAGGATGTGCCAGGAATATGATGCAGACAAGGAAAAAGCTCGGTTGTGAGGGAGGAATGTCTTTTGCGTGGGATGACAGCTATAAGATTCTGAAAAAAAGATTGGAAAGGATCGTTGCCAGAAAAGCCTATAATCTAAAGATTCTATCTATTAGTGCAGTTGCATTAGTGATTCTGGTTGTAGCTTCAGTAGGAATCATTAAAACCAATTCATATAATAGGACCAATGATTTGGGAATGATAAGTGGCATTTGTTATACAGGAAATGTACAGAAAATCTATACAGATGTGGAAAGATCAATCGTAGTAGATTTTGATGATGATTATATTTACGTGGATGGAAAGGCTCTGTTAGAGCAATATCCTGAGGCAAAAGGAACAGATGAATGGTTTCACATTTCATCAGGCGGCTACTATAAGATCCCCGGAATCGGCGGCGGTGGTGGATGGGCAGAGATAAATGCAAAAGAAATACATGATGGAATTATAAAGCTGGATAATCATACTGATATGGATATTTGGGACCGCATTATCATGTTACTATGACAAAATAATGTGTGAGCAACAGAGATGTGCATTTACTGCACATTTCGTGAGAATATGATTCAGGAGTGAGGAGCAATCTTTTCGAAGAAAATTTCATTATTGCTCCGAATCCTATGAGCAGCTTGCTGCGAATAGGAGGTGATAATGCTGTGAATGGCGGATGGGAAATAAATGTAAGCGGAAATACAACGCATTACAGGAAAAAACTATATGATGCTTATGGCAATCATGTTGGAACCATAGGAATCTGTAAACCGACAAAACAGACCGGAAAAAAGAAAAAGGCAGCTCTTTACAGTTTCAAACAGGTCTCGTCACAGGTGCTTGCTGCTAAGACTTCAGGAAAAGCAGCACAGGTATCAACGAGCATAAGGATGAAGATAGGTCTTTTGCGTAAGCAGCTAAAGAACGGTGACTATGATGAAGAAGAAATCCTAAGGGCTATACTTCATGCGGAAATGGTCCAGCGTGCCTGTGACAAGAAAAAGAAGAATCTGAAGACGGAAGAACGGGCAGAAAGAGGCATTGAAAGTGAAGAAGAAATGCCGCTTGAGCCGGAAGAAACCATTGATGAAGAGGCTTCTGAGGAAGAAATTAAAGAGCTGGAACAGGAAGAATTTGAAGCTCTTATGGAAAAGCTGGAGATGGCTGCTGAGGATATGATGGAGATGGCAGAAGAAACAGCTGAGCTAGATGAGGATCTGGATGAGATGGCAGAAGCCCTTTCCGGATCTATGACACCGGAAGATCTAGAGCAGCTTAAGGTAAAACACAGATCAGATGAGGCAAGAGACATTCTGAAAGCTGACCTAAAATATCTGAAAGCGTTGTTTGACAGGTTACAGTCAGAAAAAGAAAACGCTAGGAAAGCCTCATTTGCTGGAGGATTTGACAGCGGAGTATCGTTGTCACTTGGAGGACTGGATATGCCAGTAACCACCACATCATCGCAAAGTATGCCGGTGGAAACAGGTGGATCATTTGATGCCACAGTTTAAACTATTTTTTTACAGATACTGCTAACAGATGTTAATAAAAGGATGCTAGTCGCACTTAGCGAGCAAAGCGAGCTTAGTAAGACTGTATCCGAAGTGAAACGGAGGTGGTATTACATTATGAGTATCGGGATTAACACAAACTATGGGAACTACAACTATGCAGGCGTTAATAATGTTGAGCCTAGCTGGGCAAAGAACGATGAGAAAGATGAAAAGAAGGAATCTGCGGTAAACCAGCAGGGCGCTGTATATGAGAAGACAGCCATAGAAAAGAGCAGTAAGGAAGATGATTCCAAGGCAATCTATAAGAAATCAGCTACTGACAGAGAAGCTATTGTACAGCAGATGAAAGCAGCAGAGGAACAACAGAGAAACCAGCTGATGGCTATAGTTCAGAAAACTCTGCAGGGACAGGTAGGTGCATATGGCAAGGCTACAGGAAACAGCATGTGGCAACAGCTTGCTGGTGGAAATATCAAGGTTGATGCGGCTACAAGAGCGCAGGCACAGAAAGATATTTCTGAAGACGGATACTACGGTGTAAAGCAGACATCCCAGAGACTGTTTGATTTTGCTGCAGCCCTTGCCGGAGATGATGTCGACAAGATGAAAGAGATGCAGAAAGCCATGGAAAAGGGATTCAAGCAGGCTACTAAGACCTGGGGACGTGAACTTCCGGCTATATGCAAAGAGACTATGAATGCAGCCAATAAGCTGTTTGAGGATTATTATCAGCAAGCTTCACTAAGCTCGTAAGAACCTCGCTAAGTGAACTTGCATGGCTCGCACTAAGCTCAAAAGAACTTCGCTAAGTGCTCTGCTCAACTCTAATGAACAGGTGGTTTGATCATAAGAAGGGGGCTGGTGGTTATGGCAGATGGTCTTAAAACATTTTTTAGGGAACTATTAGATCCAAGTCCTATCAAAGAAAAGCACGTTACTCTCACGGTGGAGCAGCTTGAAGAGCTTCAGAAAATATTGGAGAACGCCTATGAATATAAACATGCAAGGATTAAATCTTCTTAACAGACCTATGAGTAAAGCAACTCAGGATCGAATGGAAAGACAGGCTAAACGTGACAATCAGATTGCGTTTTTTGAAAAGCAGAAAGAAAATCTTAAGAACATGAAAACTAATTCTCTAGAGGATATCCAGAGAAAGCTCGATATGTTCCAGCAGTATGATGACCAGATTGATGCAGCTAAAGCATCATATAACAACTCCCAGATGTTTCATATTTTGGATGAGGCAAGAGAACGCGGTGAAAAGATTGCTGAAGAAGCTGAGAAGATGGCTCCAAAGACACCGGAAGAGCGTCGTGAGGAAATGATCGAGGAAGCAACTGGTATCGATAAGGATAAAGGCATTCTTTCTGAGGTCATGGATGAACTTGAGGACCAGATTGAAGAACTTACCGAGATGGCAGAGGACATGGCAGAGCTTAATGAAGAGAATCTTGAGGCGTTATCAGATAAAGCAATTGCTGAATCCGATGCCGCTGCAACAGCACAGGCAAAAGAACTAAATAACATGCAGGTTGATAAAATGTTGCCTGAAAAATACAGGCATATTGATTACCACATTTAAGGAATGGATTCCAGGTAATGGCAAAGGAGGGTGGATATATGTCAACAATCAGAGGATATTCACAGAGCAACTATTATGATAGCGTAGATAACGATTATAGCGCATATAACCAAAATGTCAGTTCGTTCCTGGCTGGGTTAAGTATAAATTCAGGGAACAGCAATAATAATGGCATCATGGGTGGAATAAACCTCTCAGATTACGCCAGTATAAAGAATGGATTCTATGGGAAACTTGTTAAGGCCTATTATGCCAAGCAGAAGGCTGATAGTGCTTCATCAGGAATAGATTCGTCAGCAAAACTTACATCTATGGGAAGTGATGCAGGAACTCTTGCAAAGTCCGTGGGTGCTCTTATGAAGGACTCGCTTTGGGAAAAGAAACAGATAAAGACAAAAGATGAGAAGACAGGCGAGGAAACAACAAAAGAAGATTATGATTGGGACTCCATTACAAAGGCAGTAAAGTCATTTGTTGATAATTACAACAAGACAATTGAGAGTGCAGGAAACTCAAACACAAAGGATGTCCTCAGAAATGCTGCATGGATGACCAAGACGACAAAATCTACAGAAAGGCTTCTGGAGCGTGTAGGTATATCTGTAGGAGCGGATAATAAGCTTGAGCTGGATGAGGATGCCCTAAAAAAAGCAGATATCAGCACTTTGAAGAGTGTATTTACTGGCTATAATTCTTTTGCATCAAAGGTTTACGATAAGGCGCAGTCCATGACAAATGCTGCAGCAAGAGCGGGTGGAACATATACGAGCACGGGCAATTATTCAGATGTGCTGTCATCAATTCTGCCGTCAAATATTGATAAAAAAGAGTGAGCTATTCAGGCTTTAATAAAGAATCATTTTTGCCGATATACATATAGATGACCATAATTATGCATGATACAAGATAGTATCAGTTTTGCCATAAGTGGAGGTGCTTTATGAGGATACAACAGAACACGGATGTTCAAATAAATCCTTTCCAAAACCAGAATAATGCCCAGTCGACCACTGGGGCAGCGAAGACTGCACATAAGAGTGGCAATATGTCCTCAGTATCCGGTGCCAATCTGAAGGGTGAAAGTCTTGTTCAGCAGAGGCAGGGCCTGGCCAGAAAACAGGCACTCAAGGTGGTTTCCGATGCATTTGGTGGAGAGAAGAAGCTGGATGCACAGATGCAGTCTATTAAAGATGAGATAAAGCGCCTTCAGGACGAGATCAACGAAAAGACTGCGAACACTATGGAGAATGATGCCAGATTAAAAGAACTCCAGGAAGCATATGGAATTGATCCGGACAGCGAAGAGAATAATGAGCTTTCAAAACTTGCGTTTAAGATGAATAATTCCAAGGATGGCTTATCTGATGAAGAAAAAAGCAAAATGTCAGAGTATCAGCAGCAGGCTTTATACTATGTTGCGAAGAATCAGCAGAATTCACTTGATATAGACAGGGCAAAAGCTCAGCAGATGGGAAATGTTCAGGGCTATGCAGATATGAAAAGAGAACGAGCTAAGTCACAGGATATGCTGAAAGCTCAGGATGAGGCTGAAGATATTATGGAAGCAGCGGGCGAAGAGGCTATAGCTCTTTTGACGCAGGAAGCAGTTGAGCATGTAGATGAAGAGCAGAAAGAGCGCGAGGAAGAGGCCAAAGAGGCTGCCGAAAAGAAGAAAGAAGAGAAGAAGGAAGAAGCAAAGAAACTCGAAAAAGAAGCTATGCAGCAGGAAATGATAGAGAATATCAAGGAACACGCTGCAGAGAGCCAGAGAACCAGTGCTGATACCAAACGGGCTATTGCAAGAAGAGAACGAGCTGAAGCTGACAGTATGGGAGCAGAGGAAGCCCAGAGAACTATTATTTCTGAAGGTGCATCTATGGAAGATACGCAGAATGCTGTTAATACTGAGATTACTAATATTCTCAATAAGTTGAGCCTGCTTTCAAGTGATGTAAAAGGAAGTGCTATAGACAGTCAGATATAAGAAAAACGCTATTCATGACATAGATGATGCTATTGGTGACATTAGTATTATCTGATAAAGGATTGATGCTGAAAGGAAAAAGAGAAACCCTTGTGATATTCACAAATCATGTACAAGGAGGTAGATGATTATGGCAGGAATCAATATAACTTCAGTGAACAGACAGGTAAAAGACATTAGTCAGGAAATATATGCTGCAAAGTTGCAGCGTGACGAGGTGCAGTCAAAGTCTGTGAACAAGGATGAGAGCAGTGGCTTACAGAACGCTGTCGCCGATAAACTAAGTGATAAATCTAACATAAATACTGCTTTCTCAGATACAGCAGCTACTTTGTCTATTTCTGCTTTAGGCGCTGAAGAATTGGAAAAAGTAAGAGATTCCTGGAATAATCATCCTGTCAGCGCGTTATATGAAAAAGACATACCGGTAAGCAAAAATGCAGAGGGTGTATATAAAATTGGCGGAGCTTCATTTAATGATGAGGAGTTATCTGCAGCAAGAGATTTGATAACAGGTGTCGGAAGTCAGTTAAAGAATGGATATCTCAGTTACAGAGATTATGCAAAGATGGAAGTAGCGCAGAAGGTTGTTGATAACCGTGCTTACGAAGGCTTTAATGATGATCAGGCCAAAGCTATTAGCAAGGCTATGAAAGACTACAATAATAACCTGAACAGAACTCAGGAAAGGATGCTGGCAAATAAGAAAACTAAGACTAATGATGATCCTGAATCCGGAAAATATTTTGGCATTGAGGTTCATGTGCCAAGTGAAGTAAGAAAATCAACTAATGAGTATGCAAGCACAGACATTGCTACCAACAAAGAGCTTATTGATAAAATTCGTGATAGCATAAAATCACTGGATATAAATGACAAAGATGCAGTAAATAAATATAAATCAGTATATGAAGATATAATGAGAGCTGTGTACACAGCTCAATATCCTTTCCAAAGAAATTCAGATTTAGATGATATTCTATCCAAAGATATAAATGAAATTTTGAAACTGAGCGGTAGAGTATAGACACAGAAATTTAAGAAAAATATAGTAGCTAAATAATTGACTTTATTTCAGGAAATATGTATCATGATGGTACAAGCAGATGACTAGAGCATCTGTTGACTATGAAGTGTAAATCCCTACTGGCAGGGGGATACATGGAGTCTATGGGCGGGTTTAGTGTGACAACCGCGAGCCAGTTAGGCGTAAGCTGAAAAGAAAACACTTATAATTAAAGCCTCGACATCACAGTCGAGGCTTTAATTATGGAGGTATATGTGGAAGAAGTAAATAAGATAAAGAAAAATGCAGATGCATACAGTAATCTGCTTGGTATAGAGTATTATTTTTGTCTTGGTTACAAGGGAAAAGGATTTGAGGTCAGGGTACATTTTTCCAAGGAAGAGTTTCATCATCTTGAAGGAATTGGTCAGTTACGTGATTTGAAACTTCACAGTGAAAGCGGAAATAGAACCTTTGACATGGCTTTAGCTGGAGATGTCTTTGAAGATGAACTGAAAAAATCTCATTTTTACCAAAGCGGATGTGTTCAGAACAAAGTGGATTATCTTTATCTTCTAGAACGTATATTTGACGAAGACAATATAGTATTTAGATTCAGAAAATCGATGAAAGGCAGTGGTAAGATAGAAGCTGAGCTGTTTCTGACTTCGGAGTTGGAGAATGGACAGTTCTTTGTATATCTTGATAGAGTCGAAGAATCTGATGAAGAATACTACTGTAGGTCATTTGTGGCTAACCCTGAATTTGATAGAACGCAAGGACAGGTAAAGCTTACTACCCTTTGGAAAGAAAAGATAAATCTTGAGACTGGCGAGAGCACTGTTTTGTATAGATATAAAGATTTCTCACCAGATCAGCTAAATAAGTGAATGCTGTGTCATAATTAAGGATGTTGATATTGAGTGAATTATGATCTAAAGTTGGACGACGAGTTTATTAATTACATGATTGATCATAAATGGTCTATTCCTGAAAATATAAATATTGATTATGATAACTTGGAGGTTAAGTAACTGCTGTAACAAAAAAATGAGGCATCTTTGCATGGTTAATAACTATGTATGGGTGCTTCTTTCAATGTGTCATGTAGGGGCAACAATAGTAATATGCACTTTTGAAGCATATCAGAAAGTAGGTTCAAAAGTGGGTTCAGAAATTAAAGTAAGACCGCCAGCCTCCTTTCCATCGGTATTTGAAAGGCGCAGGAAAGTTCGATCCCGGTCGCCGGCAGTAATGTGTATGGCTGTAAACTTAGATTTTGTCTGAGTTTGCAGCCTCTTTCTTTATTTTATACATTTGGCACAAATCAGTACAATTTTGGTACAAGTCAGAAGATATCAGCATTTGAATGACTTGAATTGCATACAATGATATACATAAAACGTGTATATTTATTTAGCAGATGCTTAATGCATTCATGAGCTGATCTTCAATATTCTTAGGCTCTTCCGCTGTTTCATTGATATAATGCTCCGTCATAGCCCTATTTGAGTGTCCCAAAGTTTTCTGCAAATATGCAGTTTCTACACCGGCAGCCTTCAATGTTGATGCAACAGTGAAACGTAATTTGTGGCTGGACTTGTAAGGAACACCTGCATCATTACAGTATTTTCTAAGACGTTCATTAAAGGTATCATTGTTGATGGTTCTTCCATGGCACATAAAGAGATATTCCCCATCAGGGTTAATCTCGTGATCTTTCACGAAATGCTTTCGGCGTCAGTCCTACGCGGCGCCTGAAAGTAAGGCAAAAGGAGCTTTCGTCCTTAAACCCCACCGACAGGGCAATATCGCTGACTGATCTGTCGGAGCCGGAAAGATAAAATTTTGCTGAGGAGATTCGCGTTTCTATCAGATACTTATGAGGAGAAACGCCTGTTTCTTTTTTAAATGCACGTGAAAAATAGTACGGAGAAAGGCCAACCATATCCGACAGGAATTCAAGCGAGATATCATCGTTAAAATGCTCGCCAATATATGAACTTGCGCGCCTGATCAGAGCAGAGGTGTTTTCAACGGCATGTCTTTGTTCTGCGAAAAGACCCTGTAGCAGCGATATGATGTTCAGAGAAAGACTTGCATCGTCAGGCAGTGAGTTTTGTGAAAATAGAGAGAGCATGCTGTCAAAGGAACTATGGAAACTAAGTGGATTTGACGGAAGACAAATGCCTTCATGTTTTTCGTGGAAATATTCAAAATAGCGTCTGGCTTCGGGACCGTCAAAGTGCATCCAAAGCACTCTGGCTCCTTTTACAGAAGAATATGAATGGGGCTGATAGCAGTCCAGCCATACTACATTTCCAATCGTTGCCCTTTGTGAGGCTCCCGAAACGCTGATATCCAGCGAACCTTCCTCGATGAACATGAGCAGGAAATTGTTAAATCGGTTGCGGCTTTTGGTGTAACCCGGAAGATAAGTATATCTTCCGACTATGGTGGGATAAAAGAATAAATTCTTTGTATCTGCCGACGGATTATGAAAAAACTGTTCTGATCCGGAAGAGACAAATGCTTCTATTGCTTTCATTTACACTGCTCCTTTCAACGAGTATTGGTGGCTTTTCCTAGATAATATATTTTTTTTATTTGTCGCGCAAGAGCAAGATTCTTATATAATTGGATTGTTTTATCTAATTACAATTTGCGAAAATACACGTAAGATAAACTCAACAAGCATTTAAATAAATAAGGCAATAATAATCAATAAAGTTTCATAGTTATTACGAGGAGAAAAAGATGCAAACAGTAAAAATTTGGAGAGAAGAGGTCGTTATCCCTACCTATGAGGTGGGCGCTGCGGACAAGAATCCCATGTTTTTGGAAAAACGTGTTTATCAGGGCAGTTCCGGAAAGATTTATCCGTACCCTTCTACAAACGAGATAAGCAGGGTTAAGACAGACAAAGTTTGGAACGCAGTGTGGCTTGAGAATGATTATCTGAAGGTCATGATACTGCCTGAACTGGGCGGACGTATTCAGAGAGCCTATGACAAGACAAACAATTATGATTTTGTTTATTACAACCATGTGATCAAGCCGGCGCTAGTAGGACTTACAGGACCATGGATTTCCGGAGGAATCGAATTTAACTGGCCTCAGCACCACAGACCTACGACCTACAGTCCTGTGGATTACAAAATCGTTGAGAATGAGGATGGAAGCAAGTCTCTTTTGACCGGCGATGTGGATCAGATGTATGGAACAAAAGAGATAACTAAGTTTACTCTTTACCCTGACAAGGCATACATTGAGATAACAGGTCAGCTGTATAACAGAACACCGCTTCCGCAGACATTCCTGTGGTGGGCAAATCCCGCAGTGCCTGTAAATGACTATACACAGTCAATTTTTCCGCCTGATGTACACAGTGTATATGACCATGGTAAGAGAGCTGTCTCAAGATTTCCTATAGCGACAGGAGAGTACTATAAGCACGATTACAGCGATGGTGTTGATATCTCCAGATATAAGAACATTCCGGTTCCTACTTCATATATGGCAGAGAAGTCTGATTATAACTTCGTTGGCGGCTATGACTATCAGAAGAAGGCGGGACTGCTCCATGTAGCTGACCATCATGTTTCTCCCGGCAAGAAGCAGTGGACATGGGGATGCGGCGACTTTGGAAAGGCATGGGACAGGAATCTTACTGACGAAGATGGTCCTTACATTGAACTCATGACCGGTATGTACTGCGACAATCAGCCTGACTTCACATGGCTTAAGCCCTATGAGGAAAAGGTATTCAAGCAGTATTTCATGCCATACAAGGCTGTAGGCCAGGTTAAGAATGCTACAATAAACGCTGCATTGAATGTTGAAAAAAATGAGGAAGGAAAGCTCCATATTTGCGTCTATGCAACTGCAAAATACGACAGAGCCCAGATAAAGGTTGAATATGACGGAAAAGAGATATTCTCTGATGAGACGGTTTTGTCACCGGTAGAAATATATGAAAAGGAACTCGAACTAGATATCCCTGACATATACAAGGTTAAAGTGAAGGTTATCTCACAAGGAAGAGAACTGGTATCATATCAGGCCAAGGATCAGGGAATACCGGAGCTTGCAGAGCCTGCAAAGGCCGCAAAGTTTCCGCAGGACATCATAACAAATGAAGAGCTGTATCTTACAGGCCAGCATATCGAGCAGTACCGTCATGCTACATGGCTTCCTGATCCATATTATCTGGAGGGTCTAAAAAGAGATCCCGACGATACAAGAATCAATAATGCATATGGACTTCTGCTGCTGCGCCGTGGAAGGTTTGAGCTCTCCGAGAAGTATTTCAGGGCCGCACTTAAAAGGCTCACTTCAATGCATCCAAACCCATATGATTCTGAGCCATACTACAATCTGGGTCTTTCTCTTTTCTACCAGGAGAAATATGATGATGCATTTGACACATTTTATAAAGCAACATGGGTCAACGAGCTTCAGGAAATGTCATTCTATTATCTTGCTGCGATAGCTTCAAGAAAAGGCGAGTATGAGGAAGCACTTGAACTCATTGAGAAGTCACTGGTCAAGAATATGCACAGTATCAAAGCCCGTGGCCTGAAGGCGCTGATTTTATGGAAACTTGGAAGAGAAGCACAGGCTAAAGAGTGGATCGGTGAGAATTTAAAACTCGATGCTTTTGACTTTGTCTCAATGTTCACCCTGATTTGCATTTCAGGGGATGCACCTGAGCTGATTGAGAGATTCCATGATATTACGAGGGATTTCCATGAGACTTACCTGATGGCTTCAAGAGACCTTGCTGAATCAGGCTTTTATGAAGAGGCAGTAAAGCTTCTTTCTATGTATCCGGGTGATAAGCCCATGATCCATTACTACAGCGGGGCATATCTTAAGAAGATGGGGCTTATTAAAAAGGCTTTGGAAGAGTTTGCCGAGGGAAAGAAGGCTGATTCTTCCTACTGCTTCCCCAACAAGCTTGAGGATGTGGCAGTTCTTACAAGCGCTATTAAGAGCGATGACACAGATGAAATGGCAAGATATTATCTTGGATGTCTGTACTACGACAAGCTTCAGTTTGATATGGCTATAGAATTATGGGAAGAGGCCCTGGCAATCAGAGATAGCTTCCCGACACTGCTCAGGAACCTGTCAATTGCATATTACAACAAGCGCGGTGATAAGGAAAAGGCAAGGCAGTGCCTGGAAAAAGCCTTTGAACTTGACAGGACAGATGCCAGAATATTTTTAGAGCTTGACCAGCTTTACCAGAAGCTTCAGGTATCACTGGAAGAGAGACTGAAGAAATATCAGGAAAATATCGGTCTCATTGAAAAGAGAGATGATCTTTACACTGAATATGTAACTCTCCTTAATAACCTTGGAATGTATGATGAAGCTTATGAGAAGATTTCGTCACACAACTTCCAGACCTGGGAAGGCGCAGAGGGCAAGATTACTGCCCAGTTTAAGGTGAGCCTTGTTGAGAGGGCCAAAGCTCTTTTAACAAAAGGTGATGGAAAGGCGGCTAAAGAGCTCCTTGAAGAGGCGCTTTCTTACCCTGGAAACCTTGGCGAGGGAAGGCTTGAAGGAACCAAGGACAATCATATTTACTACAACCTTGGACTCAGCTTTGAACTTCTCGGTGAGAAAGAGAAAGCTGAAGATTGCTATGAAAAGGCTACGCTGGGAGCAATGGAAGTTGCAGGAATGATGTATTACTATGACCAGCCTGCGGACATGATATTATATCAGGGACTTGCAAAAGAAAAGCTCTCTGACCAGATGGGAGCCAATGCAAGATTCTACAGGCTTCTGGACTATGGTGAGAAGCACCTTAGAGATACCTTTAAGATGGACTACTTTGCCGTATCCATGCCTGACATGTCCGTATTCGATGCTGACATGACCAGAAAGAATGAAGTGCATTGCTATTATCTTATGGGACTTGCAAATCTTGGACTTGGCAGGAGGTCAGAGGCAGTAAGTTTCTTCAAGAAAGTTATCGAGATGGATAATACACATCAGAATGCATATATTTACCTTAAGATGGCGGAGGGGTGAGATGAAGACTCTGGCGATATTGGGTGATTCCTACTCAACATATGAAGGATTTATTCCAGAAGGATATGCCGGATGGTATAGCCCAAACGGCAACGCCAAACCCAATGATGTAGAAAAAGTTGGGGCTGTGAAATAATCAGCTCATGAAAAAAAAGAGAAGGGCGTGTGAATTTGAAAAAGCAATGACAAACACCCCCATATCTGCCTATGTCGCAGTTAACAAAGAGAACGGAATTGTTGGCTTTTCATGCTTTGATGCAAGTTTTAGAAATTTCTTTGGACCAATCGGAGTATCGGATGAATACCGGAGATCTCATATTGGAAAGGAATTGTTGCTATATGCTCTTTATGGTATGAAGGAAGAAGGATATGGTTATGCAATCATAGGCTGGTGTGAGGAGAAGAACAAGTTGTTTTATGAAAAAAATTCAGATGCGATAATAATTCCAAATTCATTTCCAGGGGTATACAAAGACAGCATATTATTGAGTAAATAGGACCGACTTGTATGAAATAAAAGTGGTACAAATTTGGTACAAAAAAGAGGGGTGGTCGGCGAAGCCCCTTTCTCTGCGGGTTTTGGGGACTGCTAAAAGTTCGATCCCGGTCGCCGGCAGTAATGTAGAGAGAAGCAAGTATTGTGCTTCTCTTTTTTATTTGATATAATAAAGAACATATGTTTGTAAAATACTTTAGATAATATCTGTTATCTAGTAATATATGAGAAGAACAGAAAATGTGGAACTGACAGTACTATGTCTTATTACGGACGGCGACAGAGTACTTCTTCAAAACAGAATCAAAGAAGATTGGAAAGGCTACGCTTTGCCAGGTGGGCATGTGGAAATTGGTGAATCCTTTGTCGATGCTGTTATTCGTGAGATGAAAGAGGAGACAGGGCTGGATATTAAGAATCCAAAGCTCGCGGGTATTAAGCAGTTTCCGATACAAGATGGAAAATATGAGAATGGAAGATACATTGTGCTTCTGTTTAAGACATGCGAGTTTTCTGGGGAAGTTATCTCTTCTGTAGAAGGACAGATGGAATGGGTTGAATACAGCCATCTGGCAGAAATTGATGCGGTAGATGACCTTGAAGAACTTATAAATGTTATCAATGATCAGAATCTTACGGAATTCCAATACTTGATCAGTGGAGATGAGTGGTCTGTCTCGGTAAAATAATAGAATACTTTATGGGAGCGAACTTGTAATGGCAATAGAAAAAAGTATTTTTGATCATGATAAGATGCAGATGTTATTGTTGCAAGAATATGGTTTTCATTTGATTGAGAATCAGCATCTTCCGTTGGGAACTGCAAATTGCTATAAGATTAGTTGCGAGGAAGGAGCATATTTTTTCAAAGAATATCAAAAAGAATTCACTATTCAAGATGTAAAGAGAGAGGCAGAACTTGTTGAATATCTGAATTCAAAAGATTTTCCTGCGGCAAGATTTATAAAGACGATAAACGGGAATAGCTGCATTTTGTTTGAAGGACATGTGATCAGTGTACAGGAATACCTAGAAGGGAAATCATATCTGAACGATTTGCCACATAAGCTTTTGAAGGACAGTGCCAAATATCTTGGGATATTACATTCCGTACTTAAGGATTATCCCATGGAATCGAGCCTTGATGAAAAGTGGGCTGAGAGTATTTCGGTGGATGCGGTGAATAAGAAATATGATAGGCTGCTGGAGGCTTTGGAAAAAGAGAAAGCGGATCCAAATTACAGCAGGATTAAAGAGGATTTTCTATTTAAGAAAGAACTATTTAGTCATATTGAGGATATGAAAAGATTCTTTAAGGAAATTACATATACTCCGAGCCATGGAGATTATACGGCTTGCCAGTTATTATGCGCCGAAGATCATGTGAAGGCGGTAATAGACTTTGCATCAGCGGCGAAGCTCCCTGCTGTATGGGAGATAATGCGGTCGTATATCCAGGCAGGAGCTTGTCGTAATGGAGAAGCTTTGGATATCGGGGATTTTGCGCAGTATGTGATGGAATATATGAAGTATGCGCCGCTATCCAAAAGAGATCTGGAAGCTATGCCCTATGTTTATCTTTTTCAGCTATTCCGCAGTGCCTATGGGTATGAGGAATATCTGATTACAAAAACAGAAAACAGGGATGCTTTGCTGGAGTTTGCATTTTGGCGCACGGATATATGCAGAAAAATATATAGGAACGCTGATGCCATATCTAGGGAATTATTGCAACTAGTTTGAATTAGCGGTACAGGAATTGAATAGACAGACTGAAAATTTGAGGCAGAATATGATAGAAACAGAAAACGTAATAAATAAATTCGTTAAGGAATCTCAGGAAATCCTGAAGGACAATCTTACCGGCATTTATTTGCATGGCTCAGCTGTGATGGGCGATTAAAAATGTCCCGGAAGAATATCATTCATTGATTAAAGCGGCCATGAGCGAATACGCTGATGCTAATGACGTTTCTTATGAATATGACATTGCTAAGCAATATGCGGGATATATGTTACAAGAGATACAGAGTTAATGCATAGGCATTATATAATGCCGGAAAGCTATGATTGGGGGATCAGCACATGAGTATAACGTTGAAAACTGTAGAACGAGATGATGTTGAAATACTATGGAAGATGCAGATAGAGGGATTCTCAGGGCTGTTGGAGAAATATCATGATTACGATTTGAGTCCGGCTGCGGAAGGCATGGATAAAGTGATGGCAAGGTTTGAGCAGCCCTGGACTACTTACTTTTTCATCATGGCAGATGATGAAAAGGTTGGTGCTATCCGCATAGTAAATAAAAAAGACGGTAGCAGAAAACGCATCTCACCAATATGGATCATGTCGGAGCATAGGAATAAAGGATATGCTCAGCAGGCAATCCTTGAGGCAGAGAAGATATACGGACCGGATAATTGGTGCCTGGACACGATACTACAAGAGAAGGGCAACCTTCATCTATATGAGAAACTTGGCTACCATCAGACCGGCAAGATTGATAAGATAAGCGACTGTATGGATATTGTTTTCTATGAGAAAGATTGAGGAAGCTAATAATGATCACACATCCAATAGCTCCGGTTTTTGATAAGGAATCAAGAGTTTTGATATTGGGAAGTTTTCCTTCAGTCAAGTCGCGGGAAGCTATGTTTTTCTATGGGCATCCACAGAATAGATTCTGGAAGGTGATAGCGACGGTATGCAATGAGGAGCTTCCGGATACTATCGAAGAGAAGAAAGCTCTTTTACTTAGGAACCATATAGCGGTTTGGGATGTGATAGCAAGCTGCGATATTGAAGGATCCTCCGATTCAAGCATTAAGAATGTCAAGGCCAATGACCTCTCTGTGATTCTTGATAATGCCAGAATCCGGGCTATTTATGTTAATGGTAAAACTGCTGAGAAATATTATAAGAAATATATTGAGAAAAAGATAAACAGAAAGGCCCTGTGTCTTCCCTCAACGAGCCCCGCTAATGCAGCCTGGAATATAGAGCGGCTTACAGAGGAATGGCGTGTGATCAGAGACGAATAGGAGGCAGAATAGATGTATGAAGAACTGATAGCTCCAAGCTTCAGGGGTGTTGCATATGTACTCAGGAATGATGAAGTGGTATTGGAATATGCCGGCGGTTGCAGAGATTATGCCAATGAATTGCCCAATACCATTGATACTAAGTTTGCCAGCGCTTCAGCGGGAAAAGTATTCGTGGCTGTAGGGATTTTGCAGCTGATTGAAAAAGGTAAGCTAAGGTTCGAGGACACAATAGGTGAGCTGATTCGGATTGACTGGAAAGATATTGATCCGGGGATAACGGTGGAGCAGCTATTGCAGCATACATCTGGGATTCCGGACTATTTTGATGAGACGGTCATGGAGGAGTACGAGGAGCTCTGGGTAGATTATCCGAATTACAAGATCAGACAAAATGATGATCTGCTACCTCTGTTCATCGATAAGCCAATGATGTATCCTAAGGGAACTAAGTTCCAATACAACAATACCGGCTATGTGGTTCTTGCAATGATCATTGAGCGGTTAACAAGGCAGCCTTTTGACGAGTATCTAAGAGAAAATGTTTTTGAGCCTTGTAATATGTCGGGCACAGGGTATTATGAACTGGACAGGTTACCTGCAAAATGCGCGGTTAACTATGTGTGGTGTAACAGTGCGGAGGATCTTAGGACGAACATTTTCTGTGTGGATGCAAAAGGAACAGGTGCCGGAGGAGCATTTATCACGGTAAAGGATATAGCGAACTTTTGGAAAGGTCTGCTTGAAGGTAAGCTTCTGTCTACAGAAATGACAGCTTCTATGTTAAAAAAACATAGCGGAGAATGTGATGATCCGGAAGAAGGATACTACGGATACGGAGTATGGATCATTGATGGCAATGGCGGAGAGGATATTCCATACTTTCAGGGCTGCGATCCCGGAGTTAGCTTTATCTCGGAGTACAATCCAAACAAAAACATGATCTCAGTGTATGTAAGTAATTACGGCGATAATGTCTGGAAGATAGCCAGGGACATCAGAAACGCCTTAAATTGAGGATAGTATAAAAAAGTTAGTTGGAGGACGGGGAATTTATGGCATCAAGTATAATACATCTGGCGGTTACAAAAGAACTGACTAAGAGATATAAATTCAAGGATGAGAGCAGGCTTAAGTTCGGGGCAATCCTTCCGGACGCGGGAGGGGGAAAGGACAGTCATTAAAAAAAGGCTGTTTGGGGATTAAACAAAAGAGTATATGACTTTGAGCGCTTCAGAGCTGAATACGGGGAGCTTATGAAGAGCGATAATCTGTATCTTGGCTATTATCTTCACCTTGTTCAGGACATCTGCTACAGACATTTTGTCTATGATAAATATAACTGGAATCCCACGATTCCGGGGAATGTTGAGAAGCTTCACAAGGATTATTCAATAATCAATTCTTATGTGATTTCCAAATATGAATTAAAGAACGACATTGAAGCTCCTGCTGATTTTGATAAAGAGCAGCTGGCGAGCCTCAGTGCTTTTGATGTGCCCTGGCTCATGAAGTCAATGGCTGATTATTATGTTCCTGTGCCGGAGGAGGATATATTCTTTTTCACAAAGGAGATGGCTGATGAGTTCATTGCAGAAGCGGTGGAGCTGTGCCTTAAGGAGCTGAAAGCACTGGAAACAGGGGAAGGCATGATAGAGAGCTACGACAATGCCTGGGGAAACAAGTCCTATTCATTATTGGAGACAACCCTGAACACTAGAGATCTGGCCGGATACAGGATTGACGGTACAGAGAATTATACAAGCTATGGCAGAGTCATAAGAAGCGATGTGGCTAATTACCATTCCGAGAAGGATATCGCTTTTTTACAGAATTCCCATATTACAACTATTATCGATATGAGATCTGCGGAGGAAAAAGAGAGAAAGCCACATGGCCTTGCGAACATGGAAGGCTTCCATTATCACGACATTACCATAGATGAGGGCAGCGGAGTTCCTGAAAGTGTGGAGGCTGTTCCGGGTAGCTATTTCAAAATAGCGCATGCGCCTAAACTGGCAGAAGTATTCAGGACAATTGCCGGGTCAGAGGCAGGAGTTATGTTTAACTGCTCTGCGGGAAAAGACAGGTCCGGCGTAGTAGCAGCGCTTTTGTTGTGGCTGTGCGGCGTAAGGAAAAGCGATATTGTCTACGATTATATGAGGACCAAGGAGAATGACAGGGAGCGCTTTGAGCTTATACACAAGAACTTCCCTGATCTGGACATGAATATCGTCATTCCCAATGAGAATAATATGTACAGATTTATGGAGCTGATAGAAGCTAATCATGGAACTGTTCAGGATTATTTTTCTTCGATTGGAATCACAACTGATATTCAGCAAAAGATTATAGAAAAGCTATGTGAAGGATAAAGGGGATTTAATATATATGTCTAAGGTAATAATGACCTGCGGATTAATTTGTTGTGGGAAAAGCACATATGCCAAAAGGATTAAGAGCGAGAGCGGTGCAGTCATTCTCTCTATTGATGATCTAACGCTCTCTATGTTCCCAGAGGGAGCTGGAGATATGCATGATACTTATGTAATGCGTGCAGAAAGGTACCTACTGGAATTATCTCTTCAGATTTTGAATTCTGGAATAAATGTAATTCTTGACTGGGGACTTTGGAACAGAGCTACAAGGGATAGAATCAAAGAATTCTATGCTTCCCACGGAGATATAAAAGCAGAGCTGCATTATCTTAAGGTTTCACCTGAAGTGTGGGAGGAAAGAATCAATAAAAGAAATGCATCGGGTGAAGCTGCGTATTATGTTGATGAAGGTTTGCTTAATAAGGTCAAATCATTATTCGAAGAGCCATCCGAAGATGAAGTAGATGTGCTAGTCGAGAGTTAACTACGAAGATAAGAAAGTCTAAGGTATATCTTTGGAATCTTAAGGAAGAAATTAGGGAACTAGGCAGAAGCTAATATGCAAGATAAATCGAAAAAGACTTGATAATATTGATTATGAAAGGGCAAAGAGACTACAATGTGTGGCGTTTGTGAAAGAATTAATGAGACAAAAGCGGGGAAGAATCCTTTTCTTGTAAAAGAGCTTGAGACTGGATATGTAGTAATGGGGGATTATCAGCATTTTAAGGGGTATACTCTTTTTCTTTATAAGGACCATGTTGTTGAGCTATTTGATTTGGATGAGAAGACAAGAGCAAAGCATTTATATGAAATGACACTTGTTGCTGAAGCTGTAAAAAAGGCTTTTGGAGCAGGAAAAATGAACTACGAATGCCTTGGGAATGGTGAAGGAGGGGCACATATTCACTGGCATCTGTTTCCGAGAAGAGCCGGTGATATAGAGGATTATGGCAATAATGGCAAGGGCCCCGTTTGGTGGTATCCGCGCGAGAAGATGTATTCAGACAAAAATAGGCCAAGTAACGATGCACTTGAGGATATGAAGGCAAAGCTTCTTTGTGAACTGGATAAGCTGTTGATATGATTAAAGATTATCTAAACTATTCCGATCTTGCGGGGAATGAGATGATTGATGACGCTATATTGCATGTGAACAAAGTCTATCATAGGGGGCATATATGACAAGAGGAGAAGCGTATATAGGCTTTAAAGGCCGGAATAATTCATCATCTATGTTGGTTAAAGCATTATCGCATTATAATATTTTACTGACTAATTCTTTTACCGGGCTTAAGAAAGATATTGATTTGCTTCCGGCAGATTATGATGCGGTATATTTCTTTGGAGTGGATAAGAACTTGACTGACTCATTTCGTATAGAGCAATGTGCAGAAAAAGACAGGAGCAGGCTTTTAAGCGTTATTGATCTAAAGACTATTTCGGAACGTCTGGCAGCAACTGGTATAAGAAGTACCATATCGAAAACTCCAACTCAGTACCTTTGTAATGAGGCATATTGGTACTTACTTGAAAAGTATCAGGGA
This sequence comes from Butyrivibrio sp. YAB3001, assembly GCF_900112195.1. Taxonomy (GTDB): domain Bacteria; phylum Bacillota; class Clostridia; order Lachnospirales; family Lachnospiraceae; genus Butyrivibrio. The sequence continues at coordinate 22,608 of NZ_FOKR01000015.1, forward strand.
AGAGTGGTGCTAATCCATATTCCTACGATAAAGAATTTTAACAATATGTTTGAAAAAATGACATTTCCTGAGCACGAGTATGAATCAGTGCAGAACTATTTAAGCAAATTGGGATACTGCTATACAACGAGAGTATACAAAGAAGTCGGAAAATATCAGCTTGGTAAACTATATATTGCCCCATGGGGCGATATGCTGAAAATCGATGAAGTCAGCACATATCACAAAGTCAAGGACCGGCCTTTCTATGATGAAATGTGTGACGATGAAAAGGCAGAAATACGCAAGTATTCAGAAAATATGGGGTTGGAATATGAATTTATCAAGTTTTCAAGATTTTCGATAAACTAAGAAGATGTATTGTCCTCGACTTTTGGGCAGCCCTTAGCATTGGGTCAGACAAAATTTTTATAAGGTCAGTATGGAAGAAAGAATGACATTGGGAGAGATTGCAAAGCAGGCTGGGTTTTCAGTGTTGTCCTTTTTCTTTTGCCCGGAACCTTCCTGTACTACTGCATTAAAAAGCCATTTAGCAGAATAAATTACTGTTGAATGGCTCTTTTTCTGTTATAGTAAAAATATGTTTTTGTTGGAGGGTGTTCGATGAAGCTTATTGTTATAGATGTACAAAAAGGAATCACCGATGAAAGACTATATGATTTTGACGGATTCATAAGGAATGTGACAAATATCATTGATGCTGCAAGGAAGAATAAGGTTGAGGTTATTTATGTTCAGCATGATGATGGCCCTGGAACAGGCTTTTCTTTTGGTGACAAGGATTTTGAGATAGCTGATCAGGTGGCTCCAAAGGAAAATGAGAAGATTTTTATAAAGACGATAAACAGCTGCTTTGGTAATAATGATCTTGCAAATTATCTCAGAGAATCCAAAGAAAAAGATTTGATGATAGTCGGATTGCAGACGAACTTTTGCATTGATGCATCTGTGAAATCGGCTTTTGAAAGAGGATACAAGGTAATAATTCCGAAAGGTACCAATTCTACTTTCGACAATGATTACATGGATAGAGAAACTACCTACAAGTATTACAACGATATGATGTGGCCGGAAAGATTTGCAAGCTGCATCTCTGTTGATGATGCAATTAAGATGATGGAGGATTTGTGATGAAGCTGGATAACATAGAATGGCTCTTTTTTGATGTTGGCTCAACTTTGGTAAGCGAGGAAAAGCCATTTTTACAAAGATTACACGAAATTGCTGATGCTGTTAATGAACCTTTTGATGAGATACAGAATAAGGTTCTTCAGCTTTATAAAGAAAAGAAAAAGGGAGAACGAGTACTGATTCAGGAATACGGAATAGAAAGACCTCGCTGGAGAAGTGAAGATGAGGAATTGTTTCCGGAGTCATATGAGTGCCTTGAGCGATTGAGTAAGAAATATAAAATTGGAGTCATTGCTAATCAGCTTCCGGGAACAGCAGCCAGATTAGAAAAGCATGGTGTTTTAAAGTTCATAGATATTGTCATTGCTTCTGCAGAAGAAGGATTAGAGAAGCCGGACAGGAGAATATTTGAACTTGCTTTATCAAGAGCTAGTTGTAAGCCTGAGAATGCTGTCATGATCGGAGATAGGGTTGATAATGACATAATACCTGCTAAGAAAATAGGTATGAAGACTGTTCGTGTGAAGCAAGGGATGTGGAAATATTGGGATGCTCTTGGCGAAGAGGAACAGGCTGATTTTGAGGTGGATGATCTGAGCGCGGTAATAGAGCTGTTTGGATTGCCATGAAATCAAGATGGTTTTTACAATGAAAGGGATTATTCAAAGCATAACTATATATGGGAGGATTGTAGATGCGGGATTATAGTGAGCAGCATAAAAAAGCATGGGAGTATGATGCCTATGACTTTTGGGTTAAGACAAGCGGAACACCACAGGAAAGAGCACAGAAGGATATAGCGGATCCTATAGGAATGCTCAAAAAATATGCCGTATATTTTGATTCCTTTGAAGGTATAAAGATTGCAAATATCTGCGGATCTTGCGGAAAGAAAGCAATTCCGCTGGCACTTCTTGGGGCAGATGTCACTATTTTTGACATTTCTGAAGATAACAAAAAGTATGCTATGGAAGTAGCTGCTGCTGCAAATACTGAGATTACTTTTGAAGTTGGGGATGTGCTTGACATAGACCTTGGTAGGTATGCTGAATACTTTGATGTAGTTTTTATGGAGGGAGGAATACTTCACTATTTTCACGATATAGATGAGTTTATGAAAATGATGAATGCTATTCTTAAGCCAGGCGGAAAGATAATCTGTAGTGATTTTCATCCTTTTACAAAAATCTATGATAGTTTAAAGCTGGAACAGCCCACGGGGAGCTATTTCTCTACTGATATATTTGAGGGTGAAATGGCACATGCCAGATTTTACGATGAAGAAATAAGAAAAAGCATCCCCAAATGCAGTTATAGAAAATACACGATAAGCGAAATCATAAACTCTATTCTAAGAAATGGATTTTCATTAAAACAGTTTGATGAGCACCCTTCCTGGGAAGATGAAAGGCTGCCGGGTGAGTTTACGGCGATTGGAATTAAGTACTGCTAAGAAGTGATTGTCTGAAATAGAAGAATTAAAGAGATCGCTTGATGCAGAGGAATAGACGTATATGAATATGTTTAGTGTACACAAATTGACGCCTGATATGGCAGAGCAATATGTAGCTTATTTTGATAATAGGGCGTTTTCAGATGGTAATGAGCAAAAAGGTTGTTATTGTGTTTGGCATCATTGGACCGAGCAGAAGGAAGCAGAAAGAAATGCACTTCCGGAAAATGAACGACCTTTCAGCAAAAGAAATTATGCATATGAATTGGTGAAGAATGGAAAGCTTAATGGATTTGTTGCAATTTCTGATGGAGAGATTGTTGGATTCTGCAATGCTGATTTAAAAGAAAACTACTTCAGGCACAGTAGAGAAAATGATCCTGAAAGCTGGGAAGGGATAGATCCTGATTCCAAGGTGTTAGCTATAGTATGCTATATAGTTGCCCCTGATATGAGAGGAATGGGAATAGCAGACTCATTATTGGAATACGCCTGCGGTTATGCAGAAGAAAATGGCTTTGATTATATCGAAGGCTATCCATCTGATGGAGCATTTGATGCAAGAAATTGCGGTGGAACGGATTCAATGTATATTAAAAGAGGATTTCAAATTGGCCATGCCGGGAGCAGAATCATTGCAAGAAGAAAATTAGGAAACTAAGCAGAGGCTATTGTACTTTCTTTAACATTGGATAAGTGTTTTGACGAAGATAATTGACCTTGCCCTTGGGGCATAGTTTATCATTACGACAGGAGCTATATTAATGAAAATCATTGCTATCGGTGCGGTAACAGCAGGAGGAAAAACATCTGCAATCAATCAAATTGTTGGAAGGATTCCAAGGGCTGTAGCGCTGCACTTTGATGAGTACTCTTTTGAAGGCGAGGTTGAGGATTTTGGTCTGTGGGTTAAAAATGGAGCCGATTACAATGTTTGGAATTTAAGCCCATTGAAGGATGATATAGAAAAAGTAATTGGTATCGGTAAATATGAGTATTTATTTTTGGACTACCCATTTGCGTACCAGAATAGCTTGATTAAAGATTATATTGACTGCGCTATTTTTATAGATACGCCTCTTGATATAGCTTTAGCCCGAAGAGTGTTACGTGACATGCAGGAAGCATCTGCAGATAAAATAAGGTATGAGATGGAACTTTATCTGAAACATTCCAGAGCCGCCTATACACAAATGCTAAAGGATATTAGAACAACTTCAGATTATGTGGTTGATGGCGCGCAAGAGCTTGAAACAGTTGTGGAACATATCATAAGAATAGTAGAAAAAGTTTAACAGGCTATTTTGAGGGAAAATAATGCAGATTGATGATTATATAGAATTGTACAAAAAAGGCGGCTATATCAAGGAAATGCGCAAGCATGTAGGGCATGCTCCTATAATGACCTGTGCCTGTGGAGTGATAATCGAGAATGACAAAGGAGAAATCCTGTTACAGAAGAGGCAGGACAATGGCTGCTGGGCTATAATCGGTGGTTCAATGGAGATGGGAGAAACATTTGAAGAAACCATCAGAAGGGAAACTGTAGAAGAATCCGGTCTTTCTTTAGGCAAACTGGAAGTGTTTCAGCTTTATTCTGGAAAAGACCGCATTATCCAGTACCCAAATGGAGATGTCTGCTTTGGACCTGGCATTGTGTTTATTACAAGGGAATATGAAGGGGATATCATCAATGACCCCGAAGAAGTGATGGAACACAGATTTTTCAAGAAAACCGAACTACCGGATAACTTAAATGAATACGATAAGAAAATCATACTTGAGTGGGCAAGTAGAGGTTAAGTGACTATAGTAAAGATATTAAGATAAGCACAATCAGAGAGTTGAAAAAGTGAATCAAAAGTATTGACCTTGCCCTTGGGGCAGCCATTAGCATTGAGTTAGACAATAATACTACAAAAGGAGGTCAGTATGGAAGAAAAAATGACATCAGGGGAAATGGCAAAGCAGGCGGGGGTATCGCAGAAAGCTCTTCGTATATATGATGAAAAGGGGCTGCTTAAGCCGGCAGGTTATTCTGAGGGGAATTACAAGCTTTATGATAAGAATTCATTAATTATCCTTGAAAAGATTATAGCTCTTAAGCACATTGGCTTTAGCCTTGAGGAGATTAAGAGTAATCTTGAAAACGATAGTCTAACTTCAATAAAAGATATCCTTGAAAATCAGCTGGAAATGATGAACAAGAAGATATACGAGCTGCAGAAGTCTGCAAAATGTATCGAGGCTTCCCTTGCAAGGCTTGATGAAAACCTTGATTGGGATGATATTGCGGATATCATTAAAAAGATGGAAATGAGCCAGGGAGCGGATGAGCGCCGATGGTATGCCTCTGAACATGCTGCGGACGGAATTGAGTGGTATGAAAAGATATTTGACTCGCTTTCGTTTGAGGAGAATGACACTGTTCTGGATTTGGGATGCAGTTATGGCCTTTTATGGAGAAAGAACTGGGAACGTATTCCCAAGAAACTTCAGGTTGAAGGCTACGATATTCATGGAAATTGGGCTGATGACCTTTATGATTATCTTAAAGAAACACGAAGCACTTTGCCGGAAGGTTCTGACATACAAGTGATTTTTAGCAACCTTGAGAAGGAGGAAACCTGGGAAAGAATAGCACAGAAGAAGTATTCCAAGATTATCGCACATTATCTTTTGTCTTATCTGAATGATGAGGTCTCTTTTATCCGGAATGTAGCGAATGTGCTTACTCCGGCTGGCATATTCTCTGTGAATCACTATGGAGAGGCAAAAAAAGAGTATGATTTTTGGGAAAAGACAATAAAAGATATTGGTCTGGATGTTTCTTTTGCTTTAAAGAAGAGAGCAGAGCGAAAGGATATGGATGCTGATTTTGAAAAACTCCTATCAGAAAATTTTGGTAAAGTGGAAAAGGTTCTGCTTCCATGTCCACTGACATTTGATACCGCAGAAGAACTATTTGACAGGTTGCTTCGAAAGTATCCTGAGTGCAGGAAATACCTTGAAGACAACAAGAGAGTAATAGAAGATTATTTTGATAATAATATTTTGAAAGATGGTTCTGTCACTGTAGACATGGATAGCACATTTTATCATTGTTATAAGAGTGAGGGGTAAGGATGGATAAGATTGGCATTTCAGATAGAATAAGGAAAGATATCACAGGTAACAATATACCTTTTGAATGTGTGGGTTGTGCTATTTCACAGGGTAATCTTAAGTTGCCGGGCGGGATTATATATGAAGGAAAATCGCTTATTCTGGGAGCTGATCCGGAGATACCTATTCCGGGATTTTTAGTCATTACCAGCAAAAGACATATACGATCATTTTCAGAATTGACAAAGGAAGAACGAGATGAAATAGGTGACGTTTTATTTATGGCAGAGAAAGCTATCATAGAGCTTGGAATTAGTTCGGAAATTACGCTTGTTCAAGAGGAACGATCCAAGCATTTTCACATCTGGATTTTTCCTGCATATGACTGGATGGAAGAAAAGTTTGGAGTAGGAATCAAGTATTTGAGGGATATTTCAAATTATGCAAGAGACAATTTTGGCCAAGATGCAGTAGACCAAGTTGTAGAGGTTGCAGGAATGATAAGAGATTATTTTAAAAGGACGGAATTCTAAAAATGGATAATAAGCTCTTTCCGGAGAGGCTTGATAGAAACAAAGTATATGAATGCGGGATATTTACGTTATATACAGACAAAGTCAAGCTTCCAAGCGGGTATATCATTGAGAAATATCATCAGATTCATCATAATCATGAGGGCGTTTCAATAGTTGTATTTAATGATAAAGATGAGATATTGATGATCAGAGAAATGCGGTATACTGTGGAACATTTGGAGTGGGAAATTCCTGCGGGCGGAGTAGAAGATGGAGAGTCTATTGAAGACGCTGCAAGAAGAGAGGTTATGGAAGAAACCGGATGCACAGTAAAAGACCTTAAGTTCTTGTGCTCTCAAAATCCGTCAAATGGTATGTCGGATCAGGTGATGCATGTTTTCGGAGCTAAGGTGGATTCAGAAGGATGTATCAAAGATACTGATGAAGTAGCAGAGAAAGTCTGGATGCCAATTGAACAGGTAAAAGAGCTTCTCAGAAACAACCAGACAAAGGATGGCATTGCTATTTTGGCAATTCTGTATGCGCTCACATTTTACCATGAGTCGTAAAGATGAAATTCTGAGACTATGAAAACTGGTGAAAATTTTATCCTAAAAACGCGTATAATATTCAGCATTTATCGGTATCCTTTAGCACACGAAAGTGGTACAATTTTGGTAAAAATCAGAAGAATATTGAGAAAAAAATTAACAGAAAAGCAGTGTGTCTTCCTTCGACGAGTCCGGCAAATGCTGCATGGAGTCTGGAACGACTTATAGATGAATGGCATGTAATTATAGAGTTTTAACTTGATGATTAGTTACATATTGTGTCCATTGTTATATAGACCTAAAATCAGTAAATAATTTTTTTCTAAAAAAATTATGAAAAAAGGTTGCATATCAAGTTAGCATATGCTAATATCATCTTGTTAGCAAAAACTAACATCCAAAAACGCCAATGCCAAGGCGTTATATCTGTGACATACTATAGTCATAAGAAATCTCCTACCTAAGACAGATGCATCTTGCCAATGCATCTGTTTTTTTGTAGCACAAGACCGGCAAGCGAATGTATGCTTGCATACAGATTCATTTGCCGGTCGTAAGAACATGGAGCACGAAGTGCGGAATGTTCGTGTGCGTAATCGAGCTTGCTCGATTGTCATAGGAAATTGCACAATTATACTGTATAATAAAAGAGAAGTACTACAAATAGAGGAAATGAGATGTCAAACGAGAAATTTGTCTTAATAGATGGAAGTTCCATGCTGGTAACCAATTATTATGGAAATCTTCCAAAGGCATTATTATTTGAAAAAGATCCTGAGAAAAAGGAAAAACTATATTCGCAAATTCTGCATAATTCTAAAGGGCAGTACACCAATGCAATGTATGGCATGATGAGGACCATCCTTAAGATAATTGCCGAACAGAAGCCTACACACATGATGTTTGCATTCGATGCCACCAGAGATACCTTTCGAAGAGAGAAATACCCAGACTACAAGGGCAACCGCGGTGATACACCACAGCCACTAAAAGAGCAGTTCGAAAATATGGAGAAACTCCTTGAAGACATTGGTTTCAAGGTCTTTTACGACAACAAATATGAGGCCGATGATATCGTAGGCAGCGTTGCAGCCCGTTTTGAAAAAGAAATCCCTTCTTTTATAATTACAAAGGACCATGATTATCTACAGCTTGTAAGTGATCACACCAGAGTATGGCTCATCCAGACCAAGCAGGAAACTGCTGATGAACTTCAGACCAAATATGGAGCAGAGTTTGGCTGGAATAATAAGCTTGTTGCTATTCCTGATAAGGCATTTGAGGTGACACCACTTCTTTGCCTTAAAGAATATGGAGTAAAACCGGAGCAGATTCCTGACCTTAAGGGAATTCAGGGAGATTCAAGCGATAATATCCCGGGAGTTAAGGGTGTTAGCAGCGCAGCGATTCCTCTTTTAGCTGAGTATGGGACAGTTGAAAAGATATATGAAGCTATAGATGCCTGCAACAATGATAACAAGCAGATCAAGGCACTTGGAGCGCATTGGAAAGAAGACCTTGGAATTTCAAGAAGTCCCATGAAGGCACTCTGCGAATACCGTGATATGGCCTTTTTGTCAAAAGACCTGGCGCAGATAAGAAAAGATTACGAGTTTACATATAGTCTTGATGATTTTAAAATAAACATCGATAAAGATAAGGCACATGCTCTTTTTGAGGAATATGGCTTTAAATCTCTGATTGAAAAAATCTAAAAACTAAAAAGAAGTCTGACAAAGTGAAAAAATGTTGATTCAGGCTATAGAGCGAGGATTAATGAATAATTACTACAGGACCATTTTGATCAACTTGCACAGGATTATTTATTATGTTATTAAGGCAAGAATATGGATGAAGGACATTGACAAACACCCGGAGGAAGAACGCTACAATATTGCCAGGGAAATGGTAGACAAAATGAATAAGTCTGCCGGATATAAGACAATTGCATACGGACTAGAAAATCTTCCCAAAGAAGGCGGATATATGTTATATCCAAATCACCAGGGAAAATATGATGTTCCGGGAATCATGGCAACACATGAAAAGCCTCTTTCGTTTGTTATGGATGAAAAGAGGTCACATATAATTCTTGTGAATGAATTTTTGGAACTGGTTCAGGGTAAGAGACTTGAGATGGATAATCCAAGGCAGACTGTTCGAGTTTTCCAGGAAATGGCGGAAGAATTAAAGCAGGGGAGAAAGTATATTCTTTTCCCTGAGGGTGGATATAAAGAGAATAATCAAAATGTAATTGAAGCTTTTAAGCCGGGCAGTTTTAAACTTGCACAGATGTCAAAAGTTCCGATTGTACCGGTTGCTCTTGTGGACTCCTATAAAGTTTATAATAGTGACCATGTTGGTCCGGTTACTACGTATGTTTATTATTTGAAACCAATTCCTTATGAAGAGATTAAAGGTATGAAGACCAGAGAAATTGCAACTATGGTTGAGAATATCATAAGGGAAAAGGTTGAAGAACATTTGAAAACTTATGAATAACTATATGGGTTTACAGACGTTGTTGTTCAGACAGAAATGCGCACTTTGCTGCGCATTTCGTGAGAAAATGATTCACTTACATGCAGGTCATTACAGCTTTCACTGTAAAGATATTGTTTTCACTTGAAAAACTTGCAACCCCATTATATTTTTTGGCAATATCCTTTATCTGTTGCGTGCCTATGCCACTTTGGATTTCTTTGGTACTTACAGGCAGACCTGCTTCATTAAAATCAGGCTCATCCATGCAAGTGTTCTTTGTGAGCATCTTAAGTTTTTTTCCATCATAACTAATATCCATCTGAATGAATCTTTTATCTGTTTCAACTTTCAACTGTGATTCCAGAGCATTCTCCAAAGCGTTTGCAACAATACTGGTCAGTTCAGGCGCTTCTATAGGAATCTGTTCCGGAATATTTGCTTTGGCGCGGAGCTTAAAGCCAAGTTTCTGACATCTCGAAGCATATATGGTCAGCAGTTCATTTACAATCCTGTTCTCACAAAAAGAAACTACAGTCACCTGCTCAAGCATTGAATCAAATTCGTGTAGATATTCTGATGCTTTTGCGTATTCTTTGTTCTGAATGAATCCGGCAAGAACTCTGTTAAAATGCCGAATGTCATGTTTATATTTTCTTATGGTCATCTCATTACTTTCATAAATTGCAAGCTGTTCGGAAAGGCGTTTTGTGCGTTCCTGCTGGTAAAGAGCAAGCTTTTCATCGGCTATTTTTTTATCGATCTGGTAGGATGTCAGTTCATATTCCATGATCGCTGCAGCAAACATCACAACCACATAAATGATAGGAAACCAGTCAATCATATTCTGACCGTAGGGCTGCAGATAGTGTATGAAAGGCGTATCAAATAATAAAAGACTTAAGAATAGACCATTCAGAGCGCTTATTGAGCCGTAAATAACACCACCTAAATAATTGGTGATAAACGGAAGAATCAGAATAAAGAGCCAGTAGGCGTCCATTCCAATGGTCCAGTCAACCTCCATGATGAAGTGGAAGAATAAAATTGCGCAGGTGCCAAAGGAACCAAGGATACAAAGATAGGTGTGCCGTTTTGTCTTTTGGATAAGAAAACATAAGCAGGCAAAAAACAGGGCAATGCTTATGTTGGTGACTTTGCCGTGCATATAGGTTTTAGATGTGAGAAAAGTTGCAATCACACAATAGAGTATGAATCCGGATAGAAGGATTATCGTAGTTCTGCACTTTTGATTTTTGACATCTGCAGTGTTTTCGAACTGGAGCAATTGAAGCAGATTGAATCTGTATTTTTTTCTGAAATCAATAAGAGAAAATTTGATAAACATATAAAAGACCTTCTGGTTGACTTGATATTAATGAAACTGGCATAGGTACGTTTTTTCGTGATATAATCAAGGTAATAAAACATATAAATAATAATTAGCTATGATCTTATGGATAATTATATCACGATAAACCGCATTGTATGGAGGTTATATGAACAAACTGCTATTGATATATTCAGCTGTTATCTTTATAGCAGGAGTTATTCTTTTTACTGTTTCCAGATTAAAAAAGGATGCTGCCACTAAGAAGACTGTGATAACTGTAGAGACAGAAGAAATAGGAACTGCGGAAGATGGAGACCAGGAGAACCTTTCTGAAAATAAAGAGTTTAGCAAGTGGCTTATGGTCTTTTCAATATTATTGGTGATAATGGCTGCAGCGTGCCTGATCTTAAGTTTTAAGAAATGAATACCTAGCCAAGTGTTCTACACAAAAGTCGTCCTGGAATATAGGATTCCAAGACGACTGTGATTTAATTAGGGGAGAAAAAGTTTTTTATTTAGTTGTTATTTCCAATTTTTGAGTCCTGCATATGCGTATCCGGATAAATCAACGCCACAATCAATACTACTAAGTGTTTGAAGGCTGGGCTTAAACTCGCCAACCCGGATAACCGGCAGATCAGGCACCTTGACACGTTTTTTTGGGTGAACACTATCTTTCTTTGTAATCATACAGGCCACCTCCTGGAGCTCTCACGGATGAACTCAAGTTGTGTCGGGTACTTCGAGAGCGAAACTGTTTTTGTTTTGTTCTAACTACATTATAAATGACTGACAATTTAATGAGAAGTCCCAAAACTCATTAATTTTGCCCATTTTGAAATAAACATTCACACTTTTTGCAAAAAAGAGTTATAATATATCCAAATATTTTTTTGAGAGGGAGGAATAAGATGGCTACAGCAAAAGTTAACGCTAAGATCGAGCTTCAGTTCGGTGACAAGGCTATTAACGAAGAGCAGCTTATTTCTATGGCTAAAAATGCATATGGTAAAAAGGATATTAAGAACCTTGATATCTATGTTAAGCCAGAGGAAAGCAAGGCTTATTATGTAGTTAATAATGACATCACCGGCAATTTTGATCTTTGATGGAAAGATACCGAAATAATTAAAGGTACAAAAAGAGGAGTTTTTCGTGGCTTCATATTTATGGAGCGTTATGCAAAGACTCCTCTTTTTCTGCTATTTGGCAAAAAGATAACTAAAAGGTGACGAGTTTTGATGATAAAATGTTTTTTTGTACATTTTGTGATATAATACACATGCATTTTAGGGGGAATACTCTGCAGAATGCACCATTATTGGTCTAGTGAGAGGTTTAAGCAATGGAAAAAGAAAAACTTGCGATTCATGGAGGTACTCCGGTCAGAGAAAATAAGATTTTCTATGGTCGCCAGTGGATAGATGATGATGATGTCAAAGCTGTGACAGATGTTTTAAAAGGGGACTATCTTACATGTGGTCCTACTGTTACTCTTTTGGAGAAAAGAATATGTGAAGTTACCGGAGCTAAATATGCAGTAAGTGTCAGCAATGGTACAGCAGCATTACATTGTGCGTGTATTGCAGCCGGAATCGGCGAGGGAGATGAAGTAATAACTACTCCACTAACTTTTGCAGCTTCTGCCAATTGTGCTGTGTATGTTGGAGCAAAGCCTGTTTTTGCTGATGTTAATCCGGATACTTATAATATAGATCCTGACAGCATAGAGGCTCATATTACAGAAAAGACCAAGGCAGTTGTTGCTGTTGATTATACAGGTCAGGCTGTTGAACATGACAGAATAAGAGAAATATGTGATAAACATGGACTTATTCTTATTATTGATGCTGCTCATGCAATAGGGACTAGGTACAATGGCAGACCTGAGGGTTCAATCGGGGATATGACATGCTTTAGTTTTCATCCTGTTAAGACTGTTACATCGGGTGAGGGCGGCGCGATCACTACTAATGATCCTGAGCTTTATAAAAAGCTTCATCTGGCATCCCAGCATGGAATTGTAAGGGAACCTTCGGAGTTTTACTTTGGAGAGGGTCAGGGAAGCTGGTATTATGAAATGCAGACACTTGGATACAATTACAGACTTACTGATGTTCAGGCAGCTCTTTTAATAAGTCAGCTTTCAAAACTTGATAAGTTTTCGACTAGAAGGAAAGAAATTGTAAATAAATACAATCAGGCATTTAATGATATTCCTGAGATAATTGTGCAAAAAGAGATTCCGGAATCTGATACAACCAGACATTTGTACATAATTCAGCTTAATCTTGATAAATTAAGCTGCAATAGAAAAGAATTCTTTGATGCAATGGCAGCTGAAAATGTTCAGTGTCAGGTACATTATGTACCGGTGTATTATTTTCCTTTTTATGAAAAAAAGGGCTATCATAGAGGACTGTGTCCGGTAGCCGAGAAGATATATGAAGGAATAATGAGCATTCCTCTTTATCCGCTTATGTCAGACAAGGATGTGGAAGATGTTATAACTGCTGTGAAGAAGGTAGTAAACTGGTATAAAAAGTAATCAGTTACTTTTGATCATAGAATTAGGCTGAAGCGAATTGCCAATACATGGGAGTAGGATAAAGAAATTAAGATTAACGTTATAATAATTATTTAGCAAGGAGTAAGAAATGAATAGTTCGGTAATAGATAACAAGACGATTTTGGTAACAGGCGGTACAGGTTCTTTTGGCCACTGTTTTACAGAGTATATTCTCAAAAATTATAACCCTAAAAAAATAATCATTTATTCAAGAGATGAATTTAAACAGTTCACAATGTCAAATGAGAAAATATACAGAGATCATGCGAAGCAGATGCGCTTTTTCATCGGCGATGTAAGAGATGAGGCAAGACTTGAAAGAGCATGTGAAAATGTTGATTATATAGTTCATGCGGCAGCTCTTAAGCAGGTTCCGGCTTGCGAATATAACCCTGATGAAGCTATAAAGACAAACATTAACGGCGCGCAGAATGTCATCAATGCAGCGTTAAAGACTGGCGTTAAGAGAGTTGTAGCACTTTCTACTGATAAAGCAGTTGATCCTGTAAATCTTTACGGAGCAACCAAGATGGTTTCTGATAAGTTGTTTATCGCTGCAAATGCTTATTCCGGAACAAAGGACATTAATTTCTCAATTGTTCGATATGGAAATGTGGCAGGCAGCAGAGGTTCAATCATTCCTTTATTTAAGTCTATAGTTGAAAAGGGAGAAAAAGAACTTCCTATAACAGATTATCGCATGAATCGTTTCTGGATCAGCCTTCCCGAAGGTGTTGAGCTTGTTCTGAAGGCACTTGCAGAGGCTAAAGGTGGAGAGACATTTATTAGTAAGATTCCTTCATTTAATGTCAAGGATCTTGCAGAGGCTATGTATCCCGGAATTGCAACAAGAGAAGTTGGAATCAGACCTGGTGAGAAGCTTGACGAAATAATGGTAACAAAGGAAGATGCCCCATTTACTTATGAGTATGACAAGCACTTCATTGTTTATCCGCAAGTTTCTTTTGCTCATGAAATCGTGCCTGCAGAGGGTGGGAAAAAGGTTCCTGAAGGATTCTATTATAGCTCAGGAAATAATACAGAGTGGATGTCCGTAGAAGAGATTAAGAGAAGACTTCCTGAGGCTGTAGATCACTAAGTTCAATGAAATAATTACGACTGCTAAGAATAATACAGGTTCTTAGCAGTTTTTTATGTATAAATATTTAAGAATTGCGCCCTCTTTTATTTTATTGATAGATGGAATAAAATATTATTAACTACACGTTATTGCGGATATATGACATTATAATGACGTATATTCCAGATGTTCAGAAAGGAGATTTGATAACATGTTTGAGCAGGTAAAACTTGGCTATGACGTTAATGGTCTTGAGCCGCACATTGATCAGCTCACAATTGAAACACATTATGGTAAGCATCATGCTGCTTACACTAAAATGTTCAATGAATTAGCTGAAAAAGCAGGCGTTGCGGATAAGACACCGGAAGAAATATTGGCAGGCCTTGATTCAATTACTGATGAAGCATTGAAAAAAGGATTAAGAAACCAGGGCGGCGGCTATTATAATCACAATCTCTACTTTGAATCATTTTCACCAAATCCTGCAAAGGCTCCTACTGGAAAACTGGCTGAGGCAGTGGAAAAGACATTTGGAAGCGTTGATGCGCTTATTGAGCAGCTTTCAAAGGCTGCGATCGGACAGTTTGGATCTGGCTGGTCATTCTTGTCGGTTGATAAAGAAGGAAATCTTTTTGTTACAGCTTCACCTAACCAGGACAATCCAATAAGTGAAGGAACAGGCAGGACACCAATCCTTGCTTTGGATGTTTGGGAGCATGCTTATTATCTTAAGTATAAGAACCTAAGAGCTGATTATGTAAAAGCTTTCTGGGAAGTTCTGGACTGGAAGATTGTTTCTGAAAAATATGACAAGATTGTAGGATAAGTTGAAGTTAATAAAGACTAATTCAAACTATCTAAACTGAAGACCAAATAATTAAAAAGGGCATGTATCTGACACTACCCGAATACAGATGGAGGTAAAGCTATGAAGTACGTATGTAATACTTGCGGTTATATTTATGATGAGGCAGCAGGCGATCCGGATAACGGAATCGCTCCTGGAACAAAATGGGATGAGCTTCCTGATGATTTTGTTTGCCCGCTTTGCGGAGTTGGCAAAGATGATTTCAAGGCAGAAGCATAAGAGACATATTAAGAATTAAAAAAAGGGAAATCTTAGCAATAGATGTAAGATTTCTCTTTTTTGCAAAAAATATTAAATGGAAGTTTTATATGCTTGTTTATATGGAAATAAGACACGCCAACGTGATAAAATGAAAGCTGACAGTTGTAAGTGGTGGCGTAATGTCTGACACATATTCAATCCAGTTACTTGATACATGATTAATTGAAATTGATTTGAACAAGACAATGCACTGAATGACAGGAGGTTTATTATGGCAGAGAACAAGTGGAGATGCAGGGCTGAAGACTTAAAGGGAACAGAGACAGAAAAGAATCTCATGGCTGCTTTTGCTGGAGAATCAGAGGCGAGGAATAAATACACATTTTTTGCTTCTAAGGCAAAGAAAGAGGGCTATGTTCAGATTTCCAATATATTTGCTGAAACGGCAGCTAATGAGAAAGAGCATGCGGAAATCTGGTATAAGATACTACAGGGAATTGGAAGTACTGTGGATTGCCTGAAAGAAGCTGCAGATGGCGAGGGGTATGAGTGGAAAGAAATGTATCCTTCATTTGCCAAAAAAGCAAAGGAAGAAGGTTTTGACGAAATTGCCGAGCTTTTTGAAAGTGTTGCTGCCATTGAGAAAGAACATGAGGAAAGATACAGAAAGCTTCTTAAGAATGTTGAGGATAAGTTAGTCTTTTCTCGTGATGGAGAATGCATCTGGCAGTGCAGCAACTGTGGCCATATTGTGATTGGAAAAGAAGCCCCTGAGGTATGCCCGGTGTGCAATCATCCAAGGGATTACTTCCAGCTTAAGGCTGAGAATTACTAATAACGAACAAAAGAAGGAAGTAGCAAGTGATTTTCTTACAAGTATGAGAACCAGATGTTTTATGAGGAATATGACGTAAGACTGGAGTACAGAATGGCACTTTGTGATAAGAAATGTTACATTGTGCGAGTATAATGAAAATTATATAGTTTCAAGGATGAGTGTTTTAATGAAGAAGATAGTTATTGCTTTTTCAGATGTATTCGATGGTTTTGATGTAAAGAATAATCTGATATCTAATGTGTTAAAAGAAAAATATGAGGTAGAAATAGCAGATGCCTACAATGATGAAGATAAAGATAGGATAGGTTACCTATTTTATTCCGCATTTGGAACTAAATATTTGGATTTTGACTGTATAAGGATATTCTTTACCGGAGAAAATCTTTTTCCGAACTTTAATTTATGTGATTACGCAATCGGCTTTGAGAACATGACTGTTGAGGACAGGTTTTTCAGACTACCGATTTATCTGTGGGAGCTTTATAAAGAGGATTATGATCTTCTATCTTCGGACAGGATGATTCTTGCAGGTGAACGACCCGAGAAGAGAAAGTTTTGTGGAATGGTAGTTTCAAACGATCTTTTTGCGGCGCCGAATCGAATTGATTTCTTTAAAGCACTATCTGAGTATAAAAGCGTAGCATCCGGAGGGCGCGCTTACAATAATATAGGCGAGCCTGACGGTGTAAAGGATAAAAGAGCTTTTTTAAGCAATTATAAATTCAGTATAGCATTTGAGAACTCCAGCTATCCCGGGTATTGCACGGAGAAGCTTATGCAGGCTTTTTCTGCAGGAAATGTCCCAATTTATTGGGGAGATGCGGAGGTTGGAAGTCAGTTCAATAAAGAAGCTTTTATTGATTGCACAGGGCTGACCATAGAGGAAGCAATCTCTAAGGTTAAAGAATATGATGAAAATGATGAACTCTATCTGAATATGCTTAGAGAAAAGCCTCTTGTTGATGATGAATTAAGGGAGCATACAATACAAAAGTTTAGAGAGTGGCTATTTGTGATTATGGACGCTGATTACGAAAATGCCAGAAGAAAGCCCCTCCATGGGAAAATGACCGAGTACGAAAATCAGTACCGGAACAGAATCCGCAGAGAGGAAAAGCTTAAAAGTAACAAGCTTGTCAGCTTTGTTTGGGGAATTGTGAAAAAATAAGTTGGCAATTGCGGGCTTTAATGCAAACTTTTTTATGAAAGTGACCTTATTCTTCCATATAATAGCGGAGAAAAACGGCAGATAAAGTATACTATCCTTCTTGATAAGGGTAATATACTCTTATCTGCTTTTTTGTATACTATGCGATACGTGTTTTTTAAATCCTTAAGAATATCTGCATTATCCTGAATTGTTTCGTGAACTTTATGATAGTTTATCAGAATTGCAGACAGATAGTAGGAATATTCTCTGTTATAAAGGGCTGTTTCTTTTTGTTCCTTAAAGAAATCAAGGCGATATTCATATGCTTTAAGAATATCAAGGTTTTTCATGCTGAAAGCAACAGCGGTTATACTATCAGCGCGAGTGAAGTAAGAGTAAAGCTGATTAGGAGTATAAGCTATTTTTTCTGCGTTATAGATGAACCTGAAGGTAGAGGATTCATCTTCGTGTATAAGTCCCTGAGGAAAGCGGGAACTTCCAATGCATGAACGGTGAATGAGCTTGTCCCATGCCACAACAATAACTCCGTGCATATCACCGTAAAACATGTCAAGGAGTTCTTTCCTTGTATAAATAGTTGGCTCTGACGCGGAATCAAATTTACCGTAGGTGCTGTCGTCAGAAGCAGATATAGAATCGCAAATGGCCATCTTGCAATCATTATCTATGCATAGTTTGTACAGATAGCCCACGTACTCAGGGTGGATGTAGTCATCTGAATCTATAAAACAAACATATTCGCCCTTATAGATATCCAGTCCGGTATTTCTTGCGCCGGCAAGTCCAAGGTTTTTTTGATGAATGACTGTTATACGGTTATCTTCTGATGAAATATCATCACAGATATTTCCGGAATTATCTGTGGAACCATCATCAACGACAATTATTTCCAGATTCTGATAAGATTGTTTGACAATGCTTTCAAGGCAGCGTCTGATATATTTTTCCACATTATAAACCGGTACTATTACTGAGATAAGAGGTGTGTTCATTATTGTTATTTCCTATATTCTGCGATTTGGTATGTGTATGCTACACTAGACATGATACGGTGAAACAATTAAAATAATACATTGGGTAAAAAACTGTTATATTATGTTAAGGGCTGGATTAGCTATTTCATTAACCCCGACATCATTATATTTTAAAGGATAAGGTATGCAATTCAATAGTTATTTGTTTGTTTTTTTATTTTTGATAGTAGTTATAGCGGCATATTACATATGTAATAAGATAAATACTAAGCTTGGAAAGTTTGCAATCATTGCTGCAAGTGTTGTTTTTTATTCCTACGGAAGAATATATATGCTGTTATATTTAGGAATAAGTGTTCTTATCAATTATATAGCAGCATACTTTATTACCGGAAATAAGAATGGAAGGCAAAAAAAGGCATTCTTGGTGCTTCCTATAGTAATTAATGTGGCGCTTCTTTTGTACTTCAAGTATTTTAACTTTGGAATTTCTAATCTTAATTCAGCTTTTGGTACTTCTTTTGTGCTAAAAGAAATAGTTCTTCCCTTGGGAATAAGTTTCTATACATTTCAGCAGATAGCTTATGTGGTGAGTATATATAGGGGAGATGTTTCGGAGCTTAGCCTTGTTGATTATCTTGCTTATATTCTATATTTTCCCAAGATACTTATGGGGCCTTTAATGGAACCATCGGATTTTATTGAGCAGTTTAATGATGAAAAGCGAAAGAAATTCGATGTTGATAATCTGACCTATGGAATCAAGACCTTTAGCTTAGGACTTCTGAAAAAAGGACTGATAGCAGATACATTTTCTGTATGTGTAGCCTGGGGGTATGATAACTTCAGTGAAGCAACTGCGCTGGATTTTATCCTGATAATGCTTTTTTATACATTTGAGATATATTTTGACTTCAGCGGATATACTGACATGGCTGTCGGAGCTTCCAAAATGCTTGGAATTGACCTTCCGATGAACTTTGATTCTCCGTATAAGGCAATATCGATCAGAGACTTTTGGAAGAGATGGCATATGTCTCTTACAAAGTTTTTTACCAGGTACATATATATTCCCCTTGGAGGTTCCAGGAAAGGAGAGCTCTTTACATACCTTAATACGATGATCATATTTATCATCAGTGGATTTTGGCATGGCTCAAACTGGACTTTTGTACTGTGGGGAACGATACATGGTCTTTTCATGGTTCTTGATAGGGTATTGGAAAAGAATAAAATAAATATTTTTAAGCCAATCAGATGGCTTTTTACCTTCGGAATTGTAAATGTATTGTGGCTATTGTTTAGCGCAGAGTCAATCGGGCAGTGGTGGACAATGCTTGTAAAGATGGCTCATATCAGAGATTTTTCTGTGAGCAGGGGGCTTCTTGAAAAATTGCAGGGACCTGAATGTACCATACTTCGTGAAATGCTTAGGTTGGATAATGTGGAAGACTATAAGTTCGGACGGTTGTTTGCACTGGCTGTGATTATGATTACAATGGCAATATGCCTTATTCCTGAGAATAATCACAGGAATATGAAAAAATTAAATATCCCTTCAATGGTACTTGCGGCAGCAGCGTTTGTCTGGGGCGTGTTGTGCATTGGAGGTGAATCCACATTTGTATATTTTGGATTTTGAGAAAAAGAGAATTTTTTTGACCATAATAGTGAAAAACATAAATGTAGCAGGATTTGCAGGATAGAATGAAGACAAATAAGTGGCTGATAGGATGGTGTGTGCTTTCTGCTGCAGGACTTTTTGCTTCTGCGGCGATGACAATAAAAGTGGACCCGTACTTTCATTATCATAAACCAAATACAGATAAATATTTTTATGAGCTTGAGAATGAGCGCAGTCAGAATGATGGAATAAGCAGACATTTTGACTATGATGCAATTATTATCGGTTCATCCATGTGCGAGAACTTTAAAACCTCTGAATTGGATGAACTTTTTGGCGTAAAATCAGTCAAACTTCCTTATCCGGGGGCTACTTATAAAGAAATAACTGACAGCACAAGAAGGGCGCTTGAATATAATCCTGATATTAAGATTGTAGTCAGAGGTCTTGATATGGTGAGGTTTGCGGATAATAAAGATGCCTTGCGTACAGATCTGGGAAAGTTTCCATTTTACTTATATGATAACAATCCATTTAATGATGAGGAATATCTATTTAACAGAGAAGTTTTGTTGAATCAGATCGTTAAAATTGAAATTGATCGAAAGAGTAAGGAACCGGGAATAACAAGCTTTGATGATTATCTTTCCTTCATGAGCCCTTGCGGAATTGGTTCAGTTTGCCCTGATGGTTTACAGGTAGATAAAAATGTTCCTGAAATAGAATTAAGTGATGGGCTTAAAGATTCTTTAAAGAACAATATCGGGCAAAATGTAGTAGAGCTTGCAAGGCAGTACCCTGAAGTGGACTTTTATTATTTCTTTACACCCTATAGCGCTGTGTGGTGGGGAGAGCTTGCCGGTGAAGGAAAGCTTAGGCAGCAGGTTGAACAAGAGAAGATGGTAATTGAAGCTATGCTGCAATGTGACAATATAAAGCTTTTTTCTATTAATTTAAGGACCGATCTTACAACGGATATAAATAATTATAGCGACGAAAGACATTATGGATTCTGGATAAACAGTCTTGTATTAAAGTGCATGAAAGAGGGTAAGTGTCAGCTTACTAAGGATAATTATGAACAGTATCTAAAGGATGAGCTTGAGTTTTATGAATCATTTGATTTTAATGAGCTGACTAATCAATCTGACTATAGCAATGATTACTATGCTGATGCACTTATCAGAAATGAGATTACGGGCGTTACACCGCATCTGGAAGAAGAACCCAGAAAGACAGGAGATGTCATCATTGTTGATGATACAGCCAAGTACAAATATCTTGTATTTACAGATGCAAAGCTTTCTGATGGGGATTTGGCGGAAGTTTATATTTATGATGAGAATGGTGAGATTGTTAAAACTGTTGAATTAGAATATAATGAGTTGAATAGTGCCCCGAGGCTTCATGTTGTGAATATAGAAAATTGCAGGGGCCAGCTGTCGATTGTATTTGGGAAAAGCGATTGTGCAGAGTATGAATTTAATTCAATCGGTTTATATTGAGTAAGATATGATAATGGGAAAAAAGTAATAATGTATTCGTGCTTACATAAAAGTCATTATTATTCTGTATCCTGTATATCATTAGTTTATATGATGAGGAAGAAGTAATGGATAGAATTTCAGTTGTTGTGCCTGTTTTTAATGAAGAGGGCAATATTGCAAAATTACATCAGGAGATAAAGAAAGTTTGCGAAGATAATGGATATATTTATGAAATTATATTTGTAAATGACGGTTCAACTGATAAAACTGATGAGGCTTGCAGAAAACTAGAACCGCTCAAGCTTATAACAATGCGTAAGAATTTTGGACAGACTGCAGCGATGGATGCAGGTATTAAGGCTGCGCAATATGATTATATCGTAACAATGGACGGCGATGGTCAGAATGATCCTGCTGACATTCCCGGAATGCTCAAATATCTCCATGAGAATGATCTTGATGTAGTTTCCGGCTGGCGCAAGAACAGAAAGGATACATTTATGAAAAAATTTGTATCCAGGGGCGCAAATTTCCTAAGATATCTAATGGTTCATGACGGAATCCATGACAGCGGATGTTCGCTTAAAGTCTACAAAAAGGAATGCTTTAAAGGCATCAATCTCTATGGCGAGCAGCATAGATTTATTCCTGCTATTTTAAAGATTAAAGGCTTTACTGTTGGTGAGGTTGTGGTAAATCACAGGGCTAGAACCTCCGGCTATACCAAATATAATTGGAAGCGTACAATTAAAGGCTTTGTTGACATGATTTCAGTGTGGTTCTGGAATAAATTTGCTACAAGACCTCTTCACCTACTTGGTGGAATGGGGTTTATATTTGAACTTGCCGGATTTGCATGTGGAATCTGGTCTATAGTTCTTTTTGCTATGGGAAGAAAGATGTCAAATAATATTTTCCCGCCTCTTTTAACAATTTTCTTCGTTATCATAGGCCTTTTGATGATAATATTCGGACTTATGAGTGAAATACTGATAAAGACATATTATGGTGTTCATGTTGATACACCGTATAGTGTTAAATCAATAGAGAATATAGGAAAGCACAAAGACACTGAGTAAATGAGTGGCTTGTCAGGATTTTCAGACGTAGTATATAGAACTGATATAAAAGTGATTTGACTGAGTATGGGCTACACTAAGATATGGGAGAGTGGGATTTGGATTTATCTAAGAAAAGAAGCTTTTTAATACTGATAATTATAATATTAATGCAGGTAGCGGTGATTTTTTACTGGGGTGGCAGGAAGGCAAATTTTTACTGGGACGAGTATTATTCATTTGAAAAGACACATTTTATTTCTGATTCCACATCATACACACATAGAATAACTGAGGATGGAAGATTTGTTCCTAATACCTGGATGCCTGTTTCACTTATAAAAGAGTTTCTTAGTGTTAATCCTGAGGATTCAGTTATTCATGATAATCCCTTAAGTACTATCAGAAAGCTCTTTAAATATAATAACTATTTTGTTTTGCTGAATATATTTGAGGCGCTATTCTTTCCGAGAGAGACGACAGCCTGGGCAGCGGTTATTTTAAATGCAATCATATTTGTTCTTAATCAGTTAGTGTTGTATAAGCTTGTAAAAGAAATGTTCAAAGAGCAAACTGTTTTGCCATTAGCGGTCACTGCGTTTTATGGATTTTCTTCAATCTGTTTGTCTATGGTGGTGTTTGTAAGATTTTATATGTACGCTACGCTTATGAATACTATTTTTGTGTATTTCCATTTGAAATTTTGGAAGCTCGATGAAACATCGCTTATTAGGAGCTTAGTGTATCTTCTGGTGATAGCGCTATCGTTCCTTGTCGGATATAATAATGCGCAGTTTATGGCAATTTTTGCAGGTATGTTCATGGTCTTTTTTGCCATAGGGCTTATTATCAAAAAAGGAATAAAGAATTTCCTGATATATTCAGTACCTGTTTTTGGAGGCGGATTTGTTTATCTTGCCACACAGACTGATTATCTGAGTATTGTATTTGATTTTCAGAGTGCTTTACATGGGACTAACGATGCGATTATTTGGTGCCTTGAACAGATAGTTGATTTTAGACCATACATGCTTCCGGGAAGGGTAAAAGATATGGCCCTTGCGCTTGGAAAGTATATGTTCGGAAGCTTTTTTGTTATGCTTTTATTTTCTACAGTTGTAATATGTGCACTAATAATAAAAGCGGTTAAGGGAGAGATTGGAAAAAGGAGTGCTTTAAATAATTCAAAAGATGATAGTGTAGGTGGCTTTTTTGCTATAGTATTTGTTTCCACCTTTTTATTTATGGCATTTTTCACTACTTTTGGGTTGTTTGAGCAGATTCGCTATATTGCATATGTTTTTCCTGAGATTGCAATAATTGTTATGGTATTGTGCGCATATGCACTTGATAACAAGAATATGCAATTTAAGCTTTCATTCCTTAAAAATAGGAATTTGACTGTTTTGGCAATGCTATTTCTTGTAGTCATGCAGATTCTTGCAGTTAATATAAAGGGCAAGGTGGATATGATATATCCAAAGGATAAGGATGGAATAGCTAAGATCCGTTCTCTTAATGCCGATTCAATGATAATATATGGTGGCGCTACTAGAGAATTTATTGTATATCAGGCATCTCTGTTTGTAGATAAGAATGCTGAGTTCTTCCCATGTGACGAGGGGAATCTTGAAAACCTGGAAGAAACATTAAGAGATGAAATGATGTTGGTGGAATATGTCGGCGCAGACCATAAAGAACTCACTGATATGCTTGAGAAAAATGGGTACACTATGGATTATGTTGGAAGTACTTATAATTTTAATGCATATCAGGTGAGAAGGTAGGAAAGTACGTATTCGATAATAAAGATCTATTAGCGCAAGAGATATGTTTAAGGAATAAAGAAATGAATATTTTGGTATTAAATTATGAATATCCTCCACTTGGAGGGGGAGCAGCTCCGGTTTCTAGGGATATTAGTGAGAAATTGGCTGAAGCCGGAAATAAAGTAACTTTGGTGACAATGGGATTTAAAGGACTTCCAGCGTTTGAAATTGTAAATGGGGTAGAAATCCATAGATTGAAGTGTTGGAGATCAAAGAAGTCATCGTGCATGCCATGGGAGCAATATACATACATCATGGCAGCTAAGAAATTCCTTTCAAAAGAACTGGCTAAGAACAGCTATGATGTTTGTCATACACATTTTATTATTCCAACAGGAGAAGTTTCCAAGTGGGTTCATAAGAAGTATAATCTTCCGGTTGTTATCACCGCTCATGGCAGTGATGTTGAAGGGTATAATTCCAAAAAATATATGCGTATCATGCATATCTTTTTAAGACCTTTTTGGAAACAGATTGTTAATGAGACTTATAAAGTCATTTCTCCATCGAAGTTTTTGGAAGAACTTATGCTTAAGGCATACAATCGACCGGATGAATACTTTTTTATACCGAATGGAATTGATGTAAAAAAATACTCTGATTTACAAAAACAGGGGATTCCTAAGAAAAAAACAGTCCTTTTAATGGGACGTATGCAGAAATACAAGAACATGCAGACGGCTCTTATGGCACTATCTAAACTTGACCTTAATGGTTGGGAAATAAAAATCTTAGGAGATGGACCATATCGACCTGAGCTTGAGAAGCTGGTAGAAGAAAAAGGCTTAGCGAAAAATGTTAAATTTTTTGGCTGGGTTGAAAATGGCAGCAAGCAGCAGATGGATATTCTTGCGGAAGCGTCAATATACATTACTGCCAGTGAATTTGAGAACTGTCCTATGTCAGTTTTGGAAACCATTGCAGCAGGATGTTATCCGCTTTTATCAGATATAAGGGCGCATCGCCAACTTGTTCCGGAGGAGGAGTTCTACTTCGAACCTCATGACGTGGATGGATTGGCCAATAAACTTTCTAAGTATATGGCGAATGAACCACAAGCATTTAATTATGATCTTAACAGATATGATTGGAAGAATGTGTTAAGCAGCTATTCAAAGGTGCTTAAAGAGGCCGCTGAAAAAGGGGTAAAGAGGAAATGTATTGTATGACGGCTATGCCGGTGTGGTATCATTTGGTGTATGCTTCTGTAAGAAGAGTTGTGTGTTTAGACTGAAAGAATGAGAAAATGTTATGCTAGCTCAGATTTGTGAGATAAATTGGATTTGTTCAAATTATTAGTAAGGTAATGAGTGAAGAGTGATGGTAAATAAAAAGCGACAAGAGTTGTTTTCGATTGTTTTGGGGATAATTCTTTTCATGTTGTTATTAGTCCCATACATAATGGCTGCGTTTTATGCTAATTTATCAGCAGATGATTGGATGAATATAGCTAAAGTAAACGGTGAAAACGGAAATGGTGTTTTAGATAAAACTCTGCTATGGGTCACGGATATTTATTTGAATTGGCAAGGAACTTATTCGGGAAGCTTTTTTACCGGATTCGGTGGAATGATATATCAGTATGGTGGGGGGATGAGATGGATACACATTGAATATGCGTTTGCAATAATCCTCTTTTTCATTACTTTTTTTGCGCTAATTTTACGTTTGTTAAGGACAATTCTGGGACCAGAGTATAAAAAAGGGATAGCATGTATCTCAGCAACGCTAATGATGTTTATTATTTTACATGATTATAATGTTAGTGAAGTGTTTTTTTGGCATACTGGGTTATGTATGTATACACTGCCTATCTGTGCAGGTCTTATGATGTTCTCATTATTGTTGAATGAAAGAAAAAATAGAACTGTTACTCTGATTTGCTCATTATTAGCATTGATATCAGTGGGAGGTGCTCTGAATATTGCTGCAGCAGTTTGTTTTGGGTGTTTAAGTTATTTAGTATTTGTTTATGTGAAGAAAGAAAACTATATTCAGTCAATTATTATATTTGTTTTTGCAGTAATGGGGGCGATGATTAATGTTGCTGCCCCGGGCAATTATACAAGACATTCTGGAAATGGGGATGGTTTTAATATCGTATCATCAATTCAATATGCACTTATGGGGGTATGTAAACGAAATATTGGATTTTGCATAGGTTATTCAATGCCGTTTTTATTTTTAATTGCGTTACTACTGTATAATTTTGTCTTGAGGGCTAAGCTTCCAACATTTAACCCAATAATCATGGGACTAGTTTTTATAGCTTTAGAAGCAATAATAGATTTTCCTGTATATTTGGGTTATTCATCGGACTTTTTTCCTGTAAGGTGTGAGTTTTTATCTAGAATAGTTTCTATTACATTGATGCTTTTATGGCTGATTGATTTTATTAGTTGGTATGGAGAAAAATGGGGAAGAACTATTGATATTAATCGTCAATTTGTTGTACTTACTTTTGTAATCATACTAATTGCATGTACTCCATTTTGGCATTCTGAGGAAGCAAAAAGCTATTTTCCTGTCAGAATATATTTGGATTTAGCATCTGGTGAATTGAGAAAATATGAAAATGCTAATCAAATGATTTTAGAGGCACTTACTAATGCAGAAAATGAAGATGTTGTTATTGAGGTGTATGAATACAGTAATGTGGAGTATATGGAGCCATTGAGGTTATCAGACGATCCGAACTATTGGGTAAATAGAGGAATGTTATCATATTTTTCAAATGTTAAATCAATTTCTGTTAATTATAAGTAATATTTTATTTTTTGACTATAAAAGTTTGTTATATAAGAAAAATGGGGGAAAATGAAAAAAATAGCTTTAATAATAAATACGCTTTCTAATGGTGGCGCAGAAAGAGTTGTATCAAATCTTACATTATGCTTATCAAAATATTATGAATGTGATGTTATTGTTAATGATGATGTTATTGTGGATTATCCAATAAGTGGAAAAGTTATTTCGCTTGGGATAAAGCATTCTGAAAATAGGTCTAGTGTTTTGTACCAAATGAAGGTTTTTTTTGTCAGATTATCAAAACTAAAGCAGATTAAAAAACAAAATAATTATTATGCAGTCATAGGATTCTCGGATAGCGCCAATGTTGCTAACCTTTTGTCAAGGGTAGCAGGTGAGAAAACTATACTATCTGTACATATAAACATTTCAAAGGCACAAAATGAGGGTAGATACAAATACATAGTAGGGCCGCTTATAAAAATAATGTATAATCGTGCGGATGGTGTGGTAGCTGTTTCAGAGGGAATAAAGAATGATTTGGTAAGAAACTATGGGGTTAGGAAAGAATTATTATATGTAGCACCAAATGGATGTGATAAACGATTAATATCTAAAATGGCTTCAGAAGAATTAGAAATTAGTGAAGCAGAATGGTTTGATGGAAGCAAGATTATTGTAACAATGGGCAGACTGACTAAACAGAAGGGACAGTGGCATTTAGTCAGAGCGTTGGCAGATGTTATAAAAAATGGTTATAATTGTAAATTACTTGTTCTTGGTCAAGGAGAATTGGAAGAGTATTTAAAGAAAATTATTACAGAATTTGGAATGGACCAAAGTATAATTTTATGTGGTTTTTGTTCGAATCCTTTCAAAATAATGAGTAAATCAGATATATTTGTTACATCGTCCCTTTGGGAAGGATATCCCAATAATATTGTCGAAGCAATGAGCTGTGGCTTACCATGTATATCTTCGGATTTTGATTCTGGGGCCAGAGAGATTATTGCTCCAGAAACAGATATTGGTTATAAGAATACTGATGAGATAGAACAAGGGCAGTATGGTATACTGGTTCCTGTATGCGATGGCAAATTGTACATGAATGAAGAGTTAACAAGGGAAGAAAGTCTTTTGTCAAATGCGATTAAAGAGTTATTGACTAATGATGCTCTACGAGAAAATTATAAAAACAAGGCAAGTGAACGTGCAGAACAATTAGATATAACTAAAACATCAGAAGTGTGGTGTGAGGCGATAGAAAGTGCAACTACTATTTCTAAACTGAAATAATAGGGTATATAAGATGACAAATATGACTTTAGAACACATTAAGTATAGTTTTCTGGTTCCTGTATATAATGTAGAAAGCTATCTTTCAAAATGCGTAGATTCAATATTAAATCAAGATTATGACGATGCCTATTATGAAATAATACTAGTAGATGATGGTTCTCAAGATTCTTCTTTAAAAATATGTGAAAAATATGCAGAAATGCATAAAAACGTAATTACGATACATCAGGATAATAAAGGATTGCTTATGGCGCGGGGGACAGCTGTAAAGAAAGCGCGTGGAGAATACTTTATTTTCGTTGATTCTGATGATTATATAGAACTTGATTATCTAAAAAGAATAAATGAATATATACTTCAATATAAACCGGATTTATTGGTTTGTGGTCATTATGATGACATAAATGAAGCTAGAATTCCACATTGCGTTTCAGATAAAGATTTTCAAATAATAAGTAAGGAAGATTATTTAAGATTATTTGTCGCTTCGGAAGAAAACAATAGAATATGGGAAAAAGTGGTGCGTGGACAAATATTGCGCAATCATTATGACAAAATTTATAATATTAGTTTAAGCATTGGTGAAGATAAAATCCAAACTGCTAATATAATTAAATATGCAGATAGTATTATCTTGTTAAAAGATTGCTTATACCATTATGTTTATAGGAATAGCAGTATTGTGCATCATAAAAATCCAAATGATATAGGTACAATTATTGGAGTTAATGTAAGAGTAAGAGATGTTGTGAATGATATTTGCCATGAGATTTCTTTTAATAAAAAGCAAACCAATGCGGTGCTTACTCAATACGATGAGGTCGCAATTAATGGAGTGATGGAACAAATTTATAAATATAATAAACGTGATGATATAAATAATAATGCAAAAAAAGAAAAATTAGATTCAATATTAGAAACTTATAAAGATTTTTTCTGCAGAGAGATTAAATGTAGTCATGGGCTTAAAATATATAATAAAGTAAGATTAGTATTGTTCAGAAGGAAATGTTTTTCGGTTTTGCTGTTATTAGATCAAATCTTAAAGCGCATTCAATTGATATGTGGTACAAGTAGGTAAAATGGGAAAACTAGATAGATAATGATTTGGTGATAAGTGATTATGGAAAAAAAGACAAAAATTCATTTATACATACGAGGCAATTGTGGTAATCAGTTTTTTCAATACTCTTTTGCGAGATGGATGCAGGAAAAAACTGATGGTGAACTAATTATAAACTATAGTAAGTTAAGGCAAGCTGACGATAAATTACCAGAAAGTGATAATTTGTTGCAGCTTTTTAATGTTGTTCCATACAAATATCAATCGAGGATGGGATTGCATGGGTATTTTTTCTCATTCATTAAATTGATTAAAAGATTAGGTGGATATAAAGATTTTGAAAAAAGAACATATGAATTTCATCTGAAATGTGCAAAGATATTACCGAGATTTGGCATATACTATTTTGATGCAGCATATTATCCTTTTAAGATTGCAGATTGCAAGAATATCTATATAATCGGATATTATGAATGTCCAAAGTATTTTGCTGAAATAGATGAGAAGATATGCAAGGAATTAACGCCTAAGCAGCCTTTATTGGAATCAAATAGGGAATTGTTTGAAGTAATTACTGGAACTGAATCTGTGTGTGTGACAATTAAACGAATGGATGTTAATAGGGAAGATATAGCGGATATATATCAGTATGATATATCTTATTTTTATAGAGCAATGGAATATATGACGGAAAAGATAAAGAATCCAGTATTCATCATTTTTTCAGATGATATAGAGTGGTGCAAAGAGAATATCAAGATGAATGTTCCTATGTATTATGAGACACCAGGTAATCCTATTTGGGAAAAGATAAGATTGATGTCGTCTTGCAAACACTTTATAATTCATAACTCTACGTTTAGTTGGTGGGCTCAACATTTATCTGCTAACAAAGATAAAATAGTTGTAGCACCAAGTAAGTGGATGCAAAGAGATGATCAGCCAATAGATTTGTACGAAGATGGCTGGATTTATCTGACTGCAGATGGACAATTTGTTTCAGAACATGAGTAAATAAGTATTGTTCCAGATAGTTTGTGTAATAAGAAAATGGAAAAAATAGAGTAATGATTGAGAATAATCCTGAATTTAGTGTAATAATACCTGTTTATAATGTAAAAGACTATTTAAATGCATGTATAGACAGTATACTTGAGCAGTCCTATAAGAATTTTGAAATTATTCTTGTGGATGATGGTAGTACAGATGGCAGCGAGACAATTTGTGATGAATATAGTAAGAAATACAATAACATTTATGTATATCATAAACAAAACGGAGGACAGTCATCAGCAAGGAATATTGGAGTAGAGCATGCTAATGGAACATATTTTATTTTTGTGGATAGTGACGATTTTATAGCGACAAATACATTGGAAATGTTCAAAGAACGCATTGATCAGCTAACGACTGTGGATGTCATTCTTTCAGAGGAGATGTCTGAAGTTAGAAATGATGGTACAATCGTACCACCTGATAATAAACTTGATCAGCAGGAATATTTTCGATTAAACGGTCAGATGGCATTAACTAAAATGTATCAGACTATTCCGAATTGGAGTCCATGCGGTAAGTGTTATAGAACAGAGTATTGGAGAAACAAAACATTTAAATTTATTGAAGGGCGTATTTCAGAGGATTTACAGCTTATTGACAGAGTTATCTTGGAAGCAGATGTGGTATCTATGGTGTCACCACATTATTATTATCGCTCCAGAATAATGACCTCAACGATGCATAAAAATTATTATAAATTAGTTGATGATACCATTTTTGTTATAGATGATTGGATCGATTATCTTAATCAAAAAAAGTTGAATAAAGAATTAAATGAACTAATTCTCAAATCATTAGCTAATACGTTAGAACATATAGCATTGGCTAATATTTATTATGTTCCAAAGGAACAAAGAGGTGTTTTGACAGGCAAGGCTTACAAATGTGTCAGTATATTAAGATATGATACAAGTCTTGAAGGGAAAGCTACTATGTATGCAATCTCGCTTATTGGGTTAGATTTGACATGTCTGATTTTAAATAAAATAAAAAGCTTTAGAAAGAAAAGAAAATCTATAAAGTAATATTTCTTGATGTTTGAAATAGGAAAACATATAATTTTCTAGTGCAACAAATAAGTTTCATGAGTGGAAATAATATTTATATTATTTCGTACTGGAAGTGGAGAGAAAATGATTAATGTATATCAGCCAAGTTTAGGTAAAGAAGAGTTGGATAGAATTTCACAAGTTTTTGAATCGAATTGGATTGGTAAAGGGAAATTAGTATCTGAATTTGAAGCAAAGTATGCTGAACTGTTGAAGACAGATTCTAAACATGTTTTGAGTACTAATTGTTGTAGTGAAGGATTGTTTTCTTCAATGCATTTATGTGATATTAAGCCGGAAGATGAGGTAGTTCTGCCCACTATCAGTTTTGTTGGTGCTGCTAATTCTATTTGCGCTAATGGTTCTAAGATGGTTTTATGCGATGTGGATCCTAGAACTCTTAATGCAAGAGCTGAAGATATAGAAAAAGTGATTACAGATAAGACAAAGGCAATATTGTTACTTCATTTCGGAGGAATTCCATGTGAGATGGATGAAATAATGGAGTTGGCAAATTCTCATAACATCAAGGTTATAGAGGATTGTGCAGCAGGAGTGTGTTCGTCTTACAAAGGAAAAGCTTTAGGCACTTTTGGTGATATGGGTATGTGGTCTTTTGATGCCATGAAGATTCTGGTTTGCGGTGATGGTGCCATGCTTTACTTTAAAGATGAAGAAGTAAGGGAAAAAGCTGAGAAATGGCTTTATTTTGGCCTTGAAACCAAGAGTGGATATGAAAATAGCGTTGCTCAGAAATGGTGGGAGTTTGATATATCCTGTTTTGGGCATAGAGCTATTATGAACGATGTTACTGCTGCTATGGCACTTGAGCAGTTCAAAAAATTACCGCTGTTTATGGAAAAACGTAAGGTTGTAAATGATTTCTATGATGAAAATCTCAAGGATTTATCCTGGATAGATTTACCACCGGTATTGCCGGAATATGTAAAGTCATCATATTACTTTTATCATATTCAGGTTAAAAATGGGAAAAGAGATGAACTTGCTACATATTTGAGAGAAAGAGGAATATATACTACATATAGATATTTCCCTATCCATAGAGTAAAAGGTTATCATGCGGTAGGTAACTTCCCTAATGCTGAATTTGCTACAGATAATACATTATGCTTACCTATCCATCAGAGTCTTACATCAGATGATTTAGGGCTTATTGTTGATACAATAAAGGAATTTGGGAAAAAGTTCTGTTAACGCGGAAATGATGTGTTTATGAAAAAAAATATATTATTATTTAAAGAGATATTGGACGAAATATTTTATATTTTGGACAAGAAGCAGAAATTACAAATGTTATATGTCCTTTTTACGATAATTCTTAGTTCTGCTTTTGAATTGTTGGGGGTTACGGCAATTCTACCTTTTGTTCAAGCTATAGTGTCACCTGAAAATCTTATGAGTAACGTATATGTTAAAAGGGTATGCAAAATGATTGGTATAAATGATTATACCAGTTTGTTGATCTTTATAGGGGTGGGGCTGATTATTGTATATATATCAAAAAATACCTTTTTAATATATGCTAATTTTGTACAGACAGATTTTCTTACTTCAATGCAAAAAAATCTTAGTATCAGAATGCTTGATTCATATTTGAGCAGGCCATATTCTTTTTTTCTTGATACGAGTAGTGAAACAATGAGAGTTGGGTGCTTAAGCTCGATTGTTTCGTTTCGAGATACAATTGGTGATTTATTAAAACTAATGACAGAAGTGCTCACGGCTGTTTTGATTGGAGTATATTTAATATATACTGACTGGTTTACAGCATTAGGTACATTGGCTGTTTTAGGGATTATTTTAATAGTAATGGTTTTTGCTTTTAAACCTGCAGTAAAAAAAGCGGGAAATTATGCAAAGATGGCAGATGTTGAGCGAAATCAGAGTATATCGCAGGCAGTTGAGGGAATAAAGGATATTATTGTAGCCAAAAGAAAAGCATATTTTGTTAAAGCTTTTGAAAATGCAGCAGAAAAAGCAAGGATAGGTGCTAGAACGTATACCGTATTAGGTGATTGTCCTAATAGAGTTACGGAAGGAGTTTGTGTAAGCGGAATTATTGGAATAGTTTGTATAAGGCTTGCTATCGGTGATGAGAGCATGGCATCATTTGTGCCTAAATTGGCTTCTTTTGCTATGGCGGCATTTAAAGTGTTACCATCAGTTGGAAAAATTGCAAATGTTATAAATAGTATAGTATATAACAGACCATTGGAAGCCGAGGTGTTTAAAAATGTACATGAGGTTGAAAAATATAATTCTGTTAAAGAGCAAATCAAAGAACTTGATTATGATGAAAGTGTGAGTGTTTATAATAAAATATTAGCTGATGATTTTAATATTTGTTTAGAAAATGTTGAATGGAGATATAGTTCACAAGGAAAAGAAATATTGAAGGGGTTGTCATTAGAGATAAAAAAAGGACAATCGGTTGGCTTTATTGGAGCGTCAGGAGCAGGAAAAACTACATTAGTTGATATCATTTTAGGTTTGTTTAAGCCACAGGCTGGAGAAGTGACTATAGATGGAGTTGATATTTTTTCAATACCTGAAGTATGGTCAAAGCTTGTTGGGTATGTTCCTCAAAGCATATACTTAATTGATAATACAATAAGAGCTAATATTGCATTTGGAATGCAAGAAGCTGATGATGAACGGGTGTGGAAAGCATTAGAAAAAGCGAATCTAAAGTCCTTTGTTGAAAGTCTTCCTGAAAAATTGGATACGCTTGTTGGAGAAAGAGGAGTTAAATTTTCTGGAGGACAAAGGCAAAGGGTTGCCATTGCAAGAGCTTTGTATAATGAACCTGAAATTTTAGTTTTGGACGAAGCGACTGCAGCATTGGATAATGATAGTGAAAATGTCGTAATGGAATCTATTGAAGAATTACAAGGTGATGTAACTCTACTAATTGTTGCACATAGGCTTACAACTATTCGTAATTGTGACAAGATATTTGAGATTACAAATGGAGTAGCAATTGAGAAATCAAAAGAAGATGTTTTATAGATATTTAGTGTGATTTTTAAATAGCAAGGGTGTTATTATTAACACCCTTTTTACATTATTTATGGTATGAAGAGGAAAAGATGAAAAATATCAAGAAGATAATAATTAAAATAAAGGATGGTTATTTATATAAGCGTACATATACGAAATATGCTAAGAAAGTCATAAAAATGATGATTAAACAAGGTGATTGGAACAATAGTTTTTTAGAAGACATTCGATTTATGTATATAAAATATACTATTCCTGAGATTTATAAGAATACTACTGATCCGGAGATTAGGAAATGTATGGAATACGT
Source organism: Butyrivibrio sp. YAB3001 (assembly GCF_900112195.1). Lineage (GTDB taxonomy): Bacteria > Bacillota > Clostridia > Lachnospirales > Lachnospiraceae > Butyrivibrio. Next base: position 57,426 of record NZ_FOKR01000015.1, read on the forward strand.
TGCTAATAATAAACCGGAAGTTTTTTGTTATGATGATGCCAGAAAATCATATTATGATATACAAGATGTCCATTATGACGAGGCTGCCAAAATGTACTTTGGGTATTGGGAAGGGAAAAAGCTGTATTTTAAGCGCTCTTTAAATAGTCCTGAGATGGTTCGTAACTACTTGAGTAATTCAAAATGGGAGCAGAGCTTGGAATCTCCACATAGATATTTAACTGAGGACTTTAATGTAGAGAATGGTGGAGTTGTTTTTGATATAGGAGGAGCAGAAGGTAATTTTTCATTGACTGTTATTGACAAAGCTTCAAAGATATACATTTTTGAATGTGATGAAGAATGGATTGAGGCGTTAAAGCTTACATTTGCTGACTATAGCGATAAAATCGAGATTGTAAAAAAGTATGTTAGTGATAAAGATTCTGAAAGAACAATTACAATCGATACCGCAATGAAAAATTATAATGTAAATAGTGTTGATATGGTTAAGATGGATATAGAAGGAGCTGAGATTAGTGCAATAAAGGGAGCAAAGCAATCTATTGATAGTGGGATGATTATGAAATGGGCAGTTTGTACGTATCATAATCCTAAAGATGCAGAAATAATATCAAATCTCTTGTCAAGCTATAAGAGAGAATATTCTAAGGGATATATGATGCATGCTATATGGCAATTGCATAATTTGAAGTATCCTTATTGGGTTAAAGGGGTTCTTAGAGCAAGACTATAGTTGATGGAGCAGTGTGATAATGGTTTTTTCTAGTTTGATATTCACTTTCTTCTTTTTACCCATAGTACTATTGATGTACTATTTGGCAAAAGAAGAATATCGCAATTACATTTTACTAATTGCAAGTTTGTGGTTCTATTCATATGGAGAACCACATTTTATTGTTGTTATGATTGCGTCAATCATGGTAAATTATGGGTTGGCACTGTTAGTGGATAAATATAAAACAAAATGTATAGGCAAACTATGTTTGATATTAGATTTAGCCGGCAATTTAGGTATACTTTTTGTTTACAAATATTTTGACTATTTGTTGTATATAATGGCTGAAAAGATACATCTTGGAGTGTCACCAATAGGTATTACTTTGCCTATTGGAATATCTTTTTTTACATTTCAGGCATTATCATATGTTATTGATGTTTATAGAGGAACTGTAAAAGTCCAGAAGAATCCCTTATATTTAGCTTTGTATATTTCATTCTTTCCGCAGCTTATAGCAGGACCAATAGTGAGGTACTCAACAATTGAAAGACAGATTACTGAAAGAAAAAGCAGTACTGATTTATTTGCTGATGGAGTAAGGCGATTTATGCTAGGTTTTGGAAAAAAAGTATTGTTGGCAAATAATTTGGCACTTATTCCGCAGCAAACATTTAGCCGGGATGTTACAATTACAAATCCATTATTTTTATGGATGGGATCTGTTGCGTATAGTTTGCAGATTTTTTATGATTTTTCTGGATATTCTGACATGGCTATTGGATTGGGGAAGATGTTTGGTTTTGAGTTTGAAGAAAATTTTAATTACCCATATATATCCAAAACAGTCACGGAGTTTTGGCGGAGATGGCATATTTCATTGGGACAGTGGTTCAAAGATTATGTGTACATTCCATTAGGCGGGGCAAAAACAAATGCTATACGACATATTTTGAATATGCTAGTTGTATGGACGCTTACAGGAATTTGGCATGGTGCAAATATAACTTTTTGGGCTTGGGGATTTGGGTATTTTGTGCTACTTGTGATAGAAAAGTATTTGGTCAAACCATCACATCATGAGAATGTTTATTTCAGGATATTTTGGCGCATCATTACTTTAGTTTGTGTTAATTTTGGATGGGTTATCTTTAATTCAGAATCTTTGAAAGCGGGAGTGAAATATTGCTTAGCTATGTTAGGATACTATAGATACCAGACAAATATGATAGATACTGACATTGTCGCTAATTTTCGTCAATATGGAGTTTTTATTATAATGGGTATATTATTTTCAACGCCCATTATGAAAATGCTTAGAGAAAAAATATTGTCAGAAGGTGGTAAGAAACTATTTGCTATTTTGGAGCCAGTTGTAGTATCAGTTGTATTTTTGTGGGCGGTATCATACTTAATATTAGGAGCACATAATCCGTTTATTTATTTCAATTTTTGACCAAGGAAAAGAAAATGAAAAAAAATTCTATAGGACATATTTATATAGGAATATTTATTATTCTTGTATTTGGCTTAGGCATTGGTAGCTTTTTAAATTTGGCTGATTTTTATATTAATGACAGAAAAAATAACAATGAATGGACTCCTGAATTAGGAAGCAAACTGGAGACAGATATTGCAAGCACTTTTTATATGAATTTTGATTTTGTTAATTTAAATGGTGCTATCAGAACAATAATGAATCAATATTCAATGAACAATATTGTGAAAATGAACAACGGATATCTTTTGACTACGGTTGAAAAGTGCTCGGAAGATTCACTTAATAATTATGCAAACAAAACAATAAGGTTGAATGAATATTTAAAAGAACGCGGTTCGTATTTAGTATACGCGGCAACACCATATACAAGCAGCAAATATGATCCGGAATTACCTGTTGGGGTAATGGATTATGGAAATGATAATATTGACAGATTGCTGGAATTATTAAAAAAAGGTGGAGTGGATGTATTAGATTATAGAGAAACCATGCATTTAGACGGAATCAATCAGTATGACTATATGTATGTAACGGATCATCATTGGACAACTGAAGCTGGATTATATGCTTATGGTTATTTGGAAGATTATATAAAGGACAAAACGGGATGCATAATTGATGACAGAATTCGTGACATTAATAATTATTCTGTGACCAAGTATAAAAAATGGCACTTAGGGTCAAGAGGACAGCGTACGGGAATATTTTATGCTGGAATTGATGATTTTGACTTGATTGTTCCAAATTTTGACACAAAGATACAAAATGATTATGGCGAAATTGGAACAGTGTCTGAATTAATGTTTGATATGACAGCACTTGAGCAAAAGAATTTATCGTCAAGATATACTTATGATTCTGTTCAAGGAAAAACATTAGGACATTATGTTAATTTAAATAGCATGAATGATGTTAAAGTATTACTTGTTTCAGATTCTTTTGGAAAAGCACTTGGCCAGTATCTGGCTATGGGGGTCAAAGAAGTTAAATACATTTACGATGGTGAAGATTATGAGCTGACGCCTGAGTATATTGAAGAATATGATCCTGATGTTGTAATAATGTTATACTATTCGGAGAATGTAAAGGATAATTCTAAAATGTTTTCTTTTGATTCTTTTTAATTAAATGGAAATGTTATCATGGTTGAAAATCGGAATTATAAATTTTTAAATTATATAGTTTTTGCTTTAGGAATTTGTGCACTTGTAATAATCTATGTTTTAAAAGCTAGGGAAATAGTTTTACGTGCTGATTATCAGTGGGAAGTTCGTGAAGGGGTAGTATTAAACATGGCTCAAAGATTCGCCGCTGGAGTCAATCCGTATGAGTTTCATGATGGATTGCCAGAACCTGTTTATATGTATGGAATAGTACTGCCTGTTTTATTGAGTGTTTTGATAAGATTTGGCATTAATGATATTATCCTTGCTTCGCAGATCCTTACATTAGGTGTAGAGATTTTTGGCGTAATAGTATTTGGCGTAATCCTGATGAGAAGAAGAGTGAATATGTCGTTAATTCCAATTGGCTTAATTGGGATTAGTAGTTGTTATTTTAGATTGGCAGCATATGGTGGAATCTTTCCTGATGCATACGGATTAACTTTACTAATTATTATTTGGAGTATACTCCAAAGTGATGAGAATAAATGTCATTATCGTATAATCATTTATGCTTTATTATGCACTATAGAATTTTACGTTAAGCAATATTATGTTTTTATAGCATTGGGCTTTTTAGTGTATTTTGCTTTGAAGAAAGAATATAAAATGCTATTGAAGTTTGCAGTTATTGGAAGTTGCGTGGGTATAGTTTCGATAGTTTTGATCAGACTTTTCTTTCCAACATATTTTACGACAAACACTTTTTTTCTTGGAATATATAATAAGTATTCATTTAAATTGGCTTTTGAACAATTGCTTTCAATTATTCAAACATATTCAGTTATGTTTTTAACATTTCTGTTTTTTGTTACTTTGAAGTTGTTTAGATACAAGAAAGCAAATGTGGATATAGTGGATATTGATACATATTCAATTGCCCAAGGTATCACTATGTTATTAATTGGAACGCTATTATCGACTTCTAATGGTGCATGGATAACATATTATCTACAATTATTTGTACCATATTTATTGTTCCTGGCAATAATAATTTGGGATGGGATTGCGAAGAGGATAAAAATATCTATACCAAATTATTATATTTCTGCAATTGAAGTTGTACTATTGGCAATAGTTGTATTAAGCATTAAACGGCTTGTTTTTGTACAGCATATTACTGATGAACAGAAAAAAGAATGGGAAGAGGTATATACAGTTTTAGATGAATATAAGGATTGTAATATAAAAATGAGTGCACTGCCATTGAATTTTTATTGTTTGAAAAATGGCATTTATAGTGATAATCCGGGACATTCAAATTGTTATACATATGAACTAATGGATTTAGTTGATGAGAAGTCTCCAAATAGTATTATTTATCCGTATGCCAAAGAATTAACAGAACAGTTTATGCAGTACAATGAAGAATCATTAAAAAAATGTGCGAATGGTTATTATGATTGCGTTGTTGTCGAAAAAAATAATTATTATAGTGAAGAGATAGAAAATGCGATTAGTCAGTCCTATAGGAAAGTAAACGATTATAATCTTGTATGTGGTGTGGAAAAATGGGAGTGTACTATTTATGTTAAAAAATAGTAATATCAATATAAAGAAGAACAGCGTGCAAAATGTAGTGATCATATGCATTTTATTATTGTTGGGGGCTATTTTTTTTGAGTTTTACATACGCTTGCTCACTCTTGATTCAGCTACTCTTACGGCAGATGATTTTCGTAATCATGTTAATACAGCGTTGGATTTTTTAAATTATATCAAATATGGGAAAAATGCTGTATCACTTTTTAAAGAGAACAATCAGTATTCGCATATTATAGCATATCCGATGTGGCATATTATTGTTTTGGTAGTGACGTATTTTGTTGGGGGAACGAATGGAATTGAAAACAATGTGTCAATCAATTTTTCCATTGCAATAACCAATACTGCATTGTTATTAGCAGCGTTTATAATAATATTTATTTATTTTAGTAAGAAGGTAAACAGTTTTACTGCTGTATTATTAGCAACAAGTATGATGTTTTGTGGGCCTATTGATAATTTTGGATTGTTTGATAGATACTATTTGGGGGCATATACTGCAAATGTATGGCACAACCCTACATATTTAGCTGCTAAGCCAATTGCTTTAGTTGCGTTTTTGTGCTATGTCAAATTGTTGGAAGATGATAATAGTGATTTTAAATTATATTTTAAAGCAGCTTTTTTATTAGTAATAAGTGCTTTGTGTAAACCAAGCTTTTATCAAGCATTTTTACCAGGATTAGTGGCATATTGTGTTATTAATTTTTGTGTTTCTAGAAATGCGTCGATGTTTTGGAGATATGTTAAAATTGCATTGACTTGCGTTCCGGTTGGCATTTTGGCAATTATTCAATCTAAAATAGCTGTTTCTGGCAATGGAGGAGCAGGACTTTCATTTGGCCCATTTTATGTAATTAAGCATTATACAAGCAATTGGTTACTAGCGATTTTTTTATCTATCCTATTTCCAGTTGCTACTTTTGGATTATGTTTGGCAAAGCACAGATGCAATACTGAAATTAAGTTATCATTTTATATGCTTATTTCTGCTTTTTTAATGTATCTTTTGTTTTATTTTGATAGTAATCCTTTTGCAGGAGATTTTAGCTGGGGAGTTGGATTAGCATTAAATATAGCGTTTGTGATTGCAACAAAAGAGATAATGCTTATAAGAGATAAATGTTGGTATGGTGTGAAAAATGGTTGTTTTCTTTTGCTGGCAGCACATACCTTTTTTGGGACAATATATTTTTTCAATATTTGGTATTCTGGATTGTTTTTGGAAAAAATGTCATATTTTTTCTGATAGTTGAATTGATTAGAGCTCGTATATAATTACGAATTTAATTAATGTTTGGGAGGATAATGGAGATTCGTATGTTGCGGGAGAAGTGTTTTAAAACGTCTGACAAGTGCAAAAGATGCGTTTTGTACGTTGTTTTAGCAATTATTCCCATTATTGGTGCATGGGTTTTATTATTAAAATACAATATTCATGTTAGTGCGCTTTCAATTTTTAATTCCCAGTGGAATGATGAGCTCAGTTATTACAAGCAAATAGAAGGAATAATGCGATACGGTATGCCTCAGGGATATTTTGGGTATAATGAGTCGAAAGCTATGATTGGAACATATGGCCCATGGTCACCTGTTTTACTGATTCCATATGCTATTATCTTTAGAATTATAGGTTTGGGAACATATAAAATATTACTTGTAAATCTGGTTTTGTGTTCGCTGACACTTATTGGAATTACACATTTACTTGAACTCAATTGGATGCCGGCAATTTCAATTGCTGGCTTGTTTGCTGCAAATGCCAACATTATAAGATACACAATGTCCATATCACCAGAGATAATAATTATGCTAGGTACATTGTGGATGATATGTTTTTTATATAAGTATGAGAATAGTAGTGATGACAAGTATTACTGGGCGTATATTGCAATTATGACATATTTGTCATTGTCGCGCGGATATTATGTTATTTTTGGTGTTGCGGGGATATTTATTGCAAAAAGAAAAAGAGTGAAGCTTATTACTGCTTTGATAGCTATTTGTACTGCAATAGCATATCTCTTGATAATTCATTTTTTTTGTTCTCCGTATTTTAGATCGCTAGTAAATACAGATTTAATGAAATTATTATTTACATCGCCCAAATTGTTTGTTAAGGAAAGCTCAGACATAATAATAGATGGATTTAGCAAAACATTTAAATCTATATTAGAAATAAAAAATAGAGATGCTTTTGGTGGAGTATATTATTTCTTTTCTTATGTAGTAATTATTCTTTTGATGTTTGGTGGTATTTTGAAAAAATGTAAAACCGCTATATTGGGGGCATTAAGTTTTTTGTTTATTATATTGTCGATATGGCTTCTGTACGATGTTGATACAGGGACAAGACATCTTATGGGTGGAGCTTTGGGGTTGATTTCAGTTTTTTTGATCATATTGTCTTTTGGTAATATACAGAGGGGAATAGTTACCATTGCTATTTGGGGAACTGTAGCATTATTGACATTTTATTGTGAGACAGACTTTGTTATTAAGCCGCCGATTGTCGACGAAAAACTAGAAAGAGAGATTGATAAGGCAGATATACAGTTAGCTTATTCTGACAATAGATGGGATAATACTGTAATTTGGTCTATAGATTGCGACTATAGATATTTATATTGTTTACCCAAAGGAGTTGGGATCAATCTTTGCACTAATGAATATGTTATGAAAAATGATGTGAATTCTAAGTACGTTACAATTAATAATGACAATGATGATTTAGTGACCTATGTGTGTGATAAGGGCTGGAAGTTAATAAAACGCATAGGTGGCATAAGCCTTTATGTAATCCGATAAGGCATGAGATTAGTAGCTTTTATTCTATATGAAATTTATGAGAGATTGATATGAACAAAGTTATTAGAAAAAATTACGGCGGAAAAAAGATTGAAGTTTTTAATAATGCGATAACGTTTATTATTGTATTTGTAGTGCTTATATATTTGCAGTTTTCATCAGGTATTACCAGGGATAGGTATGTAGGCGATGCGTGGGAGTACGCAGCCATAGGAGACAGCTTATTTGCATCAGGTAGTTTTAGACTTTTGGACATAGAAAGTCCCATAAAAGTTTGGGGGGGTGGAGACTATCGAGGATTTGCTTTTCCGATACTTTTAGGCGTATGTCAACAATTAGACTTAATATTAGGCATACATAGTTCATGGTGGATACTTAGTAGCCTACTCTATTCATTGTTATTCCTTATTTACATAAGGTTTTTGCAAGAGATAGGTATAAGGAAGGAGAAAAATTTTACTTTTGTTAGAAGTATTATATCATTTTTTCTGCTTTTGATTTTCTTCTATGGATTGATAATATATGCACTTACGGATGTTTTAGCTTCATTTTTGGCAATAATGGCTGCTTGGATCATATTGGTTGCATTAAAAAAGAGAGAAAACCAAACGTATATTTGGCTTTTTGCTGGGGGAGCTGTCGCGTATTTGGCATATAATATTCGGACGGTTTATATGTTAGAGATAATTGGACTGGTCTTTACTGCAGTTTTGTATGAGACTATGATGAGCAGAAAAGATGTCACTAATAATAATTACGTTTCTCGGATTCGAAATCCATTCATTGCATTATTAGCAATGATTACCGGGATTTATTCTGCTGCTTTACCACAGATCTATATTAATTATAATAGATATAGATTATTATCTCCTAAAGTGCAAGTTAATGGTTTATTTGCGCAACAATTGTGGTGGGGAATTGGTATGGACAGATATGGTACATACATTGGAACTGACAATGAATTAAAGGTTCAGATGAAGTTCATTAATGCAACCGGTTTGGCCATACAAAGTGTTTTTGAAAAGGAAGGATATGAAATTTCAATGAAGTCATATATTTTGGCGTTCATGAAATTTCCATTAGAATTCATTGCTATACTTTGGAAGCATATTTGGAATGCAATGTTTATTCTTTTTCCTGAAACCTATGTACAGGATGTTACAATCGATAGGAGCATACTAGCGATTGGTGGACTTTTTATTGTGATTTTGTCTTTATTTTTATTTGCATACGATATTAAGAACGGGTTTAGTATATTTTGTTCAAGTAGTGCTAATAAAGAACATAAGTCAGACATGGTATTGCGGGTATTCGTTATAATTTCGTTACTACTTCCTACTTTTGCTATTATGTTAGGAGCTTTAGAAGAAAGATATTTGTTGGTACTATATTTGCTTATATATGGAAAAGTATCTGATTGTAAAGCTGACTATCTTTTAATAAGGCAAAATTGGAAACAATTATTGATAAAAGTAGTTATAGGGCTGATTATAGCATTTACAGCTCTTTCGATTGAAAGTGGAATTTTGGCAGAACTTCAGGGAGTGGATGGAATTGTGCCCCTTATGTTTAATGGAAAATAATAAAATGGAAATGGCTGAGATGGATAATAAACGCGCTTGTTGGGTAGATGTTTCGAAATTATTTGCAATGATAGCTGTAATAGTAAATCATACTACAGGTATTCTTTATACTAATCTAAATATAGCTTATGCTTCTTATTTTAGTGTTAGTTTATTCATAGTTACTATGGGAGTGACAACTTATTGGTCATTCGATAGAAAACATGGAGACTATAAGATGAAAGTGAAGAAAAGTTGTTTAAAGATAATAATTCCTTATCTAGTTGCAACTTTGGTATATTGTATTTGGGCTGAAAAGCAATTTGTATTTTCGATGTTTTTAGACAGAGCAATACATTTTAGTGCTTGTGGTCCCTTTTATTATGTTATGTTGTATGTTCAACTATTATTAGTTTCTCCAATTCTTTACTATGTTTTAGCTGTAGCACATGGAAAAAGATACAGGATGTTATATGAATTAGTTGGATTTGCTATAGTTGTAGCTTTATCCGTTTTTACAACTAATAATACTAACATTTTAGATGTTTATGGTGGAGGAGGAAAGCTATTCGGTGGTACATATCTCATCCTATTGTACATTGGTATGTTATTTGGCAAATATTGTAATCGATTAACGCTAGGGAAAATAGGCAGTTCCATAGTGTTTTTTTCAATGTTTTTTGTTACGATAATTTGGTGGTACTTGGTAACTAAATATCGTGCTGCGATTGATTCATTTTTTCCATTTGGTGATGGGATAAACCCTCCGGGAGTGGGATTAGGATTATGTGCTATTCTGATGATGTCTTTATTATTCTTTTTCGAAAGGGTATTCACTGATAAGAAAGTTGTTGCGTCGATGTTTGAAAAATTGTCTTTATTGGGAAGGCATACATTATACATTTTTTTATATCACATGTTATTAATTGATTACATTTCTAGGAGCCTTGGATTTTTAAAGGTGAATGTAAATCACTGGATTAAGATTATTATTTATTTCATATGTATATTTATTGGTGGAATAGCAATTGAATGGATAAATAATAAAATTAATCAATTTTTGACAGAAGCTTATAAATAGTCGTAAGCACTGAATACCGAAATATTATAAGACAATTGCTATAGAAACGGAGATTTTTGCAAGAGGTCTATGAGAAATATAAAAAGAAAAATACTTGAATTAGCACCATATATAATTGTAAAAGAAAGACTTAATGATGAAAGAAACATAGGCAGTGAAATGGGGGCTCCACCTGACTTGTATAATAAAAAAGGTGAAAAGATGAAGGTCTTTTTTTTGAGAGATAGTGGATGTATGCATACTCCATATACTTTAAGTGCAGGGCGATATCCTAATAGAATACTGTGGGATAGATACAATATATCGTTGAATACCCATTTCTATGTTCATGAAAAGATTTTTGAAAAGACTTTTAATTGTGAGAACAAAGTAGCTGTACTGCGTGAATCAGAGGAGATTATTCCTGAGCTGTATGATAAGACGATAATAAACGCAGACGTTATGAAAAAGTATTCACATATTTTTACTCATTCGGAACGTGTTTTAAATAAGTATGAAAATGCAGTTTTTGTACCAGCATGTAGTGTTTGGTATGGTACTGATTCGTATGGCGGGAATATGACTCCGGATAATATAGATAATAAAACAAAGAACATATCTATTATTGCTTCTGCGAAAGAAATGTGTGAACTTCATAAGGTTCGAGGCGAAATCGCAAGATATTATAAAAAAGATTCAAGAGTTGATGCTTTTGGTACTGCTGTAAATAATTATATTCCCAAGAAGGCAGATGCTTTAGAAAAATATAGATATAGTATAGTATTAGAAAATAGCATAACACCTTTTTATTTTACCGAAAAAATATTAGACTGTTTTGCTGCTATGACGGTTCCGATATATTTAGGGGCTTCAAAAATTGGAGATTATTTTAACACTGATGGGATTGTACAGCTAAAAAGGGATGATTTGAATGACCTTACAAATCTGGATAACCTTATAAATAAGTGTTGTCAGCAGGATTATAATGATAGGAGAGAAGCAATAATCGATAATTATTATCGCGTTCAGAAGTATTTGAGTTTCGAAGATTTTGTTTTTGATATGTTTCCACAGTTTTCTTGATGAAGTATTGTTGAATAAGCATTTCGTGGTTTTTAGTAAAATATCATAGGGACATGATTAGAGGTATAAGATGCATAATATAAATAAAGTAAAAATGTTAGAATTTCCACAAAGAGGAGACGAAAGAGGACACCTTGTCATTGTTGAAGGCGGAATAGATATTCCTTTCAATATAGCCAGAGCATTCTATATTTATGGCTCCGATGCCGATGTTGTTAGGGGACAACATGCAAATAGAAATTCTGAGTTTGTATTAATTAATGTCGCTGGAAAGAGTAAAGTAAAGGTGAAAGATGGCGAAGGAAATGAAGCTATTTTTTGTTTGAATAGGCCACATACTGGAGTGTATTTACCTACAATGGTATGGAAAGATATGTATGATTTTAGCGAAGATTCAGTGCTTTTATGTTTATCAAGTGAACATTATGATCCTAACGAGTATATTCGTTCGTATGAAGAATTTGTTGAAGAAATTAAAAAAAATAACCAAGATGGTTGATTTTAAGGGATATTTTAAAGCTTTATGGCCTATTACGTGACTAAATTGATGGATTACTGTATTTTAAGTGGATTTAATAAAAAGATTTATTATTGAAAAGAGAAAAGATAATGGAAAAAATAATGCAAGGTCGTATGGACCGTGGATTTCAGAAATATCAGGATGAATATGAAAAAAAGGCTTTGGAAGTACTACGATCCGGTTGGTATATACTGGGCAAAGAAGACGAAGCATTTGAAGAAGAATTTGCAAAATATGTGGGAACGAACTATTCCGTAGGTCTGGCTAGCGGATTGGATGCGCTTTGGCTTGCTTTTAGGGTTCTCGGCATTGGCGAGGGAGATGAAGTAATTGTTCAGGGAAATACTTATATAGCTAGTGTTATGGGAATTACTATTAATGGTGCGACACCTGTTTTTGTGGAGCCGGATAAGTATTACCAGATAGATGCTGATGCTATCGAGGAGAAGATTACTGACAAAACTAAGGCAATTCTTGTTGTGCATCTGTATGGACAGGCTGCAAATATGACAAAGATTACAGAGATTTGCAAGAAGTATAACCTTAGGCTTGTAGAAGACTGTGCTCAGTCACATGGTGCATGCCATGATGGGAAAATGACTGGAAGCTTTGGTGATTTTGGTTGTTTTTCTTTTTATCCATCCAAGAATATGGGAGCTTTCGGGGATGCAGGTGCGATTACAACTAATGATCCTGAACTTGCCAGGTTAATGAAAATCTATAGAAACTATGGCAGTGAGAAACGTTATCACAATATGGTAGTGGGTGCAAATTCAAGGCTTGATGAGTTGCAGGCAGGACTTCTTAGAGTCAAGCTTGCTCATATGGATGAAATAACAAAAGAGCGTGAACAATTAGCTTTAAAATATGCTGATGGTATAGACAATCCTATGGTAATAAAGCCGGAAGTTGCTGCAGGTTCAACTTCCGTATGGCATCAATATGTGCTAAGAGTGCCCGAATATCGTGACGATTTTAAGCAGTATTTGGAAGAAAATGGAATAATGACGATAATTCATTATCCTATTCCTCCACATCTTTCTGAAGCATACAAGCGTTTAGAATTAAAAGAAGGAAGTTTGCCTATTACAGAAAAGTATGCTAATGAAGTTATATCTTTGCCTATATATGCAGGTATGACGGATGAGGAGCAAAGCAGAGTAATAGAATGCATAAATAATTATAGAAAAGGCACAAAATAAGATGAAGGTATCGATTGTTATTCCGGTTTATTATAATGAGGATAATTTAAGACCGTTATATGCTGATTTAAAAGAGAAGTTTATAGAGAAGATTGATTATGACTATGAAATAGTTATGGTCAATGACGGATCAAAAGACAAAAGCTATGAAGTGATGAAGGAATTGGCAGAGCAAGATGCAAATATCAAGATTATCAGTTTGTCCCGAAACTTTGGATCCCATGCAGCATGTCTTTGTGGCCTGTCTAATTCTACAGGGGATTGTGCAATAATAAAGGCAGCAGATTTACAGGAGCCAACAGAACTATTACTTGATATGATTGATAGTTGGAAGATGGGAAACAATGTAGTTCTTGCATGCCGTGAAGGACGTGAAGAAAGTAAGGGACAGGTGGGGTTTGCAAACCTGTATTACTGGATTGTTAGAAAGACTTCACTTCCCAATATGCCCAAGAATGGATTTGATATTTATCTTTTGGACAGAAAAGTGATAAATGTTTTAGATAGTCTCGATGAGAAGAATAGTGCAATTACAGGCCAGATTTTGTGGAGCGGGTTTAAGACAGGAATTGTATATTATACAAGAAAAGCAAGAGAAATAGGAACAAGCAAATGGACTTTGAAAAAGAAAATAAGGCTTGTTTCTGATACTCTGTTTAGTTTTTCAACATTGCCGATTAGAGCGTTGGAAATGGTCGGATGCCTATCTATAATAGTGGGCTTTATATGGGCAATTGTGGTTCTGATTGCAAAACTTACCGGTAGTATACATGTTAGTGGATTCACTACCTTATTTTTATTTAATTTGCTAAGTTTTGGAGTGACAATGATGTCTATGGGTATTTTGGGTGAATATCTATGGAGGACTTTTGATGCTTCAAGAAAAAGACCTCCGTACATAATAGAGGAAGAGAATAGAAAAGAAGAACGATAATATGGTAACGTTAAGAGAATTAAAAGAAAAAGATGCGCCGTTAATGCTCGAGTGGATGCATGATAAGGATATTCAGAAAGGTTTTAAAAAGAATATGAATGGACAGACATTGGATAATGCTGTCCGTTTTTGCAAAGCTGAAAAAATACCCGATAATATTTCTTCTGGGCAAAGTGTTCATTTTGCAATTGTTGATGAGAATGATGAATATCTTGGAACAATTAGCTTAAAAGAAATTGATCTTGAAAATGAAAATGCAGAGTATGCTATAGTTTTAAGAAAAAAAGCGCAAGGTAATGGAATAGCAACAGAAGCAACGAGATTAGTGCTTGATGCGGCTTTTAAAAAATATTGTCTTCATAGGGTTTATTTGACAGTTTTAGCAGATAATAAAAGTGCAATAAAACTATATGAAAGATGTGGTTTTAAGCTTGAGGGCGAGTTTAGAGAACATCTCAAGATAAATGGGAAATATGTTAATTGGAAGTGGTATGGTATTTTAAGGCAAGATTTCCAATGAAGGTCGATAAAGTAAAGCAAGTATTGAAAATATATATATTAAATCAAATTTTAATTTTTCCACGGAATTATATCCGCCGCAATTCTGAGCTATACCTGGACATTTTCAAATTGTAGGATCAGAAAAATAGACGATGTATTTTTATAAGCTGTGGAATTATAGCTAAAAGGAGCAACAATGGGAATATACTTTAATCCTGGAAATGAGAATTTTAAATCAATATTGAATGGGATATATGTTGATAAGACAGGTCTTATCGACATTATTAATAATACCATTGACACTCCTGATAAACTGACATGTATCAGTCGACCACGTAGATTTGGCAAATCATATACAGCCAAGATGCTTTCCGCATATTATGATAAAAGTTGTGATTCAAGAGAACTGTTTAGATATCTCGAAATAGAAAACAAGACTTCCTTTGAAAAATATTTAAACAAGTTTAATGTGATTTATCTTGATATTACGGGGTTTATATCAAGCGTATCTGACATTGATAAGGTTGTAGAAACAATTCGTAAATCTATAACTGATGAGCTTAAAGATGAACATCCTGATGTTCATTATTCCTCATTAGGAGAATTATTGATTGGTATTAAAGAAAAAACTAACAATAAGTTTTTCTTTATTATAGATGAGTGGGATGCTTTATTTAGGGAATGCAAGGAAAAAGAAGCATTACAGGAAGAGTATATTAAGTTTCTGAGAGAGCTGTTTAAAAACGGAAATATTACGGATCGTGCAATAGCGGGAGCATTTATGACTGGAATTTTACCCATAAAAAAATATGGTCATCAGTCTGCTATTTCTGATTTTCGGGAATATACTATGCTTCAACCATCAATTTTTGCAGAGTATGTAGGCTTTACCAAGTGGGATATTGATGTACTTTCGCAAAAGTATACAGTTAATAAGTCAAAATTAAAAAAGTGGTATGATGGTTATTCTTTTGATAAGGTTGCAGAGATATATAATCCGAATTCTGTATGCCAGGCTGTAAGGACGGGAGTATTTGATTCTTATTGGTCAAAAACAGAGACATATGAGGCATTATTGAGCTACATTAATATGGATGTAAATGAATTACAGGCAGATTTGATCCAAATGATTGGTGGAAATGAGATGCCGGTTGATACAGCGACGTTTCAGAATGATATGACTTCAATTCAGGGAAGGGATGATGTGCTTTCTCTTTTGATTCATTTGGGGTATTTAGCATTTGATAGTAAAACTAATAAGGCAAGAATTCCTAATGAAGAAATCAGAAGAGAGTTTGTAAGTACTGTTCGTAAGGATAGTCATAAGGTAACCAATAGAATAATACTATCTTCAGATCAGCTCATTATGGATACGATTGAATGTAATGAGGACGCTGTGGCTAGAGCTATTCAGAATGCTCATGATGCAGGGACGTTTGGAGTGGCTCCACTTTTTTATAATGATGAGCAGGCACTTAGAGCAGTAGTTAAATTTGCGTATATCAGTTGTGCAAATAATTATATGAAGTTGGAAGAATTACCTTCCGGTCATGGATATGCTGATATAGTGTATATTCCGTTTCAAGTATCAAATTTGCCTATATTATTGATCGAACTAAAGGTTAATGATTCAGCTGAAGGTGCAATATCCCAAGTAAAAGAGCGAAATTACCCCAAGATATTTGAGAATTTGGATGGAGAGTTGCTTATGTGCGGAATAAGCTATGATTCTAAGACTAAAAAACATGAGTGCAAGATAGAGAAAGTCGAATTGTAAAATATGGTAATGAAAAAATGACAGAGTTGGTTTCTGTAGTAATGTCTGTATATAATGCAGACGTATATCATCTTAAAAGATCAATAGACAGTATATTAGGTCAAACATATTCTAATCTTGAATTTATTATTATTAATGATGGTGCAGACGCTGATTGTATTAAGTATATTGAAAGTGTTGGCGATTCAAGGATTAAACTAATCCATAACGCGCATAATATTGGGCTTGCAGCATCACTTAATAAAGGAATTGAGATTGCCCAAGGCAAGTACATTGCAAGGATGGATGCTGATGATTATTCTTTACCTGAACGTATATCTGAGCAGGTGAAGTATATGGAGGAGCATGAGAATGTTGATGTTCTTTCTTGCATCTCTCTGGATATTATGAACGGAAAGATATGTGGTGGTATTGGTGGAGCATATTCAAAGTTCGATAATGAAGACATTAGGATTGAATTGTCGTTGGCACCCAAAACTTTTCCTCATCCTGCAGTAATGTTCAGAACTGAGTTTTTGAAATTACACAAATTAAAATATGATGAAAAATTTATGAGAGCTCAGGATTACGATATGTGGGCAAGGTGTTCTTTATATGGCACATTGGATTCTTTGCAGGAACCTCTTTTATTATATGATAAAGGTGATGACATTTCGGATAGACCAAGTGAAAAACAGGTTTATTATTCAAATCTAACAAAACTTAAGTGTCTAAAACGATTATTGCCGGATGCTACAGGGAATCAACAAGAGCTATATATCCATATGAGAGACATGGATATGACTGGTAACGTGGCAGATAACCTGTTGCTTGTTCGGGAATTAGTAAATGCGAATAAAAGACTTAGAGTTTATGACAGGCATAAATACTCATCCATAATATATTTTTGGTGGGGGAGAAAGATGATGTATCCTGAGAATAGGCTGTATTTAGGCGGATTTTTGCGACATCCTTTGTTTATTATTCATGTTATATGCGCATATATTGAAAGGTTTCCAAGACATTTGCTTCAAAAAAGGTATGAAAAGAAAATGTTGTACAAGTTTCAGAAAGATGTGCAGGTGAGAATAGGAGAAAAGTTAGCTTGATTATTGTAAATTTGGTTGGGGGATTAGGAAATCAGATGTTTCAATATGCTTTTATGCGTGATTTGGAACATGTGGGAAAAAATGTAATTCTTCATAGAGATTATACGGATGAGACAATAAAAAATCTAAAGTATAATGAGATTTTTGATGTATTTGGAATTGAAAGAAAGTATGTTTCTCATGATGAAGCGGTTCGATTTTTGGGCTATAACAGGCCTATAAAGAAGCTTTTATATCAGCATTTTCATATCACTAGTAAAAGGCACATTCAAGAAAAAGACCGTGGAAAATATAGTCGTGAGTATTATAAATATGATGATGGATACTTTGATGGTTATTGGCAGTCGTACAAATATTTTTCTGACATCCAATTAGATATTCAAAGAGTATTCACACCGGTTCTTAAGCCAAATAAAAAGTGCCAAGATATGATAGAGAAAATACAAAAGGATGATTCTTCTGTGGCGGTTCATATGAGACTTGGTGACTATACTACAGAGGTGAATCGAAAGATTTACGGTGATATATGCACACCGGCTTATTATAAGGCTGCTTTTGAATATATGCAAAGTCACATTGTTAGTCCTGTGTTTTATGTTTTTTCAAATGATCTTAGTGCAGCAAAATCCTTTTTTAACGATGAAAAAGTGGTTTTTGTGGATTGCAACGACATTTCAGAGGCATGGGCTGATATGCATCTGATGTCTTTGTGCAAAAACAATATTATTGCTAATAGCTCCTTTAGTTGGTGGGGAGCGTATCTAAACAAAAACAAAGACAAGATAGTTGTAGCACCTGCAAAATGGAAGAATACAGATGAAATGCCGGATATTTGTCCTTCCGATTGGATCAGGATATGAACATCATAAAAGCTCACGGGATGACGTGAGCTTTTTTTAAATCATCGATAAGTAATTCGGTTCTTACTTTTTCACCAATTGTACTGCAATGGTATTTTCCGTTAGACATTAGTTCATCTTCAAAAAAGTAGTCTTCTGGATTGCTGATATATGGGATTCCAATTTTATCTTCTTCTTGAAGCTTTAGATTCTGAAATTCCTGGTAATCACTACCAATGGCTTTTTTTAGAACAGGAGGTGATACAAAATATATTTGTGCCCCTTTAGATTCAACATATTTTTTGTACTTTTTGAGATATGTTATGGCATTATCTGATATTTTTACGTTTGTTAAGTCTATTTCAGAATATAATTCTTTATTATTCTCATAATCCATTTCATATTCGCGTTCCATGGTCATTTGACAGGTGTGGTCGTCAAAGGCATCTCTGGAGTATATTCCATGTGCCTCCTGAAATGTGGCTTTTGTCTCAGCAAATATAAAGAGATATCCTATAAAATCTTTCCAATGATTTATTGGTATATGTTTGTACATATCAATGTTTTCATCTATCCCGGTCATTATAAGGTCTTGTCCTAGATGATCAAATCCTTCTTCCCAACCATATTCATAGCCTAGTAAAACGATGTCTCCGGGATTTATGTTTTCTTTTGCCAGTTCAGAGTAGAATAAATGGCCAAAACCTGCATGGAGCCCGAGGTTAGCAACTTTATAGCCGGTTTGTTCTTCCAGCATATTCTGATCAAGTCCAAATGAAGATGAACTGCCGGAGACAATAATAATCTTTGGTTCATTTGTAGTTTGGAGTATTCGGTATTTATCTACTATCATGTTCTGATAAGAAGAATGAAACGTTCCCTTGGGAAAGCAGATTATACCCAGAACAGTGGTTGGAATAATAATTAAAACCATAATGATAGTTACTATAATAAATTTAAAATATTGTTTCATAAGTATGCTCCTAAAAACGGAAATATAGGAATTGCGTATCGATACTGGCATCTGTAGCTAATGCTCCAAATATGCAAATGGATATTATAACGGCTATTGACAGGCATTGAAAAAAGAAAGGCTGCGTTTGAAAAGTACGGAATATATTATATTTTTCTTGCCGTTTGATCTGTGTGTTGCAAAAAATAAGCGTAGTTATTGCGGTGACAAAGGTTGCGGTTATAGTTCCGGCGATGTTGAATAAAGCAGGATCAAACACGCTTATAAAGTTGAAAAGCAGTATCTTTTTACATATTTTTATTCCGTCACTTATACCGGAATTGAAGAATACCCAAGAAAGAGTAACCAAAATAAAGACCAAACCTCGCCTGAGTAGCACAATACTTGCTGAATTTTCATCAACATTCATTTTTTGGTAAATACTATGCTTATATGGTTTGAGGACAAGTCCAATAATTACAAATGCCCAGTTTAGTATGCCCCATACTACAAAGTGCCAGTATGGACCATGCCAAAGACCACTAACGAAGAATATAATAAACATGTTTATATATTTACGTAATGGACCTCTTTTATTACCACCTAGAGGGATATAAATAATATCTTTAAACCAGTCATTCAAACTGGTATGCCATCTGTTCCAAAACTCAGCAGTACTTTTTGACAGGTATGGATTATTAAAATTCTTCCCAACATCGATTCCCAGTAACATACCTATTCCACGTGCCATATCTGAATAAGAAGAAAAATCTGCATATATGTATAATGAAAAACACATGGCACCAATAAGAATTTCAGCAGAAGAATGGTTTGCATAGTCAGTAATGATATTTGAATGGATTAGATTTAACCTGTTGGCAACCATGATTTTTTCAAATGCGCCCCAGATAAAAAGGAGAGTTCCTTTTTGTGCCAGGTCATAGGTGAAATCTCTTGGCTTTGATATCTGAGGCAAGAGATTTCGGGCTTTTTGAATTGGACCTGAAAGAACTGTGGGAAAAAAGGCTACAAAAGAAGCATATTTAATTATATTTTTTTCAGGATTGATATTGTTATGATAAACATCGTAAAGATAGGTGATTGCCTGGAAGACCATGAAGGAAAGTCCGACAGGCAATATAATATCTATATCTGCATTAAAAAGGTGTTTGGATAGTAATACCTCAATAACTTTATTGATGTTAGAAACGATGAAATTCGTATATTTGAACACGGCTAAAACGAAGATTTCCATTAAAAAGAAGAAATGAAAAGCAGTTTTCGACTGTCGCTTTCCTATAGAAAGCCCACCTATATACGAAATTAGTGTGACAAGAACTAATACCAGCAACATCTTGGGATTTAAATATCCATAGAATATATAACTTCCTGTGAATAAGATAATGTAGCGATATTTAGCCGGGACAATATAATAAACTGTAATAAATATGATAAAAAAAACACCAAAAATAAGGCTTATATAATTCATTTGAAACCTCAAAACGATATAAATTTGATTTTTATTGATTTATATATTTAACATTACGAAGGTCAAAGATATATATGTCATAAGCACCGGTAATGGCTCCATTTCTTAATTTATTTATTCCTTCGAGATAGTTTTTACATAGAAATAAGTCATTGTAACTGTGAATTATTCCGTTCGTTGGTAGAAAGAAAATATCAGGATAATCAACAGTTGCTTTATAAATACATAAATCTTTTAAATTATATCTTTCCATCTGGCCATTCCAAAAAGCACGACTCGCACAGATCAGATAATCAACATCCATAATTTTGTATGTTTCACCATCTCTGACAGTTAATGCATCATCTAGTTCCCACCATACAGCATGTTCCTCATTGTGTACGAATCCGCCTAATTCAAAGGCAGTATAGAAGGTTGAACCGGCATTATCTGTGGTGATGCCATTCTCATTGCAGTATTTTGCTTGGACTGAGCAGACATCCTGTTCTGTTCGTCTAGCGCATTCAGTAACGAAAACTGATGCTAATAATAATTCCGTGGCGATAATAAGACCAAATGCTGCTGAAATGAAACTGAAAACAGTGCTACGTTTGCTAAAAATGTATGCAAAGAATAGTGCAATTAACATTATTTCCATTAGATATAGTTCAAGTCCCCAACGCAGAAAAGCACGGTTAAGAAGGCATAAAATGGCAACTTTGATTACACCAAGAATTATTACTAAAAAACGTTTGTCTTTTAATTTGAAAATAACTATTATTCCGCCAAGCATGGCAAGAATGTATAGGATTCCACCGATATGCATATATCCGCATTGAACATAATCTATTAAATTATTTATGTATGGAGGTTTTTGGTCTATGTTTTTGTATTTCGCTATATCAAAAAAATTATTAACAAGAACCAAAGGCCCCTCTTTTATAATATTGGGGGATATTAGTATTATTGAAATCAGATATGCTGAAATTGTTTCTAAGCCTCTGATAAAAAAGTCTTTGAAACTTTTTGAATATAGCAGTATGAAAAGAGCAATAAGTATTGTTGTGGCCCCTCCGTGATATTTTTCCATTGTGGCAAATGCGGCTACAAACGCCATTAAAAACATATATATTTTTTTCTGTGCTTCTGAATATTTTAGTGCAAGAAACATAGTCAAAGCACCGCATAGACATACATTTATGTCGCCGGTCACCTGTTTGGATATGATTATCATCTGAGGGGATATGGCAAGTAATAACGCACATATCGTTCCCCAATGTTTGAAAAGATAATTACCGATAAGAAAAACGATAGCAATAGTTAATACACCAGCAATAGCAGTGGTAATCCTGCATACATAATATTGATCTGCATGGTCAAGACTGATACTTGTGCCGGTCAATTTTCTATGCACTAAGATTATAAATGCATTTATTTTGGCAAATGACTGTGCGGGATAGTAAAAAGTATTGTATGTGAACTTTTTTGCTGCGGCCATTTCGACAGCTGGTTGTACCATCCAGATCTCATCAGGTTGATGTATCCCATATCCGCCCCAATCATAGCCAACAATTCTTAGAATGGCGCCTATTATCATTGATATGATAAGTGTAACGATGTCTATTATATTGGAAGTGTATCTTTTTGCTTTTGAGTTCATAATATCCCCGAAATTAAGTATATTTTTTAATGAGCGCACTTTATTATACGGCTTTTAGATCTATAAATCTATGAAATCTTGAAAATGAATGAAGAATAATTCAAGTAACTAAGCATTAGTATAAGAAAATATCATAGTATGTGAATTCTGAAGGCTCATTGGCATTATTACAATCTGCAATAAAAGAGAAAAGGATGCTTATTACGCCTGAAATATCTCTTAAATCAATGGTGTATGTGTGAACAGAATCATCATAATTGAAATCATTTTCTCTAATTTGTGTAAGGATGTTTCCATCCTTGTCATATATGTATATTGCTGGAATTCCAACTCCACATTTTTTCTTCCCCTTAAAAACCAGATAATTGTAGCATTCTTCCTTAGTCATGTTTATAAGCGTTATGTTATTTTGATGATTGTATAAGAATGCTCCAACTGAATCTATATCATCAGGAATTTTTGTTACAGAACATATAATACGGATATTTTGGTTATCAGGGGCTGTTGTAATTGGATTGTTAGGCGAATACAAGGATGCTTTGTATCTGCTGATTTCAACGGATGGAAATCCTGTTAGTTCTTCGTTAAGCAATGCCCCGGCAAAAAAATCATATTCATAGTCCGGTTGATTGTTTAATATAGGATAATCAAAGGAACTGATTATTTCATATTCATGCTTTAGTCTGGTAGAATAGTTTTTATCAGTAAGTCTATACTGATCATCCTTCATCCATTTTAGGATGAGACTATTTATCCAATTACCATAGTGGTTATTGTCTCTATAATTGTTTAAGTCAGATGTTATATCGATTCTTTCATTAAATGAAAAAAGATGGATGTTTGTATGTGGAACAATCAATTCTGTCGCATACTGTAGAGCTTCAAATTGCTTATGAAAATCGTTTTCTTCATAGTGGGTATACCAGTATAAAACACTGTATGGTGGGTAAAAATAATAAAAATCAATGTCTGGATTTTTATCAGCAAGGTCAGTGACGTTTTGAGTAATATTTTTATAGATTATTTGCTTTTCTTCAAAAGACAGATGCGTGTCTTCTGGATTATTGGGACTTATTAAACTGAATGTTTTGGGAGTTGGTATAACAGCATTTTTTCCATGTGCCCATAGATTTGATAAACTATACTCAAATGAGGTTATTCCGGGGGCAAAAGCATCGCTACGTGTTTCATCTATCATTGAAATTGTTGATTCTAATACATCGCGATTGAGTAAATATTCAACATCATTAAAGGGATTTTTATCATAAAGATAATATGGAAATGTTCCGAGATCTGTTCTCATGGCATTGGCATCCATGATTATATGTGTCATGTCCAAGCTTCGGATTACTATCTTTATATTAGGATTGGCATCGATGGCTCTTATTAAATTATCATTTATTTCTTTATATGTGGCACCGGAATATGGAACTTTAATAAATTGTCCGCCAAAAAGTTTTTCTGCCTCAGATGGTTTGAAGTATTCCGTCATGGATGTGCCTGTGATTATTCCGTCATAATCAAAATGTTTGCTGATGCCATCATTCTGTTCACGCTGGCTGTTGATAGTATAAAAAAATTTTTGAGACAGAGGTTTATGGTAATGAAAAAGGGGATCTACATGATAAATCAAGACACAAATAATTATAAATGCAGTTGCTACCAGAACACTCCAGTAAATAAGCCATTTTTTAGAATTCATATTACTCCGATTATGATGATATAATTATAAAAATATAATATAATATAAATCTTGGGGAGAATAAAATCAATAAATGAACAGATTATTTGACATATTGTACTCATTGGCTGAAAAGATAATTACTATTATCTTTTCCATAATAATTATATACTTACTGATTTTAGCAGGTTTTTCTACTACAAATGTAGAGCTTCATACAGAACATGTATTACTAGGCAAAGATTCAATTGGTTTGAATTTGCTCGTGCTGATAGCCTTTATACTGATAGCCTACATTGCGAAAAATAAGGCACCGGCTATAAAGCAACTAATAAAAGATATTAATTCACAAAAAAAGTTATATTTGATATGCCGAAATGTTTTATTGGCAGTTACAACTGTATTTGCATTAGCCTTCGTCTTTGTGGCACATAAAGAAGCAATTGGAGATCAGCATGACGTATGCGATGTGGCCTATGCATTTCGGATGAATGATCTATCTATATTTGAACCCGGAGCATATGCAAATGAACATCCGCACCAATTCGGTATAGAAATATTTATTTATTGCTTAAGTTTTCTGGTTGGTAATTATAATTACTTGGCATTTCAGGTGCTGAATATTGTGGCACTTCTGATGATTTATCTGGTATTCGAATTCTTTGCGGAATACTATGGAGCAAGTAATATTACTAAACTTGCAGTGATATGTTTTTCTGTTGTCTTTATTCCGGGACTTATGTACACTACATTTGTATATGGGACACTTATTGGGCTGTGCTTTTCGCTCTATGCCACGAAAAATATATTATTATTTCAAAAAACATTAAAGTACATATATGTTTTGTGGACTGTGATATGCTCAGTTTTTGCGGTATCGTTAAAGAGCAATTATATGATTTTTTTAATTGCAAATGTATTCTTATGTATTCTTATACTACTTAAAAATCGGAAACTTAGATTTGGCGTTATAGCAATTTTGCTATTATTTGTCCTTCTTTTTAATACAAAGCTGATGTATACAATAACCCAAGGAATAACAGGATTGGAGCCTGGACCTGGTTCATCAAATCTTTCGTATGTTGCTATGGGACTTCAGGAAAACGAAGGGCTGTTTGATGGTTGGTGGAATTTTTACAATACCAGATCATACATGGATGCTGATTATGATTCAGTTAAGCAGACTGAATTGGTAAAAGAATATATTTCAGGAAGAATTAAAGAGTTTCAAGGAAATCCACGTATGGCACTCAGATTTTTTGCAGGTAAGAATGCTTCACAGTGGAATAACCCTGATTTTGAGGTTTTTTGGGTGAACAGCGTGATGCCGGAAAGATGGGGGTATACTGAGTTAAAAGAAAGGATAGCTGCAGATAAAATACTCAGTATTCTTTTTGAGGCATTAAATTACTATCAGTTTATCATCCTTACGGGTGTTTTAATGTATGTCCTATTGGTGGATAAAAAAGAAGTATACTTATTATTCGCAATGGTATTTATCGGAGGGTTTTTATTTCATACATTTTGGGAGGCAAAGGCACAGTATACTTTGCCGTATTTTATGTTATTATTACCTTTGTCATGTATAGGATATAGGAATCTTATCACTGAGATGATTTGTGAAAATAGCAAGCTTCAAACGAAAAGACTGCAATTATCAGTAGTTATTTTTCTATTGTTTATTACTATAATAAAATTTGGTAATTTTAGTTTGTTAAGCGATATCTTTTGTCAGATACGTGGGTAATTTAGTTATGAGAAAGCTTTAACTATAATATCCAAGTTAGGAAAGACGAATAATTAAAAGAATATATTATGGAGTGAAAAAAATGTGCAAAATTAGTTTTGTTATTCCCTGTTATAGGTCAGAGAACACTATTGCGGGAGTTATCGATGATATAAAAACAGCTATGGCTAAGCTCAAAAAATTCAGCTATGAGGTAGTACTGATAAACGACTCATCTCCGGATAAAACGGTAAATGCTATTGAGGCGCTGGTAGAACAGAACGATAATATACTAGGTATTGATATGACCAAGAACTTTGGTCAGCATGCAGCACTTATGGCGGGATTTCATTTTGCAAGTGGTGATTATGTGATCTGCCTTGATGATGATGGGCAGACGCCTCCTGCGGAAGCTTATAAGCTTATTGAAAAGCTTGATGAAGGGTATGATGCTGTTTATGCAAGATACAGGCACAAAAAGCATTCATCATTCAGAAACTTTGGAAGCCAGATGAATGAGTTTATGGCAGAAAAAATGCTTGGTAAGCCACATGATCTGTATGTTTCAAGCTATTTTGGCATAAGAAGAAATATCGTCGATGAGATACTTCGCTATGAGAATCCATTCCCATATGTTATAGGACTTGTCCTTCGTTCTACATCCAGGATTTGCAATGTCGATGTTGAGCATAAAGAAAGAACAGTTGGAACTTCCGGGTATTCACTGTCTAAATTGATTTCGCTTTGGATGAATGGTTTTACGTCATTCTCAGTTAAACCGCTTAGAATTGCCACATATGCAGGTGTGACTACAGCTATTGCCGGCTTTTTGTTCTTTATTTACGTACTTATTGTGAAGTTTTCTCATAATCCGAATACTCCGCTTGGATGGACATCGATCATGTCAATGGTGCTCATAATTGGTGGAATGAATCTCATGGTGCTTGGCATGATAGGGGAATACATTGGGCGAATGTATATCAGTATGAATAATTCGCCACAATATGTCATAAGAAAAGTAATAAAGAAATGAGTATGAAAAGAAAAGTAGCTATTTTAACCAATATTCCATCCCCATACCGTGTAGATTTTTTTGCGTATTTGCAAAAAAACTTTGCAGATTATGAGTTCCACATAATATTTCAAGCTGGGAATGGCGCTTCTTTCAGGGAATGGGAAGATGATACAGATAAACTAAGTGACGTTCATTTTCTTGACGGAAAGGCAGTGGCTGATAGGAATACCAAATCAGATAAGAAGGAATTCTTTTTAACAAGAGGCGTTTCAGATGTGTTAAAAGAGATTGCTCCTGACGTATGCGTGATTTCCGAGTATAATCAGACAGCGATTCAAATGAGAAGCTTTTGCACTAAAAATCATATTCCGTATGTTTCCTGGACTGATGGGACGATACATTCGGAGAGGAATCTTCATTTTTATCACAGGCTTGCAAGAAAGTATCTGATAAGCAGGGCAGCAGCTTATATTGCAAGTTCTCAGGACTCTGCCGACAATCAGATTAGTATGGGAGCTGATCCAAAGAAAATATCGATAAGTGAACTTGCGGTTGACATCCATCAGTTTGATGGTCGAGGAACAAACTATGATCCTGATGGTTATTTACTTGCTGTTGGAGGCCTCATAGAGAGAAAAGGAATAGATTTACTCTTAAGAGCTTTGGAAAAATGCAAGGATTTAAACTGGAACCTTCATCTTGCAGGCACAGGCGATGCTAAAGAGGATATAGTCAAACTTTCTGAAGAACTTGGAATAAATGACCGCATTGTTTATAGAGGTTATCTTAAGGGCGAAGATTTGATAAAAGAATATGAAGGCAGCAGCTTGTGTGTGTTTCCAACAAGAGAGGACTGTTTTGGGCTTGTGCCTTTGGAAGCAATGTGCTGCGCAGTCCCTGTTCTTGGGGCCAAGTTTGCTGCGAGCAGTAGAGATCTGATTGTGGATGGAAAGACTGGATACGTTATTGATCCATTCGATACGGATTCTTTTGCATCAGTAATAAGATTGACGTTGTCAAATAAAGAGAAGCTTGCGGAGATGTCTAAAGCCTCTAAAGAGGCGTCATTAAAATATGATTTTAAATATACTTCCTTAGGTTATATCGAAGCTATAGAAAAGGCAATTTTGAATTCAAAGTAAAGATGAACGATAATCTATTTGCAGTGATAAAGTTAATTATCCTGTATACTATGTTGGCACAAAATTGATAAGAAAGTCATTATTGGAATAAAAACATTGATATGAAAAGTGGAGGAAAAATGGATTCGTTATATATTGTAATGCCTGCTTACAATGAGGAAGAGAATATAGAAAATGTTGTTAAGCAATGGTATCCCAAATTATTGTTAGCAGATAAAGCCAGATCAAAAATGGTAATTGCTGACAATGGAAGTACTGATAGGACGCATGAAATCCTGCTTTCTATGATAAAATCGGGGGGGTACAGCAATCTGGAAATATTAGAAAACACAGGTAAGCAACATGGGCCTAAAGTAATTGCATTGTATAAAGAAGCAATTAACTCGGGAACGGATTATATTTTCCAGACAGATTCTGATGGTCAGACTAGCCCAGAGGAATTTGATGACTTTTGGGCAAGAAGAAATGAATATGAAGCAATTATTGGAAAGAGATTAGTTCGTGAAGATGGAAGAAGCAGAGCTTTTGTGGAAAATGTAGTTTGTCTATTACTTAGATTTTATTTCCATGTGAGTATTCCTGATGCTAATGCCCCATTTCGTCTAATGAAATCATCTTTGATAAAGAGATATATTTCATGTTTCGATGATGATTACGGACTGCCTAATATAATGTTAACAACATATTTCTCAAAATATAAAGAGAATGTTGTTTTCAGAGAAATTAGTTTTAAAGCAAGGCAGCTTGGTACTAATTCTATCAATATACCTAAAATCGTCAAAATTGGAATTGAAGCATGTGGTGATTTTCATAGATTTAAAAAGGAAATGGAGAAAATGGATGCTAAGGGATAAGCTATTTGTTTTTAGGAAAAATGTTGGGAAAGAGAATATTATTGGCATCTTGTTTTCATTTGTATTAGTTCTGCTATTTGGATTTAATAGCCCACTTCATCCATGGATTGGTAGGGAAGCGGCAACGGATTCAAGCGTGTTTAAGACAGTAGCACTAATGATGGAACATGGGTATATGCCATATAAGGATTCTTTTGACCATAAAGGACCACTTCTTTATATTATAAATTTTTTAGGGGACATGATTTCGCAGTATAGAGGCGTTTGGGCTATAGAAATGATTTCTTTGGCAGTGACGATATTTATGATGTATAAGATATCAAGAATGTCTTCTAGTATTATTTCATCTTTTTTTTCAGTCGTAGTATCCTTTTCACTACTTTTTAAGTTTTTTAAAGGTGGAAACCTTGTTGAAGAATATGCTATGCCATTAATTGCAATTTCGACCTATATATTTATTGATTATTTAAAAAATAATATTATTTCTTTAGCTCGAATAATAATAGCAGGAGCTTGTTTTGGCATGACATTGATGCTGAGACCTAATATGATAGCAATTTGGATTGTGTATTGTATTTCGATATTGATTTTTTTACTTATTCAGAAGGAATATAAGATATTATGGCGTTACTTATTGCTCTTTTTATTAGGAATAATAATAGTGATAATGCCTATTTTACTATGGCTTGTATTAAATCAGGATTTATCGTTTTTTCTGCAGGATTATATTATTTTTAATTTTAAATATAGTAGTGCTACTTTAAATAACAAGTGGGAATGTGCAATAGTTTTCTTTGAAAACTTGGTTTATGTTATAGCAATGGTGAGTATGGCATATCATACTATCAAAAATGCTAATCTTTTAAATGTGTCATATATGTGCTATCTACTGTTGACCGTTTTTATGATAGCAATGGGGGGAGCTCCATATGAGCATTATGGCATGGTAATGGTGCCTGCTGTAGCATATCCATTAAGTCTTTTATTTGAAGAAATTGAAAATATAGAAGATAAACAGACAGAAAAGGTAGTATATTTTCTTACAACCATGTTTCTGATATGTGAGATTATAGCAAATGATTGGATGGAATTGATTAAATGGATACCGGCAGACTATGTGAATAGAAATGAGAATAACAGAACCGAGGCTGTGGAACATGCAGTGGAACTTATTGATGTTCTCACTGATGAAGATGATTTAATTACGGTATATGGTAATTTTGATATCATTTATGTCTTAAGCAACAGGAAGCATGCAACAAGGTATTCATATCAGTATCCGATTAGATGGGTAAGAAATGAGATTATCGAAGAGTATTTTAATGAATTACAAGAAGAAATGCCTAAGATTGTTGTTGTTGAAAAAAATCGATATGATGAAGAAATAGATGAGTTTATAAATAATAATAAATACAGTATTGTTTATGCAGAAAACAATGAAGAAAAAGAAAGTGGACTACAGGTATTTTCAAGAATACAAGAGGAATAATATTTTTGATAAAAGGAGCGTATAGTTTTGATAACATGTATAAGTTACGGAGATAGGAAGTACTATAATGCTGCTAAATTTAATTTAGAAACAGCAAAGATGCATGGGGCAGATAGGACTATTCTATATGGACAAAAAGACCTGCCGTTGAGTTTTAAACTTAAGAATTGGTGCATATATTATAGAATTCATTTTCCTGGTATTAGGCCTGTATGGCGAGGGGCTGGTTATTGGATATGGAAGTCATATATTATCTTAAAAACGTTAGAAAACATGAACGATGGCGATTATTTACTTTATTCGGATGGTGGTTCTGTTTATGTGAATGATATTCAGTACCTTATCGATGTTCTAAATAGGGATAAGTTAAACTATATGGTTTTTACAACACTTCAAATAGAAAAAAACTATTCTAAGAGAGATGCATTTATTTTGTTAGATGCTGATTCGCCAGAATATACTGATTCTATTCAACGATTAGGTGGATTTTGGGTGATTAAGAAGTGTGCAGAGAGTATTTCTTTTGTAAGTGAATGGCAAAAAGCCTGTTTGGACCCAAGAATTATTTCCGATTCTCCAAACAAACTAGGTAAAGATAATTATCCGGGGTTTGTGGAGAACAGGCATGATCAGACAGCACTTAGCCTGATTGCCAAAAAGCATCATTTTCCGGAGTACAGAGACCCATCCCAGTGGGGCAATAATACAGATGAGTGGAATAAGGAAATCTTAGACAGGAGTACCTATCCTCAGATCTGGTATTGTACAAGAAATCCGGAGATAGATTCAATGGAGATATTTAAAGAAAACGTACCGGATCCATTTGTGAATCCATACGAAGAATGAAGACGATAAAATGGTTGCGAAAATTTTAGCATGACATTGCATTATAAAGGTTGGAAGTATTAGTGAGTGAGATAAACGAAAAAGTTAAGATTGGAGAAGTAACAAATAAAAGAGTGATCACAGCTGCAGAGTTAGCATATCTATGCTACTTTGCTGTTATGCTCGGGGCAAAAGCGGTTGGACTGTATGAGGGGCAGATGCTTTACAATATCTGTCTTGTTATTGGTGCAGCCCTTTTTGCGTGTAAGATTGCTCTTACTAAGCACAATATCGTTGAATACCTGATAATAGTGCTTCTGATGGCTTTAGGAGCGGTTGTATATTTGCAATCAGGCGAGAAGTCACTACTTATCTATTTCACCATGATGCTTGGAATAAAGGGGGTTTCTACTGACAGGTTATTTAAAGTTGGTGGAGCGATATGGCTCACATCATTTGTGACATTATATGTTTTGTCGGTTGTCGGTATAATTCCTGAGTTTAGTTTTTCACTTTTAAGAGAAGGATGGCCTATTATATTAAGACATTCTCTTGGCTATCCACATCCTAATACACTCCATGCTTCATATTTTGTTCTTGTGGCATTTTTGCTGTATTTGACAAGGAATCTGTCTAAAAAATATATTGTTGCAATAAGCGTAGTACTTTTATTGGGTAATGGATACGTATTTATGTATTCTGTCAGTAGGAATGGCTTTCTGATGGTATGCATTTACCTGTTTTTGCATTTATATCTATACCTTCGCAGCAAAAGAACTAAGATAGAAGATTTCATGCTGATGGCGTTATTGCCATTGGGAATTATTGCAATTGTCGGAATACCACTTCTTACTACAGGTGATGTTTTTGAATGGATAAATACTACACTTGCAGGAAGATATGAGTATACAAGATATTATCTTACTCACGAGCCATTGAAACTTTTTGGTATTGAAAGCATTGCTGTCCCGGATAGTAGGTTCGTTATTGATTCGTCCTATGTATATCTGATTTTTCGTTTGGGTATAGTTTCGTTTATTTTGATGCTTGTGCTTATGGTTGCAGCACTATACGATGCAATCAAAAATGACAGGAAGGCAGAAATATCACTGCTTATTAGCTTTTATTTATATGGTGTTCTTGAACTTTTCTTATTTAATCAGTCTTTCAAGAATCTTACTTTTGTATTTATGGGACTTTTTATATTCAAGAAAACTGCAAGATTTGATTCGAAGGCTATTTCTGTTCTCAATCTTGATAAGTTCAAGATTAGTTTACCTTTCGGAAAAACTGAAAAAACTCCAATAATTCCTCTGAATATATGGCTTTGCTCTGCGATACTGCTTGTTTTGATAGGTGTAATAACTAGTCTTTTATATGTTGCCATTGTCCCCTATCCATCTGACATATATTTGCCAAGATCTGAGGAAAAGACATCCGGAGATGGAATAGAGACATATCTTACTTCCGAGCAGGTAAAAGAATTAAAGAAAACAGGTGTTATGATCCGCGGATATGTTGATGAGACAACTCCTGTCTACAGGATGCAGAGCAGCAGCGTGGCGAAAATGGAACGTATTCGTTATACATTTAGCTATGGATTATGGGCTGGTGCGATAGCGTGTCTTATTTTCCTTTTCACCTGGACTGCAAAGAGTAGACTCAGACATATTAAGAGAAATAAAACCATTGGACCGGATTATAAAGAAACGGTGCTTATAGTTCATAACTATTACCGAATTCCCGGTGGGGAAGATGTTGTCGTAGCAAATGAAAAACGTATGCTTGAAGAACACGGGCATAAGGTCGTTACCTATTTTAGGAATAATGATGATGTAAAAGAAGGCGGTTTTTGGCATAAACTGGCATTGGCATTTTCGACGATCTTTAATATCAGAACTTATAGGAATATTTGTCGTATTATAGAAAAAGAAAAAGTTGATATCGTTCATGTTCATAACACAGTTGCAATTATTAGTCCTGCAGTGTACATTGCTGGAATAAATATGGATGTTCCTGTGGTTCAGACTGTGCATAATATGCGATTTGTTTGCCCTAATGGTGTATGCTATATTAATGATCATGTTTGTGAAAATTGCATTAAGTACGGGCTGAAAGCTTCTCTTGTCCATAATTGCTATAGGAATAGTAAGCTTCAAACTATGGCGATGGTAATGACAATGAATCTCCACCGTATGATAAGGACATATTCATATCTGAATTTTATATGTTTAACTGATTTTAATAAAGAAAAGCTAATGACAATTAAGCAGATAAATCCAGATAATGTTTTTATCAAACCAAATTTTACAAGGCAAGAGCACTCATTTGTCCCATATGACAAGAGGAAAAATCAGATTGTTTATGCGGGAAGATTAGAAAAGAAAAAGGGAGTTGATTTGCTTCTTCAGGCATGGATGAAACTTGGGGACAAGGCACCTAGATTGATTTTGTGTGGCTCTGGAGAACTCGAAGGTTGGTGTAAAGAATATATTGAGAATAATGAGCTTACAACTGTTGAAATGAAGGGACAAGTGCCTAATGATGAGGCTAAAAAGATAATTGGCGATTCATTGGCAATGATACATCCAACTCAGCTTTATGAGGGATTCCCCATGACAATAGCTGAATCCTATTCCATGGGAACCCCAATAATTGCTTCTGATATAGGAAATGTAGGAAGTCTCGTAGATGAGGGTATTTCAGGAATCAAGTTTAAGAGCAATTCTGTTGTAAGCATGGCCAAGGCAGTTGAAACCTTTATGGAAAAGCCAATTCACCTTCCGGAAGAATACTTAACAAAATACTCTGAGGAAAACAATTATCTCATGCTGAAAACTATTTATGAGACAGTTAGAAAAAATGGGAATTGAGTGTTTATGCATAAATCTGTAATCTTAAATGGTTCTATGAGATTTTATTGAAGAAGAAAATACATCATTAGATGGAGGAACCCATAATGGGAATGTACTTAGATTCAAGTGATGGTTTTACTCTATATGAAAAGGTTCAGAATAGTAAATGGTACGTAGATAAGACTGAACTGATACCAGAGGTTTTTTCAAGAATAGGGACATCTGAAAACTATATATGCATTACAAGACCAAGAAGATTTGGTAAAACTGTAGCTGCAAATATGCTGTCAGCGTATTTTTGCTGTGAAAAAGACGCTCATATTTTATTTGACAAATGTAACGTTTCTCAAAATATCGATTATGAGAATAACATAAATAAGTTCCATGTTATCAGCATTGATTTTAGTAAAATGGATGACTCATGCGATAACTATGAGAAATATATAAGTAGGATAAAAACATTACTTTCCAATGATCTTCGAAAATGTTTTCCTGATGTTGAGTTTACAGATGACAGTAATGTTGCAGAGGAGTTAAAACAGGTATTTGAGGCTACAGGAGAGCAGTTTGTCTTTATTTTTGATGAATGGGATGCTGTTTTTCATATGAATTTTATTACTGAAAAAGACAGGCACAGATATCTTCTTTTTCTAAAGAATCTTTTAAAAGACCAGGCATATGTAGCAGTAGCCTATATGACAGGAATATTGCCGATTGCAAAATATTCCAGTGGATCTGAACTTAATATGTTTATGGAATATACCATGGTTGGTGAAGAAAAATTTAGCAAGTATTTTGGATTCTGCCAAGAAGAAGTTGAGAAATTGTATTTGAGTTTTTTGTCAGAGGAAAAAGAGCCGAGACTGTCTTTAAATGATTTAGCACAATGGTATGATGGTTATCATACGATGTCTGGTAATAGAATCTATAATCCAAGGTCTGTTTCAGTTGCTCTTACTAATAATAATTTGGGAAATTATTGGACTAGTTCGGGACCATATGATGAAATTTTCTATTATATTCGTAACAATATTGAAGGTGTAAAAAATGATCTTGCGAGAATGGTCACCGGGCAGCAGGTTCGATGTGAAGCTAAAGAATATGCGGCTACATCAATGAATCTAAAAACAAGAGATGAAATTCTTTCAGCAATGGTGGTTTATGGTTTTTTGACGTATTCTGATGGCTTTGTTATGATACCAAACAAGGAATTGCTTGGACAATTTACTGATATGCTATATAAGGAAGAGTCATTAGGCTACGTTCATAGATTGGCTAAAGAATCAGAAAAGATCCTTGATGCTACTATCGACGGAAATGAAAATGTGATTGCAGGCATATTGGAGCAGTTTCACGATACTGAAGCACCTATTTTGCAATATAATAATGAGTCGGATTTATCTGCAATAGTGAACCTTGCCTATTTAGCGGCGAGAGACAGATTTGATGTTCAAAGAGAAGACAAAAGCGGAAAGGGATTTGTGGATTTTATCTTTTATCCCAGGAAAAATGAAAAAGTCGGCATCATTTTGGAATTAAAGGTTGATTCAACGGCAGATGAGGCAATTAAGCAGATTAAAGATAAAAAATATGTGAGCAGGCTCCAAGGGAAAGTCGCTGAATCAAGTATGATAGAAGAAGCTATCTTAGTTGGAATTAGTTACGATAAAAAACAAAAGAAGCATGACTGTAAGATAGAAAGAATTAGTATTTAAAAGGGATAAACTATGTGGAACATTTTAGACAATGAAGGAAAAACACTTGCCATTGTAATAAAACATGATTTTAATCAGCCGGGAATAACGTTCTGCACACCGGATGATTACTCTCAGCAGATGGCATACATGCATCATCCTGCTGGACATGTGATCAAGCCACATGTTCATAATGAAGTAAAAAGAGAAGTACTTTTTACCAAGGAAGTTCTTGTTATTAAAAAGGGAAAACTTCGCTGCGATTTCTATTCAGATGATCATGAATACATTAAATCTGTCATTTTGGAATCAGGAGATGTGATACTTCTTGCATCCGGAGGGCATGGATTTGTATGCCTTGAAGAGACAGAAATGTATGAGATCAAACAGGGTCCATACGCCGGAGAAGCAGATAAGACAAGGTTTGATGCAATACCTGATGATAGAATCAATATAGAAGTCGACTAATCAGGGGGGTCAGATTTGATTAATATGACTGAAACTGGAGAAATGTCGACATATCCTGATGTGGGGCAATTAGGATAATAAAAAGTACTGTTGTTGTAAAATTTTTAAACTAAGTGGTGATTATTATGAATAAGAAGATATTTGTTTGTGAACCATATTTAAATGGAAACGAAACTAAATACGTAATGGATGCAGTTTCTACAGGATGGATTTCAAGTAGTGGAGCGTACGTTACTAAATTTGAAGAAGCATTTTCAGGGTACTGCGGAGTTAAGCATGGTATTGCGGTTTGTAATGGCACAGTTGCGCTTCATCTTGCGCTTGCTGCACTTGGCATCGGGAAGGGCGATGAAGTTATCATACCTTCATTTACCATGATTGCGACAGCATTTGCAGTTTGCTATGTGGGCGCAATGCCAGTGTTTGTGGATGCTGACAAGGATACATGGAATATAGATGTCAATAAGATCGAGGAAAAGATAACTCCAAGAACAAAGGCAATAATTCCCGTTCATGTATTTGGTAATCCCTGTGATATGGATGCCATAACCGAGATTGCAAAAAAGCATAACCTCTTTATTGTAGAAGATGCAGCAGAAGCACATGGAGCGACCTACAAGGGGCGCAAAGTAGGAAGTTTTTCTGAGGTAGCATGCTTTAGCTTTTTTGCAAATAAAAATGTCACCACAGGTGAAGGTGGAATGTGCGTAACAGATGATGACAATTACGCAAAGCTTTGCAGATATTATAAGAATGTATGTTTTAATCCTGATGGACCAAGAGATTATCTACACAATGATATTGGCTTTAACTATCGCATGAGCAATATTCATGCTGCGATTGGCCTTGCTCAGACTGAGAAAGCTGATGAGTACAAAAAGATGCGTATGAATAATCATGCTCTTTATAAAAAATATCTTGAAGGTGTTGATGGAGTTGTATTCCAAAAGGATGAAAAGGACTCTGAGAATGTTGGATGGATGAATACAATTGTTCTTGATACCGATAAGTACGGCAGAACCAGGGATGAGCTCATTGTGCAGCTTAAAGAAAATGGAGTTGATACAAGACTTCTTTTCAAGAGTATGAGCATACAGCCGGCGCTTAAGAAATATGGCTGTGACTGTAGCGGCAAATATCCTGTTACAGACTGGCTATCTGAGAATGGTTTTTATCTTCCAAGTGCGTCTAACCTTCCAGAGGAAGATATTAAAGGAATTTGTGATATTATAAAGGATTTTGCACGATGAAAGTAGCTGTGTATTTTGATGATGTGTCACCTGAAAAAGGTGGCGCATCTAGTTTACTTATGACAATTGAAGATGAACTTAAAAAACTTAAGGGAAAGTACGATATTGTCATATGTTATAATGGCGGATCAGGTCATCCGTATAAGACTAAAAAGGATGACTTTGAATATATAAATGTGGATAAAGTAAGACTGAATAATCTTTTTAAGATGTTCTGTCTTAATACCAAAAACAGCGTAAGAAATGCCATGTTGCGCTTTTTTTATCATAATGAGAGGTTGTACAGAGAATCTTATCTTGACTATTTGGCAGAAAAAGAGGGTATAGATATTTATTGGTTCACTTATCCTGCAAATGTTGATCTGACAACACCGTTCATATATTCGCTTTGGGATCTGGGACATAGGATACTTCCGTCTTTCCCGGATACAACAAAACCTGCGTACAGATGGAAAGGGCTTGATGAGCAGTATTCAAGGCTCTTGGGAAAGGCATCTTACATCCTCACAGGTAATGAAACAGGAAAAAAAGAAATCCTTGAAAACTATAATGTCATGGCTGATAAAATCAGAATTGTGCCATTTCCTGTGACGTTTTTCTGCTATGGACCGGAAGAAAAGCCTAAACTAGAGCTTCCGGACAAGTATTTCTTTTATCCTGCACAGTTTTGGCCCCACAAGAATCATATTTGTATAATTGAGGCATTAGAACTACTTCGTAAAGAAAATGGTATTGACGCACATGTTCTTTTTACTGGTTCTGACAAAGGAAACAAGCAGTATGTTGCGGATATGGCTAAAGAACATGGTGTTGACGATTTAGTACATTTTGGCGGGTTTGTGACTTACGAAGAGATGAAATATATTTATACTCACGCTGAAGGAATGATTTTCGCATCTGTAAGCGGACCTAACAATATTCCTCCTATTGAGGCAGTTTACCTTGAATGCCCGCTCATTATTTCAGACATTCCAGGACATCAGGAACAGATGGGAGAAGGAATAATGTACTTTAATGGTTACAAGCCGTCCGAACTTGCAGCGCATATGAAAAAGCTTCTTAGTGACCCGTCTGAGAAGAAAGCAGTTATAGTGAGACAACAGTCGATTCGTAATGAGATTGTAAACTATAGTTATAGCGAGCAAATGGCTAAGATACTTGATGAGTTCAAGGTCATCTGTAAGAGATGGAAAAAAGTGTGATTAAAACATTAGATAATTTCAAATTATGGCATGATTTTTTAGATTCTTTTGTCGTGAATTTGTACAAGGTTAAGGTATTAAATAGTAGGGGGAATATAAATGATTTTGAATCAGATAATGTCTATCGATGATATGTGGAATAATCATAATCATTTTTATGATGATATGGTTAAGTTTTGCATTGACAGGAAAAGAAAAATTGTTGCAATAGATGCTGACATGCATATTGATTTAGAAAATGAACTCTATGATGATGGCTCAGATACTAAGGATATATATGGCGGCAATATTATGAAAGATCCTATTGAGGTTGTGTGGGAATCGCATCCGAATATAGACAGAAATAGGGAGTTGGGGATAGGCAGAGGAAGAGAATTAACAGATCAGACAACAATAGACGAGTTATTCGACATTTTGAAGTCATGGATTAAATGAGGTGTCAAACGATGACAAGCGAAAATTGGGAAAAACTAAGTTTAAAAGAACAAATGTCAAATATCCACGGGGAGGTAAGACGAGCGATAAGGGCACGCAATAACTATAGAAATAGCATTTCGAAGGAAAATCACACGGATTCATATATAAATAAAATACATTCCCTTGTTATATTAACTTGCAATGACCCTAAAAATGAGAGAAGAAAAAAAGAATTACTTGATGAGGAAAACGAAATAATCAGATGGACCAAAGGCGAAGTAGATGATGATTATATAGAACATTACTGGAAACAGTATACAGATGCTATTAGTTAAGGGAAATACTATATTACAATTAAAATATGCGAGCAACCTCAGCGTATGTAAAATAGGTATGAAGGATTGTGGTAATGATAAAAAAAGTTTATTCAGTTTTAGATAAGCATCAAAGATCAAGGATGTTTATTTTGCTAATACTAATTGTTGGAGGGGCAGTGTTTGAAACTATCGGCGTTTCTGCAGTGTTACCGTTGGTGAACGCAGTGACTGACCCGACAATTATCGATGAAAATGCGAAATATAGGTTTGTCAGAGATTTACTAGGAGTCCAGAATTATAGGACATTCATCCTGATTATGGCATTAGGACTTGTGGGAATATATATTGTTAAGAATGTATACCTTGTCTTGATGACAAACGCACAGAATCATTTCACAACCAATAATCAGAGAAGACTATCTGTAAGACTTATGAAATGCTATATGAATCAAAGTTATCTTTTTCATGTTGAGCACAATATTGCAGAGCTTGAAAGAAATGTAAATCAGGACGTGGAAAGCTTTATTGGGGTTTTAACAAGTATTTTACAGCTTTTTTCTGAAATCCTTGTATGTGGGATGATATCGCTGTTTCTTTTGATAACAGATTTTGTTACAACAATGCTTATGGTTGTGTTACTATTTATCTTCCTGCTTTTATTTGCAAAAGTCTTTAGAAAAAAGCTTCGTAATTACGGTGAACAGACCAGAGAATATTCAGCGGCTAAAAATCAATTTTTCCTTGAATCATTTGGTGGAATAAAAGAGATCAAAGCATCCAGTAAGGAATCTTTTTTTGTGGAAAAATATGATACTGCTTTTAAGAACTTTGCTTTGGCTGCGCAGGGACAGATGCTTCTAAGTTTTATTCCAAGACCTATAATGGAATCGCTTAGTATTGGTGGTCTTTTGCTTTTTATGTCTATAAGAATTGCACTTGGCACTGATGTTGAAAAATTTATTCCAATCATGTCAGTGTTTGCAGTGGCAGCCATCAGAATGCTACCGTCGTTTAACAGAATCAGTGGATATCTTAGTAATCTTATGTTCAACAGAGCGGCAGCTGATGCTGTTTGCAGAGATATCAAGGAGATGGAAAGGCTCAATGCTGAGAGTCAAGATAGTGAAGAAAAGAAAACGATAACTAATGGAGATATCGTTGTTAAAAATGTTACGTTTGCTTATCCTGCCCATCCGGAAAAGAAGATTGTGAATAATGTTTCATTTACTATTCCGTATAATAAGTCTGTTGCTCTTGTTGGACCTTCGGGCGCAGGGAAAACCACATTGGCAGATATTATTCTGGGTGTCCTTAAGCCGGATGATGGCGACGTTATGGTTGGAGATACTAATGTAGTAGAATATCCAAAATCCTGGCATGAGCATATCGGATATATTCCACAGGCTATTTTCCTTACTGATGATTCAATACGCGCAAATGTTGCATTTGGCATTCCTAATGAGGAAATAGATGATGAGAAAGTATGGAAAGCTCTTGAAGGTGCTCAAATTGCGGATTTTGTAAGAAACCAGGAAGATGGTATTTATTCCAATATTGGAGAACGTGGTGTAAAGATTTCCGGAGGTCAAAGACAGAGAATCGGTATTGCCAGAGCTCTTTATTCGGATCCTGATGTTATAGTCCTTGATGAAGCTACATCTGCCCTTGATAATGAGACAGAGAAAGCCGTAATGGATGCAATTTATCATTTATCCGGTAAGAAAACTATGATAATAATTGCACATCGTCTTTCTACTATTAGCGAATGCCAGCTTATTTACGAAGTTAAGGATGGAAAAGTCGCGCAGGTAAAATATGAGGATATCTGTCAGTGATGCATT
The DNA here is from genome assembly GCF_900112195.1 of Butyrivibrio sp. YAB3001. Lineage (GTDB taxonomy): Bacteria > Bacillota > Clostridia > Lachnospirales > Lachnospiraceae > Butyrivibrio. Next base: position 98,583 of record NZ_FOKR01000015.1, read on the forward strand.
TTATATGTAGGCTTGTAAGATATTCCATTTGATTTATTACAAGCATTTATATGATGTCAGACTTGAGAGTAACCGATAAAATTACATTATTTATATGTTTTGTAGATTGGATATGCACAGGTATTTGCAGATAGTATACATAATAAATAATCATGGATTTTGAGTTTAAAAGATACGAGATAAAAAACAGAATAAAAGGATTTACAAATAAAGCCGCATACTCCCTAGAGGAGCACGGCTTTATTGGAATGGCAGATTTGTTTTCTGTACATACAAGGTACATTGGAAAACAAGTGATGTCAGATGATGATACTAATAGGTATATTGCTGGAGCTTTAGGCAATAGCAGCGGGTTCATGGTTGCGAGGCTTGGAGCGGTCGAACTAAACTATATCTACAACTATCTCAAAGATAAGAATGGTATGCGTGATGAACGGCAGATGAATGAAGCACTCCGCATGCTTTGTTTTAATGCGGGTTTTTTTCCAAGAGAGGAAAAGGCAGCAGAGCGTCTGGCTAAAATGTATCTTGATGCAGTAGAGGTTATGGATTTATGCGGTGTTTGGAATGTATTCATGGAGGATTACATTTTAAAGAAATATGCACCTGAATGTAAATTTACCAAGCTTGCGTTTTTGGAGCCATGGAATACCAGGACAGGTAATCCATGGTCTAAGGCATTAATGGGGAAAAAGGTTGTTGTAGTTCATCCATTTACTGACACGATGGAAAAACAGTATTTAAGTCGTGATAAACTCTTCACCAATTCTTTTGATAAAAATGCCATTTTGCCGCAAATGAATCTGAGGTTTGTTAAAGCTGTTCAGTCAATTGGAGGTCAGGGAACTCCTGGCTTTAACTCCTGGTTTGACGCTTACGACCATATGTTAAATGAAATACTGAAGGAAGATTTTGATGTAGCTATTTTAGGCTGTGGAGCATACGGATTTCCGCTTGCTGCTGACATAAAGAGATCAGGCAGAAAGGCAATTCATATAGGCGGTGCAACGCAGCTTTGGTTCGGAATAAAAGGAAAGCGTTGGGAGAGTAATCCTGATATCAGCAGATTATTTAATGAGTATTGGGTAAGCCCTTCGGAAAATGAAAAACCTGAACATGCTGAAGGTGTAGAGGATGGGTGCTACTGGTAAATGTTATCGGTGAAATAAGGAAATGGTTGACCCATATTCAATCAAATAATTGATATGTATAAGACAGCACACTAGGAAAAAAGCATAAATATAGGATAATTGTAATGTTTGAAGAACAAGAAAAACTAAAGTTTTCCCCAATCGTACTATTTGTATATAAGCGTCTTGATCATGTAACTAGGGTGGTGGAAGCTTTGAGGAGGAATCCTGAAGCAAAGGATTCAATTCTTTATATTTATTCAGATGCTCCGGCTAAGGAAGAAGATAAAGAAGGCGTTTGGCAGGTAAGAGATTATATAAAAAAAATTGAAGGTTTTGCTGACGTTATTATCATAGAACGCGACAAGAACTGGGGAATTGAAAAGTCAGAGATTGACGGCATATCGTCAGTTTTAAAAAAACATGAAACCATTATTGTAATAGAAGATGATATAGAAGTTAGTGACCAGTTTCTAAAATACATGAATTATTGCTTATCTGAGTATAAGAATAATAAGGGCATCTACACAATAACCGGATACAGTTTCCTGAAATCATTGCCTGAATATGATGGTAAATATGGTCTGACAAGGTCATTTGCTGCCTGGGGATGGGGAACCTGGAGAGACAGGTGGCAGAATTTTAAACATGAACTTACAAAAGAAGACCTTAAGTTTGTCATGCATCATAAAAAGAAACTTGATAACGGTGAAGATTTTTCATATCTACTGATGCATCAATACAAAGAAGATTCACTTACATGGGATGTGATGTGGTATTATTCATGTTTTTTCAATGGTGGAAGAACGCTTTTTCCATACAATACTCTAGTTAATAACATCGGAATGGATGGATCGGGTGTTCATTATAATGGTGAATCTGATAAAAATAGAATTGAAGCAATTAACGAACGGAAAGAAATTGTTTTTCCGTTGTTGATTAAAGATATCAACGATACAGCATCCATACTTGTAAAAGAAAAGCAAAATCTTGATAAAAAAAGTTTTATCAAAGCGATTAAAATGACTATGCGATTTTGGTTGGATGGTCTTTGTCTGGTATTATTTGGCGAGAAAAGCAGAAAAATTTGAGGCAAATATTTAATGCAAAATAAAGACTTTAGCAAAAAAAGGCCTAAGGTATTATGCCTTGCGACTTTTTTTAACAGAAAAGAAAAAACTGTAAATGCAGTGCGAAAACTTATTGACGGAAGTCCGGGTGTCGAACTGTCATTTTGTTTAGTTGATGATGGCAGTACAGATGGAACTTCTGAAATACTAAAAGATTTTCCTGGTGTTCATGTACTGTTTGGTTCAGGCAACTTGTTCTACAGTGGAGGAATGCGTAAAGCAATAGATTATGCGAAGAACACTGATAATAAGTATAACTATGTGCTGTTATTTAATGATGACGTTGATTTCTTTCCTGGTGCGCTTGAGAGATTAATTGATTGCTCGGGAAAATACGATTCTCATGCTATATGGGTAGGACCTACGTGTGATGATTCTGATAAACTAAGTTATGGCGGTGTGCGCAGAACAAGCGCTATCAGACCAAATTGCGAAATAGTTATGTCAAAAGAGAGAGAAGGGCGTGAGTGCGACACATTTAATGCAAACTGCGTTCTGATACCATGGAATACTTTTCTTGAGCTTCCTAATATTCCGACACCTTATGGGCATTCGATGGGAGATTTTGCATATGGTTTTGAAGCTCATCGTCGTGGAATCAAGATTTTGGTCATGGATCAGTTTATTGGAAAATGCAATGATAATTCCCAAAAGGGAACATGGCTTGATACTGAGCTTTCTTTTTCTGAGAGAATAAGAAAAAAAGAAAATCCAAAGGGATTGCCATTTAAAGCATGGTTTTATTATCTTTTGACAAATTATAATATTTTTACTGCTATAGTTTACTCGATAATTCCTTATGCGAGGATTATTTTGCGTAGGTAGACAATACTGCTTAGAGATAGTATACTGAAATGCTGATAATTTACCATATTGGATGCCTATGATCTATTGGAAACAGTGATTTATATAATTATTGTGTTCTGAAAAAATTCAGCGAAAAAAATAATTATAAAAAAATAAAAAAATGTGTTGCATTAATTTATGAGCAGTGATATATTATAAATCACCCGCTGCTGAGACGGAACGAAATAAAAAGTTTCAGTGAGTTGGAGAAAAAATATTAAAAAAGTTCTTGACAATCTTTAAGAACTGAGTTAATATGAATGAGTTGCGGCTGAGAGCTGCAAGAACAAAAGCACATTGACAAATAAACAGTAATGCAACCCTGAAAAATTCCAAAAGAATTATTCAGAACGAAGATAGTAAATAACGGACAGAACAAAAGCCAAGCTTAAGTTCTGGCCAGATCAAACTTTTAAACGTGAGAGTTCGATCCTGGCTCAGGATGAACGCTGGCGGCGTGCCTAACACATGCAAGTCGAACGGATTTTGCTCGCAGCAGAGACTTCGGTCGAAGCTTGAGTAAAGTTAGTGGCGGACGGGTGAGTAACGCGTGGGCAACCTGCCTCATACTGGGGGATAACAGTTGGAAACGACTGTTAATACCGCATAAGCGCACAGTGTCGCATGACACAGTGTGAAAAACTCCGGTGGTATGAGATGGGCCCGCGTCAGATTAGCCAGTTGGCGGGGTAACGGCCCACCAAAGCGACGATCTGTAGCCGGACTGAGAGGTCGGACGGCCACATTGGGACTGAGACACGGCCCAAACTCCTACGGGAGGCAGCAGTGGGGGATATTGCACAATGGAGGAAACTCTGATGCAGCGACGCCGCGTGAGTGAAGAAGTATTTCGGTATGTAAAGCT
>NZ_FOKR01000018.1 GCF_900112195.1 Butyrivibrio sp. YAB3001
AGGCAAGGATGATAAATCGCAGGCAATGCGGGCATTGTCAAGATTTTCAGACGTAGCATATGAAATTGAGATACAAGTTATTTGATTGAATATGAGCTAGACAGTACACTAGATTATATTTCAACATCTTTACACAATGCATATTCATTTAAGAAACGATTCCACCAGAAGCACTCTCCCATTGATCACAGATTCATATATGCAACATATTTCTATCGCGCAAATACGAATCAATATCGAATTATATATTGGAATAGAATTTTATTACTCTGAATCAAAGAAACAATAGCTCACTTATATATACACAATCATGCATGAATAGTTTTATAGCAAAAGAAAAAGTGATAATTACTATATTAGTAATTATCACTTGATTTCAACGGAGAAAGCGGGATTTGAACCCGCGCACCGCGCGAACGGTCTACACCCTTAGCAGGGGCGCCTCTTCAGCCACTTGAGTATTTCTCCATGTCTGAACTCCTCTACCAATATGCGGTTTTGAATTCTTGTGTCTTGTGCAAACAGTTAAGACACAAGTGTTATTATACAAAGTACTATTAGCTTTGTCAATTATATTTTTTAAACTGTTTAAATAATTTTTGAACACTGAAGTGAAAAGTTAAATTCCACATTAAATTATTCTTTAAAATATAGGCATTAACAATTATTATTTCTGAATTTGTGTATTATTTTCATAGAGATTATTGCCTTTTGAATCAATAACCACTATAGCAGGAAATTTTTCAACTTCCAATTTTCTTATTGCTTCAGTACCAAGATCTTCGTATGCAACAACTTCTGATTTGAAAATCGATTTTGAAAGAAGTGCTCCTGCTCCTCCAATAGCAGCAAAATACACTGCTCCGTTTTTAACTATTGAAGCAATTACTTCACCGGATCGTTTTCCTTTTCCAATCATTCCCACAAGTCCCATATCAAGTAATTGTGGACTATACTTATCCATACGGCTTGCTGTTGTAGGTCCGGCGGATCCTATTGGTCTTCCTTCTCTGGCCGGTGATGGTCCCATATAATATATAATGTTTCCATTAACATCAAAAGGTAATGATCTTCCATTTTTAATTTCTTCAGACATTCTTTTATGTGCTGCATCTCTTGCTGTATAAATTATTCCAGTGATATATACCATATCACCGGCATTCAATTCTAATAATTCATTTTTCGAGATTGGAAGCGAAAGATATTTCTCCATAATGATCTCACTTTCATTACTATTACACTGTCTTATTGTAATTATTTAATACAAAAAGAATAATCCACATATGTAAAACACTTATCATTCAACCATGCTATTACTATTGTTGTGTTTTTTAACACAATTCATATATTATTTCCTTACCACTTATATACGACGTAATTGCAACTATTTTTAGCCTTGATTTTGCAAGTAAACTTTCTAAAAAACAAATAAATTGCAAGTTATCAAATATTTATAATTAAAAAGCTCCCTTATATGCTTGGTTTGAATAGTGCTAATGTAATTTCAACTTGCAAGTCAATGTTATTATCTCCTTGCAAAAATAATTGTATCTATAGTCTGACTTTATTCTACAGTATCCTGGTTATATGTCTATTCACATGGCAACAAATATTTACTGCTACCGGCAATCCAGCAATGTGAGTCGGATATGTATTGATATTAACTGCAAGAGCTGTAATCTTTCCACCAAGACCTGCAGGGCCTATTCCTGTCTCATTTATTCTAGTCAGAATCTCTTTTTCCATATCAGCGACATATTCTATTTCAGATGATTCTCCAACGGGTCTAAGAAGCGCAGCCTTCGCAAGAAGGGCACACTTTTCAAAGGTTCCGCCAATTCCCACACCTATTACCATCGGAGGACACGCATTTGGTCCGGCGTCCTTGACAGCCTGGACCACTGCATTCTTAACACCTTCTTCACCATCCGCAGGCTTAAGCATAAAAACTCTGCTCATATTCTCACTGCCAAAGCCTTTGGGGGCACATGTTATCTTAACCTTATCTCCGGGGACTATGCTGTAATGAATGACAGCCGGAGTATTATCACCGGTGTTCTTTCTTATCAAAGGATCTCCAACAACCGATTTTCTTAGATATCCTTCGGTATAGCCATTTTTTACGCCTTCATTTATAGCAGCAGTAATGTCTCCGCCCACAAAATGAACCTCTTGTCCGACCTCCACAAAGAATACTGCCATTCCTGTATCCTGACAGATAGGTATCTGGTCTTCTTTTGCTATTTTTAAATTTTCCTGAAGCTTAGAAAAAATCTGTTTTCCGAGTTCAGATTCCTCTTTTTCCTGTGCGTCTGTAAGAGCTCTCTTCATATCTTCAGAAAGCTCATAATTAACATCGATGCACATATTCTTAACCGTATCTGAGATTTCTGATACATGAATGTCACGCATAGTTCCTACTCCTTAAAAACTTTAACCTACAATCTTGTTCTTTATATCAACAAGTTCCTCTGCTGAAGGGCTCGTTGGTTTCCAAAGAATGTGCTGACCGTCATTTTCATATCTTGGAATAATATGTAAATGGAAATGCATAACAGTCTGTCCAGCAGTAGCACCATTGTTCTGAACAAGATTCAGACCGTCACAATTCAACTTTTCCTTGATATTCTGCGCTACTTTTTTAGCAACTATAGCTGCATTTGCAACAGTTTCTTCAGGTATCTCAAAAAGATCTGCATAATGCTTCTTGGGAAGTACCAAAGCATGTCCTTTTGTTGCAGGTCCATTATCCAAAATTACTCTAAATTCATCGTTTTCAAAAATTGTGTTTGAAGGTATTTCCCCATTAGCAATTTTGCAAAAAATACATCCGTCCATTAAGCTATTCCCTCCATATCTTTCCTATTATTAAACAATATTATATTAATTATTCCAAATACAAAACCTGTTAAAAAGCCGCCAAAATGCGCTACTGTATTTGCTCCCTGTTGGAAAAAGCAGGATTCAATTACAAAAAGAAGCAGTAAAATAAGTCTTATCAGCATGGATTTATCTTTTACCAGCTGCTTTCTATTAATAACTATCCATACTGACATAAAGCCGACAAGTCCCATAACGGCGCCACTTGCACCAAGTGATACCCAGGTAAGGTCATTTCTTATCTCATATGACATTGATAGAAGATTTCCAAATATTCCCGCCAAAAAATACATAAAAAGATATGGGGCATGTCCAAGATAATTTTCAATGATTGCCCCTACCAATAGCAACATGATCATATTATTAAAAAGATGATTAATATCAGCATGAAGAAACATTGCTGTTACAATTCTGTATAATTCCCCATCAATAACCACTGCGGAAGTAAACATCACACCTTCAGAATATAATTCATGCATAAGTGTATTGCTAAGCAAGAATACAATAATATTTATTGCAAGTAGAATAATAGTAATAATTCCTGACTTGTATATCTGCTGTTGTCTTTTTACAAATTCATCGTTTCTAATATTATCAGGCATGTGATATTTTTCAAGACGCCGGTACATCACTCAGCCATGAGTTCAAACAGCTGATCCATGCTCCTAAGAAGCTTGAAATCTCCCTTCATCTTAATACTCCCCGCCATGAATGCTCTTTGGAAAGTCATTCTTCCACTGAGAATATCTTCAAAAATATGCTGGTCTGTAGAAATAACCACATCACATTCATCTTCATCTCCGGTTCGAAGATCGCAATTCTTATTATCTACATCAATAACGATGGGTTTTAGCTTTGCATTATCCAGAAATGAAATCTTATACTTTGCACAAACTCCTGCCACCGGAGTAAACTTCTTTGTGAGTTTTTTAATATACTCATCAGAATTACCTGAGGCAGATTCTTCCTGGCCCATTTTATCTCGGAATATGCTTGCAAGCTCCTGCAGATCCTCTTTTTGCGTGCGCACGAATTTATCGTCAGATGCATATTCAGAAAGCTGCTCTGACTCCTGTGGTGTAAGATCGATGCCCTTTGCAACTGCAACTTTATTGATAACTGCCTGATTGCTGGCAGGGAAAACAGGCATTTTCTGGTTAATTGTTCTATATATATGCTCCGTTTTCTTTTCGATTATCTTAGAGTATTCTGCACTATTCTCTAGTTTAGTGGTATCCGCAATATATCCGCACATACCATCACAAGGAAGTCCACCAAGCATTTCCCAGGCTGCGGCTATACTCATCATACCCTCACGTTCGCCATGAGTTGTTGACATTACAACAGGCGCCATATATGTCTCTTTAATCTTATCCTTGTCGCCGTAAAGCCAGCATGCATCCAAAAACTGCATTAAATATCCGCCAACTCCGTACCATTCTACTGTTGATGCAAGGATGACGCCATCAGCGTCCTTGAGAGTATTAGGAAGAGCGGTTATTCCATTCCTCTGTTCGTAAAGATTGTATTGCTGTACCTTTACATTTAATTCTTCTAAAACTGCTGTGATCTGTGATATTACGTACAAAGTAGGATCATCAATTATCCCTCTGCCGCCATAATAGATATTGATTTTCATAAGAAAATACCCCTCCAACTAGTTTATAGGTATTATACCACAATTCACCTGCAGTCGAAGCAAATTCTGCCTATCCTTATTTCATCGCCTTCTTCTATTACATTTTCTTCCTGAGGCTTGAGTTTAAGACCATTCCTGAATGTTCCATTTGTGGAATTAAGATCGGTTATCGTAATTTTACCCTCAGAGTTTTCTGAAAAGCGGCAATGAATTCTTGAAATACTCATATCACTTATCACTTTATCAACACACTCCTCAAGTTTTCCAACAGTTAAGGGAAATTTATCAAGAACAATCTTGAAAGTTTTGTCAGTGTTGCTACTGTATAAAGTAATTCCTCTGTCCTCTTCATCGTCTATATCAAGAACTACAGTTTCATCTGAATTTGACATTTTTATCTCTGATGCATCTGCTGGTTTTACAGAAACTGACTTTTTATACCCTTCAATATTTATATATTCGCTATCCGTATCTTGAATTTCATTATAATAATCATATTTTATGCCTTCCGTCTCATCGTCAATCACAGTTTTTTTACTTACTATTTTTTTATCATCTTTTGATAAAAAATCTTTAATCCCTGAAACAAACGCAACAAGACCACTAATTACTGAAACTGCAAGTACTATCATTGAGAGAGAATTCTCTTCTCTTGTCAAAATATAGTTCATTCTTATATACATCATTGCAATCATTAATAGAAGAAAAAGAACTGCAAATATTAGTTGTACTACTCCGGTCTTTTTGGTCTCCTTATTCCTGATCTCAAGTTTTTCTTCATATTGTTCTTCATCGAAATCTGTATTTTGTTCCGAAAAGAAATCCTTTTCTTCAGACAGACTCTGACTATAACGATAATCTTCTGACATACTTTGATAAACACTTTCTTCTTTTTGAGATTCTGAAATTACTTGTTCTATGTAATCAAGAAGTAAAAAACTTTCCATCTGGGATTTTTCTGACAAATCATATATCAGCTCAACAGCGTCTTCATCCTCATGATCCACAAGTTCAAACAATTCATCCACAAACTTTGAAATATCAACCGTCTTGCCAAATGGATAATACATAAATCTATAGTTTTCCTTGGTAAAATCCATAAAAATGCTCTTTGAATCAAGAATCACATTTTCTATTCCAAGTAAATATTCTTCAAGACTTTCCAAAGCCTGCTTTAACGAAGAAAAGAGCTTAATAAGCTGATCTTTGCTCATTCCTCTTGCTGAAAATCTATCCTTTATACTCTGCATTGAATTTATTCTATAATAAAGAAATGTTTCACCATTAATAACCCTTTTATCAAATGGAATAAAACTGTCAATCCTGCTTTTTTCCATTATTTTCATCTGATAGTTCTGTTTATTCCCTGATTCTTTTTCATCACTCTTAACAATAAGATAATTATGTTTTAACTCTCTGCAATATCTGTAATCCATGATCATTCTCCTAATCCAATATCTTTTAAACGTTTTATTGTCCTGATATGCTTTGCATATTCAGTATCTTTCGCTTTTTCTCTTGCCTCAAGCTTCCATCCATTCTCAGGCAGTCCAAAATATCTTCCAAATGAATGTTTTGTTTCTGTCTCGCCTGTCACTACAACCGTCTTTCCTTGTTGCTTAGCAGTAAATTTTGGTTTTCTGTTTCCAAAATACTTTTTTGCAAATATAAGTTCACTCTTTTCCTGAATATAAGCCTGCGGATTTCCATATTCATCCAATTCATTTGCAGCCCTAAAAGCAAGAATATAGCTGTCTTGCGCCAAAATACACCTTGCATACATATAATTCGAAATATATATGATAAAAATAAAAGCACAGACAACTATAGGAACAACAAATGAAGCTTCAACTGTCATGTATCCATTAAATTTACGCAAATAAGATCACTCCCATTCCTAATGTAATAAAAGGGATAAATGGAAGATGTGTTTGCTTATTTGCTCTTTTCGTAGCCAGCAAAAAAATAGACATCAAACTGCAAAATGCGAAAGCCAAAAGAACTCCTCCATATATTTTTTCTAATCCAAATAAAGGCCCTATTGCTAAAAGCACAATTCCATCTCCGCTCCCGATTCCCCCGGAAGTCATAAAGCTCATGATTATCAAAAGCAACCCTGGAATCAGCGAAAGTACGATGTTTGTTGGTTCCAAATCTCCATTAAGCAAATCCAATATTGTTTTTATTATTGAAATCATTCCGCACAAACCCGGAACCCAAATCGAAACCACCTTATTTTTCATATCTTTTATAGATGCATAGATCATTATCAAAAATTGAATTATTATCAGTATCTTAAAAATAATATTGTCACCCACATCCATGGCATGGACTCCTTCCTCCAACTTCAGAAATTGGTATAGCATATATATTTCTTTTTAATCCCGGACAATTAAGCCTTGTATGATATTTCTTCCCATAATTTGTTATAAAAACATTCCCGCCTGCAATACCTTTTCCACAATACTCACAGGAATAGTACTTGGCCCCATCAAGATTTCTCTTGTTCTCAATATCTTCATAACGTATGCTTTCGATCTTGTGATTTAGATATTTACAGCCGGAATCTCTGTGATAAACAGTTCCATGCTCGGTTATAAAAACAACTTCTTCCTCATTATGATTTATATCAGTTCCACCTGAAATATCATATCCGGTCCAGGCATGGCCATAAAAACGCGCCTCCACCGGGAATTCCTTAAAACCCGCAAGTCTTATTATGGGATGAACCTTATAATCAACCACTATGTCTATGATGTCATTCTCGTACATTATCCTGGATGACGAAAATTTGAGTGACTTTACTCCATCCATTACTGCGCTGCCAGAAAGCTTGTCTTCAAGCCTTTCACGAATCTCACTTACTGCATGAAGCCCAAGTGTTCCCATCTCAGTAATATTCTTTGCTCTGCTATCTTCATCTAACTGTAAAACCTCTTCACCGGTTCTCATATCAAAAGCCAGCATCGCAGTTTCATTTCCCACTTGATGCAGACAGGCTTCCAATTCAGATTGAACATATATAATGTCAATTACTGCTATGATATTGATAAAGAAAAAAATAAAAAGCGGAAGAATGATGGATGCTTCCAATGTCATGGATGCAGACAAAGACACTTCTTTTATCTTTCTGATTGTCTGGAGTGACATTATTTTTCTTCTTATTTTTTTTATCTTTTTCAACAACAAAGAAGTGCCCTTATCTCCACTCATGCATTCACTATCTTTCATACCCATATGCCCTCTCAATCGTGCACTCATATCCGGATTTTGTCTCAACATCAATTTCTGCTTTGAAAATATCAACACAATAATCAAGCATGAACTGGGAATTACCATCAGTTCTCCTGACATCCATTTCGATAACATCCATCATTCTTGATATTTTTTTATCCGAATCCGTCATAAGAAGTTTCATTCTTAGATACCCTGTATAATCCAGACCCTCTTCCGAACCTGAAGAATCCAAATGTTCTTTAAATGAAAGCATATTAGAAATTGATAGTTTCCATGTGGAATCACTTTTGAAAAGAGGCACTTTCCCGCCTCCAAAGAGAATATGTAGATCTGATATTGATTCAGCAAATGTCCATGCGAAAAGAATTGAATACTTGATTGGTACTGCAAGTTCCGGCACAAACAAAAGAACTGAAAGAGTATTTGCCAAGGTTTCTGCCATTTTCACTTTTTCCTGGCAGGAAAATAAATACATCATGTTTGACGCTTCTCTCCACATAAGCAGAGTCTGCGCCATTTTTTCAAGATTTGCCCAATCGCTGTTTTCACCAAAAGCAAGATATTCCAATTGATATTTTAAAGCCGACTTTTCAAGTTCTTTAGAATATCTGCTGCATTTTTCATAATAATACTCATCCAGAAGAAGATTCTCAGTAGCTGATATTTCTTCTTCATCATCAAGCCCTGTTCCCTTACTAAGCTCCCTTTTCGATGCCAAAGATGCTATATCTGCCACAGCCCGGGAAATTTTATCCTTATCAGGAATAGCCAGGCTAAGCACTCCTACCGACCTTTGTGAATTCACTGCATCTGCCGGATTTCCTATTGATAGGGTTTCTTCTTCACCTTCATCATTTTCCACTGTTGGAAGTTCAACTGAATCTATGAGCTCCTGATTTTCTTCTGCAAGACTCGCCACATCAGTTGTATCAAGTTTACTATCCTTAAGCTTATTTGTATTATCAAGAACATCAGTAAGCAGTCCTTCTATAGGATTGCCCGCCATATATGCAAGTATTTGTCTTTTAAGAACAGCTCCGTTATTATCCGTCGCCACAGAAAAACCTTCAATCTTTACATCCTTGCACTTCATAGCTGTCATTGTCTGGGCATTGGTTATTCCTCCCACTAAACTTCTATCAAAGTTTTTCTGAACATAATTTTTCAAATGCTCCTTCATATTTAAAACTGAATGAGATGAAGTTCCATAGGATGTATCCACCATTAAAAGTCCATATTGATCATATAATTCTCTGCTATACTCAGCCAAAACGGAATTCATTGCTATATCTGCAACACACTCCGTTTTCATTCTTACAGCGCCAATCCTGGCTCCCTGAAAAAGAGCCAGAACAAGCGACAATATTATCATTATTGATAGCGATAAAAAGACTGTAATATATCCTTTAATTTGTAATTTCACGTGTTTCTTCCCTGATTGCCTTAAAGATATCATCTACAATAGTGTTTATCTGTTTTTTAAAGACAATTACAAGTCCGATCAGCACAACGATAATCAGGATAACTTCAACAGTTCCCATCCCGTTTTCATCCTGCCAGAATGCTTTTACTCCGTTCATAAATTTTGTTCCTGTGTTTTTTGTTGTGTTTAAAATATTTTTCATGTCTTTTCCTTTCAAATTTTATTTTGTAAAACACTGATTTGATTAGTCATATAAATCTTTTTATGAAACAATGTTTTCATTAGTCATTCAAATCCTGTTTTATGAATCACTGATTTCATCTGTCGTTTAGATCTTGTATTAAGAATCACTGATTTAATCAGTATTTCATTAGAATGTCATATATGCCGGTATCATGATTATTATCATGACGATCAGCAACATTAGTATCATTGGCAAAAGAAGTTTTGTTCCCGCTTCTTCACCTTCTTTTCTCACTCTTTCGAGCCTTTCTGCAAAAGAGCGTTTGGTCTCTTCATTTAAAAGAGTAAGCAATTCACTGTTACCTTTTCTCAGATTCTGTGAAAGAAGAGTGCTAAGTCTTGTATACTGCTGCCCTTTGCACCTGTATCCGAGTCCTTCGTAGGCTTCAGCTTCCGATTTACCGGCTGAAAGCTCTCTTGTTGTTCGCAGTATTTCTTCATACATATAATTTTCAGAGCTTCCTGATTTTTTCTTAGCCGTATAATTCTCAGAGAGCTTAAAGAAAATATTTCTCATTGTCATTCCCGCTCCAAGATAGAGTGCAAGTTGCGAAACCAGTTTAGGATATTCATACTCAAGGATTTTGTTTCTTTCATCTGCCTTTCTTTTTAATTCCTTGTCTTTTAATACAAAAGTCAAGGCCGCGCCTATTAACGTGATTATCAACAGAAGAAGGCTGTCATCCTCTATTTTTTCGTGCCAGATTATCTCACTCTCTTCACAATTCTTTGGCAGTAACATATCCTCTTCATATTTAGTGTTCTCTGCATTTGCACTTAAAAGATCTGATATTTGTCTAAAAACAATCTCTGCCTTAGTTAGTAATTGGGGCATTATGCGAGCATATAATACCTGTTCCCATGAATTACCATCATATTTGTAAGTTGCATAAAGCGTTACTATCACGCCCTCTTTAGGAATGTTGTCTTTCTGTAGCTCACCACTATAACTTAGGACATCCAAATTATCGTTTTTCCAGGATATTTCAAAGGGATATCCTTCTATTTTCTTTTCAAGATTAAGATTTTCCGTTACATAGTCTAAAGATTCATTATCACCCAGAACTAGAGATTCCATTTCAGCACTTGCTTTTTCAAAAAGATTATTCTGTTCCTTTCGTGTATAGACCATTTCATCAACACATACTTCGAATTCTCCGAGAGGATTTCCCTCACTGTCATTTGCAACAAGTTCTAATCTCTTTTCTCCTTTACCAGGTAGATTTCTTGAAATATAAAATCCATCTCTTATTTCGCCTGCATTTTTATTTGAAATGAATAATAGTAATGCCAGAAAACTTCCGCAAAGACTTATAAGTATCACTATGCTTATCTTTTGCGCATAGTATTTTTCTTCTGCCAATTCCAGTCCTTTTTCAGTTCCAAGGCTCTTGATAAATTCACGAATTTTATGAGTTTGCGTGAGTCTCTTTTGTTTCATTAATGTACGGTAAACAAATAATGATATTCTATATAGCTGCCTTGATATTCCTTTTTCTTTAATTTCCTGCAAATCTTCTATATCTTTGGATAAAAACCATAAGACTGCGACGGCGCATGGGACAATAAAATAGATAAAAACAATCATAAAAACCTCACACTGAAATATTCACAATACGCTCAGAAAGAAGGTACGAGATGCAATATATGATCATACAGATTGTCATTATCACAATTCCAAAAACATTATGATAGAGCGCATTAAAAAATCCCGGGCTGGTAATGCTGATATAGGAAATAATAAAAAACGGAACGCAGTTCATAATCCTTGCTTCAAGTCGTTTGGCACTAATAAGGACATCTATTTCTTTCTCAACGTTTATTTTTTGTGAAATAATATCAATCGTTCTCTCAATTATTTCCGTCATATTCCCGGCGCTTCTTTTTGCTACAAGAAAAACTGATGCAAAGTCCTGAATATCCTCATTTCCACTCTCTCTGCCTATGTCCATGATCAGCTTTTCTAAAGGTATTCCATTACGAAGACCTTTGTTTACTTTTGTAAGACACGCTAAAATATCACTATCTTTTCCATACAACATCTCCATATCTTTAACTGCATCGATAAATGCGTTTTCCACTGAGTAACCGGCTTTTAAGCTTGTAAGAGCAGAAAAAATTGCATCTTTAAACTGAATCCCCAAAATCCTGCATTTCTTCTTGCTTTCATTTTTCTTTTGCATTATTACCCAAGGAATTATCATCGGTGAAAAGAGAAAAGTGGCAATCCATGAATCATAAAAAAGTTTTCCGAAAAGTACTACTATTATGATTCCCTGAACAATAAACAAGATGTCATTTCTGGATATTGGGTAAGCTAAGGCCTGCTGCCGCAAGCTTTTCAATATTCTGTAATTCACTCATCTGCCTCCATTCCCCAACTATTTTATTGTTATTTCCACAACTTTTTTCCTCAAACCTGAAAAGTGTATTCATCGGTATCTTCCCGTTTTCATCAAGCTCTTTTCCCACTTCACATATTTCCAAAACTTTTCTGGATTTATCCCTTAATCTTCCAAGATGAACGATTATATCTATTCCCGCAGATATCTGACCTCGAACCGCAGAAAGCGGGAGTTCTCCCATTCCCATGAGACTCATTGTTTCTATTCTGTAAAGCATATCGTGAGCGCTGTTGGAATGACCGGTTGACATCGCCATATGCCCGGTATTCATGGCCTGGAGCATATCAACGCATTCTCCACCTCTTACTTCTCCAACGATAATCCAATCCGGGCGCATTCTAAGGGATGACTTGATCAAATCCCTTATCGTTACAGGATTGCAGCCTTCAACATTTGCATTTCTAGCTTCAAGCCTTACAAGATTAGGCACACCAAGAATCTGAAGTTCCGCTGAATCTTCAATGGTAATTACTCGTAAATCTTTGGGAATAAAATCGGATAATGCATTTAGAAAAGTGGTCTTACCGGATCCGGTTCCACCTGAAATAAAAATATTGTAACCAGCTTTAACAAGGACAGAAAGGTAATCTCTCAAATAAGGGGATATTGAGCCAAATTCAATTAGTTTTTCCATATTGACAGGCTTGTCAGGAAACCGTCTTATGGTAATGATAGGTCCATTAAGTGCTATCGGCTCCATTACTATATTCACTCGGCTTCCATATAGTCTTGCATCAACTATAGGCTGCGACTGATTAACTACCCTGTTACAAGATGCAACAATCTGCTGAACTACGTCTTCAAGTTTTTCACGCGACTCGAATCTGCCATCAAATTTTGTAATCTCTCCCTTCTTTTCCAAAAAAATATTTTCTGTGCCGTTTATCATTATTTCTGTGATTTCAGGGTCATCTAAGAGCTGCTGTAATATGTCCAGTTTTCGAATCGAATGAAAAATCTGTATCCTAAGCCGTTTTCTATCAGCTACAGAAATGACCATATGCCTTAGCGTCTCTGACAGTTCTTTATCCACAAGCTCGAACATTTCTTCATCAGATATATCTTTTGACAGATCAATAGTACTGAGAACCTGCTGCCGTACTGACTTTCTAATGTCTTCAAGGCTCTTGTTCAATTATGATACCCTCGCTTTCAAGGAGTTTCTCAGTAAATAGGTCAAAGCCCTTGATATCTCTCATTTCCGGAAGCGGGCATTTAACTGTTTTTGCGATAATTTCATCCTGTTCACTCTGTTTTAAGACTTCCTCATATGTTCTTATCTTATGCTCATCTGACGGATTTTGTTTTGTAATAGTAAAAATCTTATGACACATTTTCTCAATTTCGAAAAAGTCTTCCACATATTCAGTCATATCTATTATACAGTAATCATATCCACACTCATTGATAAGAATAAATAACAGTTCCTTTAATCTCTCCGAATTGATTTCTCTTACCTGCATTGCAGTTTTGGCAGGGAGTATAAAATCTACTCCATTCCTCGTTTTCTTTATTTTCTCAAGATAAAGACCAATCTTATTTTTCTCACAATCTGCATAATACAACAGGTCAGTAATATCATCTTCTCCATCAATCCCAAGATCTACTGCAAGGGATGAAAAGCTCTCAAGACTTAAAAATATTACTTTCGACTTTTGCGCAAGTTTTTCTGAAATGCTTACTGCCAATCTGGTCTGCCCGCATTTACTGATTGGTGAATACAATCCGATAATTTGTCCCTTTCCTGAAAGAGTTTCCGTTCCGAGCCCTTCAAAATCTTCGGAAGATTCCGTGCAGTAATCAATGATACCCTGTACAATTTTCGCTGCGGGCTGAAATTTGCTCACATGCTTTATCGAAGCATTTTCATCTATCATGCTCTCGCATACCATATTCACCGTTCCAAGGCCTTCATCCAGCACCATAATATTCTTGCTAAATGCCTTCATTCCAAAGTTCATGATATCTTCGTAAATGTTTTCTGAGAGCATCAAAAGAGAGATTTCATTTTCTTTTGCAAAATTTTTCATTATCTCATAATCTGTAAAAGAAAAAATCTCAAAGGATAGTCCTAAATGTTCTCTCAGATACAGATCCAATCTGCGACAATAATTCTCATCAGTATCGCATATAGCCAGTCTGCATTTACTCATACTAAACCTCCCAAAACCAAAAATGTGCTTGCCAGTACCGGAACAGCAAAGTGTATTGTTTTTTTCTTTTTACGTGAAAAAACAAGAACTGCCAATGAAATTGCTCCTGCAATGAGGAAAGAAAATAGCAGACAGGAATACATTTCCTGCAATGATAAAAAAGATGCTGTAGATAATAATAGTTTTACATCGCCCGCCGCAATACCTTTCACCAGATATACCGGAATCAGGATTAGAAATGACACCGCCACTGTAAAAAGTGCATCTAAAAGTCTTCCTCTTCCCTGGAAAAGGGCGATGATAAGACCGGTTAGCATTCCCGGGACAACCCATAAATTATATATCTTGTCTTTACATAGATCAGTTAATACAGCTCCTGACAAAAACAAGAGTACTACTGCTTTAATTACAACTCACTCCTTTCGAACATCGTATTTCGAGCTCGCGTTTATAGAATTTATCACCTTGTTATCACTTTGTAAATACCCGCATTCCCGCATATTTTCAAGCGAGATTAATAATTTGTTCGATTAAAATCGAACACTTTTTATCTCATTTTTTTCAGCAAATAGAGCGGATTACAGACAATTATTATTGCAATCATCTGTATCCGCTCCTTTTTAATTTCGACTTTTATCAGTCGTTTCAATATTAAATACCAGCCTAAAATTAATATTATTAATCTTTTCTTAAGAATTTGGTTTATGCCATAAATCCGCGGTTCATCTGCCCTGCCGCAACAGCTTCATTTAAACTGTGTCTGCCATATGTAAGCCCCGCATAAACCGCTTGTGTGTTTCCCATAACCTGACCACTTGTATCGGTATTTTCAATCTCAAGGTATGCATCGTGAAGTGACTTAAAATTATTTTCCACCTTCCATATTCTGTGAATATTTCCGGTTACTCCTGCAAGCAATAGTTCTTTCTTGGAAAAGATATAAATCTCATGAAGGTTTCTTCCAAGTTCAACACTTCGATTCACTGACCGTATCAGCTCATCTATACAGGACTGGGCATAGGTGAGATATCTTTCTGAAAGTTCTTTTTCACCAAGACTTATGGCGTCCCTTGAGTCAGAAAGGTATTCGATCACCATTTCATACAGTATGGTTATCATCTGTGTTTTATTTGCCTGTGAAATTCTAAGTGTTAATTCCTGTTTTTTCTCCTGTGTCATTTTCTTTTCCTCAAAAAGCTGTAGAACTCATTGCAATTGCAACATTGACGATTGATGACAACGCTTTAAGTCGGGTTAATCGAAAACAAATATACTGTTATATCGTTTTCTAACCTAATATAAATCATTATTAGCTACAATATAAGTGTGGTGATACACTCCATTACTGCAGAAGCTGCAATACCTGTGAAGGTCTCTCGTTTGCCTGTGCAAGCATCGATGTTCCTGCCTGTGAGAGAACCTGCTGTGTTGAATAGAATGTCATTTCTTCTGCCATATCAACATCCATGATCCTTGAATATGCAGCCGTCATATTCTCAACGGAAATATCAAGGTTGCCTGCGGTATGCTCAAGTCTGTTCTGATATGAGCCGAGTCGGCTTCTGATACTGCTAATTTCTGAAATCGCATTCTTAATCTTATCCACTCCAAATCTTGCTTCATCACTACTTGGTGATACATCAAGGTTGTAGATTCCAAGGGTATTAAGGGATACTTTAGGGATTCTGATATCAAGCTTTTGTCCTTCATTTGCTCCTACCTGCATAGTCATAGAACCAGTGGTGGTAAGATCAATATTGAGGTTCTCACTTAAATCCTTGTCTATTTTTATCTTTATGCTTTTTCCTGTACTGTCACTGATAACAAGAACATCTTCCATACATTCCACGTTCATATTCTGGTTCATGTAATCAACGCCATCTCTTGTTATCGTAACATTTGCCGGATTTTGAATATCTATTTTCTTTTTCTCAGCGCCTTTAGGCCCTATTTCTTCGTATGTTATATTAAGGCCTGATATTACATACTGGCCTTCTTCCATAACGTCAGAAAAACCAATAACTTTGATTGCCGCATCGACATCTGTTTTTGCTGTAGCAGGATCATTTCCTACGGTTGCATAGCCTTTTAAGTCAAAGCTTCCATCCAAAAGATTCTGTCCGTTATACTGAGTTGTCTGAGCGATTCTCTCGATTTCATCTTTTAACTGTGTTATTTCAGACTGGATTACCTTTCTGTCATCATTTGTCAAAGAATCTGTACTAGCCTTTACTGCCAGCTCATTCATTCTCTGAAGAATCTCATGTACGGACGATAAAGAGCCATCTGCAATCTGTACAATTGAAATGCCGTCATTTGCAGAGTCATTTGCCACATTCATTCCCTCTATCTGGGCATTCATCCTTCTTGACATCGCAAGTCCTGATGGGTTATCCTTGGCATTTACTACTTTCATACCACTTGATAATCTTGCAAGGGAATCTGACAATTTTGTATCTGTTCTTTTAAGCGCGTTATTAGCTATCATCGCTGAGACATTGTAGTTTACTCTCATTTATACCTCCTTAAAGCGCTTCTATAAACGCTTTTGCCATGGTCAGAAGCACTTTTGTGTCTGTAGTTTTTTTATTGCTGCCATCCGTGGCATTTGCATTAGTTTTCCCTACTGAGATAGGCTGTCTCTGCGCGTGGTAAAGGATTGCTATTTTATCCTGGGCTACACCATAATCCTTTAATTTCTCAGCCAAATTAACGCACATTTTTGATCTAACGCTTTCCAGATATTCACTTTCTTCTGAGCTTTGGGCATTAGTTGTTGTAAGCATTCCACTAATGATTCCATTCTTTTCGTATAAGTTTGCTGTCAAAAGACCAAACTCATAAGTCTGAATACTGGCTTCCATCCTTGAATCCATGCTGTCATCACTTCTTAAGGTAATGTGCATGGTAATCTTTTCCCCGTCTATTTCTACCGGTACATCAAAACTTCCTTTATCTGAGCTCTGACTCATTATAGAAAGTCTTCTTTGCATAAGAGAAATTGCTCTGACGTCGATATATGTATCGTCATCATTCATCAGAAGTTCACTAAGCTTATCGGAAATATTTTCCAGACTATCCTTATATACTTCCTCATAGTCATCTTCTCCAAGAGCATCCACCAGCAATGACTGCTCTTTTGATATTTCCTTTTTGCTAAGCTGCTGTGCCTTATCCCAGATACTTCCGGATCTACGCTCTCTTCTATTGGAGATCATAGCTTCAAGGTTATTGAAATTCACTTCTATTCCAAGCGACCTTAATTCTTCTGCAGCCCCATCCGTATCCTTTGCAGCAATGTTCTCTCTTATGTACCTCACCTGATTAGCATTATAGTCTTCATCGAGTTCCTTATCTTTTTCCTCTTCCTGAAGTTTCCTTGCAAGTTCCGGTAAAAGAGTACTCTCATCAGGTTTTGCCGCCATCAGTTTTTCGGGTTCAAGATTCTCATATACTATATCGGCTTGCGCACTGTAATACCTAAATGCTGAACTTATCTGTTCATCAATTTTTAATCCGAATTCTTTATTTTCAACTGAAATTCCGCCAAAAGCATCATCAACTGTGTAATCCATACCTCTTTTTGCAGTTTTCTGAGTTCTTGTAGCCTGTAGCAAATTACCCAATGTCATTTCAAGGCCAGTCTTTAAAACTGATCCGATTGCCTGGTAATCATTTGCCTTTATCGTTGAAAAAAGTCTGTAGATTCCAATAAATGCCTGCTTTTCTTTTTCAGTTATTTCTTTTTTGTGCTCAAGTTTATAAAGAAATCTCGAATATTTCTCTTCTCCTCTTGAATCGCGTTTACTTCCCCTGCCATCTTTATTTGATTCATTCTCATTAAGATTTGCAGCAAGTTCATCTATTGTCATACCGAGAGGATTTTTCCCATTTCTTATAAGGTCAAGAACTGCCCCTGGCTTTAGCCTTTCAAGTGTTACTTTGAGCATCTGGTCCCAGGCTCTTACCTTTTCGAAATTATCTTTCTTTATCTCCATCTGATTGTAACCAAGGATTCTTATTGCTCTTTTATTATCCTCAGTAACTTCCATATTTAGTTCTTTTAACAACTCATCAGCATTCCTGAATGCATCCTTTATATTATCTCCAAGGTCTGCCCTGGGCCTTGTCATCATAGTTTCATATTCTTGTCCGGCTCTTTGGTAATCAGCCACCATCTTCCTGGAATTATCGCTTATCTGTGACAATGGCGCTGTTTCCATCTCATCTAGCATTAAGCCTGTAATTCCTATAGGGCCATTACTGATTATTGAAACGCTGCTTATCGTTGCAGAAATAATATATTCTCTGTTCTGCGGTGTTACGCCGGTAATCTCGTCTATTGCATCTCCTGCTGCCTCATCCGAAGCCTGGCCTAAAATAGTCTTCAATGTTTCTATCAGCTTCTCCATTGGTTCTGTGTCAATGCTAAAACCACTGTCCAGAAGCTGTTTATTAGCTTCGGTTGTCATTCTGAGCCTTATTTCCTCGAGCTGAAGTCTCGCCTTTATAAACCTTGGCTCCTGCTCTGTAATTTCACATTCCAAAGGTAGCTTTGGGTTTTCTATATTTAACCTTGTCTGCTCAGAAAGGTTTCTAATATTTAGTTCTTTTTCCCCTTCAATGGCTGTTCTTATGTCATTATCGCTTATTTCTTCTACTGCCTTTTTGTAGTCAGATGCCTTTTCATAGTTGCTTCTGGGATCTGCAAGATCAGCATTAGTTGCTTTTGTTCCATTCGCTATGGCTGCAGTTATAGCCTTCGCGCTTAATTCTTCTGATATAGGAAAATCGATGGCTTTTATCTCATGAGCTGCTTTCAATGATTTTGGAGTTAGAGGTATTCCCTGTTTAACAATCCATCTTGCTTCTTCTCTGACCTCATCATCTTTACTATCAAGGCCAGATTCATCTATTATCCTGCTTATCTGTTCATCAAGCTGCTCCCAGTTATAGCTGTCAGCTTTCTGAGCATAGTAACCGCCTGCATCCTGGGCATAATACCCCTTTCCTGCTATGTTTTGACCGTTAGTGCTGTGAGCAGCAAAATAAATATTTTCGATTGTAGGTCGCTGCTCATTAGTGACCATATATTTGATTGCACTGTCATCAAGATTATCTATCTCTGAAATTTCTTTGAATGCTATTCCGGCAGCCTTTACATTTTCTAAAGTCACAGGAACATCAGACTCATGAAAGTCATTAGACAGTTCTTTTGCAAAAGCCATGCTTCCCGTAATTTTTGCAAGTTTTTCAAGACTAAGATCATCATTGTATCCTGTGACCATAGTTCCTGCCTGCAATAAAACGCTTTTTATCTTATCGAGAATTGTAACAGTTTCTGCACTGTTGATAGTCTTTATATCAAAACCATCTTCAACAGCTTTTGCAAAATCCTCTTTTGACATGGTATTTGACAACAGCGCCATATAATTGTGCTGAGTCATAACATCAGTATTCTCAGCCATTTCACGGATATCTTCTGCAGTTTTAGTATGGTCTGAATATGCCTCATTGCTAAAAAAACTTGAATCAAGCTGTATTGATACAGACTCAACATTTGCCTGCTTTGAACTAGCAGCTATTTCCCTTGAATATCTTGAATCTGTTCCAAGGGTATTTAATGATTCTTCGTGCTTTCTGCTTGTTATAGTCTGAAAACTAATATTCATGGATTACCTCAAATGAATGTTTAAAAGCTGAATTAAATAGAATGTCGCCTGCCGGTCTTATACCAAAAAAGGTGATGAGTATCCACTCATCACCTTCTATTTCGGCTTATATATATAAAATCTTTAATTCTTACTTCTTTGTCTTTTTGGAAGTCTTCTTTACTGCTTTTTCTTTTTTTGCAGATGAAGACTGCTTCTCAGGCTTATTCTTAGGATTCTGGAATACGAATACTTCAGCGCCATATGGAGGAAGATCCATAGTTATACTGTAATCTTTGTAATCGCAAAGTCCTTTTACTGCAGTAATCTTGTCAGGAACATTACTTCCTATGCCACCATAGCACTTCTGTGCGCTGTCAAGTATCTTGGTATATGTACCCTCAAAAGGAACTCCTACCATAAATCCCTGTCTTTCAACAGGCGTCATGTTAAGAACAAAGAGGATATTGTCTTTGCCATTGATTGCTCTTCTGTAGAAGCTGTAGGTGCTGCGTTCCTTATCATCTGCATTTATCCATTCAAATCCGCCCCAGTCATTATCAACTTCATATAGTGCCGGATATTTCCTGTAGATTTCAAGGAGTTTTCCTACATAATCCTTCATTCCTCTGTTCAGCTCATTTTCCAGGAGGAACCAGTCGAGTTCTCGCTTCTCGCTCCACTCTCTTTCCTGACCAAAGTCCTGTCCCATGAACAAAAGTTTTTTGCCTGAATGGCCAAACATATAAGTATATCCTACACGCAGATTAGCATACTTATCAATCTTGTATCCCGGCATCTTTTCAACCATTGAGCACTTAAGGTGAACAACTTCATCATGTGACAATGGCAGGATATAATTCTCAGCATTATTGTAGCTCATGGCAAAGGTCATCATATAATGAGCTCCCTGCCTGAAATATGGATCAAGTTTCATGTATTCACAAAAATCATGCATCCATCCCATATTCCATTTAAAAGCAAATCCCAATCCGTCTTCTTCCGGCGGTGCTGTTACCTTTGGCCATGCGGTTGACTCTTCTGCAATTGTAAGAACGTTTGGATATGTTCCTCTTATTACGCTATTAAAATGCTTAAAGAATTCAATGGCATCAAGGTTCTTATTATCACCATATTTATTCCTTACCCACTGACCTTCCTGCTTACCATAATCAAGATATAGCATTGAGGCTACTGCATCAACTCTAAGTCCATCAATATGGAATTTTTTTATCCAGAAAAGAGCATTTGCAATAAGGAAGTCTTTTACTTCAGGCTTTGCCAGGTTAAAGATCTTGGTTCCCCAGTCAGGATGCTCTCCTTTACGTGGGTCCGGATCTTCATAGATGCACTGTCCGTCAAAACAAGCAAGTCCAAATTCGTCAGGACAGAAATGTGCCGGTACCCAGTCAAGAATGATTCCAATATTATGCTCATGGAGCTTATTTACAAGATACATGAAATCTGTAGGTTCACCATATCTTGCAGTTGGCGCATAATATCCTGTTACCTGATATCCCCATGAACCATCAAATGGATGCTCTGCAATTCCAATCAGTTCTATATGGGTGTATTGCATTTCTTTCAAATATTCAACTATTCTGTCTGCGAACTGTCTGTAGGTATAAAAACCATCTTCAGTTCCGTCTGGATGTTTCATCCATGAACCGATATGACACTCATAGATAGCAAGTGGCTGACGATTTAAGTCTTTTCCCTTATGAGATTCATACCATTTTTCATCTGACCATGTAAAATCTGATAGATCAGTTGTCCTGGATGCATTACCGGGTCTTAGCTCGGCATAATTCGCATAAGGATCTGCTTTATATAGCTTTCTTCCGTCACTTGTAGTAATCAGATATTTATAAAGACTTCCGATAGCAACTCCCGGAATAAAAATCGTCCAGATATTACCTGTCTTGGTACGTTTCATTTCACTGGCATTTTCATCCCAGTTATTAAAATCTCCAACCACATGAACATCAGCCGCATTCGGAGCCCACACAGCAAAAAAGTAACCCTTTTTGCCATTTTCTTCCGATGGATGAGCACCTAATTTTTCATATATCTCGTAATGTGTTCCCTGTCCAAATAAGTATTCATCATCTTCAGATATAAAAACTTTATGACCCATACTTACCCCCTCTAGTGTATGTTTATATTTTTTAGTGCATAAAATCTTTTTCTCTAAGAATTACCATATCATTTTCATCATAGCGCTTATGAACTATGACGTCTACAAAATGAGAAACTGTTCGCTTCTCTGCATAATAGATTGCATCATCGATAATATCCTTGACTTCTGCAACGGTCACTTCATGATCAAGTGTCTGTCTCTCTGAAATTCTTGTGTGCAATGCCAAAATTCCGAGATTATCAATCGCATACTCTTTTTCATATGCATATTGCTTAGCATAGGCAACAAGTGAATCATCATCAAGTGCTTCAATATCCACGCGAACATTAAAGCTTTGTTTTAAAGAAGGATTTCTTTCAAGGAACTTGTCCATGTCTTCCTTGGCATCTTCCATGACCAAAATAAGTCCCTTGTTCTCTTCCTGAAGAATTCCTATAAGTTCAGTTACTGTATCCGGCTCAAGATCTGCTGCTCTTTGGATTATCAACGCACCATTTGCAAGCTTATCAAATATTCCCGAAGTGCTCTTTTTGTTCAAAGTATTAGCTGTAATCTTAGCTACTTTACCACTGAAATTAGAGTCTGATGCCTGTACAGCCTTTATAAGACCCTTTGCAAGATTAACTGTGCCAGCCCCCTCTTCACCAGTGACAATTGCATTGCCGGTAAACGCATCCATACTAAGATTATCTATAGCATTGATTATCTGGCGTCTTGATTTTTTATGGTGGATGTAAGGTCCAAACAGCTCCTTCTCTTCCGGAGTCATCGCCCTTACTCTCTCTTCAATTTCTCTGGTTCCAATATGCTTCTTTATAGAAGTGTCTGCATTATTATCTGCTTGTGGTTTATTTTCTTCGTGCTTATGCTTTTTCTTCTTTTTATTCTTGGAATGTGATTTAGCAGCATCCGTTTCTGATACAGTTTCTTCGTCAGTCTTTTCAGCGCTGTTATTCTCAGGATTCTCAACTACCTGCTCTGTTGTATCCATGGCAGGCTCATTACTTGTCTCATCAGCCTTATCATCACTCTGAGGCTCTGTAGTTTCCTCAACGACCTCTTCGTTAACCGGCTTTGTTTCCTCGACAAGTTCTTCTGCTATCGCCTCTTGAATAGTTTCCTCTGCCTGAACTGTCTCATCCTGAGCTTCAGCGTCTTGTACTGTATCCTCAGAAAGTGTATTATCCACATCTTCACTGCCCATTACATTGTCAACAGCTTCGCTAATGATATCTTCTCTTTTAACTTCCCAGTTACCTCTTCCGGAAGCCTTATCATACTGTTCCTTTTTAAGGGCATCATCGATAGCTTTTTCTAATTTCTCCTGTAGACCGGCCTTAGTATTGACATCATAGTCAGAAAACATATTTCCTGTTTCATCTGCCACTCTGCGCTTAACGGCCTGTAACTGTTTTTCCTTCTGATCCTGCTTAAACTTTTCCCAGTTGGCCATGTATTCGTCAATACTTATCTGACCAGTTACCTGTTGTTCAACTTCTGGTTCTGGTTCAACAGCCATACTGATCTGTCCATCTGATTCCTGAGAAAGAATTTTCTCAAAATGAGACGGCATCTGATAACTTGCATTAGGATGGATAACAGCTCCGGGAACTTCTTCCTCCAATGGCTTTTCTTCATAGGTTCTGACTTCAAAGTAAGAACTTTCTGCGCCTGGATATGTTCCAACTGCAGCATCGCCCGTAAACACTTGTCTCTGCTCACTGTTATCTTCTGAATACTTAGCTTCTCCAAGAATCGGACCATTTCCGCCATACTTAATGTCAATTCCCATCTGAGGAGCAGATGGAATTTCAACAGTCTGAGTATCAAAAAATACTTCTGCCTTATCATCAGGAACTGTTTCCTCTGCAATTATATCTTTTAACCCCTGAGCCAAAGTTTCCTGAAGATTCATCGTGTTATATGCACTGACATCAACCGATGGCTCTTTTATCTCATTGATATGCGGATAATCTATCTGTTCCTCGTACTGAACCTGCTCCGGATTCTGCTCGCTCTCTGGCACATACTGACCGGTGGCATCAGTTTCATACTGAGGTTCAACATAGTTTTGGTAAGAAACTACATCCTGGTGTTGTTGCTCCTCATAACCATTATATTCACCTGCATTATAGGCCCTTATTACTTCATCTGTAACAGGTGGCATCTCCTTTGTTGGCTGCTTATCACTATAAATAACCTGATCAGGCTCTACTACTTTAATTTCCTCCTGCTCAGGTTCCTGTGGGGCATCCATCATGCCACCGTTTCTATTTCTGTACCTTGAATATCTGTCCTGCTGTTCCGGCGTAAGTGGTTCATGAAGCGCCTTAAGTTCAAGGGCTTTCATAACGTATCTTCCCTCTCCGAACCACAGAAAGATCTCATCGCACTCTTCTATACATTCAGTTGTAAGTCCAACCCTGTGATAAAGATAAGCAAGCTCATAAGCCCATCTTTCTCTATAATCATGTCTCTTAAATTCTTCAAGAACAGCTATTCGTTCTTCAAGACTTACATCCTGTGCCTCATATATTTTATATTGTAAAATAAATCTGCTGGAATCTCTCGGCGCTATCTTGGAATATTCTTTATAATACTCAACAGCCTGAACAAATTCTCCAAGCTTTAAGGATAGTTCACAAAGTGAATATACAATAGATCTGCCGGTCGGATGTTTGGCATACGCCATAACAAGTACATCCCGGCTCTCTTCATATCTACGATTTATTTTATACAGATCGCTGATCTTGCATAGCATACTGACACTTCTGACTTTTTTCCAGTCTATCGTGTCCGCGATCTTAACAGCTTCGGCATATCTGCCATCCCCAATCAAAGCCTTAATCTCATCGGCTCGAATTCTATATTCGACTTTATCCAAAACCTTTACCTCTTTGGTACCGTTATACTACATATAGTGTTAGTTTATCATAGCGTTACTGCTTTGTAAAATATCCGAAAGCCTTGCAAACTGCTCTAAACTCAGAATTTCCCCACGGGCTTTCTCATCAATTCCCATTTTTACTAGTGCATCCTGAACCTGCTGTCTTGAAACCCTAAGAGATGGGTTATTTGAAAGAGAATTTGATAATGTTTTTCTTCTCTGATTGAATGATGTACGAATAATCTCAAACATATATTTCTCATCATTCACCTTAACAGCCGGCTCACTAAATCTGTTTAGCTTAACAACAGCTGAGCCCACTCCCGGCTGAGGAATAAAGCTGCTCGGCGGAACATCCATAACAGCCTCGGCTTCTGCATAATATCCAACTGCCAAAGAAAGTGAACCATAATCTTTATTTCCGGGCCCCATTACCATCCTATCAGCCACTTCTTTTTGCACCATAACTGTAATACTCTCAATCGGTGCACCACCTTCAAACAGCTTCATGATGATAGGCGTTGTAATATAGTAAGGAAGATTTGCAACTACTTTTATAGGCTTATTATCATTGTATTCCTTCACTATTTCCGCGATATCAACCTTCAAGACATCCTCATTTATTACAGTAACATTTGTGTATTCTGAAAGAGTGTCTGCCAGTACCGGAATAAGTGTCTTATCAATTTCTACAGCTACAACTCTCCCTGCCGCCTCTGCAAGATACTGTGTCAGACTTCCGATTCCGGGACCAATCTCAAGGACACAGTCATTATCAGTAATATTCGCTGCGCTTACTATTCCATCCAGTACATTACTGTCTATTAAAAAGTTCTGGCCAAATTTTTTCTTGGCGCTCATTCCATACTTAGCAAGTACTTCTTTTGTTCGCGCACTATTTCCAAGATATGCCATTATATCCTCCGTTCGATTTCTTATAAAAAACCGGAATTATCTATGTTATCTTTTTCAACTAAATTACATTATATATTAGTATCTATAATCTAATGTTTAAAAGTAATTTAAATCGTTAAGTTAAAATAAATCTTTTTATTGATAAATCACATATATCATTTATTAATGCTCTGATAATCCATACATCCTTTGAGCATTATCTGTAGTGATTCTTATTACTTCGTCTTCACTGATTCCTTTGATATCTGCCATTGCCTTTACAACATAAGGCAAATATAAAGAACTGTTTCTTTTGCCCCTGTATGGTTCAGGCGCAAGATACGGACAATCTGTTTCAAGTAAAAGCTTCTCGATAGGTGTCTGATCTACTACTTCTCTCATTTTTCTGGCATTCTTAAAAGTAAGAACTCCGCCAATTCCTATATAAAAGCCCATTTTAACGCATTCAGCAGCAATTTCTTTAGAATAGGAAAAGCAATGTACTACACCGCCAATTTCTTCAGCATGCTCACTTTTCATTATATTCATCGTATCCGCTGCAGCATCTCTTGAATGAATTATTACCGGAAGCTTCTTTTCTCTGGCTATATCAAGTTGTCTTATAAACCATTTCTTCTGAAGATCAGGCTCAGGTTCCGGCCAATGATAATCAAGACCAATTTCTCCAACTGCAACACACCTGTCGTCATCACACATAGTCTCAATCTGTCTTATACTATCCTCGTTCAGCTCTGTAACTTCACTTGGGTGAACACCTGCGGCTGCATATATAAAATCATATCGGTGTGCAAGTTCAAGAGCCTTTTCTGAAGTATCAATGCTTGCTCCCACATTGACCACATTTCCAATTCCTGCGCTTATAAAGCTTGCAAGCAGAGCTTCTCTATCTGTATCAAATTGCTCATCATCATAATGAGCATGTGTATCAAATATCATCTGTCCTCCACGAATAAAAACATTCTATTCGCAATAATTGCTATATTATCAATCCTAATATCTCATTTCTCATGAATAAAAACCAACTGCACCATCTAATTTAACACAAAAAACACCTCATGAAAACCGCGTAAATACTGCAAAAATAAAATTTATCTAAATTTTTCAAAACTTTTTTCAAAAAACACTTGCATTTTGATTCTGGAGGTAGTAATATATCACTTGTCGCTGAGACAACGCGATACAAAATAATATGCACCGCTAGCTCAGTTGGTAGAGCACCTGACTCTTAATCAGGTTGTCCAGGGTTCGAGACCCTGGCGGTGCACGCCGAGTACTGTTTTCGTGGGTATAGCCCATGGGGATGGTACTTTTTTTGTATCTTTTTTACTGTAATTTTTATTTTTTAAATTTTTTTATTTTTTGCTTGCATTTTATTTTAATTGGTAGTATTATATCACTTGTCGCTGAGACAACGCGACACAAAATAATATGCACCGCTAGCTCAGTTGGTAGAGCACCTGACTCTTAATCAGGTTGTCCAGGGTTCGAGACCCTGGCGGTGCACGCCGAGTACTGTTTTCGTGAGTATAACTCATGGGGATGGTATTTTTTTGTTTATACTTTTATTCAATCAAATACGCCAATTCTCACACGAGTGTGCGGACAAATATTCTGCAATTCAAACTCCATATTCATACAATTTGCAAATAGATTTGTTTACAAACATTCTTTAAAAAGAGCCTGAACATAAAAATGGCTTAGTTATGCATTTAACGCATTTCTAAGCCATTAGTTTTATTTGTTTTCTATATTTTTACTGTGCTTCCGGATTTGCTTTCTCAGGATTTTCAAGCATTTCCTGCATTGTATGCCATCCAAGAACAGCGCATTTTACTCTGGCAGGCATATGTGCAACGTCCTGAAGGGCTGCAGCTTCGTCAAGAGCTTCAATGCTCTCCTCATCTGTTATTTCACCCTTGATCATTCCCATGAATGTTCCTGCTAATTTGATGGCTTCATCCTTATTTTTACCAAGAATCTGATCAACCATCATATCAACTGATGCCTGCGAAATAGCGCATCCACTTCCATCATAGGAAGCATCTTCTATAACATCGCCATTTATCTTAAGATATAGAGTAATATCATCTCCACAGCTTGGATTTACACCTCTAAGAACAAGGTCTGCATTCTCTAGTTTTCCTTTGTGAACAGGATGAAGATTGTGTTCATTTACAATTTCTCTATATAACTGTTTAAGCTCCATAACCCATAACCTCTCTAACCTTAGACAGCTTTTCAATAAAATCTTTTACCTCAGCCTCAGTATTATAAAAATACACGCTTGCTCTTGCTGTAGAACCGGCGCCTATAAACTGCATAAGCGGCTGAGCACAGTGGTGACCTGCTCTTACACATACATGGTCATCATTTAAAACTGATGCCATATCATGCGGATGAACCCCGTCCATTGTAAACGTAACTATTCCGCAATGCTTTTTTGGGTTCTTAGATCCATATATTTTAATATAAGGCATCTTTGACAATCCGTCCATCAAAAGAGCTGTCAATTTGTGTTCCTGCTCCTGTATAAAGTCAAATCCTACATTTTGAATATATTTTATTGCTGCTGCAAGGCCAACTGCATCGCCTGCATTTACTGTTCCCGCTTCAAATTTATGCGGCAGCTCTGCATAAGTCGCATCTGTCCTTGTCACATATTCTATCATCTCACCGCCGGTAAGAAATGGCTGCATGTTCTCAAGCAGTTCTTTTCTTCCGTATAGTGCACCGATTCCCATTGGTGCCAGCATCTTATGTCCGGAAAAAGCAAAGAAATCTGCTCCAAGCTCTTTAACGTCAACCTTCATGTGCGGAGTAGACTGTGCTCCATCAACAACTACTATTGCACCTTTTGAATGGGCATATTCAGCAATTTCTTTTACAGGATTAGTCACGCCCATAACGTTAGAAACGTGTCCTATTGCTACAATCTTTGTTTTATTGGTAATCTTGGACTTATATTCTTCAGGTAAAATTGTGCCTTCCCCATCTGGCTCTAGAAATACGAGCTTAGCACCATTTCTCCTTGCCACCATCTGCCATGGAAGAAGATTGCTATGATGTTCCATAACGGATACTACTATCTCATCACCCTCAGATACATTATCCATTCCATAACTATAAGCAACGAGGTTTAATGATTCAGTTGTGTTTCTTGTAAATATAATCTCTTCGCTTCTTGCAGCGCCTATAAAGTCAGCCACAAGTTTTCTGGCATCTTCATATGCATCTGTAGCAGCAACGCTCCAGTCATATAATCCTCTTAGAGGATTGGCATTTGCTGTCTTATAAAAATGCTCAACCGCTTCTAAGACCTGTCTTGGTCTTTGTGAAGTAGCCGCATTATCAAAATATATATAATCCCCGGAATTTAAAATATCAAAATCCTGGCGAAATATTTCCGGTGAACTCATAATAATTCTCCTCTATTAACGCTAATATAACAGTGTAAAATATGACGCAAAGGTCAAAAATGATATCAAGGATTGTTTCGCACAATGCACACTCACAATCCTGCGTAACATCAGATCACATTCTGTATATAATACTGTACTTTCTGTGCAAGCTGCGGATCCGGTATTAACCTTGCAACGCTTTCAAGTCTTGCTTTTACCATGATGCTCTTTGCCATTTCTTCATCAATACCACGGGACTGCATATAAAAGAGTAAATCCTCTCCGAGCTGGCCAATAGTTGCTCCATGCCTTCCATCGACATCCTCTTCCTGACAAAGAATAATAGGCATTGATCGATTGATGACATCCTCACTAAGAAGAAGTGTGTCTTCCTGCTCGTTTCCAACTGAACCTGAACTGCCATTCTTAAAATCAATTGTAAATCTTAAGGTCTTCTGCGAATTATCCATCAGAACGCCCTTAAATTGCATCTGAGCATCAGTCTTTTTTCCTCTGTGGTCAGTTACATAATTGATATCGAGGAACCTTCCTTCTCTGCAAAGATATCCCATTTCGCAGTTAAATACAGCTTCTTTTCCCACAAGATTTGTGTAGCAGCCTGTCCATACATTCTTAGCTCCAAGCTCCAATGAAACTACATTTATTTGGCCTTTTTCAAAGCAAGCTCCGCCGATATCATCAAAATGAATAAATCCATCACCAAGAAGCTGTGTTTTAATCAGGTTAATCTTTGCACCCTCTTCAGCTAAAAGTCTGGTACTCACACCAAGAAATCCTGAGGAAGATTGCTCAGATGAATAATCCATTATTACTGTTACTTCTGAATTCTTTTTAGCATGAATCACATAAGAAGCAAGATTCCCCTGTCCCTCCTGCATATTAAAACGCAAGATAACAGGCTTTGAAACGACAGTATTTTCACTGACTGTATAAATATCTGTTGTGGCTGAAAGATCAACAAAGAGTCTGTCAACATCAATTCCCAAACCGGTTCTGACAGCCTGCTCTGCATCTCTATCTGAAGTATCTCCATTTGGCATCACAAAGTCATCGGAAATACTCATTATTCTTGATCTGTTTTTTCTGAACACATCACCGGCTTTGTCAAAAGGAATTTTCCTTTCCAATGAAACTCCCACAGGAACCTCATCAGCCTCCGGTCCAGAACAGGTATCAATACTGATATCCGAAAAAGAAAGTGTGCTGTCATTTACATGTAAAAAATTATATGTATAAACCGGCAGTACATTTACTTTCATATTTAAATCTGTATTCATGTACAATGCTCCTGACTTAATTTTAAAAATGCATCAAACCGCATATATCAGTGTCCGCTCATTTCAAGCTTGATAAGATTGTTCATCTCAACTGCATATTCAAGCGGCAATTCCTTTGAAACCGGATTGGCAAATCCACTGACGATCATTGCCTTGGCATCTTCTTCGCTTATGCCACGGGACATAAGGTAAAAAACAGCCTCATCACTGATTCTTCCGATCTTAGCTTCATGTCCTACATCTGCATCATTGGTGCGAATATCCATCGCAGGTATAGTATCTGCTCTGGAAATACTGTCAAGCATCAGTGAATCGCAAGAAACAGATGCTTTTGCTTTTTTAGCAGTTTTCTGTATTGTTACACTACTTCTGTAAGTTCCTATTCCACCATCTTTTGAAATTGACTTGGTAGAAATCACAGAAGAAGTTCTCTCTCCGACATGAACAACTTTTGCTCCGGTATCAAGATTCTGACCCTTTCCTGCGAATGTTATTCCGGTAAACTCCATCTTGGAATCATTTCCCTTTAAAATGGTCATAGGGTAAAGATATGAAGTGTGGGAACCAAATGATCCTGAAACCCACTCCATAATTCCACCTTCTTCAACAACAGCTCTCTTGGTATTAAGGTTATACATATTCTTAGACCAGTTCTCAATTGTTGAATAACGAAGTCTTGCATTCTTACCAACAAAAAGCTCAACACATCCCGCATGAAGATTGGCTACATTATATTTAGGTGCCGAACAGCCTTCTATGAAGTGAAGGTCTGCGCCCTCATCTACAATGATAAGTGTATGCTCAAACTGTCCTGCGCCTGCCGCATTAAGTCTGAAATAAGACTGAAGCGGTATATCTACTTTAACGCCCTTAGGAACATAAACAAATGAACCGCCTGACCACACAGCTCCATGTAACGCTGCAAATTTATGATCAGTAGGAGGAACCAGTTTCATAAAATGTTCTTTTATCATATCAGCGTATTCGCCATGTAATGCGCTTTCAAGATCTGTATATATTACTCCCTGAGCTGCAACCTCATCTTTTACATTATGATAAACAAGCTCTGAATCGTACTGAGCTCCTACTCCGGCAAGAGATTCTCTTTCTGCCTGTGGAATACCAAGTTTTTCAAAAGTATTCTTGATATCCTCCGGAACATCTTCCCATTTACCCTTCATATCAGACTTATGTCTTACATAGGAAGATATTCTGTCCATATCAAGACCTTCTATGCTTGGTCCCCAGTTCGGCATCTTGATTTCTTCATACAACTTCAAACACTTTAATCTGAAATCTCTCATCCATTCAGGATCGTTCTTTTCCTCAGAAACCTTTAAAACTGTTTCCTCGGTAAGACCTTCCTTCATACGATAGAAGTCCTGCTCGTTCTCTATATCTTTAAAATCATATAAACTGTGGTCTATATCAGCCACTATCTGCTTATTTTCACTCATATTATCCAAACTCCGCGAATGGCTCGTATGCTTTAATATCTTTTATCAGAATATTTTCGCACACTTATTTTTTCTATCGTTTATTCATTGCTAGCAGAAATATATTTCTCAAATCCATGTTCATTAATTTCATCAACAAGTGAACCATCACCGGTGTGAACTATATTCCCCTTAACAAGTACATGTGTATAGTCTACATGTAAGGATTCAAGAATCTTAGTACTGTGTGTGATTATTAAAAGAGCTCCGTCTTTCTTTTTCTGATATTCTTCAACACCCTTCGAAACAGTTCTTACAGCGTCTACATCAAGTCCTGAATCAGTCTCATCCAAAATAGCAAACTTAGGATTTAACATAAGAAGCTGAAGAATCTCAGCCTTCTTTTTCTCACCACCAGAAAATCCTACATTAAGATCTCTGTCTGCATAGGATTCATCCATTGAAAGAATCTGCATTGCTGCCTTTAATGATTTCTGGAAGGCAAGAAGCTTAACAGGTGCTCCTGTCTGAGCATGATATGCATTTCTTATAAAACTTCCAAGTGAGATTCCGGGAACTTCATAAGGATTCTGGAAAGATAAAAACATTCCCGCTTTAGCTCTCTTGTCTGTGGAAAAATCTGTAATATCCTGGCCATCGAAAATAATATTTCCACCGGTTACCTGATAATGTGGATTTCCCATAAGTGTAAAACCAAGTGTTGACTTACCTGCGCCGTTAGGTCCCATAAGTACATGTGTCTCTCCCGGCTTTATGTCTAAATTTATCTTATTAAGAATAGGTAATTCATTATCAATTGAAACCGATAAATCTTTAACCTGCAACAAAGACTGCTCTGACATAACAATAATTCCTTTCTATATATGTATATATCAATGTTTTTATTTCCCTACTAAGTTAATAGGAATTATATTAACATTGCCATTTTTTAAAGTCAAATGACAAACAAAAATAGTTTATCATAAAAAGACTTGACATACCATATAAAAGTGAGTAAAATACAATCTTGTCAGTAACACGCGGGTGTAGTTCAATGGTAGAACACCAGCCTTCCAAGCTGGATACGTGGGTTCGATTCCCATCACCCGCTTTTCTGATATTTTTTTTGCATTTTTTCTAAATGCAAATGAATTGCATTTGCATTTAATACTTATTAAAGGAGGTACCATGGAAATTATTTTTGATATTGTAATTGATGCTCTTATCGACTCACTCAAAATATTACCATTTTTGTTCATAACATACCTGATTATGGAATATCTTGAACACAAAACTCAGGATTTTACATCTTCAATAGTTGAAAAGACAGAGCATTTTGGTCCTTTATGGGGCGGTCTGATCGGTGTTTTCCCTCAATGTGGTTTTTCTGCGGCTGCTTCAAACCTATATGCAGGAAGAGTTATCACATTAGGAACACTCATTGCCATCTTCCTTTCAACTTCAGATGAGATGGTCCCTTTATTTATTTCCGAACAGGTTCCAATCTCTACACTTATTCAGATTCTTGCAATTAAAGCACTTATTGGAATCATCACAGGTTTTGCGATCGACCTTATCGTTCATGCTTATCACAAAGCTCATTCAAAGACTGCAAATGACCCTGTAAGGATTGAGGCATTATGTGAAAAAGAGCATTGTCATTGCGACGATGAAGAATCCTCCGGAGCTTTCGGAATCATTAAATCAGCTTTAGTTCACACAATTCACATTTTTATATTTGTACTTGTTCTTACACTCTTTTTAAATGCGGCTATTACTATTGTAGGAGAAGATAATCTTTCTCGTTTGCTAAAGACAAGTCCTGTTATCAGTCATATACTTGCAGGTCTCATAGGGCTTATCCCCAATTGTGCCGCATCTGTAATAATTACAAAGCTTTATTTGGATCAGATGATCACTCTTGGAACAATGATGTCCGGACTTCTTGTCGGAGCCGGAATAGGACTGCTTGTATTATTCAGAGTTAATGATGATAAAAAAGAAAATGTAAACATTACTGTTTTGTTGTTTGTGATCGGAACTATTTCAGGTCTTTTGATGGATCTTCTGAATATTACAATTTGATAGCTTAATGAGGAAAATTATCATGAATCAAAAAATTCATCCCGAATCTTATGACGACATCATTGAAAGAAACTGGCCTGAAGGAATAAAGAAAACTCATCAGCGAATTGATATATTTAAAATTCTTTACAAAGAAGATCTGCCCATTTCCGCAGCTGATATTTATGATACTCTGATAAAGGAACATCCTTCAGAAAAATATGCTTTTTCCACAATTTACAGAAATCTTATTGCCTTTGAAAAAGCAGGCGTGGTCACAAAGACAGTTTCATCAACCGAAGAAAATGCTCTTTATGAATTAAAAAGTGGAAAACACCGTCATTTTATTATTTGTCTTAAATGTCACAAAAGAATACCTATAAAGACATGTCCTTTGCATGACATTATGCATGATATAGAAGATACCGTTCCGGGTTTTGAAGTCACAGGTCATTCCCTGGAAATATATGGATATTGTAATGACTGTAAATCAGAATAATTATAGATATAACAGAAAAGCCACCGCACGCATCAGCGTGCGATGGCTTTATTTATGTACTGACTAAAGCAATTGATTATAAACTAATGTTAAAAATCTAATTGAATTAGTTTTTAGAAGCTTCTGATGTAGCTTCTGTTGATGCTTCAGTTGTAGTCTCTGTAGACTCTTCTGTTGTAGCTTCTGTAGCCTTCTCATCTGAAGAAGCCTCTGTAGCTGCCTCTTCTTTTGTTGTAGCTTCTGTTGAAGCCTCTGCTGATTCCTCAGTTGTTGCTTCTGTAGCTTCTTCAGCTGCTTCTTCTGTTGTAGCTTCTGTAGCAACTTCTTCTGAAGATGCTTCAGCTGCTGTCTCTTCTGTTGATGTCTCAACAGTTGCTTCTACTGATGTCTCCTCTGCAGGTGTCTCTACTGCTGCTTCACCGCATCCAGCAAGAACTGCTACTGAAAGTGTTAAAGCTGAAAGTAATGTTACGATATTCTTCTTCATAATATATAATCTCCTCTTCTTACATATACTTTGCAATCCTGATTGCAAGCCAATTGCTTCAGTACGAATAAGATTATATACTCCGAATTAGTCAATGTCACGAATAAAGTTGTGCATATTATCAGAACATTTTCTCTTTTTTTTGTCAGATTTTCACAAAAATTCTTTGTTTTTTATTCTATTCCGAAAAATATCCACCGTAACTCATAGTTGCAGAACCTGTTTCAGAGTCCATTCCAAACACTAATGAAACTCCATTTTCTGAAACGTCTTTAAGATTTTCAGCTAACACATTGTAGGATATATCATTAGAATCTTTTAAAACAAATTCCCATGTATCGCTGTCAGCATGGATCTGTATCTTCACTCCCATAAGGGTATATCCCGCCTGCAATATTTCTCCATCACTCAGATAGTTATCTGAATATGTACCCGCAGTCACATCATGAAGCATAATGCTTGTAATATCTACACCCATCTTATTTACTACATATGCGTCAACTAAGATATTTTTTGCTTCCTCAGCATTCTTCTGAGACTCCTGCTTATAAGTTCCATCGAGTTTTGATTGTACAACGCCATAGTCTGCGATAAGTTCTGTTATTGAAGGCAATACTTCATCAATCTTTTTGTTGCTCATATTTGTAAAGTCTATCGCCAAAATTTCTGAATACTTAACACCAAGGGCATCAAGCTCAGATCTTAACGAAGTATCAGCTATATCAAGATATCTTTCCTCTGCAGCTTCTCTAACGGTACTTAGTTTATTTCTTGCATCTTCAGCTTCGCTTAATTTTTCCTCAGATGGCTTACAGCCGGCAAGCATGGTTACCATGGTCAAAAGCAGCAATAGTACTAGTCTTTTCTTTTTCATTTAGTCCTCCAATTTTTATTAAGTCTAGTCCTATTATAACCTTTAATCTGCATCTGCCAACAAACAATTGCTAAGATAATAGTAATCCATGATAAGTCCAACAACATGTGTATAACTTACTTTTCCAGAGGATACTCCATTTACTTTCAGGTTAGTGTCTATAAAAGCATCTGCTGCTTTTTTTACGACCTCAGTCTTAAGCACTGCCTTAGCTTCAACCTGCTTCCATCCATCCTGAGAAAGAAATTCATTATCATACCTTACTCTTTTTGAGATCTTTACGTGTGAATCGTATTCTTCTTTACTTACAGCCTTGTAGAAATCATTGTTTATATAATTTAGCACCCCAAGATATCCACTATACTGAAAAACAATGTCATCAGAGTTGATGCAGGCTAAAAAACCAAAAAAATTTGCTTCATCTTCATAAATATAACCATGAGTATGTGCAAGTTCATGGCACATGGTAAAAGGCTTGTTCATAAGATTCATAGTATCGTTATAATTTGCTTCCATTGAAAATGGGAAGTAATAGCCCTGCATGTACTGCTGGCACATAAAATCCGAAAAATAAAGTGCCTTGGGCGTCACATAATATCCTCCAAGTCTGGGGTAATCATCTGAAAGTTTTGACATTGACTCAATTGCGGTAAGCTGCATGTTCCCATCAAACATTACATTACCGTTTTCATCATGTGGAACCTGTGCTGATAATTCATTGCATTTTTTTACAACATAATCTCTGAGATTCGCCAGCTCTTCCAATGTATAATCTTCTTTGGCATAAGTATTTATTACATGAAGTTTTGAACAGTGATATAACACAAAGCAATTGAGAGACATGACAACACAGGTTATTGCAAGGATTCTTGGTGTCAGAATATAAAGAACATCTGATATGGAAGAAAAAATTCTTTTCACAGAGAAAAAAACTTTCTTATGACTTCTTGCTGCCTTGTCATAAACTATAAATATTGTATGCACAACAATGAATAGAATTGTAAATGTTAAATATATAGTAATAGCAACAAGCATAACTTCCCCCACTGAAAATGGGAATCTGCTTGTAATGCGTCCATATATACTTGTTATCACCGGAAAAATATGTGTGACATAGTAATCAGAAAAATCCTGACTAATCCATGAGATAAGATTAAAAATAATACATAAAAAGATTGTTATAATAACCCATAAAGAATAAGCTTTCTTTCCTTTTACCATAAAACCCCTCCCAAATATCCCCTCAAAATAATTTTACAATCCAAATATGAACGCATAATGTACAAAAACAAGAAAATAATTCACAATTTATATACATTTTCAATGTATAATTCATTTTAAATTATATTTTCTTAGTGTAGTTTATCTGTTTATTATATTTAATTTCATCTTCATTTTGTACATTTATCACAACATTAAAATTATCCTGACCTGCTTGTTATTTAACAAATCAAATAGAATATGTACTTGTATGTATAAACAAAAAAAGATAAAGAATACTCTGTCATGTTTTTGGAACGTGCAATAACTAATATATAAAGAATTTGTTAAATCATGAATGTGTCCGTACACTAGTACACTCTTGTTTTTAAACGAATATGTTACAATAAACACATATAAATAATTAGATAATTATGGAAGGATCAATATTATGCGATTATTACTGGCTGATGACGAGGTAGAACTCGTTAATGCTCTTGTTGCAATACTTAAACATTCAAATTACTCCGTAGATGCTGTTTACAACGGAAAAGATGCTTTGGATTACGCTCTTAGCGGCAATTATGACGGAATTATTCTTGACATCATGATGCCCGGTCTTGATGGAACCGAAGTTCTCAAGATGCTCCGTGATAAAGGAATTTCTACACCGGTACTATTCCTAACAGCCAAGACAGAAGTTGATGACAGGATAAAGGGACTTGACCTTGGAGCAGATGACTATATTCCAAAACCCTTTGATATGGGAGAACTTCTTGCAAGAATTCGCGCAATGCTCAGAAGAAAATCAGATTTTTCCCAGCCAAAACTAACCTGCGGAAATCTTACTCTTGACCGTTCAGGATATGAATTATCTACCCCTGATCACGACAATATCCGACTTTCAGGAAGAGAATTTCAGATGCTTGAAATGCTGATGACATCTCCCGGAAGAATTATTTCTGTCGATACTTTTATGGATCGTATATGGTCGGATGGTGAAGCAGATGTAAATGTTGTATGGGTTTACATCTCAAATTTAAGAAAAAAACTTACATCTCTGGAAGCTAGCTGTGAAATCAAGGCTTCCCGTGGACTTGGATATTCTATCAATGCAATTAAAGAATAATAACTTGTAAGGCAGATCATTTTTTTGCAGAGGTCTTTCTATGGTAAAAAAGCTTAGGAAAAAATTTGTAATAACTGCAATGTTGTCTCTTTTAGTAATAATCATCGTAATGATCAGTGTCATAAATGCTGCAAATATTTTTAGCATGGTAAGCGATGCCGATAAAATTCTTTATACCCTGACTTCCAATAATGGTTTTTTTCCGGGACTTATAGCGCCAACTGATCCTAGAATCTTTAATAAAGATAACGACAACAATCAGGATTTATCAGAGGTTCAGGCTCCACCTCCTATTTCTGATGATTTTATTAAACAGAAAATTTTTACTTTCGACAGACTAAATAACACCAGGTCTATGGAAATGCCCTATCAGTCCAGATATTTCTTTGTCCGTTTTAATTCTGAAGGCATGATCACAGAGGAGAACCTGACACATATTGCCGCTGTCTCTCTCTCTGATGCAAGTACCATTGCAACAGCTGTATTTAATGGGAAAAAGAATTCCGGTTTTTACCACTCATACAGATACAGTAAAAAAGAAACTGATAATGGCTCAATTCTGATTGTTTTTGTAGACCTCAGTTCCGCCCTGATAAGTGCTTTTAAACTTCTTCTTCAGACGCTTTTTATCGGTGCCGTTGCGCTTGTTGCCATGTTCATACTGGTTTACCTGTTTTCAAGTCAGGCTGTTGCTCCTGTTGTTGAGTCACTTGAAAAGCAAAAGCAATTTATTACTGATGCAGGACATGAGCTTAAAACTCCTCTTGCAGTTATTTCTGCAAACATAGATGTTTTGGAACTTGAATCCGGTAAAAATGAATGGACAAGCAGCGTAAGAAATCAGATAAAACGCATGAACAGTCTTGTCAAAAACCTCCTGACTTTATCAAGAATGGATGAAGAGAGGATGCATGTGGTATTTAGCGACTTTGATCTTAGTAACACTGTAAGAGAAACTGCGATTTCTTTTCAGGCTATCGCTGAATCAAAAAATAAAAAATATACTTTTGATATTACTGATAATATTCATATTACCGGTGACAAAAACTCAATGAATCAGCTAACCTCACTGCTTCTTGACAATGCCATGAAGTATTCAAGTGAAAACGGAGTCATTAGTTTATCACTCACAAAAGAAAAAAACATTGTGCTTGATATTTCAAATACCTGTGACAAAGTTCCCGAAGGAAATCTTGACAGATTATTTGACAGATTTTACCGGGCAGATTCATCGCGAAGCCGTGATACCGGCGGATATGGCATAGGTCTTTCTGTGGCAAGGGCGATAGCAATTTCCCATGGCGGAAATATCAAAGCAGTTAAAGATGGTGATAAAATTATCAGGTTTGTTGTCACATTGCCAATACAAGCGCCAAAGAAGAAATAAAAATACATGTTTTTTTCGTAAAAAAGGCTGTTTTTAGTGGTTATAACGTGATGTATATCGTATAATAGTTACATAAAATTCTTTTTTCCGGAGGATGCTTATGTACAAAAAGGGCGATAAAGTTATCATCTTGGATTATAATGGAAAACCTTTGGTTCCACACGTTGTTGCGGAAATCGAAGATGTTTACGGGCCGGACAGGGTAAGATTATTACTCCCGGACAATGCTTGCTGTCTTGAGTTCACCGACAGATTTGAACCAATTGATGAAGAGACCTACGACAGCTATCTTCATTCTGTTCATGAAAGAGAAAAAGAAATACCCGTAGATTTGCAGATTGATATAAGAAAATTTGCGTCTAAACATCCGCGTCGCAGAATGGACGAAATTATCAAAAAATTTGACCTTGATAAGCGCTATTGTTCAATTCTAAACGCATATCTTGGGCGTGTACGGATGTATGGAAAAGAGAATATAAATGAAAGATTTCTTTATGAATACAATGAAGCATTGTACGGAATAATAGAAACCAGAACATTTTTCCATGATCTGGATCCATCAATAAAGATTCCTGATCTGAATTGATGTTGCACAACTTAGTTACTGGAGCGAGTGAACTTTAACCATTTTTGCAACAATGAATGTCTAATGCTATATTGTCATCGCCATACCAATTATAAGGTAGATATATGGCGTGGATGTCAATTGTGCAAAAGAAACCTGATTATAAACAAAATAAGAGATTATCGGGAGTGCGTAGATTATAGCTGCGCTCTCCCTTTTTCTTGCCTTTATAAGCTTTATCAAAATACTTATAAAAAGCCCTAAATACAAAAACGCTCCAAGAATCCCTCTTTCAATCAGTATAGTAAAAAGTTCACAGTGCGAATTTGTAAGAGCGCTTCCGCCAAAAGCATCTATAAATAATCCCTTTAATTCTTCATTTTCCAAGGCATATACATAAAGGCAGTCCTGTCCAATTCCGACAAATCTCTGCCATCCGGAAAATCCCTCAAATACCCTGGCACTCAATCTAAGGATCAGACCTCTTCCGTTTCCAAAACTATCACTAAAATT
Source organism: Butyrivibrio sp. YAB3001 (assembly GCF_900112195.1). GTDB lineage: Bacteria > Bacillota > Clostridia > Lachnospirales > Lachnospiraceae > Butyrivibrio. The sequence goes on from NZ_FOKR01000018.1 coordinate 40,424, forward strand.
ATTGAGCAAAAAGAATATTGCTGTAGCAGCCCCTGATATCATTCCAATAGAGTATATTCTTTTTGTGAGTTTTTCACTATATTCTACGTTTATTTCTTCAAATAATCTTAAGAGGCTGTAAGCAAAAAATGCCACAGCAATCAGCACAAGTCCGACATGTTTTTCGCACAGACCTATGAGAATATTGTTTTCATAATTATATTTTTTATGGAAAAAGAGTAATAGAATATCAACTATTGTCATTGATATTCCAAGAATCAATAACTGAATTAGAAATCTTTTTATAGCTTCTCTGTCAGATAATGAACACCATAAAAGCAGCAGGTAGGAAGACATAATAATAAGGGCTGCTCCATTACTTCCTTGTATTAAAAGTGCTATCAGACCTGCTATTGTATAACCCCCGCTAATAAAAAAATTCATTGAGAATTCTTTTTGAATATACATGATACCTATTCCAACAGGAACCCATATAGACAAATATCCGGAAAACCATCCTATATTTCCAAGAGTAGCCAAAAATGAGGGATTCTTTCCTTCAATTGCAAATGGGTAATTTCCGAAGCGATTAAGTATAGATAAAATAAATTCCAAGAATGGAATTATCATTACAATATAAAAAATAAGCTTTCCTTGTCTTTTCCACTTTCTAAAAAAGAAGCAAAAAGCAAGGCTCATAATTGTTGAAAATAGACCGGTTCTCCAGCCTTCATAGCCCCAAAATGCTGTTTTCTTATCAATTGAAAACATATATGTTATCAGACAAGACACCAAAGTTCCATAAAAAAAATACTGAGCTGTCGTTAATTTTTCAGAATTTTTGCATTGTTCTTTCCGCTTATTTTTTACATACTCATAAACATACCCAGTCAAAAATATTATAAAAAAAGGTATGCTCAGCGCAAAATAACATTTAGCTTTTGCCTCTCCAAGGTTATAATACCCCGACTTCATATAAAGCGGAAGAACTGTACAAAGCAAAATAGCATATAATGAAAAAAGATACTGCATTCTTATACCTCGAGATACCGCCTGATAAATGTATTATCAGGAACAATCTCAAATTCCATTCTCTTTTTGGTGGACGGATGCTTTAACTCAAATCTGTAACTGACAAGACAGACACTGTTTATACCTCTAGCTTCTGAATAAGCCTTTGATGCCTCCGTCGGATACTTATTATCGCCCAGGATCGGATGTCCTATATTTGCAAGCTGTACTCTTATCTGATGAAAGCGACCCGTTATCAGCTTTATTCTTAAAAGAGTTTCCTCTTCGCCCCTTGCAACAACTTCATAGTTTAACTTTGCTTTCTTTATATCTCCTGCGATTATTCTTATCTTTTCGCCATTATCCCCTGTTATGCAGTTGTCCTTGCAGTTATTTTTCTCTTCTTCAGAAACAACTCTTGCCAAGCCATCTTCAGTCCTTGCAAGATAGTTTTCTAAACATCCTTCATTTTCTTCTATCACGCCATGGCATAGTGCATAGTAATATTTCTGAGTAGTTCTGTTTTTTATCTGTGCCGATATATCTGTAGCTGCTTTCTTTGTTTTTGCAAGGATAAGGACTCCCTCCACCGGCTGGTCCAATCTGTGAACAGTTACAACATATGCAGGTTTTCCGGTAGCTTTTTTGTCCTTATTTTTACGACTAAGATAATTTCTTGCTGCGCTGACCACATCCATGTTGTAGGCTCTTGCCCCTTCAGTTGCAATACCAGCCGGCTTGTGGCAGACAAGAATATCTTCATCTTCATAAATGTACTTAATTTCTTTCATTATAATTCCTCAAAAAACTCCTATCCAGCTATCAACCGGACAGGAGTTCCTATCATACTTTAAATCTGTAACCAACACCCCAGATAGTTTCTATATACTGCGGATTTGATGTGTCATATTCAATTTTCTCACGGATTTTCTTGATATGCACTGTAACTGTCGCAATATCTCCGATTGAATCCATGTTCCATATTTTCCTGAAAAGTTCTTCCTTGGTAAATACGTGGTTTGGATTCTCTGCAAGGAAAGTAAGAAGATCAAACTCTTTGGTTGTGAAGCTCTTTTCCTCATCATCCACATATACTCTTCTTGCAGTCTTATCGATCTTAAGGCCTCTGATTTCAACAAAATCATTGTTCTCATGGCCTGAACCAACAAGTCTAGAATATCTTGCCATATGTGCTTTAACCCTTGCAACAAGTTCTGAAGGGCTGAAAGGCTTTGTGATATAATCGTCAGCACCAAGTCCCAGGCCTCTTATCTTATCGATATCATCTTTTTTTGCTGATACCATAAGAATCGGAACATCCTTTTTTTCTCGTATGTGTTTACATACTTCAAATCCATCCCCGGTAACATAAGGTCAAGAATTACCAGGTCAAATTCCTCAGCCAACGCGGTTTCAAGACCTGCATCACCAGTGTTCTCAATCTTAACTTCAAAGTCGCTTAATTCAAGATAATCCTTTTCAAGATCAGCAATAGCCTCTTCGTCCTCAACAATAAGAATTCTACTCATACACGTCCTTTACCTTTCTTTAGTATAGTTCTGCGTGCAACATTTAGTTTGCTTGATGTTCTACTGTAACTGCTTCCTGAGTGTCTGCATACTCAACATATTTACGTAATACAAAGTGCATGCAGGTTCCTTCTCCCTCATGGCTTGTAGCCCAAATATAGCCGCCATGATCTTCGATGATCTTTTTAACAATTGATAGACCAATTCCACTTCCTCCCTGCTTGGAGTTTCTGGAAGCATCTGTTCTGTAAAATCTGTCGAAAATATTAGGTATATCTGCCTGTGCAATTCCTTTACCGTTATCTTCCAGTTCTACTCTTATGGAATCAATCTCATCCAAAATCCTGATATCGATCTGGCCGGAGCCGTCGTCTCTATCAAGATATTTAACACTATTACTTACTACGTTATTGATTACTCTCTTTATCTGTTCCGGGTCTGCAACAATCTGTGTATCCGGTGCTGTAAGATTAGAGTAATTAAGTTTTATTGATTTACTTTCAAGATCTGCACCGATTTCTTCAATACAGTCCCCAAAATAATCTCCTACATTCAACCTTATAAAATTATAAGGAATTCTGTTATTATCAATACTTGAATATAAAGTCAACTCATTTATAAGGTTATTCATATCATTAGCCTTGTTATAAATGATTCTGACATATTTCATCTGTTTCTCAGGATTATCAGCTACTCCCTCAAGGAGACCTTGTGAATAACCCTTTATCGCAGTGATAGGCGTCTTTAGATCGTGGGAGATATTACTGATAAGCTCTTTATTCTGCTTTTCTCTCTCTATCTTTTCCTCAGCTGATTCCTTAAGCCTAAGTCTCATATCCTCGTAGTTACGATACATGGCTCCGATCTCGCCTTTTTCCTTGACATCAGTCGGAAGCATATAATCGAAGTTACCATCCTGAATATGCTGCATTGCAATATTAAGTTCATCTATCGGCTTAAAGAAACTGTTTCCTATCCACGTTGTCAGCAATAAGCTTGTGATAAGAAGAATAACGATTATCGCTATTCCCATATAAATGAATAGTGATGCTGTTAAAACTGTCCTTATTCCGGAAATAATGTAAATACTCCATCTGTCTCCAGTAGAAAGGCCATAATCAAGCTGCTTAACCAAATGCTTGGAAGCAGTGTAATATATTCCGTTAATATCCGTACCATACCCTGGAAGTTCACCTATTACTTCATATGCCCGATTAAGATTAGCTGCGTAAAAAATCGAACCATTTTTTACAATTAACAGATATGAATACTTTGATGCAAGTTCTCTATCAATCTTCTCTAAAAAAAGTCTGTCTTCTAAAACATATGGATCTAAGGTCAATGCTACTTCTATTTCAGTTGTAACAACATCTGCCATATTTGCAAAAGATTCACTGGGATCTGAAACCATGCTGTAATCAAATCCCTTTGATAATTCATTTAGCTTTTGCTGATATACCAGATATCTTCCTAGCGCAAAAAATGTACCAATCGCTAGTATGATGGGAATAACGACTATTGCCAATGAAGTAATTAAAAGCTTAGTACGAAAACGCATTTATTCCCCCCTATGCTGTAATATCCAGCAAGGTATTATGTGCAAAATGTCCATACCCCTAACATAAGTATATCATAAAAATGTAACAGATTGTTAATACGTTATTTCTTATTAAATTATATTTTAGTAATTTTCAATTTTTTTAAATTTTTTATCTTATATAGATATATTTTATATATCGGCTAGTTTTATACGAAAATAAAGAGACCGTATTGTCATCTCAATTTGTAATCAAGATGACACTGCAGTCTCTGTTTATTATCTTATATATTCTTGGATTTGAAACTCAAGCCTGTACTCAAATAAGTCATTTGAAGTCAATTACTTTAAATGCCTATTTGCTTACTCATTCAATGTTGCACAAAAATGCATTATATTTCCATAATCAAATGTTCAAAAGTTTGCTGTACTCAGCAAGTGCTCCATCTGTCTCATGTGCAAGAACTTTCTTTGCAAGAACTTTACCAAGCTGAACGCCTTCCTGGTCAAAGCTGTTGATATTCCATACAAAGCCCTGGAACATGACCTTGTTCTCGAAGTGTGCAAGAAGTGCGCCAAGTGACTTAGGATCAAGCTCATCTCCAATAATAATACTTGAAGGTCTTCCACCCTTGAAGTTCTTGTTAAGGTTATCATCCTTCTTTCCGCAGGCAAAAGCTACAATCTGAGCAGCTACATTAGCACAGAGTTTCTGCTGGCTTGTGCTGTCCTGGATATTAACGTCATTCTGAAGCTGACTGTTCTTAAATCCAATGAACTGGAGCGGAATAATATCTGTTCCCTGGTGAAGGAGCTGATAGAATGAATGCTGTCCGTTTGTTCCTGGCTCACCAAAGATAACAGGACCAGTTACATAGTTTATAGGATCACCAAAACGGTTTACGCTCTTACCGTTTGATTCCATATCAAGCTGCTGAAGATGTGCAGGGAAACGGCTAAGTCCCTGAGAATATGGAAGAACTGCTGTGCTGCCATAACCAAGGATATTTCTCTCATAAACACCGATCATTGCATCGAGCATTGCAGGATTCTTGAGCAAATCTTTGTTGGTTGCAAGCTTATCTTCTTCTGCTGCTCCATCAAGGAACTGAGCAAATACTTCTGGTCCGAATGCAAGTGAAAGAACTGCTCCGCCAACGCCTGAAGTTGAAGAATAACGTCCACCGATATAATCATCCATGAAGAAAGCTTCAAGGTAGTTATCACTCTTTGCAAGTGGTGAAGTCTCTGATGTTACAGCTATCATATGCTTTGAAGCATCAAGACCTGCCTTCTTAAGTGCGTCTGTTACAAAAGACTCGTTTGTAAGTGTTTCAAGAGTTGTTCCAGACTTAGAAACAAGAATAAAGATAGAATGTGCAACATCTACTGAATTAAGAACTGCAGATGCGTCATCAGGATCTACATTACTGATGAACTTTGCTTCCATTTTGAAATTGCCTGTTCTCTTTGCCCAGTTCTCAAGTGCAAGATACATAGCTCTTGGGCCAAGATCAGAACCACCGATACCTATCTGAACAACAGTTGTGAATTTCTCTCCCTTTGCATTTGCAATCTCACCTGAGTGAACTTTATTTGCAAAGTCAGCAATTCTCTTCTGTTCCTTAACATAAAACTCGCGCTTATCTACACCATCAGCTACAACCTTTTCTCCAAGCTGGCCTCTGGTAAGCTGATGAAGAACCATTCTCTTTTCACCAGTATTGATCACTTCTCCATTGTAAAGAGCTTCATACTTTTCAACGAGCTGTGCCTCAGATGCAAGTTCTGAAAGTGCTGAAAGAACATTGTCATCAACCTCTTTAGCAGCATAGTTGAAAGCCATTCCTGCAGCCATAGGAACTGAATAGTTCTTAACTCTCTCCGCTCCGCCTTCGCCTGTCATAGCGCTTACAAGATCAACCTTTGCCACTTTTTTAAGCTCGTCATAAGACTTAAGTGTGTCAAGATTATTCCAATTTACCATCTTCTAGTCCTCCTGTGTGGTTCACGTTATGTAATTTATAAAAAAACGTATCCCGTGCCTTATCAAGTGTACCATTCATAAATTGTCTGTGCAATTCCATAGAACTTAATATCACAAAGATTTCAAAAGCTCCATAGTTACTGCGGCACAATCTTTGGCTGCTTTATTTTCAAATTCGACGTAATCTTTTATCTCGCTTCCGTCTGCTTTATCTGAAATTGCGCGGATAATAAGAAATGGAATATTATTGAGGAAACATGCCTGAGCAATTCCTGCTCCTTCCATCTCTGTGCAAATTCCGGAAAAGTCTTTTATTATCGCATCTTTGACTTTTGGGTCACAAATAAACTGATCTCCGCTGCAAACTCTTCCTTCAAAAACCCCCAGATCAGGCGCTGCAATACTGATTGCTGCTTTTGCTTTACCTCTAAGTTCATCATCAGCCTTAAAAGACTGTACTCCAAGCTGCGGGATTTCTCCTTTTTTATAACCAAAAATAGTCGCATCCACATCATGGTAGCAGGCATCTGTTGAAAGAACTATATCTCCGATATTAATTCTTGCATCTAAAGAACCTGCAGCTCCTGTATTTATCACATGTGTAACTCCAAATGTATCCACAAGTATCTGAACACAGATACCTGCATTTACTTTACAGATTCCGCTTCTTACAACGACTACTTCTGTATTTCCGATTTTTCCTTCATAAAACTCCATGGAAGCTTTCTTAACAGTGTTTTTTACTTCCATATTTTTCTTGAGGGTTTCAACCTCGACTTCCATTGCTCCGATAATTCCGATTTTCATACTATTCCCTTTATACTTTCTTTTTTATATTGATAGGCCTCTTATTCCCTGCCCGATTCATGGAATACTTCATAAGAATCATGAAGATAACCACGTATATTATCATAATCACGATTGGCAATAGCTGTATAGAGTGTATCAACCATAAAAAGCTGCGCAAATCTTGAACTTGTTACACCGCTTTTTTTATCAATTTCAGGAGAAGTTGTAAAAAGAACATAATCACATCCGGTAGTAAGAGGATTATTTCCGAGTTTAGTAACAGCAAGCGTTACTGCTTCCTTTTCTTTTGCAATGTTAAAAATCTGCATGATTTCTTTATTCTTAGCATTGTCGACAAAGAAAATTGCAACATCATCAGGCCCAATCTGTGATACAGTCATCATGTTCATATGATGATCCTGATTGAATACCACATTATAGTGTATCCTAAGAAGTTTGCAGTAAAAATCATATGCAGCAACTCCGGCAGTACCAACACCGAAAACCTGAATCTGTCTGGCAGAAACTATCCGTGTGACAACCTCACTGAATGTCCCTGTATCAAACAATCTATATGTTGTCTGAATCGCCTGGACACTGGTCGCGCAAATATTATCAGCTATCGACTGTAATGAAGTATACTCGTTCACATCCTTAAAAGCAATCTTGGGACCGCCTTTATCTGCCTGCTGTAAAGATACATTTGCTTCTGAATAATAGGCATTTTTTAATTCTTTAAGGCCGGAATACCCTATAGCCTGAGCAAATCTTGTCCATGCAGCCTGAGTTGTTCCTGATAATCTCGCAAGTTCTTTTATCGGATACTGAAAAAGGTCATCCTTTCTCTCAAGAACAAAATCTGCAACCATTCTCTCTGCAGCCGGCAAATTGTCGTAACAGCTCTTAATCTTTTCACTGACAATGTTCATAAACGCTCTCCTATGAAATTAGCAAGCAATTGTCGCACTGAACGGTATAACAGTTACATTAAATAACTGATCTGATATATTACATTTTCGCAATTAAACAATAAATTAAAAACGTAATATCAATTACATATTTAGTATACATTAAAACTAATTTCAGTATCGAAATTAATTTTCAACAATTTGAAAAGATACTATAAAATATTTATAAAGTGACCTCTATTTTTTGTCGTTCTATGGTATGCTACTAGAAGTAGGAGTTTCTTTATATATTCTTATTTTCTTTTAAATATGGGCATTATTGTGCAAAGATTTGCACTTGGCGCATAGCGCAGGAAAGGAGACTAGATTATGAAGTGGGTATGTCAGGTATGTGGTTACGTTCATGAAGGCGATCAGCCCCCGGAGGCTTGTCCTGTATGTAAAGCTCCCGCATCCAAATTCACCAAACAGGCTGAAGATTTGGTATGGGCTGCAGAGCATGTTGTAGGAGTTGCAAAAGGAGCACCTGATGACATTATCGAGGACCTTCGTTCAAACTTTACCGGAGAGTGTTCAGAAGTTGGTATGTATCTTGCAATGAGCCGTCAGGCTTATCGTGAAGGCTATCCTGAAGTTGGCGATTATTATGCAAAGGCTGCCTGGGAAGAGGCTGAACATGCTGCTAAGTTCGCTGAACTTCTTGGCGAAGTTCTCACAGATTCAACCAAGAAGAATCTCGAGATGCGTGTAGATGCTGAGAACGGCGCAACTCAGGGCAAGTTCGATCTTGCAAAGAGAGCTAAAGCTCTTGATCTTGATGCAATTCATGATACAGTTCATGAGATGGCAAGAGACGAGGCAAGACACGGCAAGGCATTCAAGGGACTTCTTGACAGATATTTTAAATAATAAAAACTCTATTAAATGCAAGTCAAATTGGCTTGTATAATATGCACTGAGTTCTTAAGAACGCTCAATCATTCTATAAACAAAAGAGAATCAATAGACAACTGTCCTTTGATTCTCTTTTTATTATCGTTTATTCGTGTGTCGTAAAATTAAAAACCTTTTTCCCTGTCATCACAAAATATCATGAATCGAAGAACTGACGACCATCATCAGTAACTAATCTCTCTGACTGAGGATACTCAAAAATAGCCTGATTATCAGCATTTTTCTCAAGATAATCTGCAAACTTTTCAGCATGCCATTTAGCAAGCCAAAGGTTATGCATAAGATAGTTTCCGCAGTTCTCTTCGTTTGAACCGGGAACGCTGTCAGCATCTTTTACAGATCTGAAAGCTCTGAGAAGAAGATCATGTATCTCCTTAGGTGCGCGGTTTCCTTTAAGGATAAGATAGAATCCTGTAAGGCATCCCATTGGTCCCCAGTAGATTACTTCGTCCTTCCAATCAGGGTCATTACGAAGAAATGTTGCGATCAAATGCTCAAGAGTATGCATTGCAGCTACATCCACTGCAGGCTCTCTGTTAGGTCTTGTAACCCTTATATCATAAGTTGTAATAATCTTATCTCCGAGAACATCCTGTCTGCTGACAAAAATACCCGGAACGATCTTTGTGTGATCAACTGAAAAACTAGGTATTAAATCCATTTTAATCCTCCTTTTTACCTTTGCTATCTATTACTTATTCATTTCTTCAACAATTATGTCAACAATTGTATCAGTTGCTGAATGTAAGCTGCTGCGATGCATGTTTTCGATGAACTGCTCACGGTTTTCGTAGAGATCTTCTATTGTTTCTACCAAAATATCCTCATCAAGCTCATCATTATCTATCACAAGAGAAAATCCCTGCTTTTCAAATGAGCGGGCATTTAACATCTGGTCGCCTCTGCTCGATTTTGTTGAAAGTGGAATCAGGATATTAGGTTTTCTAAGCGCAAGTAATTCACATATTGAATTAGCACCTGCTCTTGATACAACAATATCAGCCATAGCAAAAATATCTTTTAACTCGTTCTTTACATATTCAAACTGTTTGTATCCAGGAACAGAAAGCTTTAAGTTATCCATTTTTTCTTTTCCACAAATATGAACAACATTAAAGTTCGGAAGAAGTCTTGGAAGCGCAAAACGAACTGTTTCATTTACAGACTGTGCGCCAAGGCTTCCGCCAATTACCATAAGAACCGGCTTATCATCTGTAAATCCGCAAAGCTTTTTGCCTGCTTCTCTTGAACCCATTCCCAGTTCGTCTCTGATAGGAGTTCCTGTAAGTACAGCCTTGTCAGCCGGTAAAAGACTCATAGTTTCCGGGAAATTACAGCAGATCTTTCTTGCGCCTGTCATGCTAAGCTTATTTGCAAGTCCCGGTGTCATATCTGATTCATGGACAATATACGGAATATGCAATACTCCAGCTGCTCGTACAACAGGGACACTTACAAAACCACCTTTTGAAAAAACGATATCCGGTTTTATCTTTTTTAATAAAGTTAATGCTTCAGTGAAACCCTTTAATACTCTGAATGGATCTGAAAAATTCTTTGGATCGAAATATCTTCTAAGCTTACCTGTAGCAATCCCAAAATAAGGAATGTTGTAATCTTCAATAAGCTTTTTCTCGATTCCGCTATAGGAACCGATGTAATAAATATCAAATCCGGCTTTTTTAAGGGCTGGAATAAGGGCAATATTTGGTGTTACATGTCCTGCACTTCCGCCACCTGTAAGAACTATCTTCTTAGCCAATGATTCACTCACGATCTCAACCTTCTTTCACAATCAATTCTCTGCCTTCATTGCCTGTTCTATTGCATAAGAGAGCTGATCCGGGCATGAAGTATTCTTGAATCCGCACTTAATTCCGCGAAGCTTTGAAATAGCATCTTCACCTTTCATACCTTCAACAAGTCTCGCAACTCCCTGAAGATTTCCGTTACAGCCGTTTGTAAATTCGACATGCTTTATTATTCCATCTTCAACATCGATATCTATTTGAGTTGAACATGTACCTTTTGTCTTGTATATCATTTGATTACTCCTTTTTAGCTCCGATTCGTATTGAAAAAATGATAGGCTTTTTAACAATACATAATTCGCTGTATAAGTATATCATTTTTTTGTGCATTGTGGAAATTGGTGTTAAAATCAATAAAGCATTACATACTTCATGTAATAAACAGGCCAATAATAAATAAATTTGAAAGATATATAATAATGACCAATAAAAATAATCCAACTTTTTTTATAAAAAAACTTCTTTGTACCATACTTATATTTGCAGTTCTAATAGCCTCTGTAGTCTTTATCTTTGATCCATTTTATCATTATCATAAACCCTGGTTTGGGCTAAAGGCAGTACTAAATGATAAAGAATACCAATGCGTAGGAACACTTAGAAATTTTGATTATGATGCGCTTTTGGTAGGTTCATCTGTAATGGAGAATAACAATAATGCCTGGTATGATGATGCTTACGGTGTTAAGTCAATAAAGGCTATCCGATCCTATGGCGCAACTGCTGACCTGTGTTACCTTATGGATATTGCTTACGAAAATCACAATATAAAAAGAGTTTTCTACAATATTGATCCGTCTTCGCTGTCCGCTTCAGCTGAGACAACCTATAAGTCAACCGGATGCCCTATGTACCTGTATGACAAAAATCCGCTTAACGATGTTCAGTATCTTTTCAATAAGGATGTCCTTTTTGAAAAGATTCCATACGAGATTGCTAATTCTTTTATAGGTAATTATGATGAAGGTTCATCCTATAACTGGGCTCAGTGGAAGACATTCAGTACAGTGCAGGCACTATCAATTTATTACAGGAAAAAAGATGTTACTCCAATGATGCCTGAAACTGTATATCAGTCAGAACTTGATGCCAACATAAAGCTCCTTGCATCTCAGGTTGAAGCTCATCCTGAAACTGAATTTATTTTCTTTTACCCTGTATATTCAATGCTTTGGTGGGATGGAATAGTAAGAACAGGTGAGAGAGATGCCTACATTTACAATGAGATACAAATGACCAAAGCTCTCCTTAGTTACCCTAATGTAAAGATTTACTGTTTCCAGGCTGAGGAAGAGATTGCCACAAATCTTGACAATTACATGGACTCAATTCATTTTTCACAGGAAATCAATCGCTACATGCTGGATAAAATAATTGCCGGTGAAAATGAGCTTACTACCGACAATTATGAAGATAAGCTAAACGAAGTAAAAGCTTTCTCTGATAAAGTAGTAAATCAGTATATTATTCCTTATGAAAAGGATGATATGCTAATATATGAATAAAAAATCAAGCCCCTCACGATTAAAGTGAAGGGCTTTTTATTGAATAGGAAATACCTATTCAATAAAAAACGCTCCGCTATGGATGCGCACTCGCGCGAAATGAATGTGATGCTAAAGCATCCGCGCTCGGCGCGAGAGTTTTGCAGGCAAAACTCTTTGTTCTTAGAACTGAAAATAAATAAATGTACTTACATTTGATAAAGAAATGAATGACCACACAAACAAAATAACAAACGCGGCAACTGTTTTTTTGCTGTAAGTTGTCTCTTCAATTATTTCCATAGTATTCTTCATTCTCATAACAACTGCGCAAATTGCAAGAAGTAGTATAAAGGTGATCATATACACCCATATCACTGCGTTTTGCATTCCAAGCTGAGTAAGGAGCTGTCTGAAAACGTAATTCTCCGGAATTGCCAGATTTTCAACTGTTCTATATAAGAAGCCCGGATAAGTCCAGAAGAAAAATCTCTTAAACATCTGAAGTGCATAGGTCATATTTTTTGAACCAAAGAAAACAAGCGATATCAGGAATAAAACAAAAGTAATTGCATTTCCCAGTCCTCGCGGAATTGTAACCAGCGCTTTATCTCCCAAGAGATATTTTTCTTTTTTAACATTATTATTATCTTCTGATCTCTTTTTATCTGAAATACCGATTATTCCCAGATTATCAAATACAACCAATAATCCCTGCATAAGTCCCCAACATATATAAGTCCAACCGGCGCCATGCCACAATCCGCTAAGAACAAATACAATCAGAACATTTAACATGGTACGCAGCTTTCCTTTTCTGCTTCCACCAAGAGGAATGTACACGTATTTGATAAAAAATCTTGAAAGAGTCATATGCCAGCGCTGCCATAATTCCTTGGAGGATGCAGCCTTATAAGGAGAATTAAAATTCACAGGAAGCTTATATCCAAGCATAAGGCTTACTCCATACGCCATATCGCAATATCCTGAAAAATCCAGATATATCTCAAAAGTATAGGCCAGCATAACCAGTGCTACTGTGATGGTATCAAGATAATAAGTCTGGGTAAAACCGTAGTTTACAGCCTTCGCCAGGTTATCTGCAAGAAGTACCTTTTTTGACAATCCAATGATAAATGCCATTATTCCTTTAGCCATTTTATCAGCATCATAATGCCTTAATGATTTGTCCTTAAACTGATCTATCATTTCTTTATGAAAAGCAATTGGTCCCTGAGTAAGCTTAGGAAAATAGGCTGTATAAAGTGCGTATTCAGTAAATGAATAGCATGGAGCTTCTCCATTTGCTCTGTCTATGATAAAAGATATCTGCCCGAAGGTAAAAAAGCTTATTCCAATGGGCATCAGTATTTCTTTTGCAGAAAATGTCGTCCCTGTAAGAGCATTTAAATTCTCGGTAAAAAATCCAAGATATTTAAAATAAAATAGCAGTAAAAGATTAGCAAGAACACCGATTACTTTGATAATCTTCTTTATGGATTCCTTTCCTTTAGAATCAGCCTTTCGGTTATCAATATAATAAATAAGCACGCTAATTCCATAGTTTACAAATATGCTCAGCAAAAGAATCTTATAAAGCCCTTCGCCAAAAGAATCATAAAAGATTATGGACATCATTACCAAAAATAAGTCAGCAACCTCATAAAACTTTATCTTATTTAGTCCGTACCACCCACATAAAAGAATAGGAAGAAATATAAGTATAAATCTAAAGGAATTAAACCCCATTACCAAACCCCTTATTTTCAATTTTTGTTTTGAACCATTTATGTCTGAACATTAGCTGTATTCTTTATTTTTTATTTTATTAAAAATGATGTATCACAACTTAATACATCCAAGCAAACATCAAGAGTATAACAAATTAGCTGTTTTGTGTAAAACTACGAGAGATATTACTTCCAATAAGAATTTATCTCAATCAGTTCATTATCAGTTATCCTGGCTCCATCAAATGTATAAGAAAGCGTTATCTTTGCCTCTGCTCCTTTTTTGGTTGAATCACTTTGTCCCTGATTGGCTCTGAAATTACCAAGAGAATAATAAACAATTGTTTTGCCACCATTTTCTCTTTCAAGAGTTTCTACTTTCTGTACAACATGCGGATGACTTCCTATGACAATGTCAGCTCCGCCTTTTGCAAAAAGATCAGCGAAATGCTTCTGATAATCTGTTATTTCTTCCTTGTACTCATCGCCCCAATGCACGAATATCATTATAATGTCTGATTCTTTTTTAGCTTCTCTTAAATCCTGCAAAAGCTTTTCTTCTTCGTTTTCTGTTCTTGGAAGATAATGAATCATATTCGGATATTTTTTACTTGTATCTCCCTGATTTGTTCCATAGGTAAAAGAAAACATTGATATAGAGATACCGTTTTTACGCATGATTTCATATGGTCTGTATTCAGTATCATTGCTGTTTTGAATTCCAATACATGTTATCCCATGATTATCAAAAAATGTCTTTGTAAGATCAATTCCATTCTTTCCCTTGTCCAACACATGATTATTTGCACAGGAAATAACATTAAATCCTGCATTTATCAAGGCTTCTCCAACTTCCACAGGTGAACCAAATATGGGATATCCACTCACGCTATTCTTATTATCCACAAGAACTGTCTCGCAGTTAACTGCTGCAATATCAGCATTCTTTATTTCCTCCTTAAATGGCTCATATAAAAAATCAAAACTTCCATTTTTCTCATTTGCAGCATATCTATAAATTGCTTCGTGAATGATGTTATCGCCAAAAGCCACAATTTCCACTGTGTTGTCAATTTTTTTAAGTCCCCAGCTATCCCATGCCCAGAGTGTGGTTTCATCATCAATATCTTCAACCATTATTATGGAATTATTCTTTTCAAAAGGCTTTATTCTCTTAATCCTTAGCCCTGTATCGGATGCAAACCACATGGGCACAATTGTTTTTTCGTCATTACTTTCTCTATAAATAAAAAGATGCTGAGAGTATTTTTCTTCATCCTTTTCTATCCAAAAAGGCCTGTGTTTTCCAAATTTACCTTTCTTCCAGACAAGTGCTATTATCTCTTCTTTTCCGTCTCTATCTATATCAGAAAGAATTACATCCTGCACTTTCAGCTTATTTTCCGTTTTAAATACTTCATTTTTTTGTGTGTCAAATACAATAATTTTTTTTTCAAATAGCTTAATGGTAAAAGCATTATTTTGGAATGTTATCTCTTTATCATTCCATTTTACCCAACCGGGAATTGAATTGTTTTTTATAAAAATTTTTCCAATACAAATAGCTACTACTATTCCTAAGAATAGCAGTAGCCACCTGATATTTTTATTAAATATCGATACTTTTTGTATCTTTATCATCTTTTACCTATACGATAACTATTAGTCCATTCAGGCTGCTCAGGCTTATTTTCATATTCTACCCAGTTGTAATCATCATCAATATACCCGCCTGAAAGGCTTCTCTGAAACTCTTCATCAGTCATGCGATCTGCCATTGGCACGGTAAACTGATAAAACGAATATGCGCTTCCGCGAGCTACATGCAATTCTCCATCAATTGGAAATACAACATATATTAGATCAACATCCCCTGAACCAACCTCAAGAACTTCTCCATTAGGATTTGTCGCAATATCCGCAACTACAGGGCATGGTGCCTGGTAACTGTATACAAGATTACCATCATATTTATCCTTATTTACTTCCATCCAGAAATGTTCGAGATATCCGCCATAGCATCTGATAAACTCATACTCATCATCAGTTAAAGCTTCATTTCTAAGCTCTTTTTCAGATATTGTCAAAAGAGTTCCTGCAATCTCTGATAATTTTTCCAGATCTTCTTTTGCTGTAGTTTCAAGCATTCCAAAGCCTTCAAGGCCTTCCTTAGTCTTTTCTGAAAGGAACTTGAATCTGCTGTAGATTACAGGCTGCGGGTCAACATATCCTCTGTCATCATAAACTTCTTCATCTCCGCCACCCATCTCAGCCATTACCTGCTTGGCATAAAGAATGGTATCGTGCTTTAACTCTGCATATGAACCTGCAAATGTCTCAAGATTTTTCTTTTCCCACTCATCATTCTGCATATATGATGGATAGCCTTCGCCTTTTTTCTCAAAAAGAGGTCTCAATGTGTTGAGCCATCCTGCATATAGACTAGCATTCCATAAAGACGGTTCATCGTTATTAAAATGCTCTTTTAAAAGCTGAAGATTATCTGTGTAATTCTTATATTCAGTATCACCCTGTTTCTCAAGAATAGTCATAGCAGCCTCTGATCCAAGCGCTGCTGCTGTATCAAGTGTATCAGGGAGATATCTGTTATCGCCATTACTATTTGCGCCAACTGAGCTATATACAAGTCTCTGCATTATAGCTGCATCGATTGTAAATCTCTGCCCCATAAATCTATAGGATACAATAACAGGATTTTCACCGTCCTCAACCGGGATAGAGTTTATAGCCGGAGGGTTAAGTTTTTTAGCGCTTTCACATAATGCTGAAATTTTAGAGGTATCTGAAAGCTCGGAAACTTCAGGTTCTTTTCCATAAATATCATTTACAAGCTCTGAAAATTCATAAAAGCCTGTATCATCTGATTTTCCGGCAAAAAAGCTTGTTATCTTATATATGCTTTCCCAGTTTTCTTTATGCTTGGAAATTGCTATAGTCTGAAGAAGCGCACTTTTTACCATATCTTCATTATCAAGCACGAAAGGAATTCTTCCGTACCACATCATTGCACGGAAATAGTGCTCAAGCTGCTCGTCACCGTCGTAATATCCTCTTGGCTTATACTGAGTATAGTCTTCTTCCTTATCATTCAAAAGACATGTGCCTATGCCCTGAGCGCTCATTATCTTATCATACTCATCTTTACACATACTTATGAATTCATCATTATTTATCGGAGCCTGCGCATTCTCATCCAGAAGCATATTTCCAACATTGAAAAACGCCAGATTTCTGAGGGCAGCTTTTTCAAAATCAGTTCCTTTTAACTGTTCATACTGATCTGCCAATTCGTTAAGCATATCACTGGTCAGAGTCTTTAATGTATCGCTAAGATAAGTTTTCTCAGACTGCTTCATGAGATATGCAAAATATAGATGGTAAGTATGCATCAGGGAATCTACAGTAACAAAACTTGGATACATATTATAGCGGTTTCCTTCGTAAATATCGAAAAACTCGTCCGCTCCATATCTCACAACTGCAAAATTGTTTTTTATAAGAGATTCTCTAAGTTCCTTAACATCATTATATTCATTTTGATTTTCAAGATTAAAAATATAATCAAGATTTTCCTCATATACTATATTTGAAAAGTCTTCATTTACTTTATATGAGGGAATCGAAGGAACAAGGTTTTCATCGTAATACTTTATCTCTGAATCCCCAAGCAGAGATTCCGCAGATGATACATTAGGAATACTAGCTTCATTATTCTCATCCGATTTTTCGGTAACTTCTGTTTGAGTGTTTTCTTCCTTTTTTTCATTTTTTTCTTCTGAGTTGTCTTTTTCAGAAGTATCAGATGTTTCATCTGTTTCTGTAGGTATCGAACTGCACCCCGATACAACAAGTGCCATTGCCATTAAAATGGTTAATACTCTTTTTTTCATAACTTTTGCCTCCCTTTATAACTAGTTCAATATCTCGAAATAATCCGGATCATTTCTATCAATTTTAATATTTTAAAGTATGTTCGAACTAGATTGAATTCTTGTCTGTTCAATAATCCTCGCAGGAATGCAGATTTTGTCTCAGCTTATGTTTCTTACTATTCCGACAGATACATAATTATCAAGGACTGCGCCGTAATCAGTGTCATCTTCGGAAGACGGCATATACTTTCCATCAACCATAAGACTCAATCCGCCATTTGAAAACTCTTCAACAGCTTTATAACTATCCGTGAAAAAAGATTTCCTTGATACCTTTCGGTCTCTTAAAACACCTTTACATTCTTCGAGTTTGCATTGCGGAAAATTAACATTCCATATCTGTCCCTGAACATAAGGCTTTTCTATAAGCTCTTTTATTATGTCCTCCAGATATTTATCAGTTACTTCATGGCATCCATTCATTCCCTCTGAAAATGCGATTGAAAGGTATCCTTGAAACTCACCTTCAAAAGCTGCTCCTGCTGTAGCTGAATACTGGATATCTGACGCAACATTATATCCGAAATTTATTCCTGAAAAAACAAAATCAGGTTTCTCCGGCATAATGTTAAGTGTTCCCACCCTCACACAATCACCCGGAGTTCCACTGCACGAAAAAGCATGAACGCCCTCAACAGGAAATTCATGGGGATGAACGTCAATCGGATGTCTTAAGGTAATACTGTGAGAAGCTGCACTTCTCTGACTTTCCGGTGCTACAATCCAAACATCACCAAATTTTTTTGCTGCCTGGGCAAGTCTTCTTATACCATCAGACTCGATTCCGTCATCGTTAGTTATCAATATTTTTTTCATAAAAATCTCCTTTTACCGCAGTCATAATAATCGTATCGCACAAGCCTTTTTAATGCAACTTATCAATTTTTCAGAAAACTTTTCGTGTTGGTTGCTTTCATATACATAACAGTTGCATCAATAAAAACGGTTTGCTTTACCCATCTTAATTTTTGGTAAAACAAACCGTTTAAACTCATCACTTGAATAGGAGCTGTGCAAAATTGTAAAATCCTAAATACCATACTTTAAAGTCATGTACTCCAGGAACTTCCTGCCACATATAGTTCTTTCCATCAACGAACTGGTCACATACATCAGGAAGTGTCTTGGCTGCTGCTGAATGTGCTGCAAGAGCTACATTATCACTCTTTCCGCAGACATTGTAGAAATAGTAGATTGGATACTCATTATCCTTAAGTATCTCTGCTGTCTTAGCTGCCGGATTACTTGTTGGCGCAGCTGAAAATGCTCCGTAATATCCAAACAGATCTACACATTCACCAATACCAATATTTATAGTCTGCATTCCTCCCATTGAAAGACCTGCCATGGCACGGTGTTCTCTTGTAGCAGACATATCATAGCCTTCATTACTATATTCTGCATATGTACTGTAATGAGACTCAATATATGGTATAAGATCATTTCTAAGCTCCTGACCAAAGCAATAAAATGAATTATAATCTGAGCCTTCTTTTGCGTGATTTGCAGCTGATCTTCCGTTAGGAGTTACAACGATAAATGGTTCAATATCACCATAATATGTGAGATTGTCCATGATCATCTTAACCTTTGAGCTTGACCCTGTCATTCCCCATTCTGCTTCATCGCCGCCAATTCCGTGCATAAGGTAAAGAACATTGTATTTCTTATCCTCGCTATATCCGGCAGGAAGATAAACATTTGCTTCTTTGGTTATTTCTGAGCCATCGCCAAAATAATCCTTTGAAGTATATTCAATGTGCTCAATCTTGCTATCAACATCAAATCTCAGACTGCTGTATTTCACCGGAATAAGGCTATCACTGATTTCTGCAGTAGGAACTTTCTCCTCGCTTGCATCTGCTTCAACAACCTCTGTGTCTACTTCAGATGTTTCCTGCTCTATTGCCTGTGCAATTCCGTCTGTTTTTTCATCTGAACCGTTCTCTGCTACATTTTCTTCTACTGTTTCATTTGTCTGATTTTCTGTGTTTTCCTGTACTGTCTCTTTTACCATATTGTCATC
Source organism: Butyrivibrio sp. YAB3001 (assembly GCF_900112195.1). Lineage (GTDB taxonomy): Bacteria > Bacillota > Clostridia > Lachnospirales > Lachnospiraceae > Butyrivibrio. The sequence goes on from NZ_FOKR01000018.1 coordinate 60,122, forward strand.
CCCATTTTCTATAGCTTTGTTTTCACTTACCTGGCCGCACCCTGTAAACAACAGTTGCAATGCCATTATTCCCACTAATAGTTTTTGTCTTTTCACAGACATGTACCTCCCGTAACAAATAATCTCCAACATGCCTATTTTAGCACTATAGCTCTTTTCCTGATAATTAGATATAGCTTTATATTGCTTAAATACTGCTTTGTTAGGAAAAAGAAAAATCCTGAAAAGTTTTCACCTCTCAGGATTTTAATAATCTTTTTTTATTTTACCAGACGAATCACGTTCCAGCTTCTTGCAGGAAGTGTGCTTGTAAGAATACCGCCATCAATCTTGCAAGCCTTTGTATTATCAGAAGGCTTTACATTATCAGGATTTTCTTCTGTGTTGACAGCCTTTAGATCTGTATGAGTAAGAACGCTATGCTCAACAACCTTGTAATCTGCAAACTGTCTAAGATCACATGTAAGTTCAAAATCATCTTCAAGATTCTTGTTTACTGCAAAAAGAGTAACTGCTTCATTTTCCTCATCGTTTACCACTACGCAGTCAACAAATGGAGCATCACCGTGCTTGGATTCATATGTAGGAACTTTTACAACAGTGTTTAAAACTTCGCCGCGTCCATAAACACTTGTCTGCATATATGGATAAAAAATAGTCTGTCTCCATGCGCCTGTATCAGATGTCATAATTGGAGCTATTACATTTACAAGCTGTGCAAGGCAGGCAATCTTTACTCTGTCAGCATGACGAAGCATTGTAATAAGCATTGAGCCAACTAAAAGCGCATCCTCAAAGTTGTAAACGTCCTCAAGCTGATGAGGATGCTCAACCCACTTATCAAGCTTTTTATCTTGTTCATTTGAATGATACCATACATTCCATTCATCAAAAGAAAGATTGATTGTCTTTTTCTTTCTCTTGATAGCCTTAACATAATCGCAGATGCTGACAACCTGACTGATAAACTGATCCATTGCCACACTGTTTGCAAGGAAGTTAGGAGTGTCATTCTCACCATTTCCGTAGTACTGGTGAAGTGAGAGATAATCAATGTTATCATACGCATTTTCAAGAACTGTGCGCTCCCAGTTACCAAATGTTGGCATTGTAAGATTAGATGAACCACAGGCAACAGTCTCAATTGTCGGATCAACAAGTTTCATGATCTGACCTGCTCTGTCAGCTTTACGTCCATATTCCTCTGCTGTTAAGTGTCCCATCTGCCATGGGCCATCCATTTCATTTCCAAGACACCAGAGCTTGATTCCGTATGGATCCTTAACCCCGTTCTTTATTCTCATGTCGCTGTATTTAGTTCCGCTCTTCATGTTGCAGTATTCAACAACATTCTTGGCATCTTCTATTCCTCTTGTGCCAAGGTTTACTGCATACATAGGATTTGTTCCGGCTTTTTTGCACCAGTTCATGAATTCATCAAGTCCGAACTGGTTAGTTTCAACAACTCCCCACGCAAGCTCTATTCTGCGTGGTCTGCTTTCCTTAGGTCCAACGCTGTCTTCCCAGTTAAATGCTGATACAAAGTTTCCGCCGGGATATCTTACAATCGGAACATTTATTTCCTGAATAAGCTTTATTACATCTTCTCTATATCCGTCTTTATCTGCAAATTTATTACCCGGCTGGTAGATTCCTTCATATACTGCACGTCCAAGGTGCTCAATGAATGAACCAAAAATTCTCTCGTCAACTTTACTTATTGTAAAGTCACGATCAATGCATACCTGAACTTTATTGTCTTTTTTCATTTTAAATACCTCTAAAATAATTTAATGTCACATAAATAATATAATACATTATTTATAAAAAGAAAATGGAAATAAAATAATTATTTCTAAAAAAAATGTTAATATGTAGGTAAGTTAATTACAAGATTGGAGATAAAAATGAGTTCAAAAAAAGCACTGATTAAACTTGGTTTCTTTTCCGCACTATTCGGTGGATTATACGCTTTTAGCGATTATATTTATAAGATTTCATCTGTTCCACATCAACATACAGATGAAGACAAAGATTTCGACCCTTCTATAACTGAAGGACGTATGTATGTACGAAATCATCCTCTTAGACAGGATATGTACATCCAGTCTTTAGATAATCTAAAACTTCACGCTTCTTATATTCCTTCAAAGAATAAAAGCCATAAATATGCGATCATCATTCATGGAATCTGGGATAATCATGAAGCAAACGGAGTATATGCAAAGCACTACCATGACAAGGATATAAACTGTCTTCTTCCTGACCTTAGAGGCTTTGGGAAAAGTGAAGGTAAATATATAGGTTATGGATATGATGACAGATTAGATATTATTGAATGGATAAACTGGATAATAAAAAGAGATTCTGACGCTAAAATAATACTGCATGGAATGAGCATGGGCTCAGCTACAACACTTATGACAACAGGAGAAAAACTTCCCTCAAATGTAAATGCTGCAATTGCAGACAGCGCATATGCAACACTCCGCGAACAGTTTGCGCATACCTATAAGAGTTTCAAGGGATCCTTTGTTCCGGTTCCAATTGCGCTGTTTCTTTCAAGGATTATCATCTATTTCAGATCAGGATTTGATATCAATAAGGTTAATCCTATTGATGCAGTAAAACATTCGTCAACACCAACTCTTTTCATACATGGTGATGACGATACGTTCATAGATCCTAACATGTGCTCAAGACTCTATGAAGCAGCTAACTGTCCTAAACAGTATTGCATGATTGCTGGTGCAGGGCATATTGAGAATGTGGTAAAAGATCCTGTAAGCTATTGGGGAAAAATTGACAGTTTCCTTGAACATTATAAATTCTTAGATGCTTAATATATAAAGATGAGCATTATACATTAATCAATCAAAATAAGCCTCTCAGCAAAGTCAATTGTGTTTGTTTACACTTACAAATAACTTTGCTTAAAGGCTTATTTCATTTCTAAATCAAATCATCATATTAATCTGAACGATTTTAAGACAAATAACCAGAATGTCAGAGAAAAAGAACATCCAAATGTTGTTATCATTATGATACTACTGCTAAGCGTTCCTTCATGTCCCATGTTCTTTGACATTATAAAACTACTTACTGTTGTCGCTGAACCAAGCATAACCAAAAGAGATATTATCTGTTCATCTCTAAATCCTATTAGTATTGCTAAAGGCATAAAGATGGCAACAAGTAAGAATAGTTTTATGAAACTTGCAGTAACTGCCGGTTTTAGCTTGTTTACAGCTTTTTTATAATCAAATGTCGCTCCCATTGACATAAGACCAAGCGGAGTTGCAAGATCACCTATATTATTTACTACTTTTCCCATTATTGTAGGCATTGGAACCCTTACAAGAGACCATAATAAGCCACAGAAAATACCTATCAGGATTGGATTTGTAAGTATTCCTTTTATTGTCTTTTTTACAAGTTCTTTTTTTACATTTTCATCGCTGTTATTTTCACTTGTATATCTTCCAAGAATAGCTGATTTTGGTGCTGTTACCGTTAAAACAATAACTGCAAAAATATTATAGAGTGGCACGCTCCCAATTATCATGAGAGGTGCCATTCCTGTACTTGCTTCGCCATAAATATTGTGAATAAATGCAATACCAAGAAGAGCAGCGCTGCTCCTGTAAGACCCCTGTATAAATTCTCCGGCTTCTGATCTGTTTTTTATAAAAAGCTTTCCGATAAGTGAAATAATACAAATACTCGAAATAGTCGCAAAGAAACAAAAACCTACGAATTTGCCATCCCATGTTCCTGCAAAATCCTGACCTGCAAGGTCTTCAAACAACAATACCGGAAGTGCAATTTTAAATACAAACTTATTCATCCATGCTGCTGATTTTTCATCAATGATGTGAATCTTATTAAAAAAATAACCAAGCACCATTAAAAGAAAAATCGGAAGAGTTGCATTTAAACTAAATATCAGATTATTCACTGTCATTTCTCCTGCTTTTTTATTCAAACCAAAAAACAAGATACTCTTTTAGATCATAAATGTAAATAGCTTAAGAAATTATTATCCCAACCGGACAGTGATCTGAACCAAGTGCATCCTTGTATATTATTGCATCTTTAACTCTTGGAAGTATGGATTCTGAAACAATAAAATAATCTATACGCCACCCAGCATTTTTAGCTCTTGCCTGAAATCTGTATGACCACCAGGAATAAGCTCCCTCAAGATCAGGATAAAAATGTCTGAAAGTATCTACCAATCCAGAATTAACTACGTTATCAAATTTGCTTCTTTCTTCATCCGTAAAACCGGCATGTCCTCTGTTGGTCTTAGGATTTTTTAGATCAATCTCTTTATGAGCAACATTTAAGTCACCACAATATATTACAGGCTTATTTTTTTCAAGATTTTTAATATAAGCAAGAAAATCATCTTCCCACACCTGTCTGTATTCAAGCCTTGATAAATCTTCTTTTGCATTGGGAACATAAACAGTTACAAGATAATAATCTTTATATTCTGCCGTTATGACTCTTCCTTCATGATCATGGTCAGGAATATTTAATCCATAGCTTACAGATATTGGCTTTTCCTTTGTAAAAATCGCAGTTCCTGAATAACCTTTTTTCTCTGCATAGTTCCAGTATTGTTCATAACCTGGAATATCAATATTTATCTGACCTTCCTGAAGTTTTGTCTCCTGAAGACATATGACATCCGGCTTTTCTGCCTCCATAAATTCATCAAAACATCCTTTTTGAACGCATGCTCTAAGTCCATTAACATTCCATGATACTAATTTTTTTTCCATAATCGCTCCAATTATAATATGCTATCTTGAATGAATCATGTTCTCACGAAAACCGAAGTAAATATGCGTTTCTGTTATTTCATGTTTGAACATATACAATTTTCATTTACCTTACTAATATATTCACAATTTTAGTATCAAAACAAGTATTTTGATTATCAATTTTGATAATTTTTAAAATATTTAGAAATTTAAGGTTGACACAATGATTTTTATAGCCAATAATCTTCATATCAACTTAGCTACGAGTTGATAAATTTTAAAGAAAGCGAGGTAACGAAAATGTTTAATAAAGTGGCGAATTTATTTCATGTTAATTTCACATCTATCTCTTTACCTCGGGTAAGTATATTCAGATAAGTCCAATTTTTACTGCATCTGAATTTAATGTGACATATTATCCTCAGGTAAATTGATTTTTACCTGAGGATTTTTTTGCGTTTATTTACGTAAAAAAATTCACGACCCGAGAATTATTTATTTGACAAAAATTATTTTCCGATTGATTTATTGACTATCATAATCAAATAGATCATTTAAAGTCGACTTGATAGAGAATCTAATTGCTTGCTTATTAATTGTTGCAATAGATTCGCAGCAATTAATTGTATTTGTGCGATTACTTTCAGTAACATATGCCTTTTAGTTAATAAATCTCTAAAGGAAAAGAGGAGGAACAATTGAAGACACTAGGATATTATGTGCGAAAGCACTGGGCAACATATACAATGGCAATTGTTTTTATGATAATCGCCATTGGCCTTGACATGATGTTCCCGAAAGTAACAGAAATTATCGTAAATGAAGTTATTATAAAAAATGATTTAAGCCGTTTCCCAATGCTACTTGGAGCGATACTTTTAATTGGTGTTGGCAGAAGTGTGTTTGGTTATATCAGAGAATTTACATTTGATAGAAACTGTATAACCATCGGCACTGAAATGAGAAAGGATCTCTTTGACCATATTCAAGGACTTTCTCTTGATTACTTTGATGATTCCAACACTGGTGAGCTGATGGCAAGGGTAAAGGATGATATTGATAAAATCTACAATCTGGTTGGTATGGTCGCTATGAGAGGCATGGAAGTTACTCTTAATTCCATTCTGATCTTGTATTTTATGTTTTCTATCAATGTACCTCTTACTTTTTTACCGCTTATTTTTATGATTATCTGCGGAGCAACTGCAATAATCATGGAAAAAAAACTTGATAAAGTTTATGACGACATCAGCGAGGAAAATGCTGAAATGACCACAATTGCTGAGGAAAATCTTGCCGGTGTGCGTACAGTTAAGGCTTTTGCAAGAGAAGATTATGAGATAAAAAAATTCTCTGTTCATAACAAGAAATTCTACCAGCTAAATATGATGGAGACTAAAGCTCTTATCAAATTTTATCCGGTATTTATGCTTTCCGGTACACTTCTTCCTGTTGCCTGCGCTGTACTTGGTGGAATAGCAGTAATTAAAGGAAACATGACTCTTGGAAGTCTTACTGCTTACATCATCTACGTAAGAAACAGTACATGGCCAATGGAAGAACTTGGATGGATTACAAATCAGTTTTCAAGTTCAATAGCTTCACTTAAAAAAATTAAAAAGATTTATGACGAACATTCAACACTTTATAACAATCCTTCACCTATTCATTTGGATAGAATTAAGGGAAATGTCAATTTTAATCATGTTTCTCTTAATCTTGGAGGAAAAGAAATACTAAGTGATGTAAGCTTTACTGTAGCAGCAGGTAAAACACTTGGAATAATGGGAGAGACCGGATCAGGTAAATCCTCAATAATTAACCTTCTTCAACGTTTCTATGATCCAAGTAAAGGTACTATAAGTTTTGATAATTTCGATATCAAATCATTAGAACTTGAACAGGTTAGAAGTGCTTCAGCTGTTGTCATGCAGGATGTATTTCTTTTTTCCGATACTATTGAAGAGAATATCAGAATGGGCAGAAGAGAAGATATGACAATGGAAGAGATTAAAAAAGCCGCTGAAATGGCTAAAGCTTCTGATTTCATTGAAAAACTCGATGATTCTTATTCAACTGTAATCGGTGAAAGAGGAGTAGGTCTTTCCGGCGGACAGAAACAACGAATCAGTATTGCCCGCGCTATTTCAAAGAATGCTCCTATACTTGTACTTGATGATTCTACTTCTGCACTTGATATGGAAACAGAATCAGAAATTCAAAAGACGCTCGATACAATAAAGAGCACAACAAGAATCATTGTTGCTCACAGAATCTCTGCTGTAAAAAATGCAGACGAGATCATATATCTCAAAAATGGTAAGATTGCCGAGCGCGGAACACATTCAGAACTTTTAAGAAAAAAAGGTCTCTATTATGACACATATATTGCTCAATATGGCGAGACCGATTTAAAGGAGGTGAGCGCATAATGGCTGCTAACTCATTTCGCGAAGATGAAAAAATTAATAATACTGACCTAAAGAAAATTTTTATTAGACTTATAAGATACTTAAAGCCCCATATTTTTGAGATTATACCTGTATTTATTTCTCTTGGTATCACTGTACTGATAAGTCTTATAAGCCCTCTGCTTATTGAATATGCAATAGATGTTCATGTTGCAAATAAAAACATTAACGGACTTCTTTTTATTTCAGGCATCATCGTTGTTCTTGGAATCATATATATTCTTTTTGTTAAGCTAAGAATGTATCTTATGAACAAAGTTGCTAATACGGTTTTGATGGATATTCGTAATGAACTTTATGAACATATCCAGACTCTTTCTTTTACATTTTTTGATAACAGACCAACAGGTAAGATACTTGCAAGAATAATTGGTGACGTCAATTCCATGAAGGACGTTATGTCTAATACAATAACAAATCTTATTCCTAACTTTATCACTGTAGTCGGCGTTGTTATCATTATGATGATCAAGGATTGGAAATTAGCTTTAGGATGTCTGGCATCCCTTCCATTAATGGTCATTAGTGTGTTTTGGATAAGAAGTGTAAATCATACCAGATGGCAGGATGTAAGAAAAAAATCTTCAAACATGACCGCATATGTTCATGAAGATATCGCAGGTATATCAGTTGTTCAAAGTTTTCATGCAGAGAATGAGACAAAAAAGACTTTTAAAGAACTTGCAAATGCTCATAGAGATGCATATATAGCTGCATGCAGAGCATCAGATCTTTTTGGCCCTTCAATAGATATGAGCTGGGCAATCAGCAGTATGGTTCTTTATCTGGTTGCGGTTAAAATCCTCGGATATACTTCCGCATCTATCGGTCTTATTACAGCATTTGCAAGTTATTCAGGTATGTTCTGGAATCCTATAATGGGATTATCAGGTTATTACAATCAGCTTATAACCAATATGTCTGCTGCAGAAAGAGTCTTTGATGTACTTGATACTAAGGCTGAAATTGTAGATAAAGAAAATGCTTTAGACCTTCAGGATATAAAGGGAAGTGTATCATTTAAAGATGTTAGCTTTACATATGACGAAGGAACTGATGCTCAGACAAAAGTTCTGGAAAATGTTAATTTTGATGTAAAGCCTGGTGAAACCATAGCACTTGTTGGTCCAACCGGTGCAGGAAAAACAACAATCGTTAATCTTATCAGCAGATTTTATGATATACAAAAGGGTAATATTTTCATTGATGGCCATAAATTAGATGACATTACTATTAACAGTCTCAGAAGACAAATGGGAGTAATGACACAGGATAATTTCATTTTCCATGGCACTGTCAGAGAAAATATTATGTATGGAAAATTAGATGCGACAGAAGAGGAGATGATTGCCGCAGCTAAAGCAGTTAACGCTCATGATTTTATTATGAGTCTGGAAAAAGGCTATGATACTGAATTAAAAGAGCGTGGCGCAGGTCTTTCCATCGGACAAAGGCAATTGCTCGCTTTTGCAAGAACCATGATATCAATGCCTAAAATACTCATTCTTGATGAAGCTACAAGTAGCATCGATACTCATACAGAAATGCTTGTACAAAAAGGTATACAGACTCTATTATCCGGTAGAACCAGCTTTGTAATTGCTCATCGTTTATCTACTATCAAAAATGCTGACAGAATCTTCGTCATAAATAATGGCGGCATTATGGAAAGCGGCAATCATAATCAACTTATTGCAAAACATGGTGCATACTACGATCTTTATATGGCACAGTTTGCATAAACATTACCATCGAGTCTGATTCATTCAAGATTATATATGCAATAAAAAAGACGGTCATAATCCGTCTTTTTTTATACTTTAAATTATAAATCTCTTCTTACTCTTTGAAGGTTCTCATCCGTTTCTTTTAACATTTCACGAAGTGATAGATTATCATCATAACTAAATTCACAGATTGAATATTGAAGATTATTCATATATCTGCTTGGTTCATCTAAGAGTTTTACATTTTGTGCTGACATTTCCTGCCTAAAATTTTCAGCCTTGGTCTCTTCCTCAGTTATCTGTATAACAGCAAATTCATTACCTCGTATTCGCCCATAGATACCGTCGCTAAATACTTCCTCCAAAACCTGAGATACTCTTCTGACAGCTCTGTCGCCTTCTTCATGCCCGTACATCTCATTTATCACTTTTAATGAATCCATGTAGATATATGCAACTATTGCATATGATCCCGGTCTAAATTTCTCTTTTAACAGATCATAAGCTTTAGCAAAGAATCCTCTTCGGTTAAGACCACCGGTAAGATAGTCCTGATCTCCAATGTGATCAAGTACTGAATCATCTCTTGCAAGTTCTTCCTGAACTTCATAGAGCTCTTCATTTTTCTTTTTAAGTTCTTTTTCCAGATATGATACTCTTGAAACTCCTGTCAAAAGACTTGTAAGACAGTCAAAAAAGTAATCAGATAGCATATTCTTGGTGAAGTCAGTTATTACAAGACCAAGCTGATACTCACCTACAAAGAGGCTTCCGGCAATAAGAATTGACGGCTTATCTGCTGTAACATTTTTGATAATGTGATCAGTCCATATTTTTCTGTCACTATCAGAATAATCCGTTATAACACCATCAGCCATATTTGATTTAATAACAATGCTGTCTGGCCTTGCCCACCAATATTTAACAGTGTTATTGATTTTCTTATCATATAACATTACAGAAAAATTCTTAATATCTTCACACGCAAGTTCCTGTGCAAAGGCATCATAAGCTTTTTCTGAAGGATATTTTTTATGAAGTGTTTTATAACCTAATTTTGCAAGACAGGACATTCCTTCATTATCTTCAGTATAGACAAAATCTATATTCCTAAGCTCTGATTTTTCAGGAAGTTTTTTAGTGGATGCATAATGAATTGCATCTACTACAGCTTCATATCCAAGCTGTTCAAAACCTTCTTTTTCAACATCAACTTCATTTATTGAAGTAAAACCTTCCTGCTCGCTTAGAGTTAGGAGAGGAGTATTGGAAAATTTATTTAAAAATGCTTCTCTTTTTAAAATTGGAGCATTTTTACCAATTCTCTCAATATCGACTATTATCGCATCAAAACTAAAATCTACAGCATAATCAAAAACTGATAAATACTGATAGTCGTATAAATTTGTCTCAGTTTCATCTGAAACCAGGTACTTACCAGGCATGATACATAACGTAATATCATTATCTTTTGCTGCCTGGTATGCACCGACACAAATCTTTTTAACCTCTTTATCTTCTAATTCCGAAACTAATAGTCCGATATTCATTGACCCCTCATTTGCCCCTAATTTAATCTTCCTCTATTTCTTCAGGTACATCATCTATATTATCGATATCATGATCACCATCAGAAATCTTTTCTCTTACCTTAGCAATCTGTGCAACCGTTACACCCTTATCAAGATTGATCATCTTAACACCTGATGTAACTCGTCCATGAACAGTAATCTCATCCATTCTAAGCTGAATAATGATACCTGCATTAGTTATCATCATGATTTCATTGTCATCATTTACAGCCTTAACACCGATTACATTTCCGGTCTTTTCTGTAATCTTATAGCACTTAACACCTTTACCGCCTCTGAACTGGCTATGGAACTCATCGAGTGTTGTTCTCTTTCCATATCCTTTTTCAGAAACTATAAGAAGTGAATCCCCCTGTGTATTTAACTGCATTCCAACAATTTCATCTGTATCATCAAGCATCATTCCTCTAACACCTATAGAGGATCTGCCAGTTGAACGAACATCGTTTTCATCAAAGTGAATACACATTCCATTCTTAGTTACCAAAAATACTTCTGCATCTTTAGTAACTGTCTTAACTTCTATAAGCTCATCATCATCTCTAAGGCTGATAGCAGCAAGTCCTGTCTTTCTAACATTTGAAAACTCAGTAATAGGTGTCTTTTTAACAGTACCTTTTTTGGTAACCATGAAAAGACTCTTTTCCTCATCTTCAAATCCCTTTACAGGAATCATTGCAGATATCTTTTCTCCCGGCGCAAGCTGTAGAAGATTAACAATTGCCATTCCTCTTGATGTTCTTGAAGCTTCCGGAATCTGATAAGCTTTAAGCCTGTAAACTCGACCTGTATTTGTAAAGAACATTATGTAATTATGAGTTGTGGTCATAAGGATATCTTCAACAAAATCATTTTCTATTGTTGTGATTCCCTTAATTCCCTTACCACCACGGTTTTGTGACTTAAAGTTATCAATTGACATTCTCTTGATATAGCCAAGATTTGTCATTGCTATTACTGTATTTACGTTTGGTATAAGGTCCTCTGTATCTATATCAGAGTCATCATGTCCAATCTGTGATTTTCTGTCATCACCATATTTATCTTTTATCTCAGTAATCTCAGTTCTAATTACTCCGAGAAGTAATTTCTCATCAGCAAGAATAGCTTTTAACTCCTCGATTTTCTTTAAAAGCTCTGCATGTTCCTGCTCAAGCTTATCTCTTTCCAAGCCTGTCAGAGTACGAAGTCTCATGTCAACAATAGCCTGTGCCTGAATGTCAGTGAGACCAAATCTGCTCATCAACTGTTCTTTTGCAATAGCTACTGTTTCACTGCCTCTGATAATCTTTATGACTTCATCGATATTATCAAGAGCTATGAGCAAGCCTTCTAAGATGTGATTTCTTTCTTCTGCCTTATTAAGATCATATTTTGTTCTTCTTGTTACAACTTCTTCCTGATGCTTGATATAATGCTTAAGCATCTCTGTGATACTAAGTACCTTAGGTTCATTGTTAACAAGAGCAAGCATTATGATTCCGAAAGAATCCTGCATCTGTGTATGCTTATAAAGCTTATTAAGCATTATATTAGGATTTACATCATTTCTAAGTTCAATGACAACCCTCATACCTTCTCTGTCAGATTCGTCGCGAAGGGCAGTAATACCATCAAGCTTTTTGAGTTTAACAAGTTCTGCTATCTTTGAAATCATGTTAGCCTTATTAACCAGATATGGAAGTTCAGTAACTACAATCCTGTTCTTACCATTCTGCATAGGCTCTATGTTTGTTACGGCTCTTACTACAACCTTACCACGTCCGGTTCTGTATGCCTCTTCAGCTCCTCTGGTTCCTAAGATAATACCACCGGTTGGAAAATCAGGTGCCTTAACAATATCAAGAATTTCTTCAATCTCAGTTTCTCTATCCTCAAGAACCCTGTTATCAATCATCTTGACTACAGCATTTATGACTTCTCTCAAATTATGAGGTGGAATGTTTGTCGCCATACCAACAGCGATACCTGTTGTACCATTTACCAAAAGGTTAGGATATCTACTTGGTAGGATAGAAGGCTCTTTTTCTGTTTCATCAAAGTTAGGTACAAAGTCTACTGTATCTTTATTGATATCAGCTATCATCTCCATGGAGATTTTAGTAAGTCTTGCCTCTGTATATCGCATGGCAGCTGCACCATCACCATCAACAGAACCAAAATTTCCATGTCCGTCTACAAGACAATATCTCATTGACCATGGCTGCGCCATATTTACCAAAGAACCGTAAATTGAACTATCGCCATGTGGATGATATTTACCCATTGTATCGCCGACGATACGTGCACATTTACGATGTGGCTTATCCGGTCCGTTATTCAGTTCTATCATTGAATATAATATTCTTCTTTGAACAGGCTTCAGACCATCTCTTACATCCGGAAGAGCACGTGCTGCAATAACACTCATGGCATAATCTATATAGTCAGATTCCATGGTCTTCTGAAGATCAACTTCCTTTATTCTGTCAGTAGTAGTTTTATCAAAAACATCATCTGGCATTTCATTATTGTTGATATTGTTATTATCTGCCATTATATTTTTCCTTTTTTATGACTTATGTTTTTTATTTGATCATAAATTTATTAGTTTTTCATTTATATAACAACTAATAATATGATCAAATTATATTTTTTGATTCACATTATGCATGATTAATCAGAACCATGTATCAAGATTTTTAACAAATTTAGCGTTTTTCTCGATAAATTCTCGTCTTGGCTCAACTTTGTCACCCATAAGAGTAGTGAATGTTACATCAATATCTGATTTAGATTCTTCATCCATATTAACTCTGAGCAAAACTCGTCTCTCAGGATCCATTGTAGTTTCCCAAAGCTGTTCAGGATCCATTTCACCAAGTCCCTTATAACGCTGAATCTTATTATTCTGATCTCTTCCAACATCTGTAAGAATCTTATCAAGCTCCTCATCAGAGTATGCATACCAGACCTTCTTATTTTTTTCAAGCTTATAAAGAGGTGGCTGAGCAAGATATACATGTCCCTGCTTGATAAGCTCAGGCATAAATCTGTAAAGGAAAGTAAGCATAAGTGTTGAAATATGCGCACCATCTACGTCGGCATCAGTCATAATGATTATCTTATCATAGCGAAGTTTGCTAATATCGAAATCATCATGAATTCCGGTTCCAAACGCAGTGATCATAGCCTTGATTTCAGCATTTCCGTAGATTCTGTCAACTCTTGCTTTTTCAACATTAAGAATTTTACCTCTAAGTGGAAGAATAGCCTGTGTTGCACGACTTCTTGCAGTCTTTGCAGAACCACCCGCAGAATCACCCTCTACGATAAATATCTCACAATTCTTAGGATCCTTATCAGAACAATCCGCAAGTTTTCCGGGAAGTCCAAGTCCATCAAGAGCTGATTTTCTTCTTGTCAGATCCCTTGCTTTTCTTGCAGCGTCTCTCGCTCTCTGTGCCAGAATTGCTTTTTCCAAAATCTGTTTTGCAACATTAGGATTCTGTTCAAGGTAATAAGTAAGCTGTTCGCCAACTATATTGGCAACTGCGCCTCTTGCTTCTGAGTTTCCAAGTTTCTGTTTAGTCTGTCCTTCAAACTGAGGATCTTCAATTTTTACACTGATTATAGCTGTAAGACCTTCTCTGATATCTTCACCTGTAAGATTATCTTCGTTATCCTTGAGCATTTTATTTGCTCTCGCATAATCGTTAAATGTCTTTGTAAGCGCAGCTTTAAATCCCTCAAGATGTGTACCACCTTCAGGAGTATTAATATTATTTACAAAAGTATAAATGCTCTCGTTATACGAATCATTGTGCTGGAATGACACTTCAACCTGAACATTATTCTTGTTTCCGTCAAAATACATTATATCTTCATAGAGAGCATTCTTGCTCTTATTCAGATATTGCACAAATTCTTTAATTCCGCCTTCATAGTGGAATATCTGCTTAATTGGCTCTTCATCATCCTCAACTCTTTTATCAATAAGAGTTATCTTTAATCCCTTAGTAAGGAATGCCATTTCACGCAGTCTCTGCTTAAGAATTCCAAATTCGAAAATTGTTGTTTCTCTGAATATTTCTGCATCAGGTTTGAAATATACTCTTGTACCTGTCACATTTTCAGGAGCAGTTCCAACTTCCTTAAGAGGGTAGCAGACTTTTCCTCTTTCATATCTTTGCTGATATACCTTACCACCTCTGGTAACCTGAACTTCAAGCCACTCAGAAAGTGCATTAACTACAGAAGCACCAACACCATGAAGTCCACCGGATACTTTGTATCCTCCACCACCAAATTTTCCGCCGGCATGGAGAATGGTAAATACAACTTCAACACCTGTTAATCCTGATTTATGATTGACATCTACAGGTATGCCTCTTCCATTATCCTGAACTATTATCGTATTGTCCTTATTTATTGTTACTTCGATATGATCACAAAAACCTGCAAGTGCTTCATCTACTGAATTATCAACTATCTCATAAACAAGGTGATGGAGACCTCTGCTGGCAGTAGTACCAATATACATACCAGGTCTTTTTCTTACAGCCTCAAGTCCTTCAAGAATCTGGATTTGATCGGCACCATAATTTACTGCTTCTTCGCTCATTTTTTGCTCCATTTCTTTAATTTTCACTGCTTACTGTTCCATCTGTTACTTTGAACAGCTTATCTATTGCAAATCTGTTATTAACAAATTCATCAAGTCCGGTACATGTAATAATTGTCTGAATATCGCCAATTGTATTTAATAAATAGTTTTGTCTGTTACTATCTAGTTCCGACAAAACATCATCAAGAAGAAGTACCGGGTTTTCTTTCTTAGCTTTTTTTACTATTTCAATCTCAGATAATTTGAGAGAAAGTGACGCTGTTCGCTGTTGTCCCTGTGAACCGAACTTCCTGATATCAATTCCTTCTGCCAAAGATTCATCGTCTTTTTTCTTTTGCACGATAAAAGAAAAATCGTCTTTATGCGGACCAACAGTTGTCTGTTTAGCATAAATATCTTTTTGCCTTACACTTCTTAACTTCTTTTCAAAATCATCTGCTGTAACGTTTGGTTCATAATAAATTGACAGGTATTCTTTGGATCCTGTCAGCTTTTCATGTATAGGTCTTATTATTTCATTAAGATCTTTTATAAACTTTTCTCTGGTCTTGATAATGATTGATCCATATTCATACAACTGCTTATCTTGAACATCTAAAAGTACACTGTTTTCAGGATGTTCATATAAATCCTTTAAAACTTTATTTCTTTCAATAACAAGCTTGTTGTACTTAGAAAGACTATTAAGATATATCTGATCCAACTGACACAATTCCATATCCATGAATCTGCGCCTTTCAGAAGGACCATTCTTTATGATACTAAGATCTTCCGGTGAGAAAAATACTACATTTAACCTTCCAATCAGGTCAGATGCCTTTTTAATCTTCTGCCCATCTATAGCAATTCCTTTAGATTTATTCTTGCGAAGATGCATATCTACTCGATATTCTGCATTATCCTTCTCAAGAATAGTTCTCACATGACCTTCATCTTTTCCAAAACGAATAATTTCTTTGTCTTTGCTTCCCTTATGAGATTTTGTTGTTGCTGACAAAAATATTGCCTCCAGGATATTAGTCTTTCCCTGGGCATTATCTCCATACAGTATATTTGTTCCGCTGCTGAAATCAATTTTTAATGTCTCATAATTTCTGAAATCAGCAAGCTCCAATGATTTTATTATCATTTCTCTATCTTTACCTGAGTTCCATCGTATTCAAAGATGTCACCATCATATAATTTACGACCGCGTCTTTCTTCTACCTCTCCATTGACCTTTACCAAGCCGGAAAGAATATCATTCTTAGCTTCAACTCCTGTTCCTTCAAGACCGGCCTTTTTTAAAGCCTGTCCAAGTTTAATAAAATCATCACCTTCGCGGAGTTTAATTATTTCCATTTTTACTAATCCTTTTTTATAAAAATATATCAATCAAAAGAAAAAATTATAGTAATACTAAGCTCAATCAACTGTAGTAAAGTTTACAGGAAGCACGAGATAAGTATAGGTTGAGTCCTTATCCCTAAGGAAACATGGTGCCTTTGGATTTACAAGATAAATCTCAACAATTTCATCTTCAATTGCTCTTAGCGCATCAATAAGAAACTTGGGGTTAAAACCAATCATAAGATCTTTACCCTGCTTATCAATATCTATTTCTTCATCCATACTTCCTATTGCTGAATTGATCTTAAGTTCCATTTTTCCTTCAGTAATAGCTATGATAACAGGCTTTTTATCGCCTTCTTTAACAAGTAATGTTGCACGATCAATACATTCAAGTAATTCTTTTCTGTTGACACTTATCTTGGTCTCATAATCACTTGAAAGCATCTGATCGATGCTGAAATATTCACCTTCTATAAGACGTGATACTACTGTAGTTTTTTCAAACTCAAAAAGAATATGCTTATCTGTAAAGAATATACTTACTATTTTTTCAGTATTATCTCCAAGAATTTTGCTTATCTCACCAAGTGTTTTTCCTGGAACAATAACCTTCTTGTAATTAAAATTACCATTGAGCTTTACTTTTCTGATAGATATTCTATGTCCATCCAAAGCTACAAGCTTTAAGTTTTCTCCATCAACTTCAAAAAGTTCTCCGCCCATCATTTTGTTGGCATCATTTTCCGCAATTGAGAATATTGTTTTTTGAATAACATTCTTAAGTGTATATTGAGAAATATTAACGCCATCTATCTTTTCAATCGATGGGAGATGAGTGAAGTCATCGCCTTTTCTTCCAATAAGATTAAATTTTGCTTTTTCGCAACTGATCGTCACCTTATTGTTGCTATCAGATTCTATAGTTACATCATTATCTGGGAGCTTACGGATAATATCAACCAATAACTTGGCATCTATTGCTATGTAGCCTCTTTCTAAAATGTTACCTTCTACTATTGTCTGTATACCAAGTTCCATGTCATTTGCTATGAACTTAATTATTCCTTCTGTAACATCTATAAAAATACATTCAAGAATAGACATGGTAGTTTTGGAAGGTACAGCTTTTGAAACAATCTGTAATCCATTTACAAGATTAGTTTTTGAGCAAACGAATTTCATTTAATAATTTACTCCCTTCGCGTGCGTAAATATAAAATAATTATTAATTAATAATAAAAGTATTAATAATAGCTGTTGATAAGTGTAAAACCTATTCCATTATACAATTTATGCGGCTTTTTTACAAATTTTTGGTTGTTGAAAACAAAAAAAATGGTGTTGAAAATTAAAAAGTTATAAACAAGGCAAATTTTAGCAAATGAGATATAAAAAATATATCCACCCTTAATTCACATGTTATCCCCCGATTAATCACAAGTTTTCAAGATAGTTATCCACATTTTGTGGATAACTATTCATTTTTTGTAGATAAAGTGTAAAAATAATATAAAGTCTATAATTATTTATTCTCTGACAGGGGATAACTTTTATTGTTACGCTAAGAATAGGTAACAATAATAATATATGTCTACATATTATAAGGAAGGATTGAGTTTCTTCATTATAATATCTATGTTTTTTATAAGCTCATCATCGAATGTTATCTGTTTCTTTATTTTGTTTATTCCACTCATTACTGTAGTATGATCTTTTTTACCAAGTAGTTTACCGATTTCTTCCAGCGAAGCATCAGTGTGTTCTCTGCAGAGATACATAATTACCTGTCTTGGAAGTACAATCTCAGAATTTCTCTTCTTAGAAAAGATATCTTCTTTCTTGGCACTATATTGTTCACATACAGTATCTATTATTAATTGTGGAGTAATTACTTTGGATTTATCAGGATAAATAATATCCTTTAAAGCTTCCATAGCAATATCCAATGTAATATCAACGTTATTAAGTCTTGAGTAAGCAATGATTTTATTGAATGCGCCCTCTAATTCTCTGATGTTTGATTTGATATTTGTAGCTATATAATTTATTACTTCATCGTCTATATTTCTATGTTGTTCTTTAGCATTTTCACGCAGGATTGCCATTCTGGTCTCATAATCAGGAGATTGTATATCTGCAATAAGACCCATTTCAAATCTAGATCTTAATCTTTCTTCAAGTGTTTCCATTTCTTTTGGTGGTTTATCAGATGACAGGATTACCTGTTTACCTGCCTGATGTAACTCATTAAAGGTATGGAAAAATTCTTCCTGTGTTGATTCTTTTCCTATAATAAACTGAACGTCATCGACCATAAGAACATCTACGGTTCTGTATTTTTCACGAAGCTTTGCAGTTTTACCGCCTCGGATAGATTCGATAACTTCATTAGTAAACTGTTCGGAAGTAACATAAAGAACTTTTGCATTGTGGTTTTCTTCCAAAATAAAGTGACCAATTGAATGCATTAAGTGAGTCTTTCCAAGTCCAGGTCCACCATATAAGAAGAGTGGGTTATAAGTAATTCCCGGAGACTCCGCTACAGCTAATGAAGCTGAATGAGCAAATTTATTATTACTACCTACGACAAAAGTATCAAATCTATATTTTGGATTAAGATTTGATCTATCATAGTTAATACTGTTTGAAAACTGAGGTTGCTGCTCATTTTTAACTTCATTTTCATCTGTTTCTTCATTATTAATAATATCTTTCGATAAAATAAATTCTACTTCGAATTCATCTTCTAGAAACTCAGAAATTGAAACTTTGAAAAATATCATATAGTTCTTACTTATATATGAAAGAGCAACCGGATTATCCTGTGGAATTAGAATAGTAACAGTATTATTCTCTACTTTATAAATGGTAAGAGGTTCAATCCAGGTTCTATAAGAAATATCAGTGATACCTGATTCTATTCTTATTTGTTTTTTGATGATATCCCAATTAGATTTTAATTTGTTTGTAATTACATTAGATGATTGCATGAAAAAAACTCCCAAAAATGCATAATTTTAGACTTTAACTATTTTATATTAATTAGATTTAAATATCAAACAGATGTGTATATGTGGATAACTTTATTTTTTTACACTAAAAAATAAGTCATTGTGGATAAGTGTGTATTTATCCACTTTAAACTATCTACCGTTATAATTCGCATAAATACTGGACTTTGTAAAAGTTATAAACTAATAATAAACTTTGTTATCCACAAATTTTTAAATTAATGTGGATAAAATCAGGTATATGTGATTAATCAACATATTATCCACAAAATCAACATTTTGCTGTGGAAAACTTTTTAAAATACAACATATTGTTATCAATTTTTTGAAAAAAATTATGTATTTTATTTTTGATTTTATGGCGTTTTATGGCTTGACTGCTGCGTTTTTATTTATTATAATTATAAAGATTTTTTCCACACATGGATGCAATCAATGATCATTAAAAAATGATTATCTACTTTAAATTTTGATTTATAGTTTAAAAAAGGAGGTGTTTCCATAATGAAAATGACATTCCAGCCTCATAAGCTTCAGAGAGCCAGAGTACACGGCTTCAGAGCAAGAATGGCTACTAAGGGTGGTAGAAAAGTACTTGCTGCTAGAAGAGCAAAGGGAAGAAAGAGATTATCAGCATGATTTAAAGGCCGCAGTTAATGTGGCCTTTTTTACTAGTATTAAAAAGGAAATGATATGCTTTTTTCGGAATCATTAAAGAAAACAAGTGATTTTCGCAATGTTTATCAGAACGGCAAAAGTTATGCTAATAAGTTTATAGTTTTATATGTGTGGGAAAATGGCGGTTCTAATAATAAAATTGGGATATCATGTAGTAAGAAAATAGGGAACAGTGTTGTAAGGCACAGATTTTCAAGACTTGTTCGAGAATCATATCGATTACATGAAAATGCATTTAATAGTGGTTTGAATGTAGTAATCGTAGCCAGAGCCTGTGCAAGAGATGCAAGTTTTTTTGATATAGAAGAGTCTCTTATTAGCCTGGCTGGTAAGGCCCGCATAATAAAAAATGGCGGTATAAGTTAATGAAAAAAATACTTATCTTTTTAATTAAATTTTATAGAAAGTATTTATCTCCATTAAAAAGAACAAAATGTCCATATATTCCAACTTGTTCTGAGTATGGACTAGAAGCTATAGAAAAGTACGGAGCAATAAAAGGTTCATTATTAGCAGCTTGGAGAATTCTTAGATGTAATCCATTCTCAAGCGGTGGCTATGATCCTGTTCCGTGAATTTTCAGAGGAGGTTAATTTGTTAGGAGTTTTGTTGACCCAGTATCAGGGTAAGATTGTTGGTCCAGTAGCTTGGGTTTTAGGTCATTTGATGAATGGCATTTTTAATGCATTAAATGCAATCGGATTACCTAATATTGGTCTTGCAATTATTATTTTCACAACAGTAATAAATCTTTGTCTTCTTCCTTTAACTTACAAGCAGCAGAAATTCTCCAAGCTTCAGGCTAAAATGAGTCCTGAACTTAAAGCTATTCAGGAGAAATATAAAGGAAAAAAAGATAACGATTCAATGCTTGCCATGCAGGCAGAAACTAAAGAATTATATGCAAAGTATGGTGTTTCACAGACAGGTAGCTGTTTACAGCTTTTGATCCAGATGCCTATTTTAGTTGCTCTTTACAGGGTAATTTACTCTATGCCTGCATATGTTACTATTGTAAGAAATGCTTTTTATCCTTTAGTTGAACAACTTCGTTCTACTTCAGGAGCTGCTGAATTTGTTCAGGGACTTAAGAGTGCTGCAGCTTATTCCAAGCAGTTTTCAAATGAGCTTTTTACATCAGGAAATGTTCAGTATATTGAGAATACATATATCGATGTTCTCAATAAAGCTTCAACAGCTGATTGGACAAGTCTTTCTGATAAATTTACTGATCTCTCTTCTTCAATAGATCAGACTTATGCTGCTTTGAGCAGATTTAATAACTTCCTTGGTATGAACATAGGTGATAGTCCTATGTATATGATCCAGACCGCTTTTACAGATAAGAAGTTTCTTCTTTTATTAGGCGGCATAATGGTTCCTTTCCTTGCTGCATTTACTCAGTGGGTTAACACTAAGCTGATGCCTCAGACTACTGATCCTAATGCAAAGATTGATCCTAATGATCCTTCTGCTCAGATGCAGCAGTCTATGAAGACTATGAGTATAATGATGCCACTTATGTCTGCATTTTTTGCTTTGAGTCTTCCTGCAGGTATGGGTATTTACTGGATTATTGGTGCTGTTATCAGATCTATTCTTCAGATTCTTATCAATAAACACATTGATAAAACAGATATTGATGCTGAAATTGCTAAGAATACAGAGAAGTATAAAAAGAAAATGGAGAAAATGAAAACTTCTCCTCAGATGAATATGTACGCTAATATGTCTACAAGAAGTATTAGTAGTGCTGCCAAGAACACAACAGTTAAAGATGTTGATGTTGATAAGAAGGTAGCTAAGTCAAGAGAATTTTATGAGAAGAATAACATAAGAAAAGATTCTCTTTTAGCAAAAGCTAATATGGTAAAAGATTTCAACGAGAATATCAATAAAGAATGATTTTATGGGGAGGTTGTAATGGACTTTAAGGAATTTACAGCAAAAAATGTTGATGAAGCAATAACTGAAGCTTGTGAAGATTTTATGGTAACAAGTGACAGACTTGAATATGAGGTTATTTCTAACGGATCTACAGGCTTTCTTGGAATTAATTCTAAGCCTGCTGTAATTAAAGCCAGAGTGAAGGAAGATGCTGTTGAGAAGAATACTGTAGATAATACTTCTTCAAATACTTTTGCTTCCAGTGACATTAAAGTTGAAAAAAAGACAACTGAATCAGTTGTCACAACAAAAGCTGAATCAAATGTTGTTGATGGAAACGTATTTGTTGAAAGAGCTAATGATTTTCTTAAAGATGTTTTTGGCGCTATGAATATGGAAGTTTCAGTAAATACTAAGTTTAATTCAAATGATAATATACTGGATGTAGAACTTAGTGGAGCTGAGATGGGAGTTCTTATCGGTAAGAGAGGTCAGACTCTTGATTCATTACAGTATCTTATTTCTCTAGTAGTTAACAGGGATTCTGAAAACTATATACATGTTAAAGTAGATACTGAAAATTATAGAGAGAGAAGAAAAGCTACTCTTGAAAATCTTGCTAAGAATATTTCATATAAAGTAAGAAAAACAAGACAGTCTGTTGCTTTAGAGCCAATGAATCCATATGAGAGAAGAATAATTCATTCAGCTCTTCAGAATGACAGATATGTTACAACTCACAGTGAAGGTGATGAGCCATTTAGAAGAGTTGTAGTTACTCTTAAAAAATAATAATTATTGGGTTTTACCAATATTTTTAGAAGGCAAGAATCTGCTTATTTCAGTTTTGAAATTATTGTTTGCAGATTCTTGTTTTTCTTTATTATATTTTTTATATTTCATTTTAATTCATTTTTAAAAGATAATTCATTTTATAATATGAAATTGTATAGTATTATGTAAAAGCAAAATTATATTTTTATAAATTAAAAAAGGATTATTTATGGGTTCAGTTTTAAATAATTTTAGTAATGATACGATATGTGCTATTGCTACTGCAATGTCAGATGCAGGTATTGGTATTATCAGGGTAAGTGGAAAAAACGCTCTTGAAATATGTAACAAAATATATGTTTCTTCTAAAAAAGAACATAATCTTTTTTCGCATTCCCCCAACACAATTGTTTATGGTTTTATTTGTGATGAGAGTAGAGTAGAAGATGAACAAATAATTGATGAAGTTATGATTTCTTATATGAAAGCTCCACATAGTTATACAAGAGAAGATGTCATCGAAATCAATTCTCATGGTGGAATGATTGTAATGAATCAGATTTTAAATCTTCTTTTAGATAATGGTTGTAGGTTAGCTGAGCCTGGTGAATTTACAAAAAGAGCTTTTTTAAATGGTAGAATTGATCTTACTCAGGCAGAAGCTGTTATGGATATCATAAGTGCTCAAAATCAGTTTGCTCTAGAAAATTCAAAATCGCAGCTACAGGGAAAAATATCTGATAAAATTAAAGGTTTTAGAAAAGATATTATATATCAGATGGCATTTATAGAATCTGCTATTGATGATCCTGAGAACTATGATCTTGATGGTTATTCTGAAAAACTTAAAAGTATAGTTTCTTCTTTAATAAGTGATATTTCAAAATTAATTGATTCTTCTGATGAAGGAAAAATCAGGAAAGATGGAATCAAAACAGTAATTGTTGGTAAACCAAATGCCGGTAAGTCGTCATTATTAAATGTTCTTACCGGAGATGAACGTGCTATAGTAACTGATATTGCAGGTACTACAAGAGATATAATTGAAGAAACTGTCAGGCTCGGTGATATTGTTCTTCATGTCATAGATACTGCTGGTATCCGTAATACTGATGATATTATTGAAAAAATTGGCGTTGATAAAGCAAAAGAAAAAGTTAAAGAAGCTGATCTTGTTCTTTATATACTAGATTCGACTTCTGAAATTGATAACGAAGATAAAGATATTATCTCATTGTGTAACGATAAGAAAACTGTAGTCATTTTAAATAAAGATGATTTGTCTGATAATATTAAAATAACAGATGATATTATTCGCGTGCTGTTTTCAGATTATGAATATGATGTTTTACCTATTATTAAGACATCAATGATCAATGGAAACGGTATTGAACAATTAAAAAAAGCAGTAAGTGATCTTTTTCTTAATGGTCATATTGTTCCAAAGCATGAATTGTATATTACAAGTTTAAGACACAAGAATCTGTTAGTTGAAGCAAAGAATTCTTTAGACAAGGTTTTGGAAAGTATCGAATTAGGATTGTCTGAAGATTTTTATACAGTTGATTTAACCGGTGCATATGAAGCACTTGGAGAAATAATAGGAGAAGAAATTGGAGATGATCTTGCTAATGAGATTTTCTCTAAATTTTGTATGGGTAAATAATAATGGTAGATATTAGAGAAAAATTTGATGTTGCAGTAATTGGTGCTGGACATGCAGGATGTGAAGCAGCTTTAGCTTGTGCAAGACTTGGTCTTGAAACTGTTGTTTTTACTATGAGTGCTGACAATATCGCATTTATGCCTTGTAATCCTCATATCGGTGGATCATCTAAAGGGCATCTTGTTAGAGAGATTGATGCCTTAGGTGGTGAAATGGGAAAAGTTATTGATAAGACATTTTTACAATCTAAAATGCTTAACACTTCAAAAGGCCCTGCTGTTCACTCACTTAGATGTCAGGCAGATAAGATGGAATATTCCAAGGCTATGAAAAAAGTTTTGGAATCACAAAAGCATCTTTTTATAAAACAGGCCGAAGTTACTGAAATATTATTTGATGAAATAGAAGATAGTAGTAATAGTCATTATAAGAAAAAGGTTACTGGTGTAAAAATTTTTTCAGGTATTATATATGAGGCTAAGGCAGTTATACTATGCACTGGAACATATCTTAAAAGTAGATGTTTAACAGGAGAAGCTATTACTTATAGTGGGCCTAATGGACTGCTTCCTTCTAACTATTTATCTGAATCTTTATTAAAAGCCGGTATTGAACTTCGAAGATTTAAAACAGGAACCCCTGCAAGAATCGATGGAAATACAATAGATTTTTCTAAGATGTCGGAACAGTTTGGTGATGATCCTGTTATTCCATTTTCTTTTGATACTAATCCTAAAGATGTTCAAAAACCTCAGGTTTCATGCTGGCTTACATATACTAATGAAAAGACTCATCAGATAATTAGAGATAATATTGATAGATCACCTATTTATGCCGGAATTATTGAAGGTGTTGGTCCGAGATATTGTCCTTCAATAGAAGATAAAGTTGTTAAATTTCCTGATCATGATAGACATCAGGTTTTTGTTGAGCCTGAAGGAACATTTACAAATGAGATGTATATAGATGGTATGTCTTCATCATTACCTGAAGATGTTCAGATTGCAATGTATCGTTCTGTACCTGGTCTTGAAAATTCAAGAATTGTAAAAAATGCATATGCTATTGAATATGATTGTTTATGTTCAGGTCAGCTTAAGCCAACACTTGAAATTAAAAATATCCATGGATTATTTAGTGCAGGACAATTCAATGGTAGTAGTGGTTATGAAGAAGCTGCTGCACAGGGGTTATATGCAGGTATAAATGCATCTATGCAAATACTAAATAAGCCTGAATTATATATTGACAGGTCAGAAGGTTATATTGGTGTTCTTGTAGATGATCTTGTAACAAAAGAAAACCTAGAACCTTATAGAATGATGACCTCTAGAGCTGAATATAGATTGTTACTTCGTCAGGATAATGCTGATATAAGATTACGTTCTAAAGGACATGATGTTGGTCTGATATCAGATGAAAAGTATGACAAGCTTGTTACAAAAATAGAACAGATTAAAAAAGAAATTGATCGTTTAAAATCAACTGTAGTTGGTGCTAATAAAGATATACAGAAGTTTATGGAAGAACATGGAAGTTCTCCTTTGAAGACTGCTACTTCATTAGCTGAACTTATATGTCGTCCTGAATTTTCATATGAAACATTAAGGGATATTGATTCTAATCGACCAGAGTTATCCAATGATGTTATAGAACAAGTTGAAATATCAATTCGTTATGAGGGATATATTAATAGACAGGAAAGACAGGTTGAGCAGTTTAAAAAACTTGAACATAAAAAGATTCCTGCAGATATAAACTATGATGATGTATCAAGCTTGAGACTTGAGGCAAGACAGAAACTTAAGAAATTTATGCCTGTGAATATTGGACAGGCTTCAAGAATTGGTGGTGTTAATCCTGCAGATGTTTCTGTTCTTATTATTTATCTTGATTCTGTATATAGAGGAAATAAACATGAAGACTAAATATGCCAGAATGATTGAAGACTTTAATTTATATGGAATTACTCTTAGTGATTATCAGATTGAACAGTTTAATAAGTATTATGAATTACTTATTAAATGGAATGAAGTTATGAACTTAACTGCAATAACAGATTTTGATGAAATTTGTAAATTGCATTTTGTTGATAGTATTTCATCTTGTCAGTTTTTTGATTTTAAAGATCAAGAATATTCAGTTATTGATATAGGTACTGGAGCAGGTTTTCCAGGTATTCCTTTAAAAATTGTATTTCCTAATTTACATGTTACTTTATTTGATTCTTTAAATAAAAGATTAAAGTTTTTAGATGAAGTTATTACTACTCTTAATCTAAATGAATGTGGAAGTATAAAAACTCTTCATGGTAGAGCAGAGGACTTTGCTTCAACTTCACCAGATTCATTAAGAGAAAAATATGATATAGCAATATCAAGGGCTGTTGCTAATATGTCTACTTTGTCTGAGTATTGCCTGCCTTATGTTAAGGTTAATGGTAAGTTTATTGCATATAAAAGTGATAAATTATCTGATGAACTTTTAAATGCAAAAGGTGCTATACATTTACTAGGTGGTAAGATAAATTCAATTAATGATTTTGTTTTACCAGATACAGATATTAAAAGAACTATATGTATAGTAGACAAGGTTGAAAAGACCTCTAAAAAATATCCACGTAAAGCAGGTGTTCCTTCTAAGCAACCACTATAAATAATAGATATTGTGGTGTTAATATTTTATTTATAAATGTTTCACGTGAAACATTCAATTTAGACACAATTGTAATACTAAAAATTGTTTCACGTGAAACATTATGATACTAAATATAGTAATTGCTTTGTGAAACATTCAAAAACGAATAAAATTGTATAGTAAAACGTTACAATTACAAACACAATATATAGAAAAAACTGTTATATTATTAGAAAAATAAAATAAAATATAAAATAATATAATCTGAATAATAAAATTGTGCTAAAATCATATTAGTGATTTTTATACTGTAGGAATCAAACTAATCTATAATATAAAATGAACTCCGCTATGGCAGTATTACAAATAATAGTTTTTTACAAAAGTATTATCTGGCTATTAAAAGTAATAATTCCACTAGCGGAATTATTATTGTGTGGAGGAAAAATGGGTAGAGTAATAGCAATTGCAAACCAAAAGGGTGGAGTAGGTAAGACAACAACATCTATTAACTTATCAGCTTCATTGGCTGAAAAAGGAAAAAGAGTATTGGTTATTGATACAGATCCCCAGGGAAATACTACAAGTGGATTAGGCTTAGATAAAAACGAACTGGAAAATACAATATATGAATTAATGATTGGTGAATGTACAATACAAGAAGCAATAGTAAAAAATGTCACAGATAGATTAGATATTATTCCTTCAAACGTAAATCTGGCTGCAGTAGAAATTGAATTAATAGATGCAGAGCAAAAGGAATACATATTAAAAAACGCTCTTAGTAAAGTAAAGGATAAATATGATTTTATAATCATAGATTGTCCTCCTTCATTAAGTATGCTGACAGTAAATGCAATGACATCAGCAAATACAGTTTTAGTTCCAATACAATGTGAGTATTATGCCTTAGAAGGATTAAGCCAATTAGTACACACAGTAAATTTGGTAAAAGATAGATTGAATCCGGACCTTGAGATGGAAGGCGTTGTATTTACAATGTTTGATTCAAGAACAAATCTTTCACTTCAAGTTGTTGAAAATGTAAAAGAGCATATACAGGAAAATGTATATAAAACAATAATTCCAAGAAATATAAGATTGGCAGAAGCACCAAGTTATGGATTACCAATAAATATTTACGAACCAAAATCAGCTGGAGCAGAAGCATATAGATTACTTGCTGAGGAAGTTATAGCAAGAAAATTCTAAAAAATATAAAATCCAATAATTAAAATGGAGGAACAATGGCAGCAAAAAATGTAAAAAGGGGTCTTGGAAAAGGATTAGACTCTATTATTCCTGCAAAAGTAACAGTGCAGAAAGAAACAAAAATCGAAGAGAATCATATTGATGGTCAAATAGTAAATGTAAATATTACTAAAGTTGAACCGAATAGAAATCAGCCAAGACAGACATTTGACGAGGATGCTCTTCTTGAACTTGCAGATTCTATAAAGCAGTTCGGCATAGTTAATCCACTTATAGTAGTTGATAAGAAAGACCATTATGAAATAGTTGCAGGTGAAAGAAGATGGCGTGCAGCAAAAAAAGCAGAACTTAAAGAAATACCTGTTATAATCAAAGATCTTAGTGAAAGAGAATGCGCTGAAATAGCTATTATTGATAACACACAAAGAGAAGATATTAATGCTATTGAAGAAGCTCTTGCCTACAAAAAATTGATAGATGATTATGATTACACACAAGATCAGGTTGCTGAGAAAGTATCAAAGAGTAGAGTGTACATTACAAACTCATTACGACTTTTGAAACTTTGTGAAAAAGTCAGACAGATGGTTATCGATGGTTTAATCTCAACAGGTCATGCAAGAGCACTTATCTCAATCGAAGATCCTGAGGAACAATATAACATTGCTCAGGAAGTATTTGATAAAAAATTAAGTGTTAGAGAAACAGAAAAACTTGTTAAGAATCTAGGAAAGAGTAATAAAAAGAAAATACAAAAAAATAATGCGAGTATAGAAGCAGTATATTCAGATGTCGCAGAGAAATGCAAACAGGCTCTTGGCACAAAGGTTGAAATTTCATCAAAGGGAGAAGGTGCCGGTAAAATAGAAATCGAATTCTACAATAATGATGACTTAGAAAAAATCATTGCTAGAATTTGTCAGGAGTAACAATTATTGCACTAAATTTTTAGTAAATGTATGTATATGAAATATTAGTATTAGATACAAAGTATGAAATGAAAAAAGATATTTGAATAAGATTTGTTTTAGGGGAGTAGATAATGAGCAGCAACATTTTTAGTATGATAGGATTATCTGGAATTGATCCTGCGATAATCTTTATGGTTATGCTGATTATAATTGTCATAGCTTTTGTTTTATTAGTACTTCAAGCAAACAGGATAAAGAAGCTTGAAAAGAAATATGAGAAATTCATGACAGGAAAAGATGCATCTTCTTTGGAAGATGAGATAGCAGGTCTTTTTCATGACAATCGAATTATCAGATCAGAAAATGAAAAAAATAGAAAAGACATAATTGATATAAACAAACGTCTTACAAATTCTTTTCAGAAAATTGGTTTGGAAAAATATGATGCCTTTAACCAAAATGGCGGAAAACTTAGTTTTGCAATTTGTATGCTTGACGAGAATGATAATGGATTCCTTTTGAATTCAGTTCATAATTCAGATGGAATGAACTATTCTTATTCTAAAGAAATAAACGCAGGTATATCTGATGTGGAATTGAGTAGTGATGAAAAGAGAGCATTAGAAAAAGCAATTGCAAGTGTGAATAGATAATACCAAAAATTAGTAAAGTATAATTATCAGTTTTATTCTGATAGAAAATATATTATTGGAGGAGATCAAAAATGATCGATATTAAATTTTTAAGAGAAAATCCTGATGTAGTAAGAGAAAACATTAAGAAAAAATTCCAGGATGAAAAACTTCCTCTTGTAGATGAAGTAATAAAGTTGGATGAACAGAGAAGAACAAACCAACAGGAAGCAGATGAAATCCGAGCACACAAGAATAAGATTTCAAAAGAAATTGGCGGACTGATGGCTCAGGGCAAAAAAGATGAGGCTATGGCTCTTAAGGACGAAGTTGCTAAAGAAGCAAAACGACTTGAAGAGTTAGAAGAAAACCAGAAGAAACTTGATGAAGAAGTAACAAATAAAATGATGATCATCCCTCAGATTATTGATGAATCTGTTCCGATTGGAAAGGATGATTCTCAGAATGTAGAGATAGAAAAGTTTGGTGAACCTGTCGTTCCTGATTTTGAAATTCCTTATCATACAGATATTATGGAATCGTTCAATGGTATTGACCTTGATGCTGCAAGAAGAGTAGCAGGAAATGGTTTCTATTATCTTATGGGTGATATTGCAAGATTACATTCTGCAGTTATTTCTTATGCACGTGATTTCATGATTGATAGAGGATTTACATATTGCGTTCCACCATTTATGATTCATGGAAATGTTGTAGCCGGTGTTATGAGTTTCCCTGAAATGGAAGCGATGATGTATAAAATTGAAGGCGAAGACTTGTATCTTATCGGAACAAGTGAGCATTCTATGATTGGTAAATTTATTGATCAGATCATTCCTGAAGAAGAAATGCCAAAAGCTCTTACAAGTTATTCACCATGTTTCAGAAAAGAAAAAGGCGCTCATGGTATTGAAGAGAGAGGTGTTTATAGAATACACCAGTTCGAAAAGCAGGAGATGGTTGTAATATGTAAACCTGAAGAGTCAAAGGTTTGGTATGATAAGCTTTGGAAAAATACTGTTGATCTTTTTAGATCAATGGATATTCCTGTACGTACTTTGGAATGCTGTTCAGGAGATCTTGCTGATCTTAAGTGCAAGTCATGTGATGTTGAAGCATGGTCACCAAGACAGAAGAAATACTTTGAAGTAGGTAGCTGCTCTAACCTTGGAGATGCACAGGCAAGAAGACTTAAGATAAGAATCAAAGGTAAAGATGGCAACTATCTTGCTCATACTTTAAATAATACAGTAGTAGCTCCACCAAGAATGCTTATTGCATTTTTGGAAAATAATCTTCAGGCAGACGGAAGTGTTCGCATTCCTGAAGTTCTTCGTCCTTACATGGGAGGAAAAGAAGTCCTTACCCCAGTAAAATAAATACTATTTTGAAAAGAGGTGAAATCTATTTGCATAAATTCTTAAGAGCAGTTGGCTTTTCAAAATTAAAAGATAGAAAAGAATTAACAAAACTTATTACATACAGCATACATAATGCAAATAGCAGGAATTATGCAACTACAGCTGAAGATGGAATGATTGCAGAGTTCATAAAAGATTTTGCCGATGATATTGGAATTGTAATTTGTGGTGAGTTTGATGAGGAGGATAAATTCATTTTTGAATATTATTATCCTTATCTGACTCCATCTGCCATTAGTACTGAAGAAGATATTAATGTTGAAAGGCATGCAGCGCACGTATCCTATGCCGGAATATGCAATGAGACAAGAGTAGGAGTGACACTGATTTTTTATCTTCAGAATATGATTCCATATATAAAGTATGAGAACGAGAATAAATTTCCTATTCGAGGAACCACATTAAGTCTTTCGGCACTTTCTACTAAAGGTCAGATAATGATGCCGATAGCCAAGACTGAAGAGGAAAAAGAAGTAGCCAGAAAAAAGACAGATTATAGAAATAAGCTTATCAATAATGCCAGAAGAGGAGATGAAACAGCAATAGAATCACTGACATTGGATGATATGGATCTTTATACATCTATTTCAAAAAAAATCAGAAAGCATGATGTATATAGTCTGGTGGATACTTATTTTATGCCTTATGGTGTGGAATGTGATCACTATTCAGTACTTGGTGAGATAATCGAAACACGAAAAGTAATAAATAAGATTACACAGGAAGGTGTTTACATAATGCGGATAAATTGTAATGATCTACAATTTGATCTTTGCATTAATGAGGCAGATCTTCTTGGAGAACCAGCAATTGGTAGAAGATTTAAAGGAAATATTTGGATGCAGGGAAAAATTAATTTTCCTCATTCAAAGTAGGAATAAAAATGAGAAAGGAGATAGATATGGCAACACCACACAATAGTGCAGAGAAAGGTGACATAGCAAAGACCGTACTGATGCCAGGAGATCCATTAAGAGCAAAATTTATCGCAGAAAACTTTCTTACAGATGTAAAATGCTTTAATGAAGTAAGAGGAATGCTCGGATTTACCGGAAAGTATGAAGGTAAAGAAGTATCTGTAATGGGACATGGAATGGGTATCCCATCAATTGGCATCTATACCTATGAACTGTTCAATTTTTATGATGTTGATAATATTATCAGAGTTGGTAGCGCAGGTGGAATGCAGGATTATGTAAATGTGCGAGATATTATTTTCGCAATTGGAGCACATACAGATTCCAATTATGGATTCCAGTTTGGACTTCCGGGAACATTCTGTCCAACAGCAACATATGATATTCTCGAAAAAGCAGTAAACATTGCAAGAGAAAAGAAAGTAAGATTCCATGTAGGAAATGTATTAGCTTCTGATGCTTTTTATAAGAAGTGTGATGAGGGTGATCGTTATAGAAAACTAGGAACTCTTGCAGTTGAGATGGAAACAGTAGCTTTATACATGAACGCTGCAGAAGCAGGAAAGAATGCATTAACTATACTTACTGTATCAGACCATCTATATAAATCAGAAGAACTGTCAGCAGCTGAAAGACAGACAAGTTTTACTGATATGATGGAGATTGCGCTTAAAACTGCAATCCAGCTATAATTATTCAAAAGATACATATAAGAAGTAATATGTAATAATTCATGGAATTGGTAAATTGTATTTATAATACTTTTTAACAATTCCATGAATAAATTGTAATATAAAACCAACTTTAAAATTGTAATAAATAATGTTAATTTGATAATAAAATAACAAAATATAATATATAATATACATCTCAATCGAAGTCGACAGTTATAACTTATTCGATTTCCTTGCATATAATAATTATCAGAAATAATTTGATTAAAAATCGCCAAGTCAGCTTGCTAGTAATTCTTGATTTGGAGGTATGCATGTGTTAATATACTATTTGTTACGTTGTTAACACAGAAATACATTCTAATTGGTTCTCGTAGTTTAACGGATAAAACAAGCGCCTCCTAAGCGCTAGCTATGGGTTCGATTCCCGTCGGGAACATCTAAGAAGTCTTTTAACAGACTTCTTTTTTTTCTATCCATAATTAATTGACATTGCCTTAAAGGCATGGCTATAAAGAAAGCATTTATCGTCTTTAAAGGTAAAAACAATACATCATACATGTTGGTAAAGACTTTATCGCAGCAGCACTATTTACTGACAAATTCTTTTGTAGAATATTTTAAAATGAAGATGGAATAGTGCATGATAATGAGTTGCAGGCGAGCATTGAGTTGGAGAATGTTGTATTATGCAGATTAAAATCGGAGAATTTGAATACTCAGAATGCTGGGATGGCGTTTTTTATAAAAAACTTTCTGATTATCCGACAATTACAGAATGGGAAATACAGTCTGCTCTTGACTTTGAGAACTATGAAAAAAGTAATGGTAGAGAATGTGATATAGAAGCTTCAGAGGACATACTTAGTAAAATAAATATATATAGAGCAAAATATGAAAGTGGATATCGGGTATCTCCGCCCGAAATAATAACAGAGTGTACTGCTTGTCCGAAGTATAAAGGGTGTTTAACTGAACTTGTATGTCACACATCGTCTATAGAAAATGCTATCAAAATAATTGAATGTGGACGACTTCTTTCACCGGTGCGCGCCAGAAAAATGTCAGCAAGAGAGCTTCGTGAAGAGAAGAGGAATGCTGCTAATGATCCAGAAGATTATTTTGATTACATAATGTTTGCATGGGGAAATTGTCAGGCCGGAGACAGGCTTGTGATGGAAAGAAAATTAGGGAGATTTCCAGATGAAAAGGATCTTAGTACAGATTTCACTCCAGGAGTTCGCTTCTTTTTTAGATATAAAGATCTTGCTTCTCATCCTGATGCAGTTTTTGAAGGAGTTTTGCCACTTAAGGTCAAAAACGAAGTAGTATTGAAAGACTATGTACTTAGGATTGTAGTACCGGCTGATTATAGAGAACTGTTAGAATCGCATATTCCAAGTAATCTTTCTTCTAAAGTATCTTTTCTTAAGAATGACACAAAAGACATATGGGAGTGGTCAGAGAAGGTGTATGAATTTGTAAGAAAATATGACAGGTAAGTACTTGTAGATATTCATAATGAAATTACAAAACACACATATACTATTGGTTTCATGAAAATAAGATTCAGATACAAATGAGCCTTTCGAGGAAAGTCTACTTTTATCAGCTAGTTGGTGTGATATCTTAAATGAATAATTCAAGATATTATGCATTCTTTGGTTTTATATACAAGAATGTATAGTTTAATTATAACGATTCTCTCTATATGATTATAAGATTACCACTGATATCATAATAATTGTAAAAGCGCTGATACAAAAAACTACTACAACAAAATTAAAAAGTAGTGGTAGGAATAAACTTTAAACAATGACGTTAACAAGGTATCCAATATAAGTGGTATAGAATAAGATTATAGATAGTGTCAAATGATCTATGAAAAAACTGAGTAGAAAAAATAGGCTCAGATGAACCTTGAAAATTGCAGATATATAGGTTGAGGTAGCCGGACGCCACCCTTGACAGCACAAAAAATAACTGCTGACGGTTAATCACCGACGGCGAAGAACTCAAGAACAATCAGATTTTCTCCGTCGTTTGCAGCAGTGTAGCAGTTATTTTTTGTGCCATCAAGGGCAAGCCGCTAAAGCGGTGGCTAGGTTAATACCTCGGGCTCAGAATCTAAGAACAATCAGCTGGCAGCCTGAAGTTCAAGTATCTTCTTCTGACCGAAGTAGATCATCAGCTGCCACCTAGCGGGCATGTTTTCAGCCTTTGACAGAATCTCATCTACAACTGGAGGCCTGTAATCATTGTGCTTATGCGGCCTCAGGAAGTTATAATACGCAACCCAGAGAGTCAGATCATAGTTGGCGCCATCGTAATTGTCGAATCCATTAGTGATGCGATATGAGGCTTTATAAGTACGGTTAAGGCGTTCAATCATCTGCTTGAAAGGACGGTATTCCTTGGATACTTCGTCTTCGTTCTGGAGACCGATTACCTGAGTGATTTCAAACTTGAGCTTTTCTCCAAACTCGTGGAAAAACTGCTGTGCAGCTAAAGGATAGGCACTGTAACCATCAGCTATAAACTTAAAGTTCTTGGGAAGTTCAGTGATACCTTTTAAGGCCATTCTCATGGCGAGGATGCACGGACCAACACCTCTGTTATCGGATACCTGATAGCCAATGATGGCTCTGGATGCAGCATCAATTATGAGCCAGATATAGCTTTTAAT
>NZ_FOKR01000013.1:0-20160 GCF_900112195.1 Butyrivibrio sp. YAB3001
TCAAACTAAATATTGTTTATGGCTATATTTGTTTGTATGGGGTCTTAGCTCAGCTGGGAGAGCATCTGCCTTACAAGCAGAGGGTCACAGGTTCGAGCCCTGTAGGCCCCATTATACTGACAAACACAATTCGTGTGTAAGCCGATGTGGCTCAATTGGCAGAGCAGCTGATTTGTAATCAGCAGGTTAACGGTTCGAGTCCGCTCATCGGCTCTATATGGATGGCTTCCCGAGTGGCCAAAGGGGACAGACTGTAAATCTGCTGCAAATTGCTTCGGTGGTTCGAATCCACCGCCATCCAGTTTTCTTTAGTTGAAACCACTAAAGATATATGCTATCATAGATAGCGGTTTTAAAATTCATATTGACGCGGGGTGGAGCAGTCTGGAAGCTCGTCGGGCTCATAACCCGAAGGTCATAGGTTCAAATCCTGTCCCCGCTACTTATGCCTAGATAGCTCAGTTGGTAGAGCAGAGGACTGAAAATCCTCGTGTCGTTGGTTCGATTCCGACTCTAGGCATTTTTTTTATTAATTTTTAAAATGTAACGAAAAAATTATCTTGTTTTTTTATTTATTTAATAATAGAGAGGGTAGTTTTGTGGTAATATTATGAATTAGTGAAGAAATAACGTAAGTTTTATGAGAGGGAATTCATGTATAATATTGCCAGGGAAGACAAGGAAGCTTTAAAGAAAGTATTAGATATTAAGAATTATGATGAAGATACTTTTGATCCTGAATTGTTAAATAGATTAGAAAGCAACGATGAGTATAGGAAAGTACTTTGTAAGTACGGGAATGATATCTTATCGTCAGAACAGTTTACAAGATTAAAAGAATTTATTCAACATGGAAACGTTACAGTTTTTGAGCATAGTATACATGTTGCATTGTGTGCAATTAAGATATGCAGATGGCTGGGAGTACATTGTAAGGAAAGAGAATTGATAAGAGGGGCATTGTTACACGATTACTTTTTGTATGATTGGCATATAGCTGATGCACCCGGAAATCTGCATCCTAAGTTGCATGGTTTTTATCATCCCGGAATTGCATTAAGGAATGCAACAAGAGATTTTATATTAACAGAGCGTGAAAAAGATATAATAAGAAAGCATATGTGGCCACTGACAGTTAATCCTCCAAGATGCAGAGAGGCATGGATAGTTTGTCTGGCTGATAAATATGCTTCAACTCTGGAAACCTTAAAGCTAAAGAAAGGAAAAATAAGAGTTAATTATGCCTGATTTATACCAGAATTTAGTTTCTTTGGCAGAATCAGATGTTTATCCATTTCATATGCCCGGTCATAAGAGAAATATTGAGAGCACCCCGATGAAGGGTGCTTTTCGTTGTGATATAACAGAAATTGATGGTTTTGACAATCTTCATGATGAATCAGGAATTATACTGGAGGCTGAGAAGAGAGCAAACAGTATCTACGGAAGTGAGGAAACTTATTTCCTAATTAATGGAAGTACTTGTGGCGTATTAAGCGCTGTTTCAGCAGTCATGAATGAAGGCGAGACAATACTTGCTGCGAGAGGTTGTCATAAATCATTTTATAATGCGGCATATATAAAAAATTTGAATATAAAATTCCTTCCATATAAATTAAACTGCAAATATGGGATTCCTGAGGTTTATAACGCTCAAGAAATTGCTGTTTGCATAACAGATGATGTGAAGGCAGTTTTTATAACATCACCTACATATGAAGGAAAATGCTCGGACCTTAGAGGAATAGCAAAGATATGTCATGAACATGGAATTCCACTGATCGTTGATGGTGCGCATGGGGCACATTTTGGTTTTAAATGTAAAAATGAATTAGCAAATAACGGAGATGCTTTTTACAAACAATTACCTGAAAGTGCAATAGAGCAAGGGGCTGACATTGTTATCCATAGTCTTCATAAGACTTTGCCTTCAATGACGCAGACGGCGTTATTGCATATCCAGGGTAAACTTGTTGACAGAGATAGGGTAAAGAGGTTTTTACGAATATATCAAACAAGCAGCCCATCATATATTTTGATGGCTTCGATTGATTTGTGTATAAAATATATAATGGAAAATGAATCTGAATTTGTAGTAAGATTAATTAAAATAAGAAATAAACTACAATTTGCTCTAAAAGATTGTGTCAATATTGAAATTCCGGGGAAAAATATAATAAATGATCCTGCAAAAGTGGTAATTTATGTAAAAAATGGGGCTATCACAGGGCAAAGGTTATATGATATACTTCGTGAGAGATATAACCTTCAGATGGAAATGGCAGGAGAAAAATTCGCGCTTGCTATTATTACAGGCTGGGATACTGATGATGGAATAGAGAGGCTGATAAATGCCATAAAAGAAATTGATGCTACTATCTCAGAATCTTATTCTGGTAAGCATAAAACAGGTAATCAGGATAATAAATCAGATATACAAAATGAATTCACAACAGATGAGAATTTAAGTAATAGAAAAAACGTTATTATATCTGATTTACCGGACAAAAAAATGAATATAAAAGAGGCGTGGGATTCTGAAAAGGAAGTAGTGGATCTTGAATCTGCACAAGGGCATATTTCAGGCGAGTTCGTGAATTTGTATCCGCCTGGAATACCGATACTAGTTCCCGGAGAAGTTATATCTGGCAGCATTTTAGAAGAGATAAAGCAATACCTGATCAATAACATGAATGTTCAGGGATTATTAGATAGAAAGGGTTTTTTATGCGTAAAACAAAAATAATTTGTACAATTGGTCCAGCAAGTGAGAGTGAAGAGAAATTACGTGAGATTATGCTCGCAGGAATGAACGTTGCTCGATTTAATTTTTCACATGGATCTCACGAGGAACATAAGAGAAAGTATGACAGAATCAAAAAACTGAGAGATGAGTTAAATCTTCCTATTGCTGTTATGCTTGATACAAAAGGACCTGAGATAAGGCTTAAGGATTTTGAAAATGGCAAAGAAATGCTTACAGCCGGACAGCGTTTTACACTTACATCCAGAGACATATTAGGTACAAATGAAGAAGTTGCCATTACTTACAAGGAGCTTACAGCTGATTGTAAGGAAGGAATGACAATTCTTCTTGATGACGGACTTATTGAATTAAGAGTTGAGACTGTTACTGATACTGACATCATTTGTACTGTAGTTAATGGTGGACCTATTTCTGATAAAAAAGGTGTAAATGTACCGGGTGCTGAGCTTACTATGCCTTATCTTAGTGAACAGGATAAGAGTGATATTGAATTTGGCTGTGATCAGGGATTTGATTTCGTTGCAGCATCTTTTGTAAGAACTAAGGAAGATGTATTGGCAATCAGAGATATTCTTGATTCTAAAAACAGTCATATGAAGATTATAGCTAAGATTGAAAGCACGCAGGGAATCAACCATTTAAAAGAAATTCTTGAAGTTGCAGATGGAATCATGGTAGCACGAGGCGATATGGGTGTAGAGGTTCCATTTGAAGATGTTCCTGTTATTCAGAAGGAAATGATCAAATTGGCAGAAGCAGAGGGAAAATATGTAATTACTGCAACACAGATGCTGGATTCTATGATTCATCATCCACGTCCAACAAGAGCAGAAGTTACAGACGTTGCCAACGCGATTTACGACGGTACTACAGCAATCATGCTTTCAGGTGAAACCGCATCCGGTGATTATCCGGTTGAGGCAGTTAAGACAATGGCAAGAATTGCAGAGAGAACAGAAGCTGATATTGACTATGTTGGAAGACTGCGCAAGAGAGATTATGCACCGGGTGATTCTACAACAGCTATTTCACACGCAACTTGTAACATCGCTGCAGAAGTAAATGCAGATGCAATCTTAACAGTTACAATGTCAGGCTTTACAGCCAGCATGGTTTCCAGATATAAACCAAATTGCCAGATAATTGCATGTACGATTAATCCTACAGTATGCAGACAGGCAAATCTTATGTGGGGAGTAGCGCCTCTTCATATAAGACAGGAAGATACTGCTGATGAGTTGTTTAAAGAAGCTATTAACGCTGCAAAAGGCGCTGGTTACCTCAAGGAAGGTGACAAAGTTGTATTGACCGCAGGTGTTCCACTGGGTATTCCGGGCAGAACTAACATGATTCGTGTCGAAGAATTATAATGATATTGAGTGGGATATAAATGGGGAAGATATTTCTTTTGATGGGAAAAAGCTCATCAGGTAAGGATACGATTTATAAGCATCTGATCAGTGATGAGAGCCTGAGATTAAAAAAGGTTATTTCATATACAACCAGACCTATGCGGGACGGCGAAAAAGAAGGGGTTCAATATTTCTTTAAGACTGAGAATGACTATCAGAAGCTTAGAGCTGGCAAGAAGATTATTGAAGAGAGAACATATCACACTCAGTATGGCGAGTGGCGATATTTTACTGCAGATGATGGTCAGATTGACTTGAATGGTGGTAATTATTTAATTATAGGTACGTTGGAATCATTTTGTTCAATAAGAGATTATTTTGGAAAAGAAGTTGTTGAACCGATATTAATTGATGTAAGTGCCAGGAATCGAATACATAGGGCCATGGCCAGGGAAGATAAAGAGGAAAGGCCTAAGTATGATGAAATGTGCCGCAGGTTTTTAGCTGATGAAGAAGATTTTAGCGATTCCAGGATAATTGCTGCGGGTGTGAATAAAACCTTCGATAATAATGGTTCTATAGATAAATGCATTGAAGATATAAGGAGCTTTATTACTGAGTGTTTTTGATGGATGGGAGGTTTGTAAATGGATATTAAAGTGAATAATATCGGACAGACTACTCAGACCGCTCAGGTTTCGGAGCAGGTACAGGATGCAACCGGCGATTTTAAGTTTGTTTTGACGAGTAAACTTGAGGATGCTAATCTTGCTGAACGTCTTAATCTTATGATGCAGGATATTGTGCAACAGGGCAACAGGATATCCAAGAAAAATGATATTAAAGACATGCAGAGATATCGTATTTTGATCAAGGATTTTATGAATGAGATAGTTTCTAGATCGCATGTTTTTTCCAGAGAGAATTTCCTTGACAGGAAAGGAAGACATCGAGTTTACGGAATTATCAGACAGGTTGATAAAGAACTTGATGAACTGGCAAAAGAGTTGGTTAAAGATGAGACGGATAATATAGCGATCTTAGCCAGAATAGGTCAGATTCAAGGTCTTTTACTGGATATATTTACATAATAATAATTAGTAAAATGCTACTATTGATTGAGGGGAGAAATAATGGCGGAATTTTCCGACATAATAGGCCAGGAACAGATTAAAGAGCATATGCAGAATGCTCTTAAGACCGGGAAAATATCGCATGCATATATTATTTCCGGAGAAAATGGATCCGGCAAAGAATTTATAGCAAAGATTTTTGCAAAAACTATCCAATGTGAAGAAAAAGAGGATAGAAATGGTTTTATAGAGGCGTGTAATAAATGTCATTCATGTATTCAGGCTGAAAGCGATAATCATCCTGATATTATTACAATAACCCATGAAAAACCGGCGAGCATCGGTGTTAATGACATTAGAGATAAATTGCGTGATGATGTTGTCATAAAGCCATATGCAAGTGAACATAAAATATATATAATCCCTGAAGGTGAAAAGATGACTCCGGCGGCACAAAATGCGCTATTAAAAACACTGGAGGAACCACCTTCATATATTGTTATTATTATTTTGACAAATAATATAAATGCTTTTTTACCGACTATTACGAGCAGATGTATTCATTTGTCTATTAAGCCTGTGCAGGATGATCTTATCAGGCAATACTTGATGGAAGAATGTCATGTTGTTGATTATAAAGCAGCACTCTGCGCTTCTTTTGCAAAAGGAAATGTGGGAAAAGCGCTTCAACTTGCATCAAATGAGAAATTCGAAGCTTTAAAGAATGCTACAATTGAGCTTATTTCCAAGTTAAAGGGGCTTGAGATTCATGACATGATGGACAGAGTTCATGAGATACTTAGTCCTGACGAGGATGATGAAAAAAACAGTAAGAACGGCATAGACATTTCACAATTGGAAGATTTTTTGGACGTGTTACTATTTCTTTTCAGGGATATTCTGGTATATAAGGCTACAAATGAAGAGGAACACTTGATTTTCTCGGATAAACTATCGTATATTAAAGATGTTACCCAGAATTGTACGTACGATGCAATTAATCGTATTATTGGAAATATGGAGATTGCTAAAAATCGCATAAGTTCCAACGTAAATATAGATTTGGCCCTAGAGCTTATGCTCATAGGTATTAAGGAGACTTTATGGCAAGAGTAATCGGCGTGAGATTCAGAACTGCCGGGAAAATATATTTTTTTTCACCAGGGAAATATGAAATAAAAAAGGGTGATCATGTTATTGTCGAGACAGCAAGAGGAATAGAGTATGGAACTGTTGTTGCCGAGCCCAAGGATGTTGACGATAGCGAGATTATAAAGCCACTTAAAACTGTTCTTAGAACTTCAAGTACGAAGGATGATGAGCAGGAGAAAACAAACAGAGAAAAAGAAAAAGAAGCATTTAAGATCTGTCTTGAGAAGATAAAAAAGCATAATCTTGAGATGAAGCTTATTGATGCGGAATATACTTTTGATAATAACAAGATTCTTTTCTATTTTACAGCAGATGGAAGAATAGATTTTAGAGAATTGGTCAAAGATCTGGCAGCAGTGTTTAAGACAAGAATCGAGCTTAGACAGATTGGTGTCAGGGACGAGACAAAGATTATCGGAGGATATGGTATTTGCGGAAGACCTTTGTGCTGTCACTCATATCTTTCTGATTTTGTTCCGGTTTCAATCAAGATGGCGAAAGAACAGAGTCTTTCTCTTAATCCGACAAAGATATCGGGGGTTTGTGGAAGGCTTATGTGCTGTCTTAAGAATGAGGAAGATGTCTACGAAGAGCTGAATAGAAAGATGCCCGGAGTGGGCGACTTCTGTAAGGCGAAGGATGGACTTGAAGGGGAAGTATCCAGCGTTAATATCTTGAGACAGACGGTTAAGATTCTTGTAGATGTGGATGATGAAAAAGAGGTTCACGAATACAAGCTTGAAGAACTTGAATCAATAAAGAAGAAGCAGAAGAAAAAGAATAATAAGAAAAATGCTCAGGACGAAGAAGAGATGAAAGAACTTGAAGCTCTTGAGAAGATTGAAAAACAGGAAGGAAAGTCAAAACTTGGGGACAATTGATCTAAACCCCGGAGAGAGACTTGATGATCTTCAAAGGAATGGATATAAGATTATTCAAGATCCGGAAAAATTTTGTTTTGGAATGGATGCTGTTCTTTTGTCAGGATTTGCACAGGCGGCAGAAGGCTCAAGGGTACTTGACCTTGGGACTGGAACTGGAATCATACCAATATTGATGGCGGGAAAGACAAAGGCAACTGAACTTATCGGTCTCGAGATTCAAGAGGCAAGTGCAGAGATGGCAAACAGAAGTGTAATCCTTAATGATTTACAGACAAGAGTCAAAATTGTTCAGGGCGACATTAAGGAGGCAGGTCAGATTTTTGGAGCTGCCTCTTTTGACGTAGTAACCAGTAATCCGCCATATATGATAAATAGTCATGGACTGCAAAATCCAGATGCTCCTAAGGCTATTGCCAGACATGAAATCCTATGCGATTTAAATGATGTGATAAAGTCTGCAGCAAAATGTCTTAAGCCGGGAGGCAAGTTTTATATGGTGCACCGGCCGTTCAGGCTTACTGAGATAATGGTTTTGATGAGAGAATACAAGCTGGAACCAAAACGTATGAGACTTGTTTATCCTTTTGCTGATAAAGAGCCAAGTATGGTTTTAATTGAAGGTGCAAGAGGTGGAAAACCAAGGATTACTGTGGAAAAGCCTTTGATCATTTATGAAGAACAGGGCAAATACACTTCTGAAATATATGATATTTATGGGTATTGATGAATATGCAGGGTAAATTATATTTGTGTGCTACACCGATCGGTAATCTCGAGGATATGACTTTCAGAGTTCTTGAGACTTTAAAGAGCGTTGATCTTATTGCAGCAGAAGATACAAGAAACAGTATAAAGTT
The DNA here is from genome assembly GCF_900112195.1 of Butyrivibrio sp. YAB3001. Lineage (GTDB taxonomy): Bacteria > Bacillota > Clostridia > Lachnospirales > Lachnospiraceae > Butyrivibrio. Next base: position 8,086 of record NZ_FOKR01000013.1, read on the forward strand.
GCTTAATCATTTCGATATTCATACAGAAATGACAAGTTATCATGAATATAATAAGTACGATAAGGCTGCCTGGCTAATCGAGAAGATGCAGAGCGGTTTAAATGTTGCGCTTATAACAGATGCAGGAACACCTGCTATCTCAGATCCGGGAGAGGTTTTAGTTGCGGAGTGCCACAAGGCGGGAATAACAGTCACTTCTTTGCCGGGACCTGCTGCATGCATCACTGCGCTGACACTCTCCGGGCTTAGCACAAGAAGATTTTGTTTTGAAGGTTTTTTGCCATCACTGGATGATAAAAAAGCCAGAAAAAGGATACTTGAAGATTTAAAAGATGAGAGTCGTACAATCATTGTGTATGAAGCACCGCATCATTTAAGAGCTGTACTTGATGATCTTTTTGAGTGTCTGGGCGACAGACGGATATCAATATGCAGGGAACTGACAAAGAAATTTGAAGAAGTTAATCCGACTACTATTTGTGAAGCAATTTCTTTTTATAAAGAAAATGAGCCAAGAGGCGAGTACGTGCTTGTTATTGAAGGGAAAAGCCTTGAACAGCAGGATGAGGAAAAGAGATTATCCTGGCAGGAGATGAGCATACAGGATCATATGAAGTATTATGAAGATGCAGGAGTATCTCATAAGGATGCAATGAAGAAGGTTGCAGCAGACAGGGGAGTCGGTAAACGCGAGATATATCAGGCACTTTTAGAAGAGTAAAAGGTATGTAAAAAAGGAGGAGTTATGGGAGAGGAAAAGACATATGTAGCTAAAAGGCCGCCAATGGGGTGGAATAGCTGGGACTGCTACGGAGCCAGCGTAAATGAAGAGGCATTATTGGGAAATGCCAGATACATGGCAGAGAATCTCAAGGATTATGGATGGAAATATGTAATATGTGATATTCAGTGGTATGAACCGGCAGCAGATTCTCATGCATATCATAAATTTACAGATCTTGAAATGGATGAGTATTCAAGGCTTATTCCGGCTGTGGACAGATTTCCTTCTTCTAAGGATGGAAAAGGTTTTGCGCCTATTGCGCAGCAAATTCATGATATGGGGCTTAAATTCGGAATTCACATTATGAGAGGAATTCCAAGGCAGGCTGTTCATAGGAACACTAAATTACTGGGAACTACTGCTACAGCAAGGGATGTTGCGCATCCGGCATCTATTTGCCTGTGGAATACAGATATGTACGGCGTTGACGCAAATGCTGAAGGTGCACAGGAGTATTACAATTCTATTTTTAAGATGTATGCCGAGTGGGGCGTTGACTACGTAAAGGTAGATGATATCGCAAGAATTGATTGCGGACCTGAGGCTCCCGGTGCAGGTTTTTCAGAAATCACACTGATCAAGAAAGCAATTGCTAATTGTGGAAGATCTATGGTCCTTAGTCTTTCTCCAGGACCTTCAAGAGTTGAGCAGAAAGAGTTTTTGCTTGAAAATGCAAATATGTGGCGAATGACAGACGATTTTTGGGATAAATGGGATCATCTTTACGGTATGTTTGAAAGATGTCACGCATGGGAAGGCGTAGGAAGAAAGGATCATTGGCCAGACTGTGATATGCTTCCTTTAGGCCATTTGTGTGTTTGCACGGACGAAAATGGTGAAAAAGGTCATTATACTCATTTTAGCAAAGATGAGCAGAAGATACTTATGACACTTTGGTGTATCTTCAGATCACCGCTTATGTTTGGCGGAGAAATGAGGGATAACGACGCATTTACGCTTTCTCTTTTGACTAATGAAAAGCTTCTTAATATGCATAAACATGGACGCAAGCCGTTACAGGTTTCCAGAAAAGATGATATTGTTATCTGGAAAAGTGAAACAAAGGATGGAAAGCTTTATGCTGCAATCTTTAATATCGGAGAAAAAGAAAACAAGGCAAAGATAAAGTTTAAGGATTTGGGAATTGAGGCAAAAGATGAGGTTTCTGCAGTAGAAATCTGGAATGGTCTTGAACTGATATTGAAGGATAAAACTTCTTTGAGCATGAAGCCACACACCGTAATGTGCTTTGAGATTGAGAAGTAAGTATGATAATAAAAGAATAACAATAGTAATATATAAAGAGTAAGAAAGTCAGAAATACTGAAGCCTTTCTTACTCTTTTTTTCTTGATTTTACTTAATTTTTATGAAAATTGCAGCTTTCCATTTTAGACTTATTTTATACAATTTTGACTCAAAATTATTGTGAAAAGATGGACTTTGTAGTATAAATGTAGTAGTGGGCTCAATTTGCCCAACAATTACAATGTGTAAATGCAAATTGCAAATAAATAAGAAGAGAGGTCACGAAATGGCAAACATCGATTTAAGCCAGTATGGCATCACAGGTACTACCGAAATAGTTCACAACCCTTCATATGAGATGTTATATGAAGAGGAGAAGAAGTCTGACCTTACAGGCTATGAGAAAGGTGTTGACACTGAACTCGGCGCTGTAAACGTTATGACAGGTATCTACACAGGTCGTTCACCTAAAGATAAGTATATCGTTATGGACGAGAACTCAAAGGATACTGTTTGGTGGACAACTGACGAGTACAAGAATGATAACCACCCAATGAGCGAGGAAGTTTGGGCAAAGGTTAAAGAGCTTGCTAAGAATGAGCTTTGCAATAAGAGACTTTTCGTAGTTGATGCATTCTGCGGTGCTAACAAGGATTCACGCATGGCAGTTCGTTTCATCGTTGAAGTAGCTTGGCAGGCACACTTCATTAAGAACATGTTTATTGTTCCTACAGAAGAAGAGCTTGCAGATTTCAAGCCAGATTTCGTTGTTTATAATGCTTCTAAGGCTAAAGTTGAGAACTATCAGGAACTTGGACTTAATTCTGAGACTTGCGTAGCATTCAATATTACAAGCCGTGAGCAGGTTATCATCAATACATGGTACGGCGGAGAAATGAAGAAGGGTATGTTCTCAATGATGAACTATTACCTTCCTCTTAAGGGCATGGCTTCAATGCACTGCTCAGCTAACACAGATATGGAAGGTAAGAACACAGCTATCTTCTTTGGTCTTTCAGGAACAGGTAAGACAACTCTTTCAACAGATCCTAAGAGACTTCTTATCGGTGATGACGAGCACGGCTGGGATGACAACGGTGTATTCAACTTTGAAGGTGGATGCTATGCTAAGGTTATCGGTCTTGATAAAGAGGCTGAGCCTGATATCTACGGCGCAATCAAGAGAAATGCTCTTCTTGAGAACGTAACAGTAGCTGCTGATGGCAAGATTGATTTCGATGATAAGAGCGTAACAGAGAATACACGTGTATCTTATCCTATCGATCATATTCAGAACATCGTTCAGAAGGTTAATAAGATTTCTGCAGGTCCTGATGCTAAGAACGTTATCTTCCTTTCAGCTGATGCGTTCGGAGTACTTCCTCCAGTATCAATCCTTACACCTGAACAGACACAGTACTACTTCCTTTCAGGCTTCACAGCTAAGCTTGCTGGAACAGAGAGAGGCATCACAGAGCCTACACCTACATTCTCAGCTTGCTTTGGACAGGCATTCCTTGAACTTCATCCTACAAAGTACGGTGAAGAGCTTGTTAAGAAGATGCAGAAGAGCGGAGCTAAGGCTTATCTTGTTAACACAGGTTGGAATGGAACAGGCAAGAGAATTTCTATTAAGGATACTCGTGGAATCATCGATGCAATCCTTAATGGCGATGTAAACAAGGCTGAGACAAAGAAGATCCCGATCTTCGATTTCGAAGTTCCTACATCACTTCCTGGAGTTGATCCTGCAATTCTTGATCCTAGAGATACATACGCTGATGCTTCTGAGTGGGAAGCAAAGGCAAAAGATCTTGCTGAGAGATTTACAAAGAACTTCAAGAAGTACGAAGGCAACGATGCTGGTAAGGCTCTTGTAGCAGCTGGTCCTAAGCTTTGATAAAAAATGAAATTACTGATTGATTTATAGAAATATAAATAAATAGTAAACTACAAACAGAGAGTGGTTTCCATAGGAGGCCACTCTTTTTTATGTGCAAAAAAACGTAAAAATCATGTTTTTAAATTATCTATTTTTCGCAAACAATTAAATTTGTATTATATACAGTTAATTTCCAATTTAGAATATTCAGATATTTTTAAGCTAAAAGCATCATTTTCAGATAATACCATGATGATTTTTATGATAGCAGGTTCCTTAAAATGTAACCATGAAGTCATCATATCTTTATAACAACATTACGAGGAAATCGCCTATGAAAAAAAGATTTGATACAAAACAAAAATCTACATTCATTGTAAAAGTGATGGACTGCCAGAATGGCACATGGCAGGGGAAGATCATTTACGCAGAAGAAAACAGAATAAGATATTTCAGAAGTATGCTGGAGATGATCAAGATGATCGATGAAGTTGTGGGTGAATCTGAGATGGATGAGAATGCATCAAATCTATAAGCCGAAAACTTAAATAAGTAACTGTAAACCGGACAGCAATAGTAATCAACAAAAAGCGAATCAATTGTAAGGAGGCCGTGAATATGTTAAGAAAATGGAACCGATTTTTAGCTATCTTTTTGGCATTTACATTGGTTACTACAACATTTAACAGTAACTATGCGAGTGTGCGTGTATATGCTGAAAATGAGGAAGGTTCTGAGCAGACTGAGGATCCGCAGGAAATTGCTGAGAATAATGAAGGTTCAGAAGAATCCGGTGAAGCTACTGCTGTAGATGAACAACAGGAAGAGTATTCTGAAGAACAGCAGGAACCACAGGATGGTCAGGGAGACCAGGAAAATCAGCAGGAATCTCAGAGTGATCAGGAAGAACAATCAGAAGAGGGAAATTATGCTGAAGAAGTTCAGGAAAATCCTATGGATGGAGTTCAGTTATTTACCCAGTCTGAGGAAAGTGCACCCGAAGATTTGCAGGATGCTTCTCAGAATACTGAAGATGGACAAACTGATGAAAATGCCCCGGCAGAAGATGAAAATCCTGAGGGTGTAGGTCTTTTGACAAATAATGAAGAAGACTCAAATGAAAACCAGTCTGATGATCAGATTGTTGGAGGCGACACAAGTGAAGAAACTTCGCAGGAACAAGAACAGCAGGAGGTTGTTGAAGAATCTGCTGGAGAGATAAAAGAAGATGTAGAAGAGTCGAAAGACGGTTCAGAGTCAAAAGAGGAATCAGAGGAAAAGCAGGAAGAGGAAGTTCAAGAGAAAGAAAAGCAGCAGGAGGAAGCACAAGAAGAGGAAAAATCAGATGAACTTCAGGACGAGAACAAGCAGGGAGAGGATAAAGCAGACGTTGATTCTGAAAACAAGGATGAACAGACAAATATAGAAGATGGTAAGGATGGCGAAGAGGATAATGACGCCACTTTAGATAATAGCGAAGAAAAAGAAGAGGATGAAACAGAAGATTCTTCCAAGAAAAAGGGTAAGAAAAAATCCAAAGGCGAAGATGAAGTAGAAGAAGATGAGGAAGAAGTAGAGGAAGTAGAAGAGACTGAAGAACCTAAGCCGGAAGCTGAAGAAGAAAAGAAAACCATAACTATCATATATAGAGCAGGAGAAGGCGGTAAGGTTGAACCTGAGACAAATGAGGTTGCAGATGGAGAGGAACCGGAAGGCTCAGTAGCAACAGCGTTTGAAGGTTATGCTTTTGTTAACTGGACACAGAATGGTGAAGAAGTTTCAAAGGATGAAAGTTTTATACCAGGCGTTGACCAGATAGAAAATGAGATAGTATTTGAGGCTAATTTCGAGCAGGTAATCGAAGAAGAGACTACGGAAGAAATACCCGAAGAATTAGTCACAATAACATATACTGCAGGAGAAGGCGGAAGTGTTGATAAGGATAGCGAGACTATCGATATCGCTGATGAGAATGCGAAATTTGAAGGCGCAAAAGCTACTGCAGAGGAAGGCTTTATCTTTAAGAACTGGACAAAAGACGGAGAGGAAGTTTCCACGGATGAATTATTTGTGCCTGATGCTATGCAGGTTGAGGATGGAACTACTTTTAAAGCCAACTTTGAGAGCGAATATGTTAAGAAACTTGTTTCAATAAAATATCGCAGCACAGAGGGCGGCTCAGTAACTAAGGATGAAGAGAAAATTGATCTGAATAGTACTGAGATCGTGATCGAAGGTTCTACAGCAGAAGCTGATGAGAATTACGAGTTTGAAAACTGGAAGGATGAAGCCGGAAATATAGTGTCTGAGGAAAAGACTCTGATCCCGGTCACACCAGAAGAAGATATTATCTACACAGCATATTTTAAAGAAGTAATAAAGATGCCTGCAAAGGAGTTTTCCGGAAGGGCAGCAGGTATTAATGTTTCGGTGAAGGCAGAGGAAGGCACTTTCCCTGAAGGAACTGAAATGATAGTGACTCCTGTTTATGATCAGGAAGTTCTGGATATAGCTGCTAATGCAGTTGAAAATGAAACAGAAGGCGTTGTTGAAACAGTTATAGCTGTTGACATTACGTTCATGTATAAGGGCGAAGAAATACAGCCTGAAAAGCCGATCAGTGTAATGTTTACTTCAGATGCAATTGCTGAATCAGAGGAAACAAACGTTGTTCATATCGATGATGAAGGCAATGCAGATGTTATTGGCAGTGATGTAAGCGGAGATACAGCAGAAGTCAGTGCTGAAAGTTTTTCAATCTATGTAATCGTAACAACAAATCCTGAAAGCCGCAGAATCAATGTTAAGTTCATGAACGGCCAGTCAGAGATCGCATCCATGTTAGTAAAAGAAAATGATGATATGGAGCAGGTTCTTTACGATCCCGGCGTTGGAAATATTGACGAGAACGTTTCTTTCAGAGGATGGACACAGAAACAGGATTATACACCTGAAGATACATTTTTAACTATAGATGAAGTAAGAGCTGAGATCAGTGCAATGCTTCCTCCTGATCAGGATGAAGTAGTAGTTACTTATTATGCGGCACTTATCAGACAGTATACAGTTTCTTATCTGGATACAAATGATGCATCTCTTGGACAGAGCTCCGTTGAGCTTCGCGCTGATATTACAGGCGAACAGGCAAATATTCAGTATGAAGTAAATATGGCATACTCACCTGTTGATGAGCTTCATGCATTCCAGGGATGGAAAGTAAAAGAGGGTGGAGACCACATCGTAAGTGTAGCAGGTCAGCCTTACAACAGCCAGAGCGAAGTAAAGATCAAGAATGAAACACTTATAGTGATAAATGGCGATGTTACCTTTAAGGTAGATGCTCCTCAGGGAAATTGGCTGATATTTAATGAGAACGGCAAAGGCGGAAAATATAATGCTCCACAGTTTGTTAAGACCGGTGAAGTTACAAAGAAGCCATGCGCAGACACAGAAATGACCAGATTTGGTTACGTTTTTGGCGGATGGTATGAAGCAGAGGTTTATACAGAAGCTGATGGCGATCCTGATAAAGTTGGAGAGCCTAAGAAGGATGAAAACAACAATGTAATCCTTAAGCCACAGCAGTTCGTATTTGGAAGAACATTATCCAAGAATACAACTATTTATGCGAAGTGGAGTAATAATACAACTGCAAGTTATACAGTAATCCTTTGGACACAGAACCTGTCCAGGGATGGTTATGATCTTAAAGAAGCCTATGTAGTACCGGATGGCAGAGTTGGTCAGAACATTCCTTACAGAATTGTTGATAATGGGGATGAAGATTATGTTAAGGTTGGCAATAATCTTAATGTAGATAAAAAATACACAGGCTTCTGCGCAAAAGAGCCTGAGAAGAGAGAAGTTAAGATCACACCGGAAGGCGATGCAGTTCTTAATATCAAGTTTGACAGAATTAAATATAATCTGAAATTTTATTACTACAGAGACAGTGGAAACGGAAATAATAGATACCAATGCGCACATAATTCTGATAGAGGCGAAAATGTATGGGGCATAGTTACATGGCATAATGCAACTAATACACATCCTGAACAGACCTATGGACCTGACCAAAGCGAAACTGTTGGTTCGTATATCGGACATTACTTCGTCCTTAGTGCATATTATGGACAGGATATATCAAACATGTGGCCAAGATACGAACAGATTACTAACCCAGGCGGAAGTGATCCGGTAAGTTTTGTAATGATGAATGGAACCGGTCTCAAGCCAAATGCCACAAATAATGGATCCGGAACCGTTAAAGGTATCATTTCTGTAATGGATGAAAAGATACTTGGTCAGACAAATAACGCAAATGGAAACTTCCTGATTGTCAGATTTAGTAATTACAATCAGTGGAATTACCATATCTGGTTCGAAACAGTTCCCGGAGAAGATTATGGCAATAAGCCTAGAAAGGAATATAACGGAGTTGAGTATTACGAAGATCATGTGGTTACTCCAAGATCAAGTAATACAAATGTAGCTGAGCAAAACGCGCCTCAGTATGAAGGATATACAAATACCGGTAGGACTAATAAAGAATGGACTGGAAATGGAAGTTGGGATACCACTGAAAATGGTGTGAGAACATATCACATCAATTATATATACAGACGAACAAAGAGCAAAGTATCATTTATGGATGGTCTGTATGCAGATGGTAACGGTAATCCAATAAAGTATAAGAATGATAATATTCTTTTCCAAAGCCAGGAAATAAATCAAGGCGATGTAATACCTGAAAATATAAAGAGTTATAAACCTGATTTACCGTCAGGTGAAGAAGGATATGTATTTGAAGGCTGGTATACAGATACTTCGTTTAGTACACCATATCCGTTTACTTCTACAATGCCGATAGGTGGCATAACAGTTTATGCGAAGTGGCGTCAGGTTGAATACAGAGTATTCCTTCATCCTAATGCAGGGACAGATTCTACGCTTGATTGGGGAAATTATAACCAGTCAATGAGTTTCCGTATAGCATACAACGGAAAGGTCAGCGCGCCAACAGGAAGAAGAGAAGGATATATATTCGTTGGATGGTATCTGGATGAAGCTTGCAAGCAGGTATTTAATGCGGATGCATTCAGACTTAACAATGCAACAGTAACTCAGGAATATGACAAGACTACTCACTTTACAGATGATATGGATAAGTGGGGAAATGGAGCTACTTATAACAAGGACGTTGATCGTTTCTGGATAGAAAAAGAGTTTAATATCTACGCAAAATGGAGACTTACACTTGATGGAGCAGAGGGAATCAACGTGGCATACAGCCTGGTAGATCCTGATGTTGCATCTGAGCCGGTAGGAACAGTTCCGGTTGATAGAAACAAATATGTTGATAACGCTAAGGCAGTTGCGGCAGCAGCAGTAGCAGCGCCTGAAGGATATCTGTTTAACGGTTGGGTAATGCAGAAGTGGGATAGTACAGCTAACAAGTACGTGGATGAAGGAACTTTAATTTATCCCGGACAGGAATACACAATACATGCTGCCTATGCAAAAGTTACAGATATGGAAGTTCCTGTAAGTCCGGATATTGATAAAGTATATGTAATACAGCTTAGAGCAGATTATAAGGAAAAAGAAAAAGCAACTCCAACCTTTATTCCTTGGTTTAAAAACGATGGATCAAGCGCATTCCATATTGATACAGCAGGTGCGGCAGACTATATGAACAGCACACTTCAGATAAATGAAGCAGTTGACATTCAGGCTCCGATAGATCCAGGTGATGCAAATGGCAGAGAAAAATATACCTTCAAGGGCTGGAAGAAAGTTGTCATTGGAAATAACCTGAATGACGCATATAGTTTCATGCAAAACGGCGCATGGACACAGAACATCACCACACCTGATTACAGATATGAAAATGGTAAGTTCTATGATGGTACTTCTTCTACAGTAGTTACAAAGGTTGCAGCTGACGAAAAGATGCCATATCAGGCACTGTTCGCAGTATGGGAAAAGAATGAATATACTCTTGACCTTGAAGGATATGAAGGCTTCTACAATGGAACGTCTCATTCAATCAAAGTGGTAAGTGATCTGCCTTCAGGAACAGTACTAAGCTATAGTACAGATAACGTAAATTGGAGTAGTGAGAATCCTTCCTTTACAGATGTTATTGAACAGACAGTTTATGTTAAGGCTGAAAATGCTAATTACTTCATAACCGGAGATGAAAGTGCTGTTGTTAAGATTAAGCCAATAGCTGTTACAATAACAACTGGAACAGATAGTAAAGTATATGATGGAACAGCTCTAACATGTGCAACAGCAGGAATAACAGGGATTATCGCTTCTGAGGTTTCTCAAGTAACTGTTACAGCAACAGGAAGCCAGACAGAAGTAGGATCATCAACAAATACCTACTCAATCAACTGGGGAACTGCAAAGGCTTCTAACTATACAATAAGTGAAAGCCTTGGAACACTGACAGTAAGTAAGAACAATGCAGCAGTAAAACTTACAGCAGCAACAGCTTCCAAGACCTATGATGGAACAGCACTTACAAATTCAACAGTAACTCCTTCAGGGCTTCCTACAGGTTTTACAGTAGAAGCAACAGCTTCGGGAAGCCAGACAGATGTAGGAAGCAGCGCAAACGTAGTAAATGATGGCTATGTTATCAAGGATGCACAGGGAAATGATAAGACAGCCAACTTTACAAACGTAACTAAGGTAAACGGAACACTTACAGTAAGCCAGGCAGAAGTAACTATCACAACAGGTTCCGACAGCAAAGCATATGATGGAACAGCGCTAAAATGCGCAACAGCAGGAATAACAGGACTTGTTGCTTCAGATGATGGTAAAGTGACAGTTACAGCAACAGGAAGTCAGACAGAAGTAGGATCATCATCCAACACCTATACAATTGACTGGGGAACAGTAAAGGCATCGAACTATAAAGTAACTGAGAGCCTTGGAACACTGACAGTAAGTGAGAATAGTGCAGCGGTGAATCTTACAGCAGCAACAGCTTCCAAGCCCTATGATGGAACGGCACTTATAAATTCAGAAGTAACTCCATCAGGACTTCCTACAGGCTTTACCGTAGAAGCAACAGCTTCGGGAAGCCAGACAGATGTAGGAAGCAGCGCAAACGTAGTAAATGACGGCTATGTTATCAAGGATGCACAGGGAAATGAAAAGACAGCCAACTTTACAAACGTAACTAAGGTAAACGGAACACTTACAGTAAGCCAGGCACAAGTAACCATCACAACAGGTTCCGACAGCAAAGCATACGATGGAACTCCACTTAAATGCGCAACAGCAGGAATAACAGGACTTGTAAATGGTGAAACAGCAATAGTTACAGCAACAGGAAGTCAGACAGAGGTTGGTGACTCCTCAAATACATATTCAATTGATTGGGGAACAACAAAGGCTTCTAACTATAAGGTAACAGAAAACCTTGGAACACTGACAGTAACAAAGTCAGAAGTACAGGTAATTCTTACAGCAGCATCAGATAGTAAGCCATATGATGGAACACCTCTTACAAATGATAATGTAACAGCAACAGGACTTCCGACAGACTTTACAGTAGTAGCAACAGCATCGGGAAGCCAGACAGATGTAGGAACCGGAGCAAATGTAGTAAATGACGGCTGGGTTATCAAGGACGGATCAGGAGCAGTTAAGACTTCAAACTTCACAAATGTTGAAAAAGTTAACGGAAAGCTTACTGTTAACGCAATACCGGTAACTATTACGACGGGTTCAGATAGCAAGCAGTATGACGGAACAGCACTTAAATGTGCGACAGCAGGAATAACCGGTCTTATAGCAGCTGATACATCAAAAGTTCTTGTAACAGCAACAGGAAGCCAGACAGAAGTAGGATCATCCTCAAATACATATTCAATTAGCTGGGGAACAGCAAAGGCTTCTAACTATACGATAAGTGAAAGCCTTGGAACACTGACAGTAAGTAAGAATAGCGCAGCAGTGAATCTTACAGCAGCAACAGCTTCCAAGACCTATGATGGAACGGCACTTACAAATTCAACAGTAACTCCATCAGGACTTCCTACAGGCTTTACAGTAGAAGCAACAGCTTCGGGAAGCCAGACAGATGTAGGAAGCAGCGCAAACGTAGTAAATGATGGCTATGTTATCAAGGATGCACAGGG
>NZ_FOKR01000013.1:20203-121556 GCF_900112195.1 Butyrivibrio sp. YAB3001
CAGTAGAAGCAACAGCTTCGGGAAGCCAGACAGATGTAGGAAGCAGCGCAAACGTAGTAAATGATGGCTATGTTATCAAGGATGCACAGGGAAATAATAAAACAGCTAACTTTACAAACATAACTAAGGTGAACGGAACACTTACAGTAAATCAGGCACAAGTAACCATAACAACAGGTTCCGACAGCAAAGCATATGACGGAACAGCACTTACATGTGCAACAGCAGGAATAACAGGACTTGTAAATGGTGAAACAGCAATAGTTACAGCAACAGGAAGCCAGACAGAGGTTGGTGATTCCCAAAATACATATTCAATTAACTGGGGAACAACAAAGTCTTCAAACTATAAGGTGACCGAAAGCCTTGGAACACTGACAGTAACTAAGAATAGTGCAGCAGTGAAACTTACAGCAGCAACAGCTTCCAAGCCCTATGATGGAACAGCACTTACAGATTCAACAGTAACTCCATCAGGACTTCCGACAGGCTTTACCGTAGAAGCAACAGCTTCGGGAAGCCAGACTGACGTAGGAAACAGCGCAAACGTAGTAAATGACGGTTATGTTATCAAGGATGCACAGGGAAATAATAAAACAGCTAACTTTACAAACATAACTAAGGTGAACGGAACACTTACAGTAAATCAGGCACAAGTAACCATAACAACAGGTTCCGACAGCAAAGCATATGATGGAACAGCACTTACATGTGCAACAGCAGGAATAACAGGACTTGTAAATGGTGAAACAGCAATAGTTACAGCAACAGGAAGTCAGACAGAGGTTGGTGACTCTCAAAATACATATTCAATTAACTGGGGAACAACAAAGGCTTCTAACTATAAGGTGACAGAAAACCTTGGAACACTGACAGTAACAAAGTCAGGAGTACAGGTTATCCTTACAGCAGCATCAGATAGTAAGCCTTATGATGGAACACCTCTTACAAATGATAGTGTAACAGCAACCGGACTTCCGGCAGACTTTACAGTAGAAGCCACAGCATCGGGAAGCCAGACAGACGTAGGAACCGGGGCAAACGTAGTAAATGACGGATGGGTTATCAAGGACGGATCAGGAGCAGTAAAGACATCAAACTTTACGAAGGTTGAAAAAGTAAACGGAAAGCTGACTGTTAATCCGGTACCGGCAACTATCACAACAGGTTCGGATACTAAGCAATATGACGGAACAGCACTTAAATGTACGACAGCAGGAATAACCGGTCTTGTTGCAGCTGATACATCAAAAGTTCTTGTAACAGCAACAGGAAGTCAGACAGAAGTTGGATCATCCTCAAATACATATTCAATTAACTGGGGTACAGCAAAGGCTTCTAACTATACATTAAGCGAAAACCTTGGAACATTGACAGTAAACAAGAATGGCGCAGCTATTACACTTACAGCAGCGTCAGATAGTAAGACATATGATGGCAAAGCACTTGAAAACGATGAGGTTGCAGCATCCGGTGTACCTGCAGGATTTACAGTAACAGCATCAGCAACAGGTTCTCAGAAAGATGTGGGATCAAGCGCAAATGTAGTTTCAACATATACGATTAAAACAACTTCAGGAGCAGATAAGACAGCTAACTTTACAAATGTAACCAAGGTTGATGGAACACTTACAGTAAGCAAAGCAGCAGTAACTATCACAACAGGTTCAGATAGTAAAGAATATGATGGAACAGCATTAACAAAGAATGATGCTACAATAACGGGACTTGCAACAGGCGATACTGTTACACTGAAAGCAACCGGTACTATAACAGAAGTTGGTACAACGCCTAATACCTATACAATCGCTTGGGATGGCGCTAAACTTGCTAACTACACAGTAACTGAAAAGATAGGAACTCTTGAGATAACAAAGAACTCAAGTGCGATTACCTTCACAGCACCAAGTGATTCAAAAACATATGATGGCAAAGCACTCACAGCAGATGGAAGCGGTACAAACAAGATCATGGTCGGAGGACTTCCGACAGGATTTAAGGCAGTTGCAAAGGCAGTTGGAAGCCAGAAAGATGTTGGAACATCTGCAAACGTGGTAGCTGACGGATATGTTATAAAGGATTCATCAGGAGCAGATAAGACAGCCAACTTTACAAATGTAGTAAAGGTAGATGGAACATTAACAGTTAATCCGGCAGCAGTAACCATCACAACAGGATCAGCAAGCAAGGCATATGATGGAACAGCACTTACAAGTGAAAAAGTTACTATTACAGGGCTTGCAGCTTCTGAGAGCGTAACGTTACAGACTACAGGAAAGATTACAGAAGTCGGCAGTACAAATAACACATATACAATTACCTGGGATAATGCAAATGTTAAGAACTATACAGTAAAAGATAGTCTTGGAAAGCTAACTGTAACCGGTTCGAATATACAGATCATCTTAACGGCAGACAGCGATACCAAGACATATGATGGCAGTGAACTTACAAAGGGAAGCTTCCAGATATCAGGAGCAGCAGTTCCTGCAGGTCACACCATAAGAGTAACTATCGCAGGTGGCCAGACAGACGTTGGAACAAGCGCTAACAAGATTATTAAGTATTCTATCTTCAACGCAGAAGGAATTGACAAGACAAAGAACTTTACCAGCGTAGAACTTGTAGATGGAACACTGACAGTTAATCCGGCAGCAGTAACTATCACAACAGGATCAGCAAGTAAGCAATATGACGGAAAAGCATTAGTAAAAGATGAAGCAACAATAACCGGTCTTGTTGGAAAAGACTCAGCGGCTGTTAAGGCAACAGGAAGCCAGACTGAAGTAGGAAGCAGCTTTAATAACTATAGTATTAAGTGGACAAATGCTAAAGCATCAAATTATACAATTACTGAAAATCTTGGAAAGCTTTCAATTACACCTAGTGCTGTAGCAATTACAGTAAAGGCTCCGAGTGCAGAAAAGATTTATGATGGCAAGGAACTTAAGGCAGATGGAAGCGGAAAAGAAAAGATAACTGTTGAAGGTCTTCCGGCAGGCTTTACAGTATCAGCAAAGGCAACAGGAAGCCAGATCGATGCAGGAGCAAGTGCAAACAAGATTTCCGGAGCTATTGTAATAAAAGATGCTAAGGGCAAAGATAAGACAGCAAACTTTACTAACATCAGCACCCAGGATGGAACACTTACAGTAAATAAGGCTCCTCTTACAATTACAACAGGATCAGCAAGTAAAAAGTACGATGGAACACCTCTTACAGCAGATGCATCCAGTAGTGGTCTTGTGAATGGCGAAACTGTAAACTTAAAAGCAACAGGTAAGATCACAAATGTTGGAACAGCAACAAATACTTACAGCATTACATGGGGAACAGCAAAAGCATCCAACTACCAGATTACAGAGAAGCTTGGAACCCTTACGATTGAAGGACGTGGTACAGATCCATTTATTATCAGGGCAAATACAGATGATGTCACTGTAGACTACAATGGCACTGAATATAAAGACTTCGATTTTGCACTTGAAGGATCAGGAAAACAGTCAGTCATCAAGACAGTTGTAAATGCTATATCCAATGCAATAAGCAATATGTTCTCGGTAATTGTAAATGCAAAAATGGATAAAACAACAAGCAATACTGTAACCATAGGTGGTACAGCATTCACAGTAACAGGAATCAAGGTTGCCACAGCAGAAAAAGATGCAGGTGTTTACAACATGAGCATGGATACAAGTGGCATGAAGGTAGTTGATCCTGAAGGAAATGATGTAACAGATCAGTTCAGATATGAAGACGGCAATATGGGAATACTCACTATCAACAGAGCACCGGTAGTTATAACAACCGGTTCTGCAACCAAGGTTTATGATGGCAAAGCTCTTACAAGTGATACAGCAGAGATTAAGGGAATTATTAAAGGAGAGGTTGCAACAGTCAAAGCTATTGGCAGCCAGAAAGAAGTTGGAAGTGGAACAAACGGTTATTCACTACAGTGGATTACAGCGAAGGCTTACAACTACGTGATTACAGAAGATCTTGGAAAACTGGTAGTTACGGCAGCTCCTATTCCGGAGCCTATAATACCGCCGACACCGCCAACTCCAACACCACCGCCTACTCCTGAACCTATACCAACTCCAACACCAACTCCAACACCTACGCCGGAACCAACACCGGAACCCACACCAACACCGGAGCCTACACCAACGACAGAACCAACTCTTGAACCAACACCTACACCTGAACCAGTACTTACAATTCCGGATGGGATAATACCTTTGGCAGCAACACCTGAAGAAATACCTGAAATGGTTATAGCACCATTACCTGAAGGCGCAGTTCTTGGAGCAAAGAGACAGCAGGGAGAAGTCCTTGGAGCAAGAAGGGGAAGAACAGAGGATGACACAAATGATATCGCAAGATTCCTTGTAATTCTTATAGCAGCAGGCGTTACAGCTACAATATTACTTACCAGAAAGCGTGAGGATGAGAAGGAATAATTACCACTAAATAAAAAGAGATTTCATGTGAACCTTCAATAAAAGCCATTTATATGAAAATGCTGCCGCACTTAATTGTGCGGCAGCATTTTTTGAATTATCTATTGTTTTCATGTTCAAGCGAAGCTTTGATAAATCCTGAGAAAAGAGGATGTGGTCTGTTTGGTCTGGACTTAAGTTCAGGGTGAGCCTGAGTTGCCATGTGGAATGAATTGGATGGAAGTTCTATCATCTCAACAATTCTTCCATCAGGTGAAAGGCCACAAAGCTTCATTCCGTTAGATACAAGTACATTTCTGTAGTCATTGTTAACTTCATATCTGTGACGATGACGTTCTGTTATATTTTCTGAACCAAATAATTCAAATGCCTTGGAGTTTTTATCAAGGACACAAGGATATGAACCAAGACGAAGTGTTCCGCCGATGTCTTCTACACCATTCTGATCAGGTAAAAGAGCTATCATAGGATGTGTGGTATTAGGATCAAATTCGATTGAGTGAGCATCAGTATATCCGATAACATCTCTTGCAAATTCAATAATTGCAAGCTGCATTCCAAGACAAAGGCCAAGGAATGGGATGTTGTTTTCTCTTGCATATTTGATTGAGGATATCATGCCTTCGATTCCTCTGTCCCCGAATCCGCCGGGAACAATGATTCCGTCTACATCACCGAGAATCTCAGAAACATTATCATTATTAACAGTCTCTGAATCAACCCACTTTATATCAACTGTAGTATGGTTTGAGATACCGCCATGCTTAAGTGCTTCAACAACTGAGATATATGCATCGTGGAGCTGAGTGTATTTACCAACAAGAGCAACCTTGACTTCATGCTTGAGAGAGTAGAGTGTATCTACCATTGACTTCCAGTCAGCCAGATCAGGTTCAGGACAGTCAAGGCCAAGGCATTCACATGCCACCTGGGCAAGATGCTCTTTTTCCATTGCAAGAGGAGCTTCATATAAGTATTCAAGGTCAAGATTGTTAAGAACGTGGCTGCTTGGAACGTTACAGAAAAGAGCTATCTTATCTTTTGTCTCTTTATCAAGCTCAATCTCAGTACGACATACGATAACGTCAGGTTGAAGACCCATTCCCTGCATGGTCTTAACTGCAGACTGAGTGGGTTTTGTCTTTATTTCCTGCGAGCAGCGAAGATATGGAATGAGAGACACAAGGATAAGCATTGCGTTTTCATGTCCGATCTCATGCTGGAACTGTCTTATTGCTTCAAGGAAAGGCTGAGATTCAATATCTCCGACAGTACCGCCAACTTCAATAATTGCAATGCGAGTCTCATCATCGGTAAAGTTTCTGTAGAACTTGCTCTTAATTTCGTTAGTAATATGAGGGATAACTTGAACGGTGCGTCCGCCATAATCGCCACGACGCTCCTTTTGAAGGACAGACCAGTAAATCTTACCGGTAGTAACATTGGAATTTTTATCAAGATTCTCGTCAATAAATCTTTCGTAGTGACCAAGATCGAGGTCAGTTTCAGTACCATCTTCAGTCACGAATACTTCGCCGTGCTGAACAGGGTTCATGGTTCCGGGGTCAATATTGATATATGGGTCAAATTTCTGCATTGTAACTTTGTACCCACGAGCCTTTAGTAGTCTTCCAAGCGAAGCTGCTGTAATTCCCTTTCCTAGACCGGATACAACACCGCCTGTTACAAAAATATACTTTACTGCCATTTTGAAAAATCCTCCTGATTATTGACGAGAAAAATAATTAAAATGTAGTTACCGGTCAGGAACTGACAAGTAACAAATGTAACCTTATAGAAATAAAAATAGATTGTTTCAGTATCAAAACAAAGTCTTATTATATATATATGACAGTAGAAAATCTAGAGTCATTTGGAAAATTCTTTATAAAACTTTCAGAAACAGCGATTGAAAATTTAAATTGTGTGCGATACAATATCAAAATGTAGGGAAAGAAAACCATATCTAGTGAAAGTGGTTTTAAAAATTAAAGCTAAATGTAATTATTAACAAATTGACTAAATGATACATATATCATAACATTATTTATTATAATGTAGAAACGGATAAAAAGGTATGGACAATAATAAAAATCAAAGAAATAATAATCCGCTGGGTGACGGATCAGGTTCACCAAGAAGACAGAACATTATTTTGCTGCTGATCGCGGCGCTTGTAACAATGATCTGTATGACATATTTTTTGAGGGCTTTCTCGGAAAATACAAATAGAGAGATTACCTACACAGAGTTCATCAATATGGTGGATAACGGTGAGGTTCAGAAAATCTTTATCGAAGATGACAGAATCAACATTACTCCTAAGGAGACCAAGGAAGAGGATCAGCTTGGCATAGGTTATTCATATTGGGCCGGAACAAATACTGTTACGTATTATACCGGTAAGGCAGAAGCTGACAGCGATCTCACAAAGCGAATGCTTGAAGCAGGAGTTGAAGTCAGCAGTGAAGTTCCTGATAATTCAGGAGTTATCCTTACATTTATCTTATACTATGTTGCGCCAATTCTTTTGATGTGGTTTATACTTTCACTTATCTTTAGAAAGATGGGAAAAGGCGGCGGACCACTCAGTGTTGGTAAGAGCAATGCCAAGATTTATGTGCAGAAAGAGACTGGCGTTACTTTTAAGGATGTTGCAGGCGAAGATGAGGCAAAAGAGTCTCTTGTGGAAGTAGTTGATTTCCTTCACAATCCTGCAAAGTATGCCAAGATCGGAGCTAAGCTTCCAAAGGGAGCTCTTCTTGTAGGACCTCCCGGAACCGGTAAGACTCTTCTTGCCAAAGCCGTTGCAGGTGAAGCGCATGTTCCGTTTTACTCACTTGCAGGTTCTGATTTTATCGAATTGTATGTTGGTGTTGGTGCCAGCAGAGTAAGAGATCTTTTTAATGAAGCAAGTAAAAATGCTCCATGTATCATTTTCATAGATGAGATTGATGCGATCGGTAGAAGCCGTGACAATAAATATGGCGGCGGTAACGAGGAAAGAGAGCAGACTCTTAACCAGCTTCTTTCTGAGATGGATGGTTTTGATTCTTCAAAGGGTGTTCTTATCCTCGGTGCAACTAACAGACCTGAAATACTTGATAAAGCACTTCTTCGTCCCGGACGTTTTGACAGAAGAATTATTGTTGATAAGCCTGATCTTAAGGGAAGAGAAGAAATTCTTAAGGTTCATTCAAAAGATGTAAAGATGGATGAAACCGTTGATCTTAAGGGAATTGCCCTTGCAACCAGCGGAGCTGTTGGTTCAGATCTTGCAAACATGATAAACGAAGCAGCAATCAATGCTGTTAAGGCAGGACGCGAATTTGTTTGCCAGCAGGATCTTATGGAAGCGGTTGAGCAGGTTCTTGTTGGTAAGGAAAAGAAAGACAGAATCCTCAGCAAAGAAGAGCGTAAGATTGTTTCTTATCATGAAGTTGGTCATGCGCTTATAAGTGCGGTTCAGAAAAATACAGAGCCTGTTCAGAAAATCACAATTGTTCCTAGAACAATGGGTGCGCTTGGCTATGTAATGCAGGTTCCTGAAGATGAAAAGTATCTTCAGACTAAGGATGAGCTTTTAGATGATATCATCGTTACTCTTGGTGGACGAGCTGCAGAAGAAGTTATATTTAACACAGTAACAACCGGAGCTGAGAATGATATTGAGAAGGCAACTTCCATGGCGCGCAGCATGATCACAATGTTTGGTATGAGTGAGAAGTTCGGCCTTATGCAGCTTGAGTCAATACAGAACAGATACCTTGATGGTAACAGAGTCCTCAACTGCAGTGATCACACAGCAGCTATGGTTGATGAAGAAGTTAAGCAGCTTCTTGCTCAGTGCTACGAAAGAGCTAAGCAGATCATCAGTGAGCATCTTGATGCTATGGATAAGATCGCACAGTTCCTTATTGAGAAGGAAACTATTACCGGTAAGGAATTCATGAAGATATACAGAGAGGTTTACAATATTCCTGAACCTACAGAAGAGGAGATTGAAGCTGCAAAGCATGGCAGAATCTATGCAACAAGAGCAGAGTCAGCTCTGGTAGGTGAGAATGTTCCTGTGAAGAGCAAGGAAAAACCTCAGGAAGTTAAAACTGAGTCTGATTCTTCTGATGTTAATGCAAGCCCGGAAGCAGAAAATGATGATGAAAAGCCATCTGTTTCTGCTAATGAACCACTGAATAATGGGTACACAAGTATATTTGATACAAGAGTATCAGATGATGGCACTAAGAAGGCTTCTGTCGAAGATAATTCAAAGGGAGCGGAAGAAAGTAACCCATCTGAGGAAAATGGTCTTGGCGGTGGAAGATTTTCACATGTTCCGGATGATTTTGATAAGAAATAAGTAATTTGGCCGAATGTGTCACATTATTCTTAAAACAGAATATTGTGCCATTCGGCTTTTGATTTATGAATGATATTAGCGAGATTCTATTAAGAATGGATGAGCTTGTTGATATAGACATTGTTTTAATAGAAAAGGGTAAATACCGGATAATATGAGTAATTTTGATATTAAAGAGGAATTAAAAAAACTTCCAAGCAAACCCGGCGTATATATTATGCGGGATGAAAATGAGACAATCATGTATGTGGGGAAGGCGATTAATCTTCATAATCGTGTAAGGTCATATTTCAGGAACAATATTGGAAGAGGACCACAGATAGATCAAATGGTCAGGCAGATTGCGCGCTTTGAATACATTGTCACCGATTCTGAGCTGGAGGCACTTGTCCTTGAAAATAATCTGATAAAAGAAAATTCACCGAGATATAACACTCTTCTTAAGGATGATAAGACCTATCCTTATATAAAAGTGACAGTTTTTGAAGACTATCCCAGAGTTCTCTTTTCAAGGCTTATGAAAAAAGATAAATCGAGATATTTTGGACCATTTACCAGTGCAGCTGCGGTAAAAGATACCATCGAGCTTATAAATAAGATCTATGGATTAAGAACTTGCAATAGAGTACTTCCAAGAGATATAGGCGCGGACAGACCGTGTTTGAATTATCATATGAAACAGTGCTGCGGTCCTTGTACGGGAGCGGTTCCCAAGGAAGAATACAAAAAGAGAGTGGATAAGGCACTGGATTTCTTAAATGGAAATTATGGGGTCATTATAAAAGACCTTGAACAAAAGATGAATGCAGCTTCGGAGGAACTGGATTTTGAGGCTGCCGCCAAGTACAGAGATCTTTTGAATAGTGTTAAGGTTGTTGCGCAGAAGCAGAAAATGACGGATTCTTCTATGGAGGATAAGGATATAGTTGCAATTGCTTCTGATGATAAAGATGCTGTAGTACAGGTGTTTTTTGTCAGAGACGGAAGACTTATCGGCAGAGAGCATTTTTATATGACACACGTGTCTGAAAATCCTCAGGCAGAAATTCTTCTAAACTTTGTAAAGCAGTTTTACGCAGGAACACCGTTTATTCCAAGAGAATTGATGCTTCCAGAGTCAATCGAAGATATGGAAATCATAGAACAGTGGCTTACACAGAGAAAAGGCAGCAGAGTCTACATCACGGTTCCTGAACGAGGACAAAAGGAAAAGCTGATGGAACTTGCGACTCAGAACGCGCAGCTTATCCTTTCCAAGGATAAAGAGAGAATAAAAAGAGAAGAAGGAAGGACTATAGGGGCAGTCAAAGAAATTGAAAATCTTTTGGGAATCAAGGGACTTGAGAGAATGGAAGCTTATGATATATCGAACATAAGCGGATTTGCCAACGTTGGCTCCATGGTTGTATATGAAAAAGGAAAGCCCAAAAAGAGCGATTATAGAAAGTTCAGGATAAAGTCTGTGGCAGGCCCTGACGATTACGCCTGCATGCATGAGGTTCTTACAAGAAGACTTCTTCATGGTATCGAAGAAAAGCATGATCTTGAGGTAAGGGATATTGATGCGCAGTATGGGAGCTTTACGAAGTTTCCTGATCTGATACTAATGGATGGCGGGCGCGGTCAGGTAAATATATGTCTTCAGGTTCTCGATGAACTTGGAATAAGTATTCCTGTTTGCGGTATGGTTAAGGATGATAATCACAGGACCAGAGGTCTTTACTATAATAATGTGGAATTACCGATTGATACACGCTCTGAGGGATTTAAGCTGATCACAAGAATACAGGATGAGGCCCACAGATTTGCGATAGAGTATCACAGGTCCCTTAGAAGTAAAGCGCAGGTAAAGAGCTCTTTGGATGATATCCCGGGAATTGGGCCAGCTAGAAGAAAGGCACTTATGAAGCATTTTAAGTCAATAGATGATATCAAGAATGCTTCGGTTGAAGAACTTGCGCAGATTCCGGAAATTCCGGAGAACGCAGCAAAGCAGATATATGAATTTTTTCATCAGTAATAGATAAATTTTTTTGATGATAAAAATGTGTGCACATCACAGCTTTTTTGAAAAAAATTAGTAAAGAGAAGTTACTTTAGATAATTAAATATAATTTGCTGATAGGTACATACTGTGATATATTTGTGGTGGTGCGCGGAAACTGTTTAGTTTCACAGATTAAAATAACAGGGGGGATATTATGGCAAGCGTTAGTCTTAAAACTATCATTGAAAAAATGAAGCTTGAAAACCTGACTCCGGAGCTTGATATCAAGAAGATCAGGATCAGTCAGCCGGATATTAACAGACCGGCACTTCAGCTCGCGGGCTATTTTGAACATTTTGAGGCAACCAGATTACAGGTAATCGGATTTGTTGAGTATACATATATGGAATCCATGCCGGTTGAGAAAAAAGAAGAAATGTATAGAGAGTTTCTTTCTTTTGATATACCGGGAGTGGTATTCTGCAGAGAGCTTACACCGGATCCTCTTTTCATAAAGATTGCGATTGAGGAAAGAGTGCCGGTACTTATGACTAAGAAGTCCACATCAGCATTTATGGCAGAAATAATCAGATGGCTTAATGTTAAGCTTGCGCCTTGCATCTCTATTCACGGCGTATTGGTTGATATCTATGGTGTTGGTGTTCTTATTACCGGTGAAAGTGGAATCGGTAAGTCAGAGACAGCCATAGAGCTGATAAAGAGAGGACATCGTCTTGTTTCAGATGATGTAGTGGAACTTAGAAGAGTAAGTGAAGAGACACTTATTGGTACAGCGCCTGATATCACAAAGCATTTTATTGAAATGAGAGGCGTTGGTATTATCGATGTTAAGACACTTTACGGTGTTTCAAGTGTAAGAGAGACACAGACAATCGACCTTGTCATCAAACTTGAGGACTGGGATAAAGATAAAGAGTATGACAGATTGGGACTTGAAGAAGAGTACACAGAGTATCTTGGAAACAAGATCGTGTGCCATAGAATACCTATCCGTCCCGGCAGAAACCTTGCAGTAATCTGCGAGTCAGCTGCGGTAAATCACAGACAGAAAGCTATGGGCTACAATGCAGCGCAGGAGCTTTACAACAGAGTTCAGAACTCTCTTGCCCGCAGACGGTCAGAGGATGACGACGAATAAATTATTTATATGAACTTATATAAGGAGAACACAAAATGGCTAGATATGTATTTGGCGCAGATGTTGGTGGTACAACTGCAAAGATCGGATTGTTAACTGAGGGAGGAGAAAAGGTTGATTTTTGGGAAATCCCTACCCGTACAGAGAACAACGGCGAGTATATTCTTGCTGACGTAGCAGATGCTATAAGAGCCAAGATGAAAGAGAGAGGAATCGACGATTCTGATGTTGTCGGAGCAGGCATTGGTGTTCCCGGAGCTGTAAATGTTGATGGCCTTTGCTATCAGGCTGTTAACCTTGGATGGGAAAAAGTTAATGTTGTGAATGAACTTCACTCAAAGCTTAAACTTCCTGTAAAGGCAGGAAATGATGCCAATGTTGCAGCACTTGGCGAAGCTTGGAAGGGTGGCGGACAGGGCTATCAGAACATGCTTCTTGTTACACTTGGAACCGGAGTTGGCGGTGGAATCATTAACGAAGGCAAGATTCTCGCAGGTTCTAAGGGATCAGGCGGAGAAATCGGACATATTCATCTTGAGGATGAAGAGCCTGATGCATGCGGATGCGGTAATCATGGTTGCTTTGAGCAGTATGCAAGCGCTACAGGCGCAGTAAGACTTGCAAACAGAATTCTTGCTGCTTCTACGCAGGACAGCGTTCTTAGACAGTTATCCAAGATTGAGTGCAAGGATGTATTTGACGCAGCCAAGAATGGCGATAAGGTGGCAAAAGAAATTGCTGACAGATATGGCTATTATCTTGGAAAAGGCATTGCTATCACAGCAAGTGTAGTAAATCCTGAGATCATCGTGCTTGGTGGAGGCGTTTCAAAGGCAGGAGAAATGCTCTTTGATCTTTTGATGCCAAGCTTTAACAAATATGTGTTCCCTGGCTGCAAGGATGTTAAGTTTGCTCTTGCAAAGCTTGGTAACGATGCAGGTGTTTACGGTGCAGCCAAGATGTTACTGTACTAAAGAAAACTGATAAGATTGCGTTTTCTTATATGTTTCATAATGGGAGAATTTTTTTTGAACAAGGATGTAATAAACGCTTTAAAAAACATAATTCCATCATCGGAATTACATATCAATGAAAAAATGAGCAGGCACACCACGTTTAAGACGGGTGGGCCTGTAAGCTTGTTTTTAAGACCTGAGAATGTTAACCAGCTTAAAGATGCGGTAGCGCTCCTTAGAAGAGCAGAAGTTGAGTTTTTTGTACTTGGAAATGGAAGTAATCTGCTGGTTTCAGATAAAGGTTATGATGGAGCTGTAATATCTTTGGGAAATCTGACCGATATACATCTCGAAGACGATAAGACAATTTATGCGGAAGCGGGGGCAATGAATTCTTCTATCGCGGCATTTGCCAGAGATAATGCCCTTACCGGCTTTGAATTTGCGGCAGGCATTCCCGGAACTATAGGCGGCGCGGTCATCATGAATGCAGGTGCCTATGGCGGCGAGATGAAGATGGTCGTTAAGGAAGTCAGAGCACTTTCGTCTTTTGGAGAGATAATCAGAATTGACAGAAATACGCTTAATTTTGGTTATAGGACAAGTGCACTTAAAGGCAAAGATTTTGTTATTACTTCAGTTCGGATAGAACTTGAGGAAGGCAATACAGACGAAATTGCAGATAAGATGAAAGAGCTTGCTATTAAGCGAAAAGAAAAACAGCCACTCGAATATCCAAGCGCCGGCTCAACTTTTAAACGCCCTGAAGGCTATTTTGCGGGGAAATTGATAGAAGATGCCGGATTAAGGGGATACAGTGTGGGTGATGCCTGTGTGTCTGAGAAGCATTGCGGATTTGTTGTTAATAAAGGTAATGCAACATCAGCAGATATCTATAAGCTGATATGTGATGTTCAAAAGAAAGTCAAAGAATCATCCGGCGTTAAGCTAGAACCGGAAGTTATTATGTTAGGTAAATTTTAAAAGTAGCATTTTTGCAAAAGAGGGTAAAGATGAGATTTGTCATAGTAACCGGTATGAGTGGTGGCGGTAAGGCCACAGCAATTCATATGCTTGAGGATGCAGGCTATTATTGTGTTGATAACCTGCCGGTATCTCTTATTGGAAAGTTTGCGGAACTGATTACAATGCCGGATAGCGAGATAAACAAAGTTGTTCTTGGAATTGATTCCAGAGCAGGAGAGGCGTTTGAAGAGGTTTCCGGAATCATTGATTCTCTCAAGGAAAAAGGAATTCCTGTTGAAGTTCTTTTCATGGATTGTGGAGATCAGATTCTTATAAAAAGATATAAAGAGACCAGAAGAATTCACCCTATGAATCTTAATGATACAGGGAAAAGAATCGAGGATGGAATCGCAAAGGAAAGAGCCGTTCTTGCTGAGATCAAGAAACGCGCGGATTACGTTATAGATTCATCTCAGCTTTTAACCAGAGAGTTAAAAGAGGAACTTGACAGGATATTTGTTAAAAATGAGGGCTATAACTCCCTTATGGTCACAATTCTGTCATTTGGATTTAAATATGGAATTCCTTCTGATGCAGACCTGGTTTTTGATGTTCGTTTTTTACCAAACCCATATTATATAGATGAACTTAAGCATCAGACTGGAAATGACAAGGGTGTGCAGGATTATGTTAAAAGTTTTCCTGCCTGTGGAGAGTTCTTGGATAAGCTTACCGATATGCTTCAGTTCCTGATTCCTGGATATGTCCAGGAGGGCAAATATCAGTTGGTAGTTGCCATAGGCTGTACCGGAGGTCAGCACAGAAGCGTAACGATTGCCAATGAACTTTATTCGAGATTAAAGGATTCAGAGGGCAAGTTTGGAATTAAGATATCTCATAGAGATGTAAAAAACAGCTCCAAATCAAATTGATTTTAAGGTAATAGATAGGATGTCTTTTTCTTCAGAAGTAAAGGAAGAACTGGCTAAACATATTGGAAATTCAAGACATTGCCAGCTGGCAGAGGTCGCAGCGATAATTGATCTTGCAGGGCATATAAGCATATCGGAAGACGACTCTGTTACGCTATTTTTGCAGGCTGACAATCCTCTTGTGGTTAGAAAGTTCTTTACATTATTAAAAAAAGCATTTAATATAGGAACTAGCATTTTGGAGGATATCCCATATTTCAAGGATAATGGTCGTATTTACAAGGCTGTGATGAATGATCAGAGCCAGATAAGGTCAGTTCTTGGAGCTATCAAAGTGATGGATAGTAAAGGGAATTTACGAGATATAGATGACGGGATAAGTGTTCAGGTTACAAGGAACACATGCTGCAAGAGAGCATTTTTAAGGGATGCTTTTCTTTGCATTGGTTCTATCAGCGATCCTAATAAGGGGTATCATCTGGAATATGATTGCAGTAGCGAAATTCAGGCTAATCAGATAAAAGAGATGATTGAGAGCTTCGACATAGAAGCGAAGATCATCCAAAGGAAAAAGTATTTTGTTCTATATATTAAAGAAGGTTCAGGGATTGTTGATCTTCTTAATATAATGGAAGCGCCGGTAAGTCTTATGAATCTGGAAAATCTGCGCATAGTAAAAGAAATGCGTAATTCCATTAACAGGCGCGTCAACTGTGAAGTTGCCAATATTACAAAGACAGTAAATGCTGCTACTAAGCAAATTGAAGATATTACTTTTATCAAAGATCATTATGGTCTTGAAAATCTGCAGGCAGGACTTAGAGAAATGGCTGAGGTCAGATTGGAAAATCCTGAGGCTACACTTTCCGAGCTTGGTAAATTGCTGGATCCGCCGGTTGGAAAGTCGGGAGTCAATCACAGGTTGAGGAAACTTAGTGAGTTGGCAGATAAGATAAAAGGAACTTGATGTGTTAATAATTTCAGGAGGGGAATTATGATAACAAAATCTATCGAAATTAAATTGCCTAGAGGACTTGAGGCAAGACCTGTTGCTGAAATGGTTC
Organism: Butyrivibrio sp. YAB3001; assembly: GCF_900112195.1. Classification (GTDB taxonomy): domain Bacteria; phylum Bacillota; class Clostridia; order Lachnospirales; family Lachnospiraceae; genus Butyrivibrio. The sequence continues at coordinate 36,091 of NZ_FOKR01000013.1, forward strand.
AGCTTGCAAGCAAATATGACAGCACTGTTCATATTGAGGCTCAGTCTAAGAAGGTTAATGCCAAGAGTATCATGGGTATGATGACGTTGACTCTTAACTCTGGCGAAGTGGTAACTGTTATTGCAGATGGATCTGATGAAGAGGCTGCTGTAGCAGACATGGAGAATTTCCTTCAGGGAAATGCAAAATAAAAAAGCCCTATAAAAGGGAGGATGCCAGGTAAGCTTCCTTACCTGGCATATTATGAAAAAGTTTTTTTAAATTGGTATTGTCTTAACTCATCTGACAATATTATGATATCAACTCAATATGTCTAAAAGATGATTCCAAGTTACCATTCTTTTAATTAATTGTAAATAAATTATGAACGACGTTGAAGGAAAAATTCAGCGTCGTTTTTTTATTAATTTATTACTAAAAAATAAAATAAAAATTAAAAAAGAATAAAATATTTACATTATTCAGCATGATTATGATAGGTCGTATGATTGCTAAATGCTTATAATCAGTATCTGTGCTGAGTGTTTCTGTTCAGACAAAAAAGGCATTTTGCAGCACATTTTGTGAAAAAAGATTCAGGAGTATGATATGGGGAAAATCAAGGATATAAGCACGATGAATAATAATCGCGGAAGCGGAAAAGGCACATTTATAGTAAAGATTGAACATAGCCATAATAATACCTGGCAAGGGAAAGTTACATGGGCTGATGAAAATAAGCAGGTAAGGTTCAGAAGCGCATTAGAACTTATAAAACTCATGGATGAGGCACTTGGACAAAATCAGTTATCTGGTGAAGATGAAGTGAACCATTCGGTTTTGTGATATTTTTTATCGGAGGGTGAAGGGAATGAAAAGTTTTAACAAAGTATTAGTAATTCTTCTTGCACTTAGCATGATATTTACTACATTAGGTGGTGATATTGCATGTGCAAGAGCGTTAGCAGTTGAGGATGCAGAAGAATTAGCTCAGATAAAAGATGAAATCTCGACTGTTGAAATCGAACAGATCCCTGACGAACAGGGTACAAACGATGAACCTACAGACCAACAGGAAAGCGTAAATCTTGAAGCTGAAGAGGGTAGTCTGATTGAAGAAGAGTTTTTGGAATCTGAAGATCAGGATGTAACAGAAGAAATTGCATCAGAAGAAGTAAGTGCAGATGTTGAGGATGAAGAAGCTGATAGTAATGAAGATGAATCATCTGAAACAGAAGCAGAGGAGCGCAATCTTGATGAAGTAGTATCTGAGAAGCAGGAGAAAGGAGAGCCTGAAAAAGAAGATAGGGGTTCAGATGAAGATATAGCGCTCTCTGATGAAAAGGAAGATACAACTCTTGAAGAGAAAACTTCTGAAAAAGGGGAAATTTCAGAAGAGACTGATGAAGAACTATCAAATGAAGAAAAAGAAAGTGATAAGTCAGAAGAATCAGATGAGAAAAAAGAAGATAAAAAGTCTGATAAGAAAAAGAAGAAAAAAACTGTAGAAGAAAAAGAAGATGAAGTTACAGACGAAGATAAAGAACTTCAGGATGAAATTCAGGAAAAAGAAGAAAAGCTCGTAACTGTAACTTACAGAACTACAAAGGGCGGAAGAGTTTCTTCTCATCAGGAAACAATTAATATAAATGATGAAGAGGCTAAATTCGAGGGCTCTACAGCAGAGGCATGGAACGATAAGTATAGCTTTATAGGCTGGACAACAGAAGATGGAGAAGTTGTTTCAGTAGATGCAACACTTATTCCTGAGAATGTTGAAGCGGATATTACCTATATCGCTAACTTTGAAGCTGCATTAGATATTGCAGATAAGATGCCTGCAATCGATGTTAATGATTATCATGCTGGTGGAATGATCGTATCTGTACATGCAGCAGAAGGTATCTTCCCGGTTAATACAGAGGTGGTTATCAGCCCTATTGCAGACGAAGAGGCAATAGCTACAGCTAGGGATGAACTTGGAGACCAGATTACAACAGCAAAAGGTGTTGATATTTCTTTTGTATACGAAGGAAATGAGATCCAACCTGCTGACAACAAGTATGTAAGTGTAAGCCTTTCTCTTGAGGAAGCTTTAGAAGCTGAGAATGTCAGCGTCCTTCATGAGCATGACGGTGATGTTGAGACAATCGCAGCAAATGTTGAACAGGACGGCGCAGGCAATGTTGAGAGCGCAAGCTTTGAAGTAAATCAGTTTTCAATTTTCATTGTTGCTGGGGAAGACAAGGAAGATGAAGATAATACTGATAAAACCAAGCTTGTTACTTACAAGTTTTACTATGGTAATGAGCTTGTAAATACTCAGACTGTAAAAAAAGATGAAACAATAAAGAATCCTGGAATTCCTGAGGGGCTTGGAGAACATGAGGAATTTCTTGGATGGTTTGTTAAGGGGACAGAAGAAAAAATAGAGTTTCCGCTTGAGATAGAAGAAGATCAGTTCGAAGCGGGAGAGACTATTGTAGAAGTTGAAGCGAGAATTTCTATTACTTATTTTGTATCTTTTATCGGTAACGATGGGGAAGTAATAAAAGTACTTGAGGCGAAATCTACATTAGATGAAAATAATAAAGAACAGTATTCAACAATAGATGTATCAAAAGTAAAGTATGCTATTGGAGATGAAGAAAGCAGCGCACATAAGGTATTTGTAGGCTGGACAACTGAGAAAAATAATAAAGAAGCTTTACTTAAGGAAGATGTCATAACAGTAGATAAAGATATGGAACTATATGCACTTGTTGTAGAACCATATTATATCTATTTTGATGCTAATGATGGAAACAGCAAAGAAAGCAGCTATACAGTTCCAATCTATGCAGAATATGGCGAGTCTTTAAAGGATAAGAAGCCTCAAATTGATCCTATAAGAAAAGGTTACACATTTAAAGGTTGGTTTACTTCGCGTGATGCAGCAGAAAATCTTGATGACAGCAAGAAGTTTACCGATGATGACTGGAACAAGAACGTTGAAGATGTATTTGATGAAGTATTTAAGGAAGAGATTGCGAAAGGAATCACAGGCAACAATCTGACATTATATGCAGGCTGGGAGCAGAATGCGGAAGTCAATTACACAATCATCGTTTGGGCACAGAACATTTCCGATGTTTATGATGCTGATAATAAGATTGGGGATCATGAAGTCGGAAAGAAGTCATATGATTATGTTGCAAGTTATGGCGGAGAGACGGGCACTCTTTTGGCAAAACCAGGAGCTGATATTGCGATTGCAGGTAATGATAGCGCAAAGATAACAATTGATGGCAAAGAAGTCTATGATAGCGATGCTTTAAATGATAAGCTTTCAAAAGGTTTTCACTATGTAGGAAGCGCAGTTGTAAAGTCTGGCGAAAAGGTTAGCGAGGCCCAAAAGTCAGTAAGTGGATGCGAAATAAGCAAAAAAGGTGATACTGTAATAAATGTCTATTATGATAGAAACGTTGTAAGCATAGACTTTATGGAAGCAGAAGTCATCAGCAAAGAAGAAGCTGTTAATGCTGTAAATAACTCTGAAGACGTATATGGAGTAAAGCTAGTTAAGGATGCGAAGGGCGCAACAGGTACCAGCGTAGTAAAACTTACTAAGAAAACTGATGGCACTTGGGAGTATGAGCTTGAAAATAAAAGGGGCAAATACTCATCAGAAGGACCATTCTTAAAATATGTTCTGGATGAAGAAGTATCAATGTCAGATCTTTATGGAAAGGATATTCCAAAAGAATGGCCGGAAGGTGAATGGAGAACAAATAAAGACAGACATGTAACATTTTTAAAGTCTCTGATCCTTGACGACATTGATGAGGCTGAGACAAATGGGCGTGGTCAGCGTGTAAAACTTGTTCTTTGGCACTTCAGGGATATGAATTATCCTGCCGGAGTTCATTTCTATCAGCAGATTAAAGATGAAGATGGAGATGGAAAAATTGATCATCAGATCATAGATAAAGATGAGGATGGAGTAAATGATCTTGATGAAAACGACATTGATCTGAATGAAATTGGATTTACAGGACATGATTTTAACTGGAAAGTTTCTGATAAGTACACAGGATTTAAGGCAGTGGCATATAGAGAAACAGGAACAAAAGAATGGAATTACGAGATGCCTGAATCCATTCCGATTCCAGATAATGGTCTTGATATAAGATACGACAGATTAAAGTATAAACTCACTTTTATGTACGGTGATACAGAAATCCGCGTAAAAGAGGATAATACAGAAAAAGATCTCGAAATATATTATGAAACGGCATTAGACAAATATCGTAATGCATTTGAAAATTGTGAAAAACAGCTTGAGGATTTGTATAACAAAGATGAGAAGACTCATTTAACACGGCATTATGTATTTGTTAAATGGTATGAGGATCCGGAATTAACCAAAGAATTCAAGTTCACTAAAGAAGTCGATGGAAAAGAACAGCCTATTACTATGCCGGTTGGTGGTAAAGTTGTTTATGCTAAGTTAGTACCAGTTCAGTATACAGTTAAGTTGTATCCAAATGGTGGAAGTTTCAACAATGGACCAACAAATTACAAAGAGTTCACTGTTGACTGGGGCACAAATATTAAAGCAGAGCTTGATGTCACTAGAGAAGAAAAAGGCGACAAATATGATCTTGTAGGCTGGTTCTGGTATGACGACAAAGAAAATAAATGGAGTGATATTTATGTTGCTGATTCAGATGTTGTATCAAATGTGACACTGATTGCAAAGTGGAGAAAACCAGGTAAGGTACTTGTAAAATACCTGGCTGATGAATCCATTGCAAAAGAGGCTGTAAGATATGATGAGTACAGTTATTCATCAGATTCAACTGCAAGAGTACTGTCAAAACCAGAATTAATAGACAAGAACTATATGTTTATGGGGTGGGAACTTCTTGATAAAGAGGGCAATGTTGATAAATTCTTCAGCCCAAATGATTGTTTTGACATAACAGCTGATTATATTGCTTCTGAACAAAATGATCTTGGCAAAAATGAATCAGTTGTCAGACTCAGAGCTGTATTTGAGAAAATTGGAGCAAAGGACACTTCTACAGAAAAGACATCAATAATATATGATGACAACTATGAAGGCGGCGGACGGACAAATCCTGAAGATGATGCTGATAATGACGTAAAGAGAATCAATGAAAGATTTAAAGCTAAGACACATGAGCAGACAGGACTTAATAGTCGTGTAGGCTACAAATTCATTGGATGGAGCACTAAGAAAGGTGCTACAGAAGTAGAAATATATCCTGGAGAAACATGGATTGCAGCAGATAATGAGAACGGCGAAGAGAGCAACATCCTTTACGCTGTATGGGAAGAAGTTCCTGAGAATCCAGGAGATGAACCGGAAGAACCAGAGGATCCAGAAGAACCAGAAGAACCGGAAAATCCAGAAGATCCGGAAGACCCAGAGGAACCGGAAGACCCAGAGGAACCGGAAGAACCAGAGGATCCGGAAGATCCAGAGAATCCCGAAGAACCAGAGGATCCCGAAGATCCAGAAGAACCCGAAGATCCAGAAGATCCAGAAGAACCAGAGGATCCAGAAGACCCAGAGGATCCGGAAGATCCAGAAGAACCGGAAGACCCAGAGGACCCAGAGGACCCAGAAGACCCAGAGAATCCCGAAGACCCAGAGGATCCGGAAGACCCAGAGGAACCGGAAGAACCAGAGGACCCGGAAGATCCAGAAGAACCGGAAGACCCAGAAGACCCAGAGGATCCCGAAGAACCAGAGGATCCCGAAGAACCAGAGGAACCGGAAGAACCAGAGGACCCGGAAGATCCAGAAGATCCGGAAGATCCAGAAGATCCGGAAGACCCAGAAGATCCAGAGGATCCGAAAGACCCAGAGAATCCAAATCCAACACCTACACCAGATCCGGCGCCAGTACCGGCAGAGCCGGTATATCCGGAACAGGAAGAACCTACATATCCTGAACCAATAGCGGTTCTCAGTGCACCTATTTCTACACAGGAGTTTGAGGCATTTGAACTTGCTGAAGTATTAGGTGCTGTAAGAACTGAGGCTCCTGTGGAAGCAGATCTTCCTGAGGTTTTAGGTGCAAGAAGAGGAGCAACAGAAGATACTACAAACATTCTTTTTAGAGTAATAGCTATAATTGCTTCAGCAATTGCTGCATTAACACTTATATTTACTTCTAAAAAGAAAGAAGACAATGAAGAGGATTAATTGGTTTTAACCCAGATTATATCAAAGATTCGATGCGAAAGCGGTTGATCACAGTATGTGGTTAACCGCTTTTTTGCGTATTAATAACTTAAAAAATATATAAACTAGCGGTTTATAGAAAATTAATAAATAAGATATAAACATTTGTGTTCAAAATGTGAAATAATATTTAATACAGTGTGTTGTGAATGTGAAATAAAATTCACAAATTAATCAAAATATGATTAGTTATATGATTGACTGATTTCTATAATTACTTTTAGTGGGGGATAAACGAAATGGAAAACAAAAGTAATCATCATAATAAAAATGCAAAGGATGGTGCCAGAGACAGTCAAAAAGGTACATTCATTGTAAAAGTTGAGTTTTGCCAGAATAATACCTGGCAGGGGAAGATAACTTGGGCGGAGGAAAATCAGTCACAAAGATTTAGAAGTGCATTAGAGTTACTCAATCTTATCGATGGTGCTATGGCTAAAACAAAAGAGAAAGCATCGGAAGAAGGCAATCAGGAACATTCGGTTTCATAACATTTTTACAGGAGGGAGAGATAGAGATGTTAAAGAAATGGAAACGTGTATTAGCAATTCTTCTCACATTCGCGTTGGTCACAACCTCATTTGGAAGTGACTGGGCTTCAATGCGTTCTTTTGCCGTTGAAGACGAGGAAGAATTAGCGCAGCTCAAGAATGAAGACATCACGACTGCTGATTGGGAGCAGATTCCGGAAGAAGGAGGTCAGGAAGAGTCTCAGGAAGAGTCTCAGGAAGAAATACAGCAAGATGATGACGCTGCTGTAGAAGAGAATAATGATGCGAATACTGATGAGACCACTGAGGAGACTACCGAAGAAGTGGTATCTGAGGAAACAGCAGATGCTCAGGAGGAAGAATTATCTTCTGAAAGTGAAGAAAATTCTGAAGCTGTTGCAGAAGAATCTGCAGAAGAAATAAGTGAAGAAAAAGAGACAGCTGAAGAAGTAGCAGAAGAGACAACAAATTCTGATGAAACTTCTGATAATAAAGAAACCTCCGAAAAAGAAGATGCTTCAGAGGCTTCAAAAGAAGCGGTTTCCGAGGAAGCTGAAGCGAATGTCGCAGAGGTAGAGGAAGCAGATAACGAGGATAAGGACAAAGAGGACAAAAAGGATAATCAGGAAGAGTCAGAAGAAAAGTCTGATAAGAAGTCAGATAAGAAATCTGATAAAAAGTCCGACAAAAAGTCTGATAAAAAAGAATCCGAAGAGTCAGAAGAGAAAACAGACGAACAGGAAGAAGTAGAAGAGCTTCTTGTAACTGTTCATTATATAGCTTCTGAAGGCGGAACAGTTTCTTTAGAAGAAGAAACAATTAATATAAATGATGAAGAAGCAAAATTTGAAGGTGCTACAGCACAGGCAGATGATGGCTACATTTTTGTCAATTGGACAGATGATGAAGGCGTTGTTGTTTCAGAAGAACCATCATTAGTACCTGAGAATATTGAGAGGGAGAGTGCTTTTACAGCTAACTTTGAAGAAGAAGCAGTAGAAGAACCAGAAGACCCGGAAGAGAAAAAGGTTACTGTTACCTATAAGGCAACAGAGGGGGGAACAGTTTCTTTAGAAGAAGAAACAATCGATTTAAATGATGAAAAGTCTAGTTTCAAGGGAGCGACAGCAGAGGCTGATGAAGGCTATCTTTTTGTGAACTGGACAGATTCAGAGGGAAAAGAAGTTTCAACCAATGAGACATTCGTTCCTTCAGAAATAGAAGAAGATGCGGAGTTTACAGCAAACTTCGAGGAAAAAGCACCTGTTGAAAAAATCGTTACTGTTACCTACAAGGCAAGAAAAGGTGGTTATGTTGCAGAAGGTAACAAGACGAAAAAAGTTGAGAAAGTTGATATCAATAAAGAAGGCGCAGCTTTTGAAGGTGCAACAGCTTACAGCTGGAATGATAAGTACGAGTTTGTGAACTGGACAGATTCAGATGGAAATGAGGTTTCAACTGAAGCCACATTTATTCCTGATGGAATCGAAGAAGACACAGTCTTTTACGCAAATTTCGAAGCTGTAGAAGATATAGCTGATAAGATGCCTGCCATTGAAGTAGGTGGTTATCATGCTGGTGGACTTATAGTTTCAGTAATTGCAGAAGTAGGCGTATTCCCTAAAGGAACAGAAGTTTCTATCACTTCTATTTCAGATGATCAGGCCGTAGCAACAGCTGAGGATACTCTTGGAACAGAAGTATCATCTGCTAAGGGTGTTGATATTACTTTCTATTATGAAGGCGAAGAGATTCAGCCTGCAGATAATAAGTATGTTCATGTAAGTCTTGAACTTGAAGAAACAATTGAGACTGAGAACCTTGCGGTTATTCATGATCATGGAGACGAAGCAGAACAGATTGATGTAGCTGTAAGTGAAGATTCTGAAGGAAATGCAGAAACAGTAGCTTTTGATGTAAGTGAGTTCTCAATCTTTATCGTTGCTGAGCATGGTACATCTGATGATGATACAGAAAACAATAAGGCAACACTTACATACTATTTCTATAATGGTGATGTTGAGTTTAGTAGACAGATTGTAAAAGAGGGCGAAGATTTTTATAATCCTGGAATTCCTTCACTTTTGCCAAATCAGGAATTTAATGGCTGGTTTGAAAAGGATGATGATGGAAACTTCATCGGTGAGGCAATCACATTTGGCAAGGTTGGAAAGATTGATGCCCAGACAGAGATAAAGCTATACGCCAATATTACAACAACATACTATGTAACTTTTGTAGGCCAGAGCGATGAAATCGTTCAGGTTAAGAGAGTTGCGGTTACCGGAAATCAGAGTCCGATGACTAAAATTGACGATGTAGTTGTTACACCTGCGGATTCACAGCAGGCATTTGCCGGATGGGCTAATTCAAAAGCAAATCAGACTAATAAAATTGTTATCCAGGAAAATGAAATTGATGCAAGCGATGATCAGTACAGAACCTTGTATGCAGTTATCATAAATGCATACTGGCTGCACTTTGATGAAAACGATGGTGTAGGCGGTGGTGCTGATTATATTGGACCAAGATACATAGAAGATGGTGTAAGACCTGAGACTGTAAAACCGGATCCTCCAACTAGAAAAGGTTATATATTTGGTGGATGGTACAACGGAAAGGGAACTAACCCCGGAGAAGTTACCGGAGGAGAATTTAGATGGGACATTCCGCTTACTCAGGATACAACTATATATGCGAAGTGGACAGAAGATCCTAATACTACATATACAGTTATCATATGGAAGCAAAAAGTTACTGATGATAAAGATGCTACAGAAAAGCATTATGATTATGAGACCAGTGAAGTTAAGACCGGTAGAACAAATAGTACCATTACAAATAATACAATACGCACATATCTGAACAAAGAATATGGCGGATTCCATTATGACCATTATGATGTTGTTAACAGTAAAGGAGCAACTACAACAATAGGACCGAAGGGTGATACTGTTGTTAATGTATATTATGATCGTAATAAGTTGACTATAACATTTAAAGATTCACTTGGTAATACACTTGGTAAAGCATTTGATGGACTATATGGTCAGACCTTGTCGGAGTATGGCTATAATTGGAACTGGAATAATTGTACCTGGTATTATAAATCAAGTTCAGGAAATACAGTTCTGTTGATATTGGATACTTTCAGATTTGACAGCTATTCAGATGCTGGTGCAAATGCGACTGAACTGGTTGTATATAAGAATAAAACATCAACTGGTCATGAATTGCGATATATCAAGCAGAATATTGATGGATCCTATCCAAGCACAACACCATTTACGGGATCATCATCTATCAATAATTTTAGTATTACTGAGAAATTTGATGGGTTTAAAGCGTTTGAATACAGACGTGGAAAGAAAAAAAATAATTCAACAACATGGACTTCCTGGACACCAGGACCAGATGGCACCTCAGTAGATCTTACTGGTTATGATTACATTGAAATTCATTATGAGAGACTGAAATACTCAATCACTTTCATGGATGGAAACGATGAAGTTGATCCAGAAACAGATGTCTTTGAGAAGATTCCATATCAAAAGAGTCTTTCAACTTATGAGACAAGTGCTCCTACACTTCCGGATAAGGCAGGCTATAAGTTCATCGGATGGTTTGAGGATAAGAATGGTCAGACACCTTTTAACTGGTCATTGACCATGCCTGCAGCTAATAAGGTTATCTATGCGTACTATGCACCTATTCGTTATAAGGTTACACTTGATGCTAATGGCGGTACACTTCTTAACGGACAGGTTGAATCATTTAACCTTAACTATGGAGATCACATTAGTAAGGATTCTTTAACAACAAATGTTGAGTATCCTGGATATCTTCTTATCGGATGGTATGACCAGAGCACAGATAAGCCATATTCATACGATATAGTTACAGGACCGGCAGTTGAAAAGATTGACGGACAATGGTACGGCTTTATAAACCTTAAAGCTGAGTGGAGAAATCCTGGCGTTAACAATATTGTTTACGAAGCGGGCGATCATGGTTCAAATCCACCTGTAGATGGATATAACTATTCAGGTTCATCAGCAGCTGTAGTAGGCGCGCCTCCTGCAACTATTGAAACAAAGTATACCTTTATTGGATGGAGAGTTAAGGGAACTGAATCAGATTCAAAGCTTTCAAGAATCTTCTATCCTAATAACAGTATCCAGCTAAAGGATTATACAAAGTATATAGTTGGCGGAAAACTTACCTTTATCGCTATTTATGAAGAGACAGGAACAGGTTCAACAGAAAAAACTACAATAACATATGATCCTAATGGTGGAGTAGGAACAGCTAAAACTTTCGAATATAGAAAGAATGAAGGTTTTACTCCGCTTTCACAGACAGAAGCAGGCTTTACACGTGAAAATTATGAATTCATTGGATGGGCAAAGACAGCTGATGCTACAACACCATGGCTATCACTGCTTGACATTGCAAATGGTAAGGAGATAGGAGCAGATAATCTTCCTGATGAAGATGGTGATAGGAAGCCGGATGTTCCAAACATTCTCTATGCTTGTTGGAAACGTCAGACTGCAGAATACACAGTTGAGTATTATAAAGGTGAGGCTACAGATGATACAGATGCAGATCACTATTTAGGAAAAGTTACCGGACTTGGACCTAAGAATGTTGGTGATCCAGTTATTCTCGTAAACGGTACTGCTCCTGGAGAGCTCAACTATGCAAAGGCACAGGGGCTTGTAGGCGCAGGCTATAAAGATGGTGTTCAGACACCTGCAACTTACGTGATGAAAGCTGAGAACAATGTAATCAAGGTTCTTTATTCAGCAAAGACACTTACAGTTACAATTAAGGGCAAGAAAACTGAGATTACATATGACGGCAAAGAGCACACTGTAACAGGATTTATTCCGTCTGCAGTAGATGAAGATGGAAATGCTGTTACATGTACAGAAGACGATTTCACATATGATGGAAACTCAACTATCACAGGAACTCATGTAGCAGATTCTGCAGATCTTGAGTTTGACCTTACTAAGTTTACAAGTAAGTTAACAGGCTATGATAAAGATGCGATTACATATCTGCATGATTCTCAGCAGCCTAAGAATGAACTTGTCATTAAAAAGGCAAGCATAACTGTTGAAACATATACAGGCGAGAAAGTATATGATGGCAGTGCACTTACAAAGGGTGCAAAGGTTACAGCTACTAATGTAAGCACATCAACTTCTAATGGAACCGAGACCAAGACTACAACTATTGTTGATAATCATGAGAATCAGGCAAAAGAAGTAACACTTATAAATGGTGAGGTTGTTTACATTACTATAACCGGAACACAGACAGCAGCTGATACATCAAATAACACCTACAGTTTTGACTGGACAAATAGCTTAACTACAGGAAAATCAGGCGACTATGAAGTGACAGAATCACTTGGAACACTTAAAGTAACTGATTTCAAAGGACAGATCACAGTAACTACAACAGGCGGAACCTTTACTTATGATGGTAAGGAACATGGAGCTACAGTTGAGGTTAGCGGACTTCCTGCTATTGGATATTCTGTTTCTGATGATGAAAAGAAATCAAATGCTAAGGCTACTGATGTTACAACAACACCAATTACTGCTACAGCAGATGTTCTTATCATCAGGAATGCGGCCGGTGATGACGTAACATCTAAGCTGAATATCAAATATGTAACCGGATCAATAACTATACTTCCTGCAAGCATCACTGTTGAAACATTTACTGATGAGAAAGTATATGACGGCAGTGCACTTACAAAGGGTGCAGAGGTTACAGCTACTAATGTAAGCACATCAACTTCTAATGGAACTGAGACCCAGACTACAACAATAGCCGATGATCACAACAATGAACTTAAGAAAGTTACATTAATAAATGGCGAAGTTGTTTACATCAAGGTTACAGGTACACAGACTGAAGTTAATACTGATGTGGCTCATGCGAATAACAATACTTATGAATTTGACTGGACAGCAGAAAGCGGAACAACAGCTAAGCAGAGTAACTATACTATCGTAAGCGAGACAGTTGGAACTCTTACAGTAAAAGAAACAACAGCTGAGATTATAGTTACTACAGTTGGCGGAGAGTTTACCTACGATGGAACAGCGCATGGAGCGACTGTAACAGTATCTGCGCTTCCAACCGGATATACTCTTGGAACACATACATCAAATGCAACAGCAACTCATGTAGCAGAATGTACAGAAACATTTACAGATGGAACTGGAAATTCAGTGAGCAATGTTGTAAATGCGACAGCTGATAATCTTGTTATCAAGAACGCAAGTGGAACAGATGTAACAGCAACACTTAAAGCAAATGGAAATATTACTTTTGTTGACGGTTATATCAAGATCAACCCTGCAACACTTACAGTAACAACACCTGATGCAAGTAAGGAATACGATGGACAGCCTCTTACAGCAGAAGGTACAATAAGTGGATTTGTAACTGTTGGTGGAGTACAGGAAACTGCAAAATTTGAAACAACAGGAACCCAGACAGAAGTAAATGCAGGCACACCACATGATGGAAACAATACTTATTCTATTACGTGGAATGGCACAGCAGTACAGACTGACTATGAGGTTTCAGAGACACTAGGAACTCTTACAGTAACAGAGACAACAGCAGCAATCACTGTAACTACAGTTGGTGGAGAGTTTACCTATGATGGAACAGCGCATGGAGCAACTGTTACAGTAACCGGTATTCCAACAGGTTACACACTTGGAACACATACATCAAATGCAACAGCAACACATGTGGCAGAATGTACTGAAACATTTACTGGTACAGATGGAACAGTTGTGGACAAGGTTGTAAATGCGACAGCTGATAATCTTGTAATTACAAATGCAAGTGGAACAGATGTAACAGCAACACTTAAAGCTAATGGAAATATCACATTTGTTGACGGCTATATTAAGATCACACCTGCAACACTTACAGTAACAACTCCTGATGCGGAGAAGGAATACGATGGACAGCCTCTTACAGCAGAAGGAACAATAAGCGGATTTGTAACCGTTGGTGGTGTAAAGGAAACAGCAACATTTACAACAACAGGAACCCAGACAGAAGTAAATGCAAACATCCCACATAATGGAAATAATACATATTCACTTGTATGGGATGGCACTGCAACACAGACTGACTATACTGTTTCAGATACAGTTGGAACTCTTACAGTAAAAGAGACAACGGCAGCAATCACAGTAACTACAGTTGGTGGAGAGTTTACCTATGATGGAACAGCACATGGAGCGACTGTTACAGTAACAGGTATTCCAACAGGTTACACACTTGGAACACATACATCAAATGCAACAGCAACGCATGTGGCAGAATGTACAGAAACATTTACAGATACAGCTGGAAATACAGTAAGCGAGGTAGTAAATGCGACAGCTGACAATCTTGTAATTACAAATGCAAGTGGAACAGATGTAACAGCAACGCTTAAAGCAAATGGAAATATTACTTTTGTTGACGGTTATATTAAGATCAACCCTGCAACACTTACAGTAACAACTCCTGATGCAGAGAAGGAATACAATGGGCAGCCTCTTACAGCAGAAGGTACAATAAGTGGATTTGTAACTGTTGGTGGAGTAAAGGAAACAGCAACATTTAAAACAACAGGAACCCAGACAGAAGTAAACTACAACATCCCACATAATGGAAATAATACATATTCACTTACATGGGATGGCACAGCAGTACAGACTGACTATACTGTTTCAGATACAGTTGGAACCCTCACGGTTACTACTAACGAAAGTGCTAAAATAGAAATCATAGCTCCTAGTGATTCGAAAGAATATGACGGAACTGCACTTACATGCGACGGAACAGGAGTTAAGAAAGTAACAGCAACCGGACTTCCTTCAGGATTTACAGTAGAAGGAAGCGCAACCGGAAGCCAGACTGATTTTGGTTCAAGCGCAAACCAAGTAAGTGATTATACTATTAAGAATGCTGCAGGCGAGGAAAAAACAGCTAACTTCTTAAGTGTAACTAAGACTGATGGTACACTTAGTGTTAGTAAGGCTCCATTGACAGTAACAACAGACTCGGCAGCAGGACCTTTTACAGGACAACCACTTACTAAGCACGAGAATGCATCATTAACAGGTCTTAAGAATAATGAGACTGTAACATTTAACGTAACCGGTTCACAGACTGAAGTTAATGAGAATGTTCCTCATGATGGAAATAATACTTATGAGATCATCTGGGACGGAACTGCAACAGAGACTAACTACTATATCAAGGCAGAGAATCTTGGAACACTTACTGTTTCAGCAGCAGCAATAACTATTAGGGCAAAAGATGCTGTTAAGGATTATGATGGAACACCACTTACAAGTAATGTAATAGTAGTTGGCGGAAGCGAGATTCTTCCTACCAACTATGAGATTGTTGGTGAATGTGAAGGTACCATAACAAATGCCGGAACAGAAACAAATAAGATCAAATCCTTTAAAATTCAGGATGAAAATGGAATCGATAAGACCTCTAACTTTAATGTTGGTACTCCTATTGATGGAAAACTTACAGTCAATCAGATAACAGCTAATGTTACAACTGCTTCAGGTACAAGGGAATACGATGGAAATCCATTTACCAAGGATGAGGCAAGTATTACAGGACTTATTCCAAGTGAACAGAGCTTAGTTGAGATTCATGCTACAGGATCTGTAACAGAAGTAGGAATTGTAGTTGACAACACTGAGAAGATTACCTGGAATAATGTAAATCCTAATAACTATATCCTTTCAAAGAGTATCGGAACACTTGAGGTTACCAAGAGTACCAAAGCGATTACTCTTACAGCAGCAACTGATTCCAAGGATTATGATGGATCACCTCTTACAAATGCAAACGTAACAGTAAGCGGAAAGCCTGCCGGATTTACGGTTAATGCAACAGCATCAGGAAGCCAGACAGATGTCGGAACTTCTTCAAACGTTGTTTCAAGCTATGAGATTCTTGATGCAGCAGGAGTTAATAAGGCAGAAAACTTCACAAATGTTACAAAGGTTCCCGGAACACTTACTGTTTCTCCGGTAGATGTAACAATCACTACAGGAACAGATAGAAAAGAGTATGATGGAACTCCTTTGACAAATGATGAAGTCAGCATTACCGGACTTGCAAGAGGCGAGAGTGTAACACTCAAGACAACCGGAACAATCACAGAAGTCGGTTCAGTTGATAACACCTATGCGATTACATGGGATAATGCTAAGGCAAGTAACTATGTGATCAATGATAAGCTTGGAACACTGACTATTGACAAGAATTCTACTGCAATCAAGATTACTGCTCCTTCAGACACTAAGACTTATGACGGAAAAGCACTTACTGCAGATGGAAGCGGCGATAAGAAGATAATAGTTACAGGTCTTCCTTCCGGATTCTCAGTAGTGGCAAAAGCTGATGGCTTACAGACAGATGCCGGAACAAGCAGCAATGTCATCAGAGAAACATATGTAATCAAGAATGCAGCAGGAGATGTAAAGACATCCTTCTTTACCAATGTCACATTGGTAGATGGTAGCCTTACAGTTACTCCAAAGGCTGTAACAATTACAACCGGTTCAGCAAGTAAGCCATATGATGGCAAGCCACTTACAAAGGACGAAGCTAAGATCGCAAATCTTGCAGATGGTGAGTCAGTTGATCTTAAGGCAACAGGAACAATTACAGAAGTTGGTTCAACAGCAAATACATATTCAATTAAGTGGACTAATGCGAATGCTGCAAACTATAAAGTAACAGACAATCTTGGAAAACTTACGATCACAGAATCAAATGTTGATGTAGTATTTACAGCTCCTTCAGCAAGCAAGACTTACGATGGAACTGCACTTACAGAAGATGGTTCAGGTGATAATAAGGTTACGGCAGTAGGACTTCCTGATGGATTTACATTCAAGGCAACAGTTTCAGGAAGCCAGAAAGATGCAGGTTCATCAGCAAATAAGATCACAGCATTTACAATCTACAATGCAGCAGGTGATGATAAGACTGATAACTTCGCAAAAGTAGCTAAAGTTGATGGAACACTTACAGTTAACCCGGCTCCTGTAGTAGTAACAACAGGCTCTGCAAGCAAGCAGTATGACGGAACACCACTTACAAATGATGAGGCTTCAGTAAAAGGTCTTGTTGGAACAGAAAGCGTTACAATTAAGACTACAGGAAGTCAGACAGAAGTAGGTAAGAGCTCAAATACTTATAAGATTAAGTGGAGTGGAGCAAAGGAAAAGAACTATACAATTACTGATGATCTTGGAAATCTGCAGATAACTGCTAATGGTGCAGAGATTAAAGTCACAGCACCTAGTGCAAAGAAAGTTTATAATGGCAAAGCACTTACTGCAGATGGAACAGGAAAAGAAAAGCTTACATGGACAGGACTTCCAAGTGGATTTAAGGCAGAAGCAACTGTAACAGGTTCACAGACTGATGCAGGTGAAAGTGCTAACGTTATTACCGGAGGCATTGTTATCAAGAATGCGAGTGGGGATGACAAGACTGCTAACTTCACAAATATTACAACTGTGGACGGTAAGCTCGTAGTAACTAAGGCTCCTGTAACAGTTACAACTAAATCAGCCAAGAAGAAATATGATGGTACACCTCTTACAGCAGGCGCATCTATCACAGGTCTTATTAAGGGCGAGAAGGCAGATGTAAAGGGAACAGGAACAATTACAAGAGTAGGAACTGCAACTAATACCTATAGTATTACATGGACAACAGCAAAAGCTGGAAACTATGAGATAACAGAAAATCTTGGCACTCTTATAATTGACGACAGAGGAGCTGACGCATTCGTTATCAGAGCAAATACTGATGATGTAAACGTTATATATGACGGTCAGTACTACAACAACTTTGATTACGCACTTGAAGGAATTGGAGAAACATCTATTATTACGTTGTTATCAGATGTAGTAGCACCGGTAACAGAATTCTTCAGTAATCTGGTTAGTATTGTGGCAGATGCTTCAATGGACGGAAATACAAAGACAGCAATAACTATAGGAGATGCTACCTTTAATGTAACAGGTATCAAAGTGGCAACATCTGAGAAAGATGCAGGAGTATATAAACTTTCTATGGATGCAACTACTATGAAGGTTGTGGATTCAGAAGGCAATGATGTAACAGACCAGTTCAGGTATGAAGATGGAACAATGGGAACACTTACCATTGGAAAGGCACCGGTAATAGTAGCTACAGGTTCTGCTACAAAGACCTATGATGGCTCAGCTCTTACCGAGGCAACAGCAACTATTACAGGCCTTGTAAAGGGAGAAACCGCAAACGTTACTGCAACAGGAAGTCAGACTGAAGTAGGAAGCAGCACAAATACATATAGTATTGAATGGCTGACTGCAAATGCAAACAATTATACACTTACTGAGGACCTTGGAACTCTTACAGTAACAACAGGAACAACTCCAGGACCGGATCCAGATCCTACACCAACACCTACTCCGGATCCAACACCTACACCTACTCCAGATCCTACACCAATACCGGATGTTCCTACTCCTACAGCACCAACTCCTACACCGGTTGCAGTACCGGCAGATCAGGCAGTACTTGGCGCTAGAAGAGATGGAGCCGGAAATGATCAGGCAGTACTTGGAGCAAGACGTGGCAGAACTGAAGATGAGACGAATGACACAGCAAGAGTTATTGTGATCATCATGTCAGTAGCAGCTGCAATTGCGCTGATCTTTACAGGCAAAAAGAAAGAAGAGGATGAGGAAGGCTGATAAACATGATCGCATATACTAATTCTGAGTTTGGACGAAGGATTAGTCTGACCATGGATTAAGGGCTTTATCAAGAATCAAAAAATAAGAGCGGCTGGCCGTATATATACGGTCAGCCGTTTTTTCCGTAGAACAACTATTGTACTTATTGAAGCGAAAAAAGTGATTTATGCACCCTTGTTCACAAAATTTTAGATAAATATTATCATTTGCCCTATTGATTTTATTTAAGACATAAGTTATTATC
Source organism: Butyrivibrio sp. YAB3001 (assembly GCF_900112195.1). Classification (GTDB taxonomy): domain Bacteria; phylum Bacillota; class Clostridia; order Lachnospirales; family Lachnospiraceae; genus Butyrivibrio. The sequence goes on from NZ_FOKR01000013.1 coordinate 54,883, forward strand.
GAACTACGGAAACGGTTGAGGAATGTGCTGTTTCCGAGTATAATCATATATTTGTTGTTGTTCTCTTATTCAGAGTGGTGGAGGTACATAGGACCTATGAAGCCACGGCAACCCCTTGATGATTCAGGAAGGTGCCAACCTGAGCGTGCAATTCCGTATGGAATATGGAGCAATATTATTTGTTCCTACGAGCAATAAGAGGATCTGATACGATAATCAGCTCCGTTTGTTTTGTTCTTTGCACGCGACAAAACGACGGAGCTTTACTTGTGTAGAAAGGAAAAAGAATGGATAAGTTTATTTTTACATCCGAATCAGTAACAGAAGGACACCCAGACAAAATATGCGATAACATCTCTGATGCTATCCTTGATGCCTGCATGGAGCAGGATCCTATGAGCCGTGTAGCTTGTGAGACAGCTACATGTACAGGATTTGTTCTCATCACAGGTGAGATCACAACAAAGGCTCACGTAGACTATGCTAAGATTGCACGTGAGACAATCAAAGAAATCGGTTATGATGATTCAGCTAAGGGATTTGATGGAAATACCTGCGCTGTATTTGTAGCTCTTGATCAGCAGTCAGCTGATATCGCTATGGGCGTTGATAAGGCTCTTGAAGCAAGAGAGAACCAGATGACAGATGAACAGCTTGAGGCAATTGGAGCAGGCGACCAGGGTATGATGTTTGGTTATGCTACAAACGAGACAGAAGAGTATATGCCATATGCTATCAGCCTTGCACACAAGCTCACAAAGAAGCTTACAGAAGTTAGAAAGAACGGCACACTTCCATATCTTCGCGCTGACGGAAAGAGCCAGGTATCAGTTGAATATGATGAGAATGGCAAAGTAAAGAGACTTGAAGCAATCGTTATCTCTACTCAGCATGATGAGAAGGTTACACAGGAACAGATCCATACAGATATCAGAAAGCACGTTATCGACGCAATTGTTGATTCTGCAATGGTTGATGAGAATACAAAGATCTACATCAATCCTACAGGACGTTTCGTTATCGGAGGACCTCAGGGTGATGCAGGACTTACAGGTCGTAAGATCATTGTTGATACTTATGGTGGAGCAGCTCGTCATGGCGGCGGTGCTTTCTCCGGAAAAGACTGCACAAAGGTTGACCGTTCAGCAGCCTATGCAGCAAGATATGTTGCTAAGAACATTGTGGCAGCAGGACTTGCAGACAGAGCTGAGATCCAGCTTTCATATGCTATCGGCGTAGCACAGCCTACATCAATTCTTGTAGATACATTTGGAACAGGTAAGGTTTCTGATGAGAAGCTTACAGAGGCAGTTCGTAAGGTGTTTGATCTTCGTCCTGCAGGAATCATCAAGATGCTTGACCTTCGTCGTCCAATCTACAAACAGACAGCAGCATACGGACACTTTGGACGCAATGACCTTAACCTTCCTTGGGAGCAGACAAACAAGGTTGAAGAGCTTAAGGCAGCCGTACAGTAAGTAACTGCCTGGATATAAAAAGAGACGTTCTTTCGTGGATTGAACTGTAATCCGCGAGAGAACGTCTTTTGTTTTAATGTGAAATTTCAGTAGAATTGCTTTGCAATGGATGCGCACTCGCGCAACATTCTTTATTGCATATCAAGTCACTTGAACATTTTGTTTGCCCAAAAGATCATTCAGTTCAGAAAGAGTCTGATTATCAGCCTTGATTGTCTGGGACTTTCCAAGTTTCTTTATCTGCTTGGTGTCATTTAAGTATATTGCAACTTCATCCCGTCCATCACTTTGCGAAAGAATCCTGTTTATGGCATCAACTTTGGCTTCATAAGCATCTTTATCTGCAAAGCGCAGCCAAACTGTTTTTTGAACTTCGTCAAAGAGAAGAATTTTTGTGGCAATGAGTTTGGCATCTTTATCTTCCTCCACTGACACACGACCTTCTATGAATACCTTTGATTCTTCGTTAAGGCGTGGGGCGTTCCCTTCATAAGTCTTAGGAAATACGATAACTTCCACTGTTCCGACAAGATCTTCAAGCGTGAGAAATGCCATTATCTGGTCATTTTTAGTGTATTTAATCTTTTTTTCTGTAATTATTCCACCTATCCGCGCGTTGGCATTATCTTTAACAACAGGCATATTTGTTTCATCATCAAGGTAAAAATCTGCTGTTGTGTTGGTAATGCGCTTTTTCCACATGGCAGTAAATTCTTCAAGAGGGTGACCTGAAATGTAAATGCCAAGGACCTCTTTTTCAAATTCAAGCATCAGCTCTCTTGGGAATTCGCCTACGTTTGGAAGAGGAATCTCAAACTGCTTTTTGGCACTTTCACCTGCGAGGTCAAAAAGAGTAAGCTGACCTGCCATGGAATTTCTTCCTGAGGAGTGGAGCTGATCCATTATCTGACTGTAGACGGTCATGTGTTGCTTGCGCGTCCCGCCAAGGCAGTCTAATGCTCCGGCTTTTATAAAGTTTTCAATTGCGCGCTTGTTTACATCATTTTCACGGCCCTGCATTCTTGTAAGAAAATCGTTGATATTCTTAAATTTTCCGTGCAGTTGACGCTCTTTTACAATAGAAGAGATAACGGGCCTTCCTATACCTTTTATGGCGGTAAGGGCATAGCGTATGGCTTTCTTTTTGCCTGGAGCACTTGTGAGCACAGCTCCGGGAATTGGTTTATCCGTCTTAGAAGCATCAACTTCGGTTACGGAGAATCCGTTAAAACCTTCATTGATATCAGGAGGTAAAAGAGAAATATTCATATTTCTACAGCTCATGATATAGCTTGATACTTTTCCGGGATTGTCGATAACTGAAGTCATGAGAGCGGCCATGAATTCAACCGGATAATAGTACTTGAGCCATGCAGTCTGAAGCGCAACTACAGCATAGCAGGCAGCGTGGGATTTGTTGAAAGCGTATTTCGCAAAATCCATCATGGAGTCATAAATTGCATTTGCTACATCGGATTCGATACCCTTTGCGGCACATCCTGGAACATGCTCTTCTGAGTTTCCGTTTACGAAGTTTTCACGTTCAACTTCCATGACATGCTGTTTCTTTTTACTCATGGCACGACGAACCAGGTCAGCTCGGCCAAGAGTGTAGCCGCCAAGCTGCTGAACAATCTGCATAACCTGCTCCTGATAAACGATACAGCCGTAGGTTGGTTTGAGAATTGGTTCAAGTTCAGGTGTCTGGTAGGTTATGGAAGCGGCATCATTTTTTCCTGCAATATATTTAGGAATAAAGTCCATTGGCCCCGGGCGGTATAAGGAGATGCCGGCAATGATATCTTCAAGAGACTGCGGCTTAAGTTCCTTCATGAAGTTGGACATTCCCCCGGATTCAAGCTGGAAAACACCATCACAACGACCGGTTCCGATAGAAGCAAGTACAGCCGGATCATTATAGTCTATCTTGTCTATGTCAATAAAATTGGAATCGCCTGGTTTTGCGCCAATTGAACGATTAGCAAACTCAGTAGCATCTTTGATGACAGTTAGAGTGCGTAGCCCAAGAAAATCCATCTTAAGAAGACCAAGTCTTTCGATAGTTGTCATGGTAAACTGGGTTGTTATATTTCCTTCTGCCGAGCGTGAAAGAGGCACAAGATCCTCTGCGGGAGCCTGACAGATTACCACACCGGCAGCATGGATTGATGTATGTCTTGGAAGACCTTCAAGCTTTTTGCACATGTCGATAAGCTTATGTACAGTCTCATCGTTTTCGTACTGTGAGCGAAGTTCAGGATTCATTTCCAAAGCTTTGTTAAGCGTCATATTGAGCTCTGTTGGGACCATTTTGGAGATGGTATCGCCAAAACTGTAAGGAAGGTCCATAACACGGGCAACATCGCGGATAACACCCCTGGCAGCAAGCGTACCAAAGGTGATGATCTGGACAACCTTATCAGAGCCATATTTGGAAGTGACATAGTCAATAACATCCTGGCGGCGTTCATACTCGAAGTCTACGTCAATATCCGGCATGGATACACGTTCAGGGTTAAGGAATCGTTCAAAAAGAAGATCATATTTTATCGGATCTATGTTGGTTATATGCATGCAATAGGATACAAGACTACCAGCAGCAGAACCACGCCCCGGACCCACAGCGATGCCATTTTCGCGGCAATAGTTGATATAATCCCAAACAATAAGGAAATAATCCACATATCCCATCTTCTGGATGACACCAAGCTCATAATCAAGACGCTTTTTTAAAGAGCCATCATCGTTTGGATAATGCTCATGAAGGCCATCAAGGCAAAGCTTATTAAGATAAGTCCAGGAATCATATCCTTCGGGAACTTCGAAATGAGGCAATTTCGTCACTCCGAATTCAATGTCCACATTACATCTGTCAGCGATTTTTTGCGTGTTTTCAATAGCTTCTAGCGCATATGGGAAAAGAGAACGCATCTCATCTTCACTTTTTACATAGTATTGTCCGCCTTCATAGCGCAGTCTGTCTTCATCAGACACTTTTTTTCCCGTCTGGATGCATAAAAGAAGGTCATGAGCTTCTGCATCATCGGCGTAGGTATAGTGGCAGTCATTTGTGGCTACAAGAGGAATATCCAGCTCTTGTGAAAGTGCCATAAGCGTGCTGTTGACGGCGCGCTGCTCGGGAATGCCATGATCCTGAAGCTCCAGGAAAAAATTGCCATGTCCGAAGATGCCGTCAAGGCGCATTGCTGCTTCTTTTGCCTTTGCAGGAGCCCCCTTGATTATATTTCTTGGTATCTCGCCGGCAAGGCATGCACTGAGAGCTATGATTCCTTCGTGATATTTTTCCAAAAGCTCCATATCTACACGGGGCTTATAGTAATATCCTTCGGTAAAACCACGGCTTACAATATGTGAAAGGTTGGAATAACCAATGTTGTTTTCGGCCAAAAGAACCAGATGATAATATCTGTCATCTGTCTGAGCGGCCTCTTTTTCAAAACGGGAGCCCGGGGCGACATAGACTTCGCAGCCGATGATCGGATTTATGCCGTTTTCTTTGCAGGCTTCGTAAAAGTCTATTACACCATACATGACACCATGGTCAGTTATGGCGCCGGCTGTCATTCCCAGCTCGCCTAACCTTTTTACATATTCTTTTATCTTATTTGAACCGTCCAAAAGAGAATACTCTGTATGAACGTGTAAATGTGCAAAAGACATGATCTCTATTCCTTACTGTAATTATAGGCAAATTTTAGTGTTTACCTTACATCATATAATACCACAGAGGAGCTTAAAAAGCTGTTGAGTAAATAAATCATAAATTTTTTTTGAAATCGTTTTCAGAAACGTTGCGAAAACACTAACTTTGCGATAATATAAATGGGAATATGGCAAACTGTTATCATTAAATGATAAAGATATATAGAATCGAGGATATTAATATGGCAAAGCAAATCAAAACTATTGGCGTACTTACTAGTGGTGGTGATGCACCTGGAATGAATGCGGCTATCAGAGCTGTTGTTCGTAAGTCTCTTGCAAACGGACTTAAGGTTAAGGGTATCAAGAAAGGTTACATGGGACTCCTTAACGAAGAAATCGAGGACATGGACAGAAGAAGCGTTGCTGATATCATTCAGCGAGGCGGTACTATTCTTGGTACAGCAAGATGTATGGAATTCACTACACCTGAAGGACAGGCAAAGGGTGCTGAGATTTGCCGTAAGCATGGAATTGATGGTGTTATCGTAATCGGTGGTGACGGTTCATACCGTGGAGCTCAGAAGCTTTCACAGCAGGGAATCAATACTGTTGGTATTCCTGGAACTATCGACCTTGATATCTCATGCACTGATTATACAATTGGTTTTGATACAGCTATTAATACAGCAATGGAAGCCATTGACAAGATCCGTGATACTTCATCATCACATGAGCGTGTAAGTATCGTTGAAGTTATGGGGCGTCATGCAGGATATATCGCTCTTTGGTGCGCAATTGCCAACGGCGCAGATGATATCCTTCTTCCTGAGAAATATGATTATAACGAACAGCGTATTATCGACAATATCATCGATAATCGTAAGAAGGGTAAGACACACCACATTATCGTTAATGCTGAGGGAATTGGTCACTCAACATCAATGGCTCGTCGTATCGAGGCTGCTACAGGATTAGAGACAAGAGCATCAATTCTTGGTTACATGCAGCGTGGTGGTAGCCCTACATGTAAAGACCGTGTTTATGCTTCAATGATGGGTTGCTATGCAGCAGATATTCTTGCAGCAGGTAAGACTAACAGAGTTGTTGGTTACCGCAATGGTCAGTTTGTTGACTATGACATTGATGAGGCTCTTGCAATGAAGAAGAACATCAATGAATACATGTATGAGATTGCAAGAATTCTTTAATAAATCGGATATCTTATAACTAAAGTATTTCCAAGGTGGTTTTCCTCCGGTCAATGGAGACGGCCACCTTGGTTTTTTATTGAATAGGAATGCGACTGTTGCGCAAATACTTCGGTGTGCTATACTAGTACTACGGTCAAAAAAGGAACGAAAAACAGCTAATTTGGAGATTTTTTATGATAACCAGCACAAGCAATGAGAGAGTCCGCAAGGTGGTAAGCTATATGGGAAAAAGCAAAGCCAGAAAAGACGCGGATGTTTTTGTTATAGAGGGCATGAAAATGCTTAGGGAAGCGCCGGTATTACAGGTAAATGAAGTGTATGTTACTGAGCGCTTTTTGGATAAAGCAAGTGAAGATGATAAGGAAATTCTTTGGAGATATGGTGCAGAAACTGTTTCTGATGATGTAATGAAGAAAATGGCTGACACACAGACTCCCCAGGGAGTTCTTGCAGTTATAAGTCAGTATCATTATACTATGGACGAAGTTATGGAAGGGTATAGCAAGGACGAAAAAAACCCTGTTCCGCTTATGCTTGTGCTTGAGAATATTCAAGATCCCGGAAATCTTGGCACAATGCTTCGTTCCGGAGAAGGCGCGGGCGTTACCGGTGTTATCATGAGCAAGGGAACTGCTGATATATATAATCCCAAAGTTATTCGCTCTACCATGGGCTCTATTTTCAGAATGCCGTTCATTTATGTTGATACTATGCCTGATGTGCTTAAAAAGCTGTCTGAAAAAGGAATTCGCACCTATGCGGCACACCTTAGGGGTGAAAAGAACTATGATGAGCTTGATTATACCAAACCTACAGCTTTTCTTATCGGCAATGAAGGAAATGGACTGACAAAAGAAACTGCAGATGCAGCAGATACATATATACTGATTCCTATGAAGGGAGAAGTTGAGTCTATGAATGCAGCTACTTCTTCCGCAATACTAACTTTTGAGGCTTCAAGACAAAGGAGGGGCTAAAGAAATGACTATTGGATTTATTGGACTTGGTAACATGGCAAAGGCTATGATCGGTGGAATCTTAGCAAAGGGCTTAACAGGACCTAATGAGATTATAGGAACTGCGGCTACAGAGGAAACACGCCTTAAGGTGGCGAACAAATATGGTATTCAGACCAGAAGTTCTAATGAAGCAGTTGCAAAGGAAGCGGATATCATTTTTCTTGCTGTAAAACCTCAATATCTCAAAGTGGTTATTGCAGATATTATGGACAGTATTGATGAGAATAAGGTTGTGGTCAGCATTGCTGCGGGCAAGACGATCAGCTGGCTGGCAAAAGAATTTGAAAAGCCTGTAAAACTTATCAGAGTAATGCCAAATACTCCGGCACTTGTCCTTGAAGGGTGTTCTGCAGTCTGCAGGAATGACAATGTAACTGATGATGATTTTCACTTTGTTTTGGAACTGTTGGAAAGCTTTGGCAAGGCCTATACTGTTCCTGAATCAATGATGGATGTTGTTGTTGGAATAAGCGGATCTTCCCCTGCATATGTATTTCTTTTCATAGAAGCTATGGCAGATGCGGCAGTTGCCGGTGGTATGCCCAGAAAGCAGGCATATGAATTTGCAGCGCAGTCTGTCCTTGGAAGCGCCAAAATGGTTCTCGAGACAGGTAAACATCCGGGTGAACTTAAGGATATGGTATGTTCACCTGCAGGAACAACAATCGAGGCAGTTAAAAAGCTAGAAGAGAAAGGTTTCAGATCAGCTGTAATTGAAGCTGTTGAAGCATGCATAAATAAAAGTAAGAGTCTATAAATGTCGAGGTAAACGACATATTTACAAGTATTATTATTCAAGTAGTTGGTTTTATTCTATGTTAAATTGAAAGGGCGATTTTTCTTACCAATTTTGATGAATTGCAGGTAAGGAAGATCGTTCTTTTTATTATTCAATATATGTTATATAACGACAATATAAAAGCTAAAAAACGGAAAAACAGCAATAGAAATTAAACTTAAAATTGATAAAAAAACTAATTAAATAAAACTAAAATTTGACATAATTCAAAATTTTTGTTAATATTTTTATGTTTTCGAGCTAGTAACAAATCGAAATAATTTTGTAACATTTAGAATTTAGAAGAGTTACTTACGACAAAAAATAGTTGAGGATAGCAAAAGTATGAAAAAAGCAATAAAGTTGTCCGGAGGGGGAAGGAGACTTATTACTGTTTGCAGTCTCGTCTTTGTTCTTTCAATTTCCCACGGATTAACTGTAAATGCTAAAGGTAACAGTACTATTTCAGAGGTTGCTGCCGGCATTTCAAACATCATAAGTCCTATTTCACCGCTTGGCATTGATAGCAATGCTACAGAGGTTATTGTTGCGACAAATATGGACAGATCAGATTACGAAAGTCATGATACTTCAGGTGAAGAAACTGAGTCTAAGCTTGTTATGACTAACGTTTCCAGCATCATGAATGTAAGAGAGGAGCCCCAGGAAGAAAGTACTAAAGTGGGCGTCCTTTACAAAGATTGCGGAGGTAAGATCCTCGAGAGGAAGGATGGCTGGACCAAGATTCAGTCAGGCGATGTTGTTGGATGGGCCAATGATGAATATCTTCTTTTCGGTGAGGATGCCAAGCAGGCTGCATCTGATGTTGGCAAGCAGATTGTCACAAGTCAGAACAGCGCGCTCAATGTGAGAAAAGAGCCAAGCGATAAGGCTGAGGTACTGGGAGTTCTCACTGAGAAGGCTTTTGTTGATATGGTTGAAGATCTTGGCAATGGCTGGATAAGCGTTGATTACAACGATGAGACCGGTTATGTTCAGTCGGAGTATGTGACGACTGAGTTTAAGATTGACCAGGGCGAGACAATCGCGGCTATCAAGATCAGAGAAGAGAAAGAAAAAGAGAGTAAAAAGAAAACTGCGCTTACCAAGAATCAGGGAGCAGTCAGCGCAGATGCCGACGAACTTAAACTTTTGGCTGCACTTATTCAGTGTGAGGCAGGAAATCAGCCTTATGAAGGAAGAGTTGCTGTAGGAGCAGTGGTTCTTAATCGTGTGAGAAGCGGAGCTTATCCGGATAGCATATACAGCGTTATCTATGCTTCAGGACAGTTTACTCCTGCACTCAATGGAACTGTTGCCCGGGTTTATAACAGCGGTAAGATTTACGATATGAATTATCAGGCTGCACAGGCAGCGTTAAACGGAGAAACAACTGTTGGATCAGCGCTTCACTTTAGAAGGGCGAATGGCAGAGACGGAATAATCATCGGAGCTCATGTATTCTGGTGATGTATTACTTGTTCCTTACCATATGAATACGCTCAGTTCGTAAGTCCGCAAAGTATTATAAATACAGTGTTTTAGGAACTGTCATAATATGATATCATGTAAAGGACTGCATAATTATGCGGTCCTTTATTGCTACATAAGGAACGATCATTCACAGGAGGAATTAGGGTATGAATCTATACGGACGCGACTTTCTTAAATTACTTGATTATTCAACTGAGGAAATAGAATATCTTGTAGAACTTGCTGCTGAGCTTAAGGAGAAAAAGAAAAACGGTATTCTTCATGATGAGCTTAAGGGAAAAAACATAGCTCTTATTTTTGAAAAGACCAGCACAAGAACAAGATGCTCTTTTGAAGTGGCTGCAAGTGATCTTGGTATGGGTTCAACATATCTTAATCCAAATGATTCTCAGATAGGTAAAAAAGAGAGCATTGCAGATACTGCAAGGGTTCTTTCAAGTATGTACGATGGAATTGAATACAGAGGCTTTGAACAGGAAATCGTGGAGACTATTGCTAAATACAGCAAAGTTCCTGTGTGGAACGGACTTACCAATGAATTCCATCCTACACAGATGCTTGCAGATCTTTTAACTATTAAAGAGCACTTTGGCAAGGTAAAAGGCCTGCACCTGGTTTATATGGGTGATGCCAGATACAATACAGGAAATTCTTTAATGGTGCTTTGTGCAAAAATGGGAATGCATTTCACAGCAGTTTCCAATAAGAAATACTATCCTTCCGAGGAACTTGTTAAGACCTGCAAAGAAATCGCAGAGTCTACAGGCGCAGTAATTGATTTTTCGGAGGATCCTATCGAAGGAACAAAGGGTGCCGATGTTATATATACAGACATCTGGGTTTCCATGGGCGAGCCTGACAGTGTTTGGGAAGAGAGAATAAGTGACCTGGAGAAATACAGAGTTACAATGGATATCATGAACAATGCCGGACCACAATGTGTATTTATGCATTGTCTTCCTTCATTCCATGACCTTAATACAGGAATTGGAAAAGAAATCAAGGAAAAATACGGCCTTAACGAGATGGAAGTAACAGATGAAGTATTTGAATCTGAAAGATCCATTGTTTTTGAAGAGGCAGAGAACAGAATGCACACTATCAAGGCGGTTATGCTTGCAACATTGAAACGTTAACAGTGACTATTGAGGGTTTTGACAGATTAGGAATGACATCATATAGCAGGGGATAGAGAATGTTTACGAAGGAGACGATTGAAGAAAGTTTAAGAACTAACTGGGCAGGGAGAAATATTGTTTTTAAAGAAGAAACAGGTTCAACTAATGACGATGCCAAGAAGCTTAGCGAAAGCGGAGCGCCAAGTGGCACGCTTGTAGTTGCCGACAGACAGATAAGAGGGAGAGGATCAAGAGGCCGAAGCTGGGAGACGCCTGATGGCGCAAATATTGCAATGAGTCTTTTGATAAGGCCCACTGCGCCACCTGAGAGAATATCGATGCTGACACTGATAATGGGACTTTCAGTAGCGGAAGGTATTGAGGATGCGCTTGTTGAGTGCCAGGATGTAAATTTAAGCAAATCAACTACTGTCTATTTTCCGGGACTCATACTCTCAGAGAGTAAATCTTTTCCACAGATCAAGTGGCCAAATGATATTGTTATTGCAGGAAAAAAAATCTGTGGTATACTGACTGAACTACATATGAATGATGATAATACAATAAAAGATGTTGTCATCGGTGTTGGTATCAACGTAAACATGCTTGAATTTCCTGAGGAAATCAAAGATATTGCAGGATCAATCCTTTCTACAACAGGAGTAAAACTTGACAGAAGCAAAGTTGTGGCGTGTTGTATGGGCCGATTTGAAGAGAACTATGAAAAGTATAATAGGACGTATGATCTTTCTCTTTTACGGGAACAGTATGAAAACAGGCTTATAAACAGAAGAAAACTGGTAAAAGTCATGGATCCCAAGGGAGCTTATGAAGCCATCGCACATGGAATAGATAGCTTTGGAGCGCTTGTGGTTTCAGATGCTGAAGGCAATGAGTTTAACATAAACGCTGGAGAAGTTTCAGTCAGAGGACTGTATGGATATACATGATCCAGTGAGGCTATGAATGATAATAATCTGCAGATAGAAATAGTATTGAGACCGGTAATTATATTTACTTAGGCAGTTATGTGCAGATTTGTTGCGGGTATAATGGCAAAAGCAAATGGAGAACGACATGATCTTAGTTGTGGATGTAGGAAATACAAATATTACATATGGTGTTTTTAAAGGCGAGAAACTTGTCAGTTCTTTTAGAATGACTACCGGGACAATAAGGACTTCCGATGAATATGGGCTGGAGCTATTGGCGCTTTTGAATATAAATGCAATTGATAAAGACAAGCTTGAAGGCGTAATGATCGCAAGCGTTGTTCCAAAGGTAATGCATGCCCTTGTTAATGCGATCGTTAAATATATCGGAAAAAAGCCATATCTTGTGGGCCCGGGGATTAAGACCGGCATAAAGATTGCTGTTGATAATCCAAGAGAAATCGGTCCGGATCTTATCGTTGATGCAGTTGCCGGATATGCTCTGTATGGCGGTCCGGTGATAGTTGTGGATTTTGGTACAGCTACAACTTACATAATGATTAATGAAAAAGGCGAATTCTTTACGGGTGTTGTTTGTCCCGGAATTCGCATTTCTGCGAAAGCTCTCTGGCAGGATACCGCAAAGCTTCCTGAGATTGAGATCAAGAATCCCAGAAGTATACTTGCTAAAGAGACAATTTCAAGTATGCAGGCGGGACTTATCTATGGACAGATCGGCCAGAGTAAATATATTATTAGTGAGATGAAAAGAGAGTCAGGTCTTTTAAATGCGAAGGTTGTGGCAACAGGAGGACTGGGAAGACTTATTACGGATGAAACTAAAGAGATTGATGTTTACGATCCGATATTGACTTTAAGGGGACTACAGATTCTTTACGATAAGAATAGAAGAAGCAAACCTCAGTTAAAAGAATTTGAAAACGAGAACGCTCCGGAGTAATATTTGTTACTGATACAATATCACTTTAATATAGTCAGGTTTATTTTTTTGAGGCTGTATCAGGATTATAAATAAAAGGATAAGATACATGAGTGCAAAGGATTTTGAAGAAGAGTTTAAAAAAGAATTTAAAGAAGGCGGATATGAACCTTCAGAAGATAAGAAGGATGAGTATACTATAGGCGAAATGCATAAGACCAACAAGGGAAGAGTTTTTGAGGCGGCAGCAGGCGGCAGAGTAGTTCTTTGCGGAGCGAATGCTTATGAGCAGAAGTACTATTTTAATCCTCTTTTCAGACAGGTTCCAGAGAGCATAAAAAAAGAACTGAATATTATAAGTGTTCTTTTTACTCAGGAGGCAGGCGGAATCTTTACGATTGTTTTTGAAGAGGACGGAACGATAAGCATAGAGACAAATGCTGATGAAGAAGATATTACTTATGATGAGATTACTGCAGGTCTCTTAGTTGGCGAGGTTCGCCGCAAGAGACAGGATCTTTTTGAAGCATTGGGATTATATTACAGGATATATGTTCTTCACGAAAATCCCGCAGATATTCTTGGGGAAGAAGAGTAAGTAAGGAGTTTTAATGGCAGGTTACGGAAAACTACAGATAGGCAACGTAGTTTTGGAAAATAATATAATACTTGGTCCTATGGCAGGTGTATCAGACCTGCCGTTTCGTATTTTATGCAAAGAAATGGGGGCTGGCCTTGTATGCATGGAAATGGTCAGCGCAAAGGCAATAACCTATAAAAACAAAAATACGGGTATGCTGATGGAAATTCATGAAAATGAGCATCCTGTTTCACTGCAGCTTTTTGGCTCTGAACCGGAGATAATGCAGCAGGCAGTAGAAATGATAAAGGATAGACCTTACGATATCCTTGATGTAAATATGGGATGCCCGGTTCCGAAAGTTGTGGGAAACGGTGAGGGCTCTGCTCTTATGAAAAATCCTGAACTCATCGAAAAAATAGTCAGAGCGCTTGTCGAGGTATCAGACAGACCTGTTACGGTCAAGATACGAAAAGGTTTTACGGAAAAGACAGTAAATGCTGTAGAGTGTGCCAAGGCAGCTGAGGCAGGTGGAGCGGCAGCAGTTGCAGTTCATGGAAGGACAAGGGAGCAGTATTATTCCGGCAAGGCAGACTGGGATATAATCAGACAGGTTAAAGAAAATGTAAAGATACCGGTTATCGGAAACGGTGATGTCACAGATGGTGAAAGCGCAAAGAGAATGTTTGATGAGACCGGATGCGACGGAGTTATGATAGCAAGAGCTGCCCAGGGGAATCCTTTTCTTTTCAGAGAGATAAAGAGCTATTTCGAAGATGGAGCCTCCTGCCCGAGACCTGATAACCGTGAAATCTATGATACTGTGATACGACATGCAGATCTTCAGCTTAAATATAAAGGTGAATATACCGGAATAAGAGAGATGAGAAAACATGTCTCATGGTATACATTTGGAATGCCCGGAAGCGCTAAATTCCGTAATGAGATAAATCAGATGGAGAACATGGACTCTCTTAAGGAAGCATGCGCTAAGCTTTTCAAAATCTGATTATTACATTGACATGATTATATTTAAACTGTATAATAGCAAAGTTAAAAAGGGAATTTATAATTATCATTGATTTTTATATATCAGAGTTTATGTTTTAATCTTTGGAAAGGGTAGGTTTTTTAGATGGAAGAGAAGAAGAATATTTTAACTTATGAAGGTCTTAAGAAATATGAGGATGAGCTTCATGAGTTGAAAGTCGTAAAGCGTAAAGAAGTTGCTGAGAAGATCAAGGAAGCAAGAGAACAGGGTGACCTTTCAGAGAACGCTGAGTATGATGCAGCTAAGGATGAGCAGCGTGATATCGAAGCAAGAATTGAAGCTCTTGAGAAAATTCTTAAAAATGCTGAAGTAGTAGTTGAAGAAGATGTTGACCTTAATAAGATCAGCATTGGTTGTAAGGTTAAGATTCGTGACCTTGAATTCAATGAGGACCTTGAATATAAAATCGTAGGATCATCAGAAGCTAACAGCCTTAAGGGCAAGATTTCTAACGAGTCTCCTGTAGGTAAGGCTCTTATCGGTGCTAAGAAGGGCGAGGTTGTTTCTGTTGAGACACAGGCAGGCGTTCTTAAGTATGAAGTACTTGAGATCCAGAGATCAGAAGGCTGATTTCAGTTTTTGAATGTTTTAAATTTTGTTAAATATTGGGGGCCAGCGATTATATAACATTCGCTGGCTCTTATAAGATAAGGACTTGAAGAATACTAGGAGGATTAAAAAGTGGCAGATAATAATCAGCAGAATAATCAGCAGAACGCACCACAGGAAGACGTTGGGCGTCTTCGTCAGGTCAGAAGAGATAAGCTTGCAGAACTTCAGGCAGCAGGAAGAGATCCTTTCCAGATTGTAAAATATGATCAGACACATCATACACAGGATATCAGAGATAACTTTGAGAACCTTGAGTTTGTTCCACCTGTAGACGAGGAAGGAAAGGCAGTTGTAGTAGCTCTTTCAGATATCCCATCAGAGAAGGTTGTATCTCTTGCAGGACGTATGATGAGTAAGCGTGTAATGGGTAAGGCTTCTTTTGCTAATCTTCAGGACAGAGATGGTCGTATGCAGCTTTATGTTTCAAGAAATGATCTTGGAGATGAGGCTTATGCTGATTTCAAGAAGATGGATATCGGCGATATTATCGGAGTAAAGGGATTTGCTTTCAGAACTAAGACAGGTGAGATCTCAGTTCATGTAAAAGAGCTTGTTCTTTTATCTAAGTCCCTTATGCCACTCCCTGAGAAATTCCACGGACTTACAGATACAGAAATCCGTTACAGACAGAGATATGTTGACCTCATCATGAATGAAGAAGTAAAGGAAACTTTCAAGAAGAGAAGCGCAATCCTTCGTGAGATCAGAAACTTTCTTGCAGATAGAGATTTCTTAGAGGTTGAGACTCCTATGCTCGTTGAGAATGCAGGTGGAGCAGCTGCAAGACCTTTCATAACACATTATAATGCTCTTGATGAGGAGAGAAAGCTTCGTATCTCTCTTGAGCTCTACCTTAAGAGACTTATTGTTGGTGGTCTTGAGAGAGTTTATGAGATTGGCCGTGTATTTAGAAATGAAGGTGTTGATACCCGTCACAATCCTGAGTTCACACTTATGGAGCTTTACCAGGCATACACAGATTATGAAGGAATGATGGAACTTACAGAATCAATGTTCCGTTACCTTGCTGAGAAAGTTTGCGGAACAACTCTCATCAAGTATGGCGACAACGAGATTGACCTTGGAAAGCCTTTCGAGCGTCTTACAATGAATGATGCCATCAAGAAATATGCCGGTGTTGACTTCGACGCAGTTAAGTCTGATGAAGAAGCTAAGGCACTTGCTAAAGAGCACCACATTGAATTTGAAGATCGTCATACTAAGGGCGACATCATCAACCTCTTCTTTGAGGAGTTCTGTGAGAAGAATCTGATCCAGCCAACATTCATCATGGATCATCCTCTTGCTATTTCACCTCTTACAAAGAAGAAGCCTTCTGATCCTGAGAAGGTTGAGCGTTTCGAGCTCTTTATCAATACATGGGAAATGTGTAATGCATATTCTGAGCTTAACGATCCTATCGATCAGCGCGAGCGTTTTGCTGCACAGGATGCTAATGCGGCAGCAGGCGATGAAGAAGCTGAGCACACAGATGAGGACTTCTTAAATGCCCTTGAAATTGGTATGGCTCCAACCGGCGGTATCGGCTACGGAATCGACAGATTGTGTATGCTTCTCACAGACAGCGAAACCATAAGAGATGTTTTGCTCTTTCCAACTTTAAAATCTGTAAAAAAGTAATTTGAGAGCAGTATTCGTGCGGATTTTAATATAATAGGAAAACTCATTTTATATAGAGATAAAAGAGCGATTCGTGAATAAACGAACCGCTCTTTTGTTGTATATTATGTGATGAAAGCACTAAAAGCCGGAAATCACATTTGCGGATATACGAATGAATAAATGCGAAAATAGCGCAGATAAAGTGTATAATATATTCTGACAGACTATTTTTGATGGCAGGAGAAGGTATAAGATTTCATTGCCATCATTATAGAGGAGGATTTTGGGGTGGATAGAAAACTTCCGGTTGGGATTCAGGGATTCGAGAAATTACGGACAGATAATTTTCTTTATGTAGATAAGACTGAATATATATATAATCTCGTTCACAATAATGTACCCTATTTTTTGAGCAGACCCAGAAGATTCGGAAAAAGTCTGTTATTGTCGGCCATGAAGGCATATTGGGAGGGAAAAAGAGAGCTTTTTTCCGGATTGGATATAGAGAGACTCGAAGAAGGAAATGCAAATGCCTGGAAAAAATATCCTGTTTTTTATTTTGACTTTAATGGTGCAAATTATAATGAAGAAGGAGCACTGGATAAAAAAATCTCATTTTTACTTCAGGGTTGGGAAAAAGAGTATGACTCAGTGAATGAGAATAATACATTGGCAGAAAGATTTCAAAAGTTACTAATCAAGGCAAAAGAGAAGACCGGCCTTAGATGCGTTGTTTTAGTTGATGAGTATGATAAGCCTCTTTTGGATGTTGTAGATGATACAAACATGCAGGAATACAACAAAGCTCTTTTTAAAGGATTTTTTAGTACTTTAAAAAGTTTTGATGATTATATTCAGTTTATTTTTATAACTGGAGTATCAAAGTTTCACAAAGTGAGTATTTTCAGTGATTTAAATCAGCTTAGGGATATCTCTTTAGACGAGGATTATGCGGAACTCTGCGGGATTACTGGCGATGAAATAAAGAGATATTTTAGTCCGGAGCTAGAGACATTATCTAAAAGACAGGAAATAAAATCTGATGAATGTCTGAATGTTCTAAAAAGACAATATGATGGATATCATTTTCATCCTCGAGGACTTGGGGTATTTAATCCTTATAGCTTGTTAACTGCCTTTTCAACAAAAGAGTTTGGATCATATTGGTTTGAAACGGGAACACCAACTTATCTTGTGAAGAGGGTTAAGAATAGCAGTTTTGATCTCAGAAAATTTACAGATCATACAATTTATGCCAGTGAAGCAATTTTAAAAGATTACACCGGAGATTCATTGGATCTCATTCCATTACTATATCAGACAGGATATCTTACAATAGAAGAATATGATAAAACGAAAAAGAGATATACATTGAGTTTCCCTAATGACGAAGTAAAGTATGGTTTTTTGGAGAGCCTGATGCCATCATATATACCCAAAGCAACAGCGGGGAGTGGGCTTGACATTTTTTCATTGGATGAATATGTGGAAAATGGAGACCTTGATAAAATAAAAGACGTGTTGGTATCTCTTTTTGCCAATATAACTTACACAATACAAGAGGATCCATTTGAGCATTATTTCCAGGCGGTTATTTATTTAGTGTTTACTTTGCTTGGAAAACTTACCCTCTGCGAAATGCATACATATACAGGCCGTATAGATTGTAAACTTGAGACAAAGGATTATATTTATCTCTTTGAGTTTAAGCGTGATGATACTGCTGAGGCTGCGCTTAAGCAGATTGATGATAAAGACTATGCATTGCCATTTTCTGCTGATTCCAGAAAACTATATAAAATTGGAGTTGCTTTTGACTCTGCTAGCAGAATGCTTACCGGATGGGAGGTTGCGGAATAAAAATAGATGGTGATATTTTTTTTTCATGCGAATCATTCACTAATGAAACAATAATAGAGATAAAAACAGTAGACAGGGGTAAATATGCTTAAAATATACTATGGAGATTTAGAAGCAGATAACTATATTTTTAATCCAGATGTCTTTTTTAACAATAGCTATGAGGATGAATGGATTACTGATCAGTTATCTGTCCAGATGATAAAGGACGTCGACAGATCAGATGTTATTGGTCCTAAGGTAATTGATAGTCCTTTTTTGGGATCTATTCCGGTTGAGAGGCTTTCTGGTGGAGTCAAGACTTTAATCCTTATGAATAATGATTCAGAACATATTTTCAATGCGTCTGCTTGTGGGGATAACTGTGCAAAATGGATTCTGAAGATTGCTGAAGAAAAGGATCTTACAATCAGGTTGGGGTATTTGATGGACTTTGGTAAAGGGGATTTTGAGATAGAAATCTTGAATTTGGGCAAAACAGTACATAATGGTCTTGAGCTTGCAGAAGCAGTACTAGACAATCACTTAATATAGGAAGTGCATCATGGTAGGAAAATACGATATTGAGGTATATAACAACAAGGCACACTATTTTCTCACTGTTAAGAGGAATATAACTATTTTGCAAGGAGATAGTGCAAGCGGAAAGACTGAACTTATAGTGCAGCATAGTGTAAAGACAGCTTATAAATACTCAAAGACTAAACTGAATGATTATTATAAAGCGCCAAAGGTAATTGAAAAGATTAAACATGCCCGTTGCTTCCATGACTATACGTATTTCACCATCTAACTTCTGGAGAATACTATCGAGTCCGTCTAGCCCTTTCTCAACATGTTGCATTTCAAAAGGACTGCACACTATTTCTCCATACGGCTTAAGTATGCAGACAGTGCTTTTTCCTTTTGATACATCAATTCCAACACTAATCATTCTGAACCTCCTCCAACTGTTATAACCCATGTCTTTGTATTCATATCCCTTTTCCTCCTCACAAAAAACTACAATAAAAATAGTACACCATTTGGTGTACTATTTTTATTAAAAAACTATCAAATAGTATTATACGTTTATAAACTTCTTTGTACTATCGCTAAGTTTGTTCGTAACCTGATTGTTATTATCCATGGCCTCTCCGATTTCTTGAATTTCTCCCACAATCTCCGTAGAGTTGGAAGCTGAAAGGCTGATGGCCTGTGTGGACTCTTCAACGGAATCGGTGATTGTAAGAATTGAGTCTGCCATGCTGTGCATAGTGTTATCAAGAGAGTCTGCCTTCTCAGTAAAGCCTTCAAGAATTTCATTCATTATCTCTGCTGTACTCTCGTATTTCTCTCCTGTCTCAACAAAGGCTTCATAATCGGCAATAACAGTATTGTTGATAAAATCTACAACCTCGATGGCATTATTCGAAAGCTCCTGAACAGCCTTTGTCACATTCTCACTTATAGTCTGAATATTTCCGGCTGTCTGTCTGCTGTTATCGGCAAGTGCACTGATCTCCTGCGCAACTACCGCAAAGCCCTTGCCGGCTTCACCTGCTCTTGCAGCCTCAATGCTGGCGTTAAGTGCAAGAAGGTTTGTCTGGGAAGCTATATCGAGGATAACCTTGGTAAGTTCTCCGATCTGATTAACCTGCTCACTTTCTTTTACTGACTCATCAAGGGTCTTGCTGAGCGCCTCAACTCTGGCACCTGTATTCTCCTTCTTCTGCATAGCCTCATTCTTAATGGTATCAGCTTCCTTCTGGATCTCGCCTGCACGCTCTTTTCCTGAAGCAACCTCATCATTGATGCTCTCCACCGCATCTCTTACATCATTGAGCTGCTCCTTAATATGAGAAGCTGTAGTTGACACATTGTCCATGCTGGCTGAAAGCTCCTCAAGCGCCGCTGATGTGTTGGTGATGTTGTCGTTAGCCAAAGCAATCTGTGAGGTCATCTTGTCTGCGGAATCTATAAGAATGAGTGTTCCGCTCTTAACATCTTTCATTACGCCCTGCAGGGTTTCAATAAAATCATTTATGCCGTCTCTTATAAATACAAGCTCATTTCCGGTCTTAACATTTACTCTTGCTGTAAGGTCACCCTTTCCGGCGTTGATATCATTTATAATTTCCTGAACAGAGTCGGAAATCTTAACAATAACTTTGGTGATAAGAACAAATGAAACATAGAGGTTCAAAAGAAGGCACACGATAAACACAACCATTCCTGTTACATTCATGACAGTTATCTTACTTTTTGACTGTGCCATATAATTTAAAACATTACCCTGAAGTGCATCCACCGATGCATCAAGGGTTGTCATGCCTGCTTTGACACCTTCCATGTTAGTTACATAATCTCCGGTAAGTATCTCCGAGGCAACACGTACATCGCCGGTTGTCATCATGATATTGAACACTTCATCAACGTTCGCAATAAGAGCCTTTGCCGAAGCATCAAGCTGTGTCGTTGCGTTTGGATTGCCATATATAGTAAACTCATCGCCGATTTCTTTTACAAGAGTGGTCATTTCGCTCTCGTAGGATTTAAGCTCGCTTACGATTCTCTCTTTATCAGCATCAGTGTAATATGACCATAGTCCCATTGCGCTCTGGATCGTTCCTTCAATCCTGGCCAGATCTTCCTTAACTGTTCCCTCTTTATGAACCAGCTCGGTTACTCCGGCAATTATACCCTGAGCACTGTCAGACATGGATGATATTCCATCGTTAACAATGTAGCTTACTATGTTAAATACCAGCAACATCAGAATATTAAAGAACAAAATCTGAACCGGAATAGATTTGAAAAAACTGACCTTATTCTTGTTTTCAGTTGTCCTTGACATAGCGACACTCCTTTCAATATAATAAATATCCACCTATATACATTATATAGCTAAATAATGCATTGTTTTACGTTTAATATTTTTTTAATAAAATTAAATAAAAAATGCATAAAAACACAAAAAAACAGGCAGCCTTACCAGCTACCTGTACAATCTTTGCTTTATTCACGGAACCAAGGTGATAAGGACCTCGGCATCTCCGTCTATTGTAAATTCTCCGCTTACCGCAGTCACAAACAGCGACTCTCCTTTTTAGCTCTGATGCATTATCCCTGACATATAACATCTGCACATCCTTCGAGAATAACTATGGAGCCAAAAGACCTCTCGTCAGCATCTCCTTTATAGGACGCCCCTGAAGTAATGACTTCATGACTCACTACAAAGTAGTCACAACTGAGAAGATATCCGTCCCGGGAGACATATTTCTCCGGTCTTACAAGCTTAGTAACATCCAGCGCCTGCTTGATATGAAGAGGCCTGGTCTTGCCATCTGAACCCACACGTCCGTAATCAGAAATTCTGTAGGTTACATTTGAGCTCTGCTGAACTTCAGCCAGAAGGATCCCTCCTCCTATTGCATGAAGTGTTCCCGGAGTTATAAGAAGGACATCCCCCTTCTTTACATGCTCTTTATGGAGAACTTTCTCCAGTGCGTTATCAGAAATCCTCTGCTCAACTTCTTCTTTTGTTATTTCCCTGTTAAATCCCTGATATGTAATTGTTTACCCATATTGGCAAAAAATGAAAAAATTGCCGATATGGGTACTTTTATGTTTGCTCATTTATAGTGGGATGAATAGGGCCGTTGGGGTTATAATGGATGTATCTGTTTCGGAGGAGTTTTGTGGTATGTTTTTTATCATGGGAATTACAGACGACAGAGGATTTTGATTTCTGTTCTAAGTGTGGAACGAGGTTTTAAATGAAGATTAAGCAGATTTTTGATGGGGATTATGGCTGCGAAGAACTGCAGCCAGGACAGAAGCCGAAGGTATCAGTTACGCTTGTAGATGATGCCGGAAATGAAAAGCTCGTATCAGTGGAAGATGACTGGCTTACAGAGAATGGATTAGATGTTGGATCAGAATGGCCATCAGGAAAATGAGATAGGAGACATGAATCATGGTAAAAGTATATTGCTATTCTAGATGTACTACTTGCAAGAAGGCACTGAAATGGCTTGATGACAATGGTATTAAGTACGAGAGCCTTGATATTAAGGAGCAGCACCCGGACCGCAATATGATAAAGGATCTCAATGTTAAGAGTGGGCTTCTTTTGAAAAAGTTTTTTAATACCAGTGGACAGCTGTATCGGGAAATGGAATTGTCAAAAAAACTTCCGACAATGAGTGATGATGCGATGTTAGACCTGTTGGCATCGGATGGAATGCTTGTAAAACGACCATTACTGATTACTGACAAGAAAGTGCTTGGCGGATTTAAAGAGGATGAATGGAAAGAGGCGTGCTTATAATGATGGGAGGTCTTTATGGACAAGATCTTTGAAGTTGCTGACCGTTACATAAAATCGAGTGATTGGAAATTGTTTTCAGTTCTGAAGTTTTGCCTAATTTCTTTGGGCATTATGCTTGGAATGCTTGTTAGACCACAGAACAAAAGAAAAGTCTACGGACTTGCAGGAATAACATTTCTTCTGACATATATTCCGCTAATGGCAAGATTTTTTAAACTGTATATGGATGAGGAGAACGAAGCCTAATGGTTAAAAAGATTGTTAGGGATCCAATGTTCCTGCAGCAAAAGTCAGAGTATGCAACAGAGTCTGACAAGCAGGTTATTGTAGATCTGCTTGATACATTAAGAGCCAAGCAGGAGCATTGCGTTGGCATGGCCGCCAACATGATTGGTGTGAAGAAAAGAATTATCGTGGTGGCTATGGGACCATTCCATTTTGCTATGGTGAATCCTATTATTACCAAGAAGTGTGGAGAATATCAGACAGAAGAGAGCTGTCTTTCTCTCGATGGAGTAAGACCCTGCACCAGATATAAGGAGATTGAGGTGGATTATCTTGATCAGGACTTCAAGCCTCAGCATGGGAAGTACAAGGACTTCACAGCTCAGATAATCCAGCATGAGATCGACCATTTTGAGGGAATCCTTATATAAACGAGTTCAGACCGATGCGAGGGAACCGGAAAACGGTTTGCATCGGCCTGTCTTATGATATGTATAGGCATCCCAAAACCTATACAAGAGGTGCTTCTATCATACAGTAATTGCATTGAAATATATATTAAATACCGATTAAATTTGCACGAGGAGAAAATATGCAGGGGAAGTATCCGGTAATAACATTGTGTGGAAGTACCAGGTTTAAAGAGCAGTTCATGGAGGCTCAGAAAAAGCTCACGCTTGAGGGAAACATTGTCATCAGCGTGGGGCTCTTTGGCCATTCCGGCGATCAGGAAGTCTGGGAGAAACATTTCTGTGAAGATGCCTGAGGGGCAGGGCGTCAAAAAGGCTGCCACACTAAATTAGTGCGACAGCCCCATTATGATATTAGAGAGATAGCGCAGCCTTGTAGCCGCCTTCTTTATGAATCTCGCGCATGTATTCATCTGCGGAATGGATATGCAGTGGGCCAAGCTTTTGGAATGTCTCAGTAATTCCGGATTGTCGATCAAAGAAATGAAAAAATATGTGGATTTATGCATCATTGGAGACATTGCGCATAGCATTATCTTCCTCATCTCAACCACGTTTAAAAATATTTATTCATGAATTCGGAACTCACTTCGATACTCTTTACCGGATCATTGTCAATCCAGTTCATGTGAGTTTCCAAAATAACTGCCATAACACCCTTTTCCTTTATGACTTCAGAAAGGCACTTAAGATTCATATTGCCTTTTCCAAGTTCTGTGGCCTTTTCTTTAAGGATGGGTGTCATATATGGTCCTTTTTGAGTGTTTCCTCTGTCATTAATATGCCAGTACTTAAGACGTGAACCGAGCTTTTCTATTATTGGATAGACGTCAGCTCCTCCGTCAGTCATCCAATATGTGTCCAGCTCAAAATTCACATATTCACCGTCAGTGTTTTCTATAATCACATCATAAGCTGTCTTATTCGTTGAAACCTTCTGCAATTCACAGTTGTGATTATGATATAAAAGCTTTACGCCGTGTTCTTTCAGAGCTTTTCCTGCAGTATTTAACCGCTCTGCCAGACTCTCAACCTCGTTTAAATCGCTATAATCAAACCTGTACATTCCTGTTATAACAACTACGTCTGTGCCATAGCTTTTTGCAAGATTCGCAACTTTCTCAGGATCTGCTTCTATTGCACCGAGATTTGAATGCATACTGCTTACCTTGAGCCCGCTCTCATAAATAAGCGTATGCCAATCCTGATTACCGCTGTTTCCTATGTCCATTCCACCAAATTTTGTCAAAAGCTTTACTATAAAAGAAGATTTTTCTATCATGAAATCATTTATCTCTATATAATCATATCCGGCAGCCTTAACATGTTTCAAAGCGTCAAGCGTAGTGTCGTAATTATCTGATACTGTACCGAGCATAATCTGCTGCACACCTTTTATTACAGTATTCTCCTGAGTATTAAGCTGTGCACTGAAATAATCAGCTATTTCTTTTCTTGTAACTTCATAAGGTCCTGCTGTGGCATTTAGATATATATTTCTTATCAAAAAGGCAATAATCATGCACAACACGGCAATTAAGACGGTGAATATCAGCGGCTTTTTTTCATTTAACTTTCTCATTTTAGATACTTATATTTCCTTTCGGTTTATTTTTGCTTATAATATAATCATCATGTGTTGATTTCAACCGACAAATATTTTACTTCTGTTGATTTCAGAAAAGGAGTATCAATGACTGCCTCCGGAGAGACCAAGATTTTACATACAAAAGAGCGTATAAGAAATTCCCTTATACAAATGCTTGGAAATATCACTATAGAAAAGATAACTATAAAGGAATTATGTATGACAGCCGGCATAAACAGGACAACTTTTTATAAATATTATGGCAGTCAATATGACGTGTTAAACGAAATTGCTTCAATATATATATCTAAAACAACCGCTCTGCTTATGGAGAATTTAGCCGAGGATCGGAAAATAGCTGATGATTTGGTGAATGCACTTCAGTTCATAAAAGACAATGCGGATTTTTTTATCTTATTTCTGGGAAAAGATAACTTAAATCCTATATCAGATATAAGCTCATTACTACCGGATTTTAATAAATTTGTGCTGGCATCTATGCGTAATTCATCTATCACAGAATATGAAAAAAAATATCTGTCCTCCTATGTTTTACACGGAAGTGTCAAAATGATAAGCGACTGGATATCTGACGGATGCAGCCTTAGCTGTCAGAAAATGTGCAGTTTAATATTAAATGCATCCGGAAGAGTAATAGGAATATGAATTGTAGTAAATGAAAGGAGAATGCTATGGAAAACTTTACTTTTTACTCACCAACTTTTTTGCCTTTGGAAAAGACACAGAGAATGACGCCGGGAAATATGTTAAGCGTTTTGGCGGAAGCAAAGTTCTTATCCATTATGGCGGTGGCAGCGTAATCGATTCTTCAAAAGCTATCGCAGCCGGTATAACTGATACTGATATCATGGCGCATTTACATGAGAGATATCTTACAAATTCAAAGGATGTTGAAGTAACAGACAGACTTATAGAAGGGCTCCTTATGATCCACGAAGGTCCACGAGTAATAGAAAATCCTGATAATTATGAAGCAAGAGCGAATATAATGTGGGCAGGAATGATGGCACATAACAATTTATAGGATTTATCTGGGGTGTGTGGCATTTGCCGCTGTATTTTTATCCTGCTCAGTTGCAGCATCAAAGGTTTGTGATGAACCCAATTTTTGTTGAAATAGTAATTGATGTGCTTTTCTTTGTGATAATCACACGGACAAAGTTCTTTAAAAAGTGATTGGATAGTATTAGATAAAATAAAAAGAAAAATGTTGGAGCCACGATAATGGAACGTGAAGAATTAAAAGAGGCAATTGTTAGGGATTTAAACTCTGAGGAATACCCATTTGTTGTAGAAGTAAAAGGGAATACGGTTATTGGACACTGGAAGGTACAAGAGGTGCCTCAGAATGTGGATGAAAAGAAGCTACGATCTTTTTCTGTGAAGTACAAGCTTCGAAAAAACAAGACCTTTTGCGGTGGCGAAATGACAGCACAGCGTTATGATTATACTCCACCGACGAGTACGCAAACGAAAACCGTGTATTCGGTTTCGGCTTCGGATAATCTGCCTTGGAGAAAAAAGGTTGATGCGAAGGATTATCCTAATATCAGCTATGATGCTCAAAAGTTGTATTCCATTATAGAACAATATCTGATGAACAATGGTTTTTTCTATCGTCCAGGTGTATGGAATTCTGCATACATTGATTGGAATGCTGGATTTAAGCTCCGTGTTGTAGGTGTTTTGTTTATTTTGGTGGGATGCTTTGTATTTGGGGGATGTATAGAAACTGGAGTTTTATTATTTCAGTTATTTCCTCTTATCTATGTTGTTGTCGGGATAGGGGTGCTTCTAATTGGCCTGGGGAAGGTGAAATTTTATGATCTAAGGCGGGATATTGCTATAAAGGTGATATTGGGAATTATTATAGGTGGATGGCTGGTGGTGTTTGCGTTTATTCTTTTGACATCGTTTACAAGCTTTAAGAATGGGGAGATTCCGCTGACATTTATTCTGGTGACTATAGTTTTCTTGGGGCAGCAGGTAGATGAAGGGCTGTTCCTGCAGGATAACATTTCCAATCTGTCGCATGTTTTAGGCGGTATTGTTGGCGCTATTGTGGGGTACAGGCTGAACAAGAAGTGATGATGTGAGATTCGATTACGGATCGAGGAAGAAATATGCTTAGGATAGCAATTGTTGAGGATGAAAAAGAATATCAGGCAAGTCTTGTTGAGTACCTTAGCAGATATGAAAAAGACCATAACGATAGTTTTATTGTAAGAACCTTTTATGATGGTATAGATATACTGGATGACTATACATCGGATTATGATCTTATCTTTCTTGATATACATATGAAACATCAGGATGGTATGACAACAGCGAAAAAGATAAGAGAATTAGATCCTGATGTGATCATAGTCTTCATAACTGCACTTGCTCAGTATGCGATAGAAGGCTATAAGGTTAATGCTTTGGATTTTATATTAAAGCCGGTTGTATATGAGCAGCTTGTCGTTACAATGGACCGGGTGCTGAAAACATCTGATAAGTTTCGGAAAGATAAGACACTTATTGTTCTTGATGATGGTGCGAAGCGGAAAGTGTCTGTCAGTGATATTTATTACATCGAGGTAGTGGCGCATGATGTATTTGTTCATTGCAGTCTTGGTACTTTGGAGCACAAGCGAAGCACTCTTACCGCAATGGCAGAAGAATTATCGGACTATAATTTTGTAAAAGCGGGCCAGTCTCAGCTGGTTAATCTTAAATATGTTGATCAGATAAATGGAGACATAGTACGGGTTCATGGTGAGGATATTTACCTAAGCAGGAGTCAGAAAAAGAATTTTTTGGCTGCATTTGCGCAGTATGTAGGAGCGGAAATATAGATGGACGGATTCAATTTCAGATATCTGCTGGAGATGCTGATGCCAACTATTGGGCTCTGCATAGTAATTGGAAAAAGAAAAAATGGACTTATAAAGGCAATATGTTGCATTGCTGTAAGTCAGATTTTTAACTATGCTATGATTTTGGCGGCAAAAAATGTTGGCTATGCCGAAACAGAGATCATAACCGGGATGGCAGGATATGCTTTTATTATCGGATGGTTCATAGTTTCGTGGCTTTTTGTTGTGGCCTCAATATATTTGTGGACCGAGGTAACGTTATATGAGGCTGTATACATTTTTGCAGTTAGTTATTCCATAGAACATATCTTTTATTGCATAAGGTCGTTAGTTGAGTATGTTTTAAATGGTAAAATCCTGGCAGATCAGCCTGTTATATACATGGCGTGCCTCATTGGTTCATTTCTTTTGGCTTACTATTGGTTTGCCAAGGGAACGGTGAAAAATGGCAGATTTTATGTTGAGACGGTTACTGCTACTTCGGCAACTATCGGAATTCTGCTTATTGTATGGCTTCTTAGTCTGGTATCGGGGATTTTTGGATTTACTTATCTTCATTGCATTTATGCGATCTTGAGCTGCATTTTTATACTTTCTAACCAGCGTGCGCAGCTTATCAGGGAGAATGAAAGGGCGGAGTTTAAGGTCAAGGAGCAGATTTGGAAGGATACTCAGGCAAGATATGAGATTTCAAAAGATGCCATGGCTATCGTAAACCAGCATTATCATGATATGAAACATCAGATAAGTGCGCTGGCTAGTATGGAAGATGATGAGAAACGGCGTGGGATTCTATCTGAGATGGAAAATGATATAGCGGTGTATGATGCAGTTGTCAGAACAGGAAATGAGTACCTGGATACGGTTCTTACAGAGAAAAAACTGATCTGCCATAGTAAGCATATTCAGATGAGTTGTATCGCAGATGGTTCACAGCTTTCTTTTATGGAGGAGATAGATCTTTATACGCTGATGGGGAATGCCCTTGATAACGCGATTGAAGCAAACGAGAAGATAGCGGATACAGCAAGGCGCTGGATTTCTGTTCAGATACAGGACAAAAAAGGAATTGTTCTTGTTGAAATTATTAACCCATATGAAGGGGATATAAAGATGAATGGGGATGTTCCGGAGACATCAAAAGAGGATAAAATAAGTCACGGCTTTGGAAGCGGCAGCATTAAGGCAATCACTGAAAAATACAAAGGCCAGATGATAATAAAGACCGATAATAACAAATATCTTCTCAGGCTGATTTTTACAGAAAATGGCAACTGAATTACCGGATTTGACAAAGAAAAAGCAGGATATGACAAAACCTGCTTTTTTTATTTGCAAAATGATAATCTCATAGCACAGAAAACGCGCATTTTTTAAAGGAGAGGGTTATGAGTAAAGGAAGAAAAATAGTCGGAACAATCATACGCAGCATTCTGATAGTATTTTTGGCCATGATCATAGTTGCGTTAAATAGCATTTTACCAAACTATGCAAGAATGGCTGACAGTATGATAGGTGGTATTAATACGAAGAAGGACAATTCCAAGGTCGATACTACGGGACTTGATCTTGAGTATAACAAAGCGGATTATACAAAAGATTCAATCAAGGAGGCAGAAGCAGAGCTTCATCAGAGGATTGCTGATGAGGGCACGATTCTTTTGAGTAATGAAGAAAGTGCACTTCCTAAAGCAGCAGATTCAGTCTTTAGCTTTTTTAGTGTTAATTCAGCGACTGTTACTGCTAATGGTTCAATGACTGGCGGAAGAAGTCTTAAAGACATTTTCAGTAATGCAGGAGTGGCGTTAAATACAGAATTATTTGAATTTTATAAGGAACAGTCCAAGAACTATGGACTTGGCAGCGGCTCAATATCATATGGTGATGTAGAGGATTTCAGTATCAACGAGGTGCCGCTTTCAGTACTTCTTGAAAATGGATCAGTAATGGATTCGGTAAAAGGAACTGTGCCAGTATATTTTCTTAAGAGAGTAGCAGGCGAAGGAAGAGACATGCCAAGATCCATGTACAGCCATGCATCTTCTGAAGAGGATAAGGCAAGGACATATCTTGAGCCCGACAGCACTGAACTTGAGATTCTGTCATATCTGAATGAGAATTTTGATGAGATTATTCTTGTCAGCAATTCAAATGCAGCGCTTGATTTTGATTTCATTAAGGATTTTCCTAACATAAAAGCAGTTATCTCAGCTACAGCAATAGAGTCACTGCCATACATTTTGACAGGACAGGTGAACCCATCAGGAAGGACTGTTGATACATTTGCCTCAGATCCTCTTTCTTCACCTTCTGCTATGAACTTTGGTGACTATCAGTATTCAGACACAAACGGGAATCTGACCAAGTACAATTATGTTACATATGAAGAAGGTATCTACGTAGGTTACAAGTATTACGAAACCAGATATGAGGATGTTGTTTTAAAACAGGGAAATGCCAGTGATTATGATTACACATCTGAGGTTGTTTATCCTTTTGGATATGGACTTTCATATACAACATTTGAGTGGTCAGACATGGATGTTTCCTGGAGTGATGATACATGTAATATAACAGTAAACGTTAAGAATACAGGATCTGTATCCGGTAAGGATGTTGTAGAGATCTACGCTCAAAGTCCATATACTCAGTATGACATTGATAATGGTGTGGAAAAATCATCTGTTCAGCTCGTGGCTTATGAAAAGAGTGGGGAACTTGCTCCGGGGGAAAGCGAGACAGTAAAGCTTTCATTTGATAAGGCACAGCTCAAAGCCTATGATTCAAGCAATGCAAAGACATATATTTTTGACGCAGGCGATTATTACATCACAGCTGCAAAGAACGCTCACGCAGCTATAAACAATATTCTTGCGGCAAAAGATGTATCATCAGCTCTTGTCAGCACATCAGGCTTGTCTTCAGAGAATGTGACTAAGGGCGGAGATATTTCTTTTGTAAGCCTGTATACTCCTGATAATGCAGATGTAGATACAGTTACTTATGCAAAAGACAGCTACTCAGGTGTAGATATTACTAACAGACTTGATGATGCAAGAGGTGAGAATACCTATCTTACAAGAAGTGACTGGACAGGTACTTTCCCAACACATGATGGAGTACCAAGTGCTCAGATAAGCACATGGGGAAATGAGATAAATGGAAGTGACGGAGTATCTTATACGTATACAAAGACTGCTTCAGACGAACTTATAGCACAGTTTGACAGTTTTGATTCGGGAACGACGGTAGATAAGGCATCACTTTCAGAGACTAAGATTGTATACGGTGCTGATAATGGACTTAAGCTCATCGACCTCAGAGGCCTCGATTATGATGATCCATTATGGGATGATCTTTTGGATGAACTTACAGCTGAGGAAATTTATAATGCCATCGGTGTAAGTGGATATGGAATCGAATATATTAAATCTATAGAGAAGCCATTTAACATAGATGCGGATACAGCGTCAGGTCTTATCTATGGCGGAACCGGGGCTATGTTCCCGAGTGCAATGACACTGGCACAATGTTGGAACCCTGCCTTGGCTCTTGAGTTTGGAACGATGATAGGTAATGAGGGACTTCTTGGCGGCGCAGACGGATGGTATGCTCCTTCAATGAATATACACAGAACTCCTTTCTCTGGAAGAAATGGTGAGTATTATTCAGAAGACGCCTTCCTTTCAGGCGTAGTTGGCTCAAATGCAGCATACGGAGCTGCTTCCAAGGGTATGTATACTTACATTAAACATTTTGCATTCAATGATCAGGAAAATCACCGTGGAGACAGGGATGGCCAGTACAGTATTGCAACGTGGTTAAATGAGCAGGCTGCCAGAGAGATTTACCTTGTTCCTTTTGAAATGACAATGAAAGCCGGAAACGTGACTCTTAATTACGTTGAGAAGCAGGAAGATGGAAGTTATAAGAATGCTTCTAAAGAGATAAGAGCTTCGCAGGCAGTCATGACCTCTTTTAACAGAGTTGGTGCTACATGGGCCGGAGGAGATTATGGTCTGCTTACCGGAATTCTGCGAAATGAATGGGATTTTGATGGCCTTGTTATGACAGATAATGCTAATACAGGTGTCTACATGGACGGCTATCAGATGACTGAAGCGGGTGGAGATGTGAAACTAACATCGCTTCCTTCTGCAGCCAGATATAACTTTGATAAAAATGATCCTGCAACATATTATTACGCAAGAGAAGCAATGCATCATACTCTTTATACTGTAGTCAACAGTAAGGCCATGAATGGCGCCATGCCCGGAACAGTTATCAAGGACGGCACAAGAACTACTGATCATTTGGTGAGAATTGTAACTGTTGTATGCGTGCTGCTGATTATTCTTCAGATCTATAAGATATTCAGGCTTTACAAGCCTACAGCTAAAAAGCTCGCAAAGCTTAAGGAAAAAGCTGAGAAAAAGGCCGCAAAACAAGGCAATACCTAATTGATAGATAACATAGAAAAATACCACCAGTCCCGGTCAGGCTGGTGGTATTTTGATGCGCTTTGGCAGCAGTTAAAAATGCAGTTTATACAGTGGTTACAGGTTTTCCTCGCCCCTTTTTTTAGTTCCAGCAAAATTGGGATGAGGCTTTTTGTTTTTTCGGTAAGAGTGTATTCAACCCTTACAGGCATTTCATCGTACTGTTTTCTCTCAACTAGGCTGTCTGCCTCAAGCTCTTTTAAGGAATTGGCTAGCATAGTGTTGGTGATTCCGTGAATTGAGCGGCTTAATTCGCCGTATCTTACAACTTCATTTTTGTCGATGACGCATAGGATCATGATCTTCCACTTGCCGCCAACAGTATCGATAACTTTTTTTAAACCACAATCTTTTCCTGCGATATCTTCGCATAAAGGCTCTTTTGTCTCATTTTTTCTCAGGGTATCTTTTTCCTTACTAGATAAATAAAAACTGCGTACTTGATATAAAAAGTATACCACATTTAATAAAAGCATCAGCTGAGAAAAACAAGTAGTTTTGATGAATTTATTAGAAAGGCGCTGTTTATGAGAAAGGCAGTTAATGATGTAAAAAGATGTGTTGCCTGTGGTGTCTGCGCGTTGCAGTGTCCAAGAGAGGCTATAGACATCTATAGGGGCTGCCATGCAGCAGTGGATATCGATAAATGTGTTGGATGTGGTATTTGCGAAAAAGCATGTCCTGCCGGTTCAATCAGAGTAGAGGAGGTGCAGGATGGCATCCAATAAGAAGAAACACTGGTATGTTTACTGTTCGGTATTCCTGCATCAAAATATAACAAGAAGGTTCAGAAGGAAGAAACGGAGGAAGGACAATGAGCAAATATGTTTCACTGGACAAACGAAGTAAGAAACAGCAAAAAGAGTACCATTCCAAACAGAGACGCACCTGGGGAGATCTTAATCCAGTAACAAGGAGCGTTACAAACGGAAAGGCCTACAACCGCAAGAAAGAAAAAGAGAGAATCAGCAAAGAATTCAGGGATGGATTTGGAGCTGATTCTTTTATACTACAAATATAATGACAACTAATCTTACAGGTGCTATTATTCGATATATAAGAGAGAAGCGGAGCAGACAATAGAAGCTCCCGGAAAGGAAAAGAAAGAGACATGACAACAATGAATCGCAATTATTGCCTGTATAGCGAAAGTTATGAATCATCACTCCAGAGCAAATCAGAGTGGATGTTTAATTTCATGCGCTCATTTAAGGATAGGCAAATGCGAGAAAATGTTGTTTTGGCAAAGAACCGGATAGTATAGAGACCGGATCGGAAGCTTATAGATAAACATGTTTGCGTACCGCTTACCTTAGATGAAAAGGCAAGCGGTTTTTCTTTTGCCTCAAAATATGCAGAGTTGGCTCAACTGGTACAGCATCGGGAGCGACGCGAAGCTAGTCCCCGTAGGGGAAAAACCGACATTCCTTACGGATATCTGGGTTCGAATCCCAGGCTCTGCGCTATAGATTCGTGGTGTAATTGGCAGCACAGCAGTCTCCAAAACTGTTAGTCCGGGTTCAAGTCCTGGCGGGTCTGTTGAGTAGAGCACTTGGCGAGGTATTGCCGAGCTTAGTGCGAACCATGCAAGTTCACTTAGCAAGGTTCTTTCGAGCATAGTGAAGCTTGCGTATGCACGAGTGGCGAAGTTGGTAGACGCACCTGATTTAGGATCAGACGCTGAAAGGCATGTGGGTTCGAATCCCACCTCGTGTACTTGGCCAGAGGCCAGAAAGGAGTCGGAAATGACACAGAATATTCCAGCGATCGATATGGTCGCTACGGGACAGAGAATTACAGATTTAAGAGTGGCAGCCGGTATGTCTGTGAGGGATTTACAGGATGTGTTCGGTTTTGCTACTCCACAGGCGATTTACAAGTGGCAGCACGGAACTGCCATGCCAACACTGGACAATTTAGTCGTATTAGCAGCTGTTTTAGGTGTTGCTATGGATGACATTATCGTAGTCGAAGGGGAATGGCTTTATTCAATAAGCGCATGAACTGAATATAGATTGCAGGCGTTAGAGTGCCTGCGTATGGTCCCATAGCCTAATGGTTTAGGACGCTGGCCTTTCACGTCAGAGATACCGGGTTCAAGTCCCGTTGGGATCACTGTGGCTTCTTGGTCTAATTGGTAAGGACGTCAGCCTCTCAAGCTGGAAATGTCGGGTTCGAGTGCCGCAGGAGCTATTATGGGTGGGTATGCTTAGCAGCGAGGGCAAGGGTCTGTAAAACCCCCACATCAGAAACATCGCAGGTTCGAGTCCTGCTACCGCAGCTTTGGATACATAGCTCAATCGGCAGAGCGCCCGGCTGTTAACCGGGAGGTTGTGGGTTCAAGTCCCTCTGTATCCGCTTTTCCAGGATAGCGGGGGAAGTAGAGCATCCGCTTCATACGCGGAAGGTTATGGGATCCCTCGCAGAGCTCGGAGTCGCAAGCGTGGCATCCCCAGGATGCCTGCGACCCATTCCTGGGACTAATGATTTTTTGGTTGGTGATTTCATCAACCACGAGTTAACTGACAACTGTGCAGGGGAGGAATACTATTGTTAGTAGAGAATAGTAATGGAGGATAGTTACTATGAGTTGTCACGATATTGGGAGAGGAATTATATATACTCCGGGAGTTGTAGTGTTTAAAACAGACACAGCAGCTCCTGTTGTCATGCCAGAAACGCAGTGGTATGAAGTTGACGTTATTACCTGTGCTGCTCCTAATCTACGGGACAATCCAAGTAATCCATATAACAAGAACGAACAATTCTGAGTAGCAAGGTATTAGAATATGAGGCAAACCACTTATAGCGCAGGTTAAAGAGAATGGCAAATTGGCAGGAAAGATGCTTGTTATGGTTGAGAGCACTTTAGAGGTACACAAAACTGATTCTTCACTTAATTCCTTTACTTTGAACTATTTTTTCAATATTTTCTCACATAATCGTATCTCACCATTATCTTACATTAAAAAAATATAAAAATGCATTAAAACCTTTAAAAACCATTAAAAAACATTAAAATCCATTAAATATACTATAAAGTCATTAAAAGCCTTTAAAAAGTGATATAATACCATTAACAGGAGGTATCACTTTCATGAACAAATCAGCTGAAATTTTTAAGCCAGGGGCATTACCTGTGACTACTTATATTTCCAGAGAAGCTGCGCTAGGTTTTACTTATGAGGAGAGACTTGAGCAGGCGTTAAATATGTCTGGGTACATAACACTTATTTCCGGTCCATCCAAAATAGGAAAAACGGTACTGTGTGAAAGAGTTGTGGGAATCGACAACCTTGTAGAAGTATTGGGTTCAGACTTTTTGAATAAAGAAAATGTATGGAAGACAATCGGTGCAAAGGCAGGGATGCCTTTATCGGGAATGGTTACTACAGGAAATACTGATAATTCTATATCTGAGGAGTACATTGTAACACGAGAAAATGTTATAGCTTATTATCAGGCGCATGAACTTGTGCTGCTTATTGATGATTTTCATTACGCAAGCGAAGAAATACAGCGATTTTTATCGCAACAGCTGAAAGATGCTATCAGGAAAGGACTAAAGGTAATAATATCTTCGCTTCCTCACAGATGTGACGATGCAATCAGAACCAATCCTGATCTGCAGGGACGTATAAGTATAATCGATATTAAGCCCTGGTCTAAGGATGAACTGAGACAGATTCCAAGAAAAGGATTTGAGCAGCTTGGAATACATGTTGATGATAAGTATATTGAAAGCTTAGTCGGCGAGAGCCTTGCATCACCTCAATTGATGCAATTGTTATGCCTGAATCTGTGTGTGCTTATAAAGGCAGATTCTGGTAATGCAGTTGATGTTAGCGAAGAGATTATAAAAAAAGCTTATAAGTTTTCAACTCTGAACCTGGACTTTAAAAATGTCACTGCTGTTATCAGTAATGGAAAGACAAAACGTGGTAGAGAACGAAAAAAATATTGTACAAGCAAGGGAGAGTTGGATTTATATTCGCTTATACTTGAAGCTATTGCTCAGGATCCGCCAATAGAGGAGATTGGATTCGATGACCTGTTGACGAGAATCAATAAAACAATTGTTGGAGATGATAAGGTTACACCTAAATCATTAAAAGAATATCTGGGCAACATACAGGAAGTCCTAAACGATAAAAACAGAACTTTTGAGGTTCTTGAGTGGAGAGATAACGTACTGTATGTTATAGAAGCATTATTCTTATTCTATTTACGTTGGGGGCGCAATGAACAGGGAACAGAGTATTGAGTTTATTCAGGCTATAGAAGACACTAAATCGTTAGAAAGAGCAATTTTAGATATCATAGATGAATTGAAATCAGAGGGCTCCAAAGAAATCGCAGATGGCTTAGAGCAGCTTATACCGATATCAAATAATAGATTTTCTGTAATTGGCCAGAAGGAACTATTACAGGAATCCAAAAGAAGAGCTATCAGCATACTTAAGAGTGAACCCCAATTTAATCACGTCAGCGAGAAAGAAGCATGTTGCATCGTTGAGAGAGTATTAGGAAATGTGCAGCTTTATCTGCAGGATATGTTTAAGCGACAGCCACATACTAAATGTACTGACAGTATTTTAAGTATGCAAAAGTGTTTTGATATTGGTAATGAATATGATCTGCAACATATAGTATATGCTCTGCTAAGAGCAGTGTTTCCGCTTGCCAGAATAGAAGAGTATCAGGATGCAGGAGCGTGTGCTGTTAGAAAAGACATATGTATTGATGAGTTTGACATTGCGATAGAGTTAAAATGTACAAGAGATAGCCTTTCCGCTAAAAAGCTTTCAGAGGAAGTAGCATCTGACATTGTTCACTATGATAATAAAAATATTTTCTTTTTAATATATGATAAAGCCAGAATAATAGACAATATCGATGTATTTAGGGATACCTATGAGAAAACTGACATGAGTAAAAACGTTAAGGTGTTTGTGATGCTATAGAAACCGATAGACATTCCTCGGCATCTTTTTTGGCCAAGGGAATTGCACAAATAGCCAGTATGGATGTTTTTAAATACAAAAAATAATAGTTAGCTGTCTGGCTGAGATGGATGAAATATAGTCGTAATACTGAGCATCAGCTCATGAGTGCGCTGCACTTGTGGCTGGTGCTTTTTCTTTTGTTCGAAAATCTCGAACATAAAGTTCTATTTCTAGGAGAACGTAATATTCCGTCACGTTCCGTAGAATTACATATGTGGAGCAGAGCTCTTACAGACCGTATTTTGGTCTGTTAGTGCGAGCCCTGCAGGTGTACTTATTGAGAACGAGCAGGATGCGAAGTTCGAAATTAGTACAAATGTAAAGCAAGAGGTACAGCTTAGCCGGCTAACCTGACCTCCGGGTTTCAAACAGGAGGTGCGATATGAGCATTAGAAAAACATATGATAAGTGCCTTAGGGAGTTGAACGAGGTACTAAAAGCAACGCTGACCGGTGTAGGAATAACGGCAGGTATTGCACTAATAACTGTGGTAACTGCAGGAATGTTTGCACCAGCAATTGCCGTTATGTTGGTGGAATCTAATTTTGCAGGACTGAGTGGTGCAGCACTTACAAGTGCGTGCTTGGCATATCTTGGTGGCGGGGCGATTGCATTCGGTGGTTTGGGTATGGCTGGTGGTACCGCTGCAATAGAAGGAGGCGGTGCAATTCTTGGATTAGGAGTTGGAGCTGGAGTTGGAGGCACTGTTGGAGCCAAGGCTATTGTGGGAAAACAGGCAACTATAATGCAATCCGCGAAGCTGATGGTATCAGTTAGAGAAATATTCTTGAATGATGAGCATGACGTTAAGTATTCAAATACTGTCTATGAGCAGTATGTTAATAACGCGAAGAATCTGGAAATTGAACTCGCAAAACTGAAAGCACGTGAGAAAGTGGCTAGTAAGGAAGAGAAGAAGGAGATGAAAAACCAGATTAAGAATCTTGAGGATAGCTTACATGCAATGAAGATTGCAATGAATAGTATGCTTAAGTTTAATAGTGCATTTGAAGTGGGATTGGGAGAAATTGAGTAAATAAGCTCCTATGATATCTATGTTTGGGACTATCACAATGTGGTAGTCTTGTTTTTTTGCTATAATTTAAAAAGCTGATAACTGCAAGAAGGACACTTAACATGAGCAAAAAGAAACACCCACCAAAAATAAAACACTATTCAGATCTGAAGCAGCGTGCCAAGGCTCTCTGCACAAATCTGATGTACGCAATATACAAGGACCAGATAAAGGAAGGCTTTTCTGACGAAGAAGCCCACAAGCGAGTTGTTGAAGTACTGAACAACAGAAGCATACATTTATTCCCTGAAGAAGCTGCTGAGAGGTATGAGCACAAGAAGAATCACTTTGCTAAGCGCCTTCAGAGAGATAATGTGCCAGCGAATCTGAACAAGATGGAAGCAATCTATCAGAAGGCCAATGAGACTCTTAAAGCATTGAAAGCAAATATCTTTGATCTTCAGCACATGCAGGATGATCTTCAGAAGTTGTCTGACTACTATGGAAGTAAGCAGTGGAAAAAAGACTTTGAAGCGGATGAGCAAGGACTATATCCGGAAGATCTGAGGCGTGGAGTTTTATCTGAAGATGGCGTTTATAACCTGTTTGAGCAGAATAAAGAAATCATGGAAGTATTGAAACCATATCTTACAGAGAATGTAACCGAAGATTAAGATGGAGATAGAAGATGAGAATAGGTATTGTATCTGATACTCATGGGCTTCTTAGGAAAGAAGTGATAGAAGGCCTACAGGGAGTTGATCACATAATTCATGCCGGGGATATCGACAAGAAGGAAGTGCTCGATGAGCTGGAAAAGATCGCACCGGTCACTGCTGTCAGAGGAAACGCAGACAAAGATTGGGCAGTGTACCTTCCGGAGAAAGCACTCCTTGAATTTGAAGGCAATAAGATCTACGTGATTCATAACAAAGGAAAGATTGATGATTTCATTATGGATCTTCCCATAATTATTTATGGTCACAGCCATAAGTACTCCCTGGTAGAGAAGAACGGACAGGTTTGGTTCAATCCTGGATGTTGCGGAAAAAGAAAACCAGATCAGGAAGTGTCCTTTGCGATTCTTGAGATCAGAGGTAAGGGAGAGTTTTCTTTTGAAAAGAAAATTGTAAAGACCGAGGGCAGCATCAGCTCTCTTCCAAAGAACATAGATTCAATTATTTCCAAGGCAATGAAGCTTGCTGATAAGGGAGCTTCTCACGAAGAGATAGCTGCAAAGCTAAAAATATCAGAAGACCTTTCGGAACAGATCTGCAGGATGTATTTTACACATCCTGGGGTAGATGTTGCCGGGATTTTACAGAGAATAAGTAACTGAGAAGGAGAAAGGCAATGGAAAAGAAAGATTATAAGTTTTGGGGCTGGGAGAACGCAGATGTTTCTCCTATAACAGATGAATACAAGGGCATAAACAATCCTCGAGATCTGTACGACGCCTTATCAGAAATATGGTGTGCTGATACATGTGCTCCAAGAATGAGAGCAGATTGGACCGAGGACAATAAGACTCTGGGGCAGTGTTCCATAACAGCTTTCCTTGCACAGGATATCTTCGGCGGCAGGGTATATGGAATAGAAAGAGCTGGCGGCAACTACCATTGCTATAACGTAATCGGGGACTGTGCATTTGATCTGACAAGCGAGCAGTTCGGAGATGAAAAGCTGGACTACACTGATAATCCCGAACAGTTCCGTGAGGTGCATTTTGGAAAAGAGGAAAAGAGACTCCGCTACGAGTTTCTTAAGAAGAGGTTGAAAGAAAAAGATGAGTAAACTAAAGGTTTGCCTTAGGCATATTTCAGAAGTCTTTTTATATGAATACTATTGCCTGGGCGATGATGAATATGAAATATCCGATGAGGATACTTTGACACCACACAAGGAGAAGGCAAAAGGCCTTTTGCTTTCCGGCAATTATTCAGGTGCTCAACAAGAGTGGCTTGCTGCACACCTTGAGAATCCGGTGGATATGGAAGTGATACTTGGAATCATTTTGTGTTGCAAACAGCTTGGAGATGCAGAAGGAGAGTATTCATACACTACTGAGTCATTTAACTACTGTTGCACCAGAGCAGAACTTGCAGCATATTACAGAAACCTTGGATGGTACTATCTTGAGAAGTATAAGCCGGAAGTCTCAGCAGCATGTTATCTCTACAGCAAATATTTTGAGGATTCTCAGCAGGCTGATGCAGAACTGGAATTCCTGGAGAAGGCAATTGGTAAGAAGATTGCAGAAAAAGATCTGAATCAGATCCAGAAGCTTCTTAAGGATAACGAAATTCCTACAGCAGCCAATTCTGTGACGCTTGCTCTTTTGTACAAGGCTGCAGAAGAGGCGGAGAATGCCGGCGACAAAGATCAGGCACTTGACTGTTACAGGATGGTTTATGATCTAACTGCAGATGAAGAGGTTGGCAAAAGAATTAGTGGGTTCAGTTCATGACACTTAAGGAAGCATACAAGATCCTTGGCGCATCCAAGCTGGATGACGATCGGGAAATAAAAGCAAAATACAAAAAGCTTCTCATTTTGTACCATCCAGACTCGGATCCAACCAGGAAAAGAAATCCTGAGGACGACGAAAAGATAAGACAGGTCATTGAAGCTTATAAAAAGATCAAGGAATCTGAGGGAGAGCCCTACTTCGATACCTACGAGTTTACCTGGGATGCCTTTGAGAATAAGGATGCATTTTCCGATAGAAACATCTATTTCCAGTTCAAGATGTATGATGAGAAACTGCCACTTTCCAAGATGGCCAGAGGAAGATTTGTCTGGGATCCTGATATGGAGGAGTTCAGGCTCTTTTCCAAAAGCGTTCTGGAAGCCTGCAAGGATATCATTACAGACTATAGTGCAATACTCACGCCTGATAAGGTAAAAGACATCTTTCATCTCATGATGCAGGAATATGTCCTTCCGGCAGATGCAGCAAGAAAGATTGGCAAGAAGGTCCGTGAGGATGGCGACGTAGAAGTTTTTACTTTCAATGGATTTGTAAAAGAGAACCCTTCAGATCCGAAAGTGACGGCACCAACTATAGGGGAGCCTTTGAATATTTTTCTCAGAGAAGATAGGGCTGTGGTAGAAGAAATAGTAACAGGCAAGGTGCTTGGGACAGTATCCTTTGATGAGGATGAACTTTACTATGTGGTGCTTCCGCTTCTGGAAGATCCGAAAGTGCAGGCACATGCTTCAGTTACCAAAGTTGAAAAGAACCGCAGATTTGGGAAGCGGATGAATGTCGTGATTGAGCTGACAATACCAAAGACCCTGAAAGATACTCCTGTTGCTAATGGGAAACTTATAGAGAAATTGATACGGGCATAAAAAAGTACCTCCACCGGGAGCCTGCCGCAGTGAAGGTACCTTTACCTTTTTGGAAGATTGTTCATCGTGTATCTTCCTCCTTTCTCTTGCTACCATGTATATCGGATGGTAGCATCAAGGACTTAACCAATTGAAATGGTTTTCCTTTGATGATATTATTTTAATCAATTTTAGATACAGAATACATAACAGAATCTGCGTGATAACGACATTTATTTTTCTTTTTGAGATAAGCTTAATATAGATTTCTAAGACTTCGTTGCGATTGTGACGGAGTCTTTTTTGTTTTATAACACAATATATTGTACTTTTTATGGTGCAAGATGCCTCGGATGCCACATCATATAGTTGTCATTTTTATGGGACTTTAAAATATTATATACTGTGATTATAGAAAAAAGATATATGGGGATGAATTAGTCAGCGTAGTTGTTTGGAAAGGATGTGATAGCATGATTGACTTGATTCTTGATCTGATTTTTATAGGAGCAATAGTTATAGCACTTGCACCGGTTTTACTTGGATTGTACGGAGTGTTCCTGGTGCTGAAGATCTTTTTTATCTCTTTTACCAAGGGAGTATGGTATGTATGCAGTTGTCCATGCTACTGGATTATAAGACGAAGGCGATAATGCGGAGGATGTGGGAGTATGAGCAGACTCATTTACTGGATAAAGAAATGCATCAATAGGAATAACAGATTCTGTAAACACTTCTGCGTGACCTGCGAGTTTTATGAAGTCTGTAGAAGAGATGGGGAGCTTGGTTGAGAAATCGAATGATAAATATATGTTGGGGGAGGGGATGATTATATATCATTTCCTGCCCCTGTGCCCTCTTAAGGAAGGAGATTTGAATTATGTTTTTTGGAAATAATAAGAAAGACAAAGATGTAAGGCTTACAGATAAGCAGTACAAGGATCTTGTAGGTAGTATGAGCAGGAAAGAACGCAAAGAATTTGAACGCCGTCAGGATCAGCTTCGCAAGGAAAGAGAAGACGATAGGCTTGAAGCTTGGTTGGATTTTGAAGATGAGATGGATGACATGTAATACTCAGGTCTCCTCTCAGGCGACCTATTATCAAAACCAACCTTGTACAATATAGAAAACGGTAAATGATATAATTGTTATATCGTATTCGGAGGCCATTATGACAGTAAAAGAAGCAAGAAAAATAGTTCAGGATTTTAATGAAAATAAGAGAATAACTGATGAAGATGAGTTCATGTTTATAGAAGCAATGAACTTCCTCATTGAGGAAGAAAAAGATCCCAGGGACATGATGTGATAGGACACGCGAGCAGACGCGATAATTATTTTAGGGACATTACTATCAGAAAGATGATGGTGATGTCCCTTCTTTTTTTGTGCCTTTAGCTCGCGAAGAGAGCTTAGTCAGATTGAAAATCTGATGCGAGGGGATTGGGGATACGCCCCAACAAGTGAGTACGACGGAGCATTTATGCGCAGGAATACACCACTTGCCACTTTACTTACTACCGTTAGGACACGGCTCAGCCACGGGTCGGCGCGTCGGAACCTGGGCCGGAATTTTTGATATAATAGAATGGCTAATAGGTCCAGAACAAAACGGAGATTAACAATGAGAATAGGAATTGTATCTGATACTCACGGGCTTCTCAGGAGAGAAGTGATAGAAGGCCTACAGGGAGTTGATCATATAATTCATGCCGGGGATATCGACAAGAAGGAAGTGCTCGATGAGCTGGAAAAGATCGCACCGGTCACTGCTGTCAGAGGAAATGCTGACAAAGATTGGGCAGTGTACCTTCCGGAGAAGGCGCTTCTCGAATTTGAAGGCAATAAGATCTACGTGATTCATAACAAAGGAAAGATTGATGATTTCATTGATGACCTTCCCATAATTATTTATGGACACACTCACAAGTACTCCCTGACCACAAAGAAGTATGGGCAGATCTGGTTCAACCCCGGTTGCTGTGGAAAAAGAAAACCGGATCAGGAAGTGAGCTATGGAATTCTTGAGATCCGGGGTAAAGATGATTTTTCTTTTGAGAAGAAAATCATAAAGGTCGAGGGCAGTACTAGCTCTCTTCCGAAGAATATAGATACAATCATATCGAAGACAATGAAGCTTGCCGACAAGGGAGTTTCTCACGAAGAGATAGCTGCGAAATTGAAAATATCATAAGAGCTGGCGGAACAGATCTGCCGGATGTATTTTACACATCCTGGAGTAGATGTTGCCGGGATTCTGCAGAGGATAGGATAATAATACTGAGATGAGCAAAAAGAAATCACCACCTAAAATGAAATGCTTTGAAGATTTCAAGAAGAACTCCAAAGCCAGGTGCACCAACCTGATGTATGTTATCTATAAAGAAGCTTAAGATGTTTTTTGATGAGGAGTAATAGGCATGAAATTACCACCTGACTGGGATGAGCCATCGCAGGAAAACAAAGATCTATGTGACAAATTCATATATGAGACTTTTGATTACTCTGGGACGCTGCCTTACAGGCTTTATGTTCCGGACAGTAGTGATAAGGTTCCTATTGTTCTGTATCTGCACGGAGCAGATGCTTATGGAGATGATAATGAGCTGCAGCTGACCATGCATGATATTGGGACTGTTTTTGTGAGGGATGAATGGCAGAGACAGCATCCTTGTTACGTCTTAGCTCCGCAGTGTAATGTGGGGACGCGATGGTCAAATCTTATTATGCAGAACAGAGTCTGTGCACTCATAAAATCTCTAAGAAAAAAGTATACCAATATAGATGACCAAAGGATTTATATCTATGGTTACAGTGCTGGTGGCGTAGGCTGCTTTGAAATCCTAAAATATCATCCGAATATTTTTGCTGCAGCAGTTCCTATATGCGGCGCCACAGGATGGGAAAATCTGAAGGAGCTTACTAAGACTTCGATATGGATGCTTCATGC
The DNA here is from genome assembly GCF_900112195.1 of Butyrivibrio sp. YAB3001. GTDB lineage: Bacteria > Bacillota > Clostridia > Lachnospirales > Lachnospiraceae > Butyrivibrio. Next base: position 99,526 of record NZ_FOKR01000013.1, read on the forward strand.
TGCGGATGACATGGTAGTAAAGGCATCTTATAAGACGGACGGATATAGTGCTCATTTGGGCTCAAGGGATATATACGAAGAGCTAAGGAAAATTCATCCGGACCTGCGTTATACAGAGTATAAAGCTGGCGAGTTGAAGGAAAGATATGGCATAAATCCTCACTGCAGTTGGGTTCCTGGCGGTCAGGATAATGAAGTTAAGGAGTGGCTGTTTTCAAAGGTGAAGTGAAAACCGCGAATGAGGAGTGAGGTGATCTGAGTGATCATTACAGAAATCAGGACCAGAAGAGACCTTGTTGACCTGGTTAATGAGATTGGCTTTCTGCCATTCTTTTCCGGGAAGATAGAAGGATTCTCTCTGGAGGAGAATGCTTCATATGAGGCCTGGTATCAGGGGCGTTGGAGTGGCAGAGTCAAATGGGACGCCTGGGACTGGAAGGGCGAGGTTCTGCAGAATAAAGAGCTTGTGTATGGGAAGTTCTTTGAGAAAAAAGCTGGGTTTATCAGCAAGGAGCTGTGGCCGGACTTTTGCAACTATCGTCGTGATGGATATGATTTTGACGCCAGATTTGATGATGGCCTTGCTCCATACAAGGACAAAGGTGTTGTGGATTACATCACCGTTGCAGGGGCAATGCTGACAAGGGACATCAAGGACAGCCTTAACTATAAAAAGGACGGTAATAAAGGTTTTGAGACAGTTATTACCCGTCTTCAGATGCAGACCTATGTTGTGCCAGTGAATTTCGAATACAGTAAGCGTAAGAACGGTGATGAATACGGATGGGGCAATTGTCGGTATGATATTGCTGAGACGTACTGGGGAGATAAGCTGTGCAGATCTGCATACAAAAGAGATCCTGATGATTCCCTGGAGCGTATCATACAACATATCAGAGTAGTTTTACCTAAAATGGATGAGGAAGAACTCCGGGCATTACTGAAGGCCTGAGGATGAATAATGTACAGAACTATGATGGAGCTATTGGCGTGGCTTTGGGACATAGCAAGTTCTGTAAGCATTTTTGCGTGACGTGTGAGTACTATGACATTTGCCATAGGGATGGGGAACTGGGATAAAAAGTCGTCGCCTGCGAAGCGACCTTTCAAAAGCCTTGATGAGTTACCATCGTATCAAACAAAGGTGTGAGATACGAAGATTTTATTACGTGTTTATAAAACATTAATGACTGAATGATACAATTTTCCTAATAGATGAGAACTCCTATTCAAGGATGAAAGTGAGGGAGGTCATGAGAGAGTTTGTAATTGAAAATGGCATCGTTATAGATGATATGGATAGTGTTATAGATGGAATCCGTGAGATTAGTGGGAAGACTATATCTGACGCTGAAACCATAAGGAAGTTTATAACTAGAGAAAAAGCAACAAAGTATTACATAGATAAGAAATGTTCAGGAAAAATGCAGCCTGACAAAGATACTATTTATTTGTGGTTAGATAGCGGGTTTGTAGATAAATACGGAAATTCTATAATGATTTCCTTGCTAAATGATAGCGGTGGCGGATATTCTGGGCACTACTTTGGGACTATGGATGTTTTGGCAAGAGCAATAAAAAGTTATTTTCCCAAGAATGCCAAAGACATATCTCGCAATTTGAATACATTAAAAAGCAAGTATCAGAATAAGATAGCGGATAGGAATCATAGACATATAGAGGATGAGCAGGAATATTTGGTCATGATATGTAATGATGATTCCCGTAATTCTGAAATAGAGAGCCTTATTAGTGGACTTAATATACAGTTTGAAGAGCCAATAGTTGAAACGGAAGAGATAGTTGTGGAAACTCCTGCGGATGAAAAGGTGGCTCCTGGACTTGATATGTCTTTTAGGGAAAAAGAGATTACGGTTGGTCTTCTCTTGGATACTATTGATGACATGCAGGAATACATAAACGAACTTCTTGAGGAACTGAAAAAGTCAGATGAGGATAAGGTAAAACTAAGAGAGCTGGAAGATCGTAACAAGGTCCTGGAGCAGGCGTTGGTGGATATAAGAAGCTATAATGCCCAGCATTATCAGGAGGAAGATAAACCGAAAAAAAATACGGATGGTCACGATCTCCTTGGCAGACGGGGAAAAATCCTGGTTCTTGGTGCTACAGCTATTGATGTAAAGACCATGAATGGTATAGCAAAGCTTTATGGCTTCAGAAAAGATGACTTTGAATATGAGGTTGATTATGAAAAAATGGTCAGCTTCGCCGGAAGAAGCAGCAAGCTTAGTAGTTACTCGGCACTTATTCTTGGAGCCTGTCCCCACAAGGTTCAGAACCTTGGAGATTGGAGCAGTCTTGTTGAAAAGTGCAAAAACACGGAGGGTATGCCTATTGCCATCGATGCCAGGAGCAGAGCGGGTGAACTGAAAGTTACTAAGGAGTCGTTTAGAGAGGCATTGGTGGAAATATGCAAGGAATTAAATATCAGAGATAACTGTAATGGCATATAAGGATTGAAGAATTTGAGAATAAATGTTTCTACTGTGGAAAGCCCGTCACTAAAAGAAGTGTGGAGGTGGATCATTTTATACCATGGTCATTTATTAAAGACGACCAGATATGGAACTTTGTTCTTGCGTGTCCAGAGTGTAACAATAAAAAGCGTGATAAGTTGGCTCAGGTGGACTTCCTAAATAAGATATCTGATCGAAATGAGATCATGATAGAGCGTGATCATAGGAATGATGCAGACTCAGCAAGGAGAATAAAAATGATTTACAACTGGGCCCAAAGAAATGGGTATAACGAAATATGGACTCCCAGGGAGATTACAGTGTAAGTAATTGTAATGTTTTGGAGTGTGAGAGGGATTAATATGTTAGAACCCGGATTATATGAACAGGTAATAAATAAACAGATTCAATCAGAGCTTCAAGGCTCATCAGAAGATCTGAAGCTGGTTGAAAAGATTGATGGTGCGGAAGCTTCAGAAGTTTTGGCGCGCTATGTTTCTGAGATTGTACACAAGGCCTTAGATCGCATATCAGAAGACGGAGATCTTACTGCGAAGGTTGATCTTGTTAATAAGGTTGTGGGATTAATCTCAAATGATGCCAACATGGATGACCTAAAAGAGATGGCTGTGGCAGATAGTGCAGAGCAGCTTCTGGGATTGTTATCTGAAACAGATCCCATGTATAAGATTGGCCAGAAGAAGGCCAAGGACATTGTGCGCCCTGAAACATCGGTGGCACAGAGTAGTTTATTTACCGGTGCTATTCATGAACCACAGATGTACTCTGAGCTTAAGAAAGAAATGGAAACAGCAGATAGAATAGATATGCTTGTTTCCTTTATCAAATGGAGCGGATTGCGCCTTTTATTTGATGAACTGAAGGTTTTTGTGGGTAGAGGCGGACAGCTTAGAATTATCACTACTTCATATATGGGAGCTACGGATGTGAAGGCTATTGAGGAGCTGAGCAAACTCTCGAATACTGAAGTCCGTATTTCGTATGATACAAAGCGTACAAGGCTTCATGCCAAAGCATATATCTTTTATCGTAAGACAGGTTTTACCACTGCTTATGTTGGCTCATCAAATATGTCCAATGTAGCTATGTCCAGCGGCCTTGAGTGGAATATTAAGGTTACTACCAAGGATATGGCTCCAACGATTCAGAAGATAGCTGCGACTTTTGACAGCTATTGGCATTCAACAAATTTCGAGAAATATACTCAGGACAGCTATGAAAAATTGAAAAAGGCTCTTAAAGCTGAGCAATATGGAGAGCAGACGGGTAGCTTTGGCTTTATTGTTGATGTAAATCCGTATCCATACCAGCAGGAGATATTAGACAGGCTTGATGCTGAGAGAATTATCAGGGGCAGAAACAAGAATCTTGTAGTTGCAGCGACGGGAACTGGAAAGACGTTGATTGCAGCTTTTGACTACAGAAGATATTGCAAGAGAAATCCTGATAAGCAGAACAAGCTTCTTTTTGTTGTGCATAGGGAAGAAATCTTAAGGCAGAGTAGGGAAGTATTCAGAGCTGTTCTAAAAGATCCGAATTTTGGAGAGCTTTATGTTGGCGGAGAAAAACCATCAAACTTGGATCATCTTTTTGTGTCTATACAGACGGTGGCTTCGCAGAAATTATATGAGCTATTGGCAGCAGATTATTACGATTTCATTGTTGTTGATGAATTCCATCATGCAGCAGCTCCAACATATCAGGGGCTTTTAAGCTCTTTTAATCCAAAGATTCTTTTGGGACTTACTGCTACACCAGAGCGTATGGATGGCAAGAACGTTCTGGACTATTTTGATGGGCGGATTGCTGCTGAAATAAGACTACCTGAAGCAATAGAGAGAAAGTTACTATGCCCATTCCAGTATTTTGGCGTTTCTGATGATACAGACCTGTCAGAGGTAAGATGGGTTCGAGGTGGCTACGATAAGACAGAGCTAAGCAACTTGTATTCTATGAATCGGGCTATTGCTGAGAAGAGAGCCAATCATATCATCAATTCTCTGTATAAGTATGTTACAGATATGGGAAATGTTCATGGCTTGGGATTCTGTGTTTCAATTGAGCATGCTAAATTTATGAGCGATTATTTCAATGAGAAGGGTATTCCTTCAATAGCTCTTACATCAACCTCGTCTGATGCAGATAGAGCAAGCGCTAAAGCAAAGCTCTTATCTGGTGAGATAAAGTTTATCTTTGTTGTGGACCTTTATAACGAAGGAATAGATATCCCGGAAGTTGAGACGGTTCTTTTCTTAAGGCCGACTGAGTCTTTAACCATCTTTTTGCAGCAGCTTGGTAGAGGCCTTCGTCTGTCTGAGGGAAAGGAATGCCTTACAGTTTTGGACTTCATAGGCCAGGCAAACAAGAAGTACAATTTCGAAGAGAAGTTTGCTGCGCTATTATCTAATACTAATCATAGTGTGCAGTATGAGCTAAAACATGGATTTACGGCACTTCCAAAGGGCTGTTATGTTCAGCTTGAGAAGAAGGCTGCGCAGGTCATTTTAAATAACATACGTCAGTCTTTTGACAGCAAAGCTGGTCTGATATCCAGAATAGAGACTTTCAAAGAGGATAGTGGATTAGACCTTACGCTTAAGAACTTTCTGCGATACTACCACCTTAATGTTTATAGCATTTATACAAAGTATTCATTTGCAAGACTATGTGCAGAAGCAGGGGTAGTTGAGAACTTTAGCGAAGAAATAGAAGAGAAGCTTACAAAGTCGTTTTCAAAGTTTATTGCTGTAGATTCCTATAGATGGATCAAGTTCCTGCTTGATATCTTACCGAGACTTAAGGATATTGAGATTAGTACGCTTCCTATAGTATACCAGCGTATGCTGCAGATGTTTTATGTTACCATTTGGCAGAGTACAGTTGAAGACTGGAATGCACCGGAGGTTAAGCAGAACTTGGCTCAGCTATATAACAGCAAGTATATGTTTGGAGAGCTTTTGGAACTTTTGACTTATAACCTTGAAAAGATAGATGTTGTGGGCGGAACTGTTGATCTTGGATTTGACTGTCCGCTTGACTTGCATTGCACATATACAAGAGATCAGATCCTTGTAGCTATGGACTTTATGAAACCAAACACAGTACGTGAAGGAACAAAGTGGTTAGAAGATAAGAAGGTTGATGTGTTCTTTGTAACACTTAACAAGTCAGATAAGGATTATTCTCCAACTACGATGTATGAGGACTATTCCATCAATGAAGAATTCTTCCATTGGCAGAGCCAGAGCACAACATCTGATACATCACCTACGGGTCAAAGGTACATAAACCATGTACATGAGGGTAGTAAGGTGCTACTATTTGTAAGAGAGTTCAAAAAAGATATGGCAGGAGCGGCGCCATATACGTACCTGGGAACTGCTAAGTATGTGAGTCATTACGGCAGCAGGCCTATGAGTATAACTTGGCATTTGGACAACCCAATACCTGCTAAATACATAAAGAAAACAAGTAAGTTGGAAGTAGGATGAGTATGAAAACAGTTAACGTTGTTGCAGCAATAATTTGTGACGATTACAAGAAAAAAACAAAGATTTTCGCAACTCAGCGAGGATATGGGGAATTCAAAGATGGCTGGGAATTTCCTGGGGGAAAGATTGAAGAAGGTGAAACACCACAGCAGGCTTTGGTTAGGGAAATCAGAGAGGAGCTAGGAGCCGAGATTGAAGTACATGACCTTATCGATGTTATAGATTATGATTACGAGAAGTTTCATCTTCATATGAACTGCTACTGGGCTACAGTTGAGGAGGGAAAACTGCAGCTTCTTGAACATGAGGCCGCAAAGTGGCTTGAATATAGTGACCTTAATAGTGTTGATTGGCTTCCTGCAGATCTGGCGCTTCTTCCAAAACTTGCTGAAGGAATGGTTGATAATAACGTAGAGTATTATAACGAAACAGGTGTATGAAGGAGTTTTTCTTCAGGATAATATTTCTAATCTGTCTCATGTTATGGGGGGAATCATTGGTTCCATAGTGGGGTACAGATTGAATAAGCGATAAGATAGAAATAATACGCATGGACTTGCATATTTAGTTCATGCGTATTTTTATGCATAAACCTTGAGTGTAATCCTTAATTTAAAGATTATATAACATTCACAAAAGGTTAATATCTCGATGGTAGAATTAATACGATGCCGTATTATGGGCATATGACGATAGGTTTTAAAGTGCAAATATACAATACATCAATAGTTGAGAAGATAAAATATGGGGTTTGCCAAATATCATGAAGATAATATAAAACTGTATGAAGAGCGAATGTATTACAAGACAGCGCCGGCTTTTTATCCATGCGTTAGGGAGGCATATGCACCTAAGCATATTTACAAGTATAGGTGCCCGTTTTGCAGTAGTGGATTTGATAACGAGTCAGCTATAGCTAAACACGTTATTGTTAATCATGGCGGAAAGTATTCATTCATATATTTGAACGATAGGCGTGTTTATGATCAGGAAGAGTCAGCGAAATGTATATATTCGTTGGCATTATATTGCTTTAATGAAAAACCTGTTGAGGTCAGGATCAAAGATGATTTCAATAGAGAATACACCTTTTGGACACAAGCTGGAAAATTTGAATACAATATTCAAAATTATCTCAAGAACAATATCTTTTCCTGTGTGACTATTTCAGTAAGTGGTGAAGAATATACATTAAAGCAGTTATTAGATATTAATGTAGTTTCTATAGATAAGATTCTTTCTGGGAAATACGTTTCTGATTTGTTTTATGAACAGATCTCTGAAGAGATGTTTTCACAAAAAGAATATCTAAGCTTTCTAAAGATGCTAATAAATGAAGGACGGGATACATCTGATGTCATGATCAGGATAAAAATGATGAATTATGACTGGGATGAGGACACCAGACAACTGTATTGGTATCATTATTTGGCTTCAGAGCAAAATGATATGATTCCAGATAGCGAATTGCCTGTGTTGAAGGCTGTTCATTACATGATGCTTGGGGATTTTGGCGATGCTAAAGCTGAAATAGAACAAGGCAATCTTATAAAAAATGATAAGGCGGGCTGCTTATTAGCACTAGGATATCTTGCAGGTGATCCGCTTACAGTAGGCTTTCAGCGAGAAACATATACTCCTGTGGGATTGTTGGGGACATTAAACAAAGTATTAGAACATTTTTACAACATTGAGAAGAGTGGCGATGGCTCTATAGATGTTGAAATTGATGAGATCTCAGTTTTTAATAAATATCCGGTAATTTCTTCACTACTTGAATTGAATAGTGCAATAAATAAAGGCATTGAAATAAAACAGCCAACATATGAAATGCTTAAAGGGCTATCTCCATTGACTCCTATAGCATATTGCAGGGGGCTAAACGATGAGCAAGCAAAAGAAAAGATTTTAAAAAGTGCCGCTAAGGTGCATCCGGAATCAGGCTTATTGAAGCAACTTGCATTAGATAATGATTATGGCTGGGTGTATCGACGAGTATCTGTAAATGATGGAAGGATCTATAAAGAAGCTGTAAAAAAGGTAAATAATTCTTCCAAGCATAAGTTAACTCAACAATTCATAGATGAATATCCACTTAGTGATGAAATAGTGGTTACGCCGCTTGGTGGCGAAAGCAATGTTGGTGCTAGTTGCTTTGTTGTATCGTATCGTGGGGTTAATATTATGCTCGATTGCGGTATTAATCCATATAAGAAGGGAGAGGAAGCATATCCAGCTCTTGATGATTATACCAAGCAGATAGATTACATTATTATTTCACATGCTCATATTGATCACAGCGGAGCGTTGGTAAAAGCACATGCTATATGGCCAAATGCGAAAATATATATGACGGCACCAACAATGGTATTTGTTAAATACATCCTCTCTGATATGGCTAAGGTTAATAATGGGATTAATAATGATTTTGAGATTGATATCGTAGAGATAGAAAAGAATACTATGATGGAAACGCTTGAGGCAATTAACATTATTGATTTTGATGAGGGCGTTGAGTTAGCCGATGGTGTAAGTGTAAAGCTACACCAGGCGGGGCATATCCAAGGCGCAGCGATGATTGAACTGAGCATTGATGGGAAAAAACTGTTATATACAGGGGATTTTGCAACAAAAGCTCAGGAATTAACAGAAGGACTTCATTATGCAGGTCTTCCGCAAAATGTAGATTATTTACTTGCTGAGTCTACATATGTAGGAAAAAGTATAGAAGATAAGAGCAAGTTAATAGATGATTTACAGAAACAAATACTAAGTGCATTAAAGCGTGGAAAACCTGTTATACTTCCTGCTATGGCTGTGGGAAGAAGTCAGGAATTGGCATGTATTATTGGAAACATGAAGTTGGAAGGTATGATTGCTGCCGATGTTGAATTATATCTGGCAGGAATGGCTATTCCAACAACTACCCAGATAATTCCATTTATGAATGAAAAATATGAGGAAGTTATTGGGCAGTTTAATGAGTTTGACGGTGTCGAGTATCCTGGAAAGCGTTCTGTGGTTATTGCCAGCTCGGCAGCAATGACAAGAGGAAGTGCTTCCTATAAGATTGCAAAGTACTGGAAGGACACAAATGTGAATTTTGAGATTCTCTATGTTAGTTCTATTGATGGGAGAACTGAACATGAGCTTGATTCATTTGGCGGAGGTAGTGTTGATATGGTGCATTATTCATTACCTACGCATTCTGATGAATGTGGGTTAAAAGAAATAATAAGCTATACAAGTCCAAAGCTGATTTCATTTGTTCATCAAGGCAGGCCGGAAGCCATGACTACATTTTCAAATAGTGTATTAGAGGCGTTTGACGGCGATGTTATAATAAAACGCCTAAATAGAAAAGAGGAAGTTGAACCGTTCAATTTGTATGATCTCATTAAGGAGGAGAGTTCTTATGAAAATCTTTAAAATACAGACAAGTACAGGCCAAGAAAAGGAAGTTGATATAGAGTCAGTTATTAAGAAGTACATAGAGTATAGCGTTGGGCCTAAAGCTAAGCAGGATGAAAATGGAAGTGATGTAGAGCCTTTACCTGAAGAAAAGGGGCATTACAAAAAATGCCTGGATGAAGCTAGAGGAGAACTTGGACAGGTATGCAAATTGTTAGCTACAGAAACTCCAGATCAGATTTCAGAGTATCTTCTTATGTTTGTAAAGATGTATGAAGAAGATAAAGAAAACAGAAGGCATATAAAGAAAGCTTTGTTGGAAGATTGCTCTTATAATCTCATAAAGAAGTTTCGTGTTGAATCAGTTGATTCTTTATACGAGGCGATAGGAAGAATAGAGCAAGTAGTTCCGATGGATGACAATTGTTATTTTACATTCAATCCAATTTCTTCCATTTATGGATGGAGTAAAGGAAGCGAAAAAGAAAAAGGAGGTTTAAAAGCATATCCTCCATTGCCTAATGAGGCGATTGTTGATACTTTGAAGGCTTTTGAGAACCATGATGATAAGGAACGGTTATCTAAATGGGTTGTAGAAATATTGGCATACAATAAGAAAAATTATGTATCTGAAGCTTTTGCTGATAAATATGAGCCTGAAAGATTGGTCTTACAGCGAAATCTTTCAATCATGATGAAGGAAGATAAAAAGCTTAAGGCTTTATTGATGGTTGAATTGTTGGAGGGAAACTTACTCTTTGATTTGGTAAATCAGTCAAAGGAGGCATTAAGAGTTGGAGAACTTGAGGAAGAAATAAAGAAGCAAGAAGAAAAGTACAAAAAGGAAAGTGAAGAAAAGGAGAAAGATTATTGGAAACGAGCTGAGGCGCAGAAACAGATTATACAGGAAAAGAGCGATAGTATTTCTAAGCTTATGGCGGAACAAAAAGAGTTTGAAGGACTTGAAGTAAAATTCAATCGCGCGAGCGAACAGCTAACGACTGCGTTAAGTAATCTGAAGGCCCAACAAGAAATAAATGAAGATATAAAGAAAAGTGACATGGAGAAGATACAGGAAAAAGAAAAGGTTATCGAGGCATTAGAAAGAGATTTGTTACTTACAAAGTCAGAATTGACAGAACGCATAGAGGAGTTGGATGCCTTAAGTGTAGATATGTCTTTGAAAAACAATGAAATTGAAAGACTTAAAGAGTCTGTTGGATCTAAAGATAGTGATGCTACAGAAAAACTACTCAAAAGTTTGGCATCAGATTTGAATAATCAGATTTTTTACCTATCTATGTTTTATGAGATTTTGTCAGAGGACAACGGTGTCCTTGATGAGATGAACCGTGAAATGTTTAAGAACGTATTAACACAAGTTGATGCTGCATTAGCAGGAATAGGTTTGAAAAAGCTTGGGAACCTGGGGGATGTGGTAGATTATGATTCTTCTATCCATAATTCAATAAGTGAGTCAATTGCCAATGGAGAAAAGGTTAAAGTAACAGGGTTTGGATGGGAAATTAATAACGATGTTTATATCAAAATTCCTGTGGAGAAAGAGGTACAGTAATGGCTAATGGTATTGAAAAAATACAGATTCCTTTTATTTCCGGAAGATATAGCTTAAATGAAGAGCTTACACTTGAGGATCTTCAGAGGATAAGTGCGCCTATTATTGAAAAAGCTATGCAACCAATAAGGAAAGCGTTAGAAAAGGCAGATCTATCAAAAGAAGATATTGATTTGGTTATTCTGGCAGGTGGTTCATCACAGTTACCAGGAGTTTATTCACGTATTTACGAGGAATTAGGTGTAGAACCTAGAAAGATTCCCAAGGACCTGATGCTTGCTATTGCTTATGGAGCATGTTTGTATCAGAAAGAAATTAAAAATTTCCCGAAGACAAAGCGAGATGTAAGAACTTTGGGAAGTTCTTTAGGAATATATGTAGATGATGGTGGAAAAAAAGGCGTTAAACTGCTGCTGAACCACAACAAATCACTTCCTGCAATGGAAAAATATGAATTTGATGTTAGTGAAGGGCAAACGACAGTATCCTTGAATTTGGTAACGCTAGTGGGAAACAGTGACCGTGTTGAGAAGCAGTTAAAACAGCGTAACCTTAGCTTGTCTGGTGATGCATCAAAAGTTGTTGTTGAAATCACAGTAACTGAAAATAGATTGATAGAACTCAATGCTTATGATCCTGCGCATCCTGAAAAGAAAGCAATTATTCAATTAGATAGTCAGATGATGACCAAGGAAGATATTGAGAGAAAACGATCAGAATTGGGAATTGAAGTTGTATCATCAGTGAACAAGCTCAATCAAGAACCGTGTATTGGTATTGATTTAGGAACAACAACGTCAGAACTAACGTATACATATAGATCAGAAGATCAGTTGGATAAGTTGGCTAATCCGGATGTTCCTAGTCAATATGATAAGTATTGTTTTCCATCTGTCATATATTTTAATGATAGATATGACAACCCTGAAATAGCTAACACTAAAGCATGTAATGCCCTAGGTGATGCTTCTAGCAAAGATAAGCTGTGTAGAGAATTTAAGGTTGCAGATAGAAATAAATATGTTGTTGAAGTTGATGGTCATGGTTTTAAAGTGGGTGACTTATCTGCACTGCTATTGCATAAGATTTGGGATATCGCTAAATTGACTTTTCCAAATATGAATCTTAGAAGTGCTGTTATAACTGTGCCGGCAGCATTTGATTTTGATGCATGCCAAGAAACGTTTAATGCAGCGCGTACAGCAGGAATTGAGACGGTAACTTTGATTGATGAACCTACTGCTGCATACCAATACTATTCTCATGTCCAAGACTTATCAGATAGCAATATTAGGAATGTACTTATATTTGACTTTGGTGGTGGAACTACGGATGTGGCGATCCTTGATGTTAAAAATGATGCATTACATGAAAGTAATGAGTATAAGGACTGTCTATATTCTGTTCTGGGCGTTAGTGGTGAAGTGAATTGCGGAGGTAAAAACATCGACGATGCACTTGTTGCAGAAATAAAGAAGCGTTTTGAGGAGAAGAATAACTGCGTTCTTTCACCAACGGGAGAAATGAGATTAAGAAATGAAGTTATTTCGGCAAAGGTTAAGCTATCGGAATATTACAGCGAGATAGGTGATGAATGATGCTTTCAGATCAGATTCAAGAGTATATAGATATTTTTAATGAAGAAAAGAATATCCCAGTGAACGCATATGAGCCAAGAACGGTAGTTTTGAATTTGGATAGGGACGGTATTGAAGAGTTCCTGGCTAAGTATGCTAATACACTTAATGTGCAGAAGACAGAAGAGAACGTGCATGCTATTGCATTGATTATGTATGTTTATCGTGCTGGTATCATTGAAACTAAAAATACCATGGAGGTTATGACAAGACAATCTGGATTTGTTAATACCCCGCTATGGTCGACTGGAAGAGCTATTGATGAAATGCTTAACAAGGATATTACAGATGGTGATGAGGAAGAGGAATCAGATGAAGCGATTTCTGTTAGTAATCTGATTGAATGGATTGTCAATCCAGCGGGTAATGTTGAAATCTGGGATGGAATTCTTGGCAAAATGATTTTGCCGATGGTGAAAGAGCTGGGTAAAAATGTCCCTCCAGGTAAAAATCCTAATTACACAGTGATTGTGCCTCCTGTATCGGATCAATTATCTTTCCCTGATTGGCAAAAACTTTTTTCAAATATAAAAACAAACTATGCAAAAGTAAGGATTGTGGATTACAGGGAGCTGCTTAATATTGGGAAGAATGAAAGGGTTTATTTTTGTATTTCTCAAACGGATGGAGAACGAGAATACCTGATTATTTCAGCATACGAAGTAATACGAGGAAGAAAAGCTTGTGTTGGCTCTATTGCGTTTGATGTCACTAATAATGAGCAGTACGACATGGAAAATGTTCATGAAGTAAAGTTTGAGATAAATAACAGCAGAAAGGATGTAGGTAGAAAAGAAAAAGGATTAATTGAAATAAAATCGGATTGGGATTATGTACCTATGAAATGTCCTTTGATTAGCGGTTTTAAATCATTTTTAGGATCTGTTTCGCCGACATTTTTAAATGAAATGTATGCTGTTACGGGCAAGTATTGGCAAAAAGACGGGGCTGCGGCATTATATAATGGCTTTGTTGGTACGGAGGCTCTTCGTGTTTCAGAAATATGTTCAAGACTTTTGAAGGAAAAAAACTTAAATAAAATTTCGCTGGGAGATATGGTGTATGTGGCGGATTTACTGGACAAGGATAGAGCGTTTGGTACTGTTTTAATAAGACAAAATAGGGATAAAACGTTAGGAACTTTGAGTGACCTGGGAAAAGAAATTGATTTCTCGCGTATGGCAGAAATCCCAGCAAATTATGCTAATTTCACATGGAAAGTAAAAAGTAAAGTTCAGTCGTTCGCACCTTACTTTGATTTGGATAAGAAGCAGCATACGCTTAAACAGATAATTGAATCGACGATAGATCATTATTCTCACTGTAGTACAGCGCAAGTGGCAGAAGATATAATGTATTTATATAACGATAATGAACCTAACGCGTATTTTACAGCAAAGGTTTTCATGATTCTATCTGCCATGGATACGCTTCTCATCGACAGCAAGGATGAAATTATAGATAGTATTACAAATGTTGATTCTGTAGATTTTGTTGCGGTAGATGAAAAAGAAAAGGCGGCAATAAGACGACAAACTCTGCCGGTAAAGAAAGCAAGTAAACCTAAGACGACGATATTTAAATCTGATCAAAAGACCAAAACAAGGAGAGCTATTTCAATAGAAAAAGCGCAGTTTTCAACGAGAACATATAATTGTTTGAGAAGAGCTGGAATAAAAACATTGGGCGAACTGGTTAATAAAAGCCCAGTTCAGCTGTTGAAAATTAGAAATCTGGGACAGCGAGGAGTCGATGAGATACTGAGTAAATTGCGAACATATGGAATCGGTGGATATTAAGCAGTTGAACTTGGATGATATTCATATTATGGGGCATACCTGAGGGTGTTCAGGTATGTCCTCTTTTTATACCAGTACAGCGCTCTTCCACAGGAGAAAAGGGCAAAATATATCCTGGTGTTGATTGTCAAGTAAAATTGACCCCCCGGGTCAATTTTAAGTGTAAATCAATATTAGTATGGGGACTTTTTGAGGGTCTAGTTTGAGGGTCTGAATTTAAGACTCATTTTAAAAGCCCACGGATCTCCGCAGGCTTTGTTCTCAGTCAGAAAGGCAAATTGTAAACGGTAAAATATATTCCATAGCGGCGTTTATTTTATAGGTAGGCGGATTATTTGACGCTTAGTGCGCCCAGCAAAGGGCATGGCATTTAATGGGTGGAAATCCCATTTGGTAAGGTCTAGCCAACCACCAATAGCGACCTTGAACATGCGTTGGTAACAGCGTAGGTTAAGCGTAGGAAGTTAGGCGATAGGGTCATAAGGCATGTTAGCCCCGAAATAAATTAAGATGGTGTGCCGACGTAATTAAGCGATGCGGAAGGCAACACGCGTGCAATTGCTAATGGCGAAGATTGCCGCGACGCCACGGGGTTGAGAGTCAGCCATGTCGCACAATGGTGTCATGTCAACTGGGGAGAGCCTGTGACTTCCATATCAGGGCAAGTGTGAAGCCCATAATGTATAAGTGGTATGCCCGACAACTCACGAAGGAGGGCAAATGAGTCATAGGCAGTCGGATGGCCGCATAGTACCGATGAAGGAGGGTAATGCCTCTGGAGGGAAGGCGAGAAAGGGCTATACCTCTAAGCCCTGCCATGCAAAGCTATATCTTTGAGGAAACATTATCCATACACAGAGGTGGAACAATAATGTTAACGAAATTGGAGAGAATATCGCAATTATCAAAAGAAAACCCTGAAATGGTCTTTACTTCCATTGGACATCTCATTGACAAGGAAATGTTAATGGAATGTCACAATAAGATGGAAAAGGATAAAGCCGTAGGAATCGACGGAGTAACAAAAGAGGAATACGGGAATAATCTTGATGAGAACCTTGATAGGCTAATAGCGAGTCTGAAGAAGAAATCATATAGGCCACAACCTGCAAAGAGAGTTGAGATACCAAAGGGAAATGGAAAGACCAGACCTTTAAGTATCTACTGTTATGAAGATAAGCTGGTACAAGAAGCGCTTAGGCGCATATTGGAAGCAGTCTTTGAACCTCATTTCTATGAGGAGATGATGGGATTCAGGAACGGCCGTAGCTGTCATATGGCACTAAGAAAACTAAATTCTATGATTGAGAAACAGAAGACAAACTATATACTTGACGCCGATATTAAAGGGTTCTTCGACCATATCGACCATAGATGGGCAGTCAAATTTGTAGAGTCAAGGATTAAAGACCCGAACGTTATACGACTGGTTAGGCGGATGCTGAAATCAGGGATAATAAAGGACTTTCAATATGAGGAAACAGAAGAAGGTAGTGGACAAGGTTCGTTATGTGGATATCTCCATAAGCCTCCTTATGTAGAGTTTTGTGTTATGTAGAGTTAGTCCCTCGCGGCATAAAGTTCGTATGACTTGAGTCTCATATTACTCGGCATAATAAATGCGCGGCGTTTTATTAATTCAATATCCCTATCCTTTTAGTATGCAGCAAATACTTTTTTATTATCAGACTTATAAATCCAGTGTTTATCAGCTATTCTGTAATCACCAAGGGATGAAAGGAGGAACCGATATGACTCTGACAGTGATTACAGATGGATTGTTTTCGTTACTTGAGAAAAACAATTACAATCCGACAACCATTAAGTTTTATAAACGTGAATGGTCAAAAATCAGCCGCTTTATTCTCTCCGAGTACGGAGACGAAGAATTCGACATGGAACGCGGCATGGCTTCGTCATCGGACAGCACTTACTCTTCTTTATGATAGTGGCTGCCGTGTTCAGGAATTGTGTGACATAAAGATCAGGGACATAAATACCGAAACTACTCCAACACTGCGGCTTCATGGAAAAGGTGATAAATATCGAACAGTTGTCATCGATGATAAAACCGCAAAGCTTGTAAATGAATACATCATCCGCCTCAGGAAAGGTGCCATGCCAGATCATCCGCTTATAACCAATAGAAGTGGAAAATCCATAAGCAGGGATGGCATACAGTACATAATTGATAAATATGTTTCTAAAATTCATGGCGAAGATTGCTCATTTCCCGCGCATGTCCATTGTCATCAATTCCGCCACAGCAAGGCAATGCACATGCTTGCAGCCAACATAAACATAGTATACATCCGCGATTTCCTCGGACATGAAGATATTTCCACGACCATGATATACAGCAGAGCCGATAATCGACTAAAAAATGAAGCCATAAATGCTCTGGCACCTAAAGTAACAGATGACATTAACCTTCCCGACTGGAGGACCGATCAGGAACTACTAAGCTTTCTGAACTCTTTTTAGTGAATGGTTATGCCGAGCTAAACATAACTTTTTAGCGAAAATATCATACTCATGAGGTTTAACTCGGCATAACAACTAGCTCTACATAAGGGTCGGTCTGTTCACCTGTCATAGCAAATATATACATGCATTACGTATTTCTGTGGTGGTTTAATGATGTTGTTAAGCCACAGTTGAGAGGCTATGCAGGGGCGGTAGTTTATGCGGATGACTTTGTTGTATGCTTTCAGTACAAAGATGAAGCTGAACAATTCTACAAAAGGCTGAAACACAGAATGGAATACTTTGGACTGGAACTGGAAGAAAGCAAGAGTCGACTGATTGAATTCGGTAGATTTGCCGAAAGAGACAGGCGAAACAGAGGGCAGGGAAAACCTGAAACCTTCGACTTTCTGGGTTTTACACACTACTGTTCCAAGAGTCGGAACGGGAAGTTCAGGGTGAAGAGGAAGACTAGCAAGAAAAAGTTCACAAAGAAATGCAAAGAAGTCAATCGATGGTTGGCTGATATGAGAACCTTGCCGTTACAGGAAATCATTAAGAGAGTGAACAGCATGCTAGTTGGATATTTCCATTACTACGGGATCACTGACAACTCAAAGGCTATATCTGATTTTAAATATATAGTACGAAAGCTTCTGTTCAAGTGGCTTAACCGCAGAAGCCAGCGGCGAAGTTATAACTGGGGCCAGTTCAACGATATGTTGAGAGACTACCCCCTTGCAACGCCCAGAACGTACGTCAGTATCTATGAATGATGGTTGTTGAATAATTTACTTTGCAAGGAGCCGGATGCGAGAAAGACGCACGTCCGGTTCTGTAGAGGGATAAGGGGAGAAATCCCCTTATCTACTCGACCGAAAAAACTATGGTCATTATATGAATTAGTGCTATAATAAAATTACCTAACGGGTAATTTGAAAGGAGGTTTATCATGTGGAAATAATATATAGCAACTCTAAATTAGAGAAGCAATGCAATAATGAAAAAGATGCTAAAAAGCTTTTTGGTGGAAACGAATCTTTAGCATTAAGCCTATTAGCTAGAATAAATGCTTTAAAAGCTGCTGAAGTACTCAAAGATATTATAGTTCAAACAAATTTCCATTTTCACAACCTTCATGATAAAGGGAAGAGTAAGTATCAGGATTATTTTGCAATTGATGTAAAGAGTAGGAAGGATCCGTGGAGGATAATACTAAGACCACTTGATGATAATAAAGAACCATTTGATCCGTGTAACATTGATGAGATAGCAAGTGTTGTTGAGATTGTTGAGATAGAGGAAGTGAGTAAACATTATGAGTAATTATATGAAGTATAACGGTAAAGTGGCATTTCATCCCGGGTATTATATAAAAGAACTTGTTGAGGAAAGTGGATTGACTCAGGAAGATTACGCTAAAAGATTGGATACAACGCCTAAGAATCTAAGCGTTTTGCTCAGAGGGGAGCAGAGCTTATCTAATGATATTGCTATGAAACTTTCGAGGCTAACTGGCACAACAATTGGTTATTGGCTCAATTTACAAAAAGCTTATGATTCATTGGTCGCTGAGTTTGCGTCGGATCAGGAACTAAAGGAAGAAAGAAAAGTTTTTGATTATCTCGATTACAAATACTTTAGAACCAATTTTGAACTCAAGGATTGTCCGAGAAATAAAGATGAGCAGGCTATAGAGACAAGAAAGTTTTTGAATGTATCCACATTGTGTGCATTAAAAAAGAAAGACATGGCCGTAAACTTTAGAAGTACTGCAAAAGTATCTGAAGCAAGTATAGTAAAAGCAAATGCGATGGTACAGATTGCAACCAATATTGCTTTAAATGAGGATGCTCCTAAATTTGATAAAAAGAAATTTGAAAAAGCCACAGAATATGCGCTTACTCAGACAACTAACCATGAAGGCTTTTACAGAAATATAAGAAAAGCATTTCATGATGCAGGGGTTGTATTTGTGATACTTCCAAACATGCCTGGATCTAATACTAATGGTGCAACTAAAAAGGTCGGAGACAATATCATGATTATGGTTAACGACAGAAGACTGAATGCAGATACATTTTGGTTTTCTTTGTTTCACGAAATAGGGCATGTTAACAATGGAGATTATGGTATTTCTTTTGAAGAGGAAAAGGGAAAGACTGAGGAAATGGCAGACACTTACGCTCAAAATATGCTAATCGATCCAGTGGAGTATAAAGAGTTTATTAGAGCTGGGAGGTATGATGCAGAATCGATAAAGAGATTTGCAGAGAAAATTGATCGCGACCCTGGAATTGTACTTGGACGATTACAGAATGATGGACGTGTTGGATATAACAATAAATCTTTAAATTCGTTGAAACATAAGTATAAGGTTGTTATGATTTGATTTGTTTTAAAATTTGCTATAAGTGCTCGGATATAGTTATCAATCAGTCTCACAATCCATTGAATGACATGGAAGGAGTCTACAACAGGTACAGCATTTGGAAAATATTTCTCGACATAAGCGATGTACTGGTTATACATATCTGAGATCAGGTACTTGACTTCCAGGCGTTCCTCAATGGGGATAGATGTGAAATAGGGCTCTGTGACGTTCGTGCGATGACTTCTAAGAAGGTCGATAGGATCACCTGTATGGAAATCCTGAATGACAAGAGTGTACTTACAGTAATCATCCATATCCAGAAAGACTTCATCAACTGATATCGCATCTGTAAGTGATAGTCTGTCAAGCTTCACATATCGGTCGAACACTTCGTGAGCAAAGGTGTCAGAGACATTGAAACGCTTGGCAATAGAAGTAGATGTCTCCATGAGATCCTTATAAGCGCTTACTATTAGCATTTCAGTAGCATTAGACATTCTGCGGCTTTTGTTGACGAACTTAAAGGATTCGTTGGTGCTGTAATGACAGTCTGGGTTGATGCAGCGCCATCTTCGCTGCTTGAGGATAAGGACAAGAGAGTAATTATCCTGCAAGACTGGATGGTTTATAGTCCTTTCCTTTACACCACATGAGTACATCCTGAAACCGCAGACAGGGCAGAAATGGGCTGTTGGTGGTGTTTCAAGTGTAAGGACTTTTGTCTGGCCCTGAATATCGATATTTTTGATGATCACATCGTTGTCTTCAAGGTCCAGTAAATCTGTGATACTATTCATGTATCCTCCTCCTTTGATATTTAGTCCAAGAAACATCATAAGAGAAGGAGGAAGTGCAGGGAATGATCCCTACATTAAAAGGACCAGGATTAGTCAGTTTCAATAACTGATTAACCCTGGTTTTGTTTATTCTCACAAGAGCCCCTCAAACCAGCCCCTCAAAGTAGCCCCTCTTAAATGGTAAATCATGAGTGGTACTCATGATTTACCATTTACGGATTAGTTGTTTGAAAGATACAGATTATGTTCAACCAGAGGTTTAGCGACAAGGCCTTAATGGCAGATTAGAATCAAAAGTACATTAACGATATCTGATTATGAAGGGAATAAGCAATGGCAAAGATGACATCAGCGTACGCAAACAAGGTTTTGAAAAAGCTTAATGATGATAAGAATTATTACCTGAATATGGAAGAGGAAGGGCAGGTGTATGTGGCAGCTGTCGATGAAGAGCCTGTTATCCCTGATTATGACTATGAAGTGGTTTCGGCCAAGATAGCAGAAATTGATGAGAAGATTGTAAAGATCAAGCATGCCATTAATGTGGTGAATGCCACAAACAAGATAGCTGTTGGAGATTCAGAGATGACTATTGACACTATTCTTGTCAGAATGGCTCAGTTAAATAAGAGAAAAATGGTTCTGGATAAGATGCGTAAGCGTCAGGAAAAGACCAGAGAGAAATGTGGATATCTTAGTGCCAGGAAAGCGGCTCCTGAGTATCAGTACATTAATTATGACCTGAAGCTTGTCGGCAAAGAGTACGAACGTATAGATTCGGAGATTGCTTCGATGCAGATTGCACTTGATAAATTTAATCAGACTTTTGAGTTTGATGTAGAGTACTAATTATATTTCCGTGTAGCAAGTATATAGATGCGCTAACTCCAGTCGTTAAGCAAAATGGCTTGTTCATAGTTGCTGTTCTTGGTTATCGGTTATTTGATATTGAGGAAGTGTTCAAGGTTTCGTTTAAGGATCGATGTCTAAGTCGAATTTGATTACAGTGATACCTTGCTACAGAAAACTTGTACCAATGGTACATGGGGCATGGAAGTTCGGTTTCACATGCCTCTTTTTGAATGTAGTGTAGATAGAGGTAATGGACATGAGAGAGAAGAATAAAAAGGTCGGATATTCATGCTATGAGAAAAAGATGCGTGGCTTTGAAAAGCCTAAGGAAAAGTATAAAAGATGGAGACGTAATATAAAGTTTGCCTATCAGCGCATAAGGTATGGCTATTGCGATTCGGATATCTGGTCTATTGATTATTGGTTTTTAAATGTAATGCCGGGGATGCTTCAACAACTGAAGGAGACTACGCATAGTTATCCTTGTTTTCAGGGGAGTATATCCCATGCTGTGTATGGGACCGCAGTGTCTGAAGATGCTGATGATGCAGGAATGAAGCAGTGGGACGAGATTCTTTCCGAGATGATATTCTTGCTAAAGGAATCAAATGAGGATACATGTACCAGAGAGAATAAATACCAAAAGGAATATGACAAGGCTCAGGAAGAGTTTGATGACAAATATGGTATGTTTGGAGAAAAACTCAGGACTGAGGCAGAAAAAGCTGAGGAAAAGAAAAAAGGAACACATCGCATATATATGCTTGGGGATGTTCCGTGTCAAACGGCGAATTATGGGAGGAGGTTTCAGCGAATTGTTTTCGGAGATTTCTCCTCCTGCACGGCGCAGTCAGTTCAGAAGCATCACATTCCTGCCGGAGTTGCAGCTCATTTTCGTAGGCTTGTTTCAGTAAGTCAATCCTGATTTATTGAAACAAGGCTATGAACCGAAGTACATAGCCTTTGAACCTTTACAATTAAATATCTCATTCGACTGCTCAAAAGGATACATACTCATGAAGGGCCGAGGCCACTGCGCTGGCATCTTCCATTGAAAGGACTTTGGACAGGTTGTTACATGTCTGACTGGCATCGGCAATACTTGCAATGGAGAAGCCAAATCTCAGGAC
>NZ_FOKR01000012.1 GCF_900112195.1 Butyrivibrio sp. YAB3001
GCTTAGGCAATCAATGTCCAGAAAAGCCAATTGCTGGGATAACGCCCCTCAGGAAAGCTTCTTTGGTCATATGAAAGATGAGATAGATCTGTCAGAATGCAAAAAATATAGGGAAGTAAAAGCAATCATAGATGATTGGATGGACTACTATAACAATGAAAGATATCAGTGGCAGTTAGCAAAGCTATCTCCGAATGAATACTATAAGTACATCACCACAGGAATATATCCTCTTGGAGATGTTTGATATATAGATAAATAATGTGCTGTAATTAGATATGCCTATAGCTTAATTTGTACTTGACATGGGGTACACTTTAAAATATCTTTGAAAGACTGTCAAATGAACTTGATTTCGGAAACTTGTCCGCATTATCTTACGGTGCTATCATAAGATTAACCTATAGTGTTGCATATAAACTGACTATGAAGCATAAAAACGTTCAACAGAAGGTGGGTGAAATTATGGGCGGAAAAGTGTTGGATTTACCTGAAATCAGGATATATAAAGAGGGCAAAGCTGAAGGAAAAGAAGAAGGGAAAGAAGAAGGGATTAGGCTGTTTATAATAGATAAGTTAGAAGATGGCATTTCGGAAGAAGTGATTATAAAAAAGTTACAAAAAATTTATAGCATGGATGAAAAAGAAGCAGAAGATTATTATAAAAGATATTCGGAATAAATTTCTAATTTACGCTCGGTGCATTGATATGAACCTAGCTACGAAAATAAGCGACCTCGTAGCTAGCAAATTTGATCAGGAAATACTTAAACAGATTTCTTGAAATTATTATAAGCTATCAAGCGCAAAAAAGACGCATGATATACACGCCCCGTCAGAAAACGGGGTTCGCACATTGACAAATTATGATAATAGCTAACTGACGTTATAGATATCAAGCTGTGGCTTCTACATGATAGCCACGTTTTTCAAGCTCTTTGCGATAATGGTTTACGAGACGATTCTCTTGGGTGATTCGCCTTGAGGCAAAATTGCTTTCATCATACATTGTGCCTTTCTTTAACATTGTATAGATAATAACCAGCAGTTTTCTGGCTAAAGCAATAATCGCTTTCTTGGCACCTTTTTTCTGTTTAAGTCTCCAATACCAACCAGAAAGATAAGTATTGCGTTTGCCAGCAATTACCCAGGAGATTTCGCAAAGCATGGATTTGACATAAGGGTTGCCTTTTGTTGTGTGGGCATTCTTTCTCTTGCCGGCGCTTTCGTTGTTTCCAGGGCTCAATCCTGCCCATGAACAGATATGCTCTGCAGTTTTGAAGTGAGACATATCCGTTCCAATCTCTGCTATTATGGCACAAGCTGCAACAGTACTGACACCATAGATACTGCTCAATTGTTCTACATGGGATTTGAAAGGCTCCATGTCTTTCTGAAGAGCCGATTCTATTTCTGCAAGATGCTTGTTAAGCGTTTCATAGTGTTCCATAAGCGTCTTCAAGAAAGACCTCTGATGCTCGGACAAGGTACCGTTAACTGACATTAGGATTTCATCCAAACGGTGTCTCGTCTGGGTTTTAAGACATATATCCATCTCTTTGCGCGTAATACTACCATGTTCCATAAGATGATGGATTATGTTTCTTCCGGAGGCACCAAAGATGTTTGAAAGAAACGAGGATAGCCTGAAGCCAGATGCCTGAAGGAATTTCTCGATCCTATTCTTTTGGCGGGTGATGTCTTCAATGATGCTTTTTCTATAACGGTTTAGGTCACGAAATTCCCGGATTTCTTTGTCTGGAATAAAGCTGGCATTAAGAAGACCTGCTCTAAGGAGTGAAGATATCCATTCTGCATCACGGATATCAGTTTTCTTTCCAGGAACATTCTTCATATGGCGAGGATTCACAACTAACAGATGGATATTGCCATCAAATGCAGTTTCAAGAGTTTCATATACCGGAATCCAATATATTCCGGTGCATTCCATTGCGACATCGTGGCAATCACATGAAACAATCCATTCTCGCAAAGCTATAAGATCAGGAATCAGTGTGGAGAATTCTCTGGTTTCGGATAAAGGTGTCGTTCCAATTGGACCAGACAGTACGTTTGCAACAATTTTTTCTTTGTGGACATCAAGACCACAAGAACGTTCAAGAATATCATTCATAACGGCCTCCTTCCTACCAATAATAGTAAATGACAGGAGTCCTGCCCGAGATGATACGAACTTTGCTACGCGTGCTATCCGAAGATGCAACAATATGCTGTGCTCAAAGGCAGGGCACTCACGTTGAAAATCGGGGTATTAAAATCCACCAAGGTGCGACCAAGTTCTGTCCTGTCAAATTAATTATCGGCAGAAAGAAAGTAAGCTATTTTCATAATAGGCTGTGAGTGCGATGCAGCCATGGTACGTTGATAATTTCATACTTTACATCGGAAAAAGAAAATGTTATATTTAACAGGCATTATTCGTATGCATTTGAGGTATCTTGGGCAAATCGTCCGTGACTCCCATAATGATTTAGATGTTTAGAATATAACGATTTTCATTTTCGCTTTCTTATTAAGTCAAATGTTTATTCAATTCTTTCATGTTACATTATTACATTTACCTCAATCATATGAATGTTTGCAGATAATAGGCAAAATCAATATAATGGAGGTAGAAGTTGGAAGAAGAATTACAGAAATATGAACAAGAAAGAAAGGACTGGCATTCCGGATTTGCAGGTGGTTTGGAGCTTAGTTTCAGGCGATTTAAAAGAATGCTTAATTTCGAGAGGGAGCATTCATTATCCAAAGAACCACTTCGAATTGATTTTCTGATCATTAAAAAGATTGATGATTGTCCCATTAATAATGCTGTAGGAAGAATATTTCGAAAGTATAATATAGTTGAATACAAAAATCCCTATGATGAACTGGATATTGATGTAGTATGGAAAGCAATAGGGTATGCTGGGCTATATAAAAGCTTTGGGAAAAAAGTAGATGAGATTCCGATTTCGGAAATATCAATTTCAATCTTTAGAAGTAGTAAGCCAGTTAAATTGCTGCAGAAATTAAAATCAGAAGGAAATATTATTGAAGAATCATACTCAGGCGTATATTACGTCAGTGGATTGAGCATAATACCATTACAGATAATAGTGACTTCAGAATTAGATGAACAAGATTTTATTGCAATTAAGATACTGAGAGAAAATGCTGATTTCAAAGATGCAGAAAGATTTATAAAAGAGATTAAGTATTACGAGGATCAGGATGACAAAGAAAATGCGAATGCTGTGTTACATTTGTTTAGAATGGCGAATAAGACATTGATTGATGAAATGAGAGGTGAGAATGATATGGTATATGAAGCATTTAGAGATGTATATGAAGAGCTTATCACTGAGGCAAAGGCAGAAGGAGAAGCTAAAGGAGAGGCTAGTGGAGAAGCCAAGGGAGAAAAACGACAAAGAGAAACAGACCTCAAAATTTTCATAGAAGATAAAATCGAAGATGGCGTTCCAACTGAAAAAATCGCTGCAAAGCTCGTTAAGCTCTATGGATTTACGGAGACTGTTGCAAAGGAATATGTTGAGAAGTATACACCTGTTTCTGCTGAAAAGTAACGTATAAAGATTAAACAGAACAACATTATAATAATAAGATAATTAAATTCCCGATGTGAAGTATAGAACGTACTTTATGTCGGGATTTTTGTTTTCCACAGTGGTGACAGTCACCAATGTCTATAAAATGCAGGTGAGAAAATGATAAAAGTTTCTGTAATTATGCCATGTTATAATGTGGTTCTTTATTTTAAAGAATGCATAGAGAGTGTTTTGAACCAGAAGGACTTTGAAGAGTTGGAAGTGATCATCGTTGACGCAGGATCTTCCGATGGAACATATGAAATAGCATCATATTATGCGGATAAACATACGAATGTTAGGCTGATAAGTTCTGATAAGAAAAGTTATGGCTATCAGGTAAATCTTGGAATTAAAGAGGCCAAGGGAGAGTATGTTGCTGTTTTGGAAACTGATGATTACATAAAAGAAGATATGTACATCAGTTTATACAATTTGGCTAAAGAAAATGATGTTGAATATGTAAAAGCGGATTTTGATGTTTTTTACCAATGTAGAAATGGTAAAAGAATAATATGGAATAATACCTTGAATAAGCAGTATGAAAATATAAATGGTCATGTAATAGATCCTTCTAAGAATGCATTTTTATATAATACTGACACAACGATATGGAGAGGAATTTACTTACGTGAATTTCTTATTCAAAATGGCGTATTTTTAAATGAAACATCAGGAGCTGCATTTCAGGATATAGGTTTTGGATTATTATTACATGCTAAAGCAAGGCGCGCGCTTTATGTACAGGATTCTTTTTACAGGTATAGAATAGGAAGAGAAGGTTCTTCGATAAATTCCGGAAAAGGACTAATTTATGGGCAGCAGGAATTCGGCTGGATTTTGAGTCGCGAGGATTTGGATGAGTTTTATTTGCCGGGTGTTTATGAAGCGCTCTTTTTAACATTTGCATATGAGTTTTCTCGGATGGATAATAGAGAGTGTATGAATGATGACAAAACTCATGACTGTATAATGTGGTTTATTAAGCAGATAGAGTATGGCTTTGATAATAATCTTATAAGTGACGAATTCTTGGCAAATGATGGTTTACAAGATAAGATTAATCTATATGAAAGAATAAGGGAAAATCCAGAAAAAGAGCTGAAAAGACAGATTGATGCTAAAACCAAAAGAATGTCAAATTTGACTGAGATGAATAAGCATTTTGGGAATCATATTGTTTTTGGCGCAGGAATATATGGCAAGAATGCATTGATGGCGCTTGATTCTATTGGAATAAATGTTGATCTGTTTTTTGATAATAATGCCCATGAAGGAGAGAAAATAGCAGGCATTGATGTTGTGGTTCCGGATGTGGAGCATATTAATGAGGATGTAGCTATTTTAATAGCTTGCAAAAATTACAAGGAAGAAATGATGCAGCAGATGAAAGAAATGGGAGTGAGAGACAATAACATTTTTTCCTTCAACTGAGGAATCATACTTATGATATATGTGTAGTGGTCTGTGAATTGCGTATCTGATATATAGTTTTGTAATGGTTTCCTGATTCTGAAGAGTAGCGCATATAGCAATGGAGGATTTACCTATGCCAATACTGAACTTTCCAGAGGATTATTTTACAAACGAAATACGGTGTGATTTTTATATAACTGCGATGATGAAAAGGTTATGGGCATCGCAGATGGAAATTCTTGCGTGGATTGACGCAAAATGCAACGAGCATGACATCAGATATATTGTGTTTAATGGCTCGATGCTGGGGGCAATTAGGCATAAGGGTTTTATTCCATGGGATGATGATATAGATATAGCAATGCTTCGTGAAGATTATGTCAAGTTTACGAAGGTTTTAGAAAAAGAATTGCCCCCATATCTAAAAACTAAGTCGCTTATGCCGGGGGCTATTCAGCCAAAAGAAATGATCTTTAATATCGGAAATGGGGGTAAACTCGATACAAGCCCTGAATTCTTGGAAAGATTTCATGGATGTCCCTATGCAACAGGAATTGATATTTTTGTTCATGACAAGATGACTAAAGATCCACAGGAGTTTGCTTATCAGGACAGGCTTATCCGTATGCTGGACAGATTGCTTACACTTAGGTGGAAAGTGGATGATTCTACCATTATGGGGGATGAGCTTAATGAATATGGTAAATTGAAGAGGGTTATTGAGCAGGAGCTTGGCTATACATTCACGGATAATGAGGCAGTCTCACTTCAGATTTTACGACTTATTGATGCAGCGAGCAGCTTGTGTGATGATTGCGATTCTGACAGAGTTGCAGTTATGCAGGACATGCTCTATACAGGCGATAGGGGAATGTGCGAGAGGCATTTTACAGATCGTATTTATGTTCCGTTTGAAAATGTTATGAGTATTCCTGTGCCGAAGGATTATGACGAAGTCTTAAGAAACTTTTTTGGCGATTACAATGTGTTTGTCATGGGGGCTGCAGGGCACAATTATCCTATCTATCAGTTCCAGAGAATAGATCTTTATAAGGCATATAAACAGAGAGGGTGGAAGATCCCGGAAGAATTTCTGGAGTATGATGAAAATGGGCGTCTGGTGCTGGATCCGGCGACGGTTTAGTCATGAGTGGAAAATAAACGAAATATAGATTAAAATTAAAGCGTAGGACGTATAGTCTTACGCTTTTTTGCAGCACAAAACCGGAAAGAGAATGATTGCATACAAATTCATTTGCTGTTCATGTATGAAATCGAATATATGAGAATAGATAACAGGAGACTTGGATGTCTGAAACTATACTGCAGGATATAAGGACAGGAATATTAAGGTGGTACCCATTTAAGGAAAGTGCATCAGTGTTGATTGTACTAAATGATTGGAAAGATGGATTCGCTCAGGAAGTGCAGGATGCAATATCGGCATGGCTTTTGAGCGAAAGGGTAAAAGTAGATAAGTCAGTAGTATCAGATATTGTATGTGAAAAAGATAATGATAATAAGAATAGTAATAATCGCGAACATATAGTAACTTGCGATGGTTATGACTATATTCTTCTGATTGGGATTATAGAATACTGTGAAAATCCGGTAAGACTTCTTTCCATATGCAAAACAATGCTGAATAAGACAGGACGTCTGCTACTTGCGACTGATAACAGGCTTGGAACCAGATATTTTGCGGGGGATCATGATTTTTTTACTGATAGAAGCTTTGATGGAATAGATGGCTATGAGAAGATTTTTAGAAGAGATAAGGAAATGTTTGGCGGAAGGAGTTATGCCAGATTTGAAGTTGAGGAATTTTTAGATAAGGCAGGTTTTAAGAATAAAAGGTTCTTCTCAGTTTTTCCTGATATTAGGGCATCGCAGTTCATTTATGCAGAGGATTATGAGCCTAATGAAGATATGTCTGCCAGATATTTTCCATATTATAACAATCCGGAATCAGTTTTTTTGAATGAAGGGAAGCTTCTTAATACGCTCTCAAAAAATGGGATGCTTCATAAGATGGCTAACGGATATGTGATAGAGTGCGTGCCGGATTACGGTGAATGCTGTGATATTTGCCATGCGACCATGTCTCTTGACAGGGGCGAGAATGACATGATCACTATCATCAGAAAGCGTGGCTTTGAGCTGAGCGATGAAGATTCTGTAATGGCTGAGTATCTTGATCTGAACTATACGGTTGAAAAAAAGGGTGTAAATGATAGTGGACGAAAAAAAATTCAGGATCTTTTGACAAACAGTTCTAGATTAAGGGCTAGAGGAATAAAGGTAGTTCCTATGAAGAGCCGGGAGGGCTGTCTTCTTATGCCCTATGTAAACGCTATTGGTGGAATGGAGTACTTTAAGGAACAGGCTTATTTGGGGAAAGAAGCTTTTCTTTCCGCACTTGATAAGTTTTATGAGTTGATTCTTGATTCTTCTGAAGAAGCAGACGTACCGGCGGATTACATTTTTGACAGAGATCTGGTGACGCAAAAGCCTGTGAAGTGCAAAAATGCCGGAAAGGTTCTTAAACTTGGCTATCCTGATATGGTACCGCTTAATACATTTGTCATAAACGGAGAGTTTTATTTCTTTGATCAGGAATTTGTCGAAGAAACATATCCTGCAAAAGCAGTCATGTACAGAGTGATATGCTTATTGGATCCTTACGCTAAAATGGCTGCGGATGGTCTGACTAGAGACAAGCTGCTTGATATGTATGATATGTCTGAGGACGGTAATCAGTGGCGATTTTTTGAGAGAAAGTTTTGCGATGGACTTCTTAAACAGGAAATACTGTCTGATTATAGAAAGGGGCATACTCCTGAAAATGGCGTGATTGTCGAGAATCTTGAAAGAGTCAGCTTTGGAGCAGGCGGATATAAAAAAGTATTCGTTAATGTATTGGATGGTTGTAATGAGAGAAATGTCATTGTTTTTGGCTCAGGAGCATTTGCAAAGAGGTTTATATCTTTGTACAAAGACAGAATGAATATTTTGTTTATGGTGGACAATGATGTTTCAAGACAGGAAACAGAAATTGATGGAATAGAGATAAAAAAACCTGAATCACTTGCCGATATGCCTTCTGACAGTTATAAGCTGATTATCTGTATACGTCAGTATGTGGGAATACTTAAGCAGATAAAAAAATATGGCGTAGAGGAATATGGTATTTTCAATCCTGAAGCGGATTATAACATTCCGGATTATCTGACTAATAAGCGGAAAAACGAAAATATCATGATGCGTGAAAACAACGCGGAAAATGGACAATATAATCCAAAGCCATATCATACAGGTTACGTGGCAGGGGTTTTTGATCTTTTCCATGTGGGGCATTTAAATATCCTTAAAAGAGCTAAGGATAATTGTGATTATCTTATTGTGGGGCTTGTATCAGATGAGGGAGTAAAAAGAAATAAAGGCGCTTATCCTGTTATTTCTTTTGATGATAGGAAAGCAATCCTTGAGGGGTGTCGGTATGTAGATGAGGTTGTTGAAATTCCGCTTAATGCGGGAGATTCGCTAGATGCATGGCGACTTAATCACTTTGATGTACAGTTCTCTGGCAGCGATTATGAGCATGATGAAT
The DNA here is from genome assembly GCF_900112195.1 of Butyrivibrio sp. YAB3001. Lineage (GTDB taxonomy): Bacteria > Bacillota > Clostridia > Lachnospirales > Lachnospiraceae > Butyrivibrio. Next base: position 8,635 of record NZ_FOKR01000012.1, read on the forward strand.
ATTGGTTAAAAATGAAGTCGGAGCTTGAGAAACATGGAGCAACAATAGTTTTCTTTCCATATACTGAGTCGACGAGCAGTACTAAATTAAAGGAGAAACTAAAAAAATGAGAATGGTCTTTTCACCTAAAGGGCTTATAACAGATATTCGTTATCCGGGACAGGGACTGATCGATATTCAAAACGCAGGTTTTACTGAGGTGGTTTTGGATGGCAGATTGGCTATTGCTGAGGAAGAATTCCGATATGTAGACAGATACAGGAAATTTGCTAAGCAGGAAAATAGAGCTTTCTTATTTGATGAACCTTCCGGATATAAAGGTAGGTTAGAAGCATTTTTAAGTGAAGTCCGTAAAAGAAATCTTAAGACTAAAATTGCGTATGCACCGTGCATAAAAACTGAAGTAAGAAATCCTATTTGTAATGATCCTTACAGAAAGCTTGTGCAGGAAAGCGTGCGACTGGCTGTAGAGCAAGAATGTGAAAGCATAATAGTCAAGCCGGTTTTTATCGGAGTTTCTTTAGAAAAAGAATGGGAGGTAAATAAAGAGTTTTACTTATCGTTGCTTCCTATTGTTAAAGGAACAAACACGCGTATATTGCTTCAAAACCAGTATCAGAATCATGAAGGACATATGGTTCGGGGAATGATGTCGGATTCGCTTGAGGCGATAAAATGGGTTGATGAATTAAATCAAGCGGCAGGAGAGAATAGGTACGGATTTTGCCTTGATATAGGAGCTTGTAATCTTTGTGGCATAGATGTTTATGAGTTTATTACAAGCTTGGGAAAAAAGATAGATGCTGTTATTTTCAGCGATAATGACGGACATCAGGAAGAAGCGCTACTTCCATTCTCTTCAATCTCGGATGGATTATCGACCACAGACTGGCTGAGTGTTATCAGAGGGCTGCGTGAGATTTCATATGACGGTGTGGCAATAATTGATATAGGTACAACTATAAGAGCTGTTTCTGTCATGCTTCGCCCTGCATACATGGAACTTGCCAGGGAAACCATGAAGTTTTTGGAGTGGCAGATCACGATAGAGAAACAGCTGCAGAAGTATAAAAATATTGTTTTATTTGGCGCAGGTTATATGTGCATGAACTATATGGAAAGTTATGGAGATAAATATCATCCGCTTTTTACCTGCGACAATAATTCATCCAGATGGGGAGAAGAGTTTTGCGGGCTAACGATCCATTCGCCCAAGGATCTTCTTACAATTCCCGATAGTACCTGTATTATTATCTGCAATACTTTCTTCAGGGAAATAAAGGAGCAGATTAAGCAGATGGGAATCGAGGCGGATATAGTTTACTTTGATGGTGAGTATTCTCCTAAAATGCAGATGAAATACAGAAGGTTTTAAATCTGATTATTGTATGGTTGTAAATTATGAAAATGAGGTAATGACATGCTTGAAATAGGTGTGCAGACGCATAATGCGGTATCGGATGATAATCCAAATGCTGGTTTTAAGATGATTTCTGATGCGGGTTTTACATGTTGTGATTTTTCTTTAAACATGTATTTGAAAAATACGGATCTGTATGAGCAAAGGCTTAATGGCTTTTTTGATAAGTCGATAAACGAGTTAGAAAGCTTTTTTTCTCTGCATAAAAAGGCGGCAATTGATAATGGAATAAGGATTCATCAGATGCATATGCCATATCCAAATTTCGTTCCGGATGCTTCAGATGAGATCAATAATTACTTGCTAAATGAAATGGCGCCTAAAAGTATGCAGATTTCAGACTTTTTTGGCTGCAGATATATTGTTGTCCATGCTCCAAAGGTTAAACGGTTTTATGGTTCAGAAGAGGCAGAGTGGGAAAAGGCAGAAGAGTTTTTAAGCCATATTCTGCCAATGGCAAAAGAGATGGGAATCACGGTCTGCGTTGAGAATATCTATATTTCTGCCGGGGCGCATATTATTGAGGGACCATGTGGTAATCCTACCAAAATGGCAGAGAGAATAGATAGGATAAATGATGAGTATAAGGCAGAGGTGCTGGGCTATTGCTTTGATACGGGGCATGCGAATATTGTAGGACTGGATTTTGAGAAGTTTTTAAATATTCTTGGGAAGCGTGTAAAAGTACTGCACATTCATGATAATGATGGAATCTCAGATCTTCATCAGATGCCATTTACTTTTACCAAGACAAGGGAGAATAATCCTTCGACTGACTGGAACGGCTTTTTGAGAGGTTTAAGGGCAGCAGGCTTTGATAAGGTGTTAAGTTTTGAAACAGCGCCTGTATTAAAGTCTTTTCCTGAGGAGTTACGTCCTGTGGCGCTCAGGACGATTGCTGATATCGGAAAATACTTTGCGGCAAAGCTGGATGCAACTAGTGCGGAAGATACGTAATGGGAGAGAAAATCATAAAAAACTACATCAATAATGAGTGAATAAATGTGTGATATAATGATAATATATTAATTGCTTAGGGGCAAATGATGAGAACGTTTAATGATGATTTTTTTAAAGAGGAAGTGCGAGAAGGCTTTTTTGTCAGCGAGATCATGAAAAGATCCTGGGCGACACAGATGGCTATTCTTGATGCGCTGACTACTCTTTTTAAAAAGCATGGACTTGTATATTATGCCGAAGTTGGGACTTTATTGGGCGCTGTAAGACATAAGGGATATATTCCCTGGGATGATGACATTGATATTGCCATGCCAAGGCGTAATTACATGAGATTTCTTGAACTTGAATCAGAACTTCCTGAGGATTTATGTATCCGTAGTTTTTATAACATTGAATCGTTTAGTAGTTTTCATGCTGTTGTGGCCACTAAAGCGGATACACTTGAATGGAACGAAGAAAGGATGAAAAAAAACTATGGCTGTCCTTTCATATGTTTTGTTGATATATTTCCCCTGGATTTTATTCCTGCAGATAAAGGTAAATTCAGAATTCAGAAGGAATTATACTATTTTTCTTATAAAATGGCTTACGACTGTAAGACTATCGAGGAGACTATATTTAGGAACAGGCTTGTTACATTAGGGGAACTTCAGCGTTTGGTGGAAGATAAGAATACTGATTCTACTGAGACAATAAGTATTTTTCTTAAAGAGCTTAAGGATTTGGGCAAATATGTAAGGGGAATTCTTCATGAGGATTTCAAGCCGGATACGGATAAATCCTTAAGAAATCAATTGTATCTGATGGCGGATCATGTTGCACAGATGTGTGATGAAAAGGATGCAAATGCTGTTGATTACAGTCCGAATCTGGCACTTATTGCAAATCTGGAAGATTGCAGACCAAGGAAACTTTCCTGGTATGAGAAGGTTGTTGAATTACCCTTTGAAGATATTAAGATTGCAGCACCTGTGGGATTTCACGAAGAACTTGTCAATCAGTACAGTGAAGGATATCTGAAACCGATAAGATATGCATCAGCTCATGACTATCCTTTTTTTAGGAGTGAGATACAGGTTCTTATTGGAGGGGATACAGGTGACCGCTACGTTGATAGCCCGGGAGAATGGTATTTTGCTGAACTTCTTGATACGCTGGCGGAAGCAATTGAGACGGTTCGAGGATATACAGGGACAACAGACGCAGATATGTTGTCATATGAAACTCCAAATAATATAGAGGTTGAGAAAGGACTCTCGGAGCAGCCGGCTGAAATTGAACTTGCGCTAAATGTTATCGCGCAGATTCAGGAAAATGCTGTCGAGATTGGAAATGCTATAGAAAAGGCATTCAGAGAAAAAGCGCCTGCAGTGAGATGCGTTGAGAAATTCTGCGAAGATGTGTTTGGAATCTATAATTACCTAGAATCAAACGAAGAAAAAGAGAAAATTCATTGCAAAGAACTGGAATGCCTTGATGATCTGCAGTTTGTAAAACAAGAAGTTTTTAGAGAGATACATAGAGCATGTTTTCAAAATGATTCTGCAAAAGAAGATACAGTCGGACAGCAGCTCAAAGACTTGTATGAAAGAAAGTCTAATGGCGATAGCGATGAGAAGTATGTGGTTCTTTACGCTTTATCCGCCACAGACATAGTCAATTCGGGGAAACAGGGAATAGGACGTATCAGGGAATATCTTTCTTTTATCGAAAAAAATAGGATGGATACCACAGCTATAGTTCTTTTTCCAAGTGGAGTCGATGATTTTATCAGAAGATGCAAGCTGAATATATTGGAAGATTACATTGAATTTATAGATGATCTGAAGAAGATGGATAATATCATTTTGATAGAAAGTCCATCTAAATGCATGATTGAGCAGTCTGTAATTGTGTGTGATGAGTTTTATGGTCATCACTGTAAGGTGGCTGATGTGTGCCAAAAGGCAGGAAAGCCGGTGGTATTCCAGGACTTGGGATGATTTTTATGTTTTTTACAGGAATAATTAGTAGGTTCGAAGTTTGAGCGGTTCGTTGCATCAGGAGACAAGGAAATAGTCATGAAGAAAGTCATTACCTATGGTTCCTTCGATCTTTTCCATGAGGGACATTACAACATTTTAAAGAGAGCAAAAGCACTTGGAGATTACCTGATTGTAGGTGTCACAACAGAGCATTTTGACAGAATGCGTGGAAAGCTTAATCTTGTTGACCCGATAATGACAAGAATACAAAATGTCAAGGATACAGGGTTTGCGGATGAGATTATTGTTGAGGATCATGATGGCCAGAAGATAGAGGATATCCAGAAATATGGGATTGATACTTTTGTTTTGGGTTCAGACTGGTTTGGAAAATTTGATTATCTGAAACAGTATTGTAATGTGATTTATCTTGAGCGCACGCCTAATATTTCATCGACGGTAATACGCAATAATATTTTAAGGTTGATAAAACTTGGAATAGTTGGAACCGGCAGAATAGCAAGAAGATTTATCGCGGAAACTAAGTTTGTATCAGGTGTGGAGGCTGTTGCAGCTTATAATCCGGAAAAAGAAAGTCTTGATAAGTTTGTGCGCGAGTATGCCATTTACTCTTTTAGCTCAGGTTATGAAAGCTTTCTTAAGTGCGTAGATGCGGTTTATATTGCTTCTCCAAATGAGACGCACGCTGATTATGTGCGAAGGGCGCTTCAGGCAGGAAAACATGTATTGTGCGAAAAACCGATGACATTCACTTATCAGGAAGCGGTCGATCTGTATGCTCTTGCCAAGCAGAAGGGTGTTGTTTTGATGGAAGGAATAAGGGCTGCATATCTTCCGGGATTTCAACAGCTTTTAACAGTTGCCAGTAATGGAACTATCGGAAAAGTCTGTGATATTGAAGCTTGCTTTACAAGACTGGGTGAGCCAACATCAAGAGAAATGTCAGATGCCCGTTATGGTGGGGCTTTTATGGAGTATGGTAGTTATACTTTGCTTCCTATTTTTAAGATTTTAGGTCTGGATTATGAAGAATTACGAATAGACTCAATACTTGGTAATAATGGAATAGATGTTTTTACAAAGGTACAGTTTAAGTATCCAAATGCGCTTGCTACGTCCAAAACGGGCGCCGGTGTAAAATCTGAGGGGCAATTGGTTATTGCGGGGACAAAAGGGTATATTATAGCGCAGTCACCGTGGTGGCTTATACGTAGTTTTGATGTGAGATATGAGGATGCAAATGTTGTTGATCATCATGAGGTCAGCTTTGTTGGTAATGATGGCTTTAGATATGAGATAGCAGAATTTCTTGTGAAGATAAATGGTACCGGTGGTCATGATTATAAGCTGACTGCTGAAGAATCAATTGCTATGGCAAAAGTGGTTGAGGAATTCATGAATATCAGGCGAGAACAACAGGGTTTTTAAGCCTATGAGAAGGAGACTTGGCATATGAAGATATGGGCACACAGAGGCTGCAGTCAGATTTATCCGGAGAATACTCTTACTTCTTTTGAAAAGGCAATGAACATACCGGGGCTTGCAGGTATTGAACTGGATATTCAGCTTACAAAAGATGGTGAACTGGTTGTTATCCACGATGAAAGAGTAAACAGGACAACTGAAGGATATGGATTTGTAAAGGATTATTCATTAAACGAACTTCGAAAACTTCATATTTTTACAGGCATTGGGCAGGAAAGTGAGAAGATACCGACAATGCGGGAAGTTATGGATCTTCTTTTACCTAAATTGAAGAGTTATGATGGCGGTGAAGACAGCGAAGGTATCAGATTAAATATTGAGCTTAAGACCAGTTCTATAAGATATCCGGGAATTGAGGAAAAAATCTGTGAACTGGTTAAAGAGATGGGAGTAGAACATGCTATAGTCTACTCAAGTTTCCTGATTGAATCATTGGTTAAGATTCATGATATCTGTCCTACAGCTGAACTTGGCGTTCTTGATGATGCGTTGTCGAATTGTCTTTATAAGACAATACTTTTGGAACAGATGTGGAATATGCAGCCGGGAACAATAGCGTTACATCCAGGCGGGGGCAAGATTGATTTTCCAAAGGAGTTCTTTGCCGGAAGAACAGTCAGGGCATGGTTTGGTGGACATCTTTATCCGGAGGCTCCAACGAATGTGAAGATGGATCTGGAAAGGTTTGAACTTGCGGGGGTTACGGATGTCTTTTTAAATGAGCCTGAGAAATATTTATAATGTAAATATTTATTGAATACAATTACAGAAACACGCATGCATTCATTGATTGTATATCTATGAATGCATGAATTATAAAAAGGATTACGTATATTTTAGAAGAATGAAACTTGGAATAATTGGAACCGGAAGAATTGCAAAACGAGCAGTAAAGGAGCTGGGTGAAGTTGAAGGAATAAGATTGCACGCAGTTTATAATCCTAATCTTTCTCATGCAAAAGAGTTTGCGCGGCAGGCTGGGGGCAGGATATCAGCAACTGATGATCTTGATGGCTTTCTTGATGCGGTTGATGCCGTGTATATAGCATCTCCTCATGAAAGCCACTATTTTTATGCAAAAAAAGCGCTTGAAGGTGGGATTCATGTTATCTGTGAAAAGCCAATGGCCTTCGAAGAAAGCAGGGCACGAGAGCTGTATGCTATAGCACAGTCCAAGAACTGTGTTTTGATGGAGGCTGTTAAGACTGCATATTGTCCGGGATTTAAAGAAATTGAAAGAGTGATTGAAAGTGGAACTATTGGCGAAGTGGTAGATGTCGAGGCAGCATTTACGAGATTAACAAGCATTGGATTAAGAGAACTGGAAGATGTTAAATATGGTGGGGCATTTACTGAGTTCGGGACATATACTCTTTTACCGATATTTAGATTCTTGGGAACTGAATATAAAGAAGTTGTATTTAACAGTGTCAAGGCTGATACAGGGGTGGATGGATACACTAAAGTTTTTTTGAATTATGATGAATCAATGGTAAAAATGGCACAATCCAAAACCGGACTGACTGTTAAAAGTGAAGGTCAGCTGCTGATATCGGGAACGAAGGGCTATTTAATTGTTCCATCCCCTTGGTGGCTAACGCGATATTTTGAAGTAAGATATGAAGATCCTACAATAATAAAGAAATATTATTGTGAATTTGAAGGAGATGGCTTGAGGTATGAATTTGGTGAGTTTTTCAAAAGAGTACAAGAAAAGGGATTGATGGTCAGTAAGGATTATGAACTTGAGATGGAGGAAGCGATTGCAAGAGCAGGGGTTTTTGAGAGGTTTTTGAAAACTAGACAGATGCTATAAACCCAAGGACGAATGCAAATAATTCCTTTGCCTACTCTGCAAGATATGATATAGTTATCGGTGTTGGATGTATTATGGCAGTTCTTATAGAAGAACTATTGAAAATTTGGAGGAGTGGAATGCTTAAACAGGTATCAATTTACGCAGAGAACAAGAAGGGATGCTTACAGAATATTACAGGGATCCTTCGTGAAAATGATGTTAATATTCTTGGTTCAGTTACTAATGATTCAGCAGAGTATGGAATAATCAGAATGGTGGTTTCAGATCCTGAAAAGTGTATCGAGGTGTTAAAAAATGCCGGATATATCTGCAAGACCACATCTGTTCTTGCTGTTGAGTGTAGAGATGAAGTTGGTGCTTTGGATAAGATTCTTAAGACTCTTTATGAGAGCAATATAAATGTTAATTACACTTATCTTTCTTTTAACAGAGAGACAGGACTTCCAATCATGGTAATGCACACTGATGAAGTCAATGCAGTAGAGAATATCCTTATCAATAAGGGATACAAGTGCGATTAAATTGAATATTCTTATGTAATATAAGCCGTAGTAAATGGATTTTGCATTTGCTACGGCTTTTCTATATGTAGGAACTACCATACTCTTTATTGTATATTAATTATAATCAATAAAAGTGATTAAATTCGCCATGATGTAATTGCTCAAAAATGTGCTATCATAATTATTATCAACATTAAATGAACAAATTTATTATTTCTTAATCAAATTTTATCAAAATTTACGACTAAAATTAATATTTCATATTAAAAAAAATCAAGTTTATCCGAAATAGTAGATGAACATATAGCTTAGTAATGAGTAATTTTGAATAGTGACATAGCAGATCAAAAGCACATTTTAAAAGGGGAGCAATATTATGAAGAATGCAGAGAAGTATGAACGTCAGTATTTTATGCCACCAAAACCAACTTATGACTGGGTAAAAAAAGACTACATCGATCATCCGCCTATCTGGTGCAGCGTTGACCTTCGCGATGGAAACCAGGCACTCATTGAGCCTATGAGCCTTGATGAAAAGCTTGAGTTTTTTACCATGCTTGTTAAGCTCGGATTTAAAGAGATTGAAATAGGATTTCCTGCAGCTTCTGAGACAGAGTTTGAGTTTGCAAGAACCCTTATTGAGAAGAACATGATTCCTGACGATGTGACTGTACAGGTTCTTACCCAGGCCAGAGAACACATTATAAAAAGAACTTTTGAAGCTGTTAAAGGCGCTCCAAAGGCAATCATTCATCTTTATAATTCAACTTCAGTCGCTCAGCGCGAGCAGGTTTTCAAAAAGAGCAAAGAAGAAGTTATGAAGATAGCTGTTGATGGCGCAAAGCTTCTTGACAAGCTTGCAAAAGAGACAAATGGTAATTTCTCTTTTGAATATTCACCTGAAAGCTTCCCGGGAACAGAAGTTGACTATGCTGTTGACGTATGCAACGCAGTTCTTGATGTTTGGAAACCCACCAAGGATAACAAAGTGGTAATCAATATTCCGACAACTGTTGAAATAGCAATGCCACACGTATTTGCAACTCAGGTTGAGTATATCAGTAAGAACTTAAAATATCGTGAAGCGGTTACCCTTTCTCTTCATCCTCATAATGACAGAGGAAGCGGTGTCAGCGATGCTGAGCTTGGCTGTCTTGCAGGAGCTGACAGAATCGAGGGTACGCTTTTCGGAAACGGAGAAAGAACAGGAAATGTTGATATAGTAACTCTTGCTATCAACATGTATTCCCACGGAGTTGATCCGGGGCTTGATTTTAGTCACATAGCTGAGATCGGTGAGACCTATGAAAGACTTACAAGAATGCGCATTTACGAGAGACAGCCTTATGCCGGACAGCTTGTTTTCACTGCTTTTTCAGGCTCTCATCAGGATGCTATATCCAAGGGCTTTGCATGGCATGAGCAAAAGAAAGACAAGGGTATCTGGTCAGTTCCTTATCTTCCAATTGACCCTAAGGATCTTGGAAGAGAGTATGACGGCGATGTCATCAGAATCAACAGCCAGTCAGGAAAGGGCGGCGTAAGCTACATCTTAAAGACCAACTATGGAATGATGGTTCCAAAGGAGATGCAGGCAGACATCAGTTATACTATAAAAGATATTTCAGACAGAGAGCATGCTGAGCTTTCACCTGCAAGAATTTATCAGATATTTGAAGATAAGTATATTCATAATGATAACATCTTTAAGATAACTGACTGTCATTTCAAACAGGTAGATGGAATTTTTGCGGAAGTTACTGTTTTACATGCGGAAAAAGAGCATGTTGTTGAGGCAAACGGTAATGGTCGTCTCGATGCGGTAAGCAATGCGATAAAACAGTATTTCAACGTAAGCTACGAGCTTTCAACCTATGAAGAGCATGCTCTTTCAAGAGGATCATCTTCCAAGGCCTGCACCTATGTGGGAATCACATGTAACGGCAAGAAGTTCTGGGGTGTTGGAATCGACGAAGATATTATCAAATCTTCTATAAATGCTCTGGTTATAGCTGTAAATCAGATAGATGCGGTAAAAGAGACAAAGAACAGCAAGGATGAGCGTATAAACTCTATCATTAACTACATTCAGGAAAATTACCTGACAGTAACGCTTGATGACCTTTCACAGCAGTTTTATCTTTCTAAGCCATATCTTTCCAAGTACATCAAGGAAAAATCAGGTATGACCTTTGGAGAGAACGTTAAGCGCATCCGCCTCAATAAAGCAAGCACGCTTCTTCGCAACGGAAATATGAAAGTTGAGAAGGTTGCTGAGGCAGCAGGCTATCAGAACGTTGAGCACTTTAACCGCCTATTTAAAAAGAAATATGGAATGACTCCGGTGCAATACCGCTGCAGTCGTTGAGATTAAAAAACTGAATCATTTTCTCGCGAAATGCGCAGCGTGGTGCGCATTTTTTGTCTGAACAGTAACGAAAAGCTGCCTTTAACAAAAGGTGGCTTTTTTCCATGATAGCAATCTATGGGTTGTATATGATATAATAGAGTGCTTATGAGTTGATTTGCTGTTTTGTAAGAACAGAAATGCGCAAATTTTTACTGGAGCGAGCTGATAGCGAGTGAACAGTAGAGCATATGGAGGTTTTATATGGCTAATAATTTAGATGTTATCATTATTGGAGCAGGTCCGGGCGGTATTTTTTGCGCCTATGAGTTAATGGAAAAGAGACCTGATCTCAAGGTACTTATAATAGAAAAAGGACGTTCAATTGAAAAGAGAAACTGTCCTAAGCGTGTTACCAAGACCTGCGCAGGTTGCAAGCCTTGTTCAATAACTACAGGTTTTGCTGGCGCCGGCGCGTTTTCCGATGGTAAGCTTTCTCTTTCTCCTGATGTAGGTGGAACACTTCCTGAGATATTGGGATATGACGAGGCAACAAAGCTTATTCATGAATCTGATGAAATTTATCTTAAGTTTGGCGCAGACAAGAACGTTTATGGTGTGGATAAAGAGGCTGAGATACGCGAAATCCGCAGAAAAGCAATCAATGCAAATCTTAAGCTGGTTGAGTGCCCGATAAGGCACCTTGGCACTGAGGAAGGTTATAAGATTTATTCCAAGCTTCAGCAGCACATTTTAGATAAAGGTGTAGAGATTCAGTTTAACACAATGGTAACAGAGATCATTGTTGAAGATGGCGTTGCCAAGGGAGTTACAACTGATAAGGGCGAGAGCTTTTTTGCCAAGGAGATAGTAAGCGCAGTAGGAAGAGAAGGCGCTGACTGGTTCAAGGACAAGTGCGAGGAAATCGGAATAGAGACAAAGCCCGGAACTGTAGATGTGGGAGTTCGTGTGGAAGTCCGTGATGAAGTAATGCAGTTTCTTAATGAGAACCTCTATGAAGCCAAGCTCATATATCACACACCTACTTTTGATGATAAGGTGCGTACATTCTGTACCAATCCATCAGGAGAAGTTGCAACCGAATACTATGAGAACGGTCTTGCAGTTGTAAATGGCCATGCCTATAAGGGAAAAGAATTTAAGACTAACAATACCAACTTTGCTCTTTTGGTGTCAAAGAACTTCACAAAGCCTTTCAAGACACCTATCGAGTATGGTAAGAAGATTGCAGAGCTTTCAAACATGCTCTGTGGCGGAAAAATCCTGGTTCAGACCTATGGCGATTTCAGACGAGGCAGAAGAACTACTGAAGAGCGTCTTTGCAGAAATAACCTTATTCCTACACTTAAGGATGCTGTGCCCGGAGATCTTTCACTGGTATTTCCACATAGAATAATGGTGGATCTTGACGAGATGATTCAGGCCCTTGACAAGGTTACACCAGGTATTGCATCAGATGAGACACTTTTGTACGGTGTTGAGGTAAAATTCTATTCCAATAAAGTTATCGTAAATAAGGACTTTGAGACCAGCATAAAGGGGCTCAGAGCAATTGGTGACGGAGCAGGAGTAACAAGGGGACTTCAGCAGGCAAGCGCAAACGGAATCAGCGTTGCCCGCAGCATAATTAAGAAATTTGAGGAATAATGTGAAAAGATATAGAAAGATTGCGGCATGGCTGATGATATGCGCCATGCTCGCAGCAAATATTTCAGGATGTGGTTTTTCTGAGGATGAATACAAGATTGTTTTTACCACAGGATTCAAGCATGATGAAGTATTTAGGATAGAGACTTCAGTATGTACAATACAGGAGCTTATGACATATCTTGTAAACACTCAGAATGGCTATGAGAGCACTTTTGGCGCGGGAATATGGGATGTTCAGACAGAGGATTCCACTGTGGGGGCAAGACTTAAGGAATCTGTTCTTGCCAAAGTTGCGCAGGTCAAGGCGATGAATCTTTTGGCGGCTCAGATGGAGATATCCTTAACTGATGAGGAAATCCAGAAGGCAGACAGCGCAGCGGCTGAGTATTATGCAACTTTATCACCGCAGGATATAGACGCGATGCATGGAGCTACGCAGGATACAATTGCCCAGATTTATTCGGAATATGCCCTGGCTGAAAAGCTTTACGACTATATAATTCGTGACATCAATCCGGAGATAAGCGATGATGAGGCGAGGACCATAACGGTTGAGCAGATAATGCTAAAGACTTATTCCCTCGATGCTTCCGGTGAGAAAGTTCCATATAAAGAAGCAGCCAAGGGTACAGTCCTTGCAAAGATGAGAAGCATAAAGAATCAGCTGATTGATGGCGCAAGCTTTGAAGAGCTGATGGATACTTATAATGAAGCGGATGAGAGAACTCTTTCTTTTGGTAAAGGAATCATGCCTGAAAACTATGAGAAGGCTGCCTTCAATCTGGGGAATGGCGAGGTCAGCAGTATTGTAGAGATTCCGGATGGATATTGCATCATTAAGTGCATCAGCACATTTAACAGGGATGAGACAGAGTACAACAAAGTTAAGATCGTCGCTCAAAGAAAGAGGGAAGTTTTTGGGCAGCAGTATGACGACTTTGTTGCGACTTTGACAAAAGAGCTTAATCAGGAGCTTTGGGATTCCATAGAAGTTACTTCGTATGAAGGAGAGAAAACTTCTTCGCTTTGGGAGGTCTTTAATAAAAGTTTTGGGGAGAAAAGATAAATGGTAGACGTGGCAGTCATTGTTTTATCAGCTGCGGTTTTTATTGCAGTCATTTTGGGAGTTGCAGTAAATCAGGACAACCGTGAAAAGTGGGTTGGTGTTACTTTTCTTGCGGCTGCGATTGGAGGAATATGCCTCTATGGCGCAGCATATTCTGAGGATACAAGCTTTGCAGTTGCGATCTTAAAGACAGTTATCGATGTTGGTAAGATGTTTGGTGGCGCTAATAACGCTGCGGTTTTCCAAAAGATTGTAGGCGAGAATTCACCATGGATGACAGCCTTTTGGATAATTCATTTTCTTGCGTATTATTCAATGGCAAGCGCAATAATAATGGCTGTTGCCAAGACAACCCTCAAGAAGATAAGGGGATGGTTCCTTAGAATAAATGATATCGACCTTGTCTTTGGAATAAATGATAATTCGATTGCTTATGGTCGAAACCTCTCAGGGAAAAAGAAAACTTCCATTGTTTATGTGGGAAAAGAAGCATCAAGTCATGAGGCTGAGATAAGACAGATGGGCGGCCTTTTGTATACAGACAGCGATGCGGTTCATCCAAGTGGTAAGTTTTTGAAAAGACTCTCGATAAAGAGAGGCAAGGGAAAATTCAGGGTAAGCGCACTTTCCAAGAATATTGATGCAAATATCGAATATGCCATGAACATGCTTGGGACACTTGAAAAGGCTAAGATTAAACCTTCTCAGACAGAACTTATTCTTTTGGGAAAAGAAGAACAGAACGGTTCGAAACTTCAGGCTCTTGGTGACTATTATGGTTATGGTTCTGTAAGGGTTTTTGATAAACCGGAACTTATCGCGAGACTTCTGATGCAGGAATATCCTATCTGTGATGCAATTTCTTTTGATGATAATGCAAGGGCATTAGAAGATACTGATATCTTGCTTGTTGGATTTGGAAGAAAAGGTCAGGAAGTTCTGAAAAAACTTGTTGCAAATGGTCAGTTTGAAGGCAGCAGCTTTAAGGTAACTATATTTGATGCAAATTGCAAAAATACTGATGGCTTTTTTGCTGCTAAGTATGAGACACTTCTTGAAAACTACAATATAGACTTCCAGGCTTATGATGGAAGAAGCAGGGCGTTTACTCAGTTCCTCACAGAAAATATCAGTAAGCTTAAATATATCGTAATTGCGGTTGGCGATGAAAAAGTTGGACGTGAGATTGCCCTTGGCATAATTGATTACATGGTGGAATGCGATATTCATTTGCCTGTATATCAGTGCTGCACAGACAGTGTTGTCAAATATAGTGGTGATAACATCCCTGAGAAACACGATATTTACGAGACGGATATTCTTTACGACGGAAAAATGGATGATCTTGCAAAGAAGCTTAATCATTATTATTGCAGATCTGATGAGACACAGGAAGAATCCTGGGCACAGTGTAACTACTTTAACCGTATGAGTTCAAGAGCGAGTGCGGACTTTTTGTCATCATACCTTAGAAGAGTCGGACTATCAGGGAAAAGCGAGATCTCAGACGCTATGATGGAGAACCTTGCAAAGACAGAGCATCTAAGGTGGTGCGCATTTCATTATTCTTTTGGTTATAGATGTATGGAGAAAAAGATAATTGATGAGCGTGCTGAAATGTACAAAAAAGATCCATCTGTCAGAATAACGAAGGATACGAGAAACAGGCTTCATGCATGTCTGATTCCGTGGGATGATCTGGACTGGCTCTCGGAGTTTGAGAGTGGTATCAGGGGGAAGGACATCGATTATAAGCAGATGGATAGGGATAACGTAAATGTCATCTTCAACCTTATGAAGAAAGGGTGATGGGGTAGGTGCATTGGAGGATATAAGCGCATGGATTCAGGAATGCTTGTGGTCGTCTGCGCGGTGATTTACTAAAACTCTAAATCTAAGGAAGGTCTCCTCTCAGCGCTGTTCGAAACAGTCGACCTTCCTTAGATTTCTCGTTTTGTAAATCATCCTGCTCGTCCGAGAACTGCGCATTTCTGAATTCATGCGCTTATATTGTTCCACACAACTGCATAGGGTGATGGTTGAGTTGGCTCCGGAGTAAATGAATTTACTCGGGGGCTTTTTTGGTGCGTGGAGGGAGAACAAGTGCTAAAGGTTTTGCTAGCGGTATGGGTTAAATTTTACATTGACAGTTACAATAACTAAGGTTTCAGATTTACATTTGGTTGTCGATGGTTATAGGAAATAGAATCAGAAAAATATCCGCAAAGAAAACTGAATGTGCAGTATGAACATAATATTAGATATGAAATGCTATTTATATGGTAATATTACCCTAAATATTATCATCAAATCAAAATAATAAATAAAACAATACGTAAATATTAAAAAAATATGTACAAAAAGTAAAAAAAGTGCTTAATGATGTCAAAGATTTACATTAATATTTTTGAGGGAATTGTATATAGTATAAGCAGATAAGGAAAGCACATAGTGGTGTGCGAATTGGTGTGGTGAAGTGGCAATAATTGGGGAATTGCTGAAGGTTCAGCACACTGATGAAGTGGATGGAAAAAGGTATGAAAATTAGAAATATATTAGCATCAGCAGTTCTGATCGTATCTATCTTTTCTCTTACAGGATGTGGCAAGAAAACGGAGAGCTGGGCATATGCTCATGAGCCGGGCGAAGAGGTGCTCTCTCTTTATGATAATGGTAAAGCTTTTTACAAAGGCAATGAATATAAATATACCAAAGATGACACATATATAACTCTTAAAGATTCCAATGAAACACAAAGTCTTAGATATGTCATGCAGGATGACAAAATGCTTCTATATGAAAAATCCATATATCATCTTGAGAGTGGGGACTTGGATGATGGGATTTTTGGTGTATGGACGCAGGAAAATGGGTGGTCGTATCAGTTTTCTGAAGAGGGAAGATTTAGCGAGGATAATATCTTTTTCGGAAAATACACTGTTGATGAAAAAGAGCATTCCATAAGGCTTATGTATGATGACCCGATAGAGGATGCATATCTTTATTACGCGATAGATGGGGATTCCATGACAATCGAGTATCCGTGGCCTATGGTGGCATACGTGGAAGGAGAAAAGTAAAGAACTGGCAGTTTAACTGCCGAAACAATTTTTTATAAAAAAGGAGAGGTGTGTTATGAAAATGAAACGTGTTGTTTCAACTGTATTGACGGGTGTAATGGCTCTTTCCATGATCGGTTGTGGAAGTAGTGAAACGACTTCACAGACCGCATCTACGACTACAGAGACCAAGACAGAGACCACAGCGAAGGTAGAAAGCACAGATGCAGGCCAAGGAGAGCAGATTGACCTTACGATGTGGTGCATAGCTACAGAGAGCGATTCAAACCGTCATTCCTATGAAGCTGCTATTGCAGATATGAAGGAGAAATATCCTAACATCAACTTCACATGGGAAGCATTTGAGAATCAGTCTTACAAGACAAAGATTAAAGCAGCTGTATCTGCTAACGAAATGCCTGATATCTTCTTTACATGGTCATGCGCATTCCTTGGCGATTTCGTAGAGGCTGGAAAGGTTTACTGTCTTGACGATGCTTACCAGAACTATAAATCAGAGCTTCCGGAAGTTATGCTTGGAAACTCAACCTATGATGGCAAGCACTATGGTGTGCCGCTTACAATGAATATCGTAGGTCTTTTTGCAAATATGGATCTTCTTAAAGAAGTAGGATACGAGGATATCCCAGGCACATATGATGAGTTCATAGCATGCTGCGATGCTCTTAAGGCTAAGGGAATCATCCCATTTGGATGCGCAGGAAAAGAGACATGGTGTGTAACAGAGTATCTTGAGTCAGTTATCGAAAAGAGTGCCGGCGCAGCAACACTTAATGATATTTTCCTTGGAAAGTCAACATGGAACAACAAGGACGTAACAGATGCTGTTAACACATTCCAGACACTTGTAAAGAACGGATATTTTGATCCTTCAGGAATCGGACTTACAAATGACGAAGTAAAGAATAACTTTATCGCAGGCAAATATGCATTCTATATGAATGGTACATGGAATTGCGCAGACTTTGCATCAAACGAAGAGTTCTTCCCTAAGGTAAAAGTTGGTGAGTTCCCTGTTATCAATGCTGACAAGGCTAAGCTTGGACAGCTTATCGGCGGACCTTCAGATACACTTGCAGTTGCAGCTTCTTCTCCAAATGCAGAGAAGGCAGCAGAGTACGCTTTTGAACTTGGAAAACTTATCTGCCATTATGGATACCTTGATGGATGCGGACTTCCAGCTTGGACACCTTATGGCGACACAAGCACAGTTAACGCACTTACACAGAAAGTAGCTGAGATCGTTGCACAGGCTGACTCAATGGTTCTTTTTGGAGATACAGCTATGACAGCAGATTCTGCAAACACATATCTTTCATATGTTGATCAGGTTTATGGCTGCCTTCTTGATGGCCAGCAGTTTACAGATGGTCTGGCAAAAGATATTCAGTAATCAGTTGTTGTTTTTAGTCCCCCTTAATTAATGTTTAATAAATCAATGGCAGGCGACAAAAGAAATAATTCTTTTGTCGTTTGCTGTATAAAAGGAAAAACTATGTCTGCTAATGGTATGGATAAAGAAAAAAGAAAAAGAAGAGTGCATGATGGAATAGCAATATTCGTTTTTTTGCTTCCTGCGCTGCTTCTTTTCATAAGCATCCTGATCGCTCCTATTGCGGTGTCTGTCTATAGGAGTATGTATGATTGGAATGGATTTTCAGAAGGAACTTTTATTGGTCTTGATAATTATAAAGAGCTTTTTACCAATGGTTCTATTAAATTCATGGTATCCCTGAAGAATTCCATGATACTGGCATTTTTCTCAGTATTTGTGCAGCTTCCGTTTGCACTGCTTCTGGCACTTTTGCTTGGAAGAGCGCCAAAGGGTGAAAGGTTCTTTTTATCAGTATTTTTCATGCCGGTTCTTATCTCAACTGTAGTAATCGGTCAGCTATGGCTTAAGATTTACAATCCTGATTATGGTCTTTTGAACAGATTCCTGGATTTTGTTCATCTTGAAAACCTTAAACATGTATGGGTAGGTGAGGTAAAGACAGCGCTTGGAAGTATCATAGTGCCTACCATATGGCAATATGTTGGCTATCACATGCTTCTTATGTATGCCGGAGTTAAGGGCGTTTCAACTGAGCTAAGAGAAGCAGCGATGCTTGATGGCGCAACTTTCTGGCAGGTCGACAGATATGTGGTAATTCCAATAATCAAGCCCATCATTCGTGTAAGCGTAATATTTGCGGTGACAGGTTCGCTAAAGACCTATGATCTTGTAAGGATTCTTACAGAAGGTGGTCCATTCCAGTCTACAGAAGTGCCCAGTACTTTGCTGGAAAATATGCTGTTCCTAAGAAACAGATATGGAATGGGAAGCACAATTTCAGTTATGCTCATAGCTTTATGTTTTGCTTTTGCACTTCTGATAACTGCAGCATTCAGGGAGAAGGATAACTCATGAAAATAAGAAAAACACTCACATATATACTTCTGGGATTTTGGGTGGCAGTGAATATTTTTCCAATTTATTTTATGTTCACCTTTTCCCTTAAATCAAATGAAGAAATCTTTGGTCAGAATGTAATAGGACTACCTAAGCAGTGGCTGTGGTCTAACTTTACAACAGCTCTGAACACAGGAAATATGGCGCTTTACTTCCTGAACAGCATACTAGTTACAGTGGCATCAATCGTAATATCCATTTTTGCAGCGATGATGGCAACCTACGCTATTACTCGTATAAGATGGAAATTCAGTAAACTTACCAACGCATTCTTTATGCTTGGTCTTACAATTCCGATTCAGGCATCAATCGTTCCTGTTTACGTTGTGCTTTCAAAACTGCACTGGCTTAACAAATATACTACTCTGATAATTCCATATTCGGCTTTTGCACTTTCCATGGCAATTTTGATATGCACAGGTTTTATGGTTGAAATACCCACAGCCCTTGATGAAGCGGCAAGAATCGACGGCTGCGGCATCTATGGAACATTTTTTAAGATAATTCTTCCACTTATGAAACCAGCCTATTCAACAGTTGGAGTGTATTCGTTCCTCCAGTGCTGGAATGAGTTTATGTTTGCAAATGTGTTTATCTCAGATTCAAAGCACAGAACATTGCCTGTTGGTATAAAAGCACTTTCAGGTCAGCACACCACTGACTGGGGCCCAATCGGCGCAGCCCTTGTCATTGCAACATTTCCAACCCTTATCACATATATCTTCCTAAGCAGAAAGATTCAGGCCAGCTTCATCGCCGGCGCAGTGAAGGGGTGAGGGTTTAATATAGGATTTATTACGGTAAACGCTTTAGTAAATATTTCATAAAACAGCTTCAGATTAGCACTCCAATAAGTGGTTAATCTGGAGCTGTTTTATGTAAGGCGTCGAATATCGAAGGGGTACATTAGGCAGAAACATAATGAATATAAAAAAAGAAACGAGCAACCTTTTCCAGTCCGAAGACCTTACTCAGTAAAAAACCCATTTCTTGGTTATTATCTTAAAGAGATTTACTTTGGTTGCCAACAATAATTATGAAAATATTTTTGCTAAACCTTAGCGAAAATGATAACCTATAGGTATAAATGAGTTATGCTGTCGTTGGTAACTGACAGCTTATGTATGAATTCAGAAATGGGCAGTTCTCGGACGAGCGGGATGATTTACAAAGCAAGAAATCGAAGGAAGGTCGACTGTTTCGAACAGCGCTGAGAGGAGACCTTCCTTCGATTTAGAGCTTTAGTAAATCACCGCACAGACGAAAACAATCATTTCTGAATCCATACATGTGCGTCCTACGTCAATGGCACATAACAAGCTTGGGGAAGCTTATGGAGAAGGGTAAATTTATAAGGTATTTGAGAGGGGATTCAGTGGGGGATTCGCTTTCTTTTGGACTAAAGAAAGTCATTTTGGGGATAGTTCTTGTTGTAATTCTTTCCTTTACACTTTCCACCTTTATAATTGCAGAAAAAGAAAAAATTGAGTATTCAAAGCGTGAATCAGAAAACGTACTTCGAACCCTGTCAAGCAATATTGCCACTGATATGGAAAGATATGCAGAACTTTCAAGACTTATCATGACGGAAGACAGGCTGGTCAATTTCCTTAGGGCTGATGCCAGGTCAGTTGATATCAGCATGATAAATGACGCCAGATACGGAGTTATGGATATCCTTAATGTTACAGAGGGCGTGGATACTGTCATGGTTTTCAGGGAAGATATGATAATGCTGATAACCAACAGGTTTACGTATAGATTTGATTATGACCTGATGCAGGCCGATGACTGGCGAACTGATATTTACGCCGGAAAGGGAAAAGCAGTTATTTCCTTAAATTCCAACAATATTGCCTTCAAAGCTGATAATAGACCGATGGTGACAATTGGAAGGGCAATCTATGACATCGATACCCAGAAAAGAACAGGTCTTATGCTTATGAATGTATCTGCAGGCATTTTTGATAAGATGCTGGGGCAGCTTCGATATAACGATATTTGTATCCTTGGTGAAGATGGGACATTTCTTGCCGGAAACAGAGACTATGCGGAGTATTTCAGTGCTTTTTCTGATAAAAAAGAAGTTTTTCACAAAAAAGTGTTTGTAAATAAAAGAAGAGCTCTTTTATCAGGGTGCAGTGTTGGGAATCTTCCAATTATGATAGTGCGAGTATCGCCAATGGGAGTAAAGGGAATTCCCTTCAGGGTTATGTGCGTCCTTTTATTCCTCCTTATCGTGTCAGTTGGACTTGCTGTTTTCACAGGTTCTTTTATCAGAAAAAACATAACAGATCCGGTGTTCAAATTATCTGAGCTTATGGAAAAAAACAGGCAGTCAGGGCAACTTTTAAAGATAGATGCCAAGATGCCTAACAGCGAGTTTATGATGCTTGAGGGCGATTACAACAATATGATCGACCACGTAAACGAGCTTATTGACAGGCTTATGGAAAAAGAAAAAATCCTACAGAAGGCGGAAATGCGAGTATTGCAGGAACAGATAAAACCGCACTTTTTGTATAATTCGCTTGAGACTATCGGGTTTATGGCACTTGAGGCAGGGGCTGACAACGTGCATGATGCGGTGGAAACTTTGGGGAGTTTTTATCGCAATTTCTTAAGTAAAGGCGGAAGGGAAATCCCGCTTTCTACAGAGGTAAGGATTGTTAAAGATTATCTGTCTCTTCAGAAACTTCGCTATGGTGAGATATTAGAGGATGAGTACGATATCGAAGAGGGCACAGAAAAGCTTATAGTACCAAAACTTATTTTGCAGCCACTCGTTGAGAACAGTATTTATCACGGAATCAGGCTTAAAGGGGAAAAGGGAATTATCAAGATAAAGTCTTTTCTCGAGGAAAAGAATCTTCATATCATCGTGCGTGACACCGGCGTTGGAATGAGTCAGGAGGATATAAAGAGAATTCTTTCAACTGACAGTGAGCATAGAAAATCAGATGATTCTGAGAGTTTTGGATTGTGGGGAACAATCGAGAGAATCAGGTTTTATTGCGGAAGAGATGATGTGGTTCAGATACGAAGTGAAATTGGGGAATATACGGAAATCGAAATACTGATACCAGCTGAGATATCCGGAAGTAAAGTGTGAGTGAGTAGAAATCATTGAAGGTGCTAATATGGGTGGCTGACGTCGTTTACCACGTGGAATATTCCATGTGAAATAGTGAATGAATAAGGAAATATGGGGGCAAAAAATGGGAAGAGTATACAGGGTTATGATTATTGATGACGAGGAATCTGCAAGAAAGCTGATGCGAGCAGCTTTTAAGTGGGATGAGCTTGGAATGGAAGTTGTAGGCGAGGCGGCAAGTGGAATAGAGGCAATAAATGTAATAGATGATATCAGGCCGGATATAGCATTTGTTGATATCTCAATGCCTTTCATGGATGGAATTGAATTTACAGAGACAGCCACAGAGCGATATCCCAATCTTATTATTATCATCATGACAGCAATTGATAAGTTCGAATATGCAAGAAAATGCGTAAGTCTTCCTGTCTTTGACTATATGCTTAAGCCTATGGTCAGGGATGAAGTCATAAAGGTATTGCAGAGGGCAAAGAACAAGCTTGATAGCAGAAAAGATATTGTGGAAAATACAGTGTTGGATAAGGAAAGTGAGGTTTTATCCGAAACTGCATCAACCGAATTGATAAAAAAATACGTCAAAGAAAACTTTATGGATTCAAAGCTCAATCTTGCATTCATTGCACAGAATTTTGGCTTTAGTCCAAGCTATCTTTCCCGGAAATTCAAGCAGGATACCGGAAAGAACTTTGTGGAATACTTAACTGACCTACGAATGAAAAAAGCGTTAAAGTACGCAGAGACAGGCTACAAAATGTACCAGACGGCAGGAGAGGTCGGAATACCGGATCCCAATTATTTCAGCCGCTGCTTTAAAAAGTACACAGGCATGAGCTATTCTGATTATGTTACTGAAAAAGGGATGTGACGGTGCATTAGTAAAAACAGTTTCTTATGAGTAAGTAGTGTCTATAAAGTTTGCGTTAAATCGACTCTTGGATAATTGTAAGGCTTGTGGTAGAGTGTTAATATTATCTTGAAAGAGTAGGTATGAGAAAAGACGAAATAATTAAGGAAGATAATAGCCGGATCGAACAGCAGAACGAAGAAAAAGTAAATCAGATTGTCGATGACCTTACACTTTTTGATGATGACCTAATGTCATTAGTGTTTGATAAGAATATTCCTGCAACACAGCTTGTACTCAGAATCATTTTCAATCGTGATATTGAAGTTATCAGTGTTGAGGGACAGGAGGAACTTAAGAATCCGCTGGTGGGTGGAAGAGATATTACCCTGGATATTCATGCGAAGTCATCAAAGAATATGCATTACAAAGAATTGGCTGAAGGAGTTCATCATTTCAAGGAGACAGAGGAAGGACGTGATATTGTGTGTGAATCAGTAAAGAGATATGCAGAGCAGTATGCAGAAGCAGAGGCTGAGACAAGCAGAATCAATACCTTGGTACAGAGTGTAAAGATGCTGATGAAAAACACATCAGTTACGTTAGACCAGGCTTTTAGTAATCTGGGCATCTCTGACAATGATAGGAAAATCATTTCCAAACAGCTTAAGAAGTAACAGGTTAATATCGCAATATCGATGAAACTACGCTATCGGGTAAACGGTGGCGTAGTTTTTTGCTATAATTTAGAAGACTGATAATGACAGGAATTATACAAATTCATTTGCCGGTCGTAAGGACATGGAGCACGAAGTGCGGAATGTTCGTGTGCGAAATCGAGTAGGAGTCAGCCTACTCGATTGTTAGGAATTCCATATCTTAATAGTCTTTAAAAGCTTTTCTTTTGATGCTTCATCAAGCTTAGATATTTCACGTAAAAGAGCGTTGTCCAAAGCAGAACTCTTGTATTCGGGTTCGAGCTGGCCTACTAGAGCATCTAATGTAATCCCCATCAACTTGGCATAATAAATAAGCATTCTAAGTGACATGGCGGTTCTGCCATTTTCTACATTGCTGATATATCCCGGAGTTACATTCATTTCAGTGGCAACCTGGTTTTGAGTAAGACCAAGGCTGATTCTGTATTCTTTTATCTGATTTCCATAATTTTCATTCATGATTTTTTTCCTTTATTCAATATAGTATTTGTATTATAAGTATATCATAAGTATTGACATAAATGTCAATACAGTATATAAAATATACAATAAGTATATAAAAGCGGAAAGATGGAGGAATTTATCGAATGAGAGAGAATATCCGAGTGAATGATAATCTATGTATTACTGATCAATATGATAATAACATTGATTTTAGTACTGCTGAGAAGCTATACGACTATCTTGCCAGTTGCATGGTGGAAGTAGAGAATGATTGACGAAAAACAGTTATTATGTTATATATAACATAAAGAAAGGAATAATGGTGTCTAATTTTACAGTTGATTTTTACAGAGAGATAGATGGTAAAAAGCCTGTTGGAGTTTTTATTAGAAGCCTAGATATTAAGATGAAAGCAAAGGTGGTTGCTAATCTGCATCTGCTTGAAGAATATGGAAACTTGGCAAGAGAACCTATTTCTAAAGAACTTGAGGATGGTATTTTTGAACTTAGGACAATAGAGGGAAATGATTTGGTTAGAATACTATATTTCTTCGATAAGGATAAGATTATTATAGCGACAAATGGTTTCATTAAAAAGCAACAGAAAACTCCCAAAAATGAGATAGCTTTAGCTAAAAAGAGAAGGACTGATTACCATAGAAGGAAGGAGGCTGGCGTATATGAGTGATTTACAAGAACTTACTGATGAATTGATGCAAGATCCAGAGTTTAAAAAAGAATATGAAGCTTTGCAGCCTGAAATGGATATAACAAGGGCTATATTAGATGCAAGAATAAGAGCTGGAATGACGCAGATAGAACTTGCTGAGAAGAGCGGAATTAGTCAGGCTGATATTTCTCGCCTTGAGAAAGGAACAAGAAATCCTAGTATAGCGCTGCTTAAACGTCTTGCTGAGGCAATGGACAGCACATTAAAGATAGAGTTCATCCCCAAAGGTTTACAGAGATAAAAAGTTCTTTTGTTGTTATAGGAGATATTGCAATTGTGCATCAAGGTGATGCGTAATTATAAAGAGGTTTTCTCATATTCGAGAAAGCCTCTTTTTGCGCGCATACAGTTTTCGTCACGGGAATTGCAAAGCACGACAAAAACGAAAAATACATTTTACCGGTGCTAAGATGTGTACATTGAAATTCTATGACCACCATTTTTTTTATCACTTTGCCTGCAACCGTATGCTTTCTTTTTTATAATATTGTGCGAGTGCTGTGTTTATCCATTCATCTTCACTTGGGTAGACATCTTCGTGGAATAGAAGCTCGGGCTTGTTTGAGTATTCTTTTAGCGCTACATCAGTTTGTGTTTCATCGTTTAAAATCTCTAAGCGTTCTAAATTCTCTGCTTTAAAGGACTTTGCACTTCCGGTTGCCAAATCATATATGGCAGAAGATGCAGAGTAGTAATGAGGTGTGGCAATAATAAAGAAGGTTGCGCCTGCAATAAGTAAAATAAGAAGAACTATAACGGAACAAGAGGAAACGCCTGATAAAGCATCATGTATATCATCTTTTTTGCCTGAACGCTCTGAAATGAACTGCCTGAGCCAGATGGTGAGGTACAAAATGGTCAAAACGCTGAAAACAACAAACTGTGCCCAAATTATGCTGTAAAGTCTTTCTGCATCAAAATTTCCTGTGGCATAGAGAGGCGGTGTCATGTTGGCTGATATGATTCCGTAAGCAAATACAGTAAAAAGAATCGGATGTTTGAAACGAAGCTTGATGGAAGGCGCCATTTGCCAGAATACTATCATAAGAAGCAAAAACAGCAATATCACATCCCATCTGAGTAAATCTGCAATGCATACTGTAAGTGTGCTCTTCAAAG
Organism: Butyrivibrio sp. YAB3001; assembly: GCF_900112195.1. GTDB lineage: Bacteria > Bacillota > Clostridia > Lachnospirales > Lachnospiraceae > Butyrivibrio. Next base: position 34,394 of record NZ_FOKR01000012.1, read on the forward strand.
AAAGAAAAATCGCGGTGACAGCGCCAATACCATTACTTTGCGAGCCTCTAATTTTATTTCCCGGAGCGATAGCTGAAAGGATAAAGCCGATTATGTTAAGAACTGAGGGAAGGATAACCCATTTTATATGAGATAGGGCATTGGGGGCGTCTGTTTCTTTTTTTACCTTGTAATATGATTGATCTGAAATACTGATAAAACCAAATCTTTCTAAAACTGCGATTCCGATAAAAACAAAGGACATTATGGCAAGTGTAAGAGCTGTCATGTAGTTGCAGCCGCCAAGGAGAAAACCGAGTATGCAGGCGGAAATGAATCTTCTTTTTCTTTTATCATCACAGAATATGAGGTTTATCAGGATTCCTGTGTAAAGGAGCCCCAGTCCAAACATAAACATGTAGTTTATAGCTCCGCTGTACCAGTAAAATGCCTCAACTCTTGCGGTTCTTCGCATGCACTGAACAATAGCAATAAGTGTGACTGATGATGCAACGCGTGAATATTTTTTGTTGAGCTTTAGCATCAATACAAACACTGCCTTATAAAAATAGAATGCTCCAATAGTCAGCATGGCAAGAATTATAAAAGGTGTAAAAGCGCTAAAACTTTCCTTATATATACTTGGGCTTATAACCGTCATGAATGAAGAAAAAAAGTATCCAATCCAGTTAAAATACAGATATATCGTCTTTTCAAAAGCAGAAACCAAAGTGGAAATAAGGTTTCCAGTTTCAACGAAAGTTTCATGTGGCTGCAGCGCCATGGAAAAGTCATCTGCAGAAGGCCAGTTATATATCCCGATTATCAGCATCGGAACAAGTGACAGCGCATATATTATTATCAGAAATCTTGTAATATGACTGATCTTTATATGAAAGTTTGAAATGTGTTTATTTAGTGCTTCTATCATAAAAAAATTCCTTTCGTTACTGCCCATATGCTTGTAGCTCACTCAGGTAATAAAATAGCGCATGTCTATCTTAATAGTAATTCCCATTCGAATATGTTAATGACGAGCTTTTGCAGCAACAATGACATTTTATTATTAATATTGTAATGGTGCAATCTATCACGATTGTTAGCACTCAAACTAAATGAGTGCTAATTTTTTATTGACTTTTGGTCATAGTGGTCTTAAACTTATTTTTGTACGGTAGAAGACATATCTTTTTATCTATATTATCAATTACAAAGGAGTGAGAATTATGGCTTCAAAGAAGGGTAATCTTTCAATTAACAGCGAGAACATGTTCCCTATAATCAAGAAATGGTTATATTCGGATCATGATATTTTTTACAGAGAAGTAATTTCTAATGCTTGCGATGCTATCACCAAGATCCGCAAGATGGATATGATGGGTGAGTACACACTTCCGGAAGGCTTCAAGCCTCGTGTTGATGTTGTCCTCAACGATAAAGAGAAGACTATCAAGATAACAGATAATGGTATAGGAATGACAGCCGAAGAGGTTGAGGAATATATCAACCAGGTAGCTTTTTCAGGCGCTACAGACTTCCTTAACAAGTATAAAGATAAAGCTAACGCAGACCAGATCATCGGCCATTTCGGACTTGGTTTTTATTCAACATTCATGGTATCTGACTATGTAGATATCGATACACTTTCATATAAATCAGATGTTCCTTCTGTTCACTGGACATGCGACGGCGGTTCAGACTTTGAGATGGAAGATGGCAACAAGAAAGAAGTTGGTACAACAATCACACTTCATCTTTCAGAAGACTGCCTTGAGTTCTGCAACGAGTACAAGGCAAGAGAAGTAATCGAGAAGTACTGCTCATTCATGCCTTATGAAATCTATCTTTCAAGAGAGAACGAGGATGGCACTGAGACCATTAAGGAATCTGAGAAGCGCGATGATGATATCGTTCTTGAGGTAATAGAGCCTGAGAAGAAAGAAGAGAAGAAGGCTGAAGGCGAAGCTGAAGATACAGAGGAGAAGAAGGAAGAGGAAAAGAAGCTTAAGATCAAGAGACGTCCTCAGCTTCTCAATGATACACATCCTCTTTGGGCTAAGACACCTAAGGATTGCACAGATGAGGAGTATAAGGAATTCTATAGAAAAGTATTCCGTGATTACAAGGAACCTCTTTTCTGGATTCACCTTAACATGGACTATCCTTTCAACTTAAAGGGTATCCTTTACTTCCCTAAGATCAATATGGAATTTGAATCAATCGAGGGAACAATCAAACTTTACAACAACCAGGTATTCATTGCTGATAATATCAAGGAAGTTATTCCTGAATACTTGATGCTTCTTAAGGGCGTAATTGACTGTCCTGACCTTCCTTTGAACGTATCAAGAAGCGCTCTTCAGAATGATGGATTTGTTAAGAAGATTTCTGAGTACATTTCCAAGAAGGTTGCTGAGAAGCTTGCAGGTCTTTGCAAGACTGATAAAGAGAACTATGACAAGTACTGGGATGACATCAGCCCATTTATTAAATATGGTTGCCTTCGCGATGACAAGTTCTGCGAGAAGATGACAGACTATATTCTTTTCAAGAACCTTGATGGCAAGTATCTCACAACACCTGAAGCACTTCAGATCAATAAAGAGGCTGAAGAGGCAGCAGCTAGTGCAGAAGCTACAGATGAGAACGGAAATAAGGTTGAGGCAGATATTGTTGATGAAAACGGCAATCCTGTTAAATCTGATGCTGAGAATAAAGAAGCAGATAAGGATGATAAGAAGAAGGACGAGGAGAAGGAAAAAGAGCCTCGCACTATCTACTATGTAACAGATGAGCAGCAGCAGAGCCAGTACATCAAGATGTTCAAGGATCAGAAGATGGATGCGTTTATCATGAACCATAACATTGATGTTCCTTTCATGCAGCAGCTTGAATCCAAGAATGAGGGAATCCGCTTCCAGAGAATTGATGCTGACCTTACAGACACATTTAAGGCTAAGACTTCCAAGAAGGACGCTAAGGAACTTGAGAAGAAGGAAAAAGAACTCTCAGAGAGAATCAAGAAGGCTTTGAACAACGACAAGCTTACTGTTAAGCTTGAAAAGCTTAAAGATAAGAACATGTCTTCAATGCTTACTGTTTCAGAAGAATCAAGACGTATGGCTGAAATGATGAAGATGTATGCAATGAGCGGAATGGGCATGGGTGACTTTGGTAACGAAGGTCAGACACTTATCCTCAATGCAAATCATCCTCTTGTAGAGTATGTCATGGAACATGAAGACGATGATAACACCAAGATGATCTGCGAACAGCTTTATGACCTTGCACGTATCCAGAACGCACCACTTGAAGGTGAGGCAATGTCCAAGTTTGTTGCTAGAAGTAACGAGATTATGATGATTCTTACAAAGTAATTTTTTAAGAGAATGATAAGTGCTTATCTATAATTAGCCACACATGATATAAAAAAGAATCTTTTCTATGGTTAAAATGATCATAGGAAAGATTCTTTTTATTTCATTTATGAATATGTACTCGACGCAAGATTGTCAAAAGCGACATTCTTAATTGCAGGTAGTGTATTCCTTAGTTTTTTTTCAAATAAATTGCATAGTACATTGCTCCGACGCAAATTCCGCCGCCGATTATGTTTCCGATTGTTACAGGAATCAGGTTTGTAACAAAGAATCCAAATAAAGATAAGCCATCGGCAGGAATTCCGTACAATGCGCTTGCGAGCATACCGGCAGGAATGAAGTACATGTTTGCTACGCAGTGCTCAAATCCGCAGATGATGAAGAGCATTACAGGAAGCCAAAGGGCAAATACTTTTCCGGCGAGCTCGTCAGCTGCAAAAGAGCACCATACAGCCATGCAGACAAGTACGTTGCAAAGGATTCCGCGAAGGAGTCCGTCGCTGAAAGAAATATTGGCTTTAGTAACGGCTGTTGATACCACTGACTGAGCAAGCTCATTGTTTGAAAATGAATAGATGTGGCTGTAGCTTGCAAGAAGGGCGATGAGAAATCCGCCAATCATATTTCCGAAATAAACGATAACCCAGTTCCTTAACATTCCGGATATTTTGGCCTTTCCGGATAAAACAGGAATGGTAATAAGGCAGTTTCCTGTAAATAGTTCAGCGCCGCCTACAAGTACCATAAATAATCCGATAGGAAAAACAACACTGCTTATCATTCTGGCTGAGGAAGGATCTGCTGCGCAGCAGCTTGCGATCTGACTTCCAAGACCTCCAAGGGCTATGAAGGCTCCGGCAAGAATGCCAAGAAGTAATGTTTTGCCAAAAGGCATTTCAGTTTTTGATGTTCCGACAGTTTCATATTTTGCAGCAATTTCTGCAGGTGATTTCATAAAAAATTCTCCTTGTTGAATAATTATTACGTTTCGAAAAATGCAACTAATAAATTTTATAAAAAATTTATTATATTATCAAGTTTATACTATTATATTTTATAAGAATAGCGTAATATATAGGAAGTTATGCAAAAACATGGTTCTTGTTGTTCTTTGATTATTTATTCATTTTTATTGGTGACGGTATGAAAAAACTAGTTGAGATCAAGGATGTATCTAAGATATACAATCCGGGAGAAAATGAAGTAAGGGCTCTGAATCACGTGAGCCTGATCATCGGAGAGGGAGAGTTCGTTGCAATCATTGGTCAGTCAGGCTCGGGAAAGTCGACACTGATGAATATGCTTGGGTGTCTTGATACGCCCACAAGTGGAAAGTATTATCTCCATGGACAGGATGTGTCGCATATGACAGATGATGAGCAATCAGATGTCCGTAATAGAGAAATCGGATTTATCTTTCAGGGATTTAATCTTATCCCATCACTCACAGCTCTTGAAAATGTAGAATTACCTCTTATATATAGAGGCGTTGGAAAAAAGGAAAGAGAGAAACTTGCAAAGGCTGCTCTTGATAACGTGGGACTTAAGAACAGAATGACCCACAGGCCAAATGAAATGTCAGGCGGTCAGCAGCAGAGGGTTGCCATAGCAAGAGCTATTGCGCAGGCGCCTCCGATTCTTTTGGCGGATGAGCCTACAGGTAACCTGGATTCCGGTTCAAGTAAGGAAATAATAAATATTATTAAGAGGCTTTATCAGGAAGGAAGAACGGTCATTATCATTACGCATGACCCCGGAATAGCTAAGCAGGCGAAGAGGATAATAACAATTTCTGACGGAAAGATTGTCAGCGATGAAATAAATCCGGATTATGAGTGACAAATGCATATGTTCTTGAAAGAAATTACAGAAACACGCATTTACTGAGGGGTTCGTGCAACAGTGAATGAACAAGCAAATAGGGCATCGTCGTAGTCGACTTCAAATTGTCTATTTGCATGCATTACAGGATGGAGGAGTATATGGCACAGGATAATGAAAAGAAGATAATTGCAGATGAGTCTAAGACCGAAGTTGCAGTAAAAGAAACTGAGAAAAACACTGCTGTCGATACAGTGAATAATTTGGGCAGTCAGCAGGTGTATGAAGACTATGAAGAAAATGAGATAGCTGCAAAGCCCAAGAAGAGATTTAAGAAGAGATATCTTTTAATCGCAGCAGCGCTACTTGGTGTAGGAGTCTTTGGTGTGACTAGAATGAATGCATCAAAGAATACAGCTGTTTATGTGAGCACACAGCCTGCAACTCTTGGAAGTATTGAAAACATCTTATCTGTTTCAGGTACAGTTCAGAGCGCAGAGACAAAATCGTATTTCGCAGACGTTACAGCGCCTATAAAGGAAGTCAACGTCAAGGTAGGAGATAAAGTTTCTGCGGGAGACATTCTTTGCACATATGATAATGATGTACTTGAGCTGAACAAACAGACTGCGGAGCTTGCAATTACGCAGGCAAAGGGTTCTTACAGCAGTATGTATTCACCAACCGCTGCTGCAGACAGAAAGTATGCGGAAGGAATGAATGCCCAGCAGATAAATGACAGGCTGGATGCTATAACAACTCAGATTGATACTATCAATAATCAGATCACAGAAAAGACAGGCAGAATCAACCAGACACTTACTGATCTTCAGAAAACTCAGGCAGACATAAATCAGAATGGTATTTCTGACAATTATGAAGCTTATTTTGATAATGGAAGTAACAGCTATATATATAGAAATGAGAATGGGGAAAAGAAAGATGGTGATTATTCAGAACCATCAGAGTCTAACAGACAGATGTCTCTTGCGCTGCAGCAGTCGATAATGGATGTTCAGTACGCACTTCAGTATGATCAGGAGATTCTTGCATGGAAGAATCAGATAACTGCGCTTCAGGAGGAACAGCAGCATTTACAGTCAGCAAAGGCATCGCTAATTAACCCTGGACAGGCAACTCAGGCCAAGGCACAGCTTGAATCCACAACTCTTACTCAGGAAGATACAATTTCCAAGCTGGAGGCTGCAAAAGAGGGAATTAAGGCAGATTTCAACGGAGTAGTTACAGCAGTTCAGGTGGTTGAGGGCGCAACAGCTCAGATGGGAACACAGCTTGTGACCATAGCAAATATCGACGACGTAGAAGTTACTGTTCAGATCTCAAAAAGTGATCTTTCCAAGATCTCTTTGGGACAGAAGGTAGACATTACCATAAATAATAAGCCTTATGTCGGAGAAATTTCCAAGATTTCAGGTACAGCAACCAAGAATAATAATGGTGTTGCAGTAGTGGAAACTACTATCAAGGTTACTAACCCTGATTCTGAAATTATTCTCGGCGTTGAAGCAAATAATAAGATACATGCCCAGAAGGCTGACAATACATTGGTTCTTCCATATGAATATGTTCAGACAGATTCTGCAGGAGACTATGTATATGTTGTGGAAAACGGTCTTGTTGCCCGCAAAAATGTTAGCATTGGAATTGCATCAAGTACTGATGCGCAGATAGTTGATGGTCTTTCAGAAGGTGAACAGATAATAACTTCCGGGTATGACACTCTTTTTGAGGGAATGCCTGTGTTGGTAACAGAGTGATTGATAAATTGACGATATGGGACAATTAAACGAATACTTAAAAAGCGCAATTAAACAGATTATTCACAACGGTTACAGAACAGCAATGACCATGCTTGGAATTGTTATAGGAATCGCAGCGGTTATCGCAGTTGTTGCCCTTGGAAACGGGATGACTTATTTTGTTAAGGATCAGCTAAATGGAATTGCGGGTAATTACGGCACTATCAGCATTGATTCTACTAAGACGTCAGAAACGCTTACCCGTGATGACATGGAACTTTTGGAAAGTTCCATGCCGGACCTTAAAGGTATTTCTCCAAATATCAGTGCTTACGGCAAAGTTACAGGAAGAAAAGGAACTTTTGAAGCGAGCATAACAGGAGGAACACAGGCTCTTTTACATGCTATGAGTAACGGAATCTGTAAGGGGCAGTATTTTACCAGGCAACAGGTCGATAGCGGGCAGAGAGTGTGCGTCATGCTCGTTGATGATGCAAAGAAGATATTTGGTACTGAGGATGCCATAGGCCTTGAATTAGAAATGACAGTATGGGGAAAGTCTGCAACTTACAAGGTAGTTGGACTTCGAGAGAGCATGAACAGAATGTATTCCTTTTTGATGGAAGGACAGGATTATTACGCACAGATTGAGATTCCCTACACTGCCCTTGGCGCTGATTTTGACTATTACATAGAGGATTTTTATTCACTGATACTATTTGCTGATCAGGATGTTCTTACCAAGAGACTGGATCAGGCAGAAGAGATGCTTACAAATATTCATGGACTTAGAGGAACAAAGGCCATCAGCGCATACAGCATGGCTGATATCTCGGAGCAGCTTGACACAGTGCTTGGCTATGCTACAAAATTTCTTTTGCTTGTTTCTGTAATCTCCCTGGTTGTAGGCGGAATAGGCGTTATGAATATCATGCTTGTTTCTGTTACAGAAAGAACCAGAGAGATAGGAATAAGAAAGTCAATCGGTGCCAAGACAGGCGCTATTATGACGCAGTTTTTGGCAGAGGCGGCCATTTTGACACTTCTTGGCGGAATTTTTGGCATAATACTTGGAATTATAATGGCGTATATTATCTGCACGGCGATTGGGTTTGAAGTAATTGTTACGCCCATATCCATAATCGGCGCAGCAATGTTCTCTATACTTATCGGACTGTTTTTTGGAATATATCCTGCAAGGAAAGCAGCCAGGATGAAACCTATTGATGCACTGAGACTGTGACTTAAGGAGACTATAAATGTATCTTGAATATATAAAAAGTGCATTATCAAGCATTCGAAATAATAAAGGAAGATCATTTCTTACTATGCTTGGAATTATTATCGGTATTTCTTCTGTTCTTACTGTTCTTATAATCGGCGATGGAATGAAAGAAACGGTAAATGGGGAAATGGATTCAATCGGTGCGACAACAGTGTCGGTCTCACTTGATGCAACCAAGACAGAAAAAACTTTTTCGAAGCAGCAGTTTGATGAGATAGAAGCAGGAATAAGCGGAATATATGGCATTTCTCCAGGAATACAGTATTGGGGATATTTTATTACTCCAAGAAAAACCTTTGATGCGATGATATCAGGTGAATCTCAGGTTCAGGAACTTGCCGGTACTGTAACCATGGTTCATGGCAGATATATTACAAAGACAGACGTGGATGATTCCAAGAAGGTTATTGTAGTAAGTCAGGCCGCGGCAAAAGCTATGTTTGGCTATGAGGAAGTTGTTGGCAGAACTATAGAAATCGATTCCTATAATGGAACAAATGAGCTTCTTATAATTGGTGTCAGAAAAGATAATGCTATGGATACTGCATATGCAAGTTATCTGGATGAGCCAACGCTTATGGGCACGATTCCTTATACTACGTTGTGCGATGTATATCAGATAGATCCGAATTCCGTTTCGTCATCATTTTCCATATACCTTGATAGCGAGAATAAAGATCAGGTTCTTGCCAAAACACGTTCTGTTGTTGAGAATGTTATGGGGCTTAGGGGAGAAAATGCAGTGAAAGTATCCTCCGGATATGGCTTTGATGCAACGACAGATTCAATCATGACTATCATTACTTCGGTAATAGCTATAATTGCAGCAATTTCTCTTTTGGTAGGCGGAATCGGGGTTATGAATATCATGACCGTTTCTGTGACTGAGAGAACCCGTGAGATAGGTATCAGGAAATCTCTCGGAGCAAGGACTAATTCTATTCTTACACAGTTTCTTGCGGAAGCTGCGATACTGACATTTTTAGGTGGCGTTATAGGTATTCTTTTCGGAGTGTCAATTTCATATCTTATCTGCAAGGTTGTGGGTTTTTCATTCATAGTAAATCCTATGCTTGTCCTTGCGGTAGTTATGGTCTCAACTGCAATCGGTCTGTTCTTTGGAATCTATCCTGCAAAAAGAGCTGCCCGTCTCGATCCTATCGAAGCCTTAAGGACGGAATAATCTGGGGCAATGTTAATGCTCAGACAAGAAATGATTCAGCAACGGGCAATTCTTAATAATTCTATGACGACTGTTTTTTATTATGATATACTTAAATATATATGTTTTTTGGGGTGAGTCGTGAAAGAAATAGTTGATCAGCTGATTAATGGACAATACTATTATGCGGAGAGAAAGCTTGATTTTTCTACTCCTCGTGTGGAGATTTCTTTATGTGCCGGAGAAGTGGTAGAGGGTTCATTTACCATTTTCGGCCCTGAGGGAAGTCTTGTCGTCGGTAAAGCTATGTCTACCGATATGAGAATGCAGGTGATCACTAAGGATTTTTCCGGAACACCTTATGAAGTGTCTTACAGGTTTAATTCGAGCGGATTGTCCAAAGGAGATGTTCTTTTGGGCGATTTTCGTATTATTTCCAATCAGGGTGAATATTTTCTCCCATTCGTTGTGAATGTAAAGCTTGATCATATTGCATCAAGCCTTGGAGATATCAGAAATCTATTCCATTTTGCAAACTTGGCTAAAACAGACTGGAAAGAGGCGGTTGACCTCTTTTATTCCCGTGAGTTCATTTCTGCTTTTTCAGGAAAAGAGGATAGCTTTGAGAGTCTGTACAGAGGCTTGAGCGAAGTTCCCGGAAATGAACAGAATGTTGAGGAATTTCTGATTTCCATTAACAAGAAGCAGCCCATGGGCTACATCATTGATCAAAAAGAGATCAATATGGAGTGTGGCACAAACCCAAGGGATGTAACACTTACGATAACAAGAAACGGATGGGGATACACATATCTTTCAGTTAAGACTGACAATAATTTTATCGCAGTTCAAAAATCAGAGATTACAGAGGATGATTTTTCCGGCAGTGTTTGCCGTTTTAAGATTCGCATAAGACCTGACAGACTTCATGATGGTAACAACTATTCGGTTATAAAATTTGAAAATGCTTTTACCAGGATCGAGATACCTGTAACCGTTGCAGTGATAAATACTGATAATCACCCGGCAGTTGATTATCAGGCGCGTAAAAAGCTTATCGTAGACATTGTGAAACTCTACGAGGATTTCAGCTGCAAAAAGATAACATCAAGAGCATGGCTTTCTGAAACCGGCAAACTCATTACCAAGATGAATGCTTTGGATGAGAATGATATAGAATTCAGACTCTACACCGCTCATTACTATATAACTTCGGGGCGAGTGAACGAAGGAAAGTGGATTCTTGATCAGGCAGAAAAAGAAGTTGAGAATACACCGGGAGATACTCTTTACAGCTATTTCCTGTATTTATCAACGTTATGCAGCAGGGAAGAAGGCTACATAAACGATGTTTATGAAAGGCTTGAGGGGATATTCAGGAGAAATACCGATAACTGGCGCATTGCATGGCTTATCTTTTATATGTCCGAGGAATATAATTCCAGCAGCCCGCGCAAATGGATGATGCTTGAAGAGCAGTTTTCCTATGGCTGCAGGAGTCCGTTTTTGTATATCGAGGCGCTCAGTCTTTTAAATGAGACACCTTCAATTCTCACAAGGCTTGAAGATTTTGAATTGTATGTTCTTGAATATGGCGCCAAAAAAGGAGTCATTACACTTAATCTGATTGACCAGATAGTATATCAGGCTGTGAGAGTCAGAGACTATAACGCCAGACTGTTCAGAGTTCTTAGGGGCTGCTATGAGATAAAAGAAAGTGATGAAATCCTTGAGGCTATCATTACTCTTTTGATAAAAGGTACAAGAGTTGATGATGCATCCTTTGAATGGTACGAAAAGGGCGTTGAGCGTGAGCTTCGCATAACAAGGCTTTATGAGTATTACATGATGGCAATCCATAACAACGAGGACGGAACTTTGCCATGTGAAATTAATAAGATGGTGCTCATGTATTTTTCTTATCACAGTGATCTTGAATATGATAAGAATGCCATTCTTTACAGATATGTTCATGAGCACAGTGAGGAGTATCCGGATCTTTTTGAGTCGTACAAACCTCAGATTGAGAAATATCTGATGGCGCAGCTTGACAAGGGCAGGATCAGCAGAGATTTGGGATATCTTTACAAGAACCTTCTCACAAGGCAGATGGTGGATGCGTCTAACGCTTCCAAGGTTCTTAATGTTCTTTATACATCGGAAATCACAACTGCGGATAAGAGGATCAACAGCGTTATCGTCGTCTATGATAAGTGCGAGAGAGAAATGCGCTATCCTATGACTGACGGCTGTGCTTTTGTGCCGCTTTACGGAAGTGATTACTGTGTGCTTTTGGCTGACCATGATGATAACAGGTATTCAGGCAGCATTGCCTACAACAACGTCAAGATGATGATTCCGGGCAAGCTTGCCGGATATGCTATTCCTTATATTCAGAAGGGAAAAGAAAATCTTGACCTGTTTTTGGCTGACCTTGGCAAAAATGCCTATTCCATCACCATGGATAATGTGGGAAGATACAGGGATCTTGCGGCATCTGAACTTGTCAGGGAAAAGTGCAGAAAAGAAATTCGAAATAACCTTATAAGATTTTATTATGATAATGACTTTACCAGACTTTTAACAGAGTATCTTATGGACGTTAATCCGTCAGAACTTAGCGGTAAAGAGAGAAATGAGATATTAGAGCTCATCGTTATGGCAGGGCTTTATGACAAGGCTCTTGACTGGGTAAAGACCTATGGCACCTACGGAATAGATCCAAAGACTATACTTCGTCTTTGCAGCCGAATGATAGACAGAAAGCAGTATCCTACTTCTGATGATGAGATTGAGATAGCGTTCTATGCTTTTTCTAATGGCAAGTACGATGAGCAGCTTTTGTCCTATCTTGTCTGGAATTTTAATGGCACGTTAAAAGAGATGCGCAACGTCTGGAAGGCAGCAGAGGGCTTTGGACTTGATACCTATGCTCTCTGCGAGCGAATGCTTATACAGATGCTCTACACAGGTTCTTTTGTCGGAGAAAAGATAGATATCTTTAAGCAATATGTCCACAGCGGCGGCGGAACTGATGTGGAGAGGGCTTTCCTTACACAGAGTTCCTATGACAGCTTTGTTCTTGGGAAAATAACAGACAGATTCATTTTTGAGAGAATAGAGAAACTTACTATTGAGGGAATATCTCTTCAGGAAGTATGTAAGCTTGCATACCTTAGATACTATGCAACAGAAAAGAGTACAGACGAAGAGATAAATGAGGATGTGGCGGTATATTTCCTTAAGGGTCTTATGTCCAGGGATATTCATTTTCCGTTCTACAAGGAATATGAGGAACTTATGCCCGACATGGTTCAGTTTGCTGATAAGACAATGCTTGAGTACAGGACTACTCCCGGTTCTCATCCTGTGATTCATTTCAGAATCCTGGGCAGCGCTGACAGTGAGTACAAGAGCAGGGAAATGAGAGAAATGTACGATGGAATTTATGTTACCAGCTTTGTACTGTTTTTTGGAGAACAGCTTCAGTATTACATTACTGAGGAAAGGGGCAAGGATTCCGAAGTTGCCACAGAAAGCGGCACAATCTCCAAGAGCGATATCGTAAAAAATATCGCAGGAGGAAGATACAGCATCATAAACGATATAATGATAGGAGAAACTCTGCAGGATTACGAGACTGTGGATAAGCTTCTTTCTGAATATTACACTAAGAAAAATATATGCTACAAAATTTTTACTCCATGTAGTGACTTTAATGATAAAGGATAAGAAATAATAATGCTTTTGGGAAAAACTGATGATAAGCGGTTTGTACTGGGGTATGACCTCGGGGAAAAGGTATCGCAGATAAGCTACCTTGGCTCTGATGCGGATATGCCTGAGACACTCTCAGTACTTGCCGGCGCAGAACTTTATAATATACCCACTGTCCTTTGCAAGAGGAAAGACGTAAATCAATGGTATTTCGGAAAAGAGGCTGTTCGTCATATAGACGATGGCGATGCGGTACCTGTTTACGGACTCGTCTCCGCAGCAAGGGATGGAAAGCCTGTTGCTGTCGGTGATGCCGAGTATGATCCAATAGCTCTTCTTACTCTTTTTATAAAAAGAAGTTTGTCACTTCTTACCATGGAATTTAAGCTTGATAAAGTGGAAGCAATCATGTTTACCACTAAGTCACTTGACCACAGAATGGTGCAGGTGCTAAATGCAGTAACCGCAGCTCTTGAACTTAAAACAGATAAAGTTTTTTATCAAAGTCATGAGGAAAGTCTTTTTAATTATATGCTCTATCAGCCACAGGACCTTATGCAGCATGTGATAATAGCCTGTGACTATGACCATGAAGATCTGACACTTTATGAAATGACTCTTAACCACAACACTACACCAATTGTGGCAACCATAAATGTTGAGTCTGATGACGGACTTAAACTTGGACCGGATGGTTTCCCTAAAGATGCGGTGATGTACCATAAGACCTGTGAGAGACTGGATGATGCGTTCCTTAATATAATGCAGAAGATGTGTAATGGGAAGATGGTTTCTACTATATTTCTTTTGGGCGACGGATTTAAGGAAAAATGGACGAACAGGTCACTGGAATTTTTGTGCAGAACAAGGCGAGTATTTCAGGGGAATAATTTATTTAGTAAGGGCGCTACAATTGCAGCAAGAGAGCGCATAAGACCGAGTGAATGTTCCGAAAAGTATGTTTATCTTGGTGAGGATAAGCTTAAGGCCAATATCGGAATGAATCTATTAAAGTGCGGAAATGAGGCCTATCAGGCAATTCTTGATGCAGGAGTGAACTGGTACGAAGCAAAAGCACAGCTTGATGTCTACGCGGATCCTTCCGGTATCATCGAATTGCAGATAACACCGCTTACAGGAAAGAGTCCTGCAAATGTGCAATTTGCCCTTGAAGGTCTTGAGAATAGACCAAAGGGAACATCAAGGCTTCATATGATCTTTACCATGAATTCTGTGAACGAAGTAAATATAAGGGTACAGGATATGGGCTTTGGAGAGCTTTTCCCCGGAACTAATAAGATCTGGGAAGAGACTATAGAGTTATAAAAATTTTAGGGGAGAATGTATGGGTAAACCGATTTTATGTATTGGTACCTACGGGAAAAATCCATATCATATAGATAAGATTGGCAAGAACGTGTACTGCATAGAGGAATTGTGCTACTGCATTGTGCATAACGCTTTTTTGCTGGATGAGGAAACTTTTGGCAAGGAACTGTTCGAATGGATAGCAACGGAATGTTCTCTTGATAAACTGGCCGATGAGTTAAAGACTATGACAGCCAAGAAATGCTCTGTTGCAGCTCTTGCAGGAACAATACTTGATTATGTTGGCTACAATACGAAAAAAGAAGTTGATAAGACCGAGGAAATATTAAGAGAAAATGCCGGAATGAATGTCTATAGAAAGCGTCTTTCGAGGGCGGAATTTCTTATGGACAATGAGCGTTACAGCATGGCTTTTAAGGAATTTGAATTTCTTTTAAGCAATACGCCGGATATTGATAATGAATTCAAGGCACTTATCGAGCATAACGAGGGTGTCATGTATGCAAGGCTCTTTTTATTTGAAAGAGCAGAGAAGATGTTTCTTTTAGCATATGAGCATGGGAAGAGTAAAGAGTCTTACATCCAGTATCTTGCAGCGCTTCGCATGCGACTTACGGATAAAGAATATATATCTTTTATCGCGGACAATGAAGAGGCATATGAGGCTTCGTTGGAACTTGAGAAAAGAATGGACGAGGCGAGGGAATTATATGGCTCAAGTGATGATAAGCATGTACTTGGGACTATTTCTGTTTATAAGGCAGAAGGCAAGATGCATGAGTATTATCAGCAGATAGGAAATATTACGGAGAACCTGAAAGAGGAGTATAGAAGTATTGTAAGAGATAAGATTGGGAGCAGATAATGGGGTTACTTGATATTATTTTCGGCAGGAAAAGAGACGAAGAGTGGGTTAAACAGGCTGAGCTTGAGAACTGGAATGATATAGTCTATACCAGAAAAGATATTGATATTAACGACCCGGTTCAGCGAAGAGAGTATATTGGCAGCTGCCTTCAGCAGATGGAAGAGGCTGCCAGGGAGCTTGATGCTCTTGAAGATGAATATAATGATGTAACAAGCCATTTAAGGGACATGGAGGAGATTGACGCTCTTCCTGAAGAACATAGGACTGAGATCAATGAGTGCGCCCAGAAAATCCTGGATTCTCAGCAGCAACAGGAGAAATTCGCAAGACGTAAGAGCAAGATGAATGACGAGGACTTCGAGCGGATGGAAAGGCTGAAGTCTCAGGCCAGGGATGGTATCCAAAAGCTTGAAGAAGCTGAGGGCTATCAGAAGAAAATAAAGAATGACTTAAAGCGCCTTGACAGTGAGCATGAGGCGTACATGTTCAGAGAGGATGAGCTTGTAAATGCCCTTGAAAACAGCAAGAAGCTTATCATAGTAGTAGCTGTGACGCTCGGCGTTATAGTGCTGCTTCTTCTTATATTGCAGTTTGGCCTTGAGCTGAATGTTACCTACGGGTACATGATCTCGGTTCTGCTTGCAGCTTTATCGGTTACTCTTTTGTATGTTCATGCTCTAAATTCCGATTCAGAACTTAAAATTGTAAGGAAATCAATTTCAAGGCTTATCATGCTTCAGAATCAGGTAAAGATAAGATATGTCAACAACACAAACCTGATAGATTATCTGTGTCTTAAATATAGCGTGACCAATGCCAAGGAACTGAGAAATCTTTATAACAAATACATCCAGGAAGCTAAAGAGAGAGAAGAATACGAGGATGCGCAGAGAATCCTTGATAATAATCAGAAAGATCTTATCTTTATGTTGAGACATTTCAGGGTAAAAGATCCTGAAATCTGGATTCACCAGCCTGAGGCTCTTGTCAATCACAATGAAGAGGTTGAGATCCGTCACAACCTCAATGTTCAGAGACAGTCACTTAGAAAGCGCATGGAATACAACCGCGATGTGGTTGCAGGAAATGCGAAGAATGAGATTGAGGATATGGCAAAACAGTATCCCGAATACACGCAGGAAATTCTTGATATGGTCTCCCGGTATGAGGAAAAATATCCGGGAATGTGATAGTGGATGTTCATTAATTTTTTACATTGCCAGATTGAGATGTTGATGTTATTATTCTAATGTTTGTGGCATTAATTATTTGATTTTACTCGGTGAGGAGAATAAATGCAGGACAATATTAGAACAGAGAATTACAAGCATCTCGGGGAAGAGTGCGGAGTCTTTGGCATGTATGACTTCGACGGCGGTGATGTGGCAGAGTCTATTTACTATGGACTTGTTTCACTTCAGCACAGGGGGCAGGAGAGCTGCGGCATTGCGGTGAGTGAGACTGACGGCCCCAAAGGAAAGGTGTCAAGCTACAAAGAAATGGGGCTTGTCAATGAGGCGTTCACGCCGGAAATCCTTGATACATTAAAGGGTGATATTGGTGTTGGACATGTGCGCTATTCAACGGCTGGTAGCAGCACAAGAGAAAATGCTCAGCCGCTAGTTCTTAATTATGTAAAGGGAACCCTGGCACTTGCCCACAACGGTAACCTTGTCAATGCGCCAGAGCTGCGTCATGAGCTCGCTTATACCGGTGCGATTTTTCAAACTACGATCGATTCAGAAGTAATTGCATATCATATAGCAAGAGAGAGACTTGTTACTAATTCAGTTGAAGAAGCTGTCGGACGTGCCATGATGAAGATTAAAGGCGCCTACAGTCTTGTGATAATGTCTCCAAGAAAGCTCATCGGAGCAAGAGATCCATACGGATTTAAGCCGCTTGTTATAGGCAGAAGAGAAAACTGCTATATATTGGCTTCTGAGACGTGTGCTCTTGATACTATCGGTGCAACTTTTATCAGAAATGTTGAGCCGGGTGAGATAGTAACCATTTCTCCGGAGTATGGAATTCAGTCTGACAAGTCAATGTGCATTGAAAAAGAAAAACATGCGCGTTGTATATTCGAATATATTTATTTTTCCAGACCTGATAGCAGTATAGATGGAGTAAGTGTCTATGATGCCAGAATTGCTGCAGGACGATTCCTTGCAAAGGATTCACCTGTTGATGCAGATATGGTTGTAGGTGTTCCGGAGTCAGGTAATGTGGCTGCTCTTGGTTATGCGCTTGAGTCGGGAATTCCTTACGGACAGGCATTTGTCAAGAATTCATATATTGGAAGAACTTTCATTAAGCCCAAGCAAAAGAACAGAGAATCAAGTGTTCAGGTTAAGCTTAATGCATTAAAGAGCGCAGTGCAGGGTAAAAGAATCATTATGATAGATGATTCTATCGTAAGAGGAACAACTTCAGACAGAATCGTCAGAATGCTTCGTGATGCCGGCGCTAAAGAAGTTCACATGAGAGTAAGTTCTCCGCCATTTTTATGGCCATGTTATTTCGGAACAGATGTACCTGCAAGAGATCAGCTTATTGCATATAACAGAAATGTCGATGACATATGTAAGATAATAGGGGCCGATTCACTTGCTTACCTTAATATAAGCCGCCTTGAAGAAATGGTCGGCGGAAACCTCGGAATCTGCAAAGGGTGCTTCACGGGTAACTACCCAGTCGAACCACCGAGGGGAGACATACGCGGGGAATATGAGCGATAGATGGATGAGAGTTCATATCAAAAACTTGCTTGCAAGGTTTTTGATGTGAATTCGAAGACATAACGGACATGAGGAAGAAGCGCGAATAGCGCGGATTCCGAATGGACGCCTCAGAGCGAGAATGAAATGAAGCTCTGAGGTATCGAGGATTAACACATAAACAATAGGAAGGAGCACATTATGACCACAGATAGATATACAAGTCCTTTATCTGAGCGCTATGCCAGTAAGGAAATGCAATACATTTTTTCACAGGATATGAAATTCAGAACCTGGAGGAGACTTTGGATCGCTCTTGCTGAGATCGAGCATGAGCTAGGCCTTAACATCACTCAGGAACAGATAGATGAGCTCAAAGAGCACAAGGATGATATCAATTACGAAGTGGCTATCGCCAGAGAAAAAGAAGTTCGCCATGACGTAATGAGCCATGTATATGCATACGGCCAGCAGTGCCCTAAGGCAAAAGGAATCATTCACCTTGGAGCAACAAGCTGCTACGTTGGAGACAATACAGATATTATTGTCATGACTGAGGCCCTAAAGCTCGTAAGAAAAAAACTTGTAAATGTAATTTCAGAACTTGCTCAGTTTGCTGACAAGTACAAGGATCAGCCTACTCTTGGATTTACTCATTTCCAGCCTGCTCAGCCAACTACAGTTGGAAAAAGAGCTACTTTGTGGCTTCAGGATTTCACAATAGATTTAGAAGACCTTGACTATGTGCTTGATAATATGAAACTTCTTGGATCTAAGGGTACAACAGGAACTCAGGCTTCTTTCCTTGAGCTCTTTGATGGAGACCTTTCCAAGGTTGACAAGCTTGATCCAATGCTTGCAGAAAAGATGGGCTTTAAGGGATGCATGGCAGTTTCAGGTCAGACTTACAGCCGTAAGATTGATATGAAGGTTGTCAATGTTCTTGCAGGAATCTGTTCATCTGCAACAAAGATGGCGCAGGACATCAGACTTCTTCAGCATCTTAAAGAGGTTGAAGAGCCTTTTGAAAAGAGCCAGATTGGTTCTTCCGCCATGGCATACAAGAGAAATCCTATGAGAAGCGAGCGTATCTGCTCACTTTCAAGATATGTAATTGTGGACACACTTAATCCTGCTATAACAGAGGTTTCACAGTGGTTTGAGAGAACCCTTGATGATTCAGCAAATAAGAGACTTTCAATCCCTGAAGGTTTCCTTGCAACAGACGGCGTTCTTGATCTTTGCCTCAATGTTGTTGACGGACTTGTTGTTTATCCTAAGGTTATTGAGAAGCACATGATGGCAGAACTTCCATTTATGGCTACAGAGAATATCATGATGGATGCGGTAAAAGCAGGTGGCGACAGACAGGAACTTCACGAGAAGATAAGAGAACTCTCAATGGAAGCAGGAAAGACAGTAAAGGTTGAGGGTAAAGATAATAACCTTCTTGAACTTATCGCGGCAGATCCTGCATTCCATATGTCACTTGATGAACTCAAGGCATCAATGGATCCTAAGAAGTATGTTGGATGCAGCGCTCATCAGGTAGAAAAGTTCCTTTCAGAGGTAGTTAATCCAATTTTAGAGGCTAATAAAGATGATCTTGGTGTAAAAGCTGAGATTAATGTCTGATTTTTTGCTACAATATAGTAAGTTGTAAAAAGAGATTACTGTGACCGGTTAGGGTAAATGGCAATGTGATTTGTTATTTATTATGGTTGCAGTAATCTTGATGCTATATAAAGGAGCAAATGAATGAAAATTAGAGATATCTTAAATGAAAAAGAAGTGACACTTTCTTTTGAAGTATTCCCACCTAAAACAGATGATGGATATAGCGCAGTTGAGAAGGCATCTGCTGAGATTGCGGCATTGAAGCCTGATTTTATGAGTGTTACCTATGGTGCAGGCGGCGGAACAAGCAAGAATACTGCTAATATTGCTGCGGATCTTCAGGATAAATACGGTACACCTGTACTTGCCCATCTTACCTGCGTTTCTTCAACAAAAGAAGATGTTAAGAACATGATCTCTATCTATAAGGATAAGGGAATCGAGAACATCATGGCTCTTAGAGGAGATATTCCAAAGGGAGGCCGTGTATGCTTTGATTACGATCATGCTACTCAGCTTATTTACGATATTAAATCACAGGATGATAGCATCTGCATCGGTGGAGCCTGCTATCCTGAGGGACATATTGAATGTGCAAGACAGTCTGAGGATATTGAGCATTTAAAAGAAAAAGTGGAAGCAGGATGTGATTTCCTCACAACCCAGATGTTTTTTGACAATTCCACATTATATCAGTTCCTTTACAGAATAAGGGAAAAGGGAATCAACGTGCCTGTGCTTCCCGGCATCATGCCGATAACAAATGCCAAGCAGGTTGCAAGAAGTGTTGCCCTTTCCGGTTCCACGATTCCGCAGAAGATGAAGATAATGGTTGACAGATTTGCAGATGACCCACAGAAGATGAAGGAAGCAGGCATTATCTATGCATGTGATCAGATTATAGACCTGATTTCCAATGGAGTCAGCCATATCCATGTTTATTCTATGAATAAGCCTGATATTGCAGCAGGAATCATGAGAAATCTTGCTACAATAATCAAGTGATGATACAGAGGTAGTTTTCATGAGCGAAGAGAATATTACTAATCAGGCAGATATCAAGATTTCTGAAAGTGAGTACAATTATTCACAGGAAGTTATCAAAAAGTTATCTGATTATTTTGATGCAAAGGTTGTAGGTCAGCAGCAACTTAAATTTTCCCTTATAGGAGCAATAATTGCTGACGGACATATTCTTATCGAGTCTGTTCCCGGACTTGCCAAGACAACAGCTGCAAAGGCTATTTCTGATGCAGTGGATGGCAAGTTTGCACGAATCCAGTGTACACCGGATCTTTTGCCGGGAGATATCATCGGTACGCAGATATATAATCAGGCTAACGGTAAGTTTGAAACTATCTTAGGCCCTGTATTTGCCAACTTTGTTCTTCTTGATGAAGTAAACCGTTCAAGCGCCAAGACTCAGTCAGCGATGCTTGAGGCCATGCAGGAAAAGCAGGTTACAATTGGCGGAAAGACCTACAGAATGCCTGAAGATATCTTCATTGTTATCGCAACCCAGAACCCGATTGAGCAGGAGGGAACCTATCCATTATCAGAGGCGCAGACAGATAGATTTTTGATAAAAGAAGTTATCACTTACCCGCTTGCTTCTGAGGAAGTGGAGATTCTTAACAGAATGGAAAGCGGAGCAATATCAAGAGTTGAGCCACCGGTTCTTTCTATTAAGGATGTGGACAAAGTCCAGGATATCTGCGAGAAGGTATACGTGGATGAAGCAATAAAGTGGTATATCTCAAGCATAGTTGTTGCCAGCAGAAGAGCAGGACAGATACAGAATCTTGAGGTTGGAAGATACGTAAGGATCGGCGCAAGCCCACGTGCTTCAATTGCATTCCTTAAGATGGCTAAGGCAGCAGCTTTGATGCAGGGAAGGACCTATGTTACTCCCGACGATGTAAAAGCGATAAGCCATCAGGTTCTTCGCCACAGGATAGGACTTAATTATTCAGCAGTTGCCGACAATGTATCTATTGAGCAGGTTATTGATGGAATCGTTAATTCTGTTAAGGCTCCGTGATGAGGCAATAATATGCAGCTGGACTACGAATATTTATCAAGAATACGAAGGGCAGTAGCTCTTTATACAAATAGAAAAACTTCAAATATTCTTGATGGTGATTTCCATTCCATTCATCGTGGACGCAGTATGGAATTTGATGATCTTAAGGAATATACTTTTGGTGACGATGTTCACGATATCGATTGGAAATCCTCATCCAGAATGGGTGATATCCTTGTGAGACGGTACATGACTGACAGAAGGCACAACGTGATGTTTGTCTGTGACTGCGGACATAAGATGCTAGGTGATACCCCCGAGGGCGAAGCCAAGAAGGAACTGGCGCTTATGACTTTTGGCACTATCGCTTATATCACCGGCAGAAACGGCGCTGATTACGCTCTTGCCTATCCATCAGAAAATAAGGCGATGGTGAGTCTTTTCAGGTCAGGGCCCGAGCACATGGAAAAGCTTATCTATGAGCTTGAAAAGAATATAGATAAGGACCATGAGACATCAGTTTCTGCCATACTTGAGGAAGTGATGAGCACCGTTCATAAGAGGATGATCATTTTTTTGATAACGGATATGGACGGACTTAGGCGCCTTGACGGGAATCTCCTTAGAGGAATCACGACCAAACATGATATGCTTGTCATAAACATTGAAGATGCATATCTTACGGGAAATCTTGTTTATGATAATGACCGCAGTTTATACGAGAAGCTTTTTTATTCACATAATAAGAAGCTTCACGAGGAGGAAGTGAATATCCATAGGCAGATATTTGCAAATGCTTCCTTTTTGTGTAAACAAAATAAGGTGGGGCTTACCCGCATATCCAGGCAGAGTCAGATCATAGACGCAACAATAGATTTACTTGAAAGGTACAGACATGGTTACTACGGTTACATTACAGCAGCCATTTGAATACTACTGGTGGGTAATATTAATAGCTGTGATGTTTTTTATTTTGGCTACAGTGCTTTTGATATTGGCGCTCAATAAGGTCTTTCATTTTTTATCACACAATAAAAAGAAAAAGCCTGTTATTACCAGACCGCCGAGAAGGGCATTGTATGCGATAAAGGCAGATTACTCAGCGCAGCTTCAGGATCTGGCAGAGGCCTATACTAACAAGAAACTGGATAAAAGAATCGGATATCAGAGGCTTAGTCTTTTGATAAGAGGATTTGTTCAGGAGGTAACTGGGCTAAATGTCGAGAATTTTACGAAGGCTGAGATTAAAGCTTTTGGGATAAAAAAACTCGATAAACTTATGGATGAGTATTATGTCCCTGAATTTGCTGAGACGGTAAGGTCAATAAATAAGGACTTTATCGGCTCCTGCAATAATGCTTTAGGAGTGATACAATCATGGAACTAATGAATAAATGGGCTATTCTGGTGGGCATATGTGTATTTGCAATCTGCCTTGGAATAGCTTTGTTTTTTAGGAAAAAGACAAAAGATAAATTTGTCAGTGGACTAAAGGCTTCAAACACTTCGCTTATCAAATCTTCTCCGATTTATAAAGCGCTAAACAGAAGGTATCGCGTGCTGATGGGTGTGCTTATCTGTGCTTTTATCGGAAGTGTTGTTTCCGCACTTGTTCTTGTGGCAAGACCTTTTAAGACACAGGACATTTATTCCGGAGTTAAGAAAAGAGATATCATTATCTGTATGGATGTTTCTTATTCACTTTATGAGCTTAATTCTGAGATAACTGATTATCTCAAAGGCGTTGTTAAAGGGCTTGCAGGCGACAGAATCGGGATAAGCATATTTAACACTTCTTCGGTTACTTTTGTGCCACTTACAGATGATTATGATTATGTGGCATACAAGCTTGATGAGCTTAGCGAATATTTTTCTCTGCAAAAAGAGCTTTATGAAGAAATCTATGACCACTACGAGTATGTTGAGGATATGCCTGACAATGTGGCTGCAAGATATTATGAACTTCGGGATAAGCTTGATTATTATGATGCCGGAACGCTATACAACAACATGGACAGGGGATCTTCACTCATAGGAGAAGGGCTTGGCTCTGCGCTTTATTCTTTTCCATATATTGGAGATTCTGAGAGAACACGTGTGATAATAATGAGTACGGATAATCAGCTTAATTCTTTTTCCAGAGAGATAATGAACCTCAGGGAAGCTTCTGATTATTGTAAGAGTAATAAAGTGACGCTCTTTAGCATTTTCCCGGCAGTGGACCATTTTTATCAGCCGGAAGAATATAGCTACACGGACTGTAAAGAAGAACTGGAAAAAGCTTCCAAGAAGACCGGTGGTAAACTCTATGTCAGAACAAATGACCTTCCGTTTTCAGCAATTGTTCAGGATATTCAAAAGCAGGAGGTTATGACAGTCAACATGGTGATGACCAGGCAGACTCAGGATATGCCAAGAAATGCATTTATAGCACTGATAGGTTTTCTGATCGTGACAAGCGCTGTGGGACTGGTATTGCAAAAATGAAAATACAACCGATTTTTCCTGTTGGAATTATGATAATGATATTTGCTATAGCTTTTGGAGCAACTTCTTTTATCATAATAAGAAACAGAACAAAAACATTTGACAAGATATTTTCCCTTGGGAGAATGACAATTATATATTTGCTCGTGCTGGTTATAGGGCTAAGACCTGTCAAGGTGGATACGAAATATGAGTTTTCAACCAAGAACCTTGATGTTTTGTTTGTTATAGACACTACGATAAGCATGTGGGCAAGGGACTATAACGGCTACAATCCCAGAATGGTCGGGGTAAAAGAAGATGTTAATGCTATCCTGAATGAACTTGCAGGGAGCAACTTTGGACTTGTGACTTTTGATAATTCATCTCATGTTCTGGCGCCATTTACTCAGGATTTAAAGCATATTTCCAATCTGGTTGATATACTTGCTGTTCCGGATAGCTTCGATGCCAGCGGAACAAATATGGTTGTGCCATACATGGATATTGACGGGCTGTTACAGTCATCCAATAAAAAAGAAAACAGAAAGACTATAGTTTTTTATATAAGTGATGGCGAAATAACCACTGAGGAAGGCAAGACCTCGTATGCAGAGCTTTCCAAGTATATAGATTCAGGCGCTGTTCTTGGTTATGGCTCAGAAAATGGCGGCAAGATGAAGGAAGGGTACGATTACATCTATGACCCTGAAACTCATAAGGATGCGCTTTCTAAGATAGACGAGGAAAACTTAAAGCAGATTGCTGAAGACCTGGGTGTTCAGTATCTTAACATGAATGGAGGAAATGCAGGGCTGAAAGGGCTTATCGAGATAATCAAAGAGCAGAGTACAACAATTGTTGAACAGGGCGATGGCGCAGAAAAGTATATCGATACCTATTATATTTTTGCGGCTTTGCTTGCTGCAATGCTGATGATTGAAGGCCTTGTGTACATCAGAAAGGGGAGATTGTAAGCATGAAAAAAATTCCTCTTAGAGTATATTTTATGATAGCTATGGCTCTTTTGGCGGGGGCAGTTTCTATCTTTCTTATAGTAAGAATTGTTCAAAATCATGACTATGTGGTGGCCTATGCAAATGATGACTATCTTACTGAAAAGGAAGAGGGGCTTCTTAAACTGAACGCGCCGGAGAGTTATCTTCCATATTACAATCTTGGGAATGCAGCTTTCCAAAATATGGATTATAATAGTGCAATAGGTTATTTTACTCAGGCGCTTTCTCTTTTTCCAATGGGGCAAAAAGAATGTGATGTAAGGGTGAACCTTGCTCTGTCTATGTGTTACAGCATTGACTTTGATAAGATAAGTTCACAGGAGAGCATCGACAGCGCGCTTTTGATCCTTTACAGGGCAAAAGACATATTGCTTGAGAACAATTGGGCAACCGAGAATGGCGAGGATTATCGCGATGAAGATGCTCAGCAGCTAAAAGAAGATATCGACAAGATGATCGAAAAGCTCAAGGAAAGCGGCGATGATTCTAATGATCAGGATGACCAGGAAGATCAGAAACAGCAAAATAACCAGGATGATTCAGATAATCAGCAGGGTCAGTCTGATAAGGAAAAGCGCCAGAAGGAAAAACTTGAAGAGAACAAGAAGAATGCTCTTGAAGAACGCAGGCAGCAGCGCGAAGATATGGAAAAGTGGTCTACCTACGGCGGCGGTGATGAAGACGGCGATGGAGGAAGCGGCGGCGGAACCTATAAACCGTGGTAAATATAATAAATGATTAAGCGGAGGAACAAAAATGGCACAGAACCCAATAGTAACGATTACAATGGAGAACGGAGATGTAATGAAAGCGGAGTTATATCCCGAGATTGCTCCTAATACCGTAAACAATTTTATCTCACTTATTAAAAAGAACTTCTATGATGGACTTATTTTCCACAGAGTAATAAAGGGCTTCATGCTTCAGGGCGGAGATCCGGAAGGCTCAGGAATGGGCGGCCCCGGATATGGAATCAAGGGTGAGTTTTCATCAAATGGCTTTAAGAATGACCTTAAGCATACAGAAGGTGTTCTTTCAATGGCAAGATCTATGATGCCTAATTCAGCAGGATCACAGTTCTTTATCATGCATAAAAATGCACCTCATCTTGATGGCGATTATGCTGCATTCGGAAAAGTAACAGAGGGCATGGATGTTGTTAATAAGATTGCTGAAATAGAGACAGACTGGAACGACAGACCTACAACACCACAGGTTATGAAGACAGTTACAGTAGAGACCTTTGGAGTTGAGTATCCGGAACCTGAAACAGTTTGAGTACATATTCAGAAATGAGCATTTACTGTAGGTACGTACAACAGTGAATGAGTAAGCAATAGGTCATTTGAAGCCTTGGCATTGATTTAATTCGGTGCTAAGGCTTTTTTGCATCTTTTAATCTGGTTATATAAAAAATAATGAAAATGATTATATTTATATAATCAGAAATGATGTATATTTTTTCATAAATAATTCGATTTGGGAAAGGCTTAGAAGTTATGCGGGTTGCAGCTATTAATGATCTATCTGGTTTTGGAAAGTGTTCACTGATTGCGGATATTGGAGTTTTGTCTTCCATGGGAATTGAGGTCTGTCCCGTGCCGACAGCTCTTTTTACAGCACAGACAGGGTTTCCGTCATATTACATGCATGATGCAAGCGACATGATAGTCAATTGCAGAAAAGAATGGAAAAAAATGAAAGTTTCATTTGATGGAATCATCACTGGGTATATGCCTTCGATAAAAGAGGCGGATGAAGTGTTTGATTTTGCAAATGATTTTAAGAATAAAGATACAGTATTGCTTGTGGATCCTGTAATGGGGGATGGGGGAAAAAGCTATTCGAATTACTCGGAAGTTATGTTATCACGTATAAAAAGACTTGTGGAGATTGCGGATATTATCACACCTAATCTGACTGAGCTTATGTTTCTTGCAGGAATTGATGAAAAAGAAATTTCAAGGAAGTTTGAGATTTGGGGTATGAGCGGATCATCAAGTGCTTCAGTAACGGAGATTGATAAGCACAATGACAAGGGCAATTATGAGATGGGTGGATTGCCAAGTGTCTCAGTAGGTAAGGTAAATGGAAATGAGGCTAATGAGTATGATTCCTCAAGAGTATATGATGAGATATTTGATATCGCCTATAAGGTGAGAACTCATGATAAACAGACAATTGTAGTCACCGGAATATCAGAGGGAAACGGTAAAGTCAGCAATCTGGTGATTTATCCAGGTGGAAAAGAAATAGTTAAGAGTAAGAGCAATGGACTTAGTTACTCAGGAACGGGAGATCTTTTTGCAGCTTCACTTATGGGAAATGTGCTATATGGCAGAGATATGGCAGGCGCGGTTGAAAATACAGTATCTTTCATCGGAAAAGCGATTGCTGCTACCGATTCGAATGATAGAAACTACGGTGTGGATTTTGAAAAGGTATTACAAAACAATTCAGGAGGAGAGAGACTATGAAAAAGAGTAATGTGAATTCAAAGACAAGGCTTTTGGCGCTAACAGGAGTGCTTATTGCACTGACAACAATTTTTACTGCGTATATATTCCACATTCCGGTTGGGGTTAATGGCGGATATGTTCATTTCGGTGATACAGTCATCTATCTTGCGGCAGCTCTTTTGCCAACACCATATGCAATGGCAGTCGGAGCGTTGGGCGGCGGTATTGCAGATCTTTTGACAGCTCCCATGTGGACTATTGCTACAGTGATAATCAAGATGCTCATTGTTCTTCCGTTTACCAGTAAACATGCGCAGCTTCTTAATAAGCGCAATATGGCAGCTCCGATCATTTCATTTTTCATTTCTGCTACAGGCTACTATATTGCTGAGATGATTCTTTTTGGCAGCAAGACAGCGCTTATCGCAGCTTTTTCAGGGAGCCTTGTTCAGTCAGGCGGAAGCGCATTATTCTTTTATCTTGCAGCAGCAGCCTTTGATGGCGTCGGTGTGAAGAAGACTATGTTTGAGTTTTGAGATGAAATTACGGACGCAATCATCTAATGGTGGTTTCACGTATGTAAAGTAGGAAACATATAGTTTTGTAAGAAGATTGATTTGGTAAATTTTTTTAGTTCGGGATTATAGGAGGAGAATGGAAAAACTATGGCGGACATTATATATAAGTACAAAGATTCAGTTTACGCAAACATTACGAATAAGTGCAATTGCAGTTGTACATTCTGCATACGTTCTTTAAAGGATGGCATCGGCAGTGCAGATACCCTTTGGCACACTAAGAATCCTACTAAGGAAGAAGTTATTGATGCCATAAGAAACTTTGATTTTGACGGCTTTAATGAGCTTGTGTTTTGCGGCTACGGCGAGCCTACCTGCGCGCTTGATATCCTTTTAGAAGCAGCAAAGGTGGCTAAGGAAGAAAAGAACCTTAAGACACGCCTAAACACAAACGGACTTGGTAATGAAGAAAACAAAAGGAACATTGTCCCTGAGCTTTCTAAAGTCATCGACAGCGTTTCAATCAGCTTAAATGCCCCTGACAGCTTAAAATATCAGGAAGTTACCCGCCCATCATATGAAGGCGCTTTTGATAAAATGGTAGATTTTGCAAAAAAGTGCAGGGACCATATCAAGGACGTCAAATGGTCAATAGTTGACGTTCTACCGGAAGAAGATATTAAACGCTGCCAGAAACTCTCCGAGGATACAGGAATAAAACTCAGAATACGGCATTTTAGTTGAGCGCTTACGGTTGTAAAAAGCCTGTTTGTTAATTAAAATGTTGATAGAAGGCTTTATTTACAATATTTTTGATGCGTCGGAGATTAAATATGGGACAATACCTGAATCCTGGAAAAGATTCATATGTAGAAGCTGTGAATTCTCAGATTTATATTGATAAATCTGTTATGATAACTTTTTTGAATTCGCTTGTGAAAACTAAGCAGAAATATGTAAGTGTATCCCGGCCTCGCAGGTTTGGCAAAACAATGGCAGCAGACATGATATGTGCATATTATGATAGAGAGGCTGATAGCAAAGAACTTTTTGAAACATTGAAACTGGCAAGGGCAGAGGCGACATCCGATAATCTTCCTTGGGATATGTATCTAGGCCGATTTGATGTAATTAGAATTGTCATGACAGAGTTCTTTGACTCCAAGGCGTCTTTTGATGAGGCGCTTAACAAGATGCAGAGCCTTGTCTGCAGAGATATTAAGAAAAAATATCCTGATGTTGATTATTTTGATGACAAAGATATGATTCAGACAATAGCGGACGCATATTCAGAAAATGATAGACAGGTAGTGTTTGTCATAGATGAATGGGACGCTGTGTTTAGAGACGGTATTACAGGCAAGGGAGATCAGACACGTTATCTTGATTTTTTACGTAATCTCCTTAAGGATAAAAGTTATATAGCTCTTGCATATATGACAGGCATTCTCCCAATCAAGAAATACGGAAGACATTCTGCACTAAATATGTTCACTGAGTATTCTATGACATATCCTCGTCAACTTGCGCCTTTTACCGGATTTACTGAAGATGAGGTAAAAGATCTTTGCGCGGAATATGATATGAGATATGCCGATATAGTAAATTGGTACAACGGATATGTTGTCAGTGACCGAATCCCTGTTGAGAAAAGGCAGGAATATCGCCAAGGCAAATATGACGGACACAAAGTTGCGATATATAGCCCATTGTCTGTGGTTGAGGCTATGACTACAGGTGATATAAAGAATTACTGGAATAAGACAGAGAGCTACGAGGCCTTGTCTGAGTACATTAAGAAAGATTACGATGGATTAAAGGAAGCGGTAACATTACTGATGGATGGTGCGAGACTTAAAATCGATACATCAACATATCAGAATGATATGACCACTTTTACGGGCAGAGATGATGTGTTATCTCTTTTGATTCATCTTGGATATCTTGGATATGATGATGAGACCAGTGAAGTATATATACCAAACAACGAGGTTTTGGATGAATTTAATACATCTACAAAAGGCAGCGAATGGGTAGAAAGTTTTAAATCATTCGAGATATCGCAGAGACTTTTAGAGGCAACATGGCAAAAAGATGCAGATAAGGTTGCGTTCTTTTTGGAACAGGCGCATGATCTTGCCGGAAATAAGACATACAACGATGAAGCTGCATTAAGCTATGCTGTGCAGTATGCGTATTATGCGGCTCAGCGCTTTTACACTACTATTCTTGAACTTGATTCAGGTAAAGGTTATGCGGATATTGTGTTTATTCCTTCTCCTAAATATCCGGATAAGCCGACTATGGTAGTGGAACTTAAGTATGATAAAAATGCACAAACTGCTCTTACACAGATTAAAAAGAAAAAATATCCTGAAAGACTTGAGCATTATATGGGTAATATTTTGCTTGTTGGAATTAATTATGACAAGGATGTTTCAAGTACAAGCGATGATTATAAACATCATACTTGTGTTATTGAGACAGCATGACTTTAACACAATTTTATTCACACTAATTTAATACTTTTTTTATCTGCAATTTGTTTTATTTGTTGAGGCTAAACCATATAACTATAGGTGAAGTGCGCAAAATGCATTACTTGCAGAAAGAGAGGTATTGGTTATGGAAATTCATGTGAAAAGACAATACGTATCATGGATGATGTTATTGTTTTTGATTGTAACATTTATGTCGGGGAGCGTAAAAGTTTACGCCAGCAGCGGTAACCTTACAGCAGTTGATGCTGCGACATCACAAGCAGTTGAAGCGTTAAAGTCATATAAAGGCAATACCAAAGAATTCAATGCATATGATTATTACATAAATAATGCGGATCTTCAGACGGCATTTGGCGCAGATGGAGATGCACTTTTGAAGCACTACAAAGAATATGGCAAAAAAGAGGGAAGAATTGCCATAGTTAAAGATAGTAAGACTCAGACAGAAGATATAACAAAAAAGGAACCTAAAAAGGATACGAAGAAAACAACTAAGTACACCATGCGTGATGGCGGCAGGGTGTGGGATCAAAAGCTCACCGGAAATTTGCCGCAGATAAATGGAAAAACACCCGTTTATCTTGAAACATGGGAGCAGAATACTCCGGCAGGCATGCAGATCAAGCTTACAGTCCGGGATGCAAATTATGGCATCGTCTGCGTAGGAGGTGCATTTGATGTAAGTCACACAGATTACACCTATGCATATTTTACTGTGCTTGAACTTGTTGGAAATGGTTCAGTTTTATTTGAGGTTGCCGGTTCAAATGAAGAAAGAGCAGCTACAGATATTGACAGTCCGGGATATGGAACCATGGAAACAGAAAATGGTATTTATGGAACTACATCGTATTATGATTATTGATGGGCGACTGAGAGTAAGCGCTACATTGAAGTTGATGCTGATAACAACGGGATGGTAGAAATGCCATCCTGTTTTTATTATTATAATTGCACAAAGACATATATTATAGTTGTATTGCATTTTTTATACAAGCAGACGGCTTTTAATTTTATCTGTTATAATTTGCGATGAAAGGAGTTATCATGTGCAATATTGTAACAATGAAGAATAACGTTGGTGACTCTTTTGAAGTTGCAGACATTAAAAAAGATATTATTGAAGAAATAATCAAGATTGCAGCGGAATGTAAGTTGATTGATACTATTTACCTGTTCGGTTCATCTTTGGAAAAGAGATGTACTAAACAGTCGGATATTGATCTTGCTATTGTGAGTAATGTAACAAGATCTAGATTGTTTAGGTCAAAAGCTTATAATGACTTTACTCTTAAGTTATACAAAAAATTAACGAAGATCAAGACTATGATATTCTAACATTTAATTCTCAGGCTGCGTTGGATAAGAGTAAGGAATTTGTGGCAAGAGACATTCTCACGAAAGGAAAGATCATATTTAAAAATGTATGAAGAATTTTTGACTAAATCTTTATCTGACCTAGTGCTTACTCGTCAAGCAATTTGCAATTATGAAAGCAATAAAAGCTTAAAAGATATGAAAAATTTGGCTTCATATCATGTACAGCAGGCAATTGAGAAAATGCTTAAGTACTGCATTTACAATAAGCAAACTGGAAATACTGTACAAGAATTGTGTACTCATAACCTTGATACGATTATCAGAACTCATTGTGCTAGTTTGGGAATACATGTACCCAAGAAAATAGTCAGAAATGCAAAAGAGTATACCAGATGGGAGGCGGAAAGCCGCTATGCACTCAAGTATAATTCTCGAAATGGGAATCGTACACATATGCAGACAGATTACCTGTCTTGCCAACTGTCGGTGGTTATGAGAGCAGAGATTTGATTCTCTGCTCTTAATTTGTTTTGAAGAGAATTATTTATGTTATCAGCATCATTGATGCAACTCAGAAATGACTGGCAATAACAAAAAAGACTGAAATACCAACAATTATCTGGATTCCAGTCTTTTTACATTTAACAGGGGAAGCAGGATTCGAACCCGCATGAGCGGTTTTGGAGACCGGCATACTAGCCATTGTATGATTCCCCTTTATTTAGTTATTGGTTACGCACCAACGAAAAGAAGTATATCATGGGGAGTGATGGTTGTAAAGCGATTTTATGAAAAAATTGTGTAAAAACGCAATAAATCGTTATGACGTTAAAATGAAAACGATAGAGAATAAATACAAGGATGGTAAAGATAACAAATATAAAGAAAACAAAGAGGGTGCTTGACCGAAAATGTTGTAAACATGTACGCAATCCATACGAAAATAATTCGGAATAGGCGTTGATAGCACGGGGGTAGGATATAGACTCATCTTCCGCACGAGTGTTGAGAGCTCAGAAAACATGAAAAATCAAGTGGTCTGAGCTTTCTTTTTTTGGAAAAAGGAACAATATTGTGGGGGCACTAAAGGTTTCCATTATGTTTTTCATTCTGCGAGTTCAGAAATTCTCGTCCATCTTCGGATATTTCCTTTTTTTTTTTTTGTACATGTGTCATAGTAATAAACTTTTTTGACAAAAGAGGGCAAAAGAGTGTCGTAGCGGAGCAAAAAATCGCAAAAGAACATATGTACGAAAAGAACAAAATGAGATATAATAGACCAATGACGTAAAACTTGCTATCCAAAATTCGGATAGCAAGTTTTATGCGAAAATAGACATAAATGTAATATGTTACAGAAAGGTTTGCTAATGACAAAAAAGAATGAGATTCTACTCTTGGATGATCGAGATTTAGAAGAAAAGGTATATATTGTGCGCGGAGTACAGGTAATGCTTGACTTTGAGCTTGCTGAAATATATGGGTACACAACAAGTAAGCTTAACGAGCAGGTTAAAAATAATAAGGAGCGCTTTGTTGGAGAGGAGTTCATGTTCCAGCTTACTATTGAGGAATTTCGTAATTTGAAATCCAAAAATCGGATAGCAAGTTGGGGCGGAAGAAGAATACCGCCACATGCATTTACAGAGCAGGGTGTCTATCTTCTTATGACAGTATTGAATGGTGAACTTGCAGTAGAACAAAGCAGAAAATTAGTGTGGCTGTTCAAGAAGATGAAGGATCATATCATAGAGAATAAAACTATGATTTCAGGACAAAATCTCTTAACAATAGCTGCCATGACTGAGGAACACTCACAAGCTATTAAAAAAATTGAATCTGAAATGGTCAGAAAAAGTGATCTTTCTGATTTTATGAAGCTTTTTAACAAAGATTTAAATGATGAGGAAGTATTAATACTAGATGGGGAACCATTTAAAGCTGATGTTGCATATCAGAAGATTTATAGTAAAGCGAAAAAAAGTATTATTGTAATTGATGACTATATTGGAGTAAAGACTCTCAGACATTTGGCCAGTTCAAAAACTAATGTGTCAATTACAATTATTTCAGATAATAAAGGCGGAGCACCCCTTCGGTTGCCTGAATATAATGATTTTATGACAGAGTACGCTGGGAGAACAATAGATTTTATAAAGACAAATAACAGAGCGCATGACAGGTATATTATTATTGATAATGCCACTAATAACATGAAACTTTACCATTGTGGTGCTTCAAGTAAGGATGCAGGTAAAAGGATTACTACTATCTCAAGGATTATGGAAGCGGATGCTTATAAGAGCACTATACAGCAATTATTATCAAATCCAATATTGACATTAAAGTAAGAATGTTAAGGTAAAAATATCCGCTCATTATTATGTTACAAAACAGCTTTGCTGGCTAGCAGAAATACTCAAGTTCCAACATTCCATAATTTCACGCTTTCTTTATCGTTTTAAGAGAATATTTATGTGCAAGGAAATAATCGTAAATTTATAATAAAAGTGTATCTAAATGCGTGTATTTATTGTTGGAAAGGGTTGTGATTGCTGCTGTTAAGAATTGAAAGTGTTTCTGATTCTTATTTATAGGCAGTGTGATTGCAACTATATGGGTGATTGTTATGAATAAAAAGGTAAGAAGATTTGTAAGCATTATTGCATTGGCACTGGTTTTGACATTTAGTTTTAGCGTAACTTCAAAGGCTTCAACTGATTTTCCTGATCCGGATGTCTTTGACTTTGGAGATATGGTGATATCAGTAAATGCCGGGGCATCGCATTCCATGTATCTTTACTCCAAATACAATTATGTTTGTTATGTAGGTGACCATACCAGCAACCAGACTTATTGCGAATGCAGTTGCAAGGCTGGGTATGAAAACATAGTATTCCACATTGGACTGGATGAAACTGTAAAGAATGTCTTTTTCTTCTTTTATGTAGATCAGGATGGACTTCGTGATGGAAGCAAATACGCTACTGTCGAGACTTATGTTCAGAATATCAATACATCTTTGGCAGATCCAAGCGCGAATGTTTTGAAAGCATATGCAGGAAATAATGCAGAGTTTAACGCATATTTCTATTATGTGAACTACCCGGATCTTCAGAGAGCATTTGGACTTAACGGAGATGCTCTTTTAAATCACTACAATACTTATGGAAAAGCTGAAAGAAGAGTTGCTAATAAAATAAAGTGATTAAATGTAATATCCGCAATCAATATGATTAGGAGCCCATAATGCCAGGATTATACAAAAGTTACTGGCTTATGGGCTTTTTGATACTTTATTTCGTTAAGTATAAAAATTCTGAAATAATAACTTGTTTTCCTCATAATTTCTTCCCATATCTGTTGTTTTAAACGTTTGAATGAAGTAAGCTAGGAGTGAAAAAAGGTTTTTTTATGCTAATTGTTTATCTATTTTTTGAGTTTATCCATGTGTGTGATGTGTTGTTTTTGACAATATAAGTTGGGTTTTAACTATATGATGTAAAGGTCAAAGAGAGATTGTCGTGAGTCCAGACTTTTGACGCTGACATCATTAAATTGGAGGCGGATTATGGAGAAAAAGATAAAGTCATTTTTTTTAACGTCGGTTCTGTTTATTCTTATGGCGCTTGTGTTGAAAGTGCCTTCCTATGCAGCTTCTCCTGCGCAGACTGTCAAGTATGAAACAGAAGTAAAAAAGATTCTTTCCGGAATGAACAGCAAATGGAAGGACGAGGAAAAGCTCTTTTACATTCATGATTATATTGTTACTCATGCAAAATATGATCACAGTTTAAAAGGATGGTCGGCATATGACTGCATTGTAAATCACAATTGCGTGTGTAATGGCTATGCACTTGCATTTGAAGATGTTGTAAAAAGAACCGGAATACCGGTAACTTACATAAGCAGTGTGGTGAATGATCATGCCTGGAACGCAGTTAAGCTTAATGGTAAATGGTACTATGTTGATTGCACATGGGATGACAATTGTGGTGATGATAATGCGTATTCGAAGGCTTGTCATCATGAGGATTTCCTTGTTAGTGAAAAAGGAATGAGAAAGACAGGGCATATAGGAAAAGATTGGCTTAGACGTGACTTGGATGCTAAGAATTATGGTAAGTATACAAAGGTATGTGGTAAGTACACTGACACTAAATATGACAGCATGAAATGGCACGAAACTTCTAAACCGGTTGCACTTCTTTCTAATGGAATATCTTACGCTTCAGATTATGAAACTACTGTATATCTCTATGGCTGTAACGGAGGAAAAGAAACCCCAATTTTTAAAGTTCTGGGCAGTTACTGCAAAAAGACGAAGATTGAAGATGGATGGGTTATAGATCATTCTGATACTCCGCCGGCTTCAGTAACCGGAAGTGGAAATAAAGTATTTATCAGTGTGGGGGATTATGTATATTATTATAATAAAAATGCCATGACTACCAAGACGGTATATAAGCTTTCCTCTGAAGAAAAACTTTCCGGTGTGATTACAGATGTTTCTCTTTCAGGAAGCAATGTCCGTTATGATATAGGAGAACTTAATATATGGGGCGATGCTCAGGCTTCTACAAGGGCAGAATATGTTGCGGTAAATACAATCACGAAGAATTCTGTACCAAGTGGTCAGGTTGATATTACCGATAATGGTGTGAAACACATGAGCATTGGTAGTACTCTTGCATTAAGTTATAAGACTTCAGGAGTTAAGACGCTTAAATGGACAAGTGATAATGTTGCTGTTGCAGAAGTTTCTGCTAAGGGAGTAGTTAAGGCGAAGAAAGCCGGGACCTGCAGAATTACGCTTAGCGGAGGCGGAGCCAAAGATTCTTTTGTTATCGTAGTTGACAGTTCAAAAGAAGAGGCGGCTTCAAAGCCGAAGAAAGTTTCAGGAAAGCCTGATTCAGAGTGGCTTAAGAATTTTGGATACTATTATGTAGACGAGGGTTATCTTTTTGTAATGGATTACAAAGGAAAGGATACTACATATAAAGTACCGGCAACCGCCATATATAGTAATAAGCAATACAAGATTGCTGTGGGATCAAACTTGATCACATGTAATAGCAAGATTCAAAATATCAGCTTTGAAAAGGGAGTAACTATTTTTCCTGGAGATGACCTGGCATACCTGAATGATACTATTAAGAGTATTGACCTTAGAGGGTGCGTGGTAAAGAAAAATGAGTATGGCCGTTTAGCGGTGGCTAGCGATTGTTCAAAATTGGAAACCATAAACATGAAAGGGCTTGATGTGACCGGATGTAATACATGGAGAGCTTCTGCCGGCTGCGAGAAACTAACCACTATAGTTATGCCCAAGTACTATGGTCAGACATACACATTCTGGATGGACAGCAGCATTGAATGGAGAGTTTATGAGAATGAAGAGTATGGAAATGTTACTTACAAAGAACTGAGTGATGCTCCGGCAAATGCTACACTTAAGAAATATGTCGGTCCAAAGAAAAAAGGCACGAAATTTACACAAAGTAACATCACATACAAAGTTGTTGCAGGCACAACGCCTTCTGTAACAGTTACCAAGATAACCGGAAAAACAGCTACAATTCCATCGACGGTTGTTTATAAAGGAGTAAGATATCTGGTAAGCAGCATAAGTGCTAATGCAGCCAAGGATAATGCAAAACTAACATCTGTGACCATAGGAAGCTGTGTGACAAGCATAGGTGAAAATGCTTTTAACAATTGCAAAAAGCTTACTACTATCAATGTAAAATCCGGCCTTATCAAGAAGGTTAAAGGCAATGCGTTTACAGGAGTAAGCAAAAAGGCGGTAGTTACAGTTCCAGCGGACTGCAAGACAACATACACCAAATTGTGGCAAAAAGCAGGATTTCCTAAGGACGGGAAGATAAAGTAAATAAAAGAATTGTAATAATAAGGAAGGTTCAATTTTTCAGACAATGAATATGTCGTGGAAAGTTGAATCTTTCTTTTTGATATAATAGCAATGGAGAAAAATGTTAATTGCTAGTAAAATGCAGTAACATCATTGCGACTGGATAATGTTTCAATTTGGAAAACGTTTTCTAATAATATATGTTGTGATATACTCATGTAAATAATGTAAAGGTCATAAGGTTTTGCTGTGGGTTAAGACTTTTGATTCATATAACAAATAAACGCAAATTTCAGGGAGGTTCGTTATGAAAAGAAAAATAGTAGCAATTTTATTGTGCATGGCGATGCTTGGCGGGTGTGGTGTCAGTCAGAACAATGCAGAAACAAGCAAAAACAATAATTCAGATAATGTAAGCAGTGATGCACCGGGTGCTGCTGATGATGAAACAAAAGATGATAATGATTCAGATGATAAAAAGTCACCTGATAGTGAAAATGCGGAAGAAAATAATATCGAAGATACTTCGATGACAACCCAATTTGATTCAATTCAGAATCTCCCGTTAAATGTGATAGATGACAAATACAGAACAACCTATGAAATATTCGTCTATTCTTTTTATGACAGTGACGGGGATGGAATAGGAGATTTAAAGGGTGTCTCTGAAAAACTTGATTACATAAATGATGGCGATGACAGTACTGATACTGACCTTGGCTGCAATCAGATATGGCTTATGCCGATTTCTCCTTCACCCACATATCACAAGTACGATATAACCGATTACAAGGAGATCGATCCGGAATATGGCACAATGGCGGACTTTGAAGAGCTGCTTGATAAGTGCCACAAAAGAGATGTTAATCTCATAATTGACCTGGTGCTTAATCATACATCTTCTGAGCATCAGTGGTTTAAGGATGCAACGAGATATCTAAAGGACCATCCTGAGCTGACAGCAATCTATGCAGACGATGGTCAGCCGATTTCTGAAATTCAGGAGGAGTGTCCATACCTTTACTATTACAATTTTACCAGGGAAAAACAGACCGGTTTCGTGCAGGTAAATGGCACGGAATGGTACTATGAGGCAAGATTCTGGTCAGGGATGCCTGATCTGAATCTTGATAATCCTGCAGTCAGGGATGAAATCAGTGATATCACCAAGTTCTGGATAGATAAAGGCGTTGACGGCTTCAGGCTTGATGCGGTGACTTCCTACTACACCAATAATGATGCGAAAAATATTGAGTTCATGACATGGCTAAACGACACAGTGAAAGCCCAAAAAGAGGATGCTTACCTTGTAGGAGAGGCCTGGACATCCATGTCTACATATTCTACTTATTATGAGAGCGGAATCGACAGCTTTTTTGACTTTGACTTTTCGGGAAGTGAGGGGGCAATAGCCTCGGTTGCGAGAGGCAAGAAAGCTCCACTTGTTTTTGCAAAGGCTCTTTCTGATGAGGAAAAAGAACTTGAGCAGCATAATAGCGACTACATAAATGCGCCTTTTTATACAAATCATGATATGGCGCGTTCTGCGGGATATTATGTGGGAAAGGGTGCTCAGGACAAAATAAAGCTTGCAGGAGCACTTAATCTTTTAATGGGCGGAAATGCCTTTGTATACTATGGTGAAGAACTTGGCATGAAAGGTTCCGGAAAGGATGAAAATAAGCGTGCTCCAATGCAGTGGGTTACTGACGGGGCAGCAGATAAAACAGGAATGTGCGACGGCCCTAAGGATATGGAAAGCTTCAAGATGGCATATCCGGGACTTGATGAACAGGCAGAGGATGAGTATTCTATTTACAATTACTATAAAAAAACAATCAGACTAAGAAACACATATCCGGTCATTGCAAGGGGCAAGACGCAGCCGGTTGAGAGCCTTTCAGAGGATAAGGTCGGCGCTTTTGTAAGATATCTAAAGCAGGATGAAGCGGAGTTTTCTTTTGAAGAGAACGGAGATGTTATAGGTAATGACGGCAACGCGTCAGTTCTTGGAACAATAGAGAGCTCTGAATATGGGGCAAAAGCTCTTTTGCTCATAATAAATAATTCTGACGAGGAAAAAACTGTAGACCTCTCAAAGTGGAACGGAACAGGGGATGAGCCGATGCTTTCCTATGAACTCTGCACAGGTGAAGAACATGCGGAGCTTGATGGAATGAATCTTAAAGTTCCTGCATATGGAATCGCGGTGCTAAGATGAGTAAGAAAAAATTACCCTTTAGATAATACAAATTGCTGTGGTTCAGGCAACTTGTGAAAAGAGATGCTATTGCGTGACGGAAATTATAAAAATGACACAGGAAATATATATTGGGGGAGATTATGAAAAAGGATTTTGATAATTATATCTTTGACTTGTATGGAACGCTGGTGGATATCCATACAGACGAGGAACAGCCGATACTTTGGGAAAAGATGGCAAATAAACTGTCGGAGGATTTTGAGTCGGAGTTTGAAACGGTCTTTTTGAGGAAAAGATATTTGGAAATATGCGCAGAGGAAGAAAAAAAGCTTGGAAAAGAGAGCGGCGCGCAGTTTCCTGAAATAAGAATTGAAAAAGTGTGGACAAGGCTCATTTTAGAGGGGCGACAGATAATAGACGAGGATTTTGATGATTCTTTTGACAAGGAAAAAGAGGAATTGGAGAACTCGGATGAAGTAAAGGATTTATGTATTTATTTCAGGGAGAGCTCAAGGGATAAATTTGAAGTCTATGATGGCGTTTTTGAGACTTTGAAGAGTATTAAAGCTGCTGGCAAGGGGATTTTTCTTTTGTCTAATGCCCAGAAGGTCTTTACGGAAAAAGAGCTTAAGGATGCGGGACTTTGGGATTATTTTGATGATATATTTATTTCTTCTGATAAAGGAATCAAGAAGCCTCAGAAAGAATTTTTGGAGCAACTTATGAAGGAAAATCACCTTAATCGTGACAAGTGTGTTATGATAGGAAATGATCTTGTCAGTGATGTGGGTGTGGCATTTAAGAACGGAGTCCACAGCTTCTTTTTAAACACCTATGATATTTCTGACAGGAAAATAGAAAAAGAGCTTACTGAGCTTGGTATCAAGGGCTCGGCGCTCATGCCTGTGATAGTGGAAGACGGAGATATCTGCAAAATTCTGTAACAGAATTTGGAATTGAAGATATTTTTGTCCGTTGAAAACTTTTTTTGGCATCAGTCATGTGGTATGTGACTGTAATAATATTAAGAGAGGATTTTTTATGCAGAACAAATTACCAAAAAGAGACGAAGTAGCAAAGGAGCTTACATGGCGCCTTGAAGATATTTACGATGATGAGTCAAAGTGGGAAGCTGAACTTTCAAAAGTAAACGAAATTGCAGATAAAATGGCTGCATTTCAGGGTAAGCTATCTGAGAGTGCACAGACTTTGCTTGATTTTTGCAAGCTTAACGAGGAACTGACACTGTTTTTAGACAGAGTTTATGGATATGCTCACATGAGAGAAGACCAGGATACAGCTAATTCCAAGTATCAGGGATTCCATCAGCGCGCATTATCAGCATATATGGGATCAGCTGAAAAGACAGCATTCATGAATCCGGAGGTTCTTGATTTGTCAGATGAACAGCTTAAGGACTTTTTTGAAAAGGCTCCTGAACTTGGAAGATACAAGGTTATGATCGATGAGATCAGAAGACTTAAGGACCACATGCTAAACAGTGAGATGGAAGCTCTTTTGGCAAGTGCAGGCGAGATGCAGGGCGCTTCACAGAAGGCTTATGGCATGCTTTCAAATGCTGACCTTAAGTTCCCATCTGTTAAGGATTCTAAGGGCGAAGAGGTACAGCTTTCAGACGGAAGATTTGTTCCTACTCAGATGTCCAAGGACAGAGAACTCAGAAAGAACAGTTTCGAGACATATTATGCGAAATATGCAGAATTCAAGAATACATGGGCAGCGCTGTATGATGGAGAAATCAAGGGACGTATCTTTGAGGCTAAGGCAAGAAAGTACAATTCAGCTTTTGAGGCAGCAGTAGACCGCAATAATGTTTCTCCTGCTGTATGCGACAATCTGTTTGAATCTATCCACAATAATATGGATAAGATGCACAGATATGTAAGCCTTCGCAAAAAGCTTCTTGGCGTTGACGAGCTTCATATGTACGATGTTTATGTTGCTATGCTTCCAGAATTTGACATGAAGGTTTCATACGAGGAGGCAAAAGAGCTTTCACTTAAGGCGCTTGCACCTCTTGGTGAGGATTATCTTGCAGTGGTAAAAGAGTCTTA
Organism: Butyrivibrio sp. YAB3001; assembly: GCF_900112195.1. Taxonomy (GTDB): domain Bacteria; phylum Bacillota; class Clostridia; order Lachnospirales; family Lachnospiraceae; genus Butyrivibrio. The sequence continues at coordinate 76,488 of NZ_FOKR01000012.1, forward strand.
TGAGAACAGATGGATCGATGTCATTGAAAATGAAGGTAAGAGGGGCGGCGCATATTCAGGCGGCGTGTACGATGTACATCCTTATATGCTTCTTAATTATAATGATACACTTAACGATGTATTTACTCTGGTTCATGAGATGGGCCATTCAATGCATACATGGTATTCAAACAAGGCTCAGACAATACTTGATGCAAATTATAAGATTTTTGTTGCCGAGGTTGCTTCCACAACAAACGAAGTTCTTCTTTATCACTATATGAAGGATAACGCTAAGACCAAGGAAGAGAAGGCATTTATCATCAACCATTTCCTTGACAGCTTCAAGGGAACAATGTTCCGCCAGACTATGTTTGAAGAGTTTGAGAGAAAGACATGTGAGATGGCAGAAGCAGGCACACCTCTAACATCAGAAGCTCTTTACAATGTTTATCTTGAGCTCAACAAGCAGTATTTCGGAGAAGATATGATCTCTGATGAGCAGATTGGATGGGAGTGGTGCAGAATTCCTCACTTCTATTACAATTTCTATGTATATCAGTATGCTACAAGTTTTGCAGCAGCTGTTGCGATTGCAGACAGAATTCTTAAGGAAGGCGCTCCGGCTGTAGAACAGTACAAGAAGTTCCTTTCAAGCGGATGCACACAGGATCCTGTAAGCCTTCTTAAGATCGCTGGTGTTGATCTTACAACCAAAGAGCCGATTGATGCAGCGCTTGCTGTATTTGGCGAAGCAATTGATGAGATGGAAAAAGTAGTAAACGATTGATTTTAAGGAGTTATTAGTGTCAAAAGAAGTATGGCAGCCGGGAAATATGTTATATCCTATACCGGCAGTAATGGTAAGCTGTGGAAAGACAGGCGAAAAACCAAACATAATAACAGTGGCATGGGCGGGGAATATTAGCAGTTCCCCTGCCATGCTTTCCATTTCTGTCCGTAAAGAGAGATACTCCTACGATATCATAAAGAAAACCGGGGAGTTTGTAGTTAATCTGACCAGTAAGAAGCTTGCAAGAGCTACAGACTGGTGCGGAGTCAGGTCGGGACGAGATTATGATAAGTTCAAGGAAATGAATCTTACTCCCCTTGAGTCTCAGAAAATATCAGCGCCGGGAATCGCTGAGGCGCCGGTCAACATAGAGTGCAAGGTAAAACAGATTGTAGAACTTGGAAGTCATGATCTTTTCATAGCTGAAGTTATGTGCGTTACTGTTGATGACAGACTTCTGGATGATAAAGGAAGACTTGATTTAGGAAAAGCGCAGTTGGTAGCATATTCTCATGGTGAGTATTTTATGCTTGGGGAAAAGCTTGGGAAGTTTGGCTATAGTGTTGCCAAAAAGACAAGCGATAAGAAAGCGCCTACTCATAAAAAACGCTCCAAAGGGAAAAAGTAAAGCTGCGTTTTGGATAGTGTAATATGAAGTATTTTCTGATGTATATAAAACAAACATTGCGGTTCGTACTTAAACCACTTTCTTTTGTACCCGCAATCATAATGATGTGCCTTATTTTTGGCTTTTCGGCACAGGATGCCAAACAGAGTTCACAGCTTAGTTATAAAGTGGGAGTAAAGGTCTTTTCTGTGGCAAACGAAACCCTGGATAAAGGGTGGAGCCAGAAAAAGATTGAACAGCTATCACGAAGGTCACAGTTTTATATAAGGAAAACGGCGCATTTTACCGAATATTTTTTACTTGCTGTATCAATAGCGCTTCCATTGTATGTTTTTGGGATACGAGGGCTGTGGCTTGTAATTCTGGCAGGAGGCTTTTGTATTGCCTTTGCAGGATTGGATGAATTTCATCAATCCTTCGTGGCGGGGCGAAGTCCGCAAAAACGGGATGTCTTTATCGATAGCTGCGGTGTTCTCCTTGGGGTAGTCGTGACCAGGATGGTTGGATGGACAGGGCGAATGACGATATTCAGACCGCTTGCAAACCGCAAGAATTGAATGCAAATAGTTACTGTTTAGACCAAAATGCGCGAATTGGTTACTGAGGAGAGCTACATGCGAGTGAACAGTAACTGGAAATAAATGCAGTTGACAACTTGCGTTTATAAGTGTTTAATGAATATGGAAATTGAATAAACCGCTAGGGGAGCAGTGCTGAGATTGAACGTGTTACACACGTCTGACCCTTATTACCTGACTCGGATAATGCCGACGTAGGGAAGCATATAGGTTGCTTTTTGAAGCAGAAAGTTAGTTTTCTGGTAAGTTTCGAAGAACAAATGGTATCAGAATTAAAGAAATTCCAGTCCTCCCATGATGCGGTAATACATTAAGGGAGGATTTTTTTATGAGTCTGTTTTTACAAAAAGTAGTAGAAGATGGAGATGTAAGTTACACAATTACAAAAGGAGGCTATTTTTTAGTTATTATTCTTGCTTTGATTGCATTTTGTACGATAAGTGTATTTAAGAGTTCCGATGACAAAAACAAGATCAGCATCAAGCAGATATCTGTATCAGCATTGTGCCTTGCGCTCGCATTTGTTCTTTCAAACATCAAGCTCTTTAAGCTTCCTATGGGCGGTTCATTTACAGTATTCAGCATGTTCTTTGTAACATTCATTGGTTACCTCTATGGACCAAGAGTAAGTATGTCAGCAGCCTTTGCCTATGGCCTTTTACAGCTTATTGTGGATCCATATATCATAAGCGTCCCTCAGATGTTGTGCGACTACATTCTTGCGTTCGGTGCGCTTGGCCTTTCAGGATTTTTCTATGAGAAAAAGCATGGAATGATAAAAGGATATCTTTTAGGAATCTTTGGAAGATATGTATTTGCGGTTCTTTCCGGTGTTATTTTCTTTGCATCCTATGCTCCTGAAGGAATGTCACCTCTTGTATATTCTATGGCATATAATGCGACTTATATTGCAGCAGAAGGAATTCTTACAGTAATTGTAATGCTGATTCCTGCAGTTCATGCAGCTCTTAACAGAGTTAAGCAGGAAGCAAATGAAAAGAGTCTTAAGAAACAGGTTCAGTTGGGATAAGAAAAATATAAGAGATTATAATTAATTAAAAAGGGACAAATCTGAATGAGTCATGTTGTATGGTGAGCAATTCAGATTTGTCCCTATTATGCTTACGAAGAACTAACAAAAAGCACTGTATCTGCTGTATTCAGCCTGATTTAAGTGTGCAATGATCTTTATTCCTTCCGGAAGATATTCTGTTGCTTTTACCTTACCAGCTTCAGTCAGACTGCTCACAATGCCGCCTTCTGAGTAGGGGAGCAGCAGTTCGTACTCTTTATCGTTCTCACTTATTTTTTTCTCTATAAGTTCTATCAGAGTATCAAGACTTTCTTTATCCTTGGCACAGATATATGCCCTGTTATCAGAAACTTTCGGAACATCCATTACAAGCTGCTGATTCTCACTTTGTTCCTTCTGGACAAGATCTGACTTATTAAATACATAGATAACAGGAATGTCGCCAGCGCCTATTTCTGCCAGGGTTTGCTGAGTTACTTCCATGTGATGCCTGTATTCCGGGTCTGAGAAGTCGATTATCTCAAGCAGGATATCAGCATATTTGGCTTCCTCAAGGGTGGAACGAAATGCCTTTACGAGGGTGTGTGGCAGCTCACTGATAAAACCTACGGTATCTGTCAAAAGAAAAGGTCTGTGTCCTGGAGCTGCTATTTTTCTGATTGAAGTATCCAGAGTTGCAAAGAGCATGTCTTTTTCCAAAACCTGCTTTTCTTCAAAGTCCTCACCACCGTATAACTGCAAAAGATTGTTCATTATAGTGGATTTGCCGGCATTTGTGTATCCCACAAGTGAAATCTTGGGAGCTGCGGAGTTAAGTCGCTTTCCACGCTGGGTAACTCTTTCTTTTTCCACATTTTCAAGCTCGTGTCTAAGCTCGCTCATGCGATGTTCGATGCGTCGTCTATCCAGCTCCAGCTGTTTTTCACCTGAACCTTTGTTGGAGAGTCTTCCGCTTCCTCCGCCCTGCCTCGAAAGGCTGCTTCTCATTCCTACCAGACGTGGCAACATATAGGAAAGCTGGGCATATTCAACCTGAAGTCTTGATTCTCTTGTCTTGGCTCTTTTAGCAAAAATCTGTAAAATAAGCCCTGTTCTGTCGATAACTTCAGTGTCCAACTGCTTTTCAAGATTTCGTATCTGCATGGGAGAGAGGGATTCATTGAAAATGATTATGCTCACATCAAATACATCAAGAGCATTTGCGATTTCTTCGACTTTACCACTTCCGATATAGGTGCTTCTGTCAGGACTTGGAAGGTTTTGTGTTACAACAGATGCAACTTCTATATCCAGAGCTTTTGTGAGTTCTTTTAATTCTTTCATTGAGCGGTCAAATTCATCATCGCTCTTATCAATATTAAGGCCTACCAGAATTGCTCTGATAGGCGCTTTTTCTTCAATAATCTGATACATAAAAATCCTATAATTTAAAGAAGGTGAATTCCGTTTTTATCTGCTTCTTCGATCATTTCTTCCGGCCATATTGAGCACTGTACTTCGCCGATATGAGCTTTTCTGAGGAAGAACATGCAAATTCTTGACTGACCGATACCGCCGCCTATTGTGTAAGGAAGTTCCTTATTGAGAATTGCCTTCTGGAATGGAAGTTCAGCTCTCTCTGTGCAGCCGGCTTTTTCAAGCTGTGTTTTAAGTGAATTCTCATCAACACGGATTCCCATGCTTGAAAGTTCAAGGGCAATATCAAGAATTGGATAGTAAACAATGATATCAGCATTTAACTGCCAATCGTCATAGTCAGGAGCACGTCCGTCGTGTCTCTGGCCTGAAGCAAGAAGATCACCGATCTGCATGATGCAGACAGCACCCTTTGCCTTGGCAATGTAGTATTCACGCTCTTTAGCAGAATACTCGGGGAACATATCCTCAAGTTCCTGTGTTGTGATGAAGAAGATATCATCAGGAAGAATCTCTTCAATATAATCGTACTGAATAGACATGAATTTCTCTGTCTTGCGAAGAACCTTATAAACGTCTCTTACGGTAGCTTTAAGGAAATCAATATTTCTGTCTTCCTTATTTATAACTTTCTCCCAATCCCACTGGTCTACGAAAATGGAATGGATGTTATCAGGAACTTCATCGCGTCTTACGGCGTTCATATCTGTGTAAAGACCTTCATACACGTTGAAGCCATACTTCTTAAGAGCGTATCTCTTCCATTTTGCAAGAGAGTGCACGATTTCAGCAGGACGCTCGTTTTCATATTTGATATCAAAAGCAACAGGTCTTTCAACACCGTTAAGGTTGTCATTTAATCCTGATTCAGGTGTTACAAATAATGGTGCAGTAACTCGCTGAAGATTTAATCTTGTTGCAAGCATGCCCTGAAAAAAGTCTTTGACTGTTTTGATTCCGACCTGGGTATCGTGAAGATCCAAAGCGGATTCATATTTCTTGGGAATCTTGAGGTTTTCCATCTTTAATACTCCAATTCACGTAAAATTCATTAAAAAAACACTACTTTACATCTTAAAACTTGGACGAATAATATGCAAGAAAATTATGCGGATAAGGTGTTATATGTTACTGTTTTGATGGGAATCTTGACCTTATATTAAAAGTTCGATTTTTCGTCACAGTTTCGTCACAAAAAACTATTTACAAAAACGTTTAAGGTTTGTATATTACTAGTTACAGTTGTTGCCGAAAAACAATTAATTACGTAGGCAGTGTACATAGGAGTTTCACATTTTATGGCAATGTGTATGTGAAACGGGGATTTTTGCCCCTAGGAGGTAAGCTTAGAATGTTAGATAAAGTGATCAAGAAAAACATTGTTTTGAAACCATCACAGGTCAAGGAATTCGTAGATGCAGCTACTAAGTGCGATTTTGACGTGGATATATATTACAACAGATATGTAGTAGATGCTAAGTCTATTTTAGGTGTGTTTAACCTCGACCTTACAAAGACACTTACAGTAGAGTACAGTGGTTTCAACAGCCAGTTTGAGCAGTATCTTAACAGTCTTGCTATTGCAGGCTGATAGGAGAATGCATAAAGTAGGAATTCTTTAATAATTGTTTAATGCTCATACGATTATAAATAGAATATGTACAGGAATCCCAGCACGAGATTGTGCTGGGATTTTTTTGTGAAAATGCCTCCATGTATATACTGCTATGCGGAAAATGTTCTGCTTTGGATATGCAACTATTTATTTCATTTACAGTGAATTCTGCTATAATACACTTGATGTTGTGGCGAAAGTGTTTTTTTACCCTAGATAATGGGACAGCTTTCTTGGCTATTCATAGTTGCACGAAACAATCCGTTATATCACTTTTGTTCGTTACATCATTTTATATAAAAAACACTAATATAAAACGGGAAATGTATTATGACAATTAACATCTCAGTGCGCGGCTTAGTGGAGTTCATACTTCGAAGTGGTGATATAGATAACAGAATACAGCAGGCTCCCACCGATGCCATGCAGGAAGGCGGAAGGATACACCGCAAGATACAAAAGAGCATGGGGGCAGATTATCATGCCGAAGTGCCGCTTAAATATATACATGTAACTCCGGATTATGAGCTTGTGATCGAAGGAAGGGCAGACGGTATTTTGGATAAGTATATTGATGATCCAAATGCCTATGATGCTCAGGAAAGCTTTATATCCGCTTCAAAACCGGCGCCCATGATTGATGAGATAAAGGGCACCTATAGAGATCTTTTTAAGATGAAGAATCCTGTTGAGGTTCATCTGGCTCAGGCAAAGTGTTATGCAGCAATGTACTCATTTATGAAACATTGCCCAAATATAAATGTCCGGATGAGTTATTGCAATCTGGATACAGAGGACATGAAGTATTTTGACTTTTCTTTTTCTTACGAGGAGATTACATCCTGGTTCAAAGAACTAGTCTTTCAGTATCTAAAATGGTCTGATTTTGAATATCATTGGACTGGACTTAGGACATCTTCGATAAAATCAGTTCAGTTCCCATTTCCTTACAGAGAAGGCCAGAAAGACCTGGCTGCAGCAGTTTACAGGACTATCATCCATGGTAAAAAACTTTTCCTGGAAGCGCCAACCGGCACGGGAAAAACTATAACGACGATCTTTCCTACTGTAAAGGCGATAGGCGAGGGGAAAAGCAGCAAGCTCTTTTACCTGACAGCAAAGTCCATAACAAGGACTGTGGCAGAGGAAGCGTTTGAAACTCTAAGAAATAATCAGGGACTTAGGTTTAAGACGGCAACCATAACTGCCAGGGATAAAATCTGTTTTCTTGATGAAACAAAAAGAAACTGTAACCCGGAGGCGTGTCCCTATGCAAAAGGACATTTTGACAGGGTTAACGATGCAATCTTTGAACTTATGAATTCCGAAGATTCTTTTAGCCGAGAAAAGATTGTTGAATTTGCGCAAAAACATCAAGTCTGTCCATTTGAATTATCGCTGGATATGAGTCTTTTTGCAGATGGAATAATCTGTGACTATAACTATGTCTTTGATCCATTCGTGTATCTGAGACGTTTTTTTGCTGAGGGTAAAAAGACTGACTATGTATTTTTGGTGGATGAAACCCATAATCTTCTTGACCGCGGCAGAGATATGTATAGTTCCTTTTTGAGAAAAGAGAGCTTCTTGGAGCTAAAGAATGATATAAAGGAGTTTCACCCTTCCATAGCAGGGCATCTTGAAAAGTGTAATAAAGTTCTTTTGGAGATGAAAAGAGAATGTGATGGATGTACAGTGCTTAATTCTATCGAAAAACTGATAAATCCATTAAATACACTTGCTGGGATTATTTCTGAATATCTGGAGAATCATTCTGAGGGCCCGTGCAGGGACGAAATCCTTCAGTTTTATTTCGATGTTTCCAGATTTTTGACCATTTATGATCTGGTGGATGATCATTATGTTATGTACAGTGAATTTGCCGAGGATGGGAGTTTCCTTGTGAGACTTGCGTGCGCTGATCCTTCGAGAAATCTTGCGCTATGTATGGCAAGGGGAAGATCTTCGATACTGTTTTCTGCGACTCTTTTGCCGGTTCAATATTATAAAAAGCTTCTTGGGGGTACGGATGAGGATTTTGAAATATATGCTAAATCCGTCTTTGATCCTGCAAGATTAGGCCTTTTTATAGGAACGGATGTAACAAGTAAGTATTCCATGAGAAGTACTCAGCAATATGACAGCATAGCTTCCTATATTGCGAATATGATTGAGGCAAAAGCAGGAAACTATCTGATTTTCTTTCCTTCACATCAGTTTTTGGAAAGTGTTCAGGAAATATTTGTGGATAAGTATTATGATCCTGAGAATACAGAGCTTCTTATACAGGGTGATTACATGAGTGAAGAAGCAAGGGAAGCTTTTCTTGAAAGGTTTTCCACAGGTAATAATCTGGATCTGTCCTCAATCATCAACATGGATATTGAAATTGTGGATAACAAGAATCTTGTTGGTTTTTGCGTAATGGGTGGCATATTTAGTGAAGGAATAGACCTAAAGAACGACAGTCTTATAGGCGTTATTGTTGTTGGCACAGGGATTCCTATGGTTTGCAATGAGCGTGAGATACTTAGGGAATACTTTGAAAAAAGAGGCTACGACGGCTTTGACTATGCCTACAGATTTCCCGGAATGAACAAGGTTCTTCAGGCTGCAGGCCGAGTTATCAGGACTGAAGAGGATAAAGGAGTTGTAACTTTACTGGATAACAGATTTACGCAGATGAGTTATAAAACACTTTTTCCACGGGAGTGGATAGGTTATAAGAATGTAACGACCGGTACAGTCAAAAATGCGATAATTCAGTTCTGGTCTGAAGTTTAAGGTGACAAAAAAGTAAAAATTACGTTTTTATCGCTAAAAATAGGTATATTGGTAGACATAAATCATATAATATGAAATATATGTAAACCACAAAAACGCTTGAATTGTATCAATTGTGCGTACAATAATAGAATTTTTCACAAAACTGATAAAATAGTTACATTAAGATGACGTGGGTGTCATGTGGATAACTCTGTGGAAATTGGGGATTAGTTATGTGGGTAAAAATCGAAGTGCTGATAAACAGTGAATTTGAAGTAGTCGGAAAAATAAACAGGAATACGAACAAAAATACACATATGACCGATTGAGTCAAATGCAATATGTAAACCAAAATAAGTGTGACACAGATGTCATATCGTGCTTACGGGATAATAAAGTATCTTGACAACATTTTTTTTTACTAATATAGTTAGATTTAATTAAATTCATAAAGGTTATGAAAAAGAGGAGTACATATTTTTCAGAGTCTAAAGAGAATGTGCCTATGTTGGACGGATAGCGCTTGAAGATAGTGTTTGACAAGAAGGCTTTCGTGATACATATGCTGAGAGGCACAGGCATGAGAATATGGAAGGTAGCTTTTGAACCGGACGCCCAGAAAGATTTTTTGATAGGAAGTAATATTGAGAAGTCACAAGCGTTCCCGCATTATCAGCGTTAAAGATTTAATGAGTTATAAGACAAGGTGGTACCGCGTAAATACGCCCTTAGAAATCTATTGTGGATATTCTAAGGGCTTTTTTATTTAGAATTTTAGAGGCCCTGGATTTATCCATCTACTAATGTAAAGGAGAATAATATGAAGAAAGAACTTGCAAAGACTTATGATCCTAAAAGTATTGAAGGCCGTCTTTATTCCAAGTGGGAAGAGAAAAAATACTTCCACGCTGAAGTAGATGAGACTAAAAAGCCTTTTACAATCGTTATTCCACCGCCAAATATCACCGGTAAGCTCCACATGGGACATGCCCTTGATAATACAATGCAGGATATCCTCATCAGATTTAAGAGAATGCAGGGCTACAATGCACTTTGGCAGCCAGGAACTGACCACGCTTCAATTGCTACAGAGGTTAAGATTATTGATGCTCTGAAGGCAGAGGGAATCGACAAGAGAGATCTTGGTCGTGAGAAATTCCTTGAGCGCGCATGGGAGTGGAAAAAAGAATACGGCGGAACAATCATTTCACAGCTCAAGAAAATGGGTTCTTCCTGCGACTGGGACAGAGAAAGATTTACAATGGATGACGGATGTAACGAGGCTGTTACAGAAGTTTTCTGCAAGATGCATGAAAAAGGATATATATATAAGGGAAGCCGTATTGTAAACTGGTGTCCTATCTGCAAGACTTCTATTTCTGATGCAGAAGTTGAGTACGAGGAGCAGGCCGGACATTTATGGCATATCAAATATCCTGTTATCAATGAGGATGGAACAGTTTCAAAGACAGATTTCATTGAATTTGCTACAACTCGTCCTGAGACAATGCTTGGTGATACTGCAGTTGCAGTAAATCCGGATGATGACAGATACAAGAGCTTTAAGGGCAAGAAAGTTCTTTTACCTATAGTAAACAGAGAGCTTCCAATCGTTGAGGATTCCTATGTTGATATGGAATTTGGAACAGGTGTAGTTAAGATTACTCCTGGTCATGACCCTAACGACTTTGAGGTTGGAAAGCGCCATAATCTCGAAGAAATCAATATCTTAAACGATGATGCTACTATCAATGCAAATGGCGGCAAGTTTGAGGGTATGGACAGATATGCTGCAAGAGAAGCTATCGTAAAAGAACTTGATGAGATGGGACTTTTGGTAAGAATAGAGGACTATACTCACAATGTAGGCACACATGACCGTTGTCATACAACTGTTGAACCTATGATCAAGGCTCAGTGGTTCGTTAAGATGGATGAGCTTATAAAGCCGGCTGTTAAGGCAGTTAAGGAAGGCGAGATCAAGCTTATCCCACCAAGAATGGAAAAGACATATTTCAACTGGACAGATAACATCCGTGACTGGTGTATTTCAAGACAGCTTTGGTGGGGACACAGAATTCCTGCTTATTACTGCGACAAGTGCGGAGAGGTTGTTGTTGCTAAGAGCGCTCCTACAGTTTGTCCTAAGTGCGGAGAGACACACTTCACACAGGATCCTGATACTCTTGATACATGGTTTTCATCAGCACTTTGGCCATTTGAGACACTTGGATGGCCTCATGATACCAAGGAACTTAAGTATTTCTTCCCTACAGATGTACTTGTTACCGGTTATGACATTATCTTTTTCTGGGTAATAAGAATGATCTTCTCAAGCTATGAGAACATGGGAACATATCCATTCCACACAGTTCTTTTCCATGGCCTTGTAAGAGATTCACAGGGACGCAAGATGAGTAAGTCTCTTGGAAATGGTATCGATCCATTGGATATCATTGAAAACTATGGTGCAGATGCACTCAGACTTACACTTATTACAGGTAATGCGCCCGGAAACGATATGCGTTTCTATAATGAAAGAGTAGAAAACAGCCGTAACTTTGCAAACAAGGTTTGGAATGCTTCAAGATTTATCATGATGAACATGGCTGAGGATGCAAAGAGTGCTATTCACCAGGAGATGCCTGCAGGTCTTGAGCCTGTTGACCACTGGATCATCAGTAAGCTCAATAATACGGTAAAAGAAGTTACTGATAATATGGAACATTACGAGCTTGGTATCGCTGTTCAGAAGGTATATGACTTTATCTGGGATGAGTTCTGCGACTGGTACATTGAAATGGTTAAGCCTCGCCTTTATAACTCAGATGACAAGGTTTCACATGAAGCAGCTCTTTGGACACTTCAGACAGTTCTTTTGACAGCGCTTAAGCTCCTTCATCCTTATATGCCATTTATTACTGAGGAAATCTTCTGCACAATGCAGGATGAGGAAGAGTCAATCATGATCTCTGAGTGGCCTGTATATAAGGAAGAGTGGAACTTTGCTTCTGATGAAAAGGCGATTGAGACAATCAAGGAAGCAGTTCGCGGAATCCGTAACGTTCGTACACAGATGAATGTTGCTCCTTCACGTAAGGCAAAGGTTTTCGTTGTAAGTGAAAAGGAAGAAGTTCTTGATATTTTCAGAACAGGTAAGCTTTTCTTTGAATCACTTGCATATGCTTCTGAGTCGGTTTGCCAGAGCGGAAAAGATGGAATTGCTGATGATGCGGTTTCAGTAGTTTTGGCTGATGCAGCAGTTTATATTCCTTTCTCTGATCTTGTAGATCTTTCAGCTGAGATTGAGCGTCTGACTAAAGAACAGAAGAAGCTTGAAGGTGAGCTTAAGAGATCACAGAATATGCTCAGCAATGAGAAATTCCTTGCGAAAGCGCCTGCTGAGAAGATTGCTGAAGAAAAAGAAAAGCAGCAGAAGTACCAGCAGACTTATGATCAGATAACAGAAAGACTTGCACAGTTATCTAAATAAGATTGATATCATTATATAGCAGGTCTTAGAGGTTTTATGTTAGAGGAATTAGAAAAAAGTGTTTCAGCGCTGATAAGCCGTGCTGATAATGGGGAAAAGATAATGCTCTCGGAATGTGATGATTTTTTAAATCACATTCCGAGCTTTACGAATAAGCATACAATAGAGGATACAAGGCTTTTCTTGGAGTTTTTGGGAAATCCTGACGAGAACATGAAAATAATCCATGTTGCAGGAACGAACGGCAAAGGCTCTGTATGCAGCTATGTATCTTCTGTGCTTATGAAAGCCGGATATAAGGTGGGGATGTTTACTTCTCCGCATCTTGTTAAGATCACGGAAAGATTTTGCATTGATTCAAAGCCTATATCTGATGGCTTATTTGTTGAGATTTTTATTGAATTATTGAAAAGGGTTTTGGAATATGACAAAGAGGATTATTTTCCTACATATTTTGAATACCTTTTTTTTATGGCAATGCTATTGTATGACGTATATCCTGTAGATTTTCTGGTGCTTGAAACGGGACTTGGCGGGCGACTGGATGCGACAAATTCTGTCAAAAAGCCGATGGTTTCTGTAATTACTGAAATTGGATTTGATCATATGCAGTATCTTGGGAATACCATCGGGGAAATCGCAGGTGAAAAGGCAGGGATTATCAAGCCTTCGGTACCTGTTATCTTTTTTGACAAGAGAGAGGAAGCTACAGAAGTTATCAAAAGGCGTGCACTGGAACTGGATTCAAGGGTAGTCGCTGTTGAAAAAAAGGATATTACTGATATAACTCTCTCACAGGATGATGCGGGAAACAAATACATTGCTTTTTCTTATAAATCCTTATATGATAAATATGTTGACCTAAAACTCTCGACAGTTGCAAGGTATCAGACGGAGAATGCGGCAATAGCTCTTGCAGCCCTTGAAATACTGAAAAGTCAGGGCGTAGAGCTTTCTGAACTGGATATCAGAGAAGGTCTTATAAGTGCAAGATGGGAAGGCAGGATGGAAGAGATCCGTCCGGGAATTTATGTGGATGGAGCTCATAACCTTGACGGAATCACGGCTTTTCTTGAATGCGCAGGTGATATTGAGTGTTCAGGCAGGAAACTGATGCTTTTTGGAATCGTGGGAGATAAGCAGTATCCTACAATTATCCGGAAGATATTGGAGAGTCGCCAGTTTGAGCAACTATTTGTGGCAGTTTTAGAGACGAACAGGTCGGTTTCGATTTCTGACTTAAAGAGTGCATTTGGGGATGCGGAAGATGAGCTTGGTCTCATTGGCGTTCCTGTAAGGTATTACAGCAATGTCAGGGATGCGATAACAGATATTATTACAGTCAGAAAGTCCGGAGATATGGTGTTTGCCACCGGTTCATTATATTTGGCTGGTCAGATAAAGGGAATGATGTAAATGATTAATTTTGAAGAAGAACTTAAGAAGTTCAAACCAAGTCTTGAAATAGAAGATGCAGAAGATATCATCTACAATCAGGATTTAGATGATATGTCAGATGTACTAGTGAAGCTCTTAAAAGAGGCTAAATCAGAATCTTACGATCAGAAGAGGGCTAAATAACAATGAGATGTTATCGTTGTGGGGCGGAACTGGATAAAAGTGATGTTTGTCCAGGATGTGGGACAAATGTAAAGGTAAATAAACGAATTGTCAGTCTTTCCAATGTCTTTTACAATGAAGGACTTGAAAAGGCGGGCGTTCGTGATATGACCGGCGCGATAGATGCATTAAGGCAAAGTCTTAAGCTTGATAAGAATAATATAGATGCCAGAAATCTTTTAGGACTAATTTATTATGAGACTGGGGAAGCTGTTGCGGCGCTGTCTGAATGGGTTATAAGTAAGAACTTAAAACCTGAGGACAATCTTGCTGACAAGTATATGGATTATGTAAGAAACAGCCCGGCTCAGCTTGATGCAATAAACCAGACAATCAAGAAGTTTAATATTGCTCTTAATTACTGCAAGCAGGACAGCCTGGATCTTGCAGTGATTCAGCTTAAAAAGGTTCTGTCTTTGAATTCCGGATTTATCAAGGCACATCTTTTGCTGGCTCTTTTATATCTGAAAAACGGAAACTGGGATAAGGCTAAAATAGAGGCTCAGAAGGCACTTAAACTGGACACCGGAAATGTAATGGCAAAGCGCTATCTCAGAGAAGCTGACAGTATGCTTCTTCCGGGAGAGAGCGGAAAGCTTGTTTCCGATATAGCTTCTTCTGATAGTGATGAAGTTATCAGGTATAACAGCGGAAATGAGATGATAATTCAGCCTGTAAAAAAATCTCCTATTGCAAAGTCAAATTCCATCTGGGGAATACTTTTAGGGGCAGTTTTGGGTTTTGCTGCGGCTTGCTTTTTAGTGCTTCCACAGCGAATTCAGAGCATCAACAATAATAATCAGAGCAGAATAACTCAGATAAGTGAAGAATCAGACGCTAAGTCAGCTCAGATAAATGCTTATGAGCAGCAGGTCAAGAACCTGGAGACCCAAATTGCTGATCTTCAGTCTAAGGTTACGGACTATGAGGGTGTTGATAGTACATCTGCTGCTATGAACAGCCTTATGAATGCTACAAATATATATTTTAACGATTCATCAGATATTGAAGCTATGGCTGCAGCTCTTGAGAAACTTGATCTGAATGCGATTGATGATGATGTTTCTTCTGAGTTTAAGGAACTGTACAATACTCTTATGTCTTTGGTTGGTCCGCAGCTTGCAACTTCTTATTACAATGCTGGATATGCTGCTTATAAGGAAAAAGATTACGAGACAGCAATAACCAATTTTTCTAAGGCATATCAGTATGATAATACAAATGTGAATACTGTTTATTATCTTGGAAACTCATACTATGAGCATGGGGATCTTGATAATGCAAAGACTACATATGACGCGGTTATTACTAATTTCCCCGGAACACAGAGTGCGTCATCAGCTCAGACAAAACTTGCGGAGATCAATAATTCCGGCAATTGACGATTAAGGGTTGAATTACAAGTAATGATTAACTTTTCTGATTTGACATTTATATTCAGGTTCCTGCCTGTTTTTATAGTGGTATATTATCTGACCCCCATTGAATATAGGACTTCCACGCTGCTTATAGGCAGCCTGATGTTCTATGCGGTGGGGGATCTTAAGATGTTTCCGGTTCTCTGCATTGCTGTAGTCATCAATTATCTTTTCAGTAAGGCTCTTAAGGGTGGCGGAAGCAAGAAGCTTCTTGGTTTTATAGTTCTTTTAGATGCGCTGATGCTGGTTGAATTTAAAATTCTTGGGCAGTTTGTGGACAATAGCTTTATGCCCATCGGTATCAGTTTCTTTACTTTCAAAATGATTTCATTCCAAATTGATAATTATCGTGGAAAAATAGACATCGAGTCAAGATTTTTGGATGTTGCTGCTTATTTTTGCATGTTCCCTCAGATTGTCTCCGGACCTATCATGAGATATCAGGACTATACAGAAAATCCTTTTCTTCGAATTGGCAAGATAGATATAGGCGCTGCAGTAGATGATGAGGAGAAGAAAGAAAAGTCAGAGGATGAATATGTTCAGAATAATAAAGTAAGCACAGAGGAACTTGAGATTCTTGACCTTGATACTAAGGAAGGAATGGATAAGCTTGAGGATAAGCCAAGTTTCCTTGAATATATAGAGGATGGTCTTAGATTTTTTATCATTGGTCTTGGAATGAAGGTTCTTATCGCAGATCATCTTTCAATGCTCTGGCGCGATATAGGAACTATTGGTTATGAGAGTATTTCCACACCGCTTGCATGGCTTGGCGCAGCTACATATTCCATGGAATTGTATTATGATTTCTGGGGATATTCACTTATGGCTGCCGGAATTGGTGTGATGCTTGGATTTCCTTTTATTATCAACTTTGCTCAACCATACAAGTCCAAAAATGTTGCTGAGTTTTACAGAAGATGGCATGCAACATTGGGCTCATGGTTCAAGGATTATATTTATTTTCCACTGGGAGGCAGCAGAAAAGGTAATTTCAGAACGGTTATAAATCTGTTGACCGTATGGCTTATTACCGGTTTTTGGCATGGAGTTACATTTAATTTTATTTTGTGGGGAGTTGCTATATTTGTTATCATAGTATGCGAGCGCTTTTTGCTTAGAAAATTCCCGGGAATTATAGAAAAAATATTTGGAAGAGTGAATGTATTTGTGCTCATTCCACTTACATGGGTTATTTTTGCTATTTCCGACGTAAATATGCTTGGAGATTATTTCAAGCGTCTTTTCCCGTTCTTTGGTGCCGGAATAGCAGTTAATAAGGGAGATTTCATGAAAAATCTTCAGATATATTGGAAAGTCCTGCTTCCTGGAGCAGTACTTCTATTTCCACAGGTTTATTCTTTTTTTGAAAAAAACAGGAAAAAGCCTGTCGTTTCTGTAGTGCTTTTGGTATTGTTCTGGGCTTGTGTTTACAGCTTATCAAACGCTGCAGGAAATCCATTTTTATATTTTAAGTTCTGATTTTGAAAGAGTGAATGAATGAAGCTGTTAAAGGTATGCCCGATTCTTGCAGGGATCGTGGTTGTTACAATAGCATTATCGCTTGTTTCCTTTGTGCTTGAAGGGAGTACCTATTCAAGCTATCAGGGTGAAGTGGATTATTCCAAGGTGCCTCATTTTGCTTTGGTTTTCAAGGGGGCTTCTGAAGGAATTTATCCATGGAGCAGGGTAGAAAATGAAGCAGAGGACATGATGGCATCTGCTGATGTTACTGTGGAAGTGGCTACAGATGAAGGTGCTTGGGAGATATCGGATTCAAACGAGGAAACGAGCTTAGACATAAGCGGCAATGCTGCATTGGAACTTTCAGACGTATCGGCTAATGATATTTCCGGTAATTCTGTTTCTGATAATGATGCAGACAGGACTTATGAGCTTGTACCTGTCACGGAAGAATATTTTGATGATGCATTGTTTATTGGAGATTCTCGTACTGTTGGTCTTTCTGAGTATTGCAAGCCTCTTGATGAGAGAGCGACATTTTATGCCAAGGTTTCACTTACAATTTATGGTGTTATGACCAAAGAATTTGTAAAGAGTGGAGATAACAAGATTTCAGTTGAGCAGGCTCTTTCTGAGAACCAGTTTGGCAAAATATATATAATGCTTGGACTTAACGAGATTGGAACCGGTACTGCTGAGACTTTTGCAGAGGAGTATTCCAAGGTTATTGACAGAATAAGAGAGTTACAGCCGGATGCGCTTATTTTCATACAGGGAATAATGCATGTAAGTGAGAAGAAGAGCAGTAGCGACAAGTACTTTAACAATGAAAAGATAAATGAGAGAAATGAAGCACTCTCTCAGCTTGCAGATAATAAGACTATTTTTTATATAGATATGAACGAGGCTGTTGATGATGAGAATGGTAATCTGATAAAAGATTTATCGTTTGATGATGTTCATTTGAAAGCTTCATCGTACGAAAGATGGTATAATTATCTTTTAGAACATGGAATTATTAAGGATTGAGGCGATTATATGGCAAGAGAAATGGTTTTTAAGATGGAAAGACCAGGTCTTTTAAAAGAAGGGGATAAGGTTACTGTCACGGAAGGTGTTCTTCCAAGTAACTATTATTACACGATTTATCCATCACTGGCTATGTCAGGGAATTTTCCGTTCAGAGAACGAATGCTTGAACGCGAGGGAGTAGTTACCAAGGTGGAGGAAAACTCACGAGGGTATTATGTAACTGCTGTGTTTGGATAACCAGAGAACTTAACGAGAATAACATACAACAAATTATGGGAGGACACTAAAATGCAGTATATTTCAACAGACAAGGCACCGGCAGCAATCGGACCATATTCACAGGCTATCAAGGCAGGAGATTTTCTTTATGCTTCAGGGCAGATACCGATCAACCCTGCAAACGGTGAGATAGAGGGAACAACAATTTCAGATCAGGCTGACAGAGTCTGCAGAAATATAGGAGAGATTTTAAGCGCAGCAGGAACAGATTATGAGCATGTAGTAAAGACAACATGTTTCCTTGCTGAAATGGCTGATTTCGGAGCATTTAATGCTGTTTATGAGAAATATTTCACTGGAAAACCTGCAAGAAGCTGTGTTGCAGTAAAACAGCTTCCTAAGAATGTTCTTTGCGAAGTGGAAGTTATAGCTTATTTAGGATGATTATATTGTTCATGATTAATAATCACATGTGAACTTTACTTGTTGTATTAAATTAAATTTGCAACAAGTAAAGGCAATATGTGGTGATTATGCTATATTTGTATTTAACTAATAGTCTGTGGGGTGGGAATGAAAAAAAGATTTTTAATATGTTTCATGGCTGCCACTTTTTTACTATCCGGTTGTGGGAGTCTTGCCGGAAGGCACAATATTGATTCCGGTTTTGCTTATATAGAAAGCCATGACTATGATAGTGCGATGGAAAGCTTTACTGCTGCTGAGGAAAAGGGCGAAGATGCATGTCTTATCCACAGAGGAAAAGGCATTGTATATGTAGCTACAGGTGATTATCAGGCAGCGGCTGACGAGCTTATGGCTTCTTTGCATGCAGATGAAGGAATAGTTGATGATATGGATTTTGACACCAACTACTATCTGGCAGAGGCTTATTATAAGCTTGGCGAATATAATAAAGCCAAAGAAGTGTATGATGCAATTTTAGGGCTTCGCAGTAAAGATGGAAATGCATTTTATCTGCGAGGTGTATGTGAGCTTGCTTCAGGCAATCACGACGGGGCATATTCTGATTTTACCAAGGCAATATCATTAAATGCCAAGGATTATTCAATGATCATCATGATCTATAAATCCCTGAATGAGTATGGATATAATGATGAGGCAGTGAATATCCTTCAGACAGCTATGGATAATGGCAGCGCATTTATGACCAATTATGAAAAAGGGCAGATTTCTTTTTATCTTGGTAATAATGCTGAGGCTCAGAGTTATCTTGAGGCAGCGCGAAGTGAGCGCGACCAGGAAAAAGAGCCTGTGATTTTGATGCTTGGACAAACAGGAGAAAAGCAGGGGGATTATAACTATGCTATTAGTGTCTATAAGACCTATTTAAGTGAGAACCCTGCGAGTGCGTTGATCTACAATCAACTGGGTATGTGTCAGATAAAGCAAGGGGATTATTCGGCTGCTATTCAGTCTTTTCAGTCAGGCATTGATGTTGGTGATCAGGCATATATAAAGGCATTAAGATTAAATCAGATAACGGCCTATGAATATAAGGGTGAGTTTGATACAGCAAAGTCGCTTATGGATGCATATTTACAGGATTATCCGAGTGACGAAGAAGCTGAAAGAGAGAATATTTTCCTTTCAACAAGATGAAGAAGTGAGACAGGATTCGGAAACGTTTCCTGTTTTTTCTTATTTTTAATTGGGAGAGAGGCATGAATGATAAGCAATGTACATTAGTAAGTGATTATTATAGCATAGTGACAGATTGCAAATCCTACGACAGATATCCTAATATCACAGACAGAGAAAAATGGGATGCATTACCTCTGGAACTGAAAAATGAGCTGGTTAAAAGAGGTGAGGATGCGCAGAAAGAAGAATGGACACAGCTAACCATTTCTGATTTTAGAGAGTTCTTTAAGACCGGAAATCGGGTAAGGTTTGAAGAGAAATATTTTCCCAGAAGACGTAAGCTGAATAAGCTTGTGATGGCTGAATGCGTTGAGAATAAGGGAAGATTTGTGGATGACATATTAGACGGACTTTACCTCATTCTTGAAGAAACAACCTGGTGCTTACCGCCTCATAACAGCTACAAAAGGGATGCTAAGCAGGAAAATATACCTGATGTTACAAGGCCTATAATAGACCTGTTTCAGGCTGAGAGCGGGGCTGAGGTGGCGTTTGCGGAATATTTGATGCGACCTGTTTTTGCAGAGATCAGCCCGTATATAAGTGATTATGTGAATGAAAGATTAAATTCACGTATATTTGAGCCGTATCTTAAACAGCATTTCTGGTGGATGGGAAATGGTTCAGAACCTATGTGCAACTGGACACCCTGGTGTACTCAAAATGTATTGATTGCAGCTCTTACAAGAAAAAACGGCTTTTTTACCACACATGAGAAGATGATTTTTATGAAAAAAGCAGCGAGATCCTGTGACTATTTTCTTGATGGCTATGGAGAGGATGGCGGATGTAATGAGGGCGCGCAGTATTACAGCCATGCAGGACTGTGTCTTTTTGGATGCCTTGAGCTTATTAGCGGTGCCTGCGATATGGAGAAAAGAAGTTATGCCGAGATTTCTGATGATGGTAGCGTAATAATCCATGGTGTGCAAGAAAAAGTGCATGGTTATGAACAAGCTGCGTTGGAGACTGACCATAGAATTGATAGTAAAGAAAACTTTTATGTAGATGAAAGTAGTGAATGTTTCGGCGCTGTATTCAAGGAACCGATAATAAGAAACATAGCAAACTTTATAGTTAAGATGCATGTTGCTGGTGATTATTACATAAATTTTGCGGATTGCAGCGCACATCCCGGAAGACGATCTGCAAGAGAGTTTCTCTTTGGAAAAGCAGTTGGAGATGAGGTGCTCTCAAGCTTTTCTGCTGAGGATTTCAGGTCAGAATCAATGGGAGAGAGACTTTTGGATGATGAGATAAATCTCTTTTACCACTGTATGCAGGCATTTGCCTATGAGGAAATGATGAATTTCCCAAAGACTACCATGCTTGGTGAGGATGCCTGGTTTGAAAGCATGGGGCTTATGGTGGCAAGAGATGACACCTTTGTTCTTGCTGCAAAAGCAGGTAACAATGCTGATAGTCATAATCACAACGATGTAGGTTCTTTTACAATCTATAAAAATGGTAAGCCGTTTATTATTGACCTTGGAGTTGGGACTTATACACAAAAGACCTTTTCAGACAAGCGATATGAGATATGGACAATGCAGTCGCAATTTCATAATGTTCCGACATTCGTGAAATGTGGAAAAGATGATTCTGCAAATGAATCAGGAGCGGATGAGATCCTGAATCAAATCCTCGAAAATATGGGCAGGGATGCGGCATCTGATGTCTATGATAGCCGTATTGTTATGCAAAAAGATGGTGAAAACTATAGCGCAGGTAGTGTTGTGTGTATTTTAGATGGTGATGGTACAGAGACAGAACAGACTAATAGTGTTAACGAAAATGCAGCAGGAGAAAAGATAACAGTATCAAGCCTAAAAATGGATATTTCCGGAGCATATTTTGAAGATGAAAATGATACCGGGAAACAACATTATAATAGGAAAGTTTCCTTATATAAAGGAGAGAAAATTGTGGTAGAAGATGAATATGATGGGGATATGCCGTTTGTTGCAAGCCTTATGACATATGGAGAACCTGTTGTAGAAAAGTCTGACGAGGAAATGGTATTTGGTGTTAGAGAGACTTCTTTGGGAGAGGTCGGAAAAATTGTGATTTCCGGCGCGGAGAGCTTTTTGGTGCAGAAATATCCTATAACTGATGAGAGACTTAAAAGTGCATGGAAACATGAAGTGTATAGGATATTGATCAGGGGGAAGGAAAAGGAAAAACTAAAAATGTGCTTTGAGTAGGGTGCATGAAAAGGAAGGATGGGGTATGAGAAATATTGAGATTGGCAGTTTTGATGAGGAATGGGTAAGCGAAGCTCTTGACCGAATTTCTTCAAAGATGGAAACGGTAGTGTCAAGGAATTTGGGGAAGATACCATATACGACGGATGATAATGGAAGATTTGATGATCGTTCAGACAAAAAAGATATTTGCTGGTGGACAAATGGCTTCTGGGGTGGTGAGTTATGGCAGTTGTACAAGCTGACTCAACTGGATCTTTTCAAAGAAGAAGCCATTAAAGTAGAAGAAAAAATGGATGCTGCATTCATGGATTACAATGGAATGGATCATGATGCAGGCTTTCGCTGGCTTCCTACATCAGTTATCAGATACAAGCTTGATAAAAACAGTGAGTCAAAAAACAGAGCACTTCTTGCCACAGCTAATCTGGCGGGCAGATTTAACTTAAATGGCAACTTTATAAGAGCGTGGAATGACTGGGGAGATGATAGAGACACCACTGGATGGGCGATTATTGACTGCATGATGAATCTTCCTCTTTTGTATTGGGCATCACGAGAACTTGGAGATCCGAGATTTAAGGCGATTGCTACAGCGCATGCGGATACTGCCATGAAGTATTTTATAAGGGAAGATGGCTCAGTTAGGCATATTATAGGCTTTGATCCTGCTACAGGTGAGTTTGTGAGAGAATATGGCGGCCAGGGATATGAGGAAGGTTCATCCTGGACAAGAGGGCAGAGCTGGGCACTGTATGGATTTGCGTTAAGTTATCTTTTTACATGTGATAAAAAATACCTGGCGACTGCAATTAAAGTTGCGGATTATGTTATAAGCGAGATTCCGGAAACATTTCTTGTTCCGGTGGATTATAGGGAGCCTTTTGACGTGAATATTGAAGATTCAACAGCTGCGGCTATTACTGCATCAGGATTGATTGAACTGGCAGGTATATTAAAAGAAGGCGATGAGGCATTAGCAAAGAAATATCTTGATACGGCGCTAAAACTACTAAAAACGCTCCATGAAAAGAGATGTGATTATACCTTGGACAGAGATAATATTCTTTTAAAATGTACAGCAGCTTATCATGATAGCAGGCATGAATTTGCAATCATCTATGGGGACTACTACTATATTGAGGCACTTATGAAATTAAAAGGTATTGATCTTCCGATTTTTACTGTGTGAAAAGAGTTGAGGGAAAACGATGAAATTTGAACCTAAGCATTTGGATTATGAGCTTAGCCCATATACAGGGCTTACAAGGGAGAGCTGGATAGAGGCTGCAGAATATCTTCTTGGCGGTATATTTGATAATATAAGCAGTATTGAAGCACCGGTTGTTATGCCAAGATACGAGACGGAAGTTACATATCCATCTAAAGATGCGCCAATGTGGCGAAAAAAGGCAGAAGTATTTGAGGGGCTTTGCAGATCTTTTTTTATCGCGGCTCCTTTAATCCATATAAAACCGGAACTTGAGCTTAATGAAATATGCATTCGTGAATATTATAAGAAACAGGTGCTTGAGGCTGTTACTGAAGGCGCGCCTAATTATGTTCTGAATTATTCGGAAATGCGTGCTCTGGATAAGAGCAACAACCCGACGGCATGCTATCAGCAGACTGTTGAAACTGCTGCGCTTGTTATCTGCCTGTGGCTTTGCAGAGAAGAATTATGGGATACATACTCTAAAGAGGAAAAAGACAGAATTGCAGCGTTTTTGTCAGATTTTGCCCATGCCAATACCGTACCTCAGAACTGGCGACTTTTTAATATGCTTGATCTTGCATTTCTTTATATGAATGGATACGAAATTGATGAGGATATAATGCGTGATCATGCACAGAATATTCTCGCGTACTACGTTGGCGATGGCTGGTACAGAGACGGGCAATCTTTTGACTATTATTCGTGTTGGGCATTTAATATGTACACTGCAATCTGGAATAATTGGTACGGTTATGAAAAAGAACCATATATTGCCGCTAAGTTTGAGCAGAACTCAAATGAGCTGATGAAGACTTACCCTGACTTTTTTGATAGCGATGGATTTACCAATATGTGGGGCAGAAGTGGCATATACAGAAATGCTGCAACAAGTGCATTTGACGGCAATCTTCTGATGCAAAATAACACAGTTGATCCGGGACTTGCCAGAAGAATCTGTTCGGGATCACTGCTTCAGTTTTTTACAAGGGATGACTTTCTATGGAAGGGTGTACCGACACTTGGTTTTTATGGACCGTTTGTACCACTTGTTCAGGGGTATTCCTGCGCTGAGTCTCCAATGTGGCTTGCGAAAGCTTTCTTATGCCTTCATTTACCTGCAGATCATCCTTTCTGGACGGCAAAAGAGAATAATGGAACCTGGGAAAAGCTTTCTGAACGTGAAACAAAGGTGACTACATTAAATGGACCTGCGCTTTGTTTTGCTAACCATAAGGCGAATGGGATAACTGAACTTAGAACCGGTAAAGTAGTTAAAGATAAGAATGACAGGCATGGAATATGGAATTATTCCAAGCTTGTTTATAATACGAAATTTCCATGGGAGTCAATGCCTGAGGGGAAAAACTTTAGATTTTCTCGGAAGAATAATCGAAATGGTGATATAAAGAGTAGCATTAAAAAAATAGAAGAAATAGATTCTAACACTGGCTATGTTGAGTCGCAACAGTATGTACTGGAGTACATAAACACAGGTATTCCGGAATTGGAAAATGTTGTAAACAAGGAATCTTCTGAAGGGGGAGATACGGTTTTACAATCTGGAAGGAACATGAGGCTTCCGGGTATTACTCCTAATGTCACATTCTGGCATGGTGAGAATAATGATGTTTTATATCGAAGGCAGTTTTTTGAGTACGAAATGGAAACTGAAGATCATTGGAGAACAGCTATAAACCTTGCTGATTTTGTCGTTCCTTATGGAACTATCAGAGTTGATAAAATAAGAATGTACAGAAGGCCTCTTCGCATCACATTGGGAGCGTTTGGTTTTCCTGATAATGGCACTGATATAGAATTCAAGGAAAAAGATGGATACAAGGCTGCAATCTTAAAAGGACATGATCACATGGGAAAAGAAAAGCAGCTTGCTTTAACCATAATGGATGGCTGGACTGATATTAAGCTGATAAAAAGCACTGGAACAAATCCAGACAGCGAAAAGTCTATAGTTCTTTATGCCGAGACTATAAGAGAAAAGCAGTATGGCTACGAACCTTATATAATGATATCGCAAGTTATAACTAAGGAGGATTTGTCTGAATTTGATGAAGATGATATTTTTCCTGTTGTTAACATTGAATATACTGATACGCAGAAATGCGGTGGTTATGGGCCTGTCACTATCAGTTTAAAGGACGGAAGTGTAAAAAATATCGATTATGAAAAGCTTGAATCGCATATGGAATTATAAATTTTTTATTAGATACAAAAAATTTATAACCCGCGTAACTAGCGTATTTTTGGGCATAAAATGCATATAAAAAAGACCAAAAAACAAGAATTGATTTTCCAAAAAACAAAATGTACTTGCACTGGTGAAAAAATTGAGTATAATAAAAGTCAAAGCGATTAAAAAAATAAATCGCTTTATATTAACTCATTCATATGAAGGGAGAAAAGTTATGAGCATTAAATTTGCAAAGAGAATTCTTGCTATTACACTTGCTGCTAGCATGATGGTAGTACCTGTTGTAGCAGGAGCAACAACTGATGAGCCTACATCAACTCAGGAAGAGACAACTGTAGTTGCAGCTGCATCAGCTGGGAGACAGGAAGCTGCAGCAGCTGTAGAAGCACCTACTAACACAGTAGCTGGTGTTGTATCAACATTCGCTGGTTCCTACAGAGTAAAGAGACTTAACGGTTTCGCTATCAGAACAAGCCTTGCTGACTTCAGAACACTTGCTGGTCTTAAGGCAGGTCAGACACCTTGGGTAAGAGCATATGACATCACAGCTAAGACAAGCCCAGCTGCATTCGCAAGCATCGACGCAGTTGTTGCACAGTTAGGTGGTAAGGTTGTTGGAGCTATCAACGTTGATCTTGGTATCCTTGATGGTGGCAAGTTCGCACAGCTTCCTAACACAGTATCAGCTCGTGCATCAGTTGGTATCCCTGGCGCAAACGCTAACAAGAGATATGTTGTTGTAGCTGTATATCCAGGCGGAGAGACAGAAGTTATCGAAGATCTTGATACAGTACTTGGAACATTCTCATTCAACATTCGTGGCGGCCTTGCTGCATACGCACTTGTTGAGATTGGCTAATTTAGTTAATTTCGATTGCCAGAATAATGAATTAGACTTGGGAAATGACTTTTACCGGTCATTTCCCAATCTTTATGTTTAGGAGAAAAAATGGGGAAACAGGAAACAAAACAACTAAATATGATGATAACAGGCGTGGTTGTTTTATTTCTTGTCTGTCTATTCATGTATGGATTTCAGTATATTTTTGGAATTTCTATATTTCCGGATGAATTTGGCTATTGGGCATGCGCAGCAAGAGTGGCGGGCTATGACTGGTCTGAGACGGCTTCAATAGGTTCGTACTATTCATTTGGATATTCACTTATTTTGGCACCTATTCTTAGGATTTTTTCGGATTCCATCATGGCCTACAGGGCAGCTTTGGTTATTAATTTAATGCTTCAGATTTTGTCATTCTTTTTAATCAAAAAGATAATGAGAATGCTTTTTGAAGATGCTGATGAGTTCTTGACATCTTTCTTGTCTGGAATTTGTGTATTATACCCATCATGGTCATTTTATGTTCAGACTACGATGTCTGAGGCGCTATTGTTTTTTATGTACACTTTAACAGTGTATTTGATGCTTCGTTTCCTTGAGAAACCTGGAATAATCAATGGTGTTTTGGTAACACTGTCTGCAATTTATCTGTATACTGTTCATATGAGAACAATTGGCACACTTGCTGCTGTTTTTCTAGTTATGCTTGCTGAGACTGTTAAGCGAATTGTGCTTGCTAATAAGAACAGTAATGATAAATCAATTTTTGTGTTTGTGATGACAGTTTTACTGCTTATATTGCTGTTTGTTGTTAGTATTTACGTTAAGAATCATTTTATTGATACATTATTTAGTAATGGGGCAGTTTCACGTGTAAGTGTTAATGACTATTCTGGACAGACGAGAAAACTGGAGATATTATTTAGTTTGTCAGGTCTTGGCAAATTTTTTAAGAGTATGATCGGTAAGATTTTTTATCTTGGCTGTGCTACATTCGGTTTTGCCTATCTTGGTGTTTATAGTCTTTTTAAACGCCTGTTTAATAAGGATAATAAGGCAGCATTTGTTTTATTATCATCACTTGCACAATTCATGGTTATGTGTATATATTTAATAGGCAGTGCCGGTAAGAAAAGCAATCGCTTTGATCTATTCCTTCATGGAAGATATTTTGATTTTGCTATTCCGCTTCTCATGGCAATAGGGATATATGAATTATTACAAACAGAAAAGATATTAAAAAAGTGTATTATACCGGCAATAATTTATTTGTTATCTTCTGTTTCGTCATTATATATTGTGTCTATAAATGAAACAGGGATGAATAATCCTCATAGTACATTAGCAATTGCAATTAGTTATTTTCTTGATAAGTACAATTTTAGGCCGTATTATATTATTTTGATGAGCACGCTCCTTACATTGGCGGTTGGGGCAGGAATTGTATTTTTAGTAAAACTATTTAAAATAGGGAAACCACAGATAATTTTAGTATTGATATATATTGTATTAGTGATACAATCTTTTCATGCGCTTAATCATTTTATATACCTTTATCAGGCATATGCATTTGGCGATGTTCAGGTTGCTGATGCGATATCTGACTTTAGAAAAGAAGGTCGTGACGGGGATGTTATTCTTCTTTATACTGGTGAAATAGAGTTTATTGACAATATCCAGTTAAGACTAAAAGATGAACATATCCATGTCGAATATGCCAAGGAACTTATCAAGGAAGATGAGGCAACAATAAAGAAAACAGTTGCAGAACTTCCTGATGATGCTCTGGTTCTTTTGTTCTATGAAAGTGGACTCAATGATTATTTAGCGGATAGATATGACGGCAAATGGCTGTCAGGACATTTTATTATTTATTATCAGAAGTGAGAGGGAAATGTTATGAAACTTATTATCCAGATTCCATGTTACAATGAAGCGAAGACTCTTGAGGTTGCTCTTAACCATCTTCCTAAGCATATTGATGGTATAGATACCATTGAGTACCTTATTATCAATGACGGAAGTAAGGACAATACTGTTGAAGTTGCTAAAAAGTGGGGAGTTCAGCACATTGTTAACTTCAAGCAGAATCAGGGTCTTGCAAAGGGCTTTATTGCCGGCCTTGACGGATGCCTTAGATGTGGTGCTGACATCATTGTAAATACCGATGCGGATGATCAGTACAATGGTGAAGATATTGAGAAGATTGTAAGACCTATCCTTAATGGCGAGGCTGATATCGTTATTGGTGCAAGACCAATTGACCAGACAGAGCATTTTTCATTTATTAAGAAGAAGCTTCAGCATCTTGGAAGCTGGACTGTTCGTAAGGCTTCTAAGAGTGATATTCCTGATGCGCCAAGTGGATTCCGTGCATTCAGTAGAGATGCTGCCATGAAGCTTAATGTAGTAAACGACTACACATATACTCTTGAGACAATTGTTCAGGCCGGAAGAGAAAAGATTCCGATGACAAGTGTTCCAATCAGAACTAATGGAGAACTTAGACCATCAAGACTTTTCCATAGCATTTGGGGCTATGTAAAGAAGTCTATGCTCACAATTATCAGAGCATTTGTAATGTATAAGCCTCTTATGGCATTTTCACTCATTTCATTGCCATTTACACTTATTGGTCTTGGAATTGGTATCAGATTCCTTGTTTATATGGCTAATGGATCAAGCTCAGGTCATATTCAGTCACTTATTCTTGGATGTACACTTATCATCATGGGCTTCCTTGTATTCGTGATGGGACTTATGGCTGATACTATTGCTGCTAATCGTAGAATCCTTCAGGATGTTCAGTATCATGTAAAGCGCATCGAATATGATAGAACTCATATGAACAGAAATAGCAGCGATGATATAGAAATTGATGAGGATGAACTTGATAGAGAGATTGGTGCCTGATAGATATTGCGCTGAAATTCTCCATGTGATATCGTTTTGGCAACGAAAAATTGTTCTTTTAAAATAAAAAAATAATTAAGTTAAAGAAAGGTCATTTATATGTTTACTCAGTTCAAAACTATAAAATATAGATTTATTATTTTAATGGCTGCGTTCATTTCTGTTCTCTCTATTGGATATTTTAATTCTGTAACAGCAAGTGCTGAGGAACAGCAGGGAAATGTTTCAATTTCCGGAAAGCTTGCTACTTTAAATTCAGATGCTGATGGTAGAGAATCAGCAGATGCAAATGCTGCAGTTGTTGAATCTTTCAGAGCAGGTGATACGGTATACATGATTGATTCCAGTGATGGATGGGTAACAATCTATTATCATAGTCAGTATCTCTACCTTCAGGACACTGATGGTAAGCTCATTTCATTAAATGATACGACAGATCTTGTTAATGAGATGGAGCTTCGTGAGCAGACTGACAGAGCATGGATTGATGCTTATAATTCTCAGCTTAAGGCTATGAGAAATGCTAAGGTATGGAGAATTGCGATTGTTGCTATCATCGTTTTCCTTATCGGATTTATCGTTTATAAGGGCGTTAAGCAGAATAATCAGAAAACTCCTGAGAAGAAAGATAAATGATACAAATATATTGGTATAAAGAGCTGGATGCTGATTTAGTGGCATTCAGCTCTTTTATGGAATAGAAAATACTTATTTCATACAGTAGCGCTTTCATGGATGCGTGTTGCACGATAAGAATATGTTGCAAAAATGCAATCTCACTCGGAAAAAGAGTTTTGCGTGAAAAAACGCTTTTTTAAGTTCTTGTTGACATTGTGAAAAATTATTCATAAAATGATAGGCGATTTAAAATAAATTTTTAATGAGATAATTGTTGATGAAAGCAGTAGAAAAAGATTTTATTGAATTAACTAAGAGAGCCATCAACTGCGAATATGCCGATGATGGTTTTTTTGATGAAACAGATTGGGTGGAACTCTATAAACTGGCGTGCATAAATGGGCTTTCTGCAGTTCTATTTGATGCAGCCAAAGGTTGTAAGACACTGCCCGAGGATATTAAGAAAAAATGGGATGCAAGCAAGTTTCATGTTTTTGTGCGTCAGACATCACATTTCAAGTCTTTAGTGGAAGTTACTTCGCAGCTTCATGGTGAAGGAATTGATTATGCTGTATTTAAGGGGGAGGCAATTTCCGAATGTTATCCCAAGCCTTCATATAGACCTTCTTCAGATTCTGATATTCTTGTGAGTGCAGCAGATAGAAATCGAGCTACTCATGTTCTTGAGAAACAGGGTTATCAATATACCGGTGGCAAACAGGATAAGGAATTAACTTTTATAAATAATGCGAATGGCCATATGATCGAGCTTCATACCACTGTATTTGAGGATTATGAGGGAATGAAGATTGATATCTTGAAGCAGGCAAATCTTGATGGCCCTGAGCATAGAATAGATATGGAAGTGAACGGTAAGACTATCCATACTATGGGTATTGATGAGCATCTTGTTTATCAGTTTTACCATTTAATAAAGCATTTCATGCTAGAAGGCGCCAGTGTAAGATTCTTTACAGATATAACACTATTTGTTAACAAGAATCTTGATAAGATTCATTTTGATTATTTTTGGAAATGGATGGATAAATGCGGATATGCTCCATTCGGTCATAATTTCCTGACTATATGCGTGCGATACTTTAATATGGACGATTCTATTCTTAATGGGCGCCATATAGAGGCTGATGATGAAATCCTTGAATCCATAATAGTCGATTTTATCTACAAGGGCGACATTGAACATGTCAGACAGAATTCCTGGCAGCTTATCTATGCGTTTGCCCCCTATCTGGTGGGTGAAAAGAAAAGTCATGCCGGTGGTACAAGAGGTAAGATTAGCTTTTTGTTCCCTTCAGCAAAGGATTTAGATATTAGTTATAGCTATGCTAAAAAAATACCTCTGCTCTTGCCTATTGCCTGGATACACAGGGCTATTAAAAGAGAAATAATTCAGCTTAGGGACAGGAGAACAGGGAAATATTCTGCTATGCAGAAAATGGATATAATCAACTCCAGGTTGGAATTATTTAGCTCAGTCGGATTGATTGAAAGTGAAGAGTGAAAAAACAAGCTAAAAATAGTTTACACTTGCAGTTAAGCGAAAAAATAAAATACTTTAAAGGGGGAAAAAGTGAAATATTTTGATAAAGTTAAAAGAATAGTCCATAGGTGTAGTGAAGAAATAGCTGCAACAAAGGAGATAGCTAGTGTTTTATCTTTCGGAGAGGGAATGGAAACATTTCGTGCAAAAATAGATATGCGTATAATGAATCATAATGGTGGCTATGAAAATGAGATTCGAAAAAGACATTTGTTGAGAAAACATGAAATAATGATTAAATACTATGAAAAAACGTTTGGTGATTATTTTGTTTTGTATGACTATAACCATGCAAATGATGTATTTGAGCATTCAAAATATTCTGATTGTATATGGGTTTGTTGGTGGCAAGGTCTTGATCAGGCACCACCCATTGTAAAAGCGTGTATAGAATCAATCAAGAAAAATTCAGGAAAGCATCAAGTTATTGTGCTAACAGATGAAAATTATAAAAAATACGTACAACTTCCAGAATGGGTGGAAAAGAAAAGAAGGAATAATCACAAGAACAAACTATTCAGATTTACTTCGATTATCTCTTTTAGCAAAATATGGTGGAATGTGGCTAGATGCAACTTTTTTCTGTACAGATTCAGTTTTATTAGATTCATATTTTAATGAACCGATATGGTCAATAAAACGTCCTGAGTATAATCATGCATCTGTAGCATGTGGATACTTTGCTGGTTATTCGCTTGAATGTCACGAAGAAAATAGATATGCATTTTCTACAATGCGAGACTTGTTTTTGAATTATTGGAAGAATAATGATATTATGGTTGATTACTTGATGGTTGATTATATGATTGTGCTTGCACAAAAGCATGATAAGAGGATACAAAATCAATTTGATAGAATTTCACCTAATAATCCGAAATGTGATGAATTGATAAAAGTATTGAATGAACAATTTGACAAAGACAAGTGGGCTGACCTTAAGACGGATACATGTTTATTTAAATTGAGCTGGAAACAGAAGTTTATTGAAGAAAAAGATGGGAAGCCAACTTTTTATAAATACTTGATTGAAGGTAAATTATAGTATTGAAATATACAAATAATTTTTGACTTTTTGTGTAATTTAACAATTAACATCGAAGAAATTAAGAATATTTAGATTACCTACCGATTGCTATACACGTTCAAATATAGTATACTCTTGCGGATGGGTGTCGCGTTATATATAGCTACTTTATTAGGTTGAACACCTAATGAAGTGGCTTTTTTGAGGAATAGATAAAACAATTTTAACTAACAACGTTTGTAATAGTGAAAATATGCTCATTGTTCTTAACAATTTTTACAGCTGTCCTAACGAACGTAATTATCATGTACATGCAATTTCTATTGGAGAAAAGTATGAATTAGTATAGAGAATACTGAGTTGATATTTTAGTGGTTATAAAAAATGTATTTTCATCAAGTGTTGATAGAAAAACTGGAAATTTCTAGAAAAATTATTTATAGAACAAACTGCACTGTACTGATATTTATACACATTATTATTTGTTCTGTTATTTTTTTATGTAAAATTATATGGATAAGATTGATATTATTGAAATTTGAAATATTTGTAAAAGTTCTTATATTAGTGCATTTATATTTGTAATGTGTGCTAAATTACAAAACAGGAGTATCACTATTTTAGGTTTATATGATTGATGATATATTAGCTTGATTCTGTGTGCGAATGATAGCCATGATGATTTTTAAAAGATTAAGACCATTAATTATTTTGTGTATCCTGTAAGATATATTACGGTTAAGAAATAAGTAATTGAAAGAAGTAGCTATTTGATGGATGAGAAGCATAGGGTTTATTAAAGAATATAATGGGAGTTTATAGTGATAAATAAGTTAAAGATTGCAAAAATGGCAGAGAAATTATCAAAAAAAGCTGATTGTTTAATAAAATCATTTTGTGACCCGAATAGTGTTATTTGAGTATATGCTGTGCATAATAGGGTTTTATTATATATGATCTGATGTGGAGGAGTATTTTAGTGAATGTTTTACATCTTTTAGGAACGGGTGATACAGGTGGAATTGAAACTTTAGTAAGAGACTATGCTAAGAATTCAAAGCTTAATAATACATTTGTTTTCTTCTTTGGAGGAGGGGAGACATGCAATCAGATGAAGGATTCAGGCAATAATGTAATAGAGCTAAATACTGGGAAAAGTGAGTATATAAAAGCATATTACAAAATAAAGAAGATTGTTGATGATCTAGACATCGATGCAATTATTGTTCATCATGAATCACCTGTGATATATATATTCATGACACTTTTGAAGAGAGAAAAAAGATGTCTCAAAACATATATATATGCCCATTGTAATATGAATGATATGATGGCACCAGATAGAAAAGGAGTGATTATTAGAAAAATTATTATTTCTTACGCTTACAAAAAATGTGATTATGTAATAGCCATTTCTAATTCAGTAAAAAAAAGTATTAGAGATAATGGTTTTAATACAGATAAAGTAAGAGTTGTTTATAACGGTATAGATTGTCAGAAATTTTGTGGACCTAAAGTTATCAATAGGTCTGAAGTTAGATTGATCTTTGTGGGGCGTTTAATTAAGCAAAAAGGAATCAATATTTTATTAGAAGCGTTGAAAAAAATTGATGATAAGAGCGCATTTTCTTGCATGATAGTTGGGGATGGACCAG
Source organism: Butyrivibrio sp. YAB3001 (assembly GCF_900112195.1). Lineage (GTDB taxonomy): Bacteria > Bacillota > Clostridia > Lachnospirales > Lachnospiraceae > Butyrivibrio. The sequence continues at coordinate 110,451 of NZ_FOKR01000012.1, forward strand.
AGAGACACTCACTAGAAAGCTTTTTGAGATCTTTAAACTTTAAAAATAATGTTCAATTTCTTGGAACACGATCTGATGTACCTAAACTTTTGCAGAATGCAGACGTTTTTGTGCATCCGGCAATTTGGGAAGAAGGTTTTGGAATTGCAGTAGTAGAAGCAATGGCGGCAGGAGTCGTTCCTATAGCGTTTAATAAAGGCGCTATTCCAGAGATTATTAGTAATTCTGAGGATGGATTTATTGTAGAGGAATGTAATGCAGATGCATTGGCTAAAGCTATTGAAAAAGCGATAGTTTTGTTTGAAAAGAGAGAATTATATGAATTTAGTGAAAAGGCTCGAAAGAAAGCATTAGATTTTGATATTGGAAAATTTGTTAGGGAGCTTGATGATGCCTTTAGGGTGTGAAAACCATGATGATGGAATTGTGAAATGATATGAGGTAAAAATGTTAGGGATTATTATTATTAATTACAATACATATGATAAAACAATTGATTGCATAAATAGTATTAAAGATACTTATTGTGGGAACTATAGGATTTATCTATTAGATAATGCTTCGCAAAATGACTCTGCAGAAATACTAAGTAAATTATATATAAATGATAAATTTGTAGAGCTAATCTGTGAGAATAAAAATCTTGGATACGCGAGGGGTAATAATCTTTGCATTAAAAAGGCTGTTGAGGATGGGTGCGAATATGCTTTGATATCCAATAATGATATAGTATATAAACCACATGCAATTGAACGATTGATAGCTGAGATGGTGGAAGAGAATGTTTTTATAGTTGGACCTAAGGTTATATTACCAAATGGTGAGATTCAAAAAACAGTTAAACTTAAAGCTCCAAGTTTTATTGAGTATATCAAGTACGAGACATATGTTAGAAATTTTTTTAAGAAAAGCTATGAGAGCAACAATATAATACCTAACTCAAAAAGAGATGTTTATTGGGTTGTTGGCTGTTCTTTTTTGGTTAATTTGAGACAATTTGAGCTGATAAACTTTTTTGATGAGTATACTTTTTTGTACTTTGAAGAATATATACTGAGCGAGAAGGCAAAGAAGAATGATTTACGACTTAGATATTGTCCTGATGCGGAAGTTTTTCATTATCATGGCTTCTCTATGGGAGGAGCTTTAAATATTACGACACGAAGTGCAAATTGGAGAAGTGAGATTTATTTTTTGAAAAATTATTGGCATTGGAATAGATTTAAATGTTGGATGATCTGGCAAATCAGGGTTCTTGAAGTTATGTTTAATGCAAGGAAAGAAGAAAATCGTAAAGAATTAGTTAATAAATACAAAGAAGGAAAGAAACTGCTAATTACTGCATAACAATATCACAGATAAATTCTAGTTTGAATAAGCATATTTTTGGCTATGAGATTAAATTCCCTTTTGAAAAAATAAATTGAAGATATTGTAATTGCAGTAGATAATGGATTTTTGATAAGTATCGGGAAGAAAGAGTAGTATATGAAGATAGAGAGAACAAAAAATGCATCGAGAAATATAGTATCAGGAACGTTTCTAAAGGTGTATCAGATGATTATGCCCTTTATTATGAGGACAATAATGATTTATGCTTTAGGGGAACAGTATTTAGGACTTAATAGTCTTTTTACTTCAATCCTTCAGGTTCTCAATATTGCTGAATTGGGTGTGGGATCAGCAATGGTTTTTTCAATGTATGAACCTATTTCTAAGGACGACACTAAAAAAATAAATGCGTTGATGAGATTGTATCGCAAGTATTATAGAATAATTGGTGGAATAATACTTACAGCCGGATTAGTGATATTGCCTTTTTTGCACAATTTAATAAAAGGAGAAACACCGAATGATATCAATATTTATATACTTTATTTGTTAAATCTATTTGCAACGGTTTTGTCGTATTGGATGTTTGCTTATAGAAATAGTATATTGACTGCATATCAAAGGGTGGATATAGCTAATAAAGTATCTATTATTACAGATACTTTAAAATACATTTTTCAGATATGTGCAATAATTCTATTTAAGAATTATTATCTCTATGTGATTGTAATAATAATTACTCAAATAATTAATAATATCATGCGTGCAATAGTTTCATATAAAATATATCCTAATTATAAACCAATTGGATTTCTGGATATAGATGAAACAAAGAAGATAAATAAGCGAATTCAGGATTTGTTTACATCAAAAATTGGAATGGTTATTGTAAATTCTGCTGATAATATTGTTATTTCAGCTTTTTTAGGGCTAAGAATATTAGCTATTTATCAAAATTATTTTTTTGTTGTTTCTGCCATTATTGGAATTGTGTCTATTATCTATGTCTCGTGTCTTGCTGGAGTGGGCAATAGCCTTATAACAGAGACAAAAGAAAAAAATTATATTGTTTTTAAAAGACTTACATTTCTTGTGTGTTGGATTTCAGGCTTTTGTACTATTTGTTTTCTTTGCTTGTATCAACCGTTCATGGAATTATGGATGGGGCCTGAAAGGCTATTAGACTATTCTGCAGTAGTATGTTTTGCATTGTATTTCTTTGTGTTTGAAATAAATACATTATTAAATATGTTTAAGGATGCAGCTGGTATATGGCATTCAGACAGATTCAGACCGCTTGTTACTGCAATGAGTAACTTGATCATGAATTTGATTCTTGTAAACATATGGGGGATTTATGGCGTTTTGCTATCTACAGTATTATCTACTCTTTTTGTGGGAATGCCCTGGTTAATGCATAATCTTTTCACAACTGTTTTTAGTAGAGCATTAATAAAAGATTATTTGATGCAGATTGTTAAATATGTTTTATTAGTTGCTTGTACAGCTATTATTGCTGTTTTTGTTTGTTCTTTTACAGTTCGAACTAGTTTACTGTTGCAGCTTTTATTGAATCTCCTAATTTGCATTAGCTTAAATGTATTGTTTTTTTATTTAGCTTTTTGTAAGACTGAAGAATTTGCTTATTGTGTTGAATTATGTAGCAAAATGGTGAAAAAATGGAAAAAATGATTACTAGTATAAAGCAATTTGGAAAAAGAATACTTATTAAATCTGAGTACTATAGAAATAATCATAGTATAGAGTGTATTCCCTTGAAAAAAAACAGGGTCAATTTGGAGTATTGGAATTATACAAAAAATTTAGGAGACTGTTTGTCACCAATTATTGTAGATTGGATGCTGAAAAAAAGGGATATTAGATCAGATAAAAAACTTAATTGTACCAAACATTTATATGCAGTAGGATCTGTAATTGGGATGGGACAGTATTTTGATGCTACGATATGGGGGGCAGGGCTCCATACACAAGCTGCAATTGAGAATGTTTTTAAAGAATGTAAATATCGTAAATATGATATTCGTGCTGTTAGGGGACCAAATACTGCAGAAATAATGAGAAAGGCAGGATATTATTGTCCTAATGTATATGGAGATCCAGCTGTTCTCATGCCTCTTTTATATTCTCCGCAAAATATATGTAAGCAATACAAAGCGTCAATTATTCACCATTATTCTGTAAAAAAATTTGAAACAAAAGATTTACATGAAATTAGCATAAGGACAGGTGATTATAAATACTTTATTGATGAAATTTGCAAGTCAGAATTGGTAATTTCGTCTTCACTTCATGGAATAATTTTAGCTGAGTGTTATGGAACTCCGGCAATTTTTTTTAATGAAGGATTGGATGAAGAAATTTTTAAATTTCAAGATTGGTATTATTCAACAGGTAGATATGATATTCGTTATGCTACAAAAATTGAAGATATATCGAATTTTGTACCTATGGAGTTGCCTGATTTGCATAATATGCAAGAAAACTTATTACGTTCTTTTCCTTATGATTTATGGTTGGGCAAAAAGTGACTATAGTTGAGGGTGAATTTATGTTTATATCTTTTATTATTCCTGTTTATAATACAAAAAAAGAGTTGTTGAAAAGATGTATAGACTCTATTGCTTCTTTAAAAGAGTGTGCGAAAGAAATAATTGTAGTTGATGATGGGTCTTATTTGCAAGAAACTATAGATTTTGAAAATGAAATAGAAGAAAGGGATGAGATAAAAGTATTTTTTCAGCAGAATAAAGGTCCATCAGCTGCTCGAAATGCTGGAATTAATAAGTCTACGGGCGAATACATAGTTTTTGTGGATTCTGATGATTATATTATAAGTGATAATTTTGATCAGATTCTTATATCTGTTAAGAAATTTAAGAATTTTGATATTGCTTATTTTTCTCATTCAAATATTCGAGGATTGAATACTTTGATTCATGGAAATAATATGAGAGAACTAATTGCTAAAACGAAAGCTAATGGTTCAGTATTCGATTATTGGGTGATTTGGGGAAAAGTATATCGTAAGGAAATACTGCAAAATGTTAGGTTTAATGAAAAAATAAAGTATTGCGAAGATGTTTTATTTAATATGATTCTTAATGAAAAAAATCGCTATTCTGTAGCTGTTGATATTCAAGGTGTTGTCCATGAATACAATTCTGAATCATTGTGCAATAGATATAATCCGATGGCAAGTAAACTATTTGCTGATACTATAGTGGAGTTAGCAAAATATTCAAAGAATAGTTATGGCGGTTTTTACATAAAATGTATTTTTGATTTTTATTTTATGCACGTTTTACCACTTCAGGTTTTTAATACTGAGAATAAGGCTAATTTATTGAAAAAAAACAAAGAGGCATGTAATATTCTTTTTAGTGAGCCTTATTATCGTGCATTTTCATCGCTTCATTTTTCGGATTTATCAAATCGAAGGAAAATTGCATATTTATTAGCAAAGATAAAACTTGTTTACTTAGCTTATGTAGTAATGAAATCTTTTTAAAAAGTTTTTGGCACTTAATTAGTGATGAATACAAATTTATCTGGATAGCATAGAATTAGAGGAATATATATGGCATTTGATAGGAATAACTATACTATAAGAAAGAATGCAGGGCGTATTGATGCGCTAACAGGGGCACGATATGTTGCTATAATGCTTATAGTGTTTTCTCATTTTGAGTTTTTGGGTAAAGATGAAATATTAGGAGAAATATATTGGAAGTATTTTCATAATGCCACATTAGGAGTTGATTATTTTTTTACCTTATCTGGATTTGGAATGATGTATTCATTTATAAATAAATCTGAGAGCAAAGAAAAGTATTCAATTTTGGATTGCATTTCATATGGATGGCGTCATGTTAAGAAGATATATTCTGTTTATTTTATAACATTAGTGCTTGGAGCTATTTATTACATAATTGTAGGGATGTTTGAGTATGGCAAGGGATTTTTTGAATCTATTGCAAAGTCCTTAACATTTCTTGTTATTGATGCATCACTTTTACAATCACTAACAGGTATTAAAAAATTTAGCCATTCATTAAATGGTGTTTGTTGGTTTTTGTCAACGCTTTTTTGCATATATATTGTTAGTCCGATGATAGGAAGAAGGCTAAAAAAAAGTCTAAATGATGGAAAAAAAAATGTAATCGGTATAGTTGTAAATATAGTGCTTTCTGTTTTGTTAGCGTATGTGTTTAGAAAAATTGAAAATAGAACGATTTTTGATGATTTATGCTATGGCTCTCCATATAGACGTGTTTTTTATGTAATAATGGGTATGCATTTGGCACAATTATATAATATTAGTATGATGAAGAAAATCGTAGACAAAGAAAGAATAGAATATTTCATTTTTTTGTTGGCTTTTGTTTGGTATTTGACCAGGGGAATAGTAGCGAGTCGTATCGGCGTGGGTATATATATTATTGATATGATAATTGTTGCAAGTATTGTTTTTTATCTTGCTGCTGGTACAGGCACAATTTCTAAGTTCTTTTGTTCAAAGACTATGGTTAATTTGGGAAGCATTTCCATGTATATATTTTTAGTTCATTATATAATAGGTTTATTTACACATCAAATAATGAGCTTGTTTTTTGAAAATACACTGATTGTAGCAATAATTGAGTCTTGTGTAATCTTATTATTAACACATTTTGTTTCAATATTGATTTATTATTTGAAAAAGTGCTGAGTAATAATTGATTGCAATACTTTTTGACTTTTTGTATTGTGTTATGAAAGATTTTCTTTGGAAAAAGGTAGAAATATGTATTTAAAAATAAAGACAGATTATCAGTCTGTATTAACATGGCTTCTTATAGGGATTTTGATTATTGATACAAGAGCTTTTTATTTAGTACCATTAAGTGGAGGCGATGTACAAAAATCTAGGATGGTACTGATATCATTGGCGGTAATCTTGCTATTTTTTTTCTCGTTCAAAAATAGTTTTGTAAAGGAATTAGTAACATATAGATTTGTGAAAATTTATTTGTTACTTACAGTCATTGTTATTACGTTTTTGTCGGTTTATAGCATGATGAAGTATAATGAGAATGTGCTTGATATGGTTTATGTAGCAGTCCCGTATCTTGCAATGTTTTTGGTTCCATTATTCCTATTTTTGTTTGAAAAGAATAATATTGAAAAAATCATTGGCTGGTTAACTATTGCGGGGATAATATCTACTTTATTGGCTTTTTCAATTGCTGTTTGCAGAGAGTGTTTGGGTATTAGTATTTTACCAGGTAGTCCATTTTTCGGATTTCGTGATGGAAGAGTGAGAATAAGTATAACACAATTAGGTATGGACTCGCTGCTTTTTTTGTTTTATAGTATTGTAATTGAAAAAAAAAGAACATTGCTGAATATCTTTACGTTCCTTATTATGATCTACGCAGTTTTATTTTATCAATCCACTAGAATAATTGATATAGCATTAGTGGGTGCTATGTTTAGTATATTATTTTTGTATAGGGGTAGTAATAACGAGAAAATAATTATTAAATGCATAATCATTATTCTATTGATTATTTTTTTATTCAATTATACGGTGATTATTAATTCATTCAGTGTAGACGGGGATAAGGCAGGTTCAACATTGGCTCGTTTAGGTGCTATCGATTATTTCTATGAATTATTTAGTGAGAATCCTATCCTGGGAATAGGATTTATAAGGCCTAAGAATGACGAATTACTTGCTATATGGTCAGGACCGTTAAATATTTATTTTTTTGGTGATCTCGGTTTGATTGGAGGAGTATTTCAATGTGGATTATTAGGAATCCCATTGTTTATTTTGCCCTTGATTCGCTTGCTGTATGTTTCATTGCGTTTATTGAAAGATAATTGGGAAATAGGGATATTCTCGCTAAGTATTAGCATTTATTATATTCTTCTTCAGCCAACAATATGTTGCATTAACAATTCAAATTGCATCGTTTTTTCATTAGTATGGGCAATACTAGAATACTATTATAAAATGGTTAGATGTGATGGCACACATAGACAATGTAATAAATGAAAATGATTTTTTCAGCCCTTCCATTGAGTGGGGCTGAAAGAGTTTTATAACATTCAGTTTGCTTTTGCTAAATTACAGAATTCTAATAAAAAAGGAAGATTGTAGAAAATGATTGATTATGTAATTATGATGGTAATACTTATTTTTTTGGTCTTTGAAATATTGTATAATTCTAAATTTGTTTCAGTGAATGAACACTTTTTTGACAGAACAAATACTAATTCTATGCGAGGTTTTTGGTGCTTAGTTGTAATTTTAGTTCACGTTCCTACCTTGTATCAGAATAGGATTCAAGATATGATAGGTAGTTTTGCTTATATAGGCGTAACTTTCTTTTTTATGACATCATCATATGGGCTTACTCTATCACAGGCAAATAATCCGAATGGTATACATTATTTTTGGAGAAAACGATTACCTAAGCTATTATTTACTTCTTGGATCATAAGCATTTTGTTTTCGATAATAGATTATTATTTTAACGGTACAATACAACTAAAAAAAGTGTTTGGTATTAATGAATGGGTAAAGTGGTTGCTTGCGTGCTATTTGTTATTTTGGATTTCTAACATGGTTTTTAGAAATCAAATTTATTCTAAAATAGGTATATGCATAATGATTACTGTTGGAAGTTTATTAGTCTATTTCATGCAAAGGGGTGGCTTTTTTACAAGAGCTACTTGGACAACTGAATGTTATGGATTTGTGTGGGGGATATTGCTAGCGTCCTTTGGGAAAGAGTTTATTTCTTTTTTTAAAGAGAAATGGCTATTTAAATGGTGTGTTTTAGGCACTATTGCAACGATATTGGGGTGTTTGTATTTGAAATATAAAATAATTCCTTTTGCGGGAGACTATCTATTAAAGATTATTTTAGGAATTGCAATTACATGCTTTATTTTATGTGCAAATACTAGAATAGAACTTGGAAATAGTGTAAATATGTTCTTGGGCAAAATATCATTTGAAATATATCTTATTCATGGAGATGTATTTAGATTGATGGGGAAAATTCGTGAATGGAATCATTCCGGACTGTATATTTTGTGTTGCATATTTTTAACTGTTTTTTTGGCTTCTGCTGTACATATTGTTTCTGATAGTGCTGTTAAGGTGCTGAATAAAATGCCAATAATGCAAAATGATGGTTAACCTTCAGATAAGAATAAGCTATTGATTCGGGATTATTCAAAATATGTATGTTAGGAGATTCTTTCATGAATGATAAGTCAAGCCATTACGATTTGCTGAAATTTTTTGCCACAATTCTTGTCGTAGTTGCTCATTCATCTAGAATGTATACTGGTGTAGGAGTTATAAAGCCTGCTAATGCCTCTTTTTTACTTGGACATATAACGCAATATATATATTCTTTTCATATGCCAATGTTTATTGCGGTATCAGGAATGGTATATGGTTTATGTATTGACGACTTAAATAAATATAAAAATTCTATTAAGTTCATAAAAAATAAAGTAATTAGGCTATTAGTTCCATATTTATTTTTTGGTTTTTTTTATGTTGCTCCTATTATGACTGGATTTAGATTTACAGATCTTTCTTATTTACGATATTGTATGCATGATATTGTTTTTGTAAAAGATGCAAGACATTTATGGTATGTTATTGTTCTATTTGAAATTTATATTATTTCAATGCTTTTTAAGCCTGCTATACAAGGGGGGACAATAAAAAATAGTATTGTAATTGCAACTATTCTTTTGAGTATTGCTTTAGTATCTTTTAAATTTCCTATACTATTTCAGATTAGCAACTTGGGATATTATTTGATATTCTTTTATTTTGGAGTCCTATATAATAGATATTATGAGAAAGCTAATGGAGTGATTAAGAATTACATTTGTATAATTATATGTTTAGCGTTAACAGCATTAGTATTTCAGTATTCTCATGTTGTGATTAAAATTATAAAGGCTATAACAGGAAGTTTAGCCTTTATAGGAATTACTTCATATGTAAACAGTTCGTTTTTAAATGTAAAGATTGTGAACCATTTGAATAAAGACGGTTTTGGAATTTATTTATTTCATCCAATGATAATATATGTCCTTTTTTATTATTTCGGAGATATGGATATTTCACCCATAATATTATGTTTAACAATAGCTATAGCGTCATATGTATTATCTGCTATTTTGACAGATGCAATGAGAAAATTTAAGTTAAATATACTTATTGGAGAATGATAGATTACTTGTAAAAAGGATACAGAGTAACTCAACTAATCACAAAAATGTTAAGATTCAAAGAATCGATTTGTTATTTTCAGTGTGCAACAAATACTTGTGTTTGCCTAAGAAAAATCTCATAATTAAACATCTGTGGTGATTAGTTGATAATTATATTCCCAGTACCGGTATTTCGTATTTGGACGTTATTATTTTCTAAATATACATTTTCACTATCATCCCAAAGTAGTACTTTACTATTTTTAAAGACGTTATTTGAAATTTTTAAATTTCCATAGCAATGAGCGACAAGCGAATAATCTGATAAGTTTAAATCTGTTCGACTGATTGTATTTTCAATAAAGTTTACATTACTACAGTTTCCCCTAAAATCTACAGCATGATATTCTTTTCCTGCATATCCACAATTTTCAATCAGGTTTTTTTTAATATCAGTATTGGTACAATTTTTAACAGTTAATCCTTGTTGCCGAATGTTGAAAATGGAATTATTACTTATGTTAACTTTATTAGAATTACTAATTTGAAGTCCTCCGCCTGTTGCTAAATATTTTGTGTTTGAAAAATCTATGATATTTCTATGTATTTCAACATCTGTTGCATTGGAAATAACAATTCCAACTGCATCATCGTATATTTTATTGTCGAGTATTGTCAGTTGATTTATTTTTCCTCTCCCACAAAAAATTGCGCTACCATAAGTCTTGTTTTTTATAGTATTATTTCTGATTGTAATATTGGAGTAAGCACCTGAGCCATATAATGATATAGGTTCTGAGTTTAGATGACCGTCAAAAAGAGAATTCTGTACTATTAGTGTATCAACATTTCCTTGCCCCAAAGTTATTACTCCGCAGTCAATGTTTTTAAATTCGCAATTATCTACTGAGATATTTGAACAATCTAGTATGATTCTGATAGCAGCGTAAACATTATCAATAAAATAACAAGATGTTATGGATATATTTTTTGAAGCCCAAATATCGAACAAGTGAATACCATCAAGTGGAGAATATCCCAAAGATTTTGTATTAGCAGTGATATTCCCGCTAATTGATAAGTTTGAAATTGTTACGTCATTTACATGCCATAACAGAAAAATATCATTACCAATAGCATAACCAGGAGCAGCTATTATGACAGAGGATTCACCATCTCCATATAAAGTTGTACCAGAATGGATAAAGAGAGTGTTTGATACTTTGTAAGTACCTGAAGGAATATAAACAGCTCCTCCAATATTATCTTTTAATGCATTGTTTATAGCGTTTGTATCGTCTGTAATTCCATCGCCTACTGCACCATATGATTTCACAGAAGTAAAATTAGGTGTGGGGGGAGCGATTAGTATTTCGTATGAGGAGCTTGAGCCTTGCTTAGACATTAGCGAGAGCTTATTAGAGTAAGAATCGGCAATATCATCTTTTGTGGCATTATTATCTTGTACATAAGCATTTCCATAAGAGGAAGTATATGAATGATTAAAAGAATTGGAATTATATTCTGCTGTATCTGTAGAAGAACTGTAAATTCCATTAGCGTAGGACGAGTTATAATTATAATCGATTATATCAGTTTGTTTTCCAATAACAACTATCACCCCATCATTATCTAAGTAAATAGAAAACCATAATATCGAATAACCATCCATTATGAAGTGACTATAATCAGGTGCTTGTTTAATGGATGTATAAACGTCAGATGCTGAGTTGATATAATCACCAGAATAATATACAGTTCCTTCACCAACGTAATAACATAATTCAGTTGAAACAGAAGAGTCATTTGTTGTATACTCTTGGGGGTTAATTAGGAAAAACTTTGCTGGGCGTTCTATGCTCTCTGGATCAACAATACAGTCATTTGTATTCTCAGGAGAATCTGAAGTGGTTTGGTACCCAGCTCCTATAAGAAACATGGAACAAATAATTAGAACAATAATTAAGCAATTGGATAATATGGTTTGATAATATTTTCTCATTTTATTATGTCCTTTCTTGATAGCTGCGTTGCGAAGATGAAAAAATACTATAATGGCTTTAAAAACATGAACACTACACTAGTATATGTTATCAAATGTATAGATTTCATTCAATTAAATATGTATAAAGTGAGAAAAGTAGTGATAATAAGATTATGTCTTTATTATAAAAAATGATTAATTCTCTTATATATTGATTGTCAGTTGGAAGATAGCTATATATATGAAAATTAAAAGGAAGATTTAAAACTTTTTTATTGCAAGAATAAAGATTGAATAGGGAGCGGAATTATTATGCACAAAAACAAGGCTAAAATTGGATTTTTATACTATGGTGAGCCTGCGGATACTAACTATTGGAGTGGTACAATCTCACAATTATATAATACATTATCAAAGTCTGATGTGTTAGATGTAGAGAAGATAATTGTATCACCAAATAGGTTAAATGGATTGGTATATAAGATGTTGAGAGTGATTTCCTTTCGCACGAATCAATTGTCATTTTTGATGAGTGCATTAGATTCAAAGAAGGCAAATCAGTTAATAAAGGATTCAGATTGTGAATGGATTTTTGCTCCAGCTTGTAGCAATCTTATTTATGCAGGAAGAAAAGCTTTAAAGAATAAAAAGCTCATTTATATGAGTGATGCTACTTATCACAAGATGTTAGGCTATTATTATAATCATTCTGAGCATGACCAGAGAGTTGGGAATGCATGGGAGCAGACTGCTCATAATTTGGCAACATCAATAATAATACCGGCAAAATGGTCTTATCAAGATGCTATAGATTATTATAAGACTCCAAAAGAAAAACTGAATATAATAAAATTCGGAGCAAATATGAGTGATTGTGGCTATAAACTGACTGAAGCTGGAAAAGAATGCTATAAACTACTATTGGTTGGCGTTGATTATGTTAGAAAAGGCGTAGATTTAGCTATAGAAACTGTTAAATTATTAAATGAGTCATCAGCTATAAAATATGAGTTAAGCATAGTTGGATTAGCGAAGCCTAAGAATCTAGATTTACCTAATTATGTATCTTTTTATGGAAAACTTCGGAAAGATGATAAAGAAGAGCTAAAAAAACTCATTGAATGCTATTCGAGCCATGACATTTTTATACTACCGACTAAAGCAGAATGTGCAGGTATTGTTTTTACAGAAGCATCTATGTTCGGATTGCCTGTTTTTACATATGATACTGGTGGAATAACAGATTATGTTGAAGATGGTATTACTGGTAAATGTCTTGATGCTGGATGTGGTGCAAAAGATTTTTGTAATGTCATAAAGGATTCTATTGAGAATGGGAGCATTGAGCAGTATTCTTTGAATGCACGGAAAAAGTATGAAAAAGAGCTAAACTGGGATTTTTGGCTTAAGCAGTTTGAGAAAATCATAAAAAGATAATCTCTTTTATAAGACATAAGGCGTGGAAAAATCCACGCCTTATGTGCAAATATACAAAAATATTGTTATATAGATTAGTTTTATTAAAAAAAAAATCAATATACAGTAGAATACAAAAATGATATAATTTTTCGGATTATGTGAGGATTTCATTATATTTAATATAAGTGTAAAGGGGATTTGTAATGTATCAAAATGAATTAGAAATTGATGTAATTAGATGTTTGAAAGCACTGTATAAGGGCAAGGTGTTGATATTATTTGTAGCTATGCTTTTTTTAGTAATTGGCTTTGCAATTACAATTGATATGGGTGAAGATAAGTATACGGCTAAATCAACAGTTTATGCTGCTGCAGATGGTTCTTATACTGAATCCGCTAATGCTGTCAACGTAATGAATGCGTATCTGGGAGTAGCAAATTCATATAAAGTTTGTCAGAGGGCAGCACTATTAATTGGTCGAAATGATGTTGAAGCAGCAGATATTCAGAAGGTTATAAGTGTAAGTTCGTCTGCAAAAAGTAGTTCGGCGTCTTCGATTACTAGTTTTATGAATAGTTCAGCAACTATTCTTGTTTTTTATGCTACAACTTCAGATCCACAACTATCCATGGATATAGCTGATGCAATGGCACAGTCATACTCTATTGAAATGAAGAATATACTTAATAATGACTCAGTTAAGGTTTTGGATAATGCATACACTTATTCGAAGACTTATAATGCAAATCTTAATGCTTGGAAAGAGAGAGCTAAATACGCGCTTATTGGTTTTTCTATTGCTTGTGTGGTGATACTGATTAGTGAAATATTTGATTCCAAGGTTAGAACTATACGAGAGGCAACTATAAGAGAGCAACTTCCGGTTCTTGGGATTATCCCGGATTATAAGCAGTAACTTAAAGAACAAGATTGATGTGATACAGAGGAGATAAGAATTGAAAAAGTTAGATATTTATAAAAGTCATAATTATGTATTAAATGATGCTTTTGATCAATCTGTAATGAATATTCACATTTTAAAAAAGCAAAATGGGTATAAAAGTTTTGCAATATGCGGGTGCGAGGCAGGTGATGGATCAACTACTGTGGCTATAAATTTAGCTGCTTCTCTTGCTACTTCAGGATGGAAAACAATTTTAGTTGACGGAGATATGAGGAAAAATAATCGTTATAAAAGACTGAATGAAAGTGTATCCGAAGGATTATCAGATTATTTAATGAACAGAGTGAGGCTTGAGGATGTCATATATGAAACTACTACAGAGAATCTTTATTATTTGCCATGCGGTGAACTTATTGATAATCCGGTAAGACTACTTTGCTCCGATAAAATGAATACCGTAAAAGAAACTCTTAATAATGGATATGATTTTATTATATATGATATGCCAGCTGTACATGCAGCAATGGATGCAGAAGTTGTTGCGGTGACCGTAGATGCTGTAATTTTAGTTTCATCTATTGGCAAGACTACTAAGAAAAGGCTTGTTGCTGCTGCGAATGCGTTAACAGGAGTTAAGGCAAATCTGATTGGAACAATTGTTAATAAAGTGGATATGAAACAGTATGCTGATTTCCACGGAGATTATGATTATTTCCAAAATGAAAGATATATAAAAAATAAGTCAAAGAAAAGCAGTATCAAATAAAGGAAAGGGCGTTAGGGAGGAAGAATGAATAAGTTTGTGACATTTTTTCATGCTTGTATTTTGAGCCTTCTAATTTTTTCATATGTTGTAGCAGATAATGCAATAGTGGTTTCTGCCAGTGAAGTTGAGAGTGCAGTTGTAGTTGTCGAAGGATATAGTCTTGGGGATAGCATGCTTCAGGCAGGTAAAGATGTTGATATTTCATTCACATTAAGAAATACAAGTAATACTGCTTCTGCAACTAATGTTGTTATGTCTTTATCTAATAATGAAGGAATGTTGAATCCTAAATATGGAAGTGGTAATCAGATATATGTTGGAAGTATATCGCCTGGGGCTACAAAGGAAGTTACAGCTTCTGTTTCAGTTAGTTCAAGGTTTAAAGAGACAAGTGCAAATATTTCTGTAAAAATCGATTACATAACGCTGAATAATCAGAGAACTAACTCAGTAGATATATTTATTCCTGCAACAGGTGGAACAGTTATTTCAATCAATAGTGTAAGCGTTAGCCCAAGAGCTACTGTTAAAGGAAAAACTTTGATCAGCGTTGAGTACACTAATAATACGGGAGCTGATATTTTAGATGCAAAGCTTTTGATTGATGGAAATATTTCAGATGATAGTAAGGAATTGTCAGTAGGTACAATTTCTGCCGGAAGACATTATTCCAAAGATCTATATGTAGTATTTACCGAGGTTGGGGATGAACAGATTTCAATTTCTTTTAGTTACTCCGTAGGTGAGGGTGAAAGTAAACTGATTGATTTAGGAAATTATAATGTGAGAGTTTCGGAAGCTAAGAATACCACAAACACTGATGAGGCTGTTGATTATAGGTTTGTATTAATTGGAAGAATTATTGCCTTGCTGGCAGGATGCGTTGCTTTATTAGTGCTGATTGGATATGTTAAGAAGAAATAAATATGCATCAGTGAATTGAGATTAAATGAGCATGGATAATGAATGGATTATAAAAATTTGAAAAGGATAAAGATATGAAAAAGTATAAAGTTGGGTATACACAAGGCGTGTATGATATGTTTCACATTGGACATTTGAATTTAATCAATCATGCAAAAGATTATTGCGACTATTTAATAGTTGGGATTAATTCAGACAGACTTGTTGAAGAGTATAAGAAAAAGCATACAGTTATCAATGAGACTGAGAGAGCACTTATTGTTTCAAATATCAAAGCTGTTGATGAGGTAATAATTGTTGATTCTCTGAATAAAGAAGCAGTTCTTAAGAATAAGCCATTTGATGCAGTTTTTATCGGTGATGATTGGAAGGGCTCCGATAGATGGAATGAAACTGAAAGAGTATTGGCTCAATATGGGGTGGATGTAGTTTATCTTAAGCATACTGATGGAATCAGCAGTACTATATTAAGAGTTGTAGAAGAAAATGCAATTAAGGAATAAAAGCGTGGGAGGAGCATTTGTAAAGTGTTACGTGGGGTGTTACGTAAGTACAGAACGTTTAGGGAATGGAAGAGAATAGTATGGGACAGTGATTGTGAGTCTACAATTTCATTGCCGGAGAAAATTAAGTATGCAAAAAAAGGATTCTCTGTTGAGGAGTATATATATTACGATTTAAAAAGAAATGACTATAAAGATTATATATCTGAGTATGACAGACTGAGATCCAGAGAAATCAATGGGGCATATAAGTTTATTCTTGATGACAAATTGGCTTTTGAAGAAGTTGTGGGTAAATATGTAAAAGTTCCTGAGAATTATGCATGGATAAGTGATGGGATAGTATATGGATTGCATGATAATGGAGCAAATAATGATAATATAATTGACTATCTAAAAAAATATCAAAAATCAGTATTGAAATGGAATGGTAGAGGCGGCGGATTTGGCACTTATGTTATTTCATTTGAAGATGGAAATATGTTTGTTAATGGAAAACAAGAAACTGAGGAAAATGTAGAAAATCTTTTCAAAAGAAAAGGTGATGCAATTCTTTGTGAGTACATTACGCAGTCTGAGTTTGCTAGTAGCTTGTATCCTTATACTACCAACACTATAAGAATTGTATGCGCGAAGAAAAAAGGAGACCGTGAAGCAAAATTTATTACTGCAATACAAAGAGTTGGGACAAAAAAGAGTATTCCTGTAGATAATCTTTGCAGTGGCGGTTTTACATTAGAAATTGATCCTGAAACAGGCGCATTGAGTGAAGGAATGGCAATATGTGGAGATAAAGATCACGTTTTGAAGCCTTTTAAGGTTCATCCGGATTCTGGGAGTGAATTAGCAGGAAGAAGGATACCCAATTGGACTGAAATAAAGAATCAGATGGTGGATATTACTAATAAAATTCCATATTTAAATTTTGTTGCCTGGGACATTCTTTTAACAGATGATGGTTTTTGCGTGATAGAAGGGAATGCGTCTAGCGGCGTTGCAATATTCCAGATGCACAATGGAGTTAAGAAGTCTGAGTTAGGTGATATTTATAGAAGCTATAATGTTTTTTGATTGTAGTGGCTATAATTATCTTTAATTAAAATCTTTAAGTTGGTTTTGATGTTCTCTTTTTAAAAGGTAAAAAGAATCTGATGATGAAAAACAATAATAGTCGAAAACTAAAAATATTATTGGTTATTTATGGTGATATTCATTTTGGCGGTGTTTCTGTATTACTAAACAATTTGCTAAAAAACATGGACAAAGAGCGTTTTGATTTTACTCTATATGCTTTTGGTAATATTGTTGATGAACCGGTGCTTAAGGCATATAAGGACAATGGCGTTGACGTTATTGTAGGAAGAAAAGAGCGTTATGATAAATGGCTTATTGCATTAGATTTGTTATCTATTATTTTAAGAAAGCGGATTGACATAGTTCATTGCAATACGGGGGGATTACAACTGACATCCACTACTGTTGCAGTTGCAAAAATATGCGGAGTAAAAAAGATAATTGCTCATTCGCATGCAAAAAAGAATACACCGACTCCATATAATGATTATGAATTAAGGTGCAGGGACAGAATAAAAAGACTGGCAAATGTGAAACTGACATGTTCCAAAGAAGCTGCTGAGCATATGTTTGGAAATGAAAGTGCTTTGCTGATTTCGAATGGTATCGACATTAACAAGTTTTCTTTTAATCCTGCTATAAGAGCCAAAATGCGGGATGAGCTTCATTTACATAATGAATTAGTTATAGGCACTGTTGGAAGACTTGAAGTAATTAAAAATCAGACATTTATTATTGATATTGCCAAACAGTTAAACAACAAAAAAGATGTTTTTGTACTCATTGTAGGAAGTGGAAGTCAGAAAGAAAATCTTATCAGTTATAGCAAATCAGTGGGGCTTGATGCTAAAGTTGTGCTTGTTGAGGCTAATAGTAACGTTGAATGCTATTTAAATGCTATGGACATATTTGTGATGCCTTCAAAAGCGGAAGGATTAGGGATTGCTGCAATAGAAGCGCAGGCAATGGATCTTCCTGTTTGGTGTTCGACTTCTGTTCCACAACAAGCTACAGTCACAGATAAAATTCATTTTTTGAGTTTGGATGAATCTGCAGAGGTTTGGGCTGAGGATATACTACAGAATATTTCAAAAAGCAATCTTGATGATAGAATGAGCAGAGCATTGGATGTGGCAGAAAAAGGGTATGATATTGTTTCATCAGCTAAATTGTTACATGATATATACTTGGAGTGATATTATTGGGGTGAATGGCTTTTGGCAAGAAAAGCATTATAATTCTTGAATAAAATATTTGGGAGCAAAATGGTATGAGTGAGTCACAGAATAGTATTTATGCAACGGCAAAAAAAATAGGACATCATCTTAAAGCATATTATAGATTTAATGAATCTATAAAAAATTACTCTAATCACGTTAAAGAATGTAGAAAAGAAGTTGGTTCAAGGAAAAAGATAGTTTTTTTGGTTGTTTTTCCAGAAGCTTGGAATTCACTGAAGAGTATTTACAGTGATGCTATGCGTAGAACGGATGTAGACGTTTATTTGGTGGCTGCTCCACGAGACATAAGCAAGTATGCAGAAGATATAGATATTCGAACTATGCAGAATGATGCATATGACTTTTTTGTTGAAAGTGGTATTGAGGCTATTAAAGCAAATAGTGAGAAGGATTGGTTTGATATTAAGAATCTTAATCCGGATTATGTAATCTATACAAGACCGTATATACCATACTATCCGGAAGAGTATCGTTCATATAACGTTTGTGCGTATGCTAAGGTGATTTATATTCCGTATGCATATAGTATGCTTTCGGATGGATTGACAGTGCTTCCGGAAGATTTTATTCTTTCTACCCATAAAGTTTATCTGGCTAATGAGTCGCGTAAGTACGAGTGTGAGCAGTATTATCCCAGATATATCAGAGAGAATAATAAAAGGTTTGAGTATCTTGGGTTTCCAAGATTTGATTTGCTTATTGATGATAAAAAAGCTGATGATAATGCAAAGTTTACTATGGCATGGCTTCCAAGATGGACAACAGGAGAAGGGTATAAGAACAATAAAGGTACACACTTCCTGACATATTATAAGGAATTCTTAGAATATGCCCAAAAACATGATGATGTAAACTTGATAATACGTCCTCATCCAAGCATGTTTACTAATTTTGTAGAAAAAGGCATTATGACAGAAGATGAAGTTAACAATTTTAAGCTTGAGTGTCAAAAATGCGGTAATGTTTTTATAGATCAGAAAAAGGATTATTTTGACACTATCAAAGCAGCTGATGCTTTGGTCGCAGATTATACATCTCTTATAGCAGAGTATTTTATGACAGGAAAACCTATTGTTTATTGTGATACTGCCGATGGATTAAATCCTGAGGGAAATACTATTTGCTCAAATTTGTATAGAGCAGATTCATTTGACGAAATAATAACGCAAATGGAAAAGATTAAAAATGGTAGTGATGATGAGAAAAATCACAGAGAAAAATTGATAAAAGAGTTGTTGCCTGCAGGTTGTGGCAATATAGGAAGAGAAATATTGGAGTCAATTATTAACAGTTAAGAGTATAAGAAGGAGCTTTCATTTTTACGGTGTGAGCTCCTTTTATGCTATACTATCTGTATGTTTGGAAGCTTTTATTTTATAAAGTGCCATTCTAATAGTGCTTTTTAAACTTATAGTAATAGTAGGAGAATAATTCATGGGGATATATTTGAATCCGGGAAATCAGGGATTTAAAATAGCAGTTAATTCTGAAATATATGAAGATAAAAGCCAAATGTACAGTATCTTAATGTTTTGGTGAATACTGAACAGCGTTTTATAAAATTGCTTGACTTATGTCTGTGAATATAATTTCATAATTCTTTTGCATTTATTAATTTTTTTGTTATAATTTTAATTGTTTTTGCTATGAATGTCGCAAAACTTAATAATAGAGGATGTTTATGATGGGGAAAGAAAAAATTGAACTTAATGGGAAAACAGTACTTGTTACG
This sequence comes from Butyrivibrio sp. YAB3001, assembly GCF_900112195.1. GTDB lineage: Bacteria > Bacillota > Clostridia > Lachnospirales > Lachnospiraceae > Butyrivibrio. The sequence continues at coordinate 130,581 of NZ_FOKR01000012.1, forward strand.
GGGAGCCCGGGATTTATAGGCGCTAATCTGGTTATGCGTTTGTTAAAAGAAATGGATGGCGGAAGAGTTATTTCTTTTGACTCGATGAACGATTACTATGATCCAAAGCTCAAAGAGTACAGATTGTCACTTATAGAAGAAAGTGCTAAAACATCTGCTGTTGAACATGTTTTTATCAAGGGAAATCTTGCGGATAAAGCTTTGATTGATAAAACATTTGAGGAATATACGCCATCTGTTGTGGTGAATTTGGCTGCTCAGGCTGGCGTTAGGTATTCTATAGAACATCCGGATGTTTATATTGAATCCAACATAATTGGATTTTTTAATATATTGGAGGCATGCCGACACAATCCGGTTGAACATCTTGTTTATGCTTCGAGTTCAAGTGTTTATGGTGGAAATAAGAAAGTGCCATTTAGTACAGATGATAAGGTTGATAATCCTGTTTCACTATATGCAGCAACTAAGAAGAGCAACGAGCTCTTAGCGCATAGTTACTCTAAGCTATATAATATTCCAAGTACAGGGCTTAGATTTTTCACTGTTTATGGGCCAGCCGGGAGACCGGACATGTTTTATTTTTCAGCAACGAACACATTGGCAAAAGATGGCACTATAAAGATTTTTAATTATGGAAATTGCAAAAGAGATTTTACATATATTGATGATATTGTTGAAGGTGTCTATAGAGTAATGCAGGGTGCTCCGGAGAAAGCAAATGGTGAAGACGGACTTCCGGTTCCGCCATATGCTGTATATAATATTGGCGGTGGGCAGCCTGAAAATCTTTTGAATTATATCACGACGCTTCAGGAGGAATTGGTTGCTTCAGAAGTATTGCCGAAGAATTATGATTTTGAAGGACATCGTGAACTTGTAGGAATGCAGCCGGGAGATGTGCCTGTTACATATGCAGATTCCAAGGCACTTGAACAGGATTATGGATTTACTCCTAAGATTGGTATTCGTGAAGGCTTAAAAGCTTTTGCTATTTGGTATAAAGATTATTATAAGGATGGATTAAAGAAATGAAAATTGCAGTTGCGGGAACAGGATATGTTGGATTATCACTTGCGGTACTTTTATCACAGCACAATGAGGTGACAGCCGTTGATATTATTCCTGAAAAAGTGAATATGATCAATAATCGTAAGTCTCCAATTCAGGATGAATACATTGAGAAATATTTGGAGGAAAAAGAGCTAAATCTTACAGCTACGCTTGACGGCGCTAGTGCATATGCTGATGCGGATTATGTAATAATTGCAGCTCCTACAAATTATGATCCTCAGAAAAACTTTTTTGACTGCTCAGCTGTTGAAGCAGTAATTGACTTGGTGTTAAAGTCTTCAGAGACAGCAACTATGGTCATCAAATCTACAATTCCTGTTGGATATACAGAATCTGTAAGAAAAAAATTCGGGACAGACAGAATTATGTTCAGTCCTGAATTCTTGAGAGAATCTAAGGCTTTATATGACAATTTGTATCCTAGCAGAATCATTGTTGGATGCGATGAGAAGCTTCGCGAGAAGGCTGAGACTTTTGCAAGCTTACTCCAGGAAGGCGCTGAGAAGGAAAATATCGAGACTTTGTTTATGGGATTCACAGAGGCAGAAGCAGTGAAACTCTTTGCAAATACATATCTTGCTCTTCGTGTCAGCTATTTCAACGAACTTGATACATATGCAGAAGTGAAAGGACTTAATACAGCTGATATTATAAAAGGCGTAAGTCTTGATCCCAGAATTGGTGATTTCTATAATAACCCTTCATTTGGATATGGCGGATATTGCCTCCCTAAGGATACAAAGCAGCTCCTAGCTAACTACCAGGATGTTCCTGAAGACATTATCAGAGCAATTGTTGAGAGTAATAGAACAAGAAAAGATTTTATTGCTGACAGAGTACTTGAGAAAGCTGGTTATTATACAGCAAGTTCAATGTGGAACGCTCAGAAAGAACGTCCTATAACAGTAGGTGTTTACAGACTTACAATGAAGAGTAATTCTGACAACTTCAGGCAGAGCAGTATTCAGGGTGTCATGAAGCGATTGAAGGCAAAAGGCGCAACAGTAATAATTTATGAACCAACTCTTGAAGATGGACAGACATTCTTTGGTTCATTGGTAGTAAATGATATTGAGAAGTTCAAAGCTGGTGCAGATGCGATCATTGCAAACAGATATGATAAGTGTCTTGATGAAGTAGAAGATAAGGTTTATACAAGAGATCTGTTTAGAAGAGATTAATTGATAAAAAGACCAGACACTGAGTGAATGATATGAGGCTCTTGTCTGGTCTTCTACATAAAAGAATAATCAATTTAAACAAGAATATTGGTAGATGGCATTGAAAGATGAAAATAAAAAAATGCTTGACATGGATATTTTTTCGACGTACAATGGATAATGCACTATTGTGGTGCAATAGGTCTTTTTGTGCGTTTTTTTAATATACACGATTTTAGGCCTATCTCACTACTCAAAAATATTAGAACGGGGTGAATGTCAATGGAAAAAAACAGATTACATCCTACTGGCTCTGGTAAGAATATTCGTATGAGCTTTCAGCGTCAGAAGGAAGTCCTTGAGATGCCGAACCTGATTGAAGTCCAGAAGAACTCATATCAGTGGTTTCTTGACGAAGGCTTGAAAGAAGTCTTTGACGATATCTCTCCAATTGAGGATTACAGCGGAAAACTTAGCTTGGAGTTTGTGGATTTCAAGTTATGCGAGGATGAGATTGATAAGAACAAGAACACTATTGAGAAATGTAAAGAGAGAGATGCTACTTTTGCAGCGCCTTTAAAGGTTAAGGTTCGCCTTCATAATAAAGAGAAGGACGAAATCACAGAGCATGAGATATTCATGGGCGATCTGCCTCTTATGACAGCAACAGGTACATTTGTTATCAATGGTGCAGAAAGAGTTATCGTTAGCCAATTAGTTCGTTCACCCGGTATTTATTATGATATTACATATGATAAGATCGGTAAAGAGCTCATGGCTTGTACAGTCATTCCTAACAGAGGTGCATGGCTTGAGTACGAAACTGATCCTAATGATGTTTTCTATGCAAGAGTTGATAGAACTAGAAAGGTTCCTGTAACTGTACTTATTAGAGCGCTTGGAATCGGAACAAATGAAGAAATTCTTGAACTTTTCGGCGATGAGCCTAAGATTCAGGGAAGCTTTTCTAAGGATTCTTCAACCGATTATCAGAGTGGCCTTTTGGAGCTTTATAGAAAGATTCGTCCTGGTGAGCCTCTTAGCGTTGAAAGCGCAGAGAGCCTTATCAATGCGATGTTCTTTGATTCAAGAAGATATGATCTTGCCAAGGTTGGTAGATACAAATTTAATAAGAAATTGCATTTTAAGAATCGTATTAACGGACATGTTCTCGCTGAGGATGTTGTTGATGAGACAACAGGAGAGATGATTGCTTCTGCAGGAACAAGAGTTGACCGTGCACTTGCTACAGAAATTCAGAATGCAGCTATTCCTTATGTTTTCTTACAGGAAGAAGAAAGAAATGTTAAGGTTCTTTCTAATATGATGGTTGATATAACAAGCTTTATTGACTGTGATCCTGTTGAACTTGGAATTAACGAGGATGTTTATTACCCTGTATTGAAAGAAATTCTTGATGAGTACACTGCAAAGAATGATCCTGAAGGTCTTGCTGAGACAATCAAGAAGAGAGTACACGAACTTATTCCTAAGCATATAACAAAAGAAGATATCATCGCTTCTATTAACTACAATATTCATCTTGAGTATGGAATTGGTAATGATGATGATATTGACCACTTGGGAAACAGACGTATTCGTTGCGTGGGCGAACTTCTTCAGAACCAGTATCGTATAGGTCTTTCAAGACTTGAAAGAGTTGTTCGTGAGAGAATGACAACACATGATACTGAGGAAGTTTCACCTCAGACACTAATAAATATTAAACCTGTACAGGCTGCAGTAAAAGAATTCTTTGGTTCTTCACAGCTGTCACAGTTTATGGATCAGAATAACCCACTTAGTGAGATTACTCATAAGAGACGTCTTTCTGCTCTTGGTCCTGGTGGTCTTTCAAGAGATAGAGCCGGATTCGAGGTTCGAGACGTACACTATACTCACTATGGACGTATGTGCCCTATTGAGACTCCTGAAGGTCCTAACATTGGACTTATCAACTCTCTGGCTAGCTATGCGAGAGTTAATGATTATGGATTTGTTGAGGCACCATATCGTATTGTTGATAGAACTGATCCTGCTAATCCTATCGTTACAGACGAGGTTGAATACCTTACTGCTGATGAAGAAGATAATTATCATGTAGCTCAGGCTAATACACCACTTGACGAAGAGGGACATTTCAAGAAGAATTCTGTTTCTGGTCGTTACAGAGAGGAAACATCCGAGTATCCAAAGACTGCTTTTGAATACATGGATGTATCTCCTAGAATGGTATTCTCTGTAGCTACTGCACTTATTCCTTTCTTGGAAAATGATGATGCTAACCGTGCGCTGATGGGATCAAACATGCAGCGTCAGGCAGTGCCTCTTCTTATTACAGAAGCTCCTGCAGTTGGAACAGGTATGGAGAAAAAGGCTGCAGTTGACTCAGGTGTCTGTGTTGTTGCAAGAAAAGCTGGAACTATTGATTTTGTAGATAGTAAGCTTATTCAGATGACATATGATGACGGTGAGAAGGAAGAATTCCATCTTATCAAATTCCAGAGATCAAACCAGAGTAACTGTTATAATCAGAGACCTATCGTTTTCAAGGGAGACCATGTTGAAGCTGGTCAGGTTATTGCTGATGGTCCTTCTACTTCACAGGGTGAACTTGGACTTGGTAAAAACCCTCTTATCGGATTTATGACTTGGGAAGGTTATAACTACGAGGATGCTGTTCTTCTTTCAGAGAGACTTGTTCGTGATGATGTATTTACATCAGTTCATATTGAAGAATATGAAGCAGAGGCTCGTGAGACAAAACTCGGACCGGAAGAGATAACTCGTGATGTTCCAGGTGTGGGTGATGAAGCTCTTAAAGATCTTGATGATCGTGGAATCATCCGTATCGGTGCAGAGGTTCGCGCAGGTGATATCCTTGTAGGTAAAGTAACTCCTAAGGGAGAAACAGAGCTTACTGCAGAGGAAAGACTTCTTAGAGCAATCTTTGGAGAAAAAGCAAGAGAAGTTAGAGATACTTCACTTAAAGTACCTCATGGTGAATATGGAATTGTTGTAGATGCGAAAGTATTTACAAGAGATAATGGCGATGAGCTTTCACCTGGTGTAAATCAGGCAGTTCGTATCTATATCGCACAGAAGAGAAAAATTTCTGTTGGTGATAAGATGGCTGGTCGTCATGGTAACAAGGGTGTCGTTTCTCGTGTCCTTCCTATAGAAGATATGCCTTATCTTCCAAATGGTAGACCGCTTGACATCGTGCTTAATCCTTTGGGCGTGCCTTCTCGTATGAACATTGGACAGGTCCTTGAGATTCACCTTTCACTTGCTGCAAAGGCACTTGGATTTAATATAGCAACTCCTATCTTTGATGGAGCAAACGAAATAGATATTCAGGATACTCTTGAACTTGCTAATGATTATGTAAATAGTACATGGGATGAGTTTGAAGAGAAATATAAAGATTTAGTACATCCTGAGATTATGGAATATCTGTATGAGAACAGAGACCACAGAGAGCTTTGGAAGGGTGTGCCGATCAGATCAGATGGTAAGGTACAGCTTCGTGATGGTCGAACAGGTCAGCAGTTTGACAGTCCTACTACAATTGGACACATGCACTATCTGAAACTGCATCACTTGGTTGATGATAAGATCCATGCTCGTTCAACTGGTCCTTACTCACTCGTAACACAGCAGCCATTGGGTGGTAAAGCTCAGTTTGGTGGACAGCGTTTCGGAGAAATGGAAGTTTGGGCTCTTGAGGCGTATGGTGCAGCTTATACTCTTCAGGAAATTCTTACTGTTAAGTCCGACGATGTTGTAGGACGTGTTAAGACTTATGAAGCTATCATTAAGGGAGATAACATTCCTGAACCTGGTGTTCCTGAATCATTCAAAGTTCTTTTGAAAGAATTACAGTCACTGGGACTTGATATCAAAGTTCTTCGTGAGGATAACACAGAAGTTGAAATTATGGAGAGTGTTGATTATACAGATTCTGATTATCGCGTTGAGATGGAAGGCGATAATGCAGGTCGTGATTACAGCCAGGAGCAGTTTGAGGCAAATGGATACTCAAAGCAGCACTATGATGAAGATAGTGGTGATTTTGTAGCTGAGGCTGAAGATACAGATGATTTTGAATCAGAAGATTCTTTTGATGATTTTGATTCATCTGATGACGAGTAATCGGAAGATGCTGTTTGGCCGGTAATAAAGCCGGTCAAGCAGATTACTGTAACTTAAACTCACGATTAACATACAGAAAAGAGGTTACGAATGTCTGATTCAACAATGAATAAAGCAATAAATGAAGCGTCAAATGGCAAAGAAAGCGGACTTCAGCAGACTTATCAGCCTATGACTTTTGATTCAATTAAGATTGGACTTGCATCACCTGAGAAGATTAGAAGTTGGGCTCACAGAAATGATAACGATCCTCATAGTGGAGAAGTTACAAAGCCAGAGACAATCAATTACAGAACATTAAAGCCTGAGAGAGACGGATTGTTTTGTGAAAAAATCTTTGGACCTACTAAGGATTGGGAATGTCATTGCGGTAAGTACAAGAAGATAAGATACAAGGGCGTTGTATGCGACAGATGTGGTGTTGAAATCACAAAGAGCAGCGTACGTCGTGAAAGAATGGGATACATTGAGCTTGCTGCTCCTGTTTCACATATTTGGTATTTTAAGGGAATTCCTAGCCGTATGGGACTTATATTGGATCTTTCTCCTCGTGTACTTGAGAAGGTTCTTTATTTTGCCTCATATATTGTACTTGATCCAGGTGACACATCACTTGAATACAAGCAGGTTCTTTCAGAGAAAGAATATCAGGATGCCAGAGAAGAATGGGGCGGAAAGTTCCGCGCAGGCATGGGTGCTGAATCAATAAAAGAACTTTTGCTTGCAATAAATCTTGAAGAAGAATACAAAGAATTAAAAGAAGGTCTTGATACATCAAGCGGACAGAAGAGAGCAAGAATTATTAAGCGTCTTGAAGTTGTGGAAGCATTCAGAGAGTCCGGAAACAATCCTGCTTGGATGATAATGGATTGCATACCTGTAATTCCACCGGATCTTCGTCCTATGGTTCAGCTTGATGGTGGTAGATTTGCCACTTCAGATTTAAATGATCTTTATAGAAGAATTATTAACAGAAATAACAGACTTAAGAGACTGCTTGATTTAGGAGCACCTGATATCATCGTAAGAAACGAAAAGAGAATGCTTCAGGAAGCAGTAGATGCGCTTATAGATAATGGTAGAAGAGGAAGACCTGTAACCGGACCTGGTAACAGAGCTCTTAAGTCATTGTCTGATATGTTGAAAGGTAAATCTGGACGTTTCCGTCAGAACCTTTTGGGTAAGCGTGTTGACTACTCAGGACGTTCAGTTATCGTCGTTGGACCTGAACTTAAGATATATCAGTGCGGACTTCCAAAGGAAATGGCTATTGAATTGTTCAAACCTTTTGTAATGAAGGAGCTTGTTTCCAGAGGAATATCACAGAATATTAAAAATGCTAAAAAGTTAGTGGAGCGTCTTGATGAGCAGGTTTGGGATGTACTCGAAGATGTAATTAAAGAGCATCCTGTAATGCTTAACCGTGCCCCCACACTTCATAGACTTGGTATTCAGGCGTTTGAGCCAATTCTTGTAGAAGGTAAAGCTATTAAGCTTCATCCTCTTGCATGTACACCATTCAATGCGGACTTTGATGGTGACCAGATGGCTGTTCATCTTCCATTGTCAGTTGAGGCACAGGCAGAGTGTAGATTCCTTATGCTTTCACCTAACAACCTGTTAAAGCCATCTGATGGTGGACCTGTTAACGTTCCTACACAGGATATGGTTCTTGGCATTTACTATCTTACACAGGAAAGACCAGGGGCACTTGGAGAAGGCAAATTCTTCAAGAATGTAGATGAAGCAATTCTTGCTTATGAAAATGGATATCTTACTCTTCAGACAAGAATAAAGATTAGAATGGATAAAACAGATGCTGAGGGAAATACTACATCAGGTCTTGTTGAATCAACCCTTGGAAGATTCCTCTTTAATGAGATAATTCCACAGGATCTTGGCTTTGTTGACAGAAGTGTACCTGAAAACTTCTTTAAGCTTGAAGTTGACTTTATGGTTGGCAAGAAACAGCTTAAGAATATTGTTACAAAGATGATCAATACTCATGGAACATTTGCAACTGCAGAGGTTCTTGATAAGATCAAGGCAACAGGTTATCACTATTCAACACGTGCTGCTATGACTGTTTCTATCGCAGATATGACAGTGCCTAAGCAGAAACAACAGATGCTTGATGAAGCACAGGCAACAGTTGATAAGATTTCAGCAAACTTCCGTCGTGGACTTATAACTGACGAAGAAAGATATCGTGCAGTTGTTGACACATGGATGGAGACAGATAAGAAGCTTACTGATGAACTTCTTGCTGGTCTCGATAAGTATAATAATATTTATATGATGGCAGACTCTGGTGCCCGTGGTAGTAACCAGCAGATCAAGCAGCTTGCAGGTATGCGTGGACTTATGGCGGATACAACAGGTAGAACAATCGAACTTCCTATTAAGTCAAACTTCCGTGAAGGTCTTGACGTTTTGGAATATTTCATGTCAGCTCATGGTGCTCGTAAAGGTTTGTCAGATACTGCTCTTCGTACAGCCGATTCAGGATATCTGACTCGTCGAATGGTTGATGTTTCACAGGAACTTATTATCCGTGACGTTGATTGCTGTGCTGATAAAGAAGTAATACCTGGAATGACAGTTAAGGCATTTATGGATGGTAAGGAAACAATCGAGCCTTTGAAAGATAGAATTACAGGAAGATATTCTTGTGAGACTATTAAAGATAAGGATGGTAATGTTCTTGTGAAGCGTAATCATATGATCACTCCATCCCGTGCTGAAAAAATCCTTTCCGTTGGTGTTAACTCAAAGGGACAGCCTATTGAAGCTGTAAAGATTCGTACAATATTAACATGCCGTTCACACAATGGTATTTGTGCTAAGTGCTATGGTGCCAACATGGCTACCGGCGAGGCAGTACAGGTTGGTGAGGCAGTTGGTATTATTGCAGCTCAGTCAATCGGTGAACCTGGTACACAGCTTACAATGAGAACGTTCCATACTGGTGGTGTTGCCGGTGGTGATATTACACAGGGTCTTCCTAGAGTAGAAGAACTTTTCGAAGCCAGAAAGCCAAAGGGACTAGCTATTATCTCTGAGCTTGATGGTAAGGTTGAAATCAGGGATACAAAGAAAAAACGTGAAGTCATTGTTACTAACGATGAGACCGGTGAATCAAAGGCATATTTGATTCCTTATGGATCAAGAATAAAAGTACAGGATGGCATTACAATTGAAGCAGGTGACGAATTAACAGAAGGTTCTGTAAATCCTCATGATCTTCTTAAAATAAAAGGAATTCGTGCAGTTCAGGATTATCTTTTGAGAGAAGTTCAGAGAGTATATCGTTTACAGGGTGTTGATATCTGTGATAAGCATATCGAAGTGATTGTACGTCAGATGCTTAAGAAAGTAAGAATCGACGAAACAGGTGATACAGAGTTCTTACCTGGAACACTTGTTGATGTACTTGATTTTGAAGATAGCAATGAAGCACTGATTTCAGAAGGCAAAAAGCCTGCAGAAGGAAAACAGGTAATTCTTGGAATTACAAAAGCAGCACTTGCTACAAATTCCTTCCTTTCAGCAGCTTCCTTCCAGGAAACAACTAAGGTTCTTACAGATGCTGCAATCAAGGGTAAGGTAGATCCACTTATCGGACTTAAAGAAAACGTTATTATTGGTAAGTTGATTCCTGCCGGAACAGGCATGAAGCGTTATAGAAATACAACACTTAACACAGATGCAAATTTCAAGGATCCGGAGAAATTGATTCTTAAAAAGAGAAGAAGAGATTTTGATGATGACTTCCTTGATGATGATTTTGACGATATCGATTTTGCATCAGGCGACAGTGAAGCTTGAGCCAATTGATTGTTTTAGATAAATTTAATTTTTTTGACAGGTTATTATATAAAAATATAGTTGACAACCTGAAATATAGTATTTATAATTCATAATTGCGTGTATGGACAAAGGGGTGAAGTTTTGCCCCTTTGTTGTATGCATATATCAAAATAGGAGGTAAATAGAATGCCAACATTTAACCAGTTAGTTAGAAAGGGTCGTCAGACATCTGTTAAGAAGTCTACAGCACCTGCATTGCAGAAGGGCTTCAATTCTTTACATAAGAAGGCTACTGCAACAGCTTCTCCTCAGAAGCGTGGTGTCTGCACAGCAGTAAAGACAGCTACCCCTAAAAAGCCTAACTCAGCTCTTAGAAAGATCGCCAGAGTTCGTCTTTCTAACGGTATTGAAGTAACAAGCTACATTCCTGGTGAGGGACACAACCTTCAGGAGCATAGTGTTGTTCTTATCCGTGGCGGAAGAGTTAAGGATTTACCTGGTACAAGATACCATATCATCAGAGGTACTCTTGATACAGCAGGTGTAGCCAACAGAAAACAGGCTCGTTCCAAGTATGGCGCTAAGAGACCAAAGGCGTCTAAGTAATTCATTAACTAAACAAATCTAATTTTATAAGTGTTGGGATTCTTTTATATAGTATTAAGTAAGATGCCCATTTTGTGGGAGGTATTATTTTTCTAAGTAAGAAAACCGCACGAACACTAAATTAGTGAGTACCGATGATTATAGTAAGCAGTGACTTAATTTATGATCATTGCAATTCTAAAGGAGGGAAGAACCGTGCCGCGTAAAGGACATATTGTAAAACGTGACGTATTAGCGGATCCTTTATACGATAACAAGGTTGTAACAAAGCTTGTCAATACTGTTATGCTTGATGGCAAGAAGGGTGTTGCTCAGAAAATCGTATATGGTGCATTCGCACAGGTAGAGGAGAAGGCTGGTAAGCCTGCTCTTGAAATATTCGAGGGAGCTATGAATAATATCATGCCTGCTCTCGAGGTAAAGGCTAGACGTATCGGTGGTGCTACATACCAGGTTCCAATCGAGGTAAGACCAGACAGACGTCAGGCACTTGCACTTCGCTGGCTTGTTAACTTTTCACGTGCTAGAGGTGAGAAGACAATGGTAGATCGTCTCGCTTCAGAGATTATGGATGCATACAATAACACTGGTGCAGCTGTAAAGAGAAAAGAAGATATGCACAAGATGGCAGAAGCAAACAAGGCATTCTCACATTACAGATTCTAATCTGTAATGCAGAGAATCGGGTTTGAAATTATTTAGGAGGAAAAACCTTTGGCTGATAGACAATACCCATTGGAGAGAACCAGAAATATCGGTATCATGGCACATATTGATGCTGGTAAGACTACACTTACAGAGCGTATTCTTTACTATACCGGTGTAAACTATAAGATTGGTGAGACCTATGAAGGTACTGCTACCATGGACTACATGGCTCAGGAGCAGGAAAGAGGTATCACTATCACATCCGCAGCTACAACATGTCACTGGACACTTCAGCAGAATGGTAAGGTTAAGCCAGGTGCACTTGAGCATCGTATCAATATTATTGATACACCTGGTCACGTTGACTTTACTGTTGAAGTTGAGCGTTCACTTCGTGTACTTGATGGTGCAGTAGGTGTATTCAGTGCTAAGGAAGGCGTTGAGCCACAGTCTGAAAACGTATGGCGTCAGGCTGACGGATTTAATGTTCCTCGTATGGCATTCATCAATAAGATGGATATCATTGGAGCAAACTATTTCGGAGCTGTTGAACAGATTCGTAATAGACTTAAGAAAAATGCTATCATGATCGAGATTCCTATCGGAGCTGAGGATCAGTTCCAGGGTATCATTGATCTGTTTGAAATGCAGGCTTATATTTATAATGATGATAAGGGTGAGGATGTTACAATTGGTGAGATTCCAGCTGATCTTAAGGATGATGCTGAACTTTATCATTCAGAGCTTGTAGAAAAAATCTGTGATCTTGATGAAGATCTTATGATGCAGTATCTTGAAGGTGAAGAGCCTTCTATTGAAGCTCTTAAGGCCGCACTTCGTAAGGCAACTTGCGAATGTAAGGCATTCCCTGTATGCTGTGGTTCTGCTCACAGAAACAGAGGTATTCAGAAGCTTATCGATGCTATTATCGAATTTATGCCATCTCCTGTTGATATCCCTGCATGTAAGGGTACTGATATGGATGGAAATGAAATTGAAGTTGAGTCAACAGATGATGGTCCATTTGCAGCACTTGCATTTAAGATTGTTAGTGATCCTTTCGTAGGAAAGCTTGCATTCTTCCGTGTATATCGTGGTACTGCAAATTCAGGTTCTTATGTGCTTAACAGTACTAAGGATTCTAAGGAACGTCTTGGACGTATCCTTCAGATGCATGCTAATAAGCGTACCGACCTTGAGAAAGTATACTCAGGTGATATCGCAGCTGCAGTTGGTCTTAAGAATACTGTTACAGGTGATACTCTTTGTGATGAAAAGAATCCAGTTATTCTTGAGTCTATGGAGTTCCCTGATCCAGTTATCGAGCTTGCTATCGAGCCTAAGACTAAGGCTGGTCAGCAGAAGCTTGATGAAGCTCTTATGAAGCTTGCTGAAGAAGATCCTACTTTCAGAGCTCATACAAATCCTGAAACAGGTCAGACAATCATCGCTGGTATGGGTGAGTTACACCTTGATATCATTGTTGATCGACTTCTTAGAGAGTATAAGGTTGAAGCTAACGTTGGTGCTCCTCAGGTTGCATATAGAGAAGCTCTTACAAAGGCTGTAGACGTTGAATCTAAGTATGCAAAGCAGTCTGGTGGACGTGGTCAGTACGGTCACTGTAAAGTTCGCTTTGAGCCTATGGATGCTAACGGTGATAACCTTTATCAGTTTGATAGCGAAGTTGTTGGTGGTGCTATTCCTAAGGAATTCATTCAGCCTATCAGCGAAGGTATCGAAGAAGCTATGAAGGCTGGTACTCTTGGTGGATATCCGGTTGTTGGTGTTCATGCAACAGTTTATGATGGTTCATATCATGAAGTTGACTCATCTGAAATGGCATTCCATATTGCTGGTTCCATGGCATTTAAGGATGCTATGCAGAAGGGTTCACCTGTTCTTCTTGAGCCTATCATGAAAGTAGAAGTAACAATGCCTGAGGAATACATGGGCGATGTTATCGGTGACGTTAACTCTCGCCGTGGTCAGGTTGAAGGTATGGATGATCTTGGTGGTGGAAAGATTGTTAGAGCACATGTTCCGCTTGCTGAGATGTTTGGATATGCTACAGACCTTCGTTCTAGAACACAGGGTCGTGGTAACTACTCAATGTTCTTTGAGAAGTATGCTCCAGTACCTAAGAATGTTCAGGATAAAGTCCTTTCAAATAAGGGCAACTGATAAATGCTAAATAGAAGCCTGCTAAATCGAGTTTTTGCTTGATTTAGCGGCTAATATTTAATATAATCGATATAGTCGGTTAATTTATGTATGAAAATGTTGTTTAACATTTCAACTTAAGGAGGATATTTAGAAATGGCAAAAGCTAAGTTTGACAGAAGCAAACCACACGTTAACATTGGTACTATCGGTCACGTTGACCATGGTAAGACAACTCTTACAGCTGCTATCACAGCAGTACTTGCTGATAGAGGATTCAGCCCTGCAGTAGCATTCGATCAGATCGATAAGGCTCCTGAAGAGAAGGAAAGAGGAATCACAATTAACTCTGCTCACATCGAGTACGAGACAGAGCACAGACATTATGCTCACGTTGACTGCCCAGGTCACGCTGACTACGTTAAGAACATGATCACAGGTGCTGCACAGATGGATGGTTCTATCCTTGTTGTTGCTGCTACTGATGGTGTTATGGCTCAGACTAAGGAGCACGTTCTTCTTGCTCGTCAGGTTGGTGTTCCTTACATCATCGTATTCATGAACAAGTGTGATATGGTTGATGATCCTGAACTTCTTGACCTCGTTGAGATGGAAATCAGAGACCTTCTTACAGAGTATGAGTTCCCTGGAGATGATACACCTATCATCCGTGGTTCTGCTCTTAAGGCTCTTGAGGATCCTAAGAGTGAGTGGGGTGACAAGATCATGGAACTCATGAACACAGTTGATGAGTATATTCCTGAACCTACTCGTGAGACAGATAAGCCTTTCCTTATGCCTGTTGAGGATGTATTCACAATCACAGGTCGTGGAACAGTTGCTACTGGTAGAGTAGAGAGAGGTCACCTTAACCTCAACGACGAAATCGAAATCGTTGGTATCAAGGAAGAGACTTCTAAGTCAGTTGTAACTGGTATCGAGATGTTCAGAAAGACTATGGACTTCTGCGAAGCTGGTGATAACGTAGGACTTCTTCTCCGTGGTGTTGATCGTGAAGGCATCCAGAGAGGTCAGGTTGTTACAAAGCCTGGCACAGTAACATGCCACACAAAGTTCACTGCAGAGGTTTACGTTCTTACAAAGGATGAAGGTGGCCGTCATACACCTTTCTTCACAAACTACAGACCTCAGTTCTATTTCAGAACTACTGACGTTACAGGTGTCTGCAACCTTCCAGATGGTGTTGAGATGTGCATGCCTGGTGACCACGTAACAATGTCTATCGAACTTATTCACCCAATCGCTATGGAGCAGGGTCTTAAGTTCGCTATCCGTGAGGGTGGACGTACAGTTGGATCAGGTAAGGTTGCTACAATCGTTGAGTAATCTTAACAAACCTAGATTTTATGCAGCTTCCAGAGTTTCTCTGGAAGCTGTTTCTGGTTATGTGTAAAAATAAAAAACAATAGCTTTCAAAATCATTGTTTATTCTTCATGAGTATCCAGAAAGGAGGATTCTATGGCTAATATTAGATCTGTTGAAGATTATAAGGAGTTTCTTAAAGAGAACAGAGAATTATTACACAAAAACGCTGTAAGAATCGAAGATCTTCCTCTGGATGATGATTGGAACCTTGATGATGAATGGGATGAAATATACGAGCAAGAGGTTTTAAAGTGTGGGAAAGTATAATGTTGGTGAGAGTAATTTAGGAAACTAATTGACATATAGCTCTACACACACGTATTATAGTTACATCGAAAGAAAACCTTATAGGTTTTCAACAGAAGCGGTGCCAGCATCAATTTTGTTCTTGAAGATGTATGAGAAGCATACTCATAAAAATGCATATTTTGGACTGGCCGCGCGCGACCTGGGTCCACCAAATAGCGGGTAAGACACCCGCTTTTCTTTATATATAGTTATTTGGTTGGGAGTAAATAAAAATGGATATAACATATAGTGAAACTATACCTGATTTAGACACATATTTTGAACTTCGTAAATCAGTTGAGTGGAATAACTTTTGTCCGGAACAGGCTGAGAAAGCGATAAATAGTAGTGCATATTTTGTGCTTGCTAAGGATGAGGAGCGGCCCGTAGCTATGGCTAGAGCAGTTGGCGATGGTATGTACTACACTATTGTGGATGTGGTAGTAAGACCTGAATACCAAGGGAATAAAATTGGTTCTACAGTGATTAATAGACTGGTTGAACGTATTCAAAAAGACGCACCAAAAGGAGCAAGAATAAGCGTTCAACTATTGGCAGCAAAAGGTAAAGAAGAATTCTATGTAAAGCAGGGATTTAAGGTTTGTCCGCATGAGTATTGCGGACCTGCGTTAAGGAAAGTTATTTACACTTAACAAGCGAATGATTATGGAGACCAATATATGTTAAGACTGGAGAAGGTTAATTGAAAAAACGTATGGGATATATTAAAACTTTCTGTTGATGAAAGCCAAAGAAAATTTGTAGCAGCAAATGATGTAAGTATTATTGAGGCTTATACCACTATCACAAATAATGGATATGCTTTTCCTTTTGGCATCTATGATGACGATGTTCTAGTAGGATTTGTTATGATTGGATATGACAAAGATGACTATTGGGATGATGCGCCTAAGATAGCTGACCACAACTATAATTTATGGCGCCTTATGATAGACAAGAGATATCAGAAAAAGGGTTATGGCAGAAAAGCAATAGAACTTGCCATTGAGTTTATTAAGACATTTCCTTGTGGCAAGGCAGAATACTGCTGGCTTTCATATGAGCCGGAAAATACGGTTGCAAAAGCGATTTATGAATCATTCGACTTCGTAGAGACTGGGGATATGGATGGAGAAGAAATAATAGCGGCTTTGAAATTTTAATACGATAGGGAGTAGCGGGAAAATGGCATCATCAATGATTCACTACATAGTTTCTCGCCTTGTGGCAAAAGAACTGGGGATAACTGAATTAAATATGTTTTTGATAGGGGCAGTACTTGCTCCAGACACAGGGAATAAGGAAGACGGAAGCTACTGTAAATTACATTATATGGATGTTCGTGAAGATGTTGCTATGAAGGGGTTCAATTGGAACACATATGCTGATGAGCACTCTGCTGAAATGAAAGAGGATTATTACAAAGGCTATTGTTGCCATCTTTTAATGGATGCACTATGGTTTCATGATGTTTGCGAGAATCATATCAGGCATTTGCCTAAGGATGTAAAAGCTGAAAAGATTCAAGCTGTGTATAGAGACTATTGGAGGCTTAATCACCTATTGATAACTCAGTATCAAGTTTCTAATGAGGCTATTAAAGTGGTAAACATTCCTGATATAGATGTTAACACAGTACGCTTGAAGAGCATGGCAGAGAGTTTTGAAAAACAATTGCAAGCCCCAGAGTGTAATCTAAATGATCTGGAAGTACTTACGTGGGATATTGTGGCAGCTTATGTCGAGAAGGCAAAAGAGCTATGTACGCGTGAATTATTAGCAATTATCAGTGGCAGAGACAGAATGGACGCATTAAGATTGTTTGTGCCTACGCTTCACAAAGATAATAATATATAAAACATAGTGAGGAAGTCATGAGTAGAACAATGTCAGATTTTGGTATAAATGAAATGCTTGATATGCAGAGAGCTTTACAGGAGAAGTACAAGGATAAATGGGAGGGGATTTCTCCTGAAGTAGGAAAGAATAAGCTTTTATGGATGATTGGTGAAGTTGGTGAAGTGATAGATATTGTGAAGAAGTACGGGCCTGAGGCTTCTAATGCAGATAACCCGGAACGTGAGCATCTGATAGAAGAGCTTGCGGATGTATTGATGTACTACAATGATGTTCTTCTTTGCTACGGAATATCTGCAGAGGAGTTAAAAGAGACCTACACAAGCAAGTTTCAAAAGAATATGAAGCGATGGTGATTAAAAGTACTGGGGATGTTATATGAGTGCCTGTGAATGGTGTAATCTATCTGATGAAGATAAAAAATACATATTGTTTGAAGATGAGCATTGGGCGGTGTATCTTGCTGATAAGCAGGACTATGTTGGAAGATGTATTATTGTACTGAAGAGACATGCAGGCACATTATCAGAGCTTAGTGTTGCGGAGTGGACTGATTTCCAATCTATTATTCAAAGGGTAGAATCCTGCTTAAAGACTACACTTGGAGCAGATTTATGTAACTGGACATGCCTTTTGAATAACTTCTACAAGGATGATAATCCAAATCCACATGTTCATTTGCATTGTCGTCCAAGATACAGTGTCAAACGGCGAATTATGGGAGGAGGTTTCAGCGAATTGTTTTCGGAGATTTCTCCTCCTGCACGGCGCAGTCAGTTCAGAAGCATCACATTCCTGCCGGAGTTGCAGCTCATTTTCGTAGGCTTGTTTCAGTAAGTCAATCCTGATTTATTGAAACAAGGCTATGAACCGAAGTACATAGCCTTTGAACCTTTACAATTAAATATCTCATTCGACTGCTCAAAAGGATACATACTCATGAAGGGCCGAGGCCACTGCGCTGGCATCTTCCATTGAAAGGACTTTGGACAGGTTGTTACATGTCTGACTGGCATCGGCAATACTTGCAATGGAGAAGCCAAATCTCAGGAC
>NZ_FOKR01000051.1 GCF_900112195.1 Butyrivibrio sp. YAB3001
TAAAATAAGGGTCGTAGAGCATTTTTATTCCTTTTGCTCCTGTGCAGATTTGCAGGAATTCTTTTTGCTGATATTCAGTCCAGGAAGTGAAGAGAACAAAAAGTTCTGGTTTTGAGCAGATTTCTGCCAGGATTTCTTTTTCGGTCTTTAGAACCGGAAAGAATTGTTTTAATAAATTATTTGTCATTAATTAATTCCTTTCTGTTGTTACTGTTGTGGATTTGTTAGGCTGTGCAAGTGGTAAGTTTTTTGTGATTTGAGAAAAAAACGGGAAGCGGTTTTCGACAAATGAAAAATAGTTTGCCACTCACAAATACTTGCCGATTAAAGGCATAGCAGCCGGAAATATAGAAGTAACAGATATTTTTGATGGCTCAGAAATGAGCAACAAATCTAGGTTATCATAAAATTCTTAAGATTTACCGTCGAAAATTCTTAATGTTTTCTTAATGTTTAAATTTTTTTATTAGTAAATTCATATTTTGGTGCGTGTGTAGTGAGGTATTTATCATATGCAAAGAAAAACTATTGAACAAGGAAATATGACGCTTCAGGAGATGCTGAGGCAGTTTCGGAAGGATGCTGGGAAATATGAGAAGGATATGTTAATGATCAGACAGAAATGCGCACTATGCTGCGCATTTCGTGAGAATATGATTCAGTAGTGAGCGCATTCCTCGCCGCAGGCGAATTGGAATGAATGCGCGAATTAGTTACTGAAGCGAGCTGAAAGCGAGTGAACAGTGACTAAGATATAGCGAAGCTGATAAGAGTAAAAAGCGGCACGTATTCTGCATATGAAACGGGGAGGATAGTGCCTTCTGCGGATAAGCTCTATGCGCTTGCCAAGTATTATGATATTAGTGCGGATATGTTGTTATCCAAGCTGATTAATGAAGATAATCTTACTTATAGCAAGCAGACGTCTATTGGAGATAATAATGGGAATAGCAATGATGGTGGTATTGTATATGGCGATTCCTGTGAAAAAGCGTCGGAGCTTCAGAAGGTAAGAGATGATAACAAGCAGCTTGATGAGCTTGCTTACTATTACAAGAACCTCACGATGAGCCAGAAGAAAGTGGTTTATGATCTGGCTAAAACATTGTATTCTGGTTGAGTCAATCAAAAAATGAGGAATGTTGTGAATAGCAAGTGTTTTGGAGGGAATTTAGGACTGTGTTACCTTTTACATAAAAGACGTTGAAGACTAAAGAGCATGCTCTAGAGAAATTGTATCTAGGGCATGCTCTTTTACTTTTAAATATTCAATTATTATTATGTTTGCTTTTTGTATGCTTCGAGTTCAGCTGTGAGCTGGGCGATAATTTTTTCATTGGTAGAGATGGTATTGTCTTTATCGGCGAGGGCTTTGTCTTTATCAGCAATAGATTTGTCTTTGTTGGCAATTGTCGTGTATGCAGTATCAAGCTCTTCCTTAGTAGTATCAAGCTCTTCCTTAGTAGTATCAAGTTCCTCCTTAGTAGAATCAAGCTCTTCCTTAGTGGAATCAAGCTCTTCCTGAAGTTCATCAATCATGTATTTTACGGTATTACGATCAAGGATTTGAAGTTCTTTTGAAAACATTTCCATACCCCTTTCTA
>NZ_FOKR01000043.1 GCF_900112195.1 Butyrivibrio sp. YAB3001
AGTGAATGGACATATAAGTGACATTTCATCTGAAGAAAAGCCAATTGAGAGCATTTTGCCTGTTATTGGAAAAGACTTTGAAAATGTTGAACTGATAGATGCCCGTGATATGATAAAAATGAAAAGCAAATATCGTATATCCGGAGTTGAGACAGGTTCTTTTGACGGAATAGATAAGGAACTTCAGATGGTAGAGATGGATAAAGAGATTGTTCCTGTTCCTGAATTTCCGTATAACTGGTATCACAGCGAGAAGTCAACCGGTGTTGGAAGCTTTAAGATGAATATAACATGCAGTAAGTTGCTTCTTCTTTTCAAAGATTCAGGAAATCCGGCATTTGGCACTGCTCAGGTCTTTGTGGATGGAAAGCTTGTCATGGAAGCAGATCCACTAAAAGTAGGCTGGACTCATTGCAATGCAGTAATTATATTTAATAATGAAAAGACAGAGTCACATTCAATAGAAATAAAGATGGCTGAAGGCATGGAAAATAAGAGATTTACTATTCTTGGCTTTGGTGTCGTTGCCTGAAATAAATGAAAATATAGTTGACAAAATTAATGGATTAATCATATAATATTTTACTGTGTGACGGTTTATCCGCTTGCACATTCTGGCGTAAGCCATTATACTGTTAATGTCATATTGTTGTCCCGGTAAGCTTCAATATGTACATCGTATAAAAGTGGAAATCAGGTGAAGGGTTTTCACAGGGAACAATTAAGCAATTATTTACTGGAGGAAACACAATGAATACTTATATGCCTAGTGCAACTACAGTTGAGAAGAAGTGGTATGTAGTTGATGCTACAGATATGACACTTGGTCGTCTCGCTTCTAACGTTGCAAACGTACTTAGAGGAAAGAACAAGCCAATCTATACACCTAACATTGACACAGGAGATTACGTAATCGTAATCAATGCTGAGAAGATTAAGGTTTCTGGTAAGAAGCTTGATCAGAAAATGTATTGGCATCACACAGATTATGTTGGACATCACAAGGAATTCTCACTTCGTCAGATGCTCCAGGACAAGCCCGAGAGAGTTATCGAGCACGCTGTAAAGGGAATGCTTCCTAAGGGATCCCTTGGCAGAGAAATGTACACAAAACTCCATGTATACGCAGGAGCTGAGCACCCACATGCAGCTCAGAAGCCTGAAGTTTTAACATTTTAATCGGGTAGTTGAAAGGAGATCATAAAATGGCAAAGTCAGCTAATTACTACGGAACAGGTAGAAGAAAGAAATCAATCGCTAGAGTATACCTTGTATCCGGAAATGGAAATATTACAATCAACAAGAGATCTATCGATGACTATTTCGGACTTGAAACACTTAAGGTTATCGTTAGACAGCCACTCGTTGCTACATCTACAACAGATAAGTTTGACGTAGTTGTAACAGTAAGAGGCGGCGGCACAACAGGTCAGGCTGGTGCTATCAGACATGGTATTTCAAGAGCTCTTCTTCAGGCTGATTCAGATGAGTACAGACCTGTACTTAAGAAGGCTGGATACCTTACAAGAGATCCTCGTATGAAGGAAAGAAAGAAGTACGGCTTAAAGAAAGCTCGTCGTGCACCTCAGTTCTCAAAGAGATAATCTTTCGAGATTCAAAAAGAATTTACAAACCTCAGAAACTCAGTGTTTCTGGGGTTTTTCTTTTATCTACAATTGTATTCAGTTGTGGTGAAACGCAGAAAATTTTGTACCGTAAGCAGCGAGTAAACAGCAGGTAGACAGCAAAATTATCAAGTCTTAGATTTTATTTATTGCTTCTACCAGAGACTGAATATCAAGGTGTGTGTACACTTTCTCTGTCAGAGACATTGCTCCGGAGTGTCCTACGATTTTCTTGATCATTGTAGGATCCACATGAGCTTCCGCCAGCATTGATATGCAGGTGTGCCTAGTATCATGAGGATTGTGCTCCATACCAAGGTTTTCTATTAGTGGTGTCCAGTAGCTGTCTTTATAGTTCCTGTAGGTGAATTTTTTGTTGTCATCTGTGTGAAGAAGGTATTCACAGTCAGAGGATTCATACCAGGCTTTGTAGAATGGTAGAACCTTATCTGCTATAGGAACCTTTCTGATACCATTTTCAGTCTTACTTAGTATCACATCGAAATACTGTTCTTCAAGATGAACATTTTTCTTTTCCAAATCCAGTAGTTCAGATATTCTACAGCCGTTGTAAATCAGCATCAGTACTGTCTGGTAGAACGGATCATCCTTGAGTTCCCATAACCTGTCAATCTCAGCTTTTGAAAAGATATCTCTCTCAACCTTGTTTGGATTTTTATCCTTATACTTGAGGATATCTACAAATTCGGAATAGTCCTTGTTACAGATATCGTTCTTAAGAGCGTAATCGTAAAGCTGATTGAAAAGGACTTTGATCTTACGAAGTGTAGGATAATTTTTTCCGCAGGTATCAATGACATTCTGAAGCTCTGCCAGCCTTATATCTCTAAAAGTTTTGTTGTAAAGGGTGCCACATACGTTATATGAGGCTGTATACCCATGCACATTGGATTTAGAGATGGTAGGATACTTTGCTTCAGACCAGGCATTATATACGTCTGTGAATGTCATTTTGGCTGCTTTTGTATCAAATGGATTCTGATGATAATCTGATAGCATTTGCAATCCTTCCTGCTTGGTTTCAGCATATCCTATGACATTGTACGTCTGCTTTTTGGTACCTTTTTCCGGATCAATGGTCCATCCGGTGGTTACTCTTACCATATAGGGCTTTCTGCGTTTCCCGGACATTTTCATAACACTTCCATATCCGTTTGGTAATTTCAAGTATTATCGACCTCCTTTGATGCTCAGGTAATTTATGAAAAAGGGGATAGTCCCTTAATCACCTTTCTTATCGGGCAATGCTACATTTGCGTAGTATGCAAGTTCTGTTTCAAACCAGTGATTAAATCTATCTTCATTTGATAGGCCTTGTTCAAGGCTTTCTCGTTCATCTGCGTATCTTTCCAGAAAAAGGCAGAGATCTGCGTTGTTTTCTGCTATCTCATCGTTTCCCATGAATTTAAGGCTACAGCTCCACTCTTCAGTTTTTGGTGGGCGATTTACGTCTATATTGAAGTGAAGACCTGCTTTTTTATTTAATTCGTTTAGAACATAGAGGACATCTGAGAGAGTATCTAAAGTGATGTTCTTCTTCTGATATCCAATTAGTTCTGCTGGGGAGATATTAAGAATATTTGCGATCTCATTCAGTATACCTATTGAAGGTTCTATTTCACCGCTTTCATATTTCTGTACGGTACGCATAGTTTTGCCTAGCCTGTTAGCCAGTTCAGTCTGACTGAGGTGCTGAGCTTTGCGGGCCTGCTTAATTCTATTTCCAATATCAGATCTATTATTCATCATACTGACCTCCTTGTGTGAATTGTAACATGTAGTAATACGAATTGCAAGAACGTAATACGAATTACAAATACATATTTTGTGTTGACAAATGAATTACTAAGACGTATTATCAAAATACGAACTGATAATTCGTATTTTGAAAGAAGGGAGGTGAAAAGTATGGAAGACAAAAAGTTATATGTAGAACTACCAAGATTTACCGGTAGAAATGTTCCTATAACTGAGGTTGCCGAGGCAATGCACAAGGATGCACAGTTCGTAAGAATTGGAATCCAGCAGGGGATATTCAAATTTGGATATGCCATGAAGAAAGAGAATTCCAGTGAATACAACTACTATTGTCCAGACAGAAAGGTATGGGAAGAGATTGGATACTTTAGTCCAGAAGCAGTCTAAAATGAAAAAACTCTCTTGCTGGTAACAAGAGAGTGAATGAAAAGCCGGAGCTTTTGTAAATTCGATTAAATAAAGTATAGCAAGGGTTCCGGCCAAGTTCAACAAAAAAGTAAGATTGGAGGAATCAAAATGGAAACAAGCAAACCAGAATTAAAGCTTATCCAGATGTCAGATGTAGAAGCTGAAGAAGTTTCCTGGCTATGGTATCCGTTTATACCATATGGAAAGCTTACCATCATTCAGGGAGATCCCGGAGATGGAAAAACAACTTTTGTACTAAATGCAGCAGCGAAGTTATCAAAAGGAATTTCGTTAGATACAGGTCTGCAGAGTGAGGAACCAATAAACATCATATATCAGACAGCAGAAGACGGACTGGCTGATACAGTAAAGCCAAGACTTGAAGGTGCCGGGGCTGACTGCTCCAAAATCCATGTGATAGATGAGAGTGATAAATCGCTATCAATGGTAGATGAGAGAGTTGAACAGGCAATCATAAGGACTGGAGCAAAACTCTTGATTCTGGATCCACTACAGGCATATCTCGGAGGCGGAATGGATATGAATAGAGCTAACGAAGCAAGAGATATGACTAAGAAGCTGGGAGCTCTGGCGGAGAAGTACAAATGTGCAATCATCCTAATCGGACACATGAACAAGGCTTCCGGAAACAAGGCAGCCTATAGAGGGATGGGATCAATTGACTTCTACGCAGTAGCAAGAAGTGTCCTGCTGGTAGGAAGGATAGAAGGAGAACCGGAACTAAGGGCAATAGTCCAAATAAAGAACAACTTAGCAGCATTTGGACATTCAAAGGCTTTCAGATTATCAGAAAAGGGATTCGAGTGGATTGGAGATTATGAAATAACCGCAGACGAAGTTCTCGGAGGAATTGCACCGAAAGCGAATAAGCAGGAAAAGGCGATAGCTCTTCTGAGAGAATTGGCTGAAGACCATAATATGATCCCAAGTAACGAGGCAGTAGAACTGGCTAAAGAAGAGGATATATCAAAAAGAACTCTGGAGATAGCCAAAAATGAACTTGGGATAAAAGCCAGGAGAATCAACAATACCTGGTACTGGATATTGAAAGAGAACGAATGATAATCAAGACCGCAACAATGTAAGGTATCTGAAGTTACACTCTTAAGATTGCAAGGTTGTAAAAAGATAAAGACACTGCATTGTTGCGGACTAGAAGAAAGGGACGAATGAAAAACGTACAGATATCACAAGAATTATTTATAAGGCTGGTACGATTACTGGTCTTTGAGTTTGACGAAGATACTAATCTGATCAAAAAAGAACTTGAAGACAAGATGGAAAAACTAGCAAGGCATGAAATCTATTCAAAGTTCAAGACAGCACCCACTGAAGAGGAGAAAGAAAAAGCTCGTCAGGACTACCTCGATATGGTGGGAATGCACAGGGATTTTAGATGGTGATTTCCCTTGATGGTTTGAACGGGAGCGTGACACGCTCCGGTAATAATCAGCAAAGGAATGAATGGTTTGGCAGGCGAGCGGAGCGAGCTTCCCCATAACGTGTCGTTATGGGTAACCCCCTATGGATAATGACATTACACATCATTATCCGGGGGCTCTCCGAGGGGCCTGCCGGCGGCAAAAAAATTTTACGAAAGGAGTTTGTTTATGATAACAGTAACATTTCACATCTCATGTAAGAAACATTCGCTAACCAAAACAAGAGATGTAGTATCGGTGAGCAAGCATAATCTTCGATTATTTCAAAGTGAAGAGTATAACGAAGAAATGATCGAAGTGGAACTCGGGAGTGAAGTAAATATTCTCGATGATGTAAAAGAGATTTATGAAAGGGAATTCTCTGAGGCACTTTCGGAATACAATAAAGGTAAAAGAAGTGACAGACAGATTCATGACTATCTGGAGTATGTATCCGAAAGTAAAAAGAATGATGTGGCTACAGAGGTAATTCTCCAAGTAGGGGATAAGGAATTCTGGGCGGATAAGACGAGGGAGCAGTGGAATGCAATGAAGCCACTCTTGAGAGAACAGCTTGAATATGTAAAAGAGATAGTTCCGGAATTCAAAATCGCATCGGCGGTAACTCACTTGGATGAGGATTCACCTCATATGCACGTAGTAGGAGTTCCGGTAGCAACAGGATACAAACGAGGACTAAGCAAACAGGTGGCAAAAACAAAAGTGTTTGATCAGGAGAGACTAGAAAAAATACAAGATCTAATGCACGATTTTGTAGAGCATCAGATGAAAGACCACCCGGAGATCTTTGGAGATGAAACCTTAAAGCCAAAGGAAAAAGGAAGGAATAGCGACTTCTCAAAAGAATTCTACTTAAGGCTAAAGCAGCAAGAATATGAAAAGCTGGAAGATAAGTGCCAGGAGAAGGAGACACAGATTGAAGCTTTGGATGATACGGCTAAAGAAATGAAGCAGGATATCGAAAGTAAGGTCGACCAATATGTTGACTCAGTAGTGAATTCGGAAATGAAGAAGGAATTCATGAGATACGCAACACTTGAAAATCCCAAGACTACATTGGGGAAAATAGTCTCAAAAGCCTTCAAAACATTCAAGGAGTGGTGGGACAAGACCAAGAAGCCTGAGATAGCTGAAAAGGCTAAAACAAGCATTTTGCAAAAGCTAAGAGAAAGCCAGGCGATAGTTGATCAGAGGAAGGAGCAGCAAAGTCCAAATCTTAATAGGAATAATCTAAGACCTGAGAGATGAATAACTGATAGTGCAATAGGCAGGGGCGTGAAAACGCCCTTGTTTTATGCACATAATATTGAACAGGATGGTAGATATAGGTATAATTATAAACAGTTGCTACAAAGAAAAAATTTAAGTATTTCTGAA
>NZ_FOKR01000026.1 GCF_900112195.1 Butyrivibrio sp. YAB3001
GCCCATTAAAGCGGTACGCGAGCTGGGTTCAGAACGTCGTGAGACAGTTCGGTCCCTATCCGGCGCGGGCGTAGGATATCTGAGAGGAGCTGTCCTTAGTACGAGAGGACCGGGATGGACGGACCGCTGGTGTATCAGCTGCATCGCCAGATGCATAAGGCTGGGTAGCCACGTCCGGAAGGGATAAACGCTGAAGGCATCTAAGCGTGAAGCCCCCCTCAAGATGAGATATCCCTGCGAAAGCAGTAAGACCCCTTGGAGAGTACGAGGTAAGATAGGCACAAGGTGTAAGCACGGTAACGTGTTCAGCTGATGTGTACTAATAGGTCGAGGGCTTATCCAAAAAGATAAGATGTATAGGGAAAAAGGATTTAGATTAGTCAGTGTTCGGTTTTGAAGGTATAAATTTAAACGAAATTGAAAATATATAAACTACTTATAAATGAATTCTAAAAAGACGGTCAAATGACCGTCTTTTTAGTTTTTTTATATTTATTTTGAGTAAATTATGCTATACTAAATTAGGATATTTAAATAATATTTAATCGGTATATTGTTATTTATATTCCTTGAAATCCTTAAAACTCTGCTATTCTAATTTCGTGAGGTGAGAGAATGGAATCAAAGATCTTGCTTGAAAATGGTACTAATGAGTTAGAAGTCCTTGAATTTAAAATTGATGACCATTGCTATGGCATCAACGTTGCAAAAATCAAAGAAATAATTGTATATCAGGAAGTTACTCCGGTTCCTAATTCACATCCTAGTATTGAAGGTATATTCATGCCAAGAGATACTATGATTACTGCGATTGATCTTAGGAACTGTTTACAAAGAGGAGCTTCTAAACCAGGCGGACTGTTTATTATTACTAATTTCAACAAGTTGGATATTGCATTCCATGTAGATTCGGTTGTTGGAATACACAGAGTTTCATGGGCGGATATCATTAAACCTAATGCCACAATATCAAAGGCAGAAGAGAGTATTTCTACCGGTATCATCAAATTTGAAAATCAGCTTATAATTATTCTTGACTTCGAGAAGATTGTTGCTGATATCAATCCAAATACCGGTCTTAATATGGATGCTCTTGGTGATATTGGTTCAAGACCTAGAAATGAGGTACCTATTGTTCTTGCTGAGGATTCACAGCTGCTTAACAAGTTGATTGTAGATTCCCTGAACAAAGCCGGATATAATAATGTAAGACACTTTGAAAATGGTAAGCTTGCTTATGATTATATTAAGGCATGCAAGGACAGAAATGAGCTTGATAAGATCAAGTGTATTATTACTGATATTGAGATGCCTATTATGGATGGTCATAGATTGACGAAACTTGTCAAGAGCGATGATGCTACAAAGGATATTCCACTTATTATTTTCTCATCACTTGTTAATGAAGAAATGCGAAGAAAGGGTGAATCCTTAGGCGCAGACAGACAACTTTCCAAGCCAGAAATTGGAAATCTGGTAGCTGTAATTGATGAGCTGGTTAATGCTGCAGGCTGATATTTACTGACTTAAGCTCCCCTTGTTTGACTCAGTTACAAACAATGTGTCTAACTGTTTCAATAAGGGGAGAATTTTTTTGATATGGAGAAGAAATATGAGTCAGTCACTTTCAGAAGCAATCAAATTAGCAGATTTGGTTATTATTGGCATTGGTAAGGAATGGAATTGGGTTAGAAATGGAGTGATCAATGATCCAAGATATACAAAAATCATTGATTATTGCAATAAAGATGATAATAAATGGCTATTGCCTATAGTCGAATATGAATATTCAGTTTTTAATTCTGATAAGCGTATAGAAGATGCATATGTTGCACTAAGAAAGCTTATAGGCGATAAAAAGTATTTTTTGGTAAGCGATATTGTTTTACATGATGCGCTAAATTATGGATTTGATGATGAAAAGAGTGTATATCCTTGTGGAAATATGAATTATCTTCAGACAGCAGTTTCAGAGGATGGATTATTTGATATCAGGGATGCAGATTCATTTCAGTCTTTGGTAAAAGAAATCCACAGTATCATTAATGATTCGGATGGAGAGTTTGATACTGACAGAGTGTTTAATAAACCTGAAATTGATGGCAAGGAATTATATTTGAACCAAAAGAGATCTGATTATAACCAGGTTAGTTATAATGAAAGCTCTTATATTGATAAATGGAATATTTATTTACAGTTTTTATCCAGATCACTTAATTCCAATTTGCTACTGTTAGAATTGGGCGTAGGACTGGATTTTCCAACAGTTATCAGGTGGCCTTTTGAAAAGGTTACTTTTATTAATAAAAAAGCTCATTTAATGCGTGTAAATGAGAAACTGTTTCACCACACACCGGAGATTAAAGATAAGACAGAATCTGTGGAAATGAATTCAGTTGATTTTGTTTTGCAGGAGAGCAAAGGGTTATGACATCTAATGGAGAAGAGTATCTCGACAGTCTTCTAAATTCCGCACAAATGAAAAGTGATCCTAAATCTGCGCTTAGCAGAATGTCATCTAAGGATAAGGGAATGGAAGACAACCTTGAATCTCAATCAGAGGATTCAGGGGATATTGGGGAGCTGGTTAATAATTCCAATGGAAATCAGGATTTGGCAGAGATTGGTGATATTTTAAACAAGCACGATCGAAATGAAATCCTTGATACCAAAATGGAAGCGCTTTTGGATGGAATTGAAGCAGAGAGCGATGATTCTATTCCTATTTTTACAGTGGGAGATAATCCTACAACTTTGGATACAAGGGATCCTGAAGAGATTGCATTGGACGAAGCTATAGCTGATGCTGAAAGAATGGATGCTGAAATTCAGAGTGGAAAATATGAAGCGCCTCCTGTCAGTGAAGTTTTTAAAACGCCTATAGTTGATATTGGAGAGGATGACGACGCTCTTTTAGAAATGGCTCCGGAGGTTATGCTTCCGGAGGATAATACTATTTCTTTAGAAAATAATGGAACATCTGATGCAAAAGAAACTCCGGAAGAGATTCTTACGGGGTTATTAGATGATATGCCCGGGAATAATCTCACGGACGTTCCGGATGAACCTGTACAGGACAGTCTGGATGAAGTTCTTGATAGTTTGCCGATGGATGATCTTGTTGATATCTCTGAGCAGGATGCTGAAAATGATGTTGTGCAGGATGATAGCACTGAATCATCAAATACTGCTGATACTTCTGCATTGAACGAAGAAAAGGATGCTTCTTATGAGGTAGAAGAAGTAACAGAGAGTTTAGATGATCTTATGGCAGAAATGGATAGAGTCATACCAGATTCTGAAATAGACGAAGAAGAAGGTGACAATAAAGATTTTTTTCCTGAAGAATCAGCAGCTATAGCAGAAGACCTAAGTGGGCCTACTGCTGAAGAAATACCATCTTTGGAAGAGATTACTTCCGATGATATGCTGTCTGATGCAAATAGTAATGATGAAGTAGCAACCAGTGAAGATGATACTAAAGGAACAGAGCCTATGAGTGATGAAGAGTTTAATCTTGGCGATTTAGAAGCAAGTTTAGATGATCTTTTAGGTGGGGAAAGTGATTCTCCGGCTGAATCTGAAGGATCAGCCAGTGGCTTGGCAGGCGAAGCTCCTTCAGGTGAAGCAATATCAGATAAAGATGCTGAAGATCTTTCAGTTCCGGACCTTGATGCCTTAATGGATAGCCTTGCCAATGATGAAATTGAGGATTATGAAAATACCCTTGCAAAAGAGGAAGAAGCAGCCTCAAATCAGGAGGATGAAATTCCCAAAGAGGATATTTTAGGAGCCCTCACTGAAGAAGCCGGTTTAGAAGAGGAAATGGATGCCTCGTTGGATGATCTGGCTTCTATCCCGGAGCGAAAGCGCGGAGGGGGCGGAGGCGGCAAAGAGCCTGACGAAGACGGAAAGGATAAGAAGGGAAAGAAAGAAAAGAAAGGTAAAAAAGGACTGGGAGGATTTTTTGCTAAATTATTCCATACCTTGACCGATGAAGACGAAGATGAAGAGAATTCGCAGCTTGCAAGTCTCACAGATGAGAATCAGGCTGTTTTGAATGAACTTGCAGGAGAAGATAAAAAGAAAGGCAAGAAGAAAAAAGAAAAGAAAGAAAAGAAACCAAAGGAGAAGAAACCTCCAAAAGAGAAGAAACCAAAGAAGGAAAAACCTCCGAAACCCAAAAAGGAAAAGAAACCAAAACCACCGAAAGATCCAGGTGTTCCGGAAAAAGCAATGTCTCCAAAGAAGATTGCTGTGGCGGCAATATTTGCGGCAAGTATAGGAATTCTTTTTATGATTCCGGTAATTGTGCTACCTGAGAGGATTGCTTCTGAGAGAGCTTCAACAGCCTATAATAGCCAGCAATATGTTTCAACATATAAGATGCTTTTTGCAAAGGCAAGGACCGAGGAACAAAATAAGGTCTATGAGCAGGCACGAGTACTGGCTTGGGCAAATAGGTATATTTCAGGATATAATAATTATGTTGCCATGAACATGAAGGAAGAAGCGCTTGATATGCTGCTTATGGGAATGCGCAATAAAGATAGTCTTATGAAAGAAGCTACCAAATTCAATGTTGAAATTCAAGTGCAGAGTGTGTACGATAGTATAGAATCGTTGCTTTCGGAAAATTATGGGCTGACGGAGACTGATATATCAGAAATCAACTCTATCAAGAAAGACAGAGATTATACTATCAGACTCATGCAGATTGTTGGGACACTGCAATCATGATAGAGAGGGCATCGACATTATTTCAGGGAGGTTGATGCCGTATGATAGCTATAATTGATTATGATGCAGGCAACATAAAAAGTGTTGAAAAAGCTTTTGATTATCTTGGAGCTGATACAATCATAACAAGAGATTCTGAAGAAATTTTCAGAGCTGATCATGTAGTATTGCCGGGTGTTGGCGCCTTTGGCGATGCCATGAAAAGAATAAATGAATATGGTCTTGATGCAACAATTAAAAAGGTTGTATCAGAAAATATCCCGTTTTTGGGAATTTGCCTGGGCCAACAACTTCTGTTTGATGCCAGTGAGGAATCAGAAGGAGTGAGCGGCCTGGGCATTTTACGTGGAAAAATAATATCAATTCCCGAAAATGATTCGAATGGAAATTCGTATAAGATTCCTCAAATTGGATGGAATAGTCTTAATTTTCCTAAGAATGGACGCCTTTTTAAAGGGATTGATGAGAATGCGTTTGTCTACTTTGTTCATTCTTATTATCTGAAGGCTGAAGACAGGAGCATTGTTACAGCCACTACGGAATATTCAACGACTATTGATGCCTCTGTAGAGAGCGGCAATGTTTTTGCCTGTCAGTTTCATCCTGAGAAAAGCTCAGAAATTGGTATGCAGATATTAAAGAACTTTTTGGAAATTTAACCTGACTTTTGATTGGAGGAGCAGATGCTTACAAAGCGTATAATTCCATGTCTTGATGTTAATAATGGGAGAGTTGTTAAAGGTATTAATTTTGTTAATCTTAAGGATGCGGGAGATCCTGTTATGGTCGGCGAAGCATATTCGAAGGTCGGAGCTGACGAACTTGTTTTTTTGGATATTACAGCATCTAATGAAAGGCGCCAGACTGTAGTTGATATGGTCAGAAAAGTTGCTGAGAAAGTATTTATTCCTTTTACAGTTGGAGGAGGAATCCGAACAGTAGAGGATGTTAAGGCTGTTCTGAGAGAAGGTGCCGATAAGGTGGCGGTTAATTCCGCTGCTATCGACAGACCACAGCTTATAGCTGAGGCGGCGGAGAAGTTTGGCAGTCAGTGTGTTGTTCTTGCAATTGACGCCAAAAGGCGTGAGGATAACAGTGGCTGGAATGTGTATAAGCATGGTGGCAGAATCGATGTTGGCCTTGATGCCATTAAATGGGCAAAAAAAGGTGTGGAACTAGGCGCAGGTGAGATTCTTGTAACAAGCATGGACTGCGATGGAACTAAGGCTGGCTATGATATTGAACTTACAAGGAGTATAGCTGAGGTTGTTGGTGTGCCTGTGATCGCATCAGGCGGTGCCGGAACAAAAGAGCATTTTTATGAGGCATTGACTGCTGGAAAAGCTGATGCGGTCTTAGCTGCTTCATTGTTCCATTATAAAGAATTGGAAATAAATGAACTTAAGAGGTTTTTAGCCGAGAAAGGCGTATCTGTAAGAATATAGTTGATAAGGATGGCATGATTTTATGTCTATGATAAATAATGACTGGCTTCCGGCGTTACAGGAAGAGTTTCATAAAGAGTATTACAAAAATCTATTCACATTTGTTAAGGAGGAATATAGCACTCATGTGATTTATCCTCCATCAGATGATATATTCAATGCACTGCATTTGACTCCGCTTAAAGATGTAAAGGTTCTGATTCTGGGGCAGGATCCCTATCATGAGCCCGGGCAGGCGCATGGGTTGTCGTTTTCTGTCCTTCCGGGAAAAGCAGATACACCACCTTCACTTGTGAATATTTATAAAGAATTAAATGATGATCTTGGTTGTTATATTCCCAATAATGGATATTTAAAAAAATGGGCTGATCAGGGTGTATTATTGCTCAATACGGTGCTTACAGTCAGGGCACATCAGGCTAACTCTCATAAGGGAAGAGGCTGGGAAAACTTTACTGATGCGATAATAAAGGCTGTGAATGAGCAGGATAGACCAATAGTATATATGCTGTGGGGAAAACCTGCACAGATGAAAAAGAGTATGCTTAATAATCCCAAGCATCTGGTTTTGGAGGCGCCTCATCCTAGTCCGCTTTCTGCTTACAGAGGCTTTTTTGGCTGCAAGCATTTCAGCAGATGTAATGAATTCCTGGAAAAAAATGGAATTTCAGGTATTGATTGGCAGATAGAGAATATTTAGTTGCATATTTATGATAAAATTATGAATAATTATTAATACACTTGCAATTTGATGTTTTAGCATGTTAAAGTGTATATTAAATTGCACTAAATCTTATATTTGCTATTTGAGGAGAAAACATTTATGAAAAAACCATTTGTATCTAAAGAGCAGGTTGAGACAATTACAAAGTCTTATCCAACTCCTTTTTATTTGTATGATGAAAAGGGAATTATTGATAATGCAAAAGCTGTTTATGAGGCTTTTTCCTGGAATAAAGGGTTTAGAGAATATTTTGCCGTGAAAGCGACTCCCAATCCTGTGCTTATGGATATTCTTGGGAAAATCGGCTGTGGTTTCGATTGCTCATCACAGACTGAGCTTATGCTTAGTGAAGCAATTGGGGCAAAAGGTTCTGATATAATGTTTTCATCAAATGATACTCCTGCTGAGGAGTATAAGTATGCAGACAAAATTGGAGCTATTATTAATCTTGATGATTACACGCATATAGATTTTTTGGAAGAAACAATAGGTAAAATTCCTGAGACTATTTCCTGCAGATACAATCCGGGCGGAGTATTTCAGATGAGTAATGGAATTATGGATAATCCCGGTGATTCCAAGTATGGCATGACAAAAGAGCAGCTCTTTGATGCATTTAAGGTACTTAAGGCAAAGGGAGCTAAGAGATTTGGAATTCATGCTTTCCTTGCCAGCAATACTGTTACAAATGAGTATTATCCGCTTTTGGCAGGTCAGCTTTTTGAACTCGCAGTTGAACTTCAAAAAGAAACAGACTGCAAGATTGCGTTTATAAATCTTTCAGGTGGCGTTGGAATCCCATATAAGCCTGATCAGGAACCTAATGATATCAGGAAAATCGGTGAGGGCGTAAGAGAGCAGTTTGAAAAAATCCTTGTTCCAGCCGGCATGGGAGATGTATCGATTTATACTGAAATGGGAAGATTTATGATGGGGCCTTATGGTGCGCTTGTGACCAAGGCGATTCATGAGAAACATATCTACAAGGAGTATATAGGTGTTGATGCATGCGCAGTAAATCTTATGCGTCCTGCGATGTATGGCGCGTACCATCATATTACTGTTTTGGGAAAAGAAAATGAGCCTCTTGATCAGGTGTATGATGTGACAGGTTCTTTATGCGAGAACAATGACAAATTTGCTATAGAGAGAAAGCTTCCTAAGATTGAGATGGGCGACTATTTGTTTATTCATGACGCCGGAGCACATGGCTTCTCAATGGGATATAATTATAATGGAAAATTGAAGTGCGCTGAATTATTATTAAAAGAAGATGGTAGTGTTCAGATGATAAGAAGAGCTGAAACTCCAAGGGATTACTTTAGTACACTTGACTGCCTTGATTCTTTCGGCAAGCTTGATCAAATACTTAAAAATGAGGGGATTTAATCTGTGCAAGTCAGGACAGGTTTTAACTTTGAGAAAGTATTAATTGGTTTTAAGGCACTTGTTGGGTGCTGGGCTATCCAGGAAATATTAGGGATTACCGTCAGAAATCCTCTGACGGTAGTCTTTTTTGTGCTGATAGCATATATATACAGTATTATAGAAAAACAGGGGATTATTTCAAAAATAATATCAGCTGTGCTTACAATACTGTTTTCGCTGTTAACGTACAAAAGTATTATTGCTTCATTTGATAATGGAATATTTAAGCTACTGAGTGTGGGTATCCTGGTTGTTGGTCTATTCCTGGATTTTTATGGTGTAGCAGGGATAATAAACACAGTTATTTGCAAGAAAAAGCTAAAATGTGTCAATTTTTCAATAGGGAAAATAAAAAATGATGGGACAGGCAAATTCTTTTCCGGAGCAAAAGGAGTCTTAAGTGTTTCGACAATTTGTTTTGTTTTCTGGCTTCCTTATTTTTTATATGAGTTTCCCGGGATAATGACTGCAGATTCATTGGTTCAGTATGAGCAGGTTGTTGGTATTGCACCATTTTCGAATCATCATCCCGTTGTGCATACTTTTTTGTTCAAAATTTTTTATGATCTTGGATTTTTGATCAGTGCTGAAAAACAAGTTGGAATTGCAACGTATACATTGGCACAAATGATTTTCATGGCTTATTGCGTTGGGAAACTTGTGTGTCATTTGCCAAATAGATTATTGCAGAGCTGTTCACTTGCATTTTATTGTCTGGTTCCGTTTAATGGGGTATTTGCAGTTACCATATGGAAAGATATTCCTTTTGCCGGAATAACAATGCTTTTATTATGTAAGCTGTTGGATTTACGTACAAATGTGTCAAGACCAAAAAGCTTTTTATGGGTTGAGTTTACGGTTTTGTGCATATTTTTTGCACTGTTTAGATCAAATGCATGGTATGCATTTGTGGTATGGATTCCATTTGTGCTGTATACTTTCAGGCATGATCTGAAAAGAGCAGGTGTGTCTCTCTTTACAGCTTTTCTGGTTGTGATAATGATCAAAGGCCCATTGATGAATTCACTAGATATAAAACAGCCTGATTTTGTGGAGTCGTTATCTCTTCCAATACAGCAGGTGGCAAGATGTCTTGTGGATGACGAAAAGATTGATGATGAAAGTATGGCTTTGATTGAAAAAGCTATCGATACGACATACATTCATGAGCTATATGCAGCTGATTTTGCTGATAATATGAAGGAACTTGTAAGAGCAGGGCATCCGGAAGAAATTGAAAATAATAAAGCTCAGTATTTCAGGCTTTGGCTTCATATGGTTCTTTCACACCCAAAATGTGCCATTGCAGCCTGGTATGACCTTGCTGGCGGGTATATTTATCCTGACGTTTCATATGCTGTTGGTGATATTGACGGAATAATGGCAAATGATTATGGGCTATATTGGAATCCGCTAATTGCAGGCAAGGTGATTATTAAGATAAAAGAAATAGCAATTAAACTTGGAAGTTTTATACCGGTTTACGGTATGCTTTGGAGCATTGGTACCTATACATGGTTACTGGTTATTTCTTTATTCTTATCTTTTCGTAAAAAGAAATATATTCTTGGAAAACTTTTATTAGCCCTTTTGATATGCACGCTTCTTATAGCTTCACCTGTTGTTGATTTCAGATATGGATATGCTTTGGTAATGACTATACCTTTATGGCTTGATTTAGGATTTTATAATGGAAAAACTGATTGATGAGTTTGAGATATATTTAAGCGAAGTAAAGAAAACTTCATATAATACGCTTATGTCCTATAAACGTGATCTTCAAAAAATGATAAAGTATATGGAAAATTGTGGAGTGGCGCAAATTTCCGGTATTACAGAGGATAAACTATTTGGATATGTAGGCAGTCTTAGTGAGCAGCATTTTGCGGCAGCATCTATGATAAGACATATTACTACGATTAAATCATTTTTCAGGTATTTGGTAGAAAATGGTAATATATCTGATAATCCTGCGGAAAATCTTAAGGCTCCAAAGGCAGAAAAAAGAAAGCCGAGAATATTAAATGCACATGAAGTGGAAAGCCTTTTGGGACAGGAGTTTCCTAATGATTCTAAAGGGAAAAGAGATAAGGCTATTTTGGAACTGCTTTATGCGACAGGGCTTAAAACTTCAGAGCTTGTGAATTTAAGACTAAAGAATATTGATCTTAGCCTTAATTGCGTCAGGCTAGACGAGGACAGGGTTATTCCTTATGGAAAAAAAGCAAAAGAAGCACTAAATGATTATCTTTTGTTCGCAAGAGAGCAGATGATTCCCGATGAAGGAGATGCATCGGAGCTGGTTTTTGTTAATTATAAGGGAGACCAAATGTCAAGGCAGGGGCTATGGAAACTTATCAAGGCTTATGTTGTTAAGGCAGGCATCGACCTGGATGTTACACCTTTTGTGCTTCGTAATTCCTTTGCAGTTCATTTGATCGAAAATGGGGCAGATGAGAAGACTCTTAAGGGAATGCTTGGATATAACGATATCGGGACTATTAAGAAATATATTAAAGGCAAAGATAAGCATAAGGACCCGTACGAATGGGCCAGAATCAGAAATTAAGAAATATCATATTTAATAAAGAAAGGGGCAATTTATACCGGTTTTGCGTTATTATCCGGTATAAATTGTCCCTTTGATTTTATGTAAGATCTGCAATCTCGAGGATGAGTCTTTCTGTATCATCCCAACCAAGACAAGGATCTGTGATCGATTTGCCGTAAATACCTTCGCCGATTTTCTGACTTCCTTCTTCGAGATAGCTTTCAATCATTACTCCCTTTACGAGAGATTTGATTTCTTTGTCAAGATTTCTTGAATGAAGGACTTCTTTTGCGATACGAATCTGTTCTTTAAACTGTTTGTTAGAATTATTGTGGTTGCAGTCAATAATAGCTGCAGGGTTTATAATTTCTCTCTGGTTATAAAGCTGCAGAAGAAGGCGGAGATCCTCATAGTGATAATTAGGAATTGACTGGCCATGCTTGTTGCTGGAGCCTCTAAGTACACAGTGAGCGAGCGGATTACCGTTGGTCTGTACTTCATAGCCTCTGTAAACGAAGCAATGAGACTGCTGTGCTGCATAAACTGAATTGAGCATGACGCTTAAAGTTCCACTTGTAGGATTTTTCATGCCGGCAGGTACGCCAAAGCCACTTGCAGTCATACGATGAGCCTGGTCTTCAACAGAACGGGCACCTATTGCCACATAGGACAGGATATCAGCTACATAACCCCAGTTCTCAGGATAAAGCATCTCATCAGCAGCAGTTAGACCTGATACTTCGATTGCCTTAAGCTGCATATGTCTCATTGCTATAAGACCTGCATGGAAATCGGTTTTACCCTCAGGATCAGGCTGTGAAGTGATACCTTTATAACCATCACCTGTAGTACGCGGCTTATTAGTGTAGATTCTAGGAATGAGAATAAGTTTATCCTTAACTTTATCGTTAAGTTTTCCAAGACGGGAAACATATTCACATACAGAATCCTCGTTATCTGCTGAACAGGGACCTACGATTACGAGAAATTTATCACTTTTTCCTGTAAAGACATCAGAAATCATGTTATCTCTGGCTATTTTTATATTTGCGAGTTCTTTGGTTAATGGAAAAGCATCCCTTATTTCATCTGGAGTAGGGAGCTTTTTGATGTATTCAAAAGACATTTATTATAATTCCTCCTGGCATATTAAAACTAATTCCATACTATAGCACTTTAAACTGCAAAAGTAAATCTTATTTTTTCATAATGATAACTTTTTCCTGTGAATTTAAATTATAAAGGTTTGAGACCATATTATCCAATGTTTTTATCAATTTCTGCGAAGAATTATTATCATTATTTTCATTTAAGTTCTGAACTCTGATGGCAAGTTCTGAAATGGTCTCCATAGTATCATGATCACATAAGGGAATCGGCATTTTTTCTAGTGAATTCCTCAGTACTTTCATGTTTTTACAGGTGCGGGTGTAATAAAAGCCTGCTGCAGAAGAGTTCAGGATTGCCATTACATAGGCTGCGGAATAACCATCTTTATTCGGAATCATGATATTTGCACTATTAAGTGATATAAGACCCTTTTGGTCGAGCGCAACTACAGGTTCTGCAGCTATAAATCTGTAAAAAAGCTTATTTTTAGTGCGATATATTTTTTCAGGAGCAGTCTGCTGAAATGAGTCAGCAGAATAAACTATGTATTTTTCGGGCCTTTTTATACAAAATTTATCGATGTGTTTTCCTGTTAATATGGGTTCAGAACCAGCAATCTGTTCCGAGTGCAAAAGAGTTTTATTTGAGCCGGTGACAATTCCTAAGGCAAATTCGCAATTGCCCTTAAGTGAGAAATGTGGTGCCAAATCCATTTTTTTGATGATCTCAAACTCTTCATTATCTGCAAGTATGTTAAAACTTTCATGTGTAATACGACTCTGAGGTATGTAAAAGCATCTTTTTATACTTAATGGATTGGACAGTTTTTTAGATAAACTGTAAAAAACTGTTTTTATCATTGAATCGTCTTTATAAGAACCAATATGAAGTATTATCGATGGACACTGAACATTATCAAACACTTCATTTAAATAACTGATGCCTTTTATGCAGCTGTTTTTCATAACATGGTTCCTGATTGCGGTGTAGTGCTTGGAACCTAGTATTGTTTCAGGAAGCAGAAAAGCAATATTTTTGTGGGAAAGCGCTTTTTCAAGGAAAAGACAAAATGACTCAGGCTTTCCGCTTTTTCCTGCGCTTAAAAATGTGCTTTGCAACTGGTTGATTTCATTTGTTGTAAAAGAGTATCCCCAGGGTGGGTTTCCAATGACAAAATCAAATCTTTCTTTTGCCTGAATATCGTCTGAAAGCAAAAAATTATTTGCTTTGACATTACTTTTTAGCATTTTAACTGTAGTGGCATTTGTAATCTTGTATTTTATTGCTATATTAATTCTTGATAGCGTAACGGCAGTTTTGTCGATGTCATATCCGTGAATGTTTTTGAGCGGTATATTGGAAGGTAGTCTTAAGAGAAAATTTCCTGTACCACATGAAGGGTCCAAAAAAGATTTGCAAGTGTATTCTTCTTTGGGAATACCTGATAATACTTCATTTATAAGTGTATCAACTACAAAAAACGGTGTATAATATGAACCGGTTGATTTTTTGTCTTTAAGTTGACGCAAAGACAAATATAGCATGCCTAGAGTATCTTCGCCTTCGATATATGTAAGGTGATATTTATCAAGAAGGCCGGCAGTTTCTTTATTATATGCAGGTAAATCCGCCAAAAGTGAACGCTGAACGGTTTTGTTAAGATTCACAGATGACATAAGGCTTTCTGCATAGTAATAGAGAATTTGTTCGGATTTATATGAGGTTAATTCTTCATTATTTAACAAAGTAATAATTGTTTTATAATTTACTGAAGAATTACTTATATAGGATTTGGGAATGAAGTTTGTATTTAGCCTGCTTTTGTTTCTTCTTTGCTTTAGCAGAGAAGAAGAATCCAGGGAGTTAGAAAGGGTGAGAATATCTTTTTGTTTTAACAAAACAGAAGCTCCATCATAGTGCCCATGAAGCTTTTTTAGTCTGACCCAGTTCTTAACTGTAGCAGTACTTATTCCAAGAATTTCTGAAGTTTCTTTAATTGATAGATACTCTTTTTTTTCCATAAATAATATTATCTGTGGCGGGGGAATAAAAGTAAAGTGAAAAAACAACATTTTGTGGTATTATTGTATAGCAAACCATAAAAAGCATCATGAAAGAAAGGTTTTGGGGAAGAGATATGGAATGTAAAGTTTGTGGGAACAAAATAGATGAGAATGATAAATTCTGTAGTGTTTGCGGAAGCGAGACTTTAAAAGATGAAAAGAAACAAGAAGAAAAGGAACAAAAAAGCGAAAGGGTGATAAAGAAGTTCAACCCTGATGAAGTTGAACCGGTTTATACCAAAGATTTTAACGCTAAGCCATTTGTTATTGTAACTGCACTGGCTGTGGTCGCATGTGTTTTGATATTTGCCGGTGTTAAGTCAAATGATGAGCCAATCGAAAATGTTGTTGATAATAAAATCAATACTGTAATCGAAAATAAAGTTGAAAATAAGATAGAAAAGACTGTAGTTGATAATAAGAATGCCGAGAATGCAACAATTGTAAATTGTAAAGGCACTTTGTTTAGCAGTACAGGAGCGGTGCTGGATACCTTCAATTCAGAAGAATTTATCAGTTTCAGCCAGAATTTTGAAGGGACTGAGGCTGCTGTTTCTATGAAGGGCAAATGCTATTATGTTGATGGTAAATTGGAACCGGTACTGATAAACGATCATTCTTTATCCGTGGCGGTTATGTGCAAAAAAGGTGGATATGTTCTTTATATGGACGAGAGTTCGAACACTCTTTTTGTATATGATGCAAAAAAGGATACCAATATTCCTATCACAGAAAAGTGTTCATCAATGTACTATTGCTCGATTTCCCCAAGCGGAAAATACGTTGCATATCTGGATTATGACAAACAGGAAGTTAGTGTTCATAATCTTGATGGGGATGAGACTGTGATAATTGATAAGGCAATGTACCCGATTGCTGTTTCAGATGATGGTAAAAGAGTATTTTTACAGATGTACGATGGTGGTGATTATGCGGTTTATGCTTACAATGACGGTGAGCTTAAGCTTATCGACAAAGGAGATTATTACCACTACGATATAAATAATGACTGCTCTGAAGTGATATATGGCGGATCGGACGGAACCGGCTATTTTGCCATGGATATGAATAAAGGTAAAAAGCTTTTTGACGATAGAGCATATGACATTTATTTTGACAAAAAGGCTATTGGAAAAGAAGGCGATTATTCAGATACAAAGATAGTTGATCAGGACACTTTGACAGGTTGCATTATGGTAACTACTGATGGAATGTTTTGGTTTTATGATGCAGATAAGAAGCCTATCGCAATTGATGAAAAAATATTCTCATTCAAGTGTCATATTGATAACGGCAAGGCCACTATCATATCCAGATCAGGTCTTGATCTAAAGAAAACAACTCTTGATGGGGATAAATATAACAGCGCAGATTTTTCTATACCGGATATTGATATGAATTCTTATGCAGTTAATGATGATCTTTCAACTTTCTGGTTTGTGGATTATGACAAGAATCTTTACTCTTATCGAAATGGTAAAAAATCTCTGATCACAACAGTTGATAATACTTATACCGGTGTGGTTTATGATGCATATGAAAAGAGAGCTTTTTTTGCTTCAGATGGAAATCTGTGTTCAGTAGGAGAAAATGATGATGAGATCAGAATAGAACATGACGGCTGTAGCAGATTGGATTATGAGCCCTTTGATTATCAGGGATTTGTTGCATATGAAGGAACTAATCAACATTCATATGTAAGAGTATTTGGAAATTATATAGATACAGGAAAATAATAATGAAGCGAAAACCCTATGGTGGAATAAGCAATATTCCTCAGTATTTAGCGGATCAATATGGTGAAAAAGGTGTTCTTGTTGATAGAGGCTCTTACCTTGATATGAATCCTACTTCCATGGAAGTAATTAGCGGTCGGAAGACAAGAAACTGTTCTGTAGTTGCAGTTACAAGAGTTTTGGATTATTATAGGAAATCTAAAAAAATAGTCGGTATTCCGGAAGAAATCTCTGATACATATAAAGCGGTTGAAGAGATAGCCATCAGCTATGGATATAATGACAAAATTGGCACTATTCCGTTTTTTATATCCGGTATTGCAAGAGAGGCTTTTGCAAAATATGGTATAAAGGCAAAGTGTAAAGGTGTTTATATCTGGTCTTTTGAAAAACAGGTTGTAAAAGAAATATCAGAAGGAAGGCCGGTTATCCTGAATATTGCCAGAGGTTACTACAAGGATCATACAGTTGTCGTGGCAGGATATTGTATCTGGCGTATTGGGAAAAAGAATTATCCGATGCTCAGAGTAATTGATGGATGGAAGAGCGGCTATCATTATATCGACTATGAAGCTTTTGCAAAAGATATTACACAATCAATATTTGGTTCATTTAATACTATTGTTTTAAAATGATTTGTCTTGTTTAGAGTGGTTTTAGGAGTAAAAATGAACAAGAAAATAGTAATTATACTGATAATCATTCTGCTATGTGGGGCCGGAACTACAGGATTATATCTGCATAATTCCTCGAAAAACGTTAATCCATCGAGAAGAGATGGACAGATGGTTCAGGGAGGAAGTATTTCTGATGAAGACCTTGAGGGCGTTAGCGGCGATGATGAAATGCTTTCCGATAATGCTTTATCAGAGAAACTAGAATCTGAAGCAGCTAAAAAAAGAGAAAAGGAAGATGAAGAAGCGTATTCTTCACTACAGTCAATTGAGGCAACCGAACCTGTTTCGCAGGATGTTGAAAGTGTAGAAGTTATTTTGATACCGGAAGCAGTAGCAATCAGTGAAGGAAATCAGGGAGAATTCTATGGAAATGATGAGTTCACTGATATTACTCCAGTAGATATTAGCTCTTTTTCAGAAGAAAATATACCTTCCAAGTATGATTCAAGGAATGTGAGCGGGAAAAACTATATTACTGCTGTTGAAGACC
Organism: Butyrivibrio sp. YAB3001; assembly: GCF_900112195.1. Classification (GTDB taxonomy): domain Bacteria; phylum Bacillota; class Clostridia; order Lachnospirales; family Lachnospiraceae; genus Butyrivibrio. Next base: position 16,965 of record NZ_FOKR01000026.1, read on the forward strand.
AGGGATATTCATATCTTTGCTGGACATATGCGGCTCTTGGAGCTGTGGAAAGTGATATTTTAAAGCATAATCCTGATATTTCAAGAAGCGAGATGGATCTTTCTGAAAAACATCTTGCCTATTACAATATGCATAAATGCGAAGGCTCTGTAGGAGGTTACATTGACGAGGATTACAGAGAATTTGTGAATGCAGATGATGAAGAAGATGCATGGATTTTTGATTATGACACTAATTATATCGCTACCGGTGGTGTTGCTGATTTTTGCATAAGCCTCTTAACTGCCTGGAAGGGCCCAGTTTCTGAAAAAGAAAATGATGCTTTTACAAGTATCTATGGGGAAAAGAAATTATTTAAAGATAACTCGGTGATTCCATCATCTGCTTTTACAAGTGAATATCATGTACAGAATGTTAATGAGATTCCGGCAAATTACGCAAACAATATGATGATCAAGCAGATGATCATGGAGCATGGCAGTGTGACTGCGGGCATCAATTCTGATGAAAAGTTTTGGAAAAACAGGCATTCAGCTAATTATTCCTGTTTTGATGGCGAAGATATTCCCACAGCAAATCATGAAATATTGATTGTTGGTTGGGATGACGATTACAGCGCGGATAACTTTTCTATAAAACCACCTGCGAATGGAGCATGGATGTGCCGTAACAGTTGGGGAACTAGTACGGGAATTGATGGATATTTTTATCTGTCATATTATGATGAGACGATTGGTAATAATAATGCTGCAGCCTACAGTTCTGCCAGACCCGGGGATGACAATTATTATGACCACAATTATCAGGCGGCAGGTTTTATTACGAATATGACAAGTACTTTGGAGGATTCCGATAACTATATTACTGCTTTCAGTGAGTCGGTTAATCCCTACGGAATGCTTTATACAGCATGTAAGGATGAAAAATTGGAAGCTATAGGACTTATGAGTCTTGAGACATATTCACAGTATGAGCTCAAAATATTTGTAAATCCTGTAGTCGAAGATGGGAGAGTTCTTTTCTCAGATTTGAAAAAAGCTGATGTTGAAATGAAAGCATCAGCGATAAGCGGCGGGTATCATACTTTTGAACTTCCTGAAGAAATCACGCTTTCGGAAGGAGATACTTTCTTTATATTGGTAAAACCTGAAAATGCCGGAAAACTTGTTTTTGAAAATGCGTCGGATCATATCAGCAAACCAAATTATGACGAATGGAATAATTTAACAGGTAATATACATAATAATTACAATGCAAGCGGATGCAGTTTTTATATTGCTGAAGATGGTATGAGTATGAAAATGCAGGATGACAGGGATTTCTTTGTTAAAGCATATACGAAGGATAATCCCAATGAATGATTTTTCCGCATTTTTATGAAATAAAAAAAGCTCCGCTATGGATGTGAATATATTTTACTTTGCAAAAAGAAACGAGTAGGGAATTCCTACTCGGTTTTTTGGGAGGAGGGCCACCTAATGGGGAGTTAGGCAGCCCCGGTATGAAAAAAGTTTTGTTGGGGGAGTGAGAATTTTTATTCTCACTAATTATATCGGTGAACAAATGAAAAACTTAACATTTTTTTGAATATTTTTTACTGATAAAATATATACGAAATAATGAATATAAAATTGTGCATAAATGTCAGAACGGACGTTTGTAAAAAAACTAAAAATGTGTTATATTGTGTTTATAAAAAAGAAAGGCACTAGATATGGCTAAGAATATTAAAGAAGTAGATGAAATTAGTACAACAGACAAACTCAAGGCTTTTAAAACACTTAAAGATGCCGGATTTAAAGTTGAGTTTAATGGAAGCGGAGTTCCAACTGTCGTATGTCCCAGATTGGAAGATATGGACAAAGAATTAAAGAATGTGAAGAAGATTCTTAAGGATTTACGTTACACAGGAAGTTTTGGGATACGTGGCCCCAGAAAAACAGATAATGTTCTTGCTGAAAATGAACAGGAAAATAATTTAACTCCTGAAATAGAGGAAGTTCTTACCGCATAAAAAGACCACCTATTAAAATAAATAGGTGGTTAAAATTTGGGAGGAGGGGTCGACCAGTGGGGAGCCGATCGACCCGGTATGAAAAAAGTTTTGTTGGGGGAGTCAGAAGTTATTCACCTCTGATATGATATATAATAAATTCTAAATTTGGACAAATTATGGACGATTTATAAATTTAAAATAAATTAAGTCGAAATAATAAATAACATGTGACGGAATATTGTATAATAGATTTATGGAAGTATGCCCTGTTTTATTTATTCTTTCAATAATATTTTATTATTTTGATGGAGATTTATATGGATAAGAATTATTCTAACGAACGTAATAGCCTTGTATGTCCAATATCCACAGGAGATGGCGCTGCAGCTGCGGCAAAGGCTGCCATTGCCAATCTATTATTTAGAATTAACTATGACGAAGTTGAAATAACCCACGCTAATAAATCCAGAACATACCCGGTTACCCGAATTGACGCGAATTGCACTAACTATCAGACTGAATACAGCGTTATCATAGAAGGTGCTGCTCCTCCGGATATAAGAGAACGAGCAGAGATAAGAGTAAGAATATCTTATATTACCGATATTTCGGAAATAGGCGATAATGCGCATATAGATATAAGATATCCTAATCTTTTTATGGTCGGCGGTGAAGGAATTGGGCAGTCCCAGGAGAACTATTCAGGAATTAAAAAAGGCCAGGCATTAATTGAACCGGAAGTCAGAAAAATGATCTTCTCAATAGTTGCCGATGCCTGTGATACTTCGGATGGTGCGCAGCTTCTTATGATCACAATAAGCTGTCCTGATGGCGTAATGCTTGCTGCCAAGAATACAGTAGGACAAAGTGTATTTTCCGGTGGAATAGAAATTGTTGGAAACTGTGGCGAGAGCGCAAAAATACATCAAAGAGAGATTACAGATTCAATAAGAGGTCAGATTGAGCGTCAGGCAAATCTTGGGGTTAAGAGTATTTTGATCGCTCCCGGTTTTTACTGTGCTGATAAGATTAATCAGCAACTTCATGTACCACTTACAACAGCAGCTCTTTGTTATAATTTCCCGGGGCTTGCAATAGATACCTGTGTTGAGATGGGGATAGATAATATGCTCCTTGTGGGCAATATTGGGAAACTTGTTAAACTTGCAGCAGGAATTTCAAACACACATTCAATTTCTTCTGATGGGAGACGAGAAATTTTTGCTTCACATACTGCGCTTGTTGGAGGTTCTGCTATTCAGGTCAGGACTGTAATGAAGTGTACAACCTGTGATGAAATACTATCTCTTTTGACAAATTGGGGACTTAGGGATAAGGTAATGAATAGTATCATGGTTGCCATAAATGAATATGGCATTGAGCGAAGCAGAGGGAAGATTAACTTTGGAGTGGCACTATTTTCAGATTCTTTCGGATTGCTTGGTCAGACTGTGAATACAAGAAATGTTCTTGTAAAAGTGTCGCAGGAACAATTTTCATTGTCACATAAGTTAAAATAGAGTATTCTATATTATATTTATTAATAATTGGGGAGAGTTTTTTGTATGAGTAAGATTATTTTAACCGGAGATCGTCCTACCGGTAAGCTTCATGTGGGACATTATGTTGGTTCACTCAGGAGGAGAGTAGAACTGCAGAATTCCGGAGAGTTCGATAAGATTTTCATTATGATTGCTGATGCGCAGGCTCTTACTGATAATGCTGATAACCCTGAAAAGGTTAGACAGAACATTATTGAGGTTGCACTGGATTATCTGGCAGCCGGCCTTGATCCTGCAAAGTCAACATTATTTATTCAATCACAGATTCCAGAATTAACAGAATTATCATTTTATTATATGAATCTTGTTACAGTTTCAAGACTTCAGAGAAACCCTACAGTTAAGTCTGAAATTGCAATGAGAAATTTTGAGACAAGTATTCCTGTTGGATTCTTTACTTATCCTATCAGCCAGGCTGCTGATATTACAGCATTTAAGGCTACAACTGTTCCTGTAGGTGAGGATCAGGAGCCAATGCTTGAGCAGTGTAAAGAGATTGTCAGAAAGTTTAATTCTTTATACGGAGAGGCTTTGGTTGAGCCGGAAATTCTTTTACCTGATAATGCTGCATGTCTTAGACTTCCAGGAATTGATGGAAAAGCTAAGATGAGCAAATCCTTAGGTAATTGCATTTATTTGTCGGAAGAGCCTGATTCTATCAAAAAGAAAGTTATGAGTATGTTTACGGATCCTGACCATTTGAGAGTAGAGGATCCTGGTAAAGTTGAAGGAAATCCTGTATTTATTTATCTGGATGCTTTTGCAAGGGATGAGCACTTTGCTGAATTTGCTCCAGAATATCAGAATCTTCAGGAAATGAAAGAGCATTACATGAGAGGCGGACTTGGTGATGTAAAAGTCAAGAAGTTCCTTAATAATGTTCTTCAGACTGAGCTTGAGCCTATTCGTAACAGAAGAAAAGAGTTCCAGAAAGATATTCCTTACGTTTATGAAGTACTTAGAAAGGGAAGTCAGGTGGCTGAGGAAGTTGCAGCACAGACTCTTGCTGATGTTAAGAATGCAATGAGAATCAACTACTTTGATGATAAAGAGCTTATTGCTATGCAATCTGCAAAGTATGAGGAGATGAACGACTAATGAAAAATATCCTGTTTGTAGCTTCTGAAGGAGTACCATTTATTAAAACAGGTGGGCTTGCTGATGTTGTGGGCTCACTTCCCAAGGATATCGATAAGAGGTATTTTGATGTACGAGTTATTTTACCTCTGTATAAATGTATTAATCAAAAGTTAAAAGATGGGATGGAATATGTCTCAAATTTCTATATGGATTTCCATTGGAAAAATGAGTATGTTGGAATTTTTAAAGCTGAAGTTGATGGAATAAAGTATTACTTTATTGACAATGAATTCTACTTCAACGGAATGAAGCCATATTGTGATGATGTTCTCTTTGAAATTGAAAAGTTTGCATTTTTCTCTAAGGCTGCATTATCTATTTTGCCTGTTATTGATTTCAGACCTGATATTATTCACTGTCATGACTGGCAGACCGGTCTTGTTCCGGTTTATTTAAAAGAGAGATTTCAGGGTAGCGAATTCTATCGCGGAATAAAGGCTATCATGACAATCCATAACCTTAAGTTCCAGGGTAAATGGGATATTAAGGCTGTTCAGGATATTACAGGACTTCCTGATTATTATTTCACACCTGATAAACTTGGTTTATACAAGGATGCAAATCTTTTAAAGGGTGGAATTGTATACGCTGATGCGATTACTACTGTAAGTAAAGCATATGCAGAGGAAATCAAGACAAAGTTTTATGGCGAAGAACTTGATGGACTTTTGAGAGCCAGAGCAAACGACCTTAGAGGCATTGTAAATGGTATTGATTACAATGAATTTAATCCTGAGACAGATAAGTACATTCCTTATCAGTACAACGCTATAAACTTCCGTAAGGAAAAAGTTAAGAACAAGAAGGCACTTCAGCAAGAACTTGGTCTTAAAGAAGATGAAAAGGTAATGATGATCGGTATTGTTTCAAGACTTACTGATCAGAAGGGTTTTGACCTGATAAACTATGTATTGGATGAGCTTTGTCAGGATGCTATTCAGCTTGTTGTACTTGGTACAGGAACTGAACAGTATGAGAATTCTTTCAGACATTTTGACTGGAAGTATCATGACAAAGTATCTGCAAATATTTACTATTCAGAGCCTATGTCACATAAGATTTATGCTGCTTCGGATGTGTTCCTTATGCCTTCGCTTTTTGAACCATGTGGATTATCTCAGCTCATGGCTTTGAGATATGGCACAATTCCGATTGTAAGACAGACCGGTGGCCTTATCGATACAGTAGAGCCATATAATAAATTTGAAAGTTCAGGAACAGGATTTGGTTTCCTTAACTACAATGCGCATGAAATGCTTGGTACTATAAGAGAAGCAGAACATGTTTATTACGATCAGAAACGTGAATGGCATAAGATGATCGACAGAGCTATGGCTGTAGATTTTTCTTGGAAAGTATCTGCAGAGAAGTATCAGGAAATGTATGATTGGCTAAAGCCATAATAAAGTTATAATAATTACTAAACGAAGAAAGGTCACTTTTGGTATCGCTAAGTAGTTGACCTTTCTTTTTTATTGCACAATACAGACAAGCGAATGTATGATTTCATACAGACTCTTTTGTTGGTTAAGATGTTGACACTATATTGGTTCTAAAGCATAATACTATTTGTGTTTGCGATTAATATAAGACGAGCAAGACACTATATCAGAGTATCAATAAAATATTTAAACTAATTGGCAGGTATTTTTCCAGGAAATGAATATATATACTGAAAAAAGTAATAAGAAAAAAGGACTTTTGATGCAGGCCGGCATTTTAGCTATGGCGGGTATGATAAGCAGGGTTATCGGGCTTTTGTATGGAAGCCCTTTGGCAGCTATTATAGGTGATGAAGGAAATGGCTATTACGGAGCTGCTTATCAGATTTATACAATAGTTCTTTTTATTTCTTCATATAGTATTCCTTCTGCTATGTCTAAGATTATTTCACAGAAACTTGCGGTTAAGGAATATAGAAATGCTCATAGAATTTTTCACTGTGCGCTGATTTATGTAACAATTGTAGGCTTGCTTGGCAGTTTGCTTTTGTTTCTTGGAGCTAATGTTTTGGTGGCGGGTAGATCGGCCACTGTTCTTAGATTTTTTGCTCCAACGATATTTCTATTTGGTTTTTTGGGCGTTCTAAGAGGCTATTTTCAGGCACACAGAACGATGATACCAACGTCCATATCTCAGCTTTTGGAGCAGATTATAAATGCAATCGTAAGTGTTACCGGAGCATATATTCTTACAGGGATTGCGGGGAATGAAGATCCATCAAAAAGAGCTGTTTATGGAGCAATAGGAAGTGCACTTGGAACAGGCTCGGGTGTACTGATTGCTTTACTGTTTATGCTTTTGGTATATTATGCCAATAAGAAAAATATTACCAGAAGAGTTCAGAATGACACACATGATATTATGCCGGATAAGGAAATATTCAAACTTATCATTCTGATAGTGACACCGTTTATTATCAGTTCATCAATTTATAATCTGTCTAGTTTTTTGAACTGGACACTTTTCAGCAGAATACTCATTTATGTTAAGAAGATGGAAGAGTCAACTGTTGTTGCAATGTATGGCATTTTTACAAGAAAAGCTATGGTAATTACAAATCTTCCGATTTCTTTAGCCAGCGCAGCAGCTGCAGCAATGATTCCTGAAATATCAATTTTATTTGCAAAAGGTGATAAAGAGGGAACGAGTGAAACAGTTTCAAAAGTTGTTAAGGTAATCCTTTTGATAGCTATTCCATGTGCGGCAGGACTTCTGTTTTTGGCAAAACCAATCATAATGATATTGTTCCCGCAGAGGGTTTCTATTGATGAAGCTGCGCTTCTGCTTAGAATATTATCGGTTACAGTAGTGTTTTATTCACTTTCTACTTTGACAAATGCTGTATTGCAGGGAATAGGCAGAGTTCATGTTCCTGTTGTAAATGCGGTTATTGCGCTTGTTATTCAGACGATTGTATTAAGTGGACTGCTTCTTTTTACAAATATTACAGATGAAGCACTTTGCATTGTGACAATTGTATATTCCGCTATGATGTGTGTTCTTAATGCTTATTCATTGAGAAAAAACATTAAGACTGATACGGATTATAAGACAATCGTTATTCTGCCTGCTTTATCAGCATTAGTAATGGGAGTGTTTGCGTATCTGTCATATGTCGTAGTTACGTTTCTGTTTTACATTGTTTCAAGGCTAAATGCAGCTTTGATTGAAATTTCTTTTAAAGATTATATGTATAGCAGCTATTTCGTTAATCTTGTTGCATCAATGATTTCAATCATTTTAGCCGTGGTTGTCTATTTTACTGTTTTGATAAAGACGGGCGGAGCAACAGAAGAAGATATTAAGAGACTTCCCAAGGGAACGTCTTTGGCAAATCTTCTAAAGAAAATAAAGATATTATAAGGAGTGACAGAATATGAAAAAAGTAGATCTTACCAAGTATACAGATTTTATAGTTGTAGAAACTACTAAGCTGTTAAATATTGATTCGCCAACCGGCTATACTAGCGAGGCGGCTGCGTGGGTTAAGAATGAGTTTGAAAGTCTTGGTTTTAAAGCGGAATTTACAAATAAAGGCGGAGTAGTTGTTGATCTTACGGGAAAAGATAAATCAAATGGACTATTGCTCGAAGCACATGTAGATACCCTTGGAGGAATGGTCGCAACTATAAAATCAAATGGCAGACTGACACTTACAAATCTTGGAGGAATGAATCCAAATAATGCCGAGACTGAGAATGTGAGAGTGGTAACCAAGTTTGGCGGTATTTATGAGGGAACATTCCAGCTTAATAATGCTTCTATACATGTAAATGGCGATTATGATGAGACCAAGAGAACCTGGGAGAATTGTGAGGTTGTTCTTGATGAAGATGTGAATTCCAAAGAGGATACAGAAAAACTTGGAATTTCTGTAGGTGATATAGTATGCTTTGAGCCTAATGAAAGAGTAACGAAAACAGGATACATTAAATCAAGATTCTTAGATGATAAATTAAGCGTTGGAATTCTTCTTGGCCTTGCTAAATATATTAAGGAAAAGAAGATTACTCCTAAGAGAGCTCTTTATGCGCATATAACTGTTTTTGAAGAAGTTGGTCATGGCGGATGCGGAAGCGTTCCTGAAGGCTGTACTGAGGCTATTTCTGTTGATATGGGATGCGTCGGCGAAGGTCTTACATGTACTGAGAAACAGGTGTCGATCTGTGCAAAGGATAGCGGTGGCCCATACAGCTATGAAATAGTTCAGGGACTTGTAGCCGCAGCTAAGGAAAGTGGAGCTGATTATGCAATCGATATTTATCCTCACTATGGAAGTGATGTTGAGGCAACATTGCGTTCAGGAAATGACTTAAAGCACGGACTTATAGGCGCCGGTGTATATGCATCTCACGGATATGAGAGAAGTCATCGTGATGGCGCTGAGAATGTTCTTAGACTTCTTATCAAATATGTTTCATGAATTTAGAACAAAGACTATTCAATAAAAAGACGATGCTACATTTTGCGAGATGTAGCATCGTCTTTTTTAATCGCTGATGAGCTTTAATGAAGAAATATCCGGTGAAATTGACATGGAATAATTTGTGTAATAAACCATGAAACCTGGTTTTGCGCCATTGGGCTTTTTTACTTCTTTTCTCATTACGTAATCAATCTCAACTTTTTCCTGAACCTTACCTTTTGAATAATATGCAGCAAGAGCTGCGGCTTCTTCAAAGGCTCTGTCGGGAACTTCTTTGCCGCCTGTTATAAGTACAACATGAGATCCCGGAATTTTTTTTGCATGGAACCACCAGTCTCCGCCATTAGCAGTTTTAAAGGTAAGTTCGTCGTTTTGAATGTTGTTTTTTCCTACATAAATGTCGAAACCATCGCTTGATTGGTAATGGAAAGGTTTACTTGTAACTTTTTCTCGCTTTCCGTTTTTACCGGTAAAATGTGATTTAATGTATCCACTATCAATAAGTTCCTGACGAATCTGTAAAAGATCAGCTTCCTTTTGCGCAATTTCAAGTGATGTCTGTATTGATTCCAGTTGTTCTATTGCCTCTTTTGATTCTTTTAACTGATCGTTTAAGGCTTCAGCAGTTCTTTTTAGCTTTGTGTATTTATCAAAATACTTTTTTGCATTCTGATTTGCGGTTAAAGTAGGATCAAGAGGGATGGTGACATCTTTTCCTGTATTATAGTCATTTACTGTGATCTTATCGGCAAAAGGAGCAGCATTGTAACCGTAAACTGTCAGCAGTTCGCCGTATATTCGGTATTTTTCCTTCTTTTCACTATCTTTCATCTGCTTGAGCTGAAGGTCATATTTTCTTACGTTTCGTTCAAGTGCAGTCTGAACTATTTTTCGTAAGTCCACAGATTTCTGGCGTATTCTTGTGACTACATTTTTTTCTGCATAATACTGCTGAATCAGGGAAGAAATACTGTCAATATACTCACAAGAATAACTGTTCTGGTCTGAAGATTCACTGTTTATGAGATTTGAGTCATTAGTCTGGACGGAATCTGCGCCGGAAAGGTCTTCGCCATAAATACTAAGTGGGATGGAAGAGTATTCTTTGGGCACTGAGTTTTCATAAATAATGGATGGATGAAAATTACCATTACGTATTGTTTCCATGAGTTCATCAAATGCTTTATATACTGAAATTGATTCTTTTGTATCTAATGAAATAGCAGACTTGTCTGCGTCTATATGACTTCGTAGGCATATTTCCTGTGCCATTATAGGCGAGATTCCGGTATAGCTTGAATAAATTGCTTTAAATAAAGGCATTCCCTTACTGAGCACACAGCTCGAAAACTCATCGGCTGATGTTGAAAGAGGATTGGCTTTATCCTGAGAAGGAATAAAATATTTTCTTCCGGGGAGCACTTCTCTTACAGAACTGACAGATGCAGGAATATGCTTGATACTGTCTATGATGATATCATCTTCATCTGTAAAGATGATATTGCTGTATTTGCCCATTATTTCAATCAAAAGAACTTTATGGCGAAGATCGCCCATTTCATCGAGATGTTCAATTTCAAAACGGATTATTCGCTCAAGACCACAGGGCTGAGTTATAGAAATAATCCTGCCGTTTTGTATATGCTTTCTTAAAAGCATGCAAAAGTTTGGAGCAGTCATTGGTGACTGCTTAGTCTCATCTGTAATATATACAAGTGGAAGAGATGCATCTGCAGAGAGAACAAGTTTGCATTGCTTCATATTATATTTCTCAGTGTTCTCGTAAGAAAGCTTTACAGTAATAAAAAGCTCATCACTCTCCGTCTGAGCTATTTTATATATACGTCCACCGGTAAGGTAGTCGTTGAAATCTTTGGTTAAGTTTGCAATTGTTATACCGTCAAAAGCCATATTATCCTCACTATGATTATTATTAACGTAAGTTTAAAAACATTAAGTAGTATAACATTTTATGCTATTTGTGGGTAGTGAGACATTTTTTTAAAAAAAATGAAAATACAACTTGTAAACGCTTACATTTCTGTGTTATAACATTGTTAAGAAGAAAGCCGTTCGATAATAATTGTAAGCGGTTACATATATAGGAGGTTCTTTTTATGGAGTTATTAAATTATGAAGTGTTGAATAAAACCGGATATTCAGGCTTCATTCAGAAGAAAGCGCCAATAAAGGTTCTGCAGTTTGGCGAGGGAAATTTCATGAGAGCTTTTGTGGATTACTTTTTTGATATTAGTAATGAAAAAGCTGATTTCAACGGCAAAATCGCACTTGTTCAGCCTATTTCCCAAGGACTTACAGATCTCATAAACAAGCAGGAAGGCCTTTATACCCTTTACCTTCGTGGAAGTGAAAAGGGCCAGAAAGTTGACGAAAAGAGAGTTATTTCTTCTGTGGATTGCTGCCTTAATCCATATGTTCAGTCAGATTTTGACAAGATGATGGAGATTGCTGAAAGCGAAGATCTTGATATTATTGCATCAAATACAACAGAGGCAGGTATTGCTTTTGATGATAGTTGCAGGTTTGAAGATGTTCCTGCTGCAAGTTTCCCAGGAAAACTGACACAGGTTCTTTTTAGAAGATTCAAGGCTGGCAAAAAAGGCGTTGTGGTTTTGTCATGCGAACTTATTGATAATAATGGTAAGGAACTGCTTAAATGTGTTAATCAGTATATTGAACTTTGGAAATTGGAAGATGAGTTCAAAACTTGGGTAAATCAGAATAATATCTTTTGCTCAACCCTTGTAGACAGAATTGTTCCCGGAAGAATCCGTGATGCAAAAGAAGTTGAAAAATTAGAAGAAGTAAATGGTTATCATGATGAACTTATTGATGTCGGAGAAATATTTGGCGTTTGGATTATAGAAGGACCAAAGGAATTGGAAGATAGACTTCCATTCAAAAAAGCAGGTGTAAATGTTCATGTTGTTCCTGATGTTATGCCATACAAGCATCGAAAGGTCAGAATTTTGAATGGCGCTCATACTGGCTTTGTGCTTGGTGCATACCTTGCCGGTTTTGATATTGTACGTGACTGTATGCATAATGATAATGTTTCCGGCTTTATGAATAAGATGCTTAGCGAGGAGGTTATCCCAACTCTGACAGACCATCTTGATGAAAATGATTTAAATGAATTTGCAGCAGCGGTTAAGGATAGATTCAATAATCCTTTTGTTAATCATGAGCTTATGTCTATTTCACTTAATTCAACCAGTAAGTGGAAAGCCAGAAATATGCCTTCATTCCTTCAATATATAGAGAAGAATGATAAGCTTCCTGTTTGCCTGACAATGTCTTTGGCTGCTTATATTGCATTTTATTCAAATGATATTCAGGAACTTGGCGAAAATGGACTTGTTTGTAAGAGACCTCTTGGTAACACCTATACAGTATCAGATGACAGATGGGCTCTTGAATTCTTCTTTGAACATAGAAATGATTCAGAGGAAGAACTGGTAAAGGCAGTGCTTGGAAATACTAAAATGTGGGATCGTGATTTAAATGATATCAATGGACTGACACAAAAGGTTATTGATGATCTTAAGATGATTCATGCAGAAGGCGCAGAAAAAGCTTACGCAAGTTGCTTATAATTTATATCTAAATTAGTGAGTTAAGATTCAAATAAAAATATTCATGGCTATTCATCTTAAGTGGTGAATAGCCATTTTCTTGTGATTTTTCACTAATAAACTGAGCTTATTTTTGGCTATAAGAATAAATTATTATAAATTTATAAAAAAGTATAGAATAATTTAATAATATGGTTTATCATTGTAACAGCACAGCACTTTAAACTGTTAAATTATTATTTAACAAAAGCTATGAAAAATCTATAAAGATTGATATTAATCACTAGTTGATTTTTTTTAATCTAAAGAGTATAATTGTATACAAAGTTGAAGAAAAGTTAAAACAATGACGTTTTAACGAATATCGGAAAAATATTTATTAGTGATAAAAATGCTATTTGTATTTTCTCGGTACAGATAGCTATTTTTATATAATTTCTTAAAAAGAAATGGAGGACAATTATGAAGAAGTATAACAGAGTGATTGCTTTACTTGCTGCTACTTCAATGACAGCTACACTTATGGCTGGCTGCGGCAACGATGCAAGCACAAGCACAACTACTCAGACAGACACAACAACAACTGCTGAGTCAACAGAAGCAACAAGCACAGAGACAGCTACAACAGAGACATCTGAAGCTGCTGAAACAACAGAGGTTGATGCAAACCTGCCATCACTTGTAGGCGTTGAGCCTGACACACGTCTTGCTGCTGACGCTTATTCAGAACTTTGGGATACAGACAGCTATCAGACAGAATCTGCTGAGGTTTATCAGAGAATTCTCGGTGAGTACTACGAAGCATATCAGAAGGCTCTTGCTGTAGACAACATTTCAGAGCGTTATGCTCTTATGGCTGTTGCTGAAGCAAAGATGCTTGAGTCTGGTGTATTTATTCCACTTACAACACGTGGTGGTAACTATGCTATCAGACGTACATTACCTGGTTCTGTAACAGGCACATTGTGGGGCAATGATGACTATCGTTTACACAATGCTCTTATCACAACTGAACTTGTTGATAAGGACACATATACAGAACTTAAGACAAAACTTAACGAGCTTAAGGGAACTGGTACATACCAGAAGGAAGCTAAGGCTTATGTTACTGCACAGGGATACACTCTTAAGGACACAGTAAACACAGGTTATACTTCTGATCCTAAGACTTGGGATGTTCTTGCAACATCAAGAGCAGCTGATTCAGAAGTTCTTGTAAACCTCTATGACGGACTTACAGAGTATGACGTTGAAGATGTACAGCAGCCTGCACTTGCTGAGAGCTGGGAAGTATCTGATGATGGACTTAAGTACACATTCAAGATTCGTGAAGGTGTTAAGTGGGTTGATTCACAGGGCAGAGAAGTTGCTGATCTTACAGCAGATGACTTTGTTGCTGGTATGCAGCATATGATGGACGCTATGGGAGGTCTTGAATATCTTGTAAATGGTGTTATCACAGGTGCTTCTGCTTACATCGATGGCGAGACAACAGATTTTGGTGATGTTGGAGTTAAGGCAGTTGATGATTATACACTTGAGTATACACTTGAACAGCCTACACCATACTTCATGACAATGCTTAGCTATGGTGTATTCGCACCTTTGTCAAGAACATATTATGAAGGACAGGGCGGTCAGTTTGGACAGGGCACAAGCGCTGGCAACTATGGTACAGATCCTGACCACATCGCATACTGCGGACCTTTCCTTATCACAAGCCACACAGAGAAGAACTCAATCATCTTCAAGGCTAACCCTTCTTACTGGAACAAAGATAACCAGGAAATCAAGGCTATGACATGGGTATTCGAAGATGGTTCTGATGTAACTAAGACATACACAGACTGCCTTGCAGGTACAATTGATTCAGCAGCTCTCAATACATCAACAATTGAGACAGCTAAGTCTGATGGAAACTTTGATAAATATGCAGTTGTTACTGTAACAGATGCAACAACATTCTGCGGATTCCTTAACACAAACCGTAAGGCATTTGTAAACTTCAATGATTCAACAACAGCTAAGTCTGAGAAGACTGTATGGGATGGACAGAGAACTTCAATCGCAATGCAGAACCAGAACTTCAGACTTGCAATTGTTACTTCACTTGACAGAGCTTCATACAATGCTCAGTCAATGGGTGAGGAGCTTAAGCTTAACAACCTTAGAAACTCATATACACCTGGTACATTTGTATCACTTCCTGAGGATGTTACAATTGACATCAACGGAACAGCTACAACATTTGCTGCAGGAACAAGATTCGGTGAGATTGAACAGGCTCAGATCGATGCTGACGGTATCAAGGTTAAAGTTTGGGATGCTACAGCAGATGACGGCGTTGGTTCATCTGACGGATTTGATGGTTGGTACAACCCAACTGTTGCAAAAGAGTTCCTTTCAAAAGCTACTGAAGAACTTGCTAAGCAGGGCGTTGAGATTTCAAAGGATCAGCCTATCCAGATTGATCTTCCATATTTCTCAGGTTCTGAGACATACACAAACAGAGCAAATGCTCTTAAGCAGTCTCTTGAATCTTCACTTGACGGAAGTGTTGTTATCAACCTCATCAAGTGTGAAGCTGCTGATGACTGGTACTATGCTGGATACTATCCTGACTATGGTTATGAGATGAACGCTGATATGATGGATGTTTCCGGATGGGGTCCTGACTATGGTGATCCTCAGACATATCTTGACACAATGCTTCCTGATTATGCAGGATACATGGTTAAGAGCCTTGGAGTATTCTAATTATACTCTGTGTTTCTGATTTTGATTTGTGATTTGTGTTAATCATATATCGCAAAAAAAATTGGAGAAAGTGGGAAAAAACTCTTCCCACTTTCTCCATTATATTGTATAATGTTGGGGCTGTGTAACGTTTGCTAGATGTTATGCAAGCAAAATAAACGTTCCATAAAGGGAAAGAGCTATGACTAAATATGTATTAAAAAGATTATTGCATGGACTAATTTCATCAATCATTGTTGTTGGTATTGTAATGGTAATGATTTACACCATGCTGGACAGGAATCTTATTTTTGCACAGGATCCTGTTTTCAAGAATTTGGGTAACAACGAAAAAACAGCTTATATGTACAGAACCTGGGAAGAATATGGTTATATAGACCTTTTCTCATATCAGGACTACCTCCTCATGCTACAGGAAAATGGCGAAATTGATGAGGAAACAAGAAAGAGTGTGTCAACAATTGGCAGAAAGCCAGAAAGTGACAAGCCTGAGACTGCTGCTTATATTCAGAAATATCAGGACTATTGTGATGCTAACGGATATACTGTTGTAAGACTTAATGCTGTAATGGTATCTCCTAAGAAGTATGCTAATGGTGGAAAAGAGCAGCTCTTTGCGTCTAAGGATCTTCCTATTGCGCACAGACTGATTACATATGTTACAGGTTTCTTTAGTGTAGATAATATTCATTATGTAGACAAAGATATTGATATAGGAGAGAGAAAGCTTACATTTACTCTCCATGATCCGGTGTATGGTGGGAATAAATTTGCACCTGCTATTATTGGTAACGGTACATATCATAAGTATTTATTATATGTAGATGATAAATTCCCGTTTATCCATCAGAATGTTCTGACCATAAATCTTGGTAAATCATATGCTGTTAATGCAGGCGTTGATGTATCAGAGACAATGGTTAAAAAACAGGGATCTTATGTGCTCAGATCAATAACATTCCCAACAGGTCTTACAGAAGAATCTGCAGATGATCTTCATACAGCGGTATTTGTTGCTAATTCAAGAGAGACAAATAAGGTTAATGCAGACAGATTTACTGATGATTATACAGGAGTTAATACTGTTAAATCAGGTAAATCAAAGATGGGTTATTCATTTACTATCGGTATTATAGCAGTATTCTTATCTTACCTTATTGGTATTCCTATGGGTATTGCTATGGCTAAGAATAAAGATAAGCTTATTGACAAGATTGGTACTGTTTATATCGTATTTATTATTGCGGTTCCTTCACTTGCATATATTTTCCTTTTCAAGGCAATTGGTGGTAAGCTTGGCCTTCCAACAACTTTTGATATGGAATCTTCAAGTAAGCTGATATACGTTCTGCCTATCATTTCACTTTCACTTCAGTCTATCGGAGCTCTTATGAGATGGCTTAGAAGATATATGATTGACCAGATGAACTCTGATTATGTTAAATTCGCAAGATCAGGTGGTCTTACAGAGGGTGAAATCTTTAGAAAGCACATTCTTAAGAATGCATCAATCCCGATTGTTCATGGTATACCCGGAGGTATTCTTGGAGCATTGGTAGGAGCTATTGTTACAGAGCGTGTATATACAGTTCCCGGTGCCGGTAACCTTCTTACAGTTGCAATCAGTATGTATGATAATGGTGTAATTGTTGGTGTTACTTTGTTCTATGCACTCCTTTCTGTTATAAGTTTGGTTATGGGTGATGTACTTATTTCAATTGTAGATCCTAGAATCAACTATTCAGGAAAGGCAAGATAAGACTTGATTTTTACTAAATAAATTAGGAGATAGTTAACAATGGAAAATAAAGATTCTCTATTTACCGTAGAGGGAATGTCAGATGAAGAACTGTTTTCTTTGGTAGACCACAACAGTCTTGATTCTGAGAAAATTACAGCTCCAAGATATTCATATTGGCGTTCTGTTTTTAGAGTGTTCTTCAAGAAAAGAATAAATATATTTATTCTTGGCGCTCTTGCTATAGTAATTATGTTTGCATATATCTATCCTGCAATTAATAACTATGATAGATTTGGAAACCTGCTTGACCCGGCTGCCAAGCACCTTGGACCTATGGCTGCTATGAAGAAGTTCGGTTATAACATCCACTGGATTCTTGGAAGTGGAGCATCAGGACAGTCAACTTTTGATGCTATATGGTTTGGATCAAGAATTTCTATTTCACTTGCCCTTATTGTTGCCGGAATCAATATGACATTGGGTGTATTATTAGGCGCGATTTGGGGATTTAGTAAGAAGATCGATATTTTCATGATGGAAGTATATAACATTGTTGGTAACGTGCCTTCAATCCTTCTTATTTCAGTTCTTGTACTTATTCTGTCACCTACATTCTGGACACTTGTATTTGCTATGACAGTTACAGGATGGTTGTTTATCGCTTACTTTATAAGAACACAGGTTATTATCATCAGAGACAGAGAATATAACCTTGCAAGCAGATGTCTTGGTACACCAATTACACGTATTGCAACTAAGAACATTTTGCCTTTTATGACATCAGTTATTGTTACACTTTTAGCAGCTGAGATTCCTTCTTATATTTCATATGAAGTGTTCCTTGCTTATATCGGTATGGCTATGTCTGATATGTCACTTGGTAGAATTATTTTCGAAGCTGAAAGTGCGATGGTTACACCTGGTTGGGAATTTGAGTTCTGGAGTCCTGTTGTAATTGCATCTATTATTACAGTAACTCTTTATGTTACAGGACAGAACTTGGGTGATGCATCAGATCCTAGAACACATATGTAAGGAAACGTAAGAAAATGGAAGATAAGAAAGTATTATTATCAGTAAAAGATTTGGAAGTAAAATTCCGTGTAAGAGGCCGTATCCTTACAGCTATCCGCGGTATTTCACTTGATATTTATGAAAATGAATCAATTGCTATCGTTGGTGAGTCAGGTTCTGGTAAATCTGTATTTACAAAGACTTTTGCAGGTATGCTTGAAACTAACGGTTTTATCAGCAATGGTGATATCATCTTTAATGATGAAGAGCTTTCTAATACTGTCGTTACTCTCAATGCCAGTGGCAAGAAGGAATTAAATAGTATAATCGATAAGCTCAACTATTATTCAGGACTTGAGTTTGGTGCTGAAACATATAAGAAGAGACTTGAACTTGAATCAGAAAAGAGAGCAAAAGAAACTCTTTCTGATGAAAAGGACCAGGAATTCACAGAAAAGATCAATGAACTTAAGTTCAAGAAAACAGAAGAATTTAACTTAAAGCAGACTTTTGATACAAAGAAAGAAAAAGATAAGATTAAAGAGTCTGAGCATAAGATTAAGCAGTTTGAAGAAGCAATCAAAAAGATTGAGCTTGAGAGAGAAAATATTATAAAGCAGCATAAGGCTGCTGTGGCTGCTGATACAGCTTATCTTGCTGAGTATAATCAGAAACTTGCAGCTTTAAAGGAACAGTACAAGAAAGAAGTTGCAAAACCTGTAACTATGGAGCAGATTAATAGAAATACTGTTCTTGCTAAGGAAATTTATCTTTCAGTAGGGAGATTCCCATTCAGAGCAAGAAAGCAGTATATTAAAAAGCTCCTTAAGGATTTCAGACAGGCGCTCAAGATGGGTGAGGATATCAGCGATGAGGAAGTTAAGATTAAAATATTTGACAATGTCATGTACTGTAAACTTCTTGATGAGGCTGAGACAAAGCTCCATGGTAAGATTTATATCAATCTTGCAAGAGTTACAGATCCTAATGACTGGGGACAGACTCGTGGTAAGAAGATTGCTACAGTATTCCAGGATCCTATGACGTCTCTTAACCCAATTATTACTATTGGTAAGCAGATTACGTCTATTATAATGAAACATCAGAACTGCTCTGAAATTGAAGCAAGAGCAAGAGCTATAGAAATCATGAAGAAGGTTGGAATCCCTAATGCTGAGAAGCGTTTCGATGATTATCCATTCCAGTATTCAGGTGGTATGAGACAGCGTATAGTTATTGCTATTGCTCTTTCATGTCAGCCTAAGATTCTTATCTGTGATGAGCCTACTACAGCGCTTGACGTTACAATTCAGGCTCAGATACTTCAGCTTCTCAAGGATCTTCAGAAAGAATACAATTACACTATTGTATTCATTACACATGACCTTGGTGTTGTTGCAAATATCGCAGATAGAGTTGCAGTTCTTTATGGTGGACAGATTGTTGAACTTGGAAGTGTAGAAGATGTATTCTACGATAGCAGACACCCATATACATGGGCACTTCTTTCATCACTTCCTCAGCTTGCACAGAGGGATACAGAACTTTATTCAATTACAGGTACACCACCATCACTTTACAATAAGATTACAGGCGATGCATTTGCTCCTCGTAATCCATATTGCCTTAAGATTGATACTATTGAGGAACCACCTATGTTTAAGGTGAGCGATACTCATTATGCTAAGACATGGCTTCTCGATCCAAGGGCACCAAAGATTGAAAAGCCGGAAATTATCCGGGATATTCATGAGAAGTTCTTAAAGATTTACGATATAACGGAGGTTTCAGAGAATGTCTAATAATTCATTTCCTGAGCATGGACCAATTGATCCACAGACAGGCAAAGAAATACTCCTTTCTGTAAAAAATGTAGATATCACATTTGGAAAGGGCGATGACGCTGTTAAAGCTGTTAGAAATGCAAGCTTTGACATATATAAGGGAGAAACATTTTCTCTTGTTGGTGAGTCTGGATCAGGTAAGACTACTATTGGTAGAGCTGTTATCAGAGTTAACCCTTGTGCAGCCGGCGAGATTCAGTATAAAGGTGTGAAGATTTCCGGTAAGATTTCCAAATCACTGGATAGAGAAGTTATCAGAAATATTCAGATGGTTTTCCAGGATCCAGCTGCATCTCTTAACGAGCGTGCTACTGTTGATTACATTATTTCTGAAGGCCTTTACAATTTCCATTTATTTGAAAATGAGGCTGACAGAGTACAGAAAGTTGAGAGAATAATTGAGGAGGTTGGTCTTCTTCCAGAGCATCTTACTCGTTATCCTCATGAGTTCTCTGGTGGTCAGAGACAGCGTATCGGTCTTGCAAGAGCAATGGTTATGGAACCTGAACTTGTTGTTGCAGATGAGCCTATTTCAGCTCTTGACGTGTCAATCAGAGCACAGGTTCTTAATTTGCTCAAGAAGTTCCAGAAGGAAAGAGGAGTATCATATCTCTTCATTGCTCATGACCTTTCTATTGTTAGATTTATTTCTGACCATATCGGTGTTATCTACAAAGGTAATATCGTAGAAATAGCAGAGACTGAAGAGTTGTTCAAATTCCCTCTTCATCCATATACAAAGTCTCTTATATCCGCAATTCCAATTCCGGATCCAAGACTTGAGAAGAACAAGGTTCTTTATACTTATGATCCTTCAATTCATGATTATTCAGAGGATCAGCCTGAACTTGTTAATATTGGACATGATCATTTCGTATATGGTAATAAGAAGGAAATCGAGGAATATAAAAAGCTTCGTGCTGAAGATAAGCCAATTCAGGCTGTAAAGATTGATCCTGAAGAAGCAAAGAAGCAGATGGCAAAGAACACTGAGTTTATGGGACATGACGATTCTGACACCAGTGAGATATTAAGTGCTCCAATTCATGATACAGGAAATATCTGGCTTGGCATTTTGTCATTCTTCCTTCCTATTCTTGGACTTATAGCAGCTTTCGTTTTCAGAAAGAAGAATTATATTAAGAACTATAAGGTTTGCAAGAAAGGTGCAATTGTTGGATTGCTTATATTACTTGGTATTGTTGTAATATTTGCCTTCTTGTTAGTATTATCTGTTCTTTAATTGATTAAGTTTTTGACTTATATTAAGGCCAATGTCAAAAAGACCGCTAAATGGGCTTTGTTGACATTGACCTTATATTTGCGTTATATTGTTATTTAGAATTGCACATTTTGGGCTTTTGTATTAGCTGTATAAATGTCGATTCGAGTATATTTACCCATGGGGGTGCATTATGGTTTGTAGTATGACCGGCTTCGGCAGATGCGAAGTCATTGAAGGACAACGCAAATATACAGTTGAAATTAAATCTGTTAATAACAGATATCTTGATATCAATATCAAGATGCCCAAGAAATTCAATGCATTTGAGGCTTCTATTCGTTCTGAACTCAAGAATTATATGAAACGTGGCAAAGTTGACGTTTACATAAGCTATGAGGATTTTTCTGAGTCAGATTCCAGAGTAAAGTATAATAAAGCTATTGCACAGGAGTATTACAAATATCTTAGTGAAATGGCATCAGATTTTGGAATGGATAATGATGTAAGAATTTCTGTTTTATCAAGATTTCCTGAAGTGTTTACAATGGAAGAGGAAGAACTTGATGAGGAAGAAGTTTGGAGTGGTCTCGAGAAAGCTATTAAAGGCGCTGGCAAACAATTTTTAGATTCAAGAGCTAAAGAAGGAGAATTTCTTTCTAATGATCTTGCTCTTAAATTGGATGGTATGCTTGAGAATGTTGAGTATATTACAGAACGTTCACCTGAAATTATCAAGGAATATAAAAATAAACTTCGTGAGAAGATTCAGGATTTACTCGATGACAAGCAGGTAGATGAAAACAGACTTGCAATGGAAGTTACGATATTTGCTGATAAAGTTTGTGTGGATGAAGAACTTACAAGACTTCGCAGTCATGTTCTTGCAACCAAAGATGCACTTAAATCAGGTGATGATAAAGATGGTATTGGAAGAAAGCTTGATTTCCTTGCACAGGAAATGAACAGAGAAGCGAATACTATTTTATCAAAGTCAACAGATCTTAAGATTTCTGACCGCGGTATCGCACTAAAGACAGATATTGAAAAAGTAAGGGAGCAGATTCAGAACATTGAGTAAACTCATTCATATTGGATTTGGCAATATTGTAAATGCTGATAAGATAATAAGTATTGTCAGTCCTGAGGCTGCACCAATAAAACGTATGGTGCAAAAGGCAAGAGAAGATGGCACTAGTGTTGATGCAACACAGGGCAGGAAGACAAAAGCTGTTATTGTAATGGAAAATGGCATGCTTGTGTTATCAGCTCTTTTGCCGGAAACTATATGTGCTAGAACACAGACAGAGAGTGAGAATGTATTAGATGAAACGTAAAGGAATTATTATAGTTGTTTCAGGCTTTTCCGGTGCTGGTAAGGGAACTATCATGAAGGCTCTTACAGCAAAGTATGATCAGTATGCGCTGTCAATTTCTGCAACGACACGTGATCCCAGACCCGGTGAAGAAAATGGCAGAGAGTATTTCTTTGTAAGTAATGAAGAGTTCGAGAAACTTATTAAAGAAGATGGACTTATAGAGCATGCCGGATATGTTAATCATTATTATGGCACGCCAAGGAAATTTGTTGAAGATAAGCTTAATGCTGGTATTGATGTAATCCTTGAGATTGAAATACAGGGAGCATTACAGATTAAGGAACAGTACAAGGATGCAGTATTATTATTCGTAATGCCACCTTCTGCTGAAGAATTGGAAAAGAGATTAAGAGGAAGAGGTACTGAATCTGATGAAGTTATCAGACAGAGACTTCAGACTGCCTGTAAAGAAGCTGTTGGAATTGAAAATTATGACTATATAGTTGTCAATGATGTGCTTGAAGATGCAGTTGAAAGAGTACATGGAATAATTTCAGCAGCGCATGGAACTCCTGACAGAAATATGGAGTTTATTGAAAATATGCGTAAGCAGTTGAACGATGTGGCAGGTAATGAGTGATTTGTTGCATATTACTAAACATTAGTTAATATATAATTTTGTTTGCGGATATACCGCGGAAAGGAAAAAAATGATACATCCTTCTTATGTAGATCTTATGAAAGTAGTTAACAAAGGAGTTGAGGAAGGCGAAGAACCTGTTATCAGCTCAAGATATTCTGTAGTTATGGCTACAGCAAAAAGAGCCAGACAGATTATTGCAGGCGACGAGCCAATGGTAAGAGTAAAGGATAAGCAGAAGCCTCTTTCAATCGCTGTTGATGAAATGAACCAGGATATGCTTAGAATCCTTAGTGACGAGGAAAAAGCAGCACTTGAAGTTTCTGAAGAAGCAGATGTTACTGAAGAAACAAGTGAAGATCAGGAAGCCTGAAAGATTGAGTGATATATGAAGATTTTGTTTGTGTCACTTGGATGTGACAAAAATAGAGTTGATACTGAGGTTATGCTGGGAATGCTGGCTAGCCATGGGTATAGCTTTACTGATGATGAAGCAGAGGCAGAAGCAGCAGTTGTTAACACCTGCTGCTTTATAAATGATGCCAAGGAAGAAAGTATAGAAGTTATTCTTGAATTGGCTGAGAGGCGCAAATCAGGTCAGCTTAAGGCTCTGATTGTGACAGGTTGCCTTGCACAGAGATATAAAGAAGAAATTCAGAAAGAAATTCCTGAAGTTGATGAGATTATAGGTATCTCTGCTATAGAAAAAATAATTGAAGCAGTTGATGAAACTGTAAAAAGAAATGAGCTCTTTTCACATAAGAACTATTTTGAGGACATTAATAAGCGTCCTCTTGGTGGTATGAAGAGAGTAATGACGACTGGTGGATTGTACAATTATCTTAAGATTGCAGAAGGGTGTGATAAGCACTGCACATATTGTATCATTCCTAAGGTTAGAGGTAATTACAGAAGTGTTCCTATGGAAGAACTTCTCACAGATGCCAAAAATCTTGCAGATTCCGGTGTGACAGAATTATTGCTTGTTGCACAGGAAACAACATTATATGGGACAGATCTTTATGGCAAAAAGATGCTTCCGGAGCTGCTTCATAAACTTTGCGAGATAGACGGTTTAAAATGGATCAGAATTCTGTATTGCTATCCGGAAGAAATAACAGAAGAATTGATTCAGACTATTAAGGAAGAGCCCAAGATTTGTCATTATCTTGATATTCCGATTCAGTCAGGCTCTGACAGAATTCTTAAGAAAATGGGTAGGCGTACAAATAATGCTGAGATTCGTTCTTTGATCACGCGTCTCAGGGAAGAAATTCCTGATATTTGTATCAGAACGACTCTTATTAGCGGATTCCCTGGAGAAACTGCAGCAGACCACAATGAGACCTATGCTCTTGTGGAAGATTTAAAGTTTGACAGATTAGGTGTATTTACTTATTCCCAGGAAGAAGATACACCTGCGGCCACCATGCCAGATCAGGTGACAGAGCGTGTCAAGAATACCAGAAGAAACAAGCTTATGAGATTGCAACAGAAAATTGCTTTTGAAAATGCTCAGAATATGATTGGTAAAACTGTTGAGGCTGTCATAGAGGGGCGAATTACTGATGCAGATGATGAGGATGGTCTGTCCTATGTGGCAAGAACATATAAGGATGCGCCGGATATTGATGGATATTTGTTTATTTCCGGTGTTCAAAGAGAATTAATGACCGGCGACTATGTCAATGTACTGATAACAGGTTCTAATGAATACGATTTGATTGGGGAGATGATAGTATGAATTTACCAAATAAGTTAACAGTATGCAGAGTGATTTTAATTCCGTTTTTTGTGGCATTTTTATTATTGAGTCCTGGAAATGATTTGTTTAAATGGATATCATTATGCATTTTTATTGTTGCAAGCCTTACTGATATGCTTGATGGTAAGATTGCAAGAAAATATGATCTTATAACTGATTTTGGCAAATTTATGGATCCGTTGGCAGACAAGCTTCTTGTTTGCAGTGCGATGATATGTCTCATTGAGCTTGGTAAGATTCCATCATGGATTGTGGTGATAATTATTGCAAGAGAGTTTGTGATAAGTGGATTCAGACTTATTGCTGCAGATAACGGAAGAGTTATTGCAGCAAGCTATTGGGGAAAGTTTAAGACAACTTTTCAGATGATCATGGTTATCCTTATGATAGCTGATCTTGGAAAAATTGTTCCTTTTTATGACATTTTTACACAGATAATCATGTGGGTTGCACTTGCGCTTACAATCATTTCATTGGTAGATTACCTGATTAAGAATAAAGATGTCATGAGTGGCGAGATGTAAACGAAATATAACACTTTTCTTGATTGGATTAGTTTGATTTGAGAACATTTAATAATTCAATTTACAAGAAAATTATTTCGTGTGTTAGTTTTATAGAATTAAGAGAGTATATGAGTAAAGATTTAGAAAAAGAATTAGAAAATTATTTAGAGAAAGAAGACGAAATTATCGCGGAAGAGAAATCAGAGAAAAAATCAAAAAAAGAATCTGATGAAAAGATTCGTTATGACGAGTCCGGATTGGATGAGAGAATCATCCGCGCTGTCACAGAAATGGGATTTGAGTATATGTCTCCCATTCAGAAGGCGGCTATACCTGTTATGATCGAAGGCAGGGATATTATTGGTCAGGCACAGACTGGTACAGGAAAGACTGCAGCTTTTGGAATTCCGCTTCTCCAGAAGGTTGATCCTTCAAATAAACATCTTCAGGCTGTTGTTTTGTGTCCTACAAGAGAACTTGCTATGCAGGCTGCTGACGATATCAGAGACTTTGCAAAGTATATGTTCGGAATTAAGGTATTGGCTGTTTATGGCGGTCAGGATATTTCAAGACAGATAAAGGCATTATCAAATGGCGTTCAGATTGTGGTTGGTACTCCCGGAAGAGTTATGGACCATATGAGAAGACATACAATGAAAATGAAGGATGTCAAAGTTCTTGTCCTCGATGAAGCTGATGAAATGCTTGATATGGGCTTTAGAGAAGATATTGAAACTATTCTCCAGGGAATGCCTGAGGAACGTCAGACAGCTTTGTTCTCAGCTACAATGCCTGAACCTATCCTGAAGATTACAAGAACTTATCAGAAAGATGCTGAGTACATTAAAATGACTCCTAAGGAGATAACTGTAGCAGCAATCGAACAGGCATACTACAGAGTTCCCCAGAAGTTGAAGGAAGAAGTGCTCTGCAGACTTATGGATTATTATAATCCATCAAGATCACTTATTTTCTGCAATACGAAAAAAATGGTTGATGCACTTGCAGAAAGTCTTAAAGGTAAAGGATACTTGGCAGATGGTCTTCATGGTGATCTTTCTCAGAACCAGAGAGATACAGTCATGAATCTCTTTAGGAATGGCAGAATCAATATTCTTATTGCGACAGATGTTGCAGCAAGAGGTATTGATGTCAGCGGTGTAGAGGCAGTATTTAACTATGATATTCCTGAGGATATTGAATACTATGTTCATAGAATAGGTCGTACAGGCCGTGCAGGAAGAAGTGGAAAATCCTTTACTTTAGTCGGTGGCAGAGAAATGTACAAACTTCGTGAAATTGAGAAAGTTTGCCACACAAAGATTGAGGAAAGAAGGGTTCCTTCTGCAAAAGAGATCACAAGAGTTAAGTCACAGAAAGTTTTTGCTGAAGTAATCGATATAATTGAGAATAATGATATCTCATCAGCACTCGAATTTGTAAATCAGAAGGTTGAAGAAGGCGAGTACACAGTTGAACAGCTTGCTGCCGGATTTATGAAGCTTAAGATGGGTGAGGAACTGGAAGATTTAGTTCTTTTCGAGAAGAGTGAACGAGGAAGAAGAGATTTCAAGACTCGCGGCGAGCGTGGACGTGATGGAAGAAAATCACGCGATTCAAGGGATTCAAGACGTTCTGACAGAGAAGGAAGAAACCGCGACGGAAGGCGCTCGGATAAAGGCAGCCGTATTCATGATGGTAACAGATCTGACAAATCTTTTGATAAAACAAGAAAATCTCGTGATGAGAGACATTCAGAAAAAGATTTTCATGAAAATAAAAAGCGTGACTATTCTAAAAAGAAATCAGCAGAAGAAAAGGATCTTTTTCCAAAGCCTCGCAGAAAGTCAAAACCTTTAGCTGATAATAGTACGTTGGGAAATGTTGGATTGGATGAAAGCCTTATTGCAAGCATTAAGGCTGACAGAGATAAGAATAATAGTGGAGCATCTGAATCATCTTATAATGACCATGCTAAGAAATATGACAGAAAATCACATTCTAAGAATGATGGATTTGAAAATGTCGGTCGTATTAATATCAAGGGTGAAGGATCCACAAAGGCCTGGTACATGGGGGATGAGCCTCAGAGGAAAAATGAAGACTCAGATACCATGAATGTTTCAAAGGCTGAAAAAAAGGCTATTAAATCTGAGAATAAAAAAAGAAGTATTGACTACCTGCAGGATGTTAGCAACTTTGTTATGGAGAGTTTCGGCAAACGCAGGAAATAAGGGGAACTAATGACAAATAATAACAGTTTAAGTCTTAAAGTCAATCGCATCAGAGCTAAGATTTTTAATATGGTCAGTACAGGTGTGATCGATGAACCTATAAACCGTTTTTATGATATTGTCAGCATTGTTGCCCTGGCACTCAATCTTTTTGCAGCATTTGCATTTACATTTGATTATATGGAGGAGCACTATAAAGGGCTCCTCCTTGCTATTGAAGCTATTACAACTTTCTTTTTTGCTATAGATTATGTTCTTAGGCTTATCACTGCCAATGAATTGTTCCCAAAGGAAACAGGAGCAAAATCTATAGTAAAGTATATATTCTCTTTTTCCGGGATAATCGATCTATTATCTTTTTTACCATATTATCTTCCGGTATTCTTTCCAGCAGGAGCATCAGTGTTTAGGATGTTCCGTATTGCAAGGATTTTAAGGCTATTCAGGATAAATTCCTATTACGATCAATTAAATGTTATAACAGAGGTTATTGCCAGTAAGAGCCAGCAACTTTTAGCATCAGGCTTCATAATTATCATACTTATGATGGCAGCAAGTCTTTGCATGTACAGTGTTGAACACGAAGCACAGCCGGAGGTTTTTCAGAATGCGTTTTCCGGAATATGGTGGTCAGCTTCAACGCTTTTGACTGTTGGTTATGGAGATATTTATCCAATCACAATAGTCGGTAAAGTTCTTGGAATATTCATCAGTTTCCTTGGTGTTGGAATGGTTGCCATCCCTACAGGTATTATTTCTGCGGGTTTTGTGGAACAATATCAGAGACTTAAGACTGTTGGAGATTATGCAGAAGAAGAAAATATTCATTTTATCCGAGTGAGACTTTCTACACATGATAAATGGACAGGCAAGAAAATATCAGAAATAGGGTTGCCTAAAGATGTCATGATAGTAGCAGTGCAGCGCAAAAAAGATACTATCATTCCTCGAGGGCAGACCGTTCTTGAAAATGATGATATTATCGTAATGTGCTCCGAAAAGATAAAGGAACTTCAGCCGATAGATCTTAAGGAAATTACAATAAATGAAGGTCATTCCTGGAATGGAAGAGCAATTAAGGATTTGGATATTTCAAGACAGAGCTATATTTTTATGTTGCGAAGAAGAGGAAAAGCAATAATTCCAAGAGGAAGTCTTGTAATTAAGGCTGGTGATACTGTTCTTTTATATGAGAAGCATTTGACCAATGAACTTTTATAATAAGTTTATGAATTAGATTACAAATACTATTCATTATCTAATTTTATAATTGTGTTTATATGCTAATTTGAGATAGATGTATTGGTATAAGGGAGAAAACTAGATGTTCGATATAGAAACAAAAAAGAATGTACTTGAAACGACCGAATTGTTTGTACTTGATATGGATGGTACATTTTATCTGGATAACGATATATTGGATGGTGCGCTTGATTTTTTGGAAGCGGTAAAGAATAGTGGTAAGAAGTATATTTTTTTTACCAATAATTCATCTACATCTGCCGAGCTATATATTGAGAAATTAAAGAGGATGAATTGCCATATCACAAGAGATCAGATCATGACGTCGGGAGATGTTATGATTAGGTATTTGAATAGCGTTTATCCCGGGAAAAAAGTGTATCTTCTTGGTACAAAAGCACTTGTGGATAGCTTTGTTGAGGGTGGAATCGATTTGTTTGTTCCTGAGATTTCTGAAAAAGAGGGCTTCGTTCCGGCAGATACAGCAAATATTCCCGATATTGTTGTAGTTGGATTTGATAAAACACTTACTTATGAGAAGCTTACCAATGCATGTACTTACATAAGAAATGGAGCGCTTTTTCTGGCTACACACCTTGACATTAATTGCCCTGTCAAAGGTGGATTTATTATAGACTGTGGTGCTATATGTGCCGCAATATCTCTTTCTACAGGAAAAGAACCTAAGTATGTCGGAAAGCCGTTTAAAGAGACCGTTGATATGGTAGTGGATGCTACAAATGTTCCAAGAGAGAGAATTAGTTTTGTAGGTGACAGATTATATACTGATGTTGCTACAGGCGTTAAGAATGGCGCAAAAGGCATACTTGTTCTTACCGGCGAAGCAGGAATTGAGGATATTCCCGACTCAGAGGTTAAGCCTGATGCAGTATATGAAAGTATAAAAGAAATGGGAAATTTATTAAAATTATCTTAGATGTTATGATTGATGGTTTGTGTCTATGCACTCATGTACAGTAAAGTGATATAATGTATTTGATATATCGTTGTTTGAAGGGCAATAGTAGATGTTCTGTACTGATGATGCTATTTATAAAAAAGAATATGTTTTAAGTAATATAGAAATGGCATTGCATGAAGGTTGGATTGAGGTTTATTATCAACCATTGGTTCGCTCTGCTAATGGTAGAGTTTGCGCTGAAGAAGCACTTGTACGATGGATAGATCCGGTTTATGGTCAGATCAGTCCTGATGAGTTTATTCCGATTCTTGATGATGCAAAGCTCTCAGCAACTCTTGATACTTATGTACTTGAACAGATTATTGTAAAGATTAAAATGCAAATGTCATTGGGACTTTATATAGTTCCAATTTCTGTTAATGTCTCCCATGGCGATTTCTATTCAAGAGAAATCGTTAAAGAAATCGATGATATAGTTACCACTTCTGGTATTCCAAAAGATAGAATCGCTATCGAAATTTCCGAAGATGCAATTTCAAAGAATAATTATGATATTTTGGATAAAATTATAAAGCTTCAGAAGCTTGGATATCGAATCTGGCTTGATGACTATGGCAGTGGAAATTTGCCACTTGTAATATTGCAGAAGATGGATTTTGATATGGTCAAGATAAATATGCTTGAAGTAAGAAAGACTTTGTCTGCCGAAAAAACAAGGGTATTTGTCAGCGAACTTATCAGAATTGCTATAGCTTTTGGAATTGAGACAGCGGTAAAGGGTGTTGAAAACAAAAAACAGGTTGAATTCTTCAAGGAAATTGGTTGTGCTATGCTTCAGGGGTATTATTATTGCAAGCCGATTTCTGCGGATCAGGTTTTTGAGAGATATAATTCAGGTACACAGATAGGCTTTGAAAATCCGGACGAATCTGAGTATTATTCAATCGTGAGTAAAGTAAGTTTAAATGATCTGTCTTTTACCAAGAGTGATGACAGTGCACAGAATGATTATTTTGATGCTCTTCCTATAGCTATATTGGAGACTGATCAGGATATAATCAGAATTACGCGCTGCAACAGAAATTTCAAAATGTTTTTGAATAATAATTTCCAGGAACAGCATAGGCATTTTTATGAGGATATAAAAAAGACCAGTTTTATGAATGGCACCTATACTATAAATTCCATTATGCAGTGTGCCAGAATAAGTAAAAAGCTTATCGTTGATGATGTAACTCCAAGTGGGAAAACTATACAGATTCTTCTTTATAAGCTTGCTGATAATGCTGTTTCAGGTATGAGCGCCATAGCATTTGTTGTTCTTTCTATATCCGGGAAAAAACACGAGTATGATGCACTTACCTATAATTATGTTGCAAGGGCGTTATCATCAGATTATTTAAGATTATATTTTGTTAATATAGATACGGGAAAATATGTTGAGTATAATTCCGATGGAAAGAACCGTGATATGAATCTTGCCAGGAATGGAGAAGATTTTTTCTATGAGGCACAAAATGATGTAAAAAACCGAATCTATAAAGATGATCTAGAACTGTTTGCAGAGGCATGTACCAGAGATAATATTGTAAAAAATCTGGATGAACACGGAACTTTTTCTTTTAATTATAGAGTATATGACGGTGATAACCCATGTTATGTAAATTTTAAAGCAGTTCAGGCAAGAAATGATCCTAAGCATATTATTGTTGGAATAAATAATATAGATAGTCAGATCAAACAACAGGAAGCAATGGGACGTATGATCGAAGAAAAAAGTCTTTTCTCAAAGA
Source organism: Butyrivibrio sp. YAB3001 (assembly GCF_900112195.1). Lineage (GTDB taxonomy): Bacteria > Bacillota > Clostridia > Lachnospirales > Lachnospiraceae > Butyrivibrio. Next base: position 48,687 of record NZ_FOKR01000026.1, read on the forward strand.
TTGCTGCTCTTGCCGGTGATTATATAGCTTTCTGTACTGTGAACATGACTACCTGGGAATATACGGTGTACAAAACTTATGAAGATCAGACCTTGATGAGTTCAAAAATTGAAGGTGAGGATTTTTTCAATACATATTTTCATAAAATAGAGAACGTGGTCTATAAGGATGATCTTCAGGAATATTTTGAAAATGTTTCAAAAATCAGTATTTTTTCGCAGATTGCAAATAAGGGATCATTTAGTCACAAATTTAGGATTGTTATTGATGGCGAGCCAAAACATGTAAAAATGAAGGCGCTGATCATTGATGAAAATAATAATCCTCAATTGATAATGGGACTTCTAAATGTTGATGCTCAGGTTAAAAAGGAAGCTGAGTATGCAGTAAACCTGCTGGCTGCTGAGGATAAGGCATTCAAGGATGAACTTACAGGCGTAAAGAATAAGCATGCTTATGCAGCTGCTGAAGATGATCTGAACAGGCATATATCTGCCGGGGATGCCGGAGATTTTGCAATCATCGTTTTTGACCTGAACGGCCTTAAACATGTAAATGATACCTATGGCCATCAGAAAGGCGATGAATTCATAAAAAAAGACTAACTATTAAAGATTGTCAATAAAAAATGATTTGAAACAGAAAAGTTTAAAATAGAGCAACGATGACTTATTCATCGTAATCAGCACCTTGAAAACTGTATGACAAATAGAGCATCGCCTGAGATGCTCTTGAAAGAAGACTTGTATGGAATTAGTTAAGCTGCTTTGTTGTATGGCTGATGCGATTTCTCGAGCTGATATATCAATCTCACGAGTTTCTTGGCAGCATGAGATACAGCAACATAATAATGCTTTCCTTCAGCCCGCTTTTTGGCGAGGTATTCATTGAACGTCGGATCCCAATGGCAGACGTAGATAGTGGCGTTAAACAGCGCAT
>NZ_FOKR01000044.1 GCF_900112195.1 Butyrivibrio sp. YAB3001
TTTCATTATGCGCATCTGTGGTACCTCCACAACACTTAGTGGTATACTAATATTTTACCACTATATACGCATATACGCAATACACAACATTCAAATTTGCGCAAAAAATAAAGCCATCACTGGCTTCTGAGGATTTTGGGTGTCAAACTTCCGCGGAAGTCAGAATATATATGATGGCTTAATTATTGATGATCCTCGCAGGATTATACTCAGCCTTTAAATTTGTAATTGTAATACGAATTTGAGGGCTGAAATATGGTTCTGTAAACCATAGACACTATCACAAAAACAAAGGAGGTAGTATAATTAAGGTGTCCACAAAAGAAAAAATGATTGCAAGGTTACAATCTATACCTTCAGACTACACGTTTATGGAATTGTGTGGTTTAGCTTCAAAATTGGGATGTACTCTATCTCAAAAAGGTAACGGTTCAAGATGTAGTTTGTATTCTCCAAGCGGAAACAACGTTCATTTTCACTAACCACACGGCTATATGTATTTTAAAACATATACGCTAAAGCAAATTATAACATTCTTAAGAAAGGAGAATCTTATATGAATGGTATTAAACACATTCTTGAATACAAAGGTTTTATAGGCTCAATAGAAGCTGATGCTGATGAAAATATTCTATACGGTTTCGTTCAGAATATACCAAATGGGAAAACTGATTCTATATCCTATGAAGGTGAGACAATTAAAGAGCTAAGAAAAGATTTTGAAGAAGCAATTGATTTTTACTTAGAAGAATCACAGTGGTACCAGTCACTGTGAAGAAAAGTTCGCAGTGACTGGCACTTTTATCTAAGTTATCGTAAAGCTCTCTGTTTTCAAATCACAATAGTATCGTCCGCTTTCAGCATTAAACCTCAAAACACAGTAATCTGGATCTGTAACGCCACCCTTATAAAACAGTGTATCGCCTTTTCTCCAAATCATATCTTTCGTCTCTTGGTCAGTCAAAACCGTCATTTTTCCTTTTAGCATTATCCCCGTATACTTAATCAAACCTTTATGATAGAAGTAAATGCAAGCATTCGGATTATTCATATACTGCTTTACTCTCATAGAAGATGTGTTTGTCGAAAAATAAAACTGCTTTAGCCCCTCCATCTTTCTTGGTTTTAGCATAACCTTTACATTTGGAAATCCATCTTCGTCAACCGAACAGATAAAAGCCACTTTTTGTTTCCTTATAAATTCTGCTATTCTTTTTTCATCCATAGTATCATCCTCGAAACTGCTGATTTATCTCTTTGTATATCGTACTGTTCTTAGGTGGCAAACCAGTTTTTAACTGTTGCAATTTCCTGAATATATCCCTCATCATCGTTTGGTGTTTCAAGAATGAATGGAAGCCCTTCAAATGCCGGATGCATCGCAAAACGTTTCATGGCATCCATACCAATCATTCCCTGCCCAAGCCTTTCATGACGGTCTTTATGTGAGCCTCGCTCATTCTTGCTATCATTGAAATGTACTGCCTTAAGCCTGTCTAGCCCTATCACTTTATCAAATTCTTCAAGGACGCCGTCAAGGTCATTTACTATGTCGTAGCCAGAATCCCAGGTATGACAGGTATCAAAGCAAACTCCCAGTTTTTCCTTATATTCGACGCGATCTATGATTGCTCGCAGTTCCTCAAAGCTTCGCCCAACTTCAGAGCCTTTTCCTGCCATAGTCTCAAGCAGAACCGTAGTTTTCATTTCTGGGAAAAGAGCTTTATTCAGCCCATCAGCTATCTGCTCTATTCCTACTTCTGCTCCCTGTCCTGTATGTGAACCGGGATGAAAATTGTAATACTGCCCCGGTATTGCTTCCATCTTCTCAATGTCTTTTACCAACATATCAAGACCATTAGCTCTGGTCTCAGGACTAGCCGAGCAAAGATTCATAGTATAACTGGCATGTGCAACCAGCTTTCCAAAATGCTCTTTTTCCAAAATATCCATAAGAGCCTTAACATCAGCAGACACTATATCCTTTGACTTTCCGCTTCTTGGGTTTCTGGTAAACCACGCAAATGTATCTCCTCCAAAATCAACCATCTGGTGTCCCATCGCCTCATATCCATTTGTAACTGTAAGGTGGCAACCTATATATATCATAATCCTTGCATCTCCTAAGCTTTAAAGACATGTCCCTGTTTATAAACAAATTTTATTATAACAATAATAATCGGAATCCAACAGAATTTGTCAGAAAAATTAAAGAAATCAGCGAAAACATAGACGAGAACTACAAGTTTAGAAGTACTTCTAAATTTGAAATATTAAAAATTGCACCTGAGCCATAGTCTCAGGTGCAATTATATTAATTATTGAATCAAGTTATATCCCAATATACATTAGCCTTCAATAGCTATTAGGTTCTTTTCAGGAACCTTTTCCATAGACTTTTTAGGAATGGTAAGCTTAAGAACTCCGTGTCTGTAGGTTGCCTCAACGTCCTCTTTCTGAACGTTCTCACCGATGTAGAAGCTTCTTGTCATTGATCCTGCATATCTTTCCTGTCTGATAAGTTTACCCTTCTTGTCGTTCTCATCTTTATCAAGCCCCTTAGAAGCATTGATTGTGAGATAGCCATCACTAAGTTCTACAGTAATCTCTTCTTTTTTGAAGCCAGGGAGATCGATTACTACTTCGTAGTCGTCATCTTTTTCTCTTACATCGGTCTTCATCATCCTGCCTGCTCTTCTACCATAGAGCTTTTTCTCCATGTTGTCGAACTCCTTAAACTCCGGGAATCCAAACAGGTCATCCATAAATTTCTCTTCAAAAATACTAGGTGCTAACATAATACTTACCTCCTTTGCACATAAACAAATTATTTGAATATGAGCATTGGGACGGAGGGCGACACCAGCGGCTCAGATCATTAGAATCTAAAAAGTCCTAACGGTTCTCTCTGTTCCTTTGTTCTATAATAGGTATAACACCATGATTAGCACTCGTCAAGTGAGAGTGCTAATGTGATTAAAAAAGGCCTATCCCCCAAAAAAGAAAAAAGCAGTGTAAATGTTCATGTTTACGCTACTTTTTTTCTTTTCTTCATCACAAATTGATTAATTTATGATTATCTACTTCATTATCTCTGTTATAGTCTGCAAACGCTCTTTCATTTCAGAAACTACCTCATCAGGACCAATGATTTGAACATCCTTATCCAACGCAAAAATCCATCCGTAAAATTGCACAGTGGTACCAGTCACTGTGAAGAAGAGTTCGCAGTGACTGGCACTTTTATCGTTCCAACTACGGCTAAGCCTGTCAGTCTTACCATCACCGTCGTAATCGAAGTTTTGAAACTCTCCCTGCCATGTGTATTCGTTGCATTCGTCCACATAGCCTTCAAATTCCCAGATGCCAAAAAATGATTTCTCGGTATCAGATACAGATTCTGTCGTAGGTGCGGAATCAATAGCGGTTGAATTCTCTGAGCCACTTATTTCTTCTGGCATGGTAAAACTCTCGGCATTGATCACCAAAGAGCCGTCCTTGCCGCTTATGCCTATGGTATATGTCTTCAAGTTTCCATCTTGTCCTTTATAGCTATATCCGTTCAGCGACATGTCTCCAGGAAAATTTAAAGGAACGGCAATCGGAGCATCTTTCTTTAGTTCCGCTGCGCTGTATACCTCTGTGGGAATGTAATCCACGCTGCCATTTTCATCAATGTTAAGCTCCAGAGAAAACACCCTAAAATCCTCTACGTTCTTGTCAGTATGATAAAGAATAACTGTTTCGTATTCCGCACTGTCAACATTCATAGTCTCTGAAGCATCCACATAATCTGAATATTGCTCCTTCACATCATCGAGATAATCTGCAGATACCTTCGCATCCGTAGTATCTTTTCCACACGAAGTTATTCCAGTGCATACCACAACTGCTGCAATCAATAAACCTAATATTTTTTTCATGATTCCCTCTTATACTACAATTTAAATATCCAACGCTACTAAATCTACTCACTCATAACGATTATGCCCAGCAAGGCTCTTTTTATACTTCCAACACTTAATCGCTTCTTCCAAGCTCTTTCCCTTATTGTCATTAAAGAAATCGCAAATATAAGTATTATACTCAAACTGTGATTCTGTATTTCTTAACAGATCTCATCTTTCAATTATATCAGTACGAAGCCCGCAGTAAATGCGGATTTCTGTATTTTAGTTCTTGATGTCATACCATAACGGACGAACATTCCGATTTACAGAAGGTGGCAGAATTGATTTATGAAATGAACACTGATGCGCAAACAAAAGAAATCCTAGAAGGACAGCGCCGCTATAGAGAGCAGCTTGCCACTCAGTACGCTGCCGGTCAGATAGATACTGAGAAAAAATATAAGGCAATTATCGAAGAGAAAGACTCTTCTTTAGCTGAAATGAATGAAGAACTAGCTAATAACAAAATTACCATTGCTGAAAAGGACACTGTTATTTCTGAAAAAGACTCTACCATCGCAAAGCTCTTAGCTGAAATTGATGCCCTAAAAAATAATAGCTAACTACAAATAATTCTATAAGAAGACTCCCAATGCGTACATAGCTTTCAATGAACCTCATTGTGAGTCCCACTTAACTCAGCATAATTACCATAATCAGATTTTCCTGACATCTGAGCTTATACTACCTTTAACTCATTATCCAGCTTTTTAATTTTCAAGGACACATTTTTTTCACTTTACAAATCTCATCATCCAAAGTAAACTAACTTTCGTTGATTCAAAAAATCAATCCGCTCGTTATGAGCAATCTTCATGTCAACAGTGCATCCAAAGCGCTGTGAAACATTCTGACATGCAAGATTTTTCCAAACTTAAAGCTTTTGGGATTCATTCTACGCAGGTTATTATTTGACACATTTGCCTGATAATCAAGATTAAGTTTTGTCATAAATTTTCTTTGTCGGTATGCAAAGGTCTTAAAGACAAACTATGTCCTCATTTTTATAATTGCAAAATGCATAATTCTTTTACATTTTTTGCAATTATCAAGCTTCCCCAATCCCAAAGCCATTACAATTATCATTTTAAGAAAGGTAAAAAATATTGACTACAACAGAAGAATTTTCAAACAATCCATTAAAAGCACAAAGCTTTAAAACTGCAACAGGCACAATCGAATTCACATTAAAAAGTGATATCGTATTCCACTATGCTCTGCAAAAATCTAAAAAAGCTCTGACCGGACTCGTCTGCGCCCTAAACGGCATAAGCCCTTCACAAGTATCAGACATTGTTGTCCTGAATCCAATCGATTTAAATAACCTGTCAAAAGAGACAGTTATGGATCTTAAACTCCTTTTAAACGACGGCGTTATTATCAATATCGAACTCCAGATGTATACTGATTCCTTTTGGGTTCCAAGAGCACTCTTGTACCTCTGTAGAGGATATGATTCCATCTCCGAAGGTGATAACTACTCCATGTTAAAGCCCGCTTTCCACTACTGTATCACAGACCAGAATCTCATTAATGACGAGCCCGAGTTTTATTCCAAATATAGACTGCTAAATGTCAGAAATCATAATCCATATACTAAAAATTTCGGAATTAATGTGCTAAACTTACATTATACAGATTTAGCAACACCAGAAGACATCGATAACAATCTTGTCTACTGGTCGAATCTTTTCAAAGCTACAACATGGGATGAAATCCGTGCTTTAACAGATGAACATTCCGATTTACAGGAGGTGGCAGAATTGATTTATGAAATGAACACTGATGCACAAACAAAAGAAATCCTCGAAGGACAGCGACGCTACAGAGAGCAGCTTGCCACTCAGTACGCCGCCGGTCAGATAGATACTGAGAAAAAATATAAGGCAATTATCGAAGAGAAAGACTCTTCTTTAGCTAAAAAAGATGCTACCATTGCTGAAAAAGACTCTACCATCGCAAAGCTCTTAGCAGAAATTGATGCCCTAAAAAATAATAAGTAACTACAAATACATCTAAAAAAGGCTCCCAATGCTCCATCTACTTTCCCTAGACGACATTGGGAGTCTTAATCTATCATTCCATATACAATGCCTTTGTTAAATCATATACTGCCTGCTTCTGCGAATCGCTCAAGTTTCTGTAATAATATACAAGCTCATCCACCTTACGCGCGTCGTCTTTTATCTTCTGAAACTCTGACGAAGCCGCAGAAGGCAAGACAGTATTTGATTCAGAGGTCTCACTTAACTTGCCAGAATTACCAGAATCAGGCTTACCTGCCTGCTGAGCAATTGCTATCTTTAACTCATTCTCCAGCTCTTCATTTTCATCAAGTCTTGCTAAAAAGACTTCCGGGCTAACACCATAAAGTTTTGCCAGAATATTAAGTTTATCAGCAGACGGAATTATCCTTCCCGTTTCATAGGCAGAATACGTAACGCTCTTAACTCCTAAAAGCTTTGCAAGATCCTTTTGAAACCTACCTGAATCCTTCCTCATCTGCTTTAATAGCTCTGCTAAAGACATATTCCCTTTTTCTAT
>NZ_FOKR01000050.1 GCF_900112195.1 Butyrivibrio sp. YAB3001
TAAAGTGTACCCCATGTCAAGTACAAATTAAGCTATAGGCATATCTAATTACAGCACATTATTTATCTATATATCAAACATCTCCAAGAGGATATATTCCTGTGGTGATGTACTTATAGTATTCATTCGGAGATAGCTTTGCTAACTGCCACTGATATCTTTCATTGTTATAGTAGTCCATCCAATCATCTATGATTGCTTTTACTTCCCTATATTTTTTGCATTCTGACAGATCTATCTCATCTTTCATATGACCAAAGAAGCTTTCCTGAGGGGCGTTATCCCAGCAATTGGCTTTTCTGGACATTGATTGCCTAAGCCCTTTGTCCTTGACCAGCTTTGTAAAACTGATGCTTGTATAATGGCATCCTTGGTCACTGTGTATAAGCGTTTCTTTCGATAATTCTATACCATGCTCCTTGATAAGCATTTCTACTGTTTCCAAAACAAAATCAACTTCAAGTGAATCACTTAAGACATAAGACAATATCTGTTTTGTGAATGCATCCAATATGGTTGAAAGATAGCAGAACTGCCCATTATACGGTATGTATGTAATATCTGTAAGAAGTACCTTTCTGGCTCCATGTTCTTCGAATTCTCTGTTCAATATGTTATCTGCCACAGAGTTCGTCTTAAGTGCTTTTGCCATCCTTCTGTAAGGGTTTGCTTTTCGGATAGGACATTTTAAATTGTATTTGTCCATTAATCTGCGGATTTTCTTAACATTCATTACTACCGGAGGATTCCAGTGCAACATTGTCATGTAAATGCTACGAGCACCTTTCTTATATCCTCTGTGGTTGTAAGCTATTAAGATGAGCTCAAAATCCGCTCGATCCTTTATTTCTCTATTATTTCTAGCATCCTCAGCTTTTACCCATTGATAATACCCAGATCTTGACACTCCGGCTATACTACAAAGCATGCTTATGCTTAATCTGTTATCTTCTGCTGTCACCATGTCATGAATAACCTTAAACTTATAACCAGTATCCATGACTATTTCCTCTTTTGCGAATTGACAGCTTTTGTAATTTTTTTTAGAAAGTCAACTTCTTGATGCAAGTATTTAACTTCAGCTTCAAGATGAGCTATCTTTCGCTGCTCAGGCGTATTCAGGGAATTGTCTTCTTCAGACGATGACTCTTCAGAACCACGTTTCTTATATGCCATACCGGCACGCATACTCCTATTTTCACCCTGATTGAATCCCAATCCGCTTGATGCTTCGTACTTTATTCTCTGAACGATGCTGTCTATCTGCTTTTGCCCAAACAATTCAACATCATATCCCAGATCTTCAAGAATCTTTCTTGGAGCAATTCCAGCTTGATAACTAACCCAAAACGCTTCTTTGAACTCTATTGTGAAATACAATTTGTGTTTTGTAACCTTGAACGTATATGGATTTGCAGATAAACTCTTGATTTCTTTTGCAGTATACTCCCTCAATGATGGTTCCTCCTTCAGCACTTCAATAATGATTTTACGTTATTTCTGTGCTGTAATAAACCATCTTTAGGTGTCCATTCAACTGGATTTCATACAAGTTTCTACCGTCCATGAAATGGGATTGTATACATGCTTAGTCTGTACACAAATATGGGTTTTTACCTTCTATACAATGTCCATTGTCCAGAATCATTCCCCTCATCCAGTTGTCCAGAATCAGGGATTTTACCCCTTTGACATTGTATGTAAATGTGGATCCATCAAGCAGTTTTACAGTTCATCATAACATCGTTTGATGCAGACTGAACTTTTATTCCCTTTGTCTTAAATGTCCACCTTATAGGGTACATTTTA
>NZ_FOKR01000030.1 GCF_900112195.1 Butyrivibrio sp. YAB3001
AATTAAGCGGAGCGAAAGGGATTCGAACCCTTGTGGCGTTGCCGCCAAACGGTTTTCAAGACCGCCTCGTTATGACCGCTTCGATATCGCTCCGAATTGCTTATTTGAATTTGTTAATGTACAGGAGTCTAGAATCTACTCCAGTTCTGCATTTGCAGCGTTTCTTGTCCGCAGCAGCGTATAAAAATATAACACTGTTACAGCATGAGTGTCAACAATTTATTTTTCGTATATTTTTCTCTTAAATCATCCCAACTTGAAATAAAAGCACTGAACTAGTATTGCAAATAAAACAAGCCGTGGCTTGACTCGAAAAATGACAGTTATGATATAGATGCTGATGGAATCTATTATCTATATGATAAAAACAATCATACTCTTACATATGTTTCCCTAAGTGCAGCTACTTCTGTCTGCATATCTGAATTTATGCCAAGATTAACGAAGATGATATCTTCTTTTACAATTTCTTCAAGGAACCGATCAACAGCATCTGCCACTTCTCCGGTGACTTCTACCCTTTCTCCTTCAGGTACTATCTGAAACATCTGGAAAACATCATTCTTATGTTTCTTCAGATCTTTAGCGTTAACATGCTCACCCCTGGCTTTTGAATCCATAAGGTTATTCCAGGCAAACATTTTGAATGGAATGATATAGCTAGACAGTACACTAAATCCACTAATCTAGGTCTGTTCAGACTATAGACAAAGTCCACAGCATGCGCCAGAATATCAATTCTTCAGTTCAAAAAGGAATCCTTCGGTCTCGCTGGCCCAGGAGTAGGAGTTCATGTACTCTCCCCTGAAACTCTCGATGACACTCTTGTCTTTATCCAAAAAGCGGTACAGATCGCAGTCAATTTTTTCAGGAACGACACGCATCATTCCCGGTTCTGCTTCATAGATATCAGATATACCGTATTCCTCCAGGGTATCTTTAAGGCTACGGATTATAGTGTCAAAGTACTTCTGCTTTGCCCTGTCATAGTCATCGTCCTCCCACAAAATATAAAACAGATCCTTGCGGGATATGAACTGCCCCCTACGGTCGATGAGACACGCCAAAAGTTCTTTTGCCTTGGACCTCTTAAACGTCACAAGTTTTCCATCTACAAGCACGTTGAAAAAGCCAAAGGTCTCTACCTTTACTCTTGGGCTTATAGGCTCTGCGCTTCCAGCGCCCTCTGAACCTGCATCTGTCCCAAGCGCATATTCAATTTCGGAAAGAAGTTTTTCATAGCTCACCGGTTTTAACAGATAACCGGTTGCATGCATGGCGTAAGCATCCACAGCATACTCTGAATATCCTGTCAAAAAAATGATCTTGATTCCGGGACATTTCTGTTTCATATTGGCTGCCAGTTCAAGCCCGCCCATTTCAGGCATATCTATATCAAGAAGCGCAATGTCTACCTTGCTCGAATCAAGATATCCCAGCGCCTCTCTTACATCTGTAAAAGGCTCTACTTCATCAAATTTATTTGTTTTTTTCAAAAGTGAAGCTGTCCTTAAAAGAATCAGCTCCTCATCATCAACACATATTGCTTTCATAAAATCACCTTTATCCCGGAATTCTTATAGTAATAGATGTTCCCTCTCCAACAACACTTTCTATAGAAAAAGTGCCACCTGTCATATCTATGATTCTGTCCCGGACATTCTTAACTCCTATATGATCTCCTTTTTTGGTGTCCTCGATCATCTTATCAACATCAAAACCTTTACCATTATCGCGTATGGCAATCACATGCTCATTTTCCTCACGATAAGTGCTAACAGACACCCAGCCGTGCTTATTACCTCTTACCCCATGACGTATAGCATTTTCCACCATTGGCTGTATTGTCAGAGGCGGAATCAAAAACTCATCATCCTCTATCTCGTAGTCAATTCTGATTGATGGGAAACGAACCTGTTCAATGTCAGAATAGGTCTTTGTATGCTCAATCTCTTTTACCACAGGAATAAGGGATTCCTGATTAAGAGAATTAATATTCTGCCTAAGGTATAAAGCAAATTCTTCGATAACTTTCGATGCTCTCTCCGGATCAATCTCTGTAAGCGCCTGGATTGTAGAGAGTGTATTAAATAAAAAGTGTGGCTGTATCTGGGACATCATTATCTTGATCCTTTGCTCAGCTGCAAGGGCCTTTTCGTGCTCCCTCACAAATTGAAGATGAAGCCATATATAGAAAAATACTGTGCTCTCAGTCATAGCAACGCACAAAAATGACACATCAGGGCTAAAGCCAAGTGAAACGTCCATCATTACTGCAATGGAGACCATGATGGATATAATAACAGGAACAAGGCTCTCTCTGCGCCTTAATCCTCTATATTTCATAAGGGCGCCCACAACTATCCACAAGAGAAGTATGAAGCTCACAATAAAAGGAACTATGCCAAGCGGACCTCTATGCCAATGGCCGCCTTGATCGAAATGAAATACCCAGGGCGCAAAAAAAGCTGTATTACACAACACAGCATTGATGCCTATAATTAAATATAATATTTTTAATCCTTTTTCGCTCCCGGTCAGTCTTATAAAAAGGAACAGCACCACTGTTCGAAGAATGTACGAATATGCAGATAAAAAAGTATACCAAAAAATAAATGCATTTCCGAACAAAACGGTGTCATACCGTGAAGTGATCTGCGGTTCAATAATTGTAAAAGCCACAATGACCGCAATTGCATATACTCTGTTCCTATTAGCTTTGGTAATGTAAGGATCAGTCAACACTGCAAGTGAAACACCAATAAGTTGTACAAAAAGCGCCATATCAAGCGCCAGAAGTGTTTGTATATTTGGATCTGCTATCAAAAATAAGTACCCCGTTCAATTCTTTACTAAGAAAAACGCTGATATACTCAGCGTTTTTCTCACATATATCTTAACAAAAATGTTCCCATTAGTAATATAGTCAAATAAACTATAACCATTTCACCCATTGCAAATAAAAACAATGCCGATGTTGCATTTAGTATGCGTCTTTTTTTCATAGAAAGCCCCCCGACTCCAAGAACAAAAATATGGTAACATGTTTTTTGTTTACATTCTTAGTCTATCAGGGGCTGTCCTACAAATAGTCGTCAAGACTTTTCTCGTCTCTCTTTCAGATACTTTTTATTCTCATACATAATTTTATCTGCATTGGTAAACACAGCGGCAACGTTCTCCTCATCTCCAAATTTAGCCATTCCGCATGCTATTACTATCCCGCCGTTGCAAATTGCATCTTCATTATGCCTTGCAATAATATCCACAAGTTCTTCGCTATGCTCATAGTCCTCATCCTGAGATATTACCACAAATTCATCTCCGCCTATTCTAAAAACAGGACTTCGCTTAAAGGTGTCGCAGATTATTTCGCAGGCTTCACATATGCATTTGTCTCCCGCCTTATGTCCCAAAGTGTCATTTATCTTTTTAAGATCATTTACATCAAGGACCACTATCGCAAACTCCGGCTGCCGATTTTCACGAATACGACGATTCATCAGTTCTTCTCTTTCCTGGTACGCATTTTTGTTCTTAATACCGGTAAGAGCATCTATCTCAGCCATAGTCTGAACCCGTGCAAGTTTTTGCACATATTCACGCTTAATTCGCATTGCATCCGTCACATCCTGGCACAATCCCAAAAGGCACTCTCTTCCGGTATCATCTGTAAATTTGAGCTTTGTCGTCTGAAATTGTCGCGGATTTCCTTCTGCATCAGGCACATCCTCATAAAAGATGTATGGTCTGTCCATCGCAAGCGCTTTTTTATCGTCTTCAATAAAATGATACGCTGTAGCCGGATCAAATATTTCAAAATCCGTCAGTCCAACAACTCCCTCAGGAGTCTCCTTATGAGCATAGTCAGCAAAGGCCTGATTGCAGGCAAGATATTTTCTTGTCACAACATCCTTTGAAAATGTCATGGCAGGCATATTTGTAAGAAGCGCAGAAACTGATTTTTTAAGTTCTGCTATCTTTCTGTTTGCATCAGCCTCTTCCTTAAGTCTCTCGTTCTCTTTCTGCAATTTTGAAAAATCATTTGATATTTTATGAAGTGCCTTATAGTACTCTTCTTCAGTATATTCGATTTTCTTTTCGGCAGATGAAAGAATTGCTATCATCACGGCAACAACATCAGTAATTGGATTGACCGCAACTCTCCAGACAAGAATCTGGATTATTTTCCCATCACTGGTTCTGTCATCAATAATGACTCTTTTCCCATCTTTAGCACACTGAAGAACCGCACTAAGCGAATATGCTCCCGGCTTATCTATGAGCTTGGATGCATCAAACTCTGTTTTACCGAAAACATTCGGGAAATAATCCTTAATATACTTTTTAAACGTCATATTGGCGCGCACGACTGATAATTTCTCGTTTGCACACTCAACCATAACCATCGGCCAGGTATCAAAATAATCTGTACACTGATTATCATCAGTGCTTGAAATAGAAAGATTATAAAGATTAACCTTTCCAAGAAGAGCATAATACTCGGATTCTTCAGGATTTTCAAAGCCTATCTGTATTCCCTGCTTATATCTCTCTATTATCTCGGCAAGAGAAAGCGGTTTACAGAAATAAAATCCCTGAAGCATAGTACAGCCAATATCATTCAAAAAGTCCGCCTGTTCCTTGGTCTCAACACCTTCTGCAACAGTATCCATTCCAAGAGACATAGCCATTCTGACAAGCTCTGTTAAGATGATACCCGCTTTTTCGCTCTCACCTAATTGTCTTACAAAAAGCATATCAATCTTGATAAGATCAAAGGGAATATTCTGAAGGATCATAGGCGAAGAATATCCACTTCCATAATCATCCATCCATACAGGGAAGCCCAGCTCTTTAAACCTTTTAATCTCTTTTATCATGTAATCGACGTCATTGGCTACAATACTTTCAGTTATCTCAATGACCAGTCTTTCCCTTGGTATTCCCGCATCATCAACTCTTTTTCGTATCTCCTCAACAATATCGCAGGTATAAAAATCAGACCTTGACAGGTTCACAGATACAGGCACCACATAAAGCCCGCTCTCTGCCTGTTCTTTCATCTTTTTAAGTACAGAGTCAACCACGTATAAATCTAGCTTGTAAATTGTATTTGTCTCTTCCAGCGCAGGAATAAACGTCGCGGGACTAAAAAATCCTTTAACCGGATCAATCCATCTTGATAAAGCCTCTTCGTGACACACTTTGCCGTTAGCAGTTCTCACGATAGGCTGATAGTAAGTTTTGATCCATTCCTCTTTAATAGCTTTGTCAATGTTATCTGTCACATACCGCCTATCTTCCAAGGCAGTCATCATTTTCTGATCAAAATAATTCGTTGTTGCAGAATAGCTGTTTCTTCCTGAATCACACGCAATCTTTGCCCTGTCACACGCACCGCTCACACTGATATTTTCATCATCATAGAGATAAATCCCGATTCTGAGCGGCATTCTCTTATCAGCTTCCAATCTGTTATTGACTTCCATCAGATGCAGTGCGCCGTTTCTGGCATTTGCTTCGTCAGTATATACGCAAAAATGATCTGCACTGAATCTACTGCAGCTCTCATGGCTAAACAGATCAATGATTTCCTCAGAAAAAGTTTTTAAAAGTCTGTCGCCCTCCTGAAGACCATATTTTTGGTTAAATACCTTCATTCCATTAAAATCCATGAACATAATAGCCGGCATTTTCCCCTTGCTTCGAATTTCTTTGCATCCTGCTTCAGCCAGGTCAAAGAAATAGGTCATTGATGGAAGTCCGGTGAGATAATCATGCTCAACTCTGATATTATAGCTTCGCTCTGCAAGCTGTTTTTTTAGCGCATTTAATACGCCGTCTTTTTCATTCTTCCCATCCTCCACATAAACGCCCTGATCGGTATACCAGATGAAGGCAAGCCTCACGCCATTTTCCTTGTATATGTGCCTTCCATAGGAATGGATTATCCTATATTCACCATCCCTATCGATTCTATAGATAACATCATATGGCACATCCTCTGTGGCAAATCGATAGGCAGCATCTCCAAGGGAAGCAACATCGTCAGGATGAGCATAGCGGTACATATTGGTATCCATCAAAGCATAAATTTCTTTTTTGCTCATATCAGTATGACCAAAGAGATTTAAAAAGCCCTTCGAAAGAAGTATGGTAGTCACACGCTTGTTGATAAACTGATAAATTCCAAAGGGAACCGTACTATTTTCCATAAATTCACGTTCAGCATCGCTATATCTGTATTTTTCCAAGATCAGTACCTCACTTATATTCAATACACATCATGGTCAGATCATCAAACTGCTCAGCATCTCCAACAAACTTATTTATATCATCCCGCACCAGTTTCAATATCTGCTGCGGTGATTCGCCTGCAGCTTTATTTAAAGCAACTATCATGCGCTCTGTTCCGTACATCTTGTTATCCTTGTCTGTTGCTTCAGGAACGCCGTCTGTATAAAGGAATAACTTATCACCATGCTCAAGCTCCAGCAGGTACTCTTTGTACCTGACGCCCTCCATTCCTCCAATAACAAATCCATGCTTATCCTTGTAAAGCTCAAACTCGCCATTTGCACGCTTAATAGCAGGATATTCATGGCCTGCATTGGCACAGGTAAGCTTACCTGATGAGATTTCAAGAATACCAAACCAGACTGTAACAAACATATCCATAGTATTCTTTGAGGTAAGCGCATCATTAGTTTTTTGAAGAACCTCTGCCGCCGATTTACCAAGCATTGCGCAGCTTTGAAGAATCACCTTGGCAATCATCATATAAAGAGCCGCAGGTATTCCTTTTCCTGAAACATCAGCGATTACTAGTCCCAAATGATCTTCATCAATAAGGAAGAAGTCGTAAAAATCTCCTCCAACTTCCCTTGCCGGATCCATAGCAGCATAGATGTCGAATTCATTTCTGTCAGGAAATGGCGGAAATTCGCTTGGCAGCATGCCTGCCTGAATCCTTGTTGCAAGTCCAAGTTCAACTCCAATCCTCTCTTTTTCAGCCGTGACTGCCTGAATATCTGTGATGTACTTCTTCATTCTGTCAGTCATCGTGCCAAAAGAGGAAGCCAGCTTTTGAACTTCGTCCCTTGTATTTATATTCCACTCAAATTCCAGCTGATCACCTTCAAGTTTTTCAACTTTTTTTGTCAAAAGTTCTATTGGTTCTACCAGACGTTTGCTGGCAACGCCAATTACAACAATTACCACAATACCGATAGAAACAATAAAAGCTGCGATTGTCACCAGTGCTGAACCGATAACGCTCTGTACGGCAGAAAGCTCTTCTTTTCTGCTTTCATCAAGAGAGTTTAAAAGCTCCAGTGTCGGCTCAATGACCACTTTTTCTGGAATAACCGAAATAAGTGACCATCCCACAATATCTATCGGATAAAAAGCCATATAACAGCTCTCGCCATCCACCTCAAGAAGTTCAATCCCGTTCTCGCCGTTCTTAGCTTTCCTGGCAAGGTCTGCAAGCAAGCTATTGCTCCCCTGTTCGCCAAGCATGGTATCCGTTTTTAGTTCACCCTGATCTTGCGATGAAAAGATAATTCGACCTGTCTCATCTATAATGCAGGAATTACCTTCATCACTGATTCGGGCATTCATCATCAGATTTTCTATGCCTTCAAGATAAACACCGGCACCTGCAACAGCTACCATCTTATCTCCTTTATAAACCGGAGCTCCGCACATTATTGCAGGCTTTCCTGTATCATAGTCCTCTTTTATTCCTGAAAATTTGACTGTTCCCGCTTCCTTTGCAGCCTCGTACCAAGGTCTTTTCCTGGGATCCATATAGCTGTAATTACCGTTTTCATCCCATCTTTCAGTAAGAACCGGCCCCGCAAGGAGCATAATTCCTGTCTCTGTTCCAATATAGGACGCGCCAAGCTCAGGATACTGACTATACATGGCAAGAAGATTACCCTGAAGTGTTCCTATCATCGAAAGTTCTTTCCTGATGCTCTCATCGTCAGGGTCCACATCCTCTGCATAAACAAACTGTCCCATGCTTATCCCGATGTCAGATACCTTCGGAATATCAACTTTGGCTCCGCCATATCTGTCCGGATTAGTGTATATATCAGTAGCAGAATCAGCAATGATAGATATTGTCCCCGCAAAATTTTCCAGGGTTTCATTCACAACATATGCGCATCCTATGGTAGTAGCGCTGAGTCGTTCCATCACCTGGTCACGCATGGCAAGGTCGGAATACTCTTCTACCTGCTTTCCGGATTTTTCCGCATTGTTTAAAAGAATTTTTTTAACTCTTGTAAACATATGCAAAGTAATAATTCCAAACAATATCAAAAGTAATGAAGAAACAAGTAACATTATCTTCATGATTTTTCTTTTCATAGACACATCCCCTCAAAATCGTTTGGATTTATTATATCATACTGATAGTTTAATTTTTTAACGCTTATCCCTATCTATAAATTCCAATAGTATCACTGTAACGATTATATAGACGCAGGTCCACATAAACAGCCATAGCCAGCATCTTATTACAATATCTATGGAAAAATCGTACTCAGGCTTTTGATTCTGCTGTGCGCTGAACATAAGAATGTCCTCTCTCATATCATTCTCTTCAATGTACTGAAACATCATCAAAAGCGGTTTCCCA
Source organism: Butyrivibrio sp. YAB3001 (assembly GCF_900112195.1). Lineage (GTDB taxonomy): Bacteria > Bacillota > Clostridia > Lachnospirales > Lachnospiraceae > Butyrivibrio. The sequence continues at coordinate 8,654 of NZ_FOKR01000030.1, forward strand.
CCATCTATTTCAACATTTTTAAGTTTTAGTGCATTATTCCATACGCTTACCATTGGCAGTGAATTGTAATCCCCCTGGGCGCATAACGCTGTAAGTCCCCATTTTGTAGTCGTAAGATTAGATAAAGGCATAGCTTCCTTTGGAAGGCTGAAGAACGCCCCAGAGAAAAGAAGCTGAACAATAAGCAAGAACGGCATAATAGTCATTGCTGTTGTAGTTGTTCTTGCAAATGCCGACACTAAAAGCGCCAGCATATCCGCACAATATGTAATAAAGAAAAGCGTAATACCCAGATCAACCAGCGGCCATGGTGTCACAAGAGATTTTTGTGGTAACGTAACCCCCATAATTGTGCAGACTACAATAGTAATTATTACCTGAAGTGCACATAAAATCGCCTGATATATCATATGTGAGGCTACATAAGCTGTGATGTGTAGTCCCGCCCTGTGCTCGCGCTTTACAATAGCTCTTTCTCTGCATATCATCTGAATAGAATTAAAGAAACCGTTCCATACGCAAATGCACGAAAGTGCAAAGGTTCCCATCAAAGTTCCTTCCATTGTCTTGTACAGATTTCCGCCGACCGCAAAAGCCACAAGACCTGCGATAACAGCAGACATGGGAAGAACTTTCCAGTCACTTTGGAAAAGAAATAGTCTAAAAAGCTTACCCAGATATATAAATGTCTGGGCTATGCGCCCTCTGTGTTTTACTTCATATGCTTCCATAACCGTCACCCCACTCTTTCCTTCATGATGTCTGCATACTTTTCAACAAATTCATCGGCTCTGCCTTCGCCGCCCTCATCTTTTTGATTGATGGACAAAAGAATTTCTTCCATAGATGTCTTCCCAAAGAACTCATAGGATTCTTTTACAGAGCCATAATAAGCAAGTCTACCGGTTCTCGTAGCGTCTTTTGCCAGAACTATAACATCATCAAAAAGATCGATGACTCTGTCCGGCGTATGAGTGATAACTATTACAATCTTTCCTTCATCTGCTATTTCTCTGAGTTTTACGAACAATTTCCTTGCAACTACGCCATCAAGGCCGGAATCAGGCTCATCCAGGATAAAAAGATCCGGATCCGTGATAAATTCCATGGCAATCGAAAGCCTCTTTCTCTGTCCACCGGATAGTTTGTCTACAAGACTGTTCTTTACCGCCATAAGTCCAAATTGATCAAGCATGCTTGCAATGCGGTTTTCCCTCTCCATAACAGACATTTCTTTAGGAAGTCTTAAAAGGGCAGCATCGGAAAGTGTCATGGCAACAGTATCATTGCCCCTCATGAGATCCTGCTGTGGCACAAATCCAATGTCATATTTCATTTTGGCATAATCTTTATATACATCGTTTTTATCAAGCATGATATTGGCATCAGCTTTTTCATAACCTGTAAGTGCATTGAGATATGTGGTCTTTCCTGCGCCTGACCCGCCAAGCAGAAGCACCATATGTCCTTTTGGAATACGCATATGTATATCCTTTAGCAGATTTTTCTTTTTATAAAAATCGAAAACAGTGCGCTGTCTGATATTGACAGTAAGACCTTCATCAATAACTGACAGATCTCGCCCCAATTCCTTTGCACCTTCTGCCATTTTAAGGTTTTCAACCTTCTTTGTCGGCTGAAAGCTCCCTACAAATCCCCAGATTATTGCCATAAAACCTTCGAAAAAGAAAAAGCCCCAAACCCAGCGTTTCTTTCTGTTAAACACTTTAACAAGTCCGAAATAAATCTTTACACTGTATATCACAAGTGCAACAAACAATCCCAAGATCGGTATCAGCATAAAAAGGTATACCCTTGGAAATTGCTGTAAGAAATATGTTGCAATTTCTAGTATGTAATAGAAAATTGAAAGCACAGTATAAACGCGACCTTCTTTTTCTTTATCTGCACACAGACTGATGTGATATTCTCTGGCAACCGGTATAAAAGCCCATTTCCTCGCAACTCCACACTTTTTAAAAATCCCCCAATATCCAATTGAAATCATGATGTACTTAATTAAGAAAGTCCGATAACTAGATAGCGAAATATTAAATGTGATGTCCATCTTTACTCCTTTCCCCGCCAGAGCAGCGCAAGCATTGTCAGATCATCGAATTGCGGCGCCTGATCCACAAAAACATCTATATCTTCTTTTACATTCGCAAGGATTTTCCTTGGCAGCGCTTCTTTTTCTCTGTTAAGTGCCTTAACAAGACGTTCCTTCCCAAACAATTCATCATCCTTATTCGTAGCTTCCGGCACACCGTCTGTATATACAAAAAGTGTATCCCCCGGATGAATCTCAAATTCATGTTCTTTAACCTTTATCCCGCCTATTATCGCTATTGCAGGAGAATGTTTATACTTGATAAGGTCATAGTTCTCATCTTTTCTGCGCATTGCAGGATATTCATGGCCTGCATTAGCAGCAATCCCTTTTCCGGTTGAAATCTCAATTATCGCCATCCATACAGTAACAAAAAGACTGCCCTCATTGCCTTCAAAAAGTTGCTTATTCGCATCTGTCAGCACTTCGCCCGGAGATCCTCCCATCAAAGCTCTGTTCCTTATCATTGTCATCGCCCTTACCATGAAAAGAGCTGCCGGAACACCTTTTCCTGAAACATCAGCAATCACAATGGCTAAATGATCTTCATCCACCATAAAGAAATCATAAAAATCTCCACCGACCTCTTTTGCAGGTGTCATTGATGCAAATAACTCAAATTCGTTATGAGCGCTGCAAAACTCATCAAAGTCCCTGGGAAGCATGCTTTCCTGTATATTGGTCGCAACATTAAGCTCGCTGGCTATACGCTGTTCTCTCGCTGTTACTTCTGTCAGATCAGCTATATACTTCTGAAGTGAATCGGTCATATTGTTAAAAGAATGCGCGAGAATCCCAATCTCATCGTCCGTATTTACTTTAGTGCGTATATCAAGATTTCCATCGCTTATACTCCGGACATCAACTTCCAATTGTTTTAATGGATCCGTTATTTTTTTGGATGATCTTCCAATAAAAACAATAACTAAGACCAATATCGCAGCCATCAATACCAGACTGCTCTGCGCAACCTGCATCATTCCTTCAGAAACTGATGCAACCACATCCTCAGTGTTTTTATCTATCCTACTCGTTATCTCATTTGCAGGTTCTATAACCGTTGAAACCGGGCTCTTTATGCACATTTTCCAGCCTGTGGATTCTATCGATGCATAGGCCACATATAACGCATCCTTCCCTTCTCCTGTCTTTATAATACCTTCATCATTTTCAATTATTTCATGACCAATTTCTTTCAGATAGTGATCACTATCCTGATCAAAAATATTAAAAGTAACCTCAGCGTCAGGGTCAATATCGCCACTTGCTATAACATCACCTGAATCATCCAGCAATGTGGCTACCCTTGGAATCACAATTCCATCGCTGACCATTGATGCATTCAGATTATTCATCAGAATATCCATAGCAACGCATCCTGCAAACTGTCCCTCAACATAAAAAGGTGAAACGCAGGTAATCGTAAGTCCTCTGCCATAACTATCCCAATAGGTATCAGTAAAAACACAAGATTTACTTTCTTTTCCCAGGGTATACCATTTTGCATTTTTGTAACCGTAATAGTGATTTTCCTCACCAAGCGCCAATTGCGAATCCCTATCGTAACTGATCATGATGCCGCCCTCAGTTCCGATATAAACTGTCTGAACATCTGGTGTATTACGTACAATCGGCAAAAAGATATCCTCCATATTTCCAAGAAGCTCTATCTCCGATTTTTTATATGAAATGTTTAATTTATTATTCTCCAATAAGAGCTGCATTGCCCATTTTCCGGCATTTTTTTCCTGTGCAAAATCGACATGTCTCTTTGGATAATCATTTGGAAATGCATATAGTGAAGATGCATAGCTTGCAGCAAGTTTAATGGAACGGGAATATCCAAGTAATTTGTCCTCAGCAAGTTTAGCTTTATCATGGGCCTGTCTTTGTGTACTGTCCTCAAGTTCGGCTATCATTGCCTCATAACTTATGCCTGATGCTTCCTTCCCAAGCTTGTTTGATTTTTTTATTGCAACTCCGCTTATGCTGGAAATAGCTATAAAACTGATCAAAGCAGATAGTATCAATGGGCCTACGGAAAATGATATTATCTTCAAAACAATCTTTTTCGAAATTGATGGTTGGTCCATTCTGTCATAACCAAGCTTTGTAATGATGTTTTCATCCATAAGAAGCGTAGCTATTATCAGGAGAAATCCGCCTATAATCTGAAAAACAGTTACCGGTGTATACTCAATCTTAAGAAGCTTGCACATTATAGGATCCATCATCATCGTCATGATTATTTCCGTCGAAAAAATCAGCGATGCATAAATAGCCGAAACATGTTTTTGACATGAAATCTGTACAAGCCCATAGACTGCACGAATAAATATACCAATGAAAATTGCGCTTACCCAAAAACGCAATGACATTGGTATTTCAAAAGTTGTCTTTCCTATCGCCGTTTCTATTATCCAAAGTATCAGAGAAAAAAGGACAGAAAAACACATTTGCGCAAATGTAAGAGATGCGCTTTCTTCATCTTCACCGAAGATTGACACGCTTACTACATAAGCCGCAAAACAGATATCAGCAATTATCAGATACACTATATTCGATAGTGAACTGATATCATCAATATGGGCTCCAAATATTAGTATCAAAGATATAACTGCCAGTACATTAACTACTCCTGAGAAAAAGTTGATTTTCTTTCTAAGTATAAGCAGGATTGGTGTAATAAATACAAAGTAGAGACTAACTACGCTCGATACTACAACTGAATCCATAGCTCTTGAGCCCAGCAGAGTAAAGACATTAAAGCCCGTAAGAAGCACAGCAAAGAATGCGCCCTTTAGAAGTGTCTTTCTTTGCAGTTTTATGATTTGTTTTGTCCTTACAGCAAAAAGAAGAACAAGACCAATAGTATTTGTTATTGCAACAAAAGCAAACGTTGAGAACTCTTCCGGCACATTACGCAGAAAAACATATTGAATGGATGCCAGAAATGTAATTAAAATGAGTCCTAAAACTGACAAGTTTTTCTTGCTCTTTATCATTTCTCTTTCACCCTATATTTTTCAATCATGAATACAGGTCCATAGGACTCCTTGATTTCTCGAAGTCCCATGTCTCCAACATCCTCTTCAAAATTTATAAATAAAAAACTGCTGGCATTTAATTTAGTTGACTCCTGTCTGAGCACTCTGTATATCCCCGGATATTTTCTACTGCCCTTCTCAATCAGAACATCGTAATAATCATCGTTTAAAGCTGTCCCATAGCAGAACGCCTTTATAACTCCATCAATGCGGATTACTGTCCCGGAAAGCCCAAGCTCATCGAATGAATCAAGCTGCCTCTGAATACAGCGCTTCTCAGTAATAAGCACAACTTCATTATCAGCCGTGACATTACTTCTTAGCCATTCCTCTGCAAAGCTGCTAACTTCATCTAAATCATTTCCAGTCATCGGGTTAACTTTGGTCACTGCCCCATAGTCCCGCCAGTAAGATCTTATTTCAGTACGTCTTCTTTCATAATATTTCCCCGGAAATTCCGCCATGTTGTTTTCACTGTAGACATACTCTGCCATATTCCGGTCTTCTTCTATCACAAAACACCCGGGATAGTTTTTCTCTAAAAAATCCTTATGTTTTTTCGTCAAAGTCACAAAGCCGGCTTTTTTTCCATGATTATGCGCATCTGACAGTATTCTTTCATAAGCTTTATCAAGACTTCCTGCCCCAAATGGTGCCAGATATATCCTGTACTTCTCGTCACAAAGATTTCGCCTTAGCACATACAGGAAATCTCCGTCAATGCACACTTCATCCCCGTATTTGTCATAAAAAGAATACATGCTCACAGCAGAATGCTGGCATGATCCCTCTCCGTATAAAGATGTAAACGGGTACAATCTATTCAGTTTATCAATGCTTACCGGTTCAAAAACCAGTTTTTCCATCTCAACCATAGCTCTTAATAATCTTTAATTCCTTTATTAGACAAAAAGACCCACCTATAACATTATAAATAAATATTAGCATTGTTTTTGACGTAATAGCATTAATTTGAGAGAGTATTTATATTATTTTTATACATTCTTGAATCAGAGATTCAAGAATGCCGCAAATAGGCCATTAAAAGTCGACTTCGTCGAAGGGCCTATTTGCTTCTCGTATCATGTTCTCACGAAATCCGCAGCTAGTGCGGATTTCTGTAATTTCATCTAAGAAGTCATACTTTATTGTAAACACAAAAAGTCCGAAAGATGCCTGTATAGGCATCTTTCGGACGTAATCTCAGCATTTATTATTCTATTCCTGAACTCCGGCTGAAAGTGTTCCCTCTGCAAGGATGGCAAGACTTCTTGTAGCACGTGACATTGCAGTATAAAGGCAATGGCGTCCCAGCTCATCATCAGGATAAGATTCAGAATCCGCATCTGCAAGGATGACATTATCAAATTCCAGACCCTTAACCAGAGTAAGTTCTATTAAAAATGCTCCATTTTTAGGAAGTGCATCATGGCCTGTTATGACCTGAGGTGCTTTATCACCAAGAGCTGCAACTATTTTTTCCAGATTGAACTGATTCTTGCATATAATCGCAGTCAGGCCGTCTTTTTCAGAAAAAGACTTTATTAAATCCTTGAGTTCTGAGTAGTATTCAGCATCTGAACCGCAGGTCTTCACCAATACTTTCTCGCCCGGACGTTTTACCGATGAAACAAGAAGCTGTTTTTCCTTTGGCAAAACCTTAGAAAACATATCGGTAATCTCAGGCGAGCTTCGATAACTTGTCATAAGAGGCAGCATCACAAACTGCTTGTTATCCGCTTTTGACATCTCTTCTATTTCAGCAAAAGATATTGTCCCCTCGCGGATTGCCTGATATTCATCTCCAAGCAGCATAAACCTTGCATTGGGGAAGAATTTCTTAAACACAAGTATCTGCGCCATAGTATAATCCTGAACTTCATCGATCATAACATAACGCATGTTACGGTCACATTCACCGGTCAATTCCATTTTTAAATACATCCACTGAGCCGTTGTTATATTGGAATCTCCAAGTATTCGCTGAGCAAGATGCCTTATATTTATAAAATTACAACGTCTTATGGTCTGTAGTGCTCCGCCAAAATCATTCTCAATACGGTTATCCTCCGCATAATCTGATTTAGCTGTATCTCCTGCCCCATCATCTGTATCACTGTCTAAATTTTTTAAAGAACTCTTAGCCCTCTGCTCAAGCTCGTCAGCCACAACCTGAATAAGTCTTACTCCATAAGGGAATTGTTTATATTTATTGATCACAGGAAGAACTTCATTCTTCGAAATAACCATCTGCCCTTTTTGCATAATATCTATGAAATCTTCTGCCTCAGGCTTAAGTGTTGGTAAAATCTCATGTATTGTTCTAAGAGTCGCCGCATCTGTATAATCAAATTCGCTGTCGATAAACGGTGCATGGACCATTTCAAGGAACTCCGGCCATGTAAGAGTAAGTGGGTTCGTTTCTCCCATATCCGGAAGCACATTGTCAATGTAATCACGGAATACCGGATTGAGTGTCATCAGACAAACCTGATCAGGGCGCAGTGATTTTCTCTTTTGATAAAAAAGATATGCTATGCGCTGAAGAAGTACTGAAGTCTTACCACTACCGGCTATACCGTTTACCAGTAAGACCGGAACGTCCGGATAACGGATAACCGTATTTTGCTCTTTTTGAATTGTTGCAGTAATAGCCTGCATCTTGTCAGAATGTGTCTGTGAAAGGGACATGAGAAGCATCGGGTCTTCTATGGCTATCTGCGTATCAAAATAAGAAACAAGCTTATTCTTATTGATATCAAACTGGCGGCGCAGCTGCAAGTCCACAGGAATTTCTCTATCTTCCACAGTATAGTGAGTGTGTCCAATCTCCTGGTTATAATATACTTCAGCAATTGGAGATCTCCAGTCAACTATCATCTGATCATAGCCATTCTCAGAAATGGCTGCTCGTCCGATGTAGTAACTCTCCGGCTCTTCTGATGGATCAAATTGCAGCTGTATCTTGGCAAAATACGGAGATTGAAGCAGCTTATTAACTGTATTTAAGCGTTTTCCAAGAGAATCACTCTCAACATTGTAGGTATCGATATAGCGATTCCAAACCTCAAGCTCAGCCAGAGTTTCCATTGTAGTCTCGATATCTGCATAGTCAAAACGCATATTATCACGCATGTCATTTTTATCGTCTAACGCTTTTTCATCCAAAGCAGAAATCTGTTCTTCAAGCTCTTTTTTCATTTCCAGGAGCTTGTTGTACGTCCTTGTCAAATGTTCCTGTTCATTATTAAAAATTTCCTTATCCATCTTTTCCGCAGACTTCTCCTTCCTTATGAGTGTTTAATTATTATAACATTATTAGAAGACTGTCGCAGAAAAAATGATAATTCTCTTCCTCTCCGATTGGTACATTTTTATGTTACAATCATATAGGAACTATTAATTAACTCGACCAGAACAGATCAATTTTCAAAACAATTGGAAGGAATTTCTCGTACCAAATGGTAGATTTATTGAAACAATTTCAACTTGATTTAATGATATTTCTGGCTGGAAGCTGCGGAGTACTGGTTATTTTGGCTCTTTCCACAAAGACTCTCAACAGTATGCGCAAGCACTCTCTTGTTTGGATGGAGCTTTCTGCGACCCTTCTTCTTTTATCTGATTGTCTCGCATATACTTACCGCGGAAATACAAGTACTTGCGGTTACTGGATGGTTCGCATCTCTAATTTCCTTGTTTATTTCATGTCTCTTTTCATTGTTCATGAATTCAATATTTATTTGATTGACCTTGTAAAAAACCAGTTTAAGGCAAAACAAGTGCCAAGCACTCTTATAGTGTGCGAATTTCTGTTTTTATTTGGAATAATAATTCTCATATACAACATTTTTTCCCACATTTTCTACTATTTTGACGAGTATAACAGATACGTCAGAAATGAGGGCGCCTGGGTCTGGTTCTGCTTTCCTCTTGCAATTGGAACGCTTCAGATTTCCACAGTCATCAAATATAGGAAGGTACTAAAAAAATCTTCAATTCTTCTCCTTCTTTTTAGTGTGCTTCCATATCTTGCAACTGTAGCTCAGCTTTTTATGTATGGTCTTTCCCTTGCTAATATAACTCTCGTAGGAATGTGCATTCTCTTATACGTGTTCGAGATAATAAACATGAACAGACTGCAGGAGGCCAAAGTCGCCGCAGAAAAGGCAAATAGCGCCAAGTCACGATTTTTGGCCAACATGTCTCATGAAATTCGAACTCCAATTAACACTATAATCGGAATGAACGAGATGATAATGCGCGAGAATCCAACAGGTGTTCCCAAGCCTTATTTCATCTCGATAATCAATTATGCTCTTGATATAAGATTTGCCTCTGAATCCCTGCTTTCACTTATTAATGACATTCTTGATATATCAAAGATTGAATCCGGCAAAATGCACCTTACAGAGCAGGAATACGATGTAAATTCACTTCTTCAGGGCTTTGTCACCATGATCAAGATAAGGAGCAATGAAAAAAATCTCTATTTCAATCTGGATATTGATGAAAAGATTCCTCAAAGACTTTATGGCGACATGGGAAAGATTAAACAGATTGTCTTAAATCTCCTTACTAACGCTGTCAAGTACACCCAGGAAGGCGGATTCACGCTGACTGTGCGTGCTCTTTCAATAACAAATGATATGTGTAATTTATGTTTTTCCGTAAAGGACACCGGTATCGGAATAAAGCCCGAAGATATAGATAAGCTTTTTGTGGCCTTCGAAAGACTCGATGAGCAGAAAAACGTCAATATCCAGGGAACCGGACTTGGGCTTGATATCTCAAGGCATTTTGCTGAAATTTTAAACGGTAAACTCAGCTGTGAAAGTGATTATGGAAAGGGCTCTACTTTCACCTTTACAGTAAGTCAAAAAATAGTCGATTCCACTCCTCTTGGTGTTTTCAAGGATCGCAGCACTGATTCGCCTCTTGGGCTATATATTCCAAAATTCACAGCTCCGGAAGCGAAACTGCTTATTGTGGACGACACTCCTATTAACCTTACTCTTATGAAGGGACTTCTTAAGAACACTCAGGTGCAGATTTTCACCGCTCTTTCAGGTGCTGAGTGCCTTGAAATCCTAAAAAAGAATTCTTTTGACGCTATATTATTAGATCATAAGATGCCTCAAATGGATGGTATTGAAACTTTACAGAAAATCAGGGAGCAGTACCCTACTCTTCCGGTAATAGCCCTTACAGCAAACTACATCAGTGATGGCGACAATTACTACCTTTCCAAGGGCTTTAATGGATATCTTAAAAAGCCTGTAAATTCAAGCACCCTTGAAGAGCTTCTTTTTAATGTTCTTCCTAAAAATCTGGTGCATGAAATAGTGTTTATTCCTGCTCTCATCGGTGCCACAAAGATACCTGATGACATGCAATGGATATATGACATTAAGGAAATAGATGTTGAATCAGGTGTAAGGATGAGCGGAAATGTTGAATTATTCCTGTCATCGCTAAAGCTCTTTCTTGATACGATTGATGACAACTCCGCCATCATCACCAAAGCCTTTGCGGATGGCGATATTAGGCTTTACACAATAAAAGTCCACTCCTTAAAGAGCTCTGCCAGAATCATCGGCGCCATGCAGCTTGCTGAACTTGCACAGGCAATTGAAGATGCCGGAAACAAAAATGATGTTGATTTTATCCTTGAAAATAAGGACAAGCTGATAAATGAGTACCGCGCATTTAAAGAAAAGCTGAAAAGGCTTAAAAACTACGATCCTTTCAGTAACATGAAGCCTCCTGCAGCTGATATCACTCCAACGATAAGAGACGCCGCACTGAATGACCTGCTTGATATGTCCCAGCAAATGAACTATGATGGAGCACTTAAGATAATCAGCCAGGTAAAAGAATATAACTTAACTAAAGCCGATAAAGAACTTTTTGACAGCATTGAAAAAGCTATTCACAAATTTGACTGGGATTTAGTTGATTCTAGAATAAAAGAGTCGTAGGTGGTTTCGCCATCCTACGGCTCTTTGTTGTCAAATACCCTTATATTTATTATTCCTCGAAAAACTCATTTATCACTCCGACTATATTGTCTCTTCCACTGGCCTTATGGATAAATCCCTGAATATCAAGTGTCAGGATTCTATCCCTGCTCTCAATATCATCTTTTCCTGAAAGAATAAACACAGGAAGCCTTTTGGTTGCAGGATTATCACGGAGCATCTTAAGTATATCCTCACCACTGGTATCAGGCATCTCGTAGTCAAGAAGAATAAGATCGGGCTTATTATTCTCAAGCCACTTAATCCCCCTAAGTCCTGAACTTGACATGAAAAGCCTGTAATCATCATTTAGCCATTCTCTGACTATTGTAAGGTAGCTGGCATCATCATCGATTACAAGTATCACCTTTTTATCTGAACTATCTTTGGGTGCAGGCTCTACAGGAATCTGCTTTACTTCATCAAGAAAAGCAAGTCTTTCCTTGTAGCTCTTGTACAGTTCTAAAAGCTCATCAGTATTATTCCTGATAAAATCCAAATCATCCGCATGTCCCGCCTCTTCAAGTCTTAGTGCGAGATCCGTCAGCTTACTTGCGCCGATCATTCTGGCTGTACTTTTTAAAGCATGAACTTTTATAGTAAAAAAGCCTATATCTTCTTTCTCATATGCTTCCTGAATTTCCTGCGCTTTGCCGTCTATATTTTTGTAAAAAGTTGTAAGAAACTTAAGCAATGCCTTCTGATTTCCACAATAATACAGCCCCTCAGACACCGAAATCCCATCAACTGACTTAAGCTCTTCTAAATATGCTGCTTCTCTGTCTATTTGCATAACCAAATACCTCTTTACGCACTAAAACTCACTGCTGTACCAGTGTACTGTCTAACTCACATTTCATATGCTACGGCTGAAAATCTATAGATTAAAACACCGGTAAACGTTTATCCTCAGGAACAAAATATGGGCTCTTTGAATCAACATCATATGTCTCGTAGAACTTTTCAAACTGGCCCAAAACGTAGTTTATTCTTTCTTTTCTTGGCAAATGCCTCTCTTCTGCGTCCTCTTTAAGTCCCTTCTCGTTATAGTAGCAGGCATTATATCTGGCATATGTCCTAAAGAAAAGATCATAATCCGGATTTTCTTTATTCTCAAGAATTCTCAAACAACATTCCATGCCCATAAGATCTGCAAATGTCTCATTGCACACAACTTCTCCGTTTAATGTTATGCCATCTGCTATCTCCATGCCATCAAAAAACTCTTTTATCTTGCCCACTCTCTCAAGGAAAGCTTTACCTTCTTCTTCTGTTAACCAGGGCTCATAATAACCATCTTTATCAAACTGTATTCCCTCGCGGTCATAGGCATGTGCTATTTCATGGGCAAAAGTGTGTCCAAGATATGCAAGCTTCTCCTCGTAGGAATAGTCATCGCCCGTAAGCCCATGATCAAAATATCCACATCCAATCACAATGCCATTTAATGCTTTTTGATATGAAGCATTCATCTCCAATATCGTGTAACCATACAGCTTCATATTTTCATCTTCAAGTAACAGCTGACTGTTAAGGAAATCTGACCGGCTATTTTGCAGCGCGATCATGTTCTGCAGTGGATTGTCTGTAAGAACAACTTCTGAAAAGTCGTCGCAGCTGCTGTTCTCGCAAATATATGTATTAAGGTGAAGGATTTTTCTTCTTGCGCACTCTTTTCCATAAGATGTAAGCCACTCAGAATCAGCTATGATATCCCTCATTGATATCTTTATTTCTTCGAGCATTTCATTTGCTTTTTCAAGATAAGCATCATCAAGATACCTGGCATTATACTCTTTTATCAGCGTATCTGTAGCCACATCCACCATATCCAATGCGAACGCATCCTTATAAATTGTGCCCTGTCCCTCTGAAAACGCATCATAAAATAAAGAATGCACTTCATCACTGTCAAATCCCGATAAATTCAGGGCCATTGATGCAATAACATGGTCTCTTATCTTAAGTGCATTTTTCTCATTGTAATAATCATCAGCAAATTTGCAGAATTCATAATTGGTATAGACCTCTTCCCAATTTCCAAGCGCGCCAATTTTCTGCAAAATATCAAAAAGCGGGAACTTTACATTTTCCTCTTCAAATCGCTTTTTGGAAAGATAGCCCATATATGAATCCTTGGGAATTGAATTCTGATAATCCTCTATTTGTTTATCAATTTCCAGGGCATTATCCATAATCTCAGCTGCGCGATTCTCAGAATAACCAAGTCTCACGAGATAATCCTTAAGAACGACAACCTGATCCTCTGTCAGTTCCTTTTTACCCAGTATCATCTGCGGATTTATATAATTCAGGCTGCAGCCCTGATTATAATAGACATAACGGGATAAGCCACGGTTAAACTTTTCATAATATTTATCACTAAAAAGAGCATACAGGTCATCTAAACTCCTGACCTTTTCCACAGGATCTATCACTTCTTTAATCGCAGCGCTCGCGTTATTTTCGCGCCAATCATCGTCCTTTAGCTGGCGATAAACATAAATCGTCTTGTCCAGATCACTATCCTCTGAAAGAGTGGACAAATCCGTATTACTTAGAATATCCGTTACTCTCTCCGCTATCGTAAGATTATTCTCCCAACTATAGAAAAAAGAATCATATCCGGTACTTTCTGCCTTTTCTTTTAGCGTCTCTTTGTATTCATCATTTACAAGAGCATCAAAATCCCAGACATATTCCTTTTGGGCATTTTTAGAATCAGCTTCTTCCTTGGAATTTCCAGTCGTATTCGTTTCCTTGCTCTGTTCTGCCTGACCTTCCTGCTCTTTTTCTATAACCTCATTTTCAGGCTCATTTACGACTTCTGCCTGCGCTGCCTCCTTAGCCCCACATCCGGTGCTTTCGAACAGCATAAGTGCACTAAAAAAAACCGTGAAAACACGGATAAAACCTATTTTGTTTCTTTTTTTCATACCATACCTCCATGTATTACTGCATCTTTCAATTCATCCCCATTTTAATTATACCCAAGAACTCTGCCTTTTACCACCAATTGCTTATAGCAAAAAAAGGGAAAAATTCAGCAATTGGTTATAGGCGGCCACAAAAGCCTCTACATTATAATGTGATGAAAGATGCACGTTTTTTAACAACAGCATGTAAGGAGCATTACTTATGAAAAAGATTTCATATCATAACCTTATTAAGCTAATAATAGCTATGATAGCGATTGTCACAGCCATTACTGCTCCACTATTGCTAACCAGAATTCATCACAAAAAGAGCGAGAGCATTACAGTTCTGCTAGACAACATCAATCCCATTACCAGACTCGATTATCCCGATCCTGACGTAATAAGAGTAGGCGACACTTACTATATGGTTAATACCACAATGTACTTCATGCCCGGATGTGAGATTCTTCGTTCCTACGACCTGGTGAACTGGGAACATGCAACATATGTATATGACACCCTGGATAGCACTGCTGCTCAGAAGCTTGAGGGAAAAGAAAATATTTACGGTCAGGGCATGTGGGCTGCAAGCCTTCGATACCACGATGGTATCTATTATGTCTGCTTTGTAGCCAATGACACCCAAAAGACCTACATTTATCAGTCCAATGATATAAATGGCCCCTGGGAAAAATATAATCTCAAAGGCTTTTATCACGATAATTCAATCGTATTTGATGATGACGACAAAATATATATTGTCTATGGTAACAAGAATATCTACATAAAAGAGTTAAATCTTGTGGAGAAATCCGAGGAAGAAAAGAAAAACAGCGCGATTCCAACAAGATTAAGCGATTCAGAAAAAAGTGATATAGACGGACTTCTATTATCAGATAGCGATGACGTATATCTTGGATATGAAGGAACCCATTTTTATAAGATTGATGGTAAATACTATCTATTATTCATTCATATGCCCAAAAGCACCGGAAAAAGGACAGAGGCTGTCTTTGTAGCAGACAAGCCACAAGGTCCCTACTATGGAAAAGATGTCATGGATGATGACAGAAATTACAGAAGATCAGGCGTTGCCCAAGGCGGAATTGTAGATACTCCATCAGGGAGATGGTACAGTATTCTTTTCCAGGATAGTGGCAGTGTTGGAAGAATTCCGATTCTCATACCTGTGACCTGGGAAAAAACAGATGGCGAAATAGCTTTCCCTGTCTTTGGTGATAACGGATTGATTCCGGAAGAATTTGAAATTGAAGATTTAAAACCCGGCTATGAATACACTCCTCTTGTATCAAGCGATGATTTCAAGACGGAATATAAAGATTCCTCAAGTTTTGGTTTTAAACCCTGCTGGCAGTTCAACCACGAGCCTGACCTTGCACTTATAAAAAGAGATTTAAAAAACGGAGCAGTCTCTATCACCACAGACAAAATCAGTAACAATCTGGTTCAGGCAAAAAATACAATGACTCAGAGAGCTCTTTTCCCCGGATGCGAGGTGAGTGTCACAATTGACGCCAGTGACCTCAATGATGGAGATTATGCAGGTCTTTGCATGCTTGAAAGTAACTATGGTCTCATAGCAGTAACTCGCAGAGATTCAGCATATTTCCTTGTTATGGGCAAACGGGAAAATCAAGACACGGATATGTGGAGCGCCCGGCACAACGATGAGCCTTTTGATGAGGTTGAATGTATCGAGTTAGATTGTCCTGTAGTCACACTACACGCCGGGGTTTGCTTCGACCACAAGACAGCCGACAAAATGCTGGCGGAAAGGAGTGAATCAGGCAAAAAGCCAAGCCTCATTCCTTACTCCGATGACACAGTCTCATTTTTCTACAACCCTGACGCCGACCACTTGAAAAAGCTCGGCAAAAGCCACAAACTTGAATTCAAGCTTGATCACTTCACCGGAGCGCGTTTTGGACTCTTTGTCTATAGCACCAAAGAAACCGGCGGCAGCGCAAGCTTTTCAAATTTCATATACGAATGAATAATGTGAGTGAAATAAAAAATGAGGGAGGTCGACTTCTCTGAAAGGAGACCTCTCTCATTTTTTGAATCTTAGAAAATCACCGCACAGACGAAAACAAACATTTTTTGAATTTTGCACGCTCTTAACGCGGTTAGCCATAGAAAATCATTTCATCACCCTACTATTAGTATATACATAGTCTTTCTTTACCTTTTCTATAGGTTCGACTATGCTGTTTAAGATACTGTGGATTGGTCATTTCACCCTAC
>NZ_FOKR01000036.1 GCF_900112195.1 Butyrivibrio sp. YAB3001
GAGAGGACCGGGATGGACGGACCGCTGGTGTATCAGCTGCATCGCCAGATGCATAAGGCTGGGTAGCCACGTCCGGAAGGGATAAACGCTGAAGGCATCTAAGCGTGAAGCCCCCCTCAAGATGAGATATCCCTGCGAAAGCAGTAAGACCCCTTGGAGAGTACGAGGTAAGATAGGCACAAGGTGTAAGCGTGGTAACACGTTCAGCTGATGTGTACTAATAGGTCGAGGGCTTATCCAAAAGATAAGATGTATAGGGAAAAAGGATTTAGATTAGTCAGTGTTCGGTTTTGAAGGTACGAGTCAAAGAAGAATTGTAGATAGATTATTTTTTATCCATAGTCCGTAGGGGTTATGGATTTTTTACTATTGTTACAGAGAGGAATAGCTGAAATGCAGAATGAATTATTTGAGAAAGCGCCAATTCCAAAAGCTTATATGAAAATGGCGCTTCCTGTTGTGATGGGTATGATCGTAACTCTGGTATATAACCTGGTGGATACTTACTTTATTGCGCTTACAGGAAATACCAATCTTATTGCTGGCATATCATTATGCGCACCATTATTTACATTGCTTTTGGCAATAGGAGATATTTTCGGAATTGGAGGAAGTTCAGTAATTTCAAGAATTCTTGGTACTCATAATGTAGAAGAAGCCAGGAAAAAGAGTACATTCTGTTTTTATGTATCGATTGTAACAGGAATTATTTTTACAATATTCATGTTGCTGTTTAAAAAACAAGTGCTTATATTACTTGGCGCAACAACTCAGACTTATGAATATGCAAATAACTACTATTCGTGGTTAGTTTTGGGTTCGACTTTTGTTATATTTTCTCTTGTACCTTCTAATCTGCTTAGAGCTGAAGGGATGTCTTTTGAATCCATGATAGGATCTGTAATTGGAACAGTTGTGAATATTATACTTGATCCTGTATTTATCTTTGGCTTAGGACTTGGAGCGGCAGGAGCTGCTATTGCAACGGTGTTAGGCTATATTGTTACTTGCGTATTTTTTTCTTATTGCATTGCAAAGAAGAGTAAAGTCCTTTCTTTGGATATAAGACTATTAAGTCTTGATGGGGCTAGTTTTGCCAGCGTGCTTGCGATAGGTCTTCCTTCTAGTATTACGAACCTTATGCAGACAATCGGTATTACATTAACTAACAGATTTTTACAACCATATGGGGATGATTCCATAGCAGTTATGGGAATCGTGCTTAAAATTGTAAACATAGCGCTTCTTGTTATCGTGGGACTGGCATTTGGTGGTCAGCCATTTATTGGATATAATTATGGTGCAGGGTTAAGGGATAGATTAAAGAAGATAATTGGTTTTGGATTAGCTGTAACCGGAGGTTGTGGAGTTGCTTTCCTCGTGATATTGTCAATTCTAGCAAGAGGATTGATTTCACATTTCTTAAATGATCCTGAACTTATAAGCCTTGGCATAAGTATACTTAGATGGCAACTTCTTGGTATGCCTCTCATGGGAATATGCTTAATTATCATTGTTACATTTCAATCTACCGGCAAGGCTACCGGGGCATTCATTTTGTCAGCTTGCAGACAGGGAATAGTTTTTTTACCGGTAATATTTATTATGTCAAAAATAGCTGGATTAAACGGTGTAATTATGTCACAGTGTATATCAGATATGATTACTGTTGTGGTTGCCTTTATTTTGTTCAAAGTTTTCTTGGGAAAGCAATTTAAGGCTGATGTATAAAACGAAGAGGCAAGAATAATGAGTGAAAGTTTTAAAAAGAGCATTTGGACTTATTTTCCTGTTACTTTTTTTACGGCATTATTTTGCTGCGTGCTGTGGGGAAGTGCTTCTCCTGCAATAAAAATAGCGTATGACCTGTTTAGAATTCCTCCGGAAGATACGGCATCAAGGATAATGCTTGCGGGTGCAAGATTTATTCTGGCTGGGGCGATGACAATAGTCTTTGGTTCTGTAATATCAAAGAAGATTCTTTTCCCGAAGAAAGAATCCGTTAGATATATAGCGGTGCTATCACTTTTACAGACAATAGGGCAATATTTTTTCTTCTTTATGTCACTTGCGTATATTAGTGGTGTGAGGGGTTCTATAATTAACGCTTCAGGGAATTTTCTTGCAATAATCATAGCGGTGTACATATTTCGTTTAGAAAAGCTTTCTATTAAAAAACTAGTAGGTTGTATTATTGGCTTTTCAGGAATAATCGTGATTTTAGGTGGCTTTAGTGCGTTAACTTCAGGTGGTGCAATTACTTTTCAGGGAGAGGGAGCAATGCTTATAGCAGCGCTCTTTTATGCTTTTTCTTCATGCTGTATTAAGATTTTTTCAAAATATGAGAATCCTGTAATCCTAAGCGGATATCAGTTTATGTTTGGAGGAGCCGTTCTTTATCTTATTGGGCTTTTTATGGGGGGTAGTCTTGTCTTTTGTAGTGCATCCTGTGCATACAATCTTATTTACATGGGATTTATTTCAGCGGGTGCGTATACCCTTTGGGGAGTGCTTCTTAAGCATAATCCGGTCAGTCGAGTATCCATATTTGGTTTCATTAACCCTGTAATGGGAGTTTTATTATCTGCGTTGTTTCTAGGGGAAAACAAAGAGGCTTTTTCATTAAACGGGATATTGGCGCTTGTGCTTGTTGCAGCGGGCATAATGATTGTTAATGCAGAAAAATAGTACATTACGCCTGTCTTTGTTTGTAATATTCCGATATAATGAATTGTATGCGGGAGGTAATTAGTGCATGAATGAAGATAAAGGCAAATTGACAATCGGGGAAATTATAAAATGTGCTGTGCTGGCAGTCGTTGGAGTGTTATGCTTTGGGATTATGCCTGATCAAATGGGAATCTTTGGATGGGTTTTGTTTGCTGTGGGGACACTTCTGTTTATTATCGGAGTATTTAGGTTTTATTCACTAATTCCTGACGGGAAAACAAAGAGTGATAGTCTTCTGAAAACGTTTTGGGTTGGGGTAATAGCTGTTGCTGTTCAAGTTGCAGGTTTTTTCTATTTATATGGAACCGGAGGTACGGGTAAGGGCGCTGCGATTGCAACACTTACACTATGTGTGAGTTTGGGACTTGTTATCAGTGTGGTGAATTTCGATAATAAGAAGCAAAAAAATATGCTCATTATAATTTGTAGAATAATTTCGATTCCAATTCTTGCAGCAGCTATTTTACTTAATATTCGTGATGATTTTTCAAATGCCAGTATTTTTGTGGGGACTATGCTTATAATTGAGCTTTTTATTGTTGGCAAAGTAGCATTGTTGCCACTTGAAAAATGAACAGTTGACATATACGATTTAATACTTTACAATTTTAAACAATTGAATAGATTTTCTTCAGGGCAGGGTGTAATTCCCTACCGGCGGTATAGCCCGCGAGCCTTATGGCATGATTCGGTGAGATTCCGAGGCCGACAGTATAGTCTGGATGAGAGAAGAGTAATAGCTTATGGATAGTATCCCTGGGAATATTTTATGTTCTCAGGGATTTTTTGTTTAAGTGGAAATTGTTTTGCAAATCCTATTGAATAAAAAACACTTACTATTTATCTGAGTGATTGATGATAAGCATATTGGGTGCCTTGAATTTAAATGTTCAAGGCACCTTTTTTAATGAAAATATGTTGCATAAATTAGACCGCGATCGGCGCGAGAATGGTGTGAGCGACATTTTTTCTTGTTTTGATGAAAAGTTTTGGAGGATGGGGATGAATGACGAATATTATATGAGAAGGGCCATTGAATTGGCTAAAAAAGGAGCGGGGTTTGTGAGTCCTAATCCAATGGTAGGAGCAGTCATTGTAAAGGATGGGCGGATTATTGCTGAGGGCTATCATGAGAAGTATGGAGAATTGCATGCAGAGCGCAATGCGCTTAAAAACTGCAGCGAAGATCCTAAGGGAGCATCCATATATGTGACACTTGAGCCGTGTTGCCATTATGGGAAGACTCCTCCTTGCACGGAAGCGATAATTGAGAGCGGAATTAAAAAGGTTGTGGTTGGCACACTTGATGTTAATCCTATTGTTGCAGGCAAAGGAGTACAAATTCTAAAAGAGCACGGGATTGAAGTGATAGTGGGCGTTTTAGAAGATGAAGTAGTAAAGCTAAACAGGATTTTTAATAAATATATTACTACGAAACTACCTTATGTGGTTATGAAATATGCTATGACTTCAGATGGGAAAATAGCGACTAGAACTGGAGCTTCACGATGGATTAGTTGCGATGAATCAAGACGAAAAGTTCACGAAATAAGAAGCAGATTGACAGCAATCATGGTCGGAGTAGGAACTGTAAAAGCAGACGATCCGTTACTTACATGCAGACTGGATAAAGAACATAAGAATCCAATCAGGATAATATGCGATACAAAGCTTACAACACCGCTTGATGCGCAGGTGGTTGTTGACGCAGTAAATAATAAAACCATAATAGCTACATGTGTAAGTGATGAAGAGAAAATTAAACAATATGAAAACCTGGGATGCATGGGTCTTCAGTTACCTGAGAAAGGAGGAGTTGTTGATTTACAAGAGCTCATGAAATCACTCGGGGCAATGGGGATTGATAGCATTCTTCTTGAAGGTGGAGCAACATTAAACTATAGTGCGCTGAAGGAAAAAATAGTGGATGAAATCCAAATTTTTATGGCTCCGAAGATATTTGGCGGACATGCAAAAACACCTGTGGAAGGTGAAGGAATAGATATACCTGATAATGCGATACAGCTTGTCACCGGCAGCATAACAAAGGTTGGACAGGATATTTTAATAGAAAATGAGGTGGTATATCAATGTTCACAGGAATAATAGAAGAAATTGGCAAGATTAAGTCAGTTAACAGAGGGAGTGCAAACAGCCAGATGGTTATTGGAGCTGATAAAGTACTTTCGGATGTTCAGCTTGGTGATAGTATTGCTGTAAACGGTGTGTGTCTTACGGTGGTTAGTTTTAATGAAAAAAGTTTTACGGTTGATGTTATGAATGAGACTTATTCCAGGTCGAGTTTGGGAGACTTGCGGGTGGGAAGTTTGGTTAATCTTGAGAGAGCAATGCCATCTAATGGGAGATTTGGGGGGCATATTGTATCAGGACATATAGATGGCACAGGGCGGATTAAAGCCACCAGGTGTGATGGAAATGCAGTTTGGTACGAGATAACTGCCGATAGTAATATCCTCAACGGAATAGTTGAAAAAGGTTCAATAGCAATAGATGGAATCAGTCTTACGGTTGCTTTGGTTACTACAAGTAGCTTCAGTGTGTCAATAATACCACATACACTAGAAAGAACTATTTTAAAAGAAAAGCGGGCTGGAAGTGTTGTTAACCTCGAGAATGATATCATCGGGAAATATGTATATTCATTTTTATCAAAGTCTGAAGGAAAAAAGGATTTTTGGGAGGTAATGTATGGATAAAAATCTTGTTGAGAAAGCGCTTAACGATCTAAGAGCTGGAAAACTTGTACTTGTAATGGACGATGAAGACAGGGAAAACGAAGGGGATCTAATCTGCGCTGCAGAATTTGCGACTACAGAAAATGTAAATTACATGGCATGTAAGGCAAAAGGGCTTATATGCATGCCTGTAAGTAAGAAAATCGCCGGAGTTATGGGGCTTTTCCCTATGGTTGAAGATAATACTGACAATCACGAAACAGCATTTACTGTATCTGTGGACTATAAAGATACTACTACCGGAATATCCGCAGCTGAACGTGGATTGACAGCAAGGAAGATGGTGGAGTCTGATGTTACTGCAGCTGATTTTAGACGACCGGGGCATATGTTTCCGCTTATCGCAAAAGATGGTGGAGTTCTTGTAAGAGCAGGACATACGGAGGCAACAGTTGATCTTATGCGTCTTGCAGGCTTAAAAGAATGTGGTCTTTGTTGCGAGATTATGTCTGAGGACGGAAGCATGATGAGACGCAAGGAACTTGAAAACTTTGCCAAGAATGAAGGCATAACAATGATAACCATTGCGGACATAGCTGAGTACAGAAAGATATATGACAAGCTTGTGGAATGCGTATCTATAGTGAAAATGCCGACAAAATATGGTTACTTTATGGCTCACTGCTATATCAACAAGATCAACGGAGAGCATCATGTTGCGCTTGTTAATGGTGACATTGGAAGTGGTGAAGAAGTGCTCTGCCGTGTTCATTCTGAGTGTCTTACAGGAGATGTTTTTGGGTCTATGAGATGTGATTGTGGTCAGCAGTTTGAAAAAGCTATGGAGATGATATCGCAAAATGGCCGTGGAATTCTTTTATATATGAGGCAGGAAGGCCGTGGAATAGGGCTTGTAAATAAGCTAAGGGCATATAAGCTTCAGGATGGCGGAATGGATACGCTTGATGCTAACCTTGCACTTGGATTTCCCGGAGATTTAAGGGAATACTATGTAGGTGCTCAGATTCTTAGAGATTTAGGTGTCCGTTCACTAAAACTTTTGACAAATAATCCTGACAAAGTATATCAGCTAGAAGATTATGGGATGGAAATTAGTGAGAGAGTACCGATTGAGATAGATGCGAACAGATTTGATGTCTTTTACCTAAAAACTAAAAAAGCAAGAATGGGACACATTCTTGGAATTTAAGGAGGATATGAAAATGAGAGTATATGAAGGAAATTTAGTATCAGAGAGCATTAAGGTGGGAATAGTAGTAGCAAGATTTAATGAGTTTATCACAAACAAGCTTCTTGGAGGAGCGATTGATGGGTTAAAAAGAGAGAATGTCAACGATGATGATATAGAAGTAGCGTGGGTCCCGGGTGCTTTTGAAATCCCTCTTATTGCGCGTAAGATGGCAGATACAGGAAAATATGATGCAATTATTTGCCTTGGAGCGGTTATTAGAGGAGCAACATCTCATTATGATTATGTCTGTGCTGAGGTTTCAAAGGGAATCGCTCAGGTTGGACTTGAAGCAAAGATTCCTGTCATGTTCGGAGTGTTGACAACAGATACTATTGAGCAGGCAATTGAACGAGCAGGTACTAAAGCAGGAAATAAAGGATTTGAGTGTGCACAAGGGGCAATAGAGATGGTAAATCTCATAAGAGAGATAGGGAAAAACTAAGAATATCCATAAGATAACAGAGGGGTTAGTGGATTGAGAAAACCACTAACCCTTTGAAAATGCGATGCTTATTACTGTGCAATTAGTATTGCGGTGGATCTGGGACACATATGTATATACTCACTGCCATTATATTTTGAATCGCCTGAATCTACATATATTTTCCATTTATATCCTTCCGGCACGATTGGAAGTCCAAAATCATGATCTTCCCAATGAGCATTTACCACAATGTATATGAATGTGCTTTTTCCGGTTTTGTATTTTTCGCCGTCTTCAGCATACATATAGGCAAAAGCGAGACCCGGAGCACATTCATCCAGCTGCCATGGAGAAAGCCCATGAAGCGAGAATTCAGGGTAACCGGTGCTGTTATAACCTTCATCAAAAGCATTTGTGCAAAGCGCAGGATGTTTTTTTCTCAAAGAAATCAGTTTTTTTACATATTTGAACAATTCTTTGTTTTTTTCAAGAAAAGACCAGTCAATCCATGAAAGTTCGCTGTCCTGACAATAGGCATTGTTGTTGCCGTATTGAGTGTTGGCAAATTCGTCACCGGACAAAAGCATTGGAATACCGCGACTTGTCAGTAGGATAGTAAGCATATTTTTCATTTGGCGTTTTCTTAGTTCGATGATATTTTTATCGTTTGTCTCGCCTTCCTGACCGCAGTTCCAACTGTCATTATCATTGTTGCCATCTCTGTTTTCTTCGCCATTTGCTTCATTGTGCTTGTCATTATATGAAACAAGGTCATAGAGAGTAAATCCGTCATGGCATGTGATAAAATTGATAGATGCTTCGGAATTGCCATTCCCGTAGATATCTGATGAACCACGGATTCTCCAATATAGTTCAGGTGCATTTTCTGCGCTGCCTTTTATGAATTTTCTGACACAGTCTCTGTATTTTCCATTCCATTCAGCCCATTTTCCCCAGGATCTGAAAGTGCCAATCTGGTATAAACCACCGGCATCCCATGCTTCTGCTATGAGAAGTGTCTTTCCCAGAACCGAATCATTGGCAATACTGTCAAGAAGTGGCGGATTCATCATTGGAGCGCCTGTTTTGTCTCTTGATAAGATTGAAGCAAGATCGAATCTGAAACCATCTACGTGGAAAGAGCTTACCCAGTATCTAAGGCAATCCAGTACCACATTTCTCACAACAGGGTTATTGCAGTTCATTGTGTTTCCACAACCACTAAAATTATAATAATATCCTTCAGGAGTCAGAAGGTAATAGGTTCTGTTATCTATACCACGATAAGAGATATAAGGGCCGTTTTCATTACCTTCAGCGGTGTGATTAAATACGACATCAAGCACTACTTCAATACCGTTTAGATGGAACTGTTTTATGAGATTTTTAAGCTCGTCAACCTCCATGCCAAAAGGTGCAGATGCGGCATAGCCTGCTTTGGGCGCAAAGAAGCCGACTGTTGAATAACCCCAATAGTTATATAATGGATGCCCATTGTATTCTCTTGAATTTTCAAATTCGTCAAATTCAAAGATTGGCATGAGTTCTACGCAGTTTACACCGAGGTCTTTTAAATATGGTATTTTTTCAGTAAGACCTGCAAAAGTACCTTTACGTCTTACGCCACTGTTTGGATTGGCGGTAAAAGAACGTACATGCAGTTCATATATAATCAGTTTGCTTGAATCAATCTCAAGAGGCTTATCGCCATTCCAAAGGTAGTCTTCGCAGACAATCTGACCACGATGCTGGAACGGATTACTGTCTTTAGGTGGCTTTCCCCAAATGGTTCTTCCTGAAATTGATTTTGCATATGGATCGAGAAGAATCTTGTTTTTGTCATATAAAAGTCCCTTGGCAGGGTCATAAGGCCCATCGAAACGATAACCGTATTCAGTGGTTTCAATATCAATGCCAAATACCATCATCGTATAAACATTGCCTATTCTGAACTCTTCAGGGAATGGAATCTCAATCCAGGGTTCATCCTGTCCGTGGTGGAAAAGAACCAGTGTACAACCGGTTGCTTCTTTTGAATAGATGCTGAAATTTACTCCATTTTCCGAATCTAAAGTTGCGCCGAATGGGAATACTCTGCCGACACGATATGATAAATTTCCGATTTTATTAGTGGGGAATGTATCAATTAGCTTCATAGCAGCCTCCGTTTGATTCAATCATTTTCAAATGTCATAAAATCTGAAAAACCTACGTCATCAAAGACTTCTTTTATATCGGGGCTGAGGTTTTTTATAACCATAGTTCCCTGTTGGTCCATAATCTGTTGGGCCAAAATAAGGACTCTTAAGCCGGCAGAAGAAACGTAGCTTACATCTTTCATTTCAAGAATTAGAGATGTTATGCCTTGAAGAGTTTTTTCATTTATCACTTCGGAAAAGTGTATGGAAGTTATGGTGTCGATACGCCCACTAAGTGAGACTATTAATTCTTTTCCGTTTTTCTTTTCTTCAATGTTAAGTTCACTCATGAAATAGTCCTCCATCTGGTCAAAACTGTGATTTGTGGCATTTTATTACGCATTATAAGGTCCATTGTATGTAAAGACCAACATGGTAATATCGTCGAATTGGGGAGCTGTTCCCACAAACTCATCGATAGAGCTTTTTACATGTTCTATTATTTCCTTTGGGTTTTTATCAGTAACTTGATTAAGTGTATCTATCAGCCTTTCTGAGCCAAACAACTCTTCATTTTCATTGGTCGCTTCTGTAACACCATCGGTATAGACAAAAATTTTATCGCCTGGGGTGAGTTGCCATTCATTGTCTTTGATTGTAATTTTTTTAGAGAGCCCCAGTGCTAGTGAATGTTTATTTTTTATAAGTTCAAATTTACCATCAAGGTGGCATAATGTTGGTTTTTCGTGTCCTGCATTTGCTTCAACAGCTATTCCGGTAGATAACTCTATGATAAGGAGCCATGTGGTGATAAAGAGTTTTTCTTTGTTATGTTCAAGAAGCTGGGCATTTACTTCAGATAATATCACTGCGGGAGATTTCCCTAAGGATGATTTATCTTTTATTATGGTTTTGGCTTCCATCATGAAAAGAGCGGCGGGTATTCCTTTGCCGGAAACATCAGCTATTACAAATGCTAAGTGATCATCATCGATAAAAAAGAAATCATAGAGATCGCCGCCTACTTCTTTTGCAGGAGCCATGGAAGCAAAGATTTCAACTCTCTTTTCAATACTGCTATCTGGGAAATTGGTAGGCAGCCTTGAACTTTGAATGTTTGAAGCTAAAGAAAGCTCTGATTCAATTTTGCTTTTTTCTGCAGCAAGAGCAGTTGTTTCAACGGTGTAGGAATGGATTTTTTTTACCATTGTTTCTATATTTTTAGCAAGTATTCCAATTTCATTTGTAGAGGTTATGCTTTTCATTTGCGATACAAGTTTAATTGTATCAAGGTCATTGGTGTAGTTTTCAAGCCCTTTTTGCACTTTGGAAAGTGGCTTCACTATCATATGATACAGACGAAGAAGGAGTACTATTCCCAAAAGTATCGCCATAATAATCATGAAGCTAAGTATTGTACTTGCAAGTTTAAAGTTTGTTCTTGCTATGAAATTTTTTTCAATTGTAATTGCAACTAAACCTACTATTTTTTCATCAGATTTGATGGGATATACAACGGCAGCCAGGGTTTCGCCGTTTTGTTCTGCTATGGCGACGGTATTGTTTATTGCGGGGCTTAAATCATCGTCTTCTGAGCTTTGTATTTCGTGACTACTTACGACAGCTACTATTTCTCCTAGTGCAAGATGCTTTGCTGAGCTATCGATACATACTTGGTACTGTCCTTCGTCTATTTTGGCAAGCAAAAATGGACCATCCAGAGAGGCTGGCTCAAGATCATGAGCATAATTAAAGGAGTCTGTAAAGTTGTCGAACAATAAACTGGCATAGAATAATTGTGCGCGGGTTCCTTCTTTTTCAGGTGAAAGCATTGAAGCATCAAAATCGGAATCGCTCTGATCTATCAAGTCTAAAATATCACTGTTTTGCTGCCAGTATTCGCTTGTTAAAGTCTCGGGGTGCTCTAACCATACTTTTAAAAGCTGCTCATGATTCCGGATAATTTCAATTGTCTCGGTTATTTCCTGGGCTTCTGAGTAAGCTGTTTCACATTCTGTTGTTAATGCCTGTGCACTGAATCCTACGTATGACAAGCCGGTTATAATGCCAATCATGATAGCAAAAATGATCAGAAAATTGATACCATATTGA
The DNA here is from genome assembly GCF_900112195.1 of Butyrivibrio sp. YAB3001. Lineage (GTDB taxonomy): Bacteria > Bacillota > Clostridia > Lachnospirales > Lachnospiraceae > Butyrivibrio. Next base: position 11,353 of record NZ_FOKR01000036.1, read on the forward strand.
ATTAGTATATATTTTCTTTTGGTTTTTGATTCGGATTTTTTTTTCATAAGCGTAACAGAAAAAGTAAAAAGGCAATAAACGTATTATTCTAATAAATGTTACTGTATTATTATAAACTACACTGTAGATGTTAACTAATGAATAATCTAATGTTTATATAAATATAATAAATTTAAATGCGATAAAAATATCGGAAAGAAATTCTTATTTTTTTGTAAAAGCGTCATTATATGTTGTACATAAAAATTGTCAGAGGGTACAATTAAAATGTAGGAATATGCAAGAAAATTGTTATGGAATGACTCGGATGAATATAATAACGAATGATATTAAATATTTCCATAAATTGAAGTATTTATCACGGCAGATTTAAATAATCGGATTATTCATTGTTACATGAAAACAGAAGTACATGCGAGTTTTTTGAAATTATTTTAGAATACGTGATTGTGGTCGAACAACATATTTAGTGCACCTGGTGGGAGATATGGATAAAGAATTAGAGATTTCTTTAAGAAAATATAATAAGAATATTGAACTTGGTGGACAGGCCATGATTATTTTTGGCGTATGGTCAATCATTAAGGTGATATTGCCACTTCTGGTAGGTCAGCAGACAATAGCGGAACTGTTGGCGATTGATACAGTGGAAGTGGAGGATTATCTGACTTTAATCATTTTTTTTGCTTTTATGGGACTAATTTTATTATTCCATTTCCGCATGGGGAGTAGCGCAATAAAGTATGCTAAAGGAACGAAAAATAAAAAAGGTTTTTTGGTGAGAGCATATATCATTTTAATCATGAATATAGTGTTTTTTCCGTTTTATTTTATTGGATTCAAAGAAGGAAATATTTCTAATACTATTATTGCATCAATGCTAGTTGATATTACTGTGATTGTTTCGCTGTTTGATTTGATCATTTCCACATATAAAGTTGGGAAAATAAGAAAACAATTTGGTTAGGAATAGTCTATGCAGGAAGATTTTCATTATTATGCCACATATTGTGCAGCTTTTTTGTCCGGTTTTTCTCATGAGGAAAGCATGGGCATCTGTTATAGTGCGCAATTTGTTGATTATTGTTCAAGGACGATTCTGGAAAAGATTAAAGCGCCAAAGAATGCGGCAACTACGCAGCTTCAACTTGAAATGATGGATGCAAGGGTCGATATACTTGGGCTACAGGATATCACTAGAATATGGTCGTCATTTCATTTTTTGCCAAAAGATCTTTATGCTAAAAAAGAGAAACGTTCTAAACGTTATATGAGCAAATATCGGCTCATTTGCGGACCTAATGGAGATTTGGTGGTTAAGACGGTAGAGAATGCGAAGGATAAGAGTTTGCAGCATATTGGAATAGCAATGCATGTCTTGGCGGATACCTGGGCACATGCTAATTTTGCCGGAACACCGTCACTTGTTATCAATAATGTCGACAATGAGTTTTATGAGTACATTGAAAAAGACGGGAAGGAGATAGAGAGAAAAGTTAAGTTCAGGCATAATCCGTCTGCTGCGGATGATCTTGAACAGGGATTGTATACTAATAGTCTTTATCAGGGGAACGAAAATTCAATAATGAATCTCGGACATGGAAGAGCTGGCCATTTTCCTGATTATTCCTTTGCAAAATACAGATATCTCCCTGCATGGGGGGATTATGATGTGATAATCAAAGATAATCCGCACGATTATGAACGTGCTTTTGCTCAGATGGTAAGAGCCATGAAATTTTTAAATGGCACAATGTTTGGTTTTGATAAAAATATGTATGATGAGTCGGTCCTTGAGAAATATGGTGATAGGATAAGGGAAATCATTTGTAAAAGGCAACTCATTGCCAATGATGATTGGAAACAATTTGGACAGGAATTGTCTGGCTGTGAGATAGAGAGTTTTGATATAAAAAAATATCAGGATGAATATATAAATGCCGGAAAAGATGAGAAAGGGGATACCTTCATCGGTAAGTTTATTGAAGGTGCTCTTTCACAAAAGGGCATGGTTACAAATGAAATCTATGAATCGGGCAGTAAATTGGCAGGCTTTTCTAAGGTGGTAAACAAAGAGAAAGGTTTGGGGCTATGACGTATTTACAAAGAATTAATAGCGTGATCAGCGGGATAATATCTATTGCGGTGGCGGTATTATTGATCTTATATCCGAATTATGCGTACGCAGTTATCCTGACAATACTGGGATTTGGCCTAATGATCGCAGGAATAAAGACGCTGATATATTTTTTTACCATGGCAAGATACATGGTTGGGGGAAAAGTGTCTCTTTATAAAGGGGTCATCCTGTTTGACTTTGCAGCGTTTACCCTGTCGCTTACAAATGTTCCCAAAATCTATATCCTGATATATCTTGCCGGCATTCATGCTTTTTCCGGACTTGTTGAGATACTGCGAGCTAATGAGGCGAGAAATAATGGAGCAAAAAATTTTAAGTTAAAATTCGCACATGGTATTATCGATGTATTTATGGCAATCTGCTGTTTTGTCTTTATCAAAAAGACCAATACTGCGGTGTTTATTTATAGTTTAGGAATTATTTATTCTGCTATTCTCAGGATTATAACAGCGTTTAGAAAATCAACTTTGATGTATGTCAGGTGAGTAGTGTTTTGCTACATTCATAATCATTTAAAGTGGTTTTCTTTAACACCTAATTTCTTTTATACTGTCAAAACTTATATCTGTTGTTACAACTGTAAGATATCTTGCATCTGTTTTTATTCTGGATATCAGCCCGGTCTTCTTGATATAGCAGCCTGAGTCATAATAGACTATGGTGACCATATCGCCGACTTTAAGAATTGATAATTGATGATCAAGGTATTCCAGTGTTTCTTCTGTAAGAATTATTTGGGGAACTTCTATACGTTCTTTTTCACGCAAGGTATCTTCAAAACCTTTCAGGGCGGCAAAAGGCATGAATTGGCTTGCTCTGTCTGCTCTTGGCATGGATTCCTCCTATTTGTACTTGTATCATATTCTCACGAAATGCGCAGAGTAGTGCGTATTTCTGAAATATCATTCGATAATTCATACATTCACATAAGTAAAGGTTGAGTTTGGGTGAAAGTGTGTTTCGAATATATGTTTGTACAATTAACATGATACTACGCAAGAACATATGTTTCAATCGAACAGAAAATAAAATTTTTGAAAAAGATTAAAAAAAGTTGTTGACATGAAAGTGAGTGGATGGTATATTTGTATTCGTTGCTGCTGACGCGACAGAACACAACAACCGCAAATGCAGCAGTGGAGCGGATTACAAGCTCCAGCACATTGACAAATAAACAGTAATGCAACCCTGAAAAATTCCAAAAAGCATTGAGCAGGGCGAATGATTAAGTAAGTAGCTTGTGTAAGCTTGCTTACTAAAAGATGCTTACTTAATCATTCATTTTGCGATAGCAAAAGCTTGGGAATTACGAAGTAATTCGCAAGACCGCTCAATAAAGAATTATTCAGAACGAAAATAGTAAATAACGGACAGAACAAAAGCCAAGCTTAAGTTCTGACCAGATCAAACTTTTAAACGTGAGAGTTCGATCCTGGCTCAGGATGAACGCTGGCGGCGTGCCTAACACATGCAAGTCGAACGGATTTTGCTCGCAGCAGAGACTTCGGTCGAAGCTTGAGTAAAGTTAGTGGCGGACGGGTGAGTAACGCGTGGGCAACCTGCCTCATACTGGGGGATAACAGTTGGAAACGACTGTTAATACCGCATAAGCGCACAGTGTCGCATGACACAGTGTGAAAAACTCCGGTGGTATGAGATGGGCCCGCGTCAGATTA
>NZ_FOKR01000014.1 GCF_900112195.1 Butyrivibrio sp. YAB3001
TATAATATTGTGCCTCTACGCACGATAATTGATCAGTTTGAACATATAACAGATTTATGGGCATTAGAGAATCTGGTTGGTAATATTGTTTGTTTTTTGCCGTTTGGAATAGGATTACCTTTAGTGACTAATTGTAAAAAATTTGTATTTGTCATAGCAGCAGGGATGCTCTTTTCAGTAGTTATTGAACTTGCTCAATATTTTCTATGTACTGGAAGCGCAGATATAGATGATATAATACTGCATGTAGTAGGATGTATGATTGGACATATAATTACAAATATTTGTTATGCGAAAGCCCCTTTTTAAACGTGAGATAAAGATCCATTAGAAGGAAATATAAGGATTGATAACGGAAGAATTATGGGGAAGAAAAGTACAATAAATTATGGAATTGGCTTAAGGAGCGTTCAGAATCTTGTGAAGACACAAAATGGTGAAATGAATATTCCAGTTTTATCAGCTTAGGATATATTACAGCAAATTTGGTTTTTGCTCCTTAACCAATAAAAAAAGTGAGTTAAGGAACAACAATTACAGTTTTAACGAACGCAGAATCAAAGCAAAGTGTGGAGGTTGTCTATGAAGGAGAAACCAAAGGTGTTATACCACGGCAGCCAGTATTTATTTGACATCCTGATGCCGCGACAGGCGAACGGACAATGTGAGGCTGAAGCCCAAGTGGGGATTTACGCGGCAACAACGATGGAGGAAGTAATTCCTTTTGCACTGCCGTTTCGCTTCTACCCGGACTGTCCTGAGGGAAAATTATCATTTGATTCTGACGGGATCATAAGCTACCTGCGCTACGGGGCCATTAATCCAAACGGAAAAGGCTATGTATATGTTCTGCCGTCGGATTCCTTTGAACTTGTCGATGAATGGGAATGGCTTTCCAGAACACCGGTAAAGCCAATTAAGGTGATTGAGATTGCTGTCAAGGATTATTGGCATACGATTTCATTTTCCGAGGAGGCAACAAGAATTCAGCGGGAGTTGTACGGCGATATCTCCGGATAAAAACCTTTGAATTCCAGTTAAATGCACGATGAGGAATAAAAAAAATGATTAGAGAAGTTGAAAGGGACGATGTTCCTGTATGTGTAGATATTATAAGAAATAGCTTCAAAACTGTAGCTGATGAATTTGGATTTACTTTAGATAATGCTCCAAGATTCACTGCATTTGCGACTACAGAAGAGCGCTTGTATTGGCAAATGGATAATGAGCCTCGTAGAATGTTTGTTTATGAACAAGATGGCGCTATATGTGGCTACTACGCTTTGCTCATGCAGGATAATAATGAATGTGAGCTCAATAACCTTGCAGTTATTCCTGAATATAGACACGGTGGAATTGGCAAGAGATTATTGGAACATGCATATGAAACAGCAAGAAATCAAGGATGTAAGCTTATTAACATAGGAATTGTTGAAGAGAATCAACTGCTTAGAAAATGGTACGAGCAGAATGGAGCTGTGCATACCGGAACAAAGAAGTTTGATTTCTTTCCGTTTACGTGCGGATATATGGTAAAAGATATTTAGACCTATATATTGCAGTTTGAGCTTTTTCCCTAGGGGAATGGAGCATTATAGCCGATAACAGCAAAGATAGTCACATATAAGTTACTATTAATAGTGAGTTAACAGGCACTCTAAATGCTAGCCTTCCTTTTGTGATGCTTTGATATTAAAAATTATTTATATGGATTGATATGATTTAAATCGCGGAGTCCAGAGCATGAAAAAAGAACTAAGACCATTATTTATATTTTTGACATCTCTTATTGTTTGGGAAACATTATTGCCTTTTTTGCCAGAATGGCTGCAGTATATGCTAGATTTGCTTTTTATGGTTACAGTTATTGTTCCGTGTTTTGCTATTATTACATACGTAGTAGGTGTAAGAACTGGACGATATTTATCTGGTAAAGCTATCGAAAGGTTTTTGCTTGCAGTAACTGCATCTATTTTAATTACAATCATAATAAGACCATATCATATTATAATTAACAATTTTTTTTCATTTGGCACTATTCCATGGTTTTTTTGGGTTTTCTTTAATAAAACAAATGGGGTAATTGCAATTATTATCTTCTCTCTTTTTTGGATTGGAGAAGAGGTTGGCTGTAGGCGTGTAAAAGACAGTTGTTGAAGTAGTAATATTACAGGATAGTCGGCGAAGTATATAGGGGATTGTAATGCCTATATTACTATTTTGAGAATGGTAGCAGAATAAATGAGATAGCCGTTTATATCTGAATAATTAGTGGGAATACTTGTAGATTATAAAAAATAAGTAATCAAGTTGTAAAAGTGTCAGCATTGTTGACACAATTGAGATGGATTGATGCGATATGAATTGAAGGAACTAATGATATGGCTATGCGTTACGAAAAATATTAACTTTGATGCAAGAAAAATGAATACGAATCAAGTGAAACACTTAAGCATGTAGGTTATACTTGATTTATGAGAGGTATTCATATGGTTGAGGATGTTTTAAAAGATAGGATAAGAGAGCTGAGAAAATCCCGTAACATAACACAGGCGATTTTGGCAAATGACATAGGAGTTTCAGAGAGCACTATTTCAAAATGGGAAAGTGGAAATGCTATCCCGGATATAGAAATGCTTTGCACTTTATCTGAATACTTCGATGTATCTATCGATGAGCTATTGGATAGAAATACCTTACTAAAGCGAATAATCAAAAACTGGCAATTACAGAATGCCAACAAACAGCCTTATTCTAGCAATACAGAACTGTTAGGTTCTATGGTTCAGGCTGATGATCTGCTCATACAGTTGGTTTTGAAAAAGCTTGAATTATCAGATGTCATCGCCATAATCGAAGGATCTTCGTTTGCTGTTTGCGATAGAATTTTCGCGAATTTATCGCTTAAAGTAGCTGGATTTATTGTCGATCATCTTCCGGATGCAGACCTTGATGAAAATGAGATTATCCGCATAGAAAATAAAGCCTTAACCATCATTGAAGACATTAAAACAAGGGTATCAAAGTAATACCGTTTTACCATTCATAACGTTAAAAATCGGTGATCTTACGGTCACCGATTTTAACAAAATAAAAAAACTTACACACTTAACTTGACACTCTCATTAGTGACAAATGATTGAATAATTATTCGCTTTTTCGTGTAAAATGAGCTATTTTTGTATGGCGCAGAAAAAGTGTATTGTCGATTATATCCGAAGTTAATCTAATCATACCCATAAACATTTAAAGAATATTGCCGATATAAAAGATAGCAACGGAAATGCGTGTCTTTTCAATGGAATGAACATCCTTGAAAGGGCACGTTTTTTGTTATCTGGAGGCAATCATGGGTATAGCAGCGATAGCAAATGATTATTTAACAAGACCATTAGGATCTGCAGCTGGAAAAGAGACAACTCCCGTCATAAGTGAGACTGAAAGCTTTGGACAGAAGCTACAGGCTGAAACTGAGAAAAAATGTCCATACAGCTTTCTGGAGAAGGATGGAGTCATACAGTACAAAGGAGTTACTTTTGTCTGTGATTACAAGCAAAATGCCATAACGCTCGGAAATATGTATGAAAAGGATAAGGTCCTTAAGATTGCCCTTCCTAGTGGTGGAAGCCTTCATGTCAACGTGGACAACATTGATACTCTCTCTAAAGCAGCGAGTATGTTTACGCCCGAGGATCTAAACGCTATAATGCGTGCTATCCATGAGTATAATCATTGCACCAGGAAACGCATAGAGATAGAAGAAGAGAAAGCTGAGACTGCAGAGGAAGCTGCTGCAGAATCAGAAACACCAGATGCTGAGAAAGAGCCGGAGGTAGATAAAGCTACACTGGCAGAGCAGATAAATGCATTCAGGACAGAACTGTTCTATAAGCTTATCAATAATGAAACTGAGATAAAGATCCGGATAGGCAGCCAGGAGATGAGCATAAAGGAGTGGGATAAGCTCATGGACAGCATTGATAAAGAACTTGAGACTATTCACGAAGCACTTATGGAGAAAGAAGAAAAGCAGTCTGAAAAAGAGCAGGAAGAACGGATCAGAAAGCTTTTTGAAGATAGAAACACAAATGAAGAAATAACCACTGTGGTTGGCGTATAATTTAAGTCATTGAAAAAAACTATAATCAGCGTAGCGATAACCCCCCAGGGGGCTTGTGGAGTGGATTTCACAATGCTATCCTTTCCATTGTGTGAGGTAATTTAAGCACAGTGGAGGATACTATATTATGAAGAAAAAATTTCTAGCAGCACTTCTTGCTGCAACCATGACATTATCAATGGCAGCCTGTGGTTCCGGTGCAGGAACTCAGACAACAGAAACTCAGACAACAGAATCTGAGGCATCTGCTGATACACAGGCGACAACATCTGATGATCAGACAGCTGACGCAAGTCAGGCTACAGCTACAGGTGAAAAGATTCTTCACACTGCAGCATCTTTTGCTTATCCAAGTCTTGATGTGCACAAGGAATATTATGGATGGTACACATCCATTTATGGAGTTTCAGAGGCACTGTTTAAGCTCGACGAGACCATGAGCGCTGTTCCATGCCTTGCTAAGGACGCAGTTGCAGATGGAAGCACATGGACTGTTACACTTAATGATGGTGTTCAGTTCTCAAACGGAAACCCTCTTACAGCTGATATGGTAATCAGAAACCTTCAGCGTCTTGCTGCAGAGAACAGCAGATTTGCTTATTTGGGCGATTTTGAAATGACTGCTACAGATGACAAGACAATCGTTATCGATACAAAGGAAGTTTATCCAACTCTTAAGAACGATCTGGCAAGCCCTGAGTGCGGAATGATAGATCTTGATGCAACAACAGATTTTGACAATGCGCCTGTATGCACAGGCCCGTTTGTTGTAAAAGAGTTTATACCTGAGGGTGATGTTACGGTTGTAAAGAATGAGAACTACTGGGGCGGTGATGTCAAGCTTGACGGCGCTGTATTCTACTACATGCAGGAGGATGATCCCAAGCTCCTTGCTATGCAGAGCGGCGAGATCGACTGCTACAACAGCGTTTCATCTGCAGCTCTTGAGGTCTATAACCAGAGCCCTGACCTGTACGATGTAGTTTCAATTCCCGGTGCACGTCTTCAGTACTACATTCTCAATGAGAATACACTTGATGATTCTGTGAGAGAAGCGATCAATCTCACTGTTGATAAGGACAAGATCGCAGAGTACCTTTCTGGTACAGTATCTGCAGCAGTTGGACCATTCTCAACATCAGCTGCTTATGGCAAGGTAAATGTTCCTGCAGTAGATACTGCCAAGGCAAAAGAGCTTTTGGAGGCCGATGGTTATACACTTGGAGCTGACGGCATCTACGAGAAGGATGGTAATAAGCTCAGCATCAGCATTGCATACTATGCAGCAAGATCTCTTGATACTCTTGCAATTCTGATCCAGGAACAGCTTAAGGCTGTTGGTATTGATTCAACACTTAGAGTTGAGGAAGATCCGGATGCTACTTACATTGCAAACGCTGACTTTGATCTTGCTCTTTACTGCATGATCGCTGATAAGTCAGGTGATCCTCTTTACTTCATCGACTCAACTCTTGCAGACGGAGCTTACTACAATGTAGGTGGATTTGAGAGTGCTGAATGCCAGAGCATGATTGAGCAGCTCAGAATTGAGACAGATACTGCAAAGAGAGCAGAGCTTGCCAACAAGATCGTTCAGATTGCTATAGATGACAATGCATTTGGATATGTTGGACTTTTCAATAACACTACAGTTCTTCGTAAGGGCGTAAGCGGATTTGCTGAGTATGTTCCTTTCGATTTCTATGGAGTAGACGCAGAGACTGACATTAATGGCTAAACAAATACTTAAAAGGATCCTGGGACTTGCCCTGATACTTTTAGTGCTGAGCTTTCTTGTGTTTGGCATAATGTATCTGGCTCCCGGTGACCCTGCGGAAAAGAGACTCACCTCCCAGGGTGTGGTGGTCACAAAAGAAATACTGCAAGCGGAGCGGGAGAGGCTTGGCCTCCTCCGCCCCTTTATCGTTAGATATGCAGACTGGCTAAGAAACGTTCTTAGGGGAGATTTTGGCGTTTCCTTTAAGGATGATCTTCCGGTCGCGCCAAAACTGATAAAAGGGCTTAAGAACACATGTGGACTGGCTTTAACCAGTCTGCTTTTGGCGCTTATAATCTCTTTTCCACTGGGGATATGGTCAGCGGTTAAAAAAGGAAAATTGGTAGACCATATTGTTAGGCTCTTTTCATTTATAGGTAATTCTCTTCCGAATTTCCTGATATCAGTACTTTTGATGTATCTGTTTTGCATACATATCAAGGTCTTTCCCGTAATTGCAGATGGAAGCATCAAAGGACTTATGCTCCCTGCACTTTCTCTGGCGATACCCATGGCAGGAAGGTTTACAAGACAGGTTAGGAGTGAACTCCTGGATCAGCTTGGAGAAGAGTATGTTGTGGGAATGAAGTCCAGAAAGGTAAAGGGCAGATTTATTCTTATCAACAATGTCCTTAGAAACAGCCTTGGACACATACTTACAATAATCGGCCTTCAGATCGGAACCCTGATGGGAGGCAGTGTTGTTATTGAGAATATATTCAGATGGCCGGGTATCGGCAAACTTGTGATGGATTCCATAACAGCCAGGGACTACCCTGTGATCATGGGCTTTGTGCTTATTATGGGAACAATCTATGTTGTTATAAATCTGATAGTTGATATTACCTACAGGCTTTTGGATCCGAGGTCTTTTTAATGAACCATAAACGGAAAAAGATTAACAGAATAAAAGTAATAATATCTGCAGGTGTTGCACTGCTTTTGGTGCTTATAGCTCTTTTCGCAAGTGTTATTGCACCTAATGATCCATATGCAACAAGCGCATCAGCCATAAGGTCAGCTCCGTCCGGGGAATTTCTGTTTGGAACAGATAACCTGGGAAGATGCGTGTTTTCAAGAGTTTTATACGGAGCAAGGACAACTATAGCAGCTACATTTATACTGGTTGCGATTTCTTTTATCCTGGGAAGCATTATTGGAATCCTTAGCGGATATTATGGCGGAATATTGGATGAAATTATGATGAGGATTGCCGATATTATGCTGGCATTTCCTCAGATGGTAGTAGCCATCGCGGTTGCGGGCATTCTTGGAGGAGGACTTTCAAGTGCCATGATTGCGCTGGGAATAACTATGTGGACCGGGTTTGCCAGACTTGCACGGAGTCATACTTTTGCCATAAAGAATTGCCCCTACGTGCAAGCTGCAAAACTGGCAGGAAAGAGTGGGCCGGCTATAATGATGGCCCACATACTTCCCAATATAATAGCACCACTTCTTACAAATGCCCTTACACAGATAGGAACCACCATGATAGGTATCTCGGGCCTGTCTTTTTTGGGGCTTGGAGTTGTGCCACCCACTGCTGAGTGGGGGTCAATGATCAATGAGTCCAGGGCATATATACAAATAGCACCTTGGGCTGTGCTGTATCCGGCAATTGCTACCATAGTCACCATCATAGTATTTAACTATCTTGGGGACTGCGTCATGGAATATAGAGATGAGGATTAAGCATGGATACAATACTTAGGATAAACAATCTCTCTGCCGGCTATGGCGATGAGAGTGTTATAAATGATATCTCTTTTGAAGTGGAAGCAGGTAAAAGAGTCTGTATCGTCGGCGAGAGCGGAAGCGGTAAATCTACGCTTCTTAAGGCTATTCATGGCTTTGGAGGCGTGACTAAAACATGCGGAAGTATAGAGACTCCAAAAGACATTTTACTTGGCATTGTGCCTCAGAATCCCGGCGGATCTTTTAATCCCATAAGGACTTACAAGGCACAGATAATGGAGGCGCTAAAAAGTAATAACATCGACTTTAAAATAGATGAAGTTGAGAAGACACTCCAAATTCTGGGACTTAATGATGCTAAAAGAGCGCTTGCATCAAGGCCTTATGAGCTGTCAGGAGGCATGAACCAGCGTATGGCCATTGCCACAACAATGCTCTTGGAGCCGGGGATTTTATTATGCGATGAAGTTACAAGCGCCCTGGATGTTAAGACTGCAGGGATGGTTGTGGAGCAGCTTCTTGAGATCAACAAACTAAAGGGTACTACTATTTTGATGGTTACCCACCATTTGGGTATCGCATCTAAAATGGCTGATTACATTGGAATCATGAAAAGTGGCAGGATGCTTGAGTATGGCCCTGCAAAAGAGATCCTGGAGAATCCACAAAACGAGTACACAAAAAATCTCTTGAAGGCCGTACCAAGACTGAAGGTGAGCTGATATGCCGGATTCAGATATAATTTTAGAAGGAAAAAATCTAAATAAAAGCTACGTTGATAAAGGTAAAAAATTACAGGCTTTAAAGGATGTGAGTTTCTTCCTGAAAAATGGAGAGATTCTTGGAATCGTAGGCGAGAGCGGAAGCGGAAAGAGTACTCTTCTTCGTCATGTCAGCTGCCTGGAAAAGCCTGATAGTGGAAATCTTTATTATAAGGGAACAGAGTATACAGGTAAGTCGCCGGCCTTTACTGGAACCTTTCTGCAGATGATATTTCAGGATGCCCAGATGTCTTTTGACCCAAGAATGAAGATGAAAAAAGCCGTTGTGGAAGCTGCAAAGGGCTGTGGCCATGAAAAACTGTCACGAATCCTTGAGGCTGTCGGGCTTGATGAGAGTCTTTTGGAGAAAAAGGCAGGCAACATGTCCGGAGGACAGTGCCAGCGAATGTCAATTGCAAGGGCACTTTGTTCTGATGCCGGTATTCTTTTGTGCGACGAGGCAACAAGTGCGCTGGATGTTACAACTCAGGCCCAGGTAGTAGCTCTTTTGCAGCAGCTGCGTGAAAAAGAAGGGGTGTCTATCATATTTGTCTCCCACGACATTGCTCTGGTGAGCATGCTGTGCGACAGGATAATGGTAATGAAAAACGGAGAGTGCGTGGAAGAGGGAGAGACCGGCAGAGTCCTTGGAAATCCGCAACATGAGTACACAAAAGAACTGCTTGATAATCTTATTGAGTAACAAACTTTTAGAAAGATAATTGGGGTATACGTAGTAATATGACTAAACTTATGCAGATTCCTTTTGAGGAGGAAGCTGAAGATATCAAAGATAAAGTAGTGACCTACTGGTCCAAAAGAGCTGAGAGCTTTAGCGAGCACAAACACGAGGAGATACACAGCAGGAAAAAACAGCTGTGGCAGGCGGAGTTTTTAAGGCACTTTTCAGCTGATGATAAGCTGTCTGTTCTGGATGTTGGATGCGGAGCAGGCTTTTTCGAAATGGTGTTGTCGGATTTTGATTTTGACGTGACCGGTGTGGATCTTACGCCTGAGATGATAGATAAGGGAAAAGAGCTGCTTTCGCGCCATGGAGCAAAGGCGCGCCTTATGGTTATGGACGCCGAGAAACTGGATTTTGCCGATAGCTCTTTTGATCTGGTGATAAATAGAAATCTTGTATGGACACTTCCGCATCCGGTGGAAGCCTACATGGAGTGGCACAGAGTGTTAAAGCCGGGAGGAATGCTGCTTGTGTATGATGCGGAGTATGCAAAGGGATTTCATCACTATGATCAGATGCAGAACCTTGCCCACAAAAATGTGACCGACGCCATGGTAGAGGAGTGCCACGATATTTACCACATGTTATCTATCAGCACTTTGGACAGACCGGAGTGGGACAAGGCTTGTCTTGAAAAAATCGGTTATGAAAATATAGTTACTGATCTTGGAGCGGGAGATAGACTCTATAGCGAGAAAGACCAGTTTTATATGCCTGACAGGATGTTTCTGGTAAAGGCTCAGAAAGCAATAGTCTAATAATATGAATGGAGTTTGAGATGAGAAGAGGAATTGATACTACAGATATGATGGTATATGGCCACGAAGCCTGGATAATCACTGACAAGAGTGTATATGAGCCGGGGGAAGAAGTCTGCGGAATAATGAGGTGGGGACATCACATGAGGCCGGACGGATTCTTTCGTCTTGATGAGATAAGAGCCTTCGCCACAGATGAAAAAGGAAACAGAATAGCAATAACACCGGTAAAGGGTCCGGGCGATGAGCAGGGAGACTATTATGAGCTTCGCTTTACGCCAGTTTCTGAGGGCATTTACACCCTTATGTGTATCTATGACAACAATTATGTAAGAGATGAAAAAGACGTGTATTACGAGGGTGACAGAAGGACATATCCTGATATTCTTGATGCCAAGAACTATCCTCAGATATATGTGACAAACATAACTGTTGGAGATAAGAAGGGAACTCCCGAATTTATCCATGAGTCCAGAGTAAGTTTCGTTCCCGATCCCTGGGAAGCAGACACCGACGTACTTCATTTAAAGCTTATTCACGACAAATTCCCGCTTAAGGGATCCACGGTAGTTGTTGTGTTCTATGATGGAAAAGAGTATTTTGAGAGAATCCTGAACACAGATGAGGAAGGCAGGATATTCTTCTCAGTGGAGAAAAAGGGTGTGTATATGGCCGTTACAAGAACTCCGCTGGCGGAAGGAATTCCCGGAATCTATGACAGCAAAGAGATAGCTTCAACATTCACATACGTTAAAAGGTAATACAAAAACAGGATGCATTCAACATGCATCCTGTTTTTGTATTACTCCGTAGGTCACCATGGGACCATTCTTTATTATGCTAAGAGATGAGCACTGGTGGATCAGAACTCCGTCAGTATCGGCAATGGCTGTGTGAAGGGGCCTTCCAAAGTAATCCCTTATCTCACCAAATTTATCACCTTTTGAAAATTTCTCTCCCACCTTTTTCTCCGGATACCAGCAGCCGGTGAATGGGGCATCGTCGCTGAATTCTCTGAGTTCTGTCTTGGGATATGTCTTGTACTCTCCTTCAATAAGACCAAGGAATTTCAAAATGTTCAGCACATCCTCTTTGTCTGCCTGTACCTCATCCTTTGGAAGCAGGCTTAACTGACCGCGCTCTATTAGAACACTGGGGATTCCGGCCATGGATGCTGTGTTGTAGGCGCCTTCGGTGGTACAGGTACTCTTTACGCAGTAGGAGGCGTTGACGCAGTCCACCATCTTTTTTGCAATATCACTGGCAGGAGAAGCTCCCACGTAGTATGCGTAGGGGATAAGAGTCTCGTATCCGTCTCCGCTATGCAGGTCAATGTAAGCATCAGCGTTTTTGATAAAAACATCAAACAGAAGGCTAGCCAGGCGATCCGCGGCTGAACCATCCTTGTCTCCCGGGAAGACTCTGTTGAGATTCTTGCCATCCTCATAAACAAGGGACATGGTTCTGTTTTCAAAACCTGACCTGTTGGCTAATGGGATGATGATAAGATTTCCTGAAAGGTCTTTGGGAGAAATCTCATTAGAGAGCTCAATAGCTGCCTGAATGCCGACATATTCCGCATTATGGATACCTGCTGTAACTAGTACGGTTTTGCCCGGCTTTTCTCCGCAGATGATGATGTGGGGAATGTGTATCTCAGTTCCGCCGACATGTATATGATCTTTTATCGTCTTGCCGGAGGTAAGTTCGTGTCCGGCTATATTTATTTTCTCCATAGTTTTTAAACCTCACTTCAGAGCCAAGGTTATCATGTTAGGACCGGGACTTTCAAGCCCCCTGGGGGGTTACATATCAATAATGAAACTGAGATCAAGATTCGGATAGGCAGCCAGGAGATGAGCATAAAGGAATGGGATAAACTCATGGACAGCATTGATAAAGAACTTGAGACTATTCACGAAGCACTTCTTGAGAAAGAAGAAAAGCAGTCTGAAAAAGAGCAGGAAGAACGGATCAGGAAGCTTTTTGAAGATAGAAATGCAAATGAAGAAATGACTAATGTGGTTGGCGCATAATTTACCAATTGAAAAAGCGTCCCCAAATGTCACCCAAGTGGCACCTAAATGACACCCAAATGGTAGTTTCCATGCGATTTTGGGCATGATATTATTATAATGAGCCAAGGAATGAACGAGAGAACAAAATCGATTCATTCTTTGGTTTTTCTTTTGCAAAAGAATAACTGTTGTGAAGCGCTGCTTCCGGTATTCCTACCGGGGTGGCGCTTTTGTAATGTCCAAAAAACAAAGAAGAAAGGGAAATGTATGGATTTTGAACAATTCAAAGAGGAACTTGCTTCCAGCGTGAAGGAGATCATGTATTCCAAGTATGGAATGGAGGTTGAGGTCGAGGCCAGGACAATGGAGAAGATGAATTCCTCCTATGAGGCACTTACTGTTAAGCCTGAGGACAGCATCATTGGTGTTAACATCAATGCTACAGCTCTTTACCAGCAGTACGAAAAGGGAATCGATATTGATGTCATTACTTCAAAGGCTGCTGAGCTTGCGGAGAGCGCACTTAACAGCAGACCTGACTTTGATATCGACTCTTTCAAGGATTACAGCAAGATGAAGGAAACACTGACGATGGAAGTTGTTTCTGCTGAGAGAAATGCTGCACTTCTTGAGACTGTGCCTCACAAGAATATGGAGGATATGGCTGTTGTTTACCGCTTTGAGGTGAACACAACTTCATCAGAAAGAGGTTCAATCCTGGTAACAAACCAGATGCTTGAGCAGTACGGAATCACAGCTGAGCAGCTTCATGCCGACGCGTTGATTCATGCTCCGGAGGTTAAGCCTATAGTGATCGAGGGAATGGCACAGGTCCTTGCTAAGCAGATGGGAGTTGAGGATCTTGAAATGCTTGGCCTTAATATTCCACCTGAGCAGGAACAGATCTTTGTTGCTTCTGTAGAGGGAAATGTCCACGGAGCAGGAGTAATTGCTTATCAGGATTTCATGGAAAAGGCTTCTGAGAGGGTTGGTGGTGAGGACGGAAGTTTCATAATATTACTAAAGCAGGGCAAACCCTAGTATTTACGCGGTTTTGGGTCTCTTGAATGACCAGGGAAAACTTACAACGAAACAAGGGAAAACCATAAATTCGGCTCAAAAAATGGAAAAAAATCGTTATTTTTTGAGTCAGAAATTTACCCCAACTTTGGGGGAGATTTTTACATAGGACATTTACTTTTGTGATCAAAAAACAGAAGTGGATGTCCTATTTCTTTACTCAAAAATCCATTTCAAAGAAAGAGAGGAAACAAGCTTATGGATCACATGACTTTTGATGAGTTCAAGGGAGTGCTGGCGGAGGATCTCAAGGAGTCTCTTTACACAAGAGGCTATGAAAATGTTGAGATTGGTTTCACCCACACCAACAAGGCAAACGTCGAGTATGAGGCCATGACAATCAAGCCTGCTGATGGTCAGATCGGAATCAACTTCAATATCGAGACCTTCTATGATGACTACGAGAAAGGAAGGGATTACTCAGAAATCCGTCATGGAATTGCAGACCTGGCTGCAAGATCGTTAGACAATGCTCCGGAGGTTAACACAGCAGTGCTCACTGATTATGAGCAGATGAAGAACAAGCTGTCTGTGGAAGTTATTTCCAAGAAGGGCAATGAAACTTTCCTTGAGAACATCCCTCACAAAGACCTTGAGGACATGGCAGTTTATTACCGCTTCGTTCTCGATGTTCACGCAAACGGCGAGATGCAGTCCATTACAGTTACCAACAATATGTTGGAGAACTACGGCATCACCGCAGATCAGCTTCATGAGGATGCTATTGCCAATGCTCCCAACTATCGTCCTGCAGTGATCAAGACCATGACTGACACCCTCAGAGAAATGATGGGCGTGGACATGTTCGATATGTTCGCAGAAGGTCTTAAGCGTGACGGTAAAGACATCATCTTTGTGGCATCTACTGAGGACAAGGTGAACGGTGCCGGAATCCTTGCTTATCCCGAGTTCCTTAAGGATGCTTCCGAAAAGCTCGATGGCGATTTCTTCGTACTTCCAAGCTCACGACATGAGGTCATCCTTATTGCAGATGACGGAATGGCCGATTACCGAAATCTCCAGGATATGGTTGAGCAGGTAAATGCTTCTGAGGTTAGTCCTGAAGATAAGCTCACAGATAACGTTTATCACTATGACAGTAAGGACGGTATCTTCGAGCTGGCTTTTCACTATGAGGAGAGACAGGCTGCAAAGGAAGCGGCTGAGAAGGACGGTGAGGACATTGGTGAGAAACCATCGGTTCTCAAGGAACTTGGGGAGAAAGTTAAGAATGCCTCAATCATCAATGAGAAAGGCGAAAAGCTGAAAGATCCTAAATCAAAAGCTAAGGGAGGAGAAGCACTCTGATGGTAGACGCAAGATATTCAGGAGACAAGCCGGGGGATTGCAGTAATTGTTTTTTCTGGGATAACGATAGGATGGGGTGTAGGCTTGGCAAAATGAATTGCTACTATCTTTTGGAGCGTCCGCGCATGGTACCAACGCCATGCGACGGATGCCCTTACAAGAATGGCTCCCCATGCATCGGATGGTGCACAAAAAGGATCTTAGGAAAGGAAGGGGTAAACATGTATGCAACGTGAAATGTCAGATGAAGAGTACGTGAAGTTCAAAAGGCTCAGGCGATTCATGGAAGAAATACCCACAGGGGAGATGACAGTTCCCAAATGCTGTCAGGAATGTGAGTGTTATCAGCCTGATTGGAAGTTTAGAACCTGTCTCTATGCCAAATGTAAGTATGGAAAGAATGTCAATCCATTCAGGGACAGACCACTATCTCATGATATTATTCCGAATCCGGAAAAAGATCTGAATGACTTAAGAGATTTGGTTAGCTTGGCATACGGGTGGTAATCTATGAACTTCGACTACTTTTACAGCGAGCAGTCGGAACAGTTCGCATTCTACAAGGTTCCAAAGCTTCTTTATACAGATCTGAGGTTTAAGGGAATCTCTTCGGATGCCAAAACGCTGTATGGGCTGCTCCTTGACAGGGTTAGCCTTTCTACCAAGAACAAGTGGATTGATGAGCAGGGAAGAATATTTGTTTATTGCACAGTGGAAGCAATAGAAGCGGCGCTTGGGTGTGCTGATCAAAAGGCACAAAAACTCCTATCAGAACTGGAATCCATCGGACTTATCGAGAAAAAGAGACAGGGCCTTGGAAAACCAAACAGAATTTATGTGAAGAATTTCATTCAGCCTCGGATATCACTAAACCAGAATAGTGAAAATCACTACTCTGGAACAGTGAAAATCACTCTTCAAGAACCTCGAAAATCACTAACTAATAAGACTGAGATTAATAATACTTATTTGAGTAATACTGATCCTTTCTTATCAGACGAGATGGATGAGAGGGAAAGCTACAGAGAGTATTTTTACCAGCAGCTTTCCTATGAAAACCTTCTGAAGAACAATCCAATGGACAGAGACATGATAGAGGAAATTTTTGAACTGATTCTGGATACTGTTTGTAGTAAAAGAGCTATCATCCGCATTGCAGGTGATGATAAGCCTGCTGCAGTAGTACGAAGTGCATTCATGAAGCTGGAGAGTAACCACATTGAATATGTGCTTACAGGGCTGAAAGAGAATAGTACCAAAGTCCGCAATATCAAGCAGTATGTCTTGGCGGCACTCTACAATGCACCGATGACAATCAACAATTACTATCAGTCCCTTGTAAACAATGATATGGCAAACGGGCTGATTTAGGAGGTGGAAATGTGTCACACAGAGCGAACGTAACAGCAATAGTCAACCAAAAGGGAGGAACTGGGAAGACTTGTTCTACAGAAAATCTTGGCGTTGGGCTCGCTAAGGAAGGGAAAAAGGTCCTTCTCATAGACCTTGATCCGCAGTCAAGTCTGACCATTAGTCTTGGGTATCCCAGATCCGACGAACTGTATCCGACTATTTCAACAATGATAGATAGGATTCTGAATGAACAGCCAATTGGGAACAGAGAAGGAATTTTATCCCATCCTGAGGGCGTAGATCTCATGCCTGCGAATATCGAACTTGCCGGAACTGAAATGTCCCTTGCCAATGTGATTAGCAGGGAAAAGGTATTAAAGCAGTATATCGATACTGTGAACAAACAGTACGACCACATTCTGATTGATTGTTCACCAAGCCTTGGAATGCTCACTGTAAATGCCTTATGTGCAGCGGATAACTGTCTTATTCCGGTGCAGGCTCAGTATCTTTCTGCCAAGGGTTTGGAACAGCTTCTTGGAACAATATCAAAGGTTAAAAGACAAATCAATCCCAAGCTTAAGATTGAAGGAATTCTGCTAACCATGGTGGATGCCAGGACTACCGATGCTAGGATGATAAGTGAGCTTATCAGGGAAACTTATGGAAGTAAGATCAGAGTATTTGATTCAGACATTCCTCATTCTGTAAGAGCTGCTGAAATATCTGCCGAAGGAAAGAGCATCTTTACTCATGATCCGGGTGGAAAAGTGGCAGCAGCTTACAAGAATCTGACGAAGGAGGTGTTATCTGATGGGGAAAAGAGGCGCCAACATCAGCTTAGCCAGCTACGATGATATCTTTTCTACGGAAGAGTCGAGAAAAGAATCAGTTGGAAAAGGAGAAAAAGTCCAGGAAATAGCCATAGCAGATCTTTACCCCTTTAAGGATCATCCATTTAAAGTATTGGACAACGAGGACATGCAAAAGACTGTGGAGAGTATTGAAAAGTTTGGCGTACTGACTCCTGCTATAGTCAGGCCAAGAGAAGAAGGTGGATATGAGATTGTATCCGGACACAGAAGGCATCATGCCTGTGAGTTGGCTGGTCTTAAGACTATGCCTGCTATTGTCAGGAATCTTGATGATGATGCAGCTGTCATTTTAATGGTAGATTCGAACCTTTCCAGAGAGGAGATACTTCCCAGTGAAAGAGCTTTTGCCTTCAAGATGAAGATGGATGCAATTAAGCATCAGGGTGAGCGAACTGATCGAGTGATACCGGTTAAGTTTCCGGAAAATACTTTGTGCCAAGTTGGCACAAAGTCCAATTGGGCAAAAACAAAAATTGCTCAAGAGGCCAATACAAGCGAAAGACAGGTTATGAGAATAGTCAGATTAACTGAGCTTGTACCTGAACTACTGGATATGGTTGATGACAAAAAGTTGGGATTAAATCCAGCTGTTGAGATCTCTTATCTTACGAAAGAGAATCAGAAGAATCTTCTCTACGCCATGGATTATGCCCAGGCTATTCCATCACTCTCTCAGGCACAGCGTATGAAGAAGATGCAGCAGGCTGGCCTTTGTACGAAAGAAGCCCTCTGCGCCATCATGTCTGAAGAAAAGAAGTCAGATCTGGACAGAGTAACCATCAAGAATGAAGTACTGAAGAAGTACTTTCCAAAGTCATATACTCCGAAGCAGATGGAGGACACCATCATTAAGCTCCTGGAGCAATGGCAGAGAAAACAGAATCACAAACAGGAACTATGAGCCTTCTTAGCGGAAGGCTCTTTCTATTAGGAGGAAAGAATGAGCAGACCATTAGCGTATGTAACCTCAGCATGGAGTGAGGATGATATCGAGGCAAAAGAGACAGCAATCAAGTACTGTAGAAGACTCTACCAGGCAGGATACTCTCCAATATGTCCGCTTCTCTTGCAGAAGGAATTCCTTGATGATGACGACAACAAGGAGCACAAGGACAGGATTGACATGGCGGAGGAACTTCTTCGCAGATCCAGAGTAGTTGTAGTCTGCGGCAAAGCTACTGATGAAAATGTCAAAACAGACATCGCTCTGGCTAAGAGGCTTGGCATTGTTTCTACTACACTTGATGGAATCCTCAATGTAGACAAGAAAACAAAATGATAACCGGAAAGGGGTGAGCAGATGCAGGAAGAAATTGTCCAGCGGACTGAGAACCTGGCTGTGAACACTACAAAGCTTTCGGCAAGAGTACTGCTAAAAGCAATCAGGTGGTACCTTGCTCATCGTAAGAATAAGAAGCTTGAAAAAGAGGCTCTTGCTAATCAGCCAAAGCATGGCAAGCAGACTGTGAAAGAACTGATTGGACAGGATGCAGGAGTTTCAACTATCGATGTAGCCAAGACTGGTCTTAAGGACTTTCAGAAAGTTGCCAGGAAGTACGGCGTTGATTTTGCGATTGTAAAAGATAAAACAGTGGATCCGCCAAAGTACACTGTCTTCTTTAAGTCCAGAGATGCTGATGCACTGCAGCGTATAGTGCAGGAATACTCAGCAAAGGAACTTCTGAGAAAAGAAAGACCTAGCGTCCTTAAAAAGCTTCACGCACTTACAGAGCTTATAGCATCTCTTCCAAAGAAAGTAAAAGAAAAGACCATGGAGAAAGAACGATGAACACAAAGAAGCTTAAGAAGCTCCTAATCCTGAATGTTCCTTACTTTCTGGTGGGAGCATTTGCAACAAATTTAGGTGAAGCCTGGCGTATAGCGGATGGATCCAATATGTCTGAAAAGGTACAGGGACTTGTTACTGGAGGAGGTTTTTCACAGGCTTTCTCCAATATCCTTCCAAGCATTCATCCATTTGACCTGTTTGTAGGTGTTTGCGTTGGTGCCGGACTACGTCTGGCAGTTTATCTAAAAGGTAAGAATGCCAAGAAATTCAAACACAATGAAGAGTACGGCTCAGCCAGATGGGGAAAAGCACAGGATATAGAACCTTTTATGGATCCGACCTTCCAGAACAACGTCATACTCTCCAAAACAGAGAGACTTACTATGAGCAGCAGACCAAAGGAACCAAAGTATGCAAGAAATAAAAACATCCTTGTAGTGGGAGGCTCCGGATCAGGTAAAACAAGGTTTGTACTAAAGCCAAATCTCTTACAGTGTCACTCGAGCTACGTTGTCTGCGATCCAAAGGGAACGATAGTCTGTGAGTGCGCTAATGCACTTCTTAAGAATGGCTACGACATCAAGATTTTCAACACCATCAACTTTAAGAAGTCCATGCATTACAATCCATTTATGTATATTCACTCAAAGACCGACATTCTAAAGCTCGTAACCACCATCATTGCTAACACTAAAGGCGATGGTAAAGCAGGGGAGGAATTCTGGACCAAAGCTGAGACTCTTCTTTACACGGCGCTTATAGGATATATCCATTATGAGGCACCTATTGAAGAGCAGAACTTCAGCACACTTCTGGAATTCTTAAATGCCATGGAAGTAAGAGAGGATGATGAGGATTTTCAGAATCCGGTGGACCTCATGTTTGAAGCATTGGAAACCAAGAATCCAAATCACTTTGCAGTAAGGCAATATAAAAAGTTTCGCCTTGCAGCCGGCAAAACCATGAAATCGATCCTCATAAGCTGTGGAGCCAGACTTGCTCCCTTTGATATTGAGGATCTAAGAGAAATAACATCTTATGATGAACTTAATCTTGATGAAGTTGGAGATAGGAAGACAGCCCTTTTCCTTATCATGAGCGACAATGATTCCACATTTAACTTCATGATTTCAATGATCTACAGCCAGCTCTTTAATTTGCTCTGTGAAAAGGCAGATGATGTCTATGGTGGCAGACTTCCTGTTCATGTACGCTGCCTTATAGATGAGGCGGCCAACATTGGTCAGATTCCCAACCTGGAAAAACTGATTGCCACAATCCGAAGCCGTGAGATCTCAGCATGTCTCGTGCTTCAGGCTAAATCACAGCTCAAGGCAATCTACAAGGATAATGCTGACACCATCATCGGTAACTGTGATTCGCAGATATTCCTTGGAGGATCCGAGCAGTCTACCCTTAAGGATCTCAACGCTATCCTGGGGAAAGAGACCATTGACATGTACAACACCGGTGAGTCTCGTGGAACATCACAGAGCTACAACCTAAATTATCAGAAGCTTGGCCATGAGCTTATGTCCATGGATGAGCTTGCAACAATGGACGGAAATCACTGCATTGTTCAGGTGCGTGGTGTTCGTCCTTTTTATTCGGAAAAATATGATCTGACGCAGCATCCCAACTACAAGCTGACAGCAGATTATGACAAGAAGAACTGGTTCGATATCGAGAAGTACCTGAATCGCAAGATGAAGCTGAAACCTGATGATGAATTCGAAGTAGTCGAAATGGAGGAATAAGAAATATGGCATTTTATACTGATGCATTAAGAATACTTCAGGCAATAGAAACAGTATTAACCGCAATTGACGCAGGATTAGATCTTTATGGGGAATTTGTGCTCGAGTTAAGTAAAGAGGAGATTGCTAGAAAAAAGAAGGAATTCTATCAGGATCCAAAAGCGAGAGAGGCTCTTGGCGACTTAATGGCTTTAGTTATCAATAGTATTTTGGTTGAAGGTAGCTAATAATATCTTCCAATGAACTGGGCATAAGCTTTTTATGCCCTACTCATTGGAACTTTACATAATAAAATCCTATGTAGCTGATAGTGGAAAGGGTACATAGGCCGTGGCTCTGACGAGGACCGCGGTCTATTTTTGTGCCCAAAATGCAGGTGCACATGCAAAGGGCCAATAGAGACAACTGAATATGGGAAAGACAACAAACTATCAACTACGAAGCCAGGAGCAATCAAGCCCCTGGCTTCACTCATTAAGGGAGGAATTTTATTATGGCATTTTTCAACAGCGCAGTAGGCGTACTTCAGACACTTGTAATCGCACTTGGAGCAGGACTTGGTATTTGGGGAGCTATCAACCTTATGGAGGGTTATGGCAATGACAATCCCGGCGCGAAGTCACAGGGAATGAAGCAGCTCATGGCGGGCGGCGGAGTTGCCCTCATCGGCACAACCCTTGTTCCCCTTCTTGCAGGTCTTTTTTGATCTGCCCCGGGAGGATCAGCTACAGGTCTGAAGAAGGTCTGTAGCGCTAAGCGGCCGGAGGTGAAAACTTCCGGCTGCATTTCAAAAGGAGGGTAACCAATGCCAAGTGTATTTGAGCAGCTTGTAGAACTGACAAAAGAGCTACTGGTAGATGCTGTTATGTCCAACATGACAAGTCTGTTTGACATGGTAAACAGCAAGGTTTCTTCCGTTGCAGCAGATGTAGGAGCACCACCGTCAAGATTTGCCCCGGCAGTGTTTTCCATGGTAAGGAATCTTTCAGAGACGGTTATCATGCCGATTGCGGGAATAATCCTGACGTATATAGCCTGCTATGAGCTGATCCACTTGGTTATTGCTCATAACAACCTGGCTAACTTTGAGTCATGGATATTCTTTAAGTGGCTCATCAAAACCTTTATAGCTGTAGAGATGATCACACATTGTTTTGACATTTCACTGGCTATTTTTGATGTGGCTCAGCACGTAGTCGATCGCAGTGCCGGTGTTATAGCGGCAGGAACAGCAATCGATGCTTCGGCATTAGCAACTATGAGAAGTACTCTGGAAGCGATGGGATTTGTGGAACTCTTTGGATTATGGCTTGAGATTTTTATCGTAAAGCTGGGATTATCCGTGATGTCCATGATCATATTCCTGGTGGTTTATGGCCGTATGATCGAGATCTATCTGGTCATCAGCCTTGCTCCAATTCCAATGTCCACCTTTGGAAACAAAGAACAGAGCCAGATCGGCCAGAACTATATCAGATCACTTCTCGCTCTTGGTTTTCAGGGATTTCTCATTATGGTATGCATCGGAATCTACGCAGCTCTTATTACCTCAGTGACCTTCTCATCTGACATTGCAGGTTCTCTGTGGGGAGCGATGGGCTACACAGTTCTCTTGTGTTTTGCCCTGTTCAAAACAAGCTCAGTAACAAAAAGTGTCTTCCAGGCACGATGATTTGGAGGAAAAGACATGGCATCTTATGTATCGGTGCCAAGGGATCTGACCAAGGTTAAATCCAAAGTGATGTTTAACCTGACTAAAAGACAGCTCATCTGTTTTTCAGTGGCGGCGCTCATTGGAGTTCCGTCATTTTTTCTGATTAAAAAGATAGCGCCAATCAACACGGCGGTCATGTGCATGATGCTGATCATGATGCCATTGTTCTTTTTGGCAATGTATGAGAAAAACGGAGAGCCTCTCGAAGTCATCCTGAGGCATTTTATTCAGGCCACATTTGTAAGGCCTAAAGAACGTCCCTACAAGACGGACAACTACTATGAAGCTCTTATCAGAGTTTCACAGACCAGAAAGAAAATAGCGAAAATCGCAGGAAGGAGGAAGAAAGCTTGATAGACTTTACAAGTTTTTTTAGGAAAAACAAGAAGGAATACCGCATCCCTTCTAATCTTTCAAGAAAGGACAGAAGGAGAGTTGAGCGCATCATAAAGAAAGCTCAGAAGAATGATGGTATACCAAGGACAGCTCAGCAGACAATCCCCTTCCAGCGCATGTTTCAGGATGGTATCTGCAGAGTGGGAAAAGATTTTTATACCAAGACCATCGAGTTCCAGGATATCAACTACCAGTTGGCACTTCCTGAGGACCAGACTTCAATCTTTGGTGAGTGGTGCGGCTTTCTTAATTACTTTGACAGCTCAGTTTCAGCCCAGATTTCTTTTATGAACATGGCTACAGATGCAGATCTTTTCAAAAAGAGCATCGCCATCGAGCACACCAAGGATAAGTTTAACTCAGTAAGAGATGAGTATTCCGGCGTTATCTTTGAGCAGATGCAGGCAGGTAATAACGGCCTTTATAAGGTTAAGTACCTGACCTTCGGAATCCATGCAGATTCTCTTAAGACTGCAAGGCCAAGACTTATCCACCTTGAGATGGATATTCTCAACAACTTTAAGAGAATAGGCGTAGTTGCCAGAACTCTTAATGGAAAAGAACGACTTGGCATCATGCACAGTATCTTCCACATTGGAGAAGATGAGAGATTCCACTTCGATTGGAACTGGCTCACATCATCAGGTCTTTCAGTAAAAGACTTCATTGCTCCAAGCTCATTCTATTTCAAGAATGGCAGAACCTTTAAGATTGGCAACACTTACGGAGCAATGTCATTCCTGGCTATCACTGCATCTGACATCAGCGATCAGCTCCTGTCAGATATTCTCAAGATGGAGTCCAGCCAGATTGTAACAATGCACATTCAGACCATTGATCAGAATGAGGCTATCAAAACAGTCAAGCACACCATCACTGAACTAGATCGATCCAAGATTGAGGAGCAGAAAAAGGCAGTTCGTTCTGGATATGATATGGACATCATTCCTTCAGATCTGGCCACTTATGGCAAAGATGCCAAGGCACTTCTGAAGGAATTGCAGTCACAGAATGAGAGAATGTTCCTTCTCACTTTCACCATCATGAACACCGGAAGCACTCTTGAGCAGCTTGAAAACAACGTGTTCCAGGCATCATCTATAGCTCAGAAGCACAACTGTCAGCTTGTACGACTTGATTTCCAGCAGGAGCAGGGACTTATGAGTGCACTGCCATTAGCTTCCAATCAGATTGACATTAAGCGTGGCCTGACTACTTCCAGCACTGCAATATTTATTCCATTCACGACTCAGGAACTGTTCCAGTCTGGAAAAGAAAGTCTGTACTACGGCCTTAACGCACTTTCCAACAACCTCATCATGGTAGACAGAAAGCTCCTTAAGAATCCTAACGGCCTTATCCTTGGAACTCCGGGATCCGGTAAGTCTTTTGCTGCCAAAAGAGAAATTGCAAATGCCTTTCTTGTAACTGACGACGATATCATCATATGTGATCCTGAGTCCGAGTATTCCGCGCTGGTTAAGCGCTTTGAAGGACAGGTTATTAAGATTGCCCCAACCAGCAAGCACTATATCAATCCAATGGATATCAACATGAACTACTCGGATGATGACAACCCGATATCCCTTAAGACAGAATTCATCCTGTCTTTGTGCGAGCTGATCATGGGTGGTAAGGATGGACTTAAGCCTGTAGAAAGAACTGTAATCGACAGATGCGTTCGTATCATTTACAACAAGTATTTTGAGAACCCGGTGCCGGAGAGAATGCCTCTCTTAGAAGATCTCTACAATGCACTGCTTGAGCAGGATGAACCGGAGGCACATCATGTTGCAAAGGCTCTTGAAATCTATGTAAAAGGATCCCTCAATGTCTTTAACCACAGAACTAACGTGGATATTACTAATCGAATTGTGTGTTATGACATTAAGGACCTTGGAAACCAGCTCAAGAAGATAGGAATGCTCATCGTTCAGGATCAGGTCTGGGGCCGTGTAACCAAGAACAGAAGTCAGGGAAGATCCACCCGCTATTATATGGATGAGCTGCACCTTCTTCTGCGTGAAGAACAGACCGCAGCGTACACCGTAGAGATATGGAAGAGATTCCGTAAGTGGGGAGGTATGCCGACAGGTATCACGCAGAATGTGAAGGACCTCCTGGCTTCAAAAGAGGTTGAGAACATCTTTGAAAACAGCGACTTTATCCTTATGCTAAATCAGGCTGCCGGTGACAGACAGATACTTTCCAAGCAGCTCAACATCAGCCCTCATCAGCTCTCCTATGTAACACATTCCGGAGAAGGTGAAGGGCTTTTGTTTTATGGAAATGTCATTCTGCCGTTTATTGACAGATTCCCTCAGGATACCGAGCTGTATCACTTACTGACAACCAAGTTAAACGAAGTCGTGGAGGCGCAAAATGCCACAGCTTAAATCTGAGTCAGTCCGTGCTGCAAACTACAGAAAAAAGCTGCGTCATGACAAAAAGGACAATTCTCTTACCAGGGAAGAACTAAAGCACCTTGATCAGATGAAAAGACAGGGAAGGAAACGAATCTATGCTGATGAAGCATTGGCAAAATCAGCCCGGGAGGAAGTCCTTAAGAGCCAGAATAAGGATCAGAACGTGGGCGGCGATGCTCTTAATTTGGGGCTCGATACAGTTTCGGATGCTGCGGCATTAACCAGAAATGCTATCGAGAACAGGATTGAAAAAGAGACTGACAGAAAAACTCAGGAGAATAAAACTGAAGAATCTAAGCAGACTCAGAAGCGCCACAACAGAGAAACTGTTCAGAAGCAGAATCCTTATGCTGAGAAGCTTAACCAGAAACCTCAGAAGGCAGAAAAGCCTAATCCTTCTAAGCAAAGACAGAAGAAAGAAGCTGCTGATAAAGCCAGGGAGGGGATTTCTTCCCTGGCTGAAAAGCTTCATGAGACTCTGGCAAATCTTGAAAGAGTTATTGTTGAAAATCCTAAGGTTATTCTGATTGCTCTTGTCATAGGTCTTTTAATAGCTGTGATCATGGGCTGCTTTTCTTCTTGTTCTATTGCCTTTTCCGGTGCTGAGGACGTGATGGTATTTACCTCATATACAGCAGAAGACCACGTTATAGTCCAGGTTGAAAAAGATTACCGAAAGCTAGAGAAAAAGATCCAGAAGAAGATAGATAAGATCGAGGAAGATTATCCGGACATGGATGAGTACAACTACTATCTCGATGAGATCGGTCACAACCCTTATGTGCTTGCTGCAATACTCACTGTGGTTTTTGAAGACTACAAGAGGGATGAAGTCCAGGATTATTTGAAGGAATTGATAGATAAGCAGTACGACCTTGAGATTGAGGAAGTTGTAGAAACAAGGACCAGGACAGAAACGGAGTACCAGGAAATTGACGGGGAACTGGTGGAGGTAGAAGTTGAGGTTGAGTACGAGTACCACATTTTAAATGTTACTCTTACTAACCACACGCTTGAAGAAGTAGCTCAGCATCTTGGATTTGATGAAGATCAGATGCAGAGATTTCTCATCCTGTGCGAGACCAAAGGAAATAAGGAATATCTTTTCACTGACATGTATTCACTGGAAGAGCCTGGTGAGGAAGATTATGGCGTACCTGCAGAATATCTGACAGATGAAGAATTTGCCCGAATGCTTCATGAAGCTGAAAAGTATCTTGGTATGGAATATGTCTGGGGCGGAAGTAATCCTGATACAGGCTTTGACTGTTCCGGATTTGTCTGCTGGGTTATCAATCACTGTGGTAATGGATGGAACTACGGAAGAACTACAGCAAATGGCCTTAAGGCAAGGACAGACAGAGTCGCCACATCAGATGTTAGGCCCGGGGACCTTATCTTTTTCAAAGGAACCTATGATACCGCTGGTGCTAGTCACGTAGGAATCGTTGTAGATCCCGTGAATAAGATCATGATCCATGCAGGCAACCCTATCAAGTATTCCTGTTATGACACAGCTTATTGGAGATCACATTTCTACTGCAATGGAAGAATCAAGTAAGGGAGGAGAGCTATGTTTGAGAGATTGGAGAAGTACCGCGCTGAGCTCATGAAGGCCAAGGCCAGAAGAGCAGATCTCGATGCAAAGATAAAAGAGCTTGAGCGCAAATGCAAGGAAGAAGAGAATGCCCAGATCCATGGAATGGTCCACGCCATGAACATGACACCTGAGCAGCTTCAGAAGGTTCTTGCAAAAGTATCAGAGGGTAAGCTTCCTGGAGTCTTTGAAGACGATGACTACGACGAAGACCTTGATCAGATTATAGCTGAAATGGACGCTGAGGAGGCTAAAGAGGTAGAGGAAGACATGAAAAACTATTTGGATTCGGAGGAT
Source organism: Butyrivibrio sp. YAB3001 (assembly GCF_900112195.1). Taxonomy (GTDB): domain Bacteria; phylum Bacillota; class Clostridia; order Lachnospirales; family Lachnospiraceae; genus Butyrivibrio. The sequence continues at coordinate 26,470 of NZ_FOKR01000014.1, forward strand.
GTGAGCAATGAAAACTAAGTTAAAAAGAAGATTTATCGCAGGGCTTCTTAGCGTTATGGCGATGACTGCTGGGATGAGTCCCATAACAGCTTTTGCCCAGAGTAAGGAAGCCAAGTGTATCTGCGAAGAGAAATGCACAGAGGACTGTGTGAACGAGGAATGCGAAGTCTGTAAGTATGACTACACTTACTGCGAGGGAAAAGAAGCTGAGGAAGAGCCGGAGGAAGAACCCTGGGGACCACTTACTCCGGATGGCAACATGACTCTTGTTGATGACTACGGCAGCATCGAAGCTGGTGGCAAGCAGTTTATCACTGTTGTAACCAAGGCCGGCAATTACTTCTATATCATCATCGACAGGGATGACAACGGAACCGAGAACGTCCACTTCCTGAATATGGTTGATGAGTCAGATCTTTTAAGCCTCATGGATGATGAGGAAGCCAAGGCCTATATTGAATCTATTTCGGAAAAAGACAAAGATCCTGAGCCACAGGAAACCAAAGAAGTGGAACCCACAGATCCTGATCCGGAAGAGCCAATAGAAGAAAAGCCTAAGGTTAACACCACACTTCTCATGGTGATAGTTCTACTCGCTGCAATAGCAGGTGTGGCCGGATATATCTATGTTACTTCCCAAAAGATGAAGGGAAAGAAAGATGACGAGGAAGATCCGGATATTGATTTTGATGATGACGATGATTCTGATTATCTTCCGTCTTCAGATGATGAGGAAATTACGGAATCTGACACTTCAGAAACGGAGGAATGATCATGAGTGATGTAAAAAAGTGGGGCGATGTCCACGGATTACCACCGGAACCTGAAAAGGACGAGAGTTCTGATCCTGTAAAACTTAAGTCCTACACCAGGACCATGGAAGACATGCTGGAGCAGAACGACAACCAGCTGGATGGTGTTATCAACAATCTTCCGGAGGAAACAATTGCGGAGAAAGAGGAAAAAACTTCTGTAGTCGGTAAGCTTAAAAACGTAATTCCACCAGATGAAGAAGCCCACAAGCCGCCATTGGTTTTGTGGCCTGAACGGGAGAGATGCTGAGCGGAGACAAGCGTACTGTGCAGATGAACTTCCGCGTCACTGAAGGAGAAGCAAAGCTTATCCGAAAGAAAATGTCTGAAGTGGGCATCAGGAGTCCTGGTGCCTATCTTAGAAAAATGGCTCTTGATGGTTACTGTATCAGACTTGAGATAAAAGAGCTTAAGGAAGTGAGGTTTCTTCTTCGTAATGCAGCCAACAATCTGAACCAGTACGCTAAACAGGCAAACACTACCGGTGCTATTTACAAGAATGACATTGATGATCTAAAACGCAGACTTGATGAAATATGGGAGCTCATGAAAGAAATGTTGAACAAGCTTTCAAAAATACAGTAGTATTTGACATCCTTGCCACGGGAAATTGATAAAACTATCATCAGTATAGGAACTATTTTTTTCGAGGAGGGCTACGATGATGATGACAAAATTTTTGCTTCGAATGATTCTGTTACCTGTATTTCTGATAGTTATTGCAGCAAGGCTCGCACTTAAGATCGTAAATAAGCTTGGGGCTTATGCAGTTACGCTTTTCTGGTTCGTTCTGGCTGTGGCAACCTTCTTTATCATCAAAGAGCAGCAGTACTGGCAGCTTGCAATTGTAGGAATCTCAGTTGCGTTTAGTTTGGCTGCACTTACTGCCAGCGTATTTCTTGAAATGACACTGGAGGACATTGAGAGATTTCTTAGGAACAGAGCATGATAGATTTTTTTAGACCGGGAGCTTCCGATACTTGGAGGCTCCTATTTTTTGTTGGAGGAAAAGACATGGCGGCAACGAAACTTATTACAATGCACCAAAACAAAGGACTGTCCGTTATGGAGAGTATTGCAAATAGGATAAAGTACGCCAGCAATGATCTGAAGACTGAGGACGGACAGTATATTTCATCCTATGAGTGCGACATCAAAACTGCCACCCAGGAATTCGACTTTTCCAAGAAAGAGTACCTTAGGATAACCGGGCGAAAGATAAAAGGCGATATCCTGGCATATCAGATCAGACAGAGTTTTAAGCCCGGGGAAGTTACACCGGAAGAGGCAAATGCTATTGGCTACGAAACTGCCATGCGCTTTACCAAAGGAAATCATGCTTTTCTTGTAGCTACTCATACCGACAAAGCTCACATTCACAATCACATCATTTACAACTCTACGACCTTGGACTGTACCCACAAGTTCAAGGATTTCTTTTTAGTAGGAATTGCACTGCAGAGGCTTAGTGATGAGATTTGTCTTGAACATGGACTGTCAGTTATTAAGCCAAGGCCCTATGCAGAAAGAGTTAAGCGTACTGAATTTCCCTGGAAGAAAACTAAGAGGGCGACCGTTTGTGAAGACATCGACATGGCTCTTTCCAGGAACCCAAGATCTTTTGCGGAATTGTTAGCATTTCTTGGTGAGATAGGCTATGAGGTTAAGCCTGGTGTTCACACAGCAATCAGGGGAAAAGACCAAAAGAGATTTGTAAGATTTCGGTCTCTTGGCCCAGGTTATACAGAAGAAGATCTTGTGAAAATCATTGCCGGGGAAATGCAGCAGGATGAGAATTCTTCCAAGTGGAAAACAAAAGAAGCCTGGAGAAAAGGCACTGCTCCAGTTTACAAGAAAAGAGACTTTGACCTTCTTGTGGATATTGAAGAAAAGTTAAAACAGGGAAAGGGTCCTGGTTATGAAAGATGGGCTAAGATATTTAACCTCAAGCAGATATCCCAGGCTCTTTTATTCCTGCAGGAAAACAATGTTCGTGATTATGAGACTCTGGCACAGAAGGCTGATGCCTCAAGCAAGTTTTTTAATGACCTGGCGGGACAGATAAAAAGCTATGAGAAGCGTCTTTCTGAAATAGCTGAGATGCGAAAACACATCTATGGCTTTGCTAAGACTAAAGAGATTTATGAAGGCTACAAGAAATCCGGTTACAGCAAAAAGTATTTCGAAAAGTACAGGGAAGATATCACAATCCACAAGGCTGCCAAGGAAGCTTTTTCTAAATATCCAAAGGGAAAGATTCTTAAGATGAAGGACCTTAATGCGGAATACTCAGAGGTTCTATCTGAGAAAAGAAAGCTCTATCAGGACTATCAGCAGGCCAAAAAGGACATGAAGGATTACCTCATTGCCAAGAAAAACATCGATGCGATCCTTGGCGATGAACTGAAAAAATATCAGCAGAGGGAAAATGAAGCTCCAACGAAGTAGGAGCGACGCCTGAGAGTGAAAATCTCAGAAATGGGGTTTGGGGCATAATCCCCAACGAGCGAAAAAATGGCATTTGCTAGCAAATGTCACTGCTCGCCACTTAGCGTAGTATGGCCCACAAAATCTTTTGAAAATGGAGGATTTACAGTATGAACAAGGCAATAATCATGGGAAGGCTCACCAAAGATGTTGATATCAGAAACGCTGATACCGACAAGAAGGTCGCCAGAGGCACATTGGCAGTAAACAGAAATTATAAGAAGGAAGGTGAGGAGCAGGCAGCAGATTTCATTAACCTGGTGGCTTTTGGAAAGCAGGCCGACTTCCTGGAGAAGTTTGGTAAGAAAGGAATTAAATTCATTGTCACTGGCCGTATCCAGACCGGAAGCTACGACAAGGACGGCACTAAGATCTATACCACAGATGTGGTAGTAGAGCAGCTGGAGTTTGCTGAAAGTAAGAGCGCTTCAGAAAAGGCAGAGGTAGGTACGGATGATGGTTTTAGCAATGTTCCTGAAGGCTTCGAAGAGGGATTGCCGTTTAACTGATCAAAGAGGGGAGGCGAGTAAATGGATTACGATGAAACCAGGGTAATGTTCCCGATTGAAGAGATCACTCAGAAGCTCGAACAGGGCCTGGGAGATTTCATGAACTCTGAGAAGTTCAAAGACTACCTTAACACCATGTCCAAGTTCCATCATTACAGCGTCAACAATACAATTCTCATTGCCATGCAGAGGCCGGATGCAACACTTGTAGCTGGTTACGAGGCCTGGCAGAAGAACTTTGACCGACATGTGAAAAGAGGATCCAAAGGAATCAAGATCATTTCTCCAGTTAAGGTAAAAAAGAAAGTCTGGCAGGGCAACGATTTTGACCGGGATGACAACGGAGAAAAGTGTCTGTATCAGAGACCTGGAGAAACCAAGGAACAGTTTGAAAAGCGCTCCGCTGAAACTGTGAAAGAAGTTGAGTACACCAACTTCATGATCACATCAGTTTTTGATGTCAGCGATACTGAAGGAAAAGCACTTCCCGCAATTGGCGTCAGTGAACTGAATGGAACAGTTGAAGATTATCCCAAGCTTATAGCGGCTCTTGAAGGCATCTCAAAAGTTCCTATAGAGTATGCGAATATCTCAACAGGAGCTAAGGGTTACTTCTCGATGACTGACCAGAAGATCGTCATTCAGAAAGATATGTCTGAAGCCCAGACACTTAAGACGCTGATCCACGAGATGGCCCACTCAAGACTTCATGACAAGACTGCAGATCTATCTCACGGGCAGCAGGATCCTAAGAGCAAAAATGAAAAAGAGGTGGAGGCTGAATCTGTAGCTTATGTAGTCTGCCAGCACTTCGGACTTGATACTTCCGACTACTCTTTTGGCTATATTGCCAGCTGGAGTCAGAGTAAAGACCTCAAGGAGCTTAAAGCTTCCATGGACACAATCCGCAAAACTGCTTCCGGCATTATCTCTGACTGCGAGAGCAAGGTCATGGAAGAAAAGACCATGGCAACACTTGATGAGGCAGCAGCTCTAAACAATTCTACTGGCCAGATCAGAATCTTGGGACCTTCAACCCCAAAGGAAGAGCCAAAAGAGGATATAGAGAAACCAAGAGATATCCAGGGGCTTAAGAAATCAATTCTGGATAAACTTAAGGGAACCAAAGAAACAGTAGCATCACATGACAGACCAGAACGCAGATCTGATAGATCTTCAGGGATGGCTATTTGATGTATTGGGGCAGCTTCGGCTGCCCCGGTTTTTTTGTACTTATAGCACGCAGCGTGCAATGACAAAAGCTATTCTAACGCCAAAATAACGCCAAAAATAAGATAAATAGAAATTATAAAAAAGAGTATTTACAGCACGCAGCGTGCAGTGATAAATTCATTTTTGTCAGGAGGAAATTCATATGAAATCTATTAAAGAGGTTGAGGAACAGCTAGGGATTACAAGGCGGACATTACAAGAATATGATCGTATTGGATTGCTGAACCCATCAAATAAAGATGAGATAAAGGCAGGAAAGCTTGTTCAATGGAAATATGATGAAGATACTTTGGACACATTGAAGCTAATTACTCTATTTGTCGAAGCCGGATATAAAAGAAATGAAATAAAAGCTTTTATCAACGAACCACAAAAGCTTAAAAAGGAATTCAAAGCTTTAGAAAAAAAGCTCAAAGAAAGGAAAAATAGAATAGATACACTTCTTAACGAAGTTAAGGCATCAAGAATTATTCTTGAGATGCCAGAGAAAATTGTAAGTGAAATAGCACCTAGAGCTGAAAAACTTATTAAACAAAGAGGATGGGATGCTGAGGCATTAATGAAAGAAGTGTATGAACAGCTTGATCTTGATGATCCTGATACTAGAGACATATTTAAGTTGCAAACTGTTTTTGAAGGAATTGCCTTTTTTGAGGAACTTCCAGGTGATGTTGTTGTACAGAGGTACGTATATAGGCTGTTTTGTTATTATTGTTCCCTTGGGGCAAAGCATTCTGACGAGCATTTCACTAAAGAAGAAATAAGAGATGGAATTGCAGAGGCTGTAAATGATCAGAGTTCAAGGCGTGAATTTGTTGATGATATATGCGAACTATTTTCGGAAGTGTTGAAACAGGTTGATGAATTCTACGGCGATGGAAAAGAACAGTATATAAAAGATGCGCTAGAACATTTTGCTGAGCATGGACTCGTAAAGGTGAAATAAGATAAAAAAGCAAATATTTTATCTTTCTGTTTTAGTGGAAATATGGAGTCCTAAATCGTAGTTTTCAATATGTATGTTAAGTGATGCGTGAAATACAATTAGATTATAAATCAAAAGAACAGAGCGTTACCTTTAAATTATGAGTGGGAGGCGTTTATGTATTATGCGGTGATAGACCTGGAGATGTGCAAGGTCCCTAAAGGATATAAAAGATTTGGCTACAAGTGGTGCCAGGAAACAATACAGATCGGTGCAGTTCTTCTTGATGAAGACTATGAAATAGTTGATGAGTTCTGTACATATGTTAGACCGGAATTTGGACATATTGATTTTTATATAGAAAGTTTAACTGGTATATCACAGGCTGATGTGATGACAGCGCCTTCATTTGAGGAAGCTCTGGAAGAATTCCTTGAGTGGTTACCATACGAAGATGTCAGATGCGTCTCATGGAGTGATTCAGATCCTAAACAGATCGTACATGAGGTGATTGCTAAGGAAATTGAAGATGAACGTATAGAAATTATTATTGCTAATTGGGTGGATTGTCAAAAGACATTTGGACATAAGATGGGCAAAGAGAACTTATATAAACTAGAGGAGGCGCTTATTGCTTCAGATATTATTCCTGAAGGAAGAGCACATGATGGCCTCGCAGATGCCCGTAATACAGCAATGCTATTTGCTAAGCTCGAACAAAATCCTGATTATGAGCTTAACGAATTTTATAAAACTGCAAGGGAAGATGAAACAGAGCATCTAAGTTTTTGCATGGGAGACCTATTTGCAGGGTTAGCTTTAGCATAATACCAGGAAGGAGGTAGTAAAGCTAAGGAATAAGGGAATCACAATTGAATAATGAAACTTACAGAGATTTAGATTAAGAAAGAAAAAATTAGGAGGATTTTAAGATGGGTAAGAGACATAACAGATATGATTATGACGAGGATGATGAGGACGATTCTGAAAGGCTGAGCGTGTATGATGCAGCAGACATCTGGCTTAGTAATGGATGTGATGAGGATTATACATTTGGTTATTCTGAAGAACAATTAAGAAGAGCAGCTGGAATAAGGTGATAATACCAAGGCTTTATTAAAAAAGGCTAAATTCAAGATATTCCGTTGAAGGGGAAAAAGGCAAATGCTATAATTATATTTGGTCCAATTGTTGAAATTTGGGTCATTAAAACGGACAATAATCAAGGATGAGGAGGAACCTTATGAACGCTAGTCAATTAGATTATGATGCTCTTTACGGAAATATCAACTTTAATGGTGAAATTGTTGGGGCAAAATGTAATTGTACAGCTTGTAATAGCTGCTCATGTGGCAGATGTGAGAGATGTATTTCCCAGTGTACTGGTTGTAAGAGCGGTATTACCGCAGAAGACCTTGAGTGGGAGGTTGCTTAATGGTTAAGCTCTCTCGTTTCGCTCACACATTTGAGGTTGATGGCGCGGTAGCGCTGTATCATTCATTGAGAATGAAACCTGTGTATTTATCGAGAGAATCGTATCAGAGCTTGCAAGCGTGGCTTGCAAGCTCTTTTTCTGATGATTTCGAGCATGCTCCTAATGAAATAAAGGACGAAGTCCAATTACTCAAGAAATGGAAAATTCTATCGGATAAGGCAGATGAAGATGATAGGGTACTGACATTTATACGCGATCATGAACCAGAACCAGCGATAAGTGTTTGTTATATGATTTTAAGTGAACAATGCAATCTTGCGTGTAAGTACTGTTTTTTAGGCAATAATGATGATGAAAAGAGAAAACATTTTAACCTGGAAAGCATGTCTGAAGAAAATGCAAGCAAAGCTGTTGATTTTTTTGTTAAACAACTGAAAAAATCGGGATTGGATTTTGAAAAGGAGAAGCCGGTAGTAATTTTTTATGGTGGAGAGCCTTTAGTAAATTATTCAATATTGGTATACATAGCAGAAAAGCTAACTAAGCTACAGGAAACGGAACCTTGTTTGCAGAATTTGCAGATGTCCATGGTAACAAATGGGCTTTTACTTAATGAAGAGAGAATAAAAAAGCTTATTGATTTAAAAGTTGGAATAGGTGTTTCAATTGACGGTTTTACCGAAGAAGAGAACAGTATGCGAATTGACAGGGATGGAAATACTGTTTTTAAGAAAATTTTGGAAAAGGTAAGCTTATGTCAGCAGTTAGGAGCGAACATTTCTCTTTCAGTCACTCTCAGTGAAGAAACTGTTAAGCATAGAGAACATGTAATTGACTTGGTTAAGAAGTATGGAATAAAGGGTTTTGGCTTTAATATTATGATGTCTAGCGACACATTTGTATTACCGGAATCATATAACGAAGCAGCTGCGGATTTCATTATTGACGAATTCAAGGAACTAAGAGAACTGGGAATAATGGAAGATCGTATGCTTAGAAAGCTGGATGCTTTTAGCAAAGCGAAGGTATATTATTCTGACTGTGCTGCCACTAGTGGAGGACAAATTGTAATCGCACCTAATGGTCAGGTGGGAATATGTCATGGCTGTCTATATGATAAAAAGTATTTCGTCACAACAATTGATGATGATGATTTTGATTGTAAGGCGAATGAAGACTTTATTGAGTGGTCAAAGCTTTCTCCTGTAAATAAGGAAGAGTGTTTGGATTGCCCTGCATTAGGAATTTGTGGGGGCGGATGTCCTCTAAATGCCATGTACTCTAAAGAGGGTAATACAATTCATTCGATAGATACACGATTTTGTGTACATGCTAAGAAAACGCTTAATTTCTTGATAGAAGACTTGTATAGAGTTATGCAAGAAAGGAGCAAGCATAGTGAGTAATGATATATTTGTTGAAGGTATCGAAACGAATAATCTAAAGAACATTGATGTCAAGCTTGTTAAGGGTGGGATCAACCTGATTTTGGGTCCATCAGGAAGTGGAAAATCCACTTTGGCGTATTCTACAATATCCCAGATAGGTCAGCATGAGTATATGTCCATGTTTGCTGATGATGTCATTGAGCCTACATACAAAGTGCGTTCTTTTCGGAACATGCTTCCTGCGGTTCCGATTAAGCAGACGAATTATAACAATAATACGCGCTCTACGATAGGATCCTATTTTGGTGTATCCAATAAGATCAATTTGATATATTCGGCCATGTTGGATCTTGAAGATGATTTTTTTCTGTTGACTAAAGAAGAAAATGTATGCGAATGCTGTCATGGAGTCGGATTTGTTAATGCTCTGGATGTAAATAAAATAATAGATTATGATTCTACAGTAAGAAATATTCCGTTTAGATGCTGGAACAAGTATAAAGATTTTTATTCTGAATTACTATGCAGATATTGTGCTGATGAAGGCATAGATCCAGATACTCAATATCGAGATTTGCCATCGAAAGCAAAAGAAAAACTGCTTTATGGTGAGAGCATAAATAAGTATTCAATTAAGTATAAAAAGGTTGGTAGGATAGCAAGTAGGACAACGAAGTACTACGGAGTTATGACGGATAGAAACTTGATGCCTGGAAATTCCATCAGTAAAGCTTTTTATTCATATGTGGAATGTCCAAAGTGTCATGGTATGCGTTACAACAAAGACCATCTTAATTACAACATTAATGGAATGTCTATAGGAGAGTTCCAAACTACTGAATTTGATCAGCTTTATCCTATGTTGGATTATTTAACAACAAATGTTAATGATGTACACATGAAATTTGCTGTTTCAAAGATTTCAGGATTTGTAAAGAAAGCTGTTGAATTGAAGCTAGGGCATTTGTACTTCAATAGAAGTATTCCAACATTGTCAGGCGGAGAACTTCAACGGCTTAGGCTTGTTCAGGTCTTTAATACGCAATTATCAAATTTGATGATTGTGCTTGATGAGCCGCTTGCAGGCTTGTCAAAAAATGAGCGCCCAATCATCCAGCGAAATATAGAAAATTTAGCAAAAGACAATACTATAGTTATAGTAGATCATGGTAAATCATTTCTTCAGAAAGCGGATTCTGTAATATGTCTGGGGCCTACAGGAGGTAGCGAAGGAGGATATATAATTGATACCGAGAAGTATTTAGCACTGCAGGAAGAAAAACATAAGTTTAGCGCTCCAAAGTGCGATAAAATGATGCGTATTGTTGCACATAGTGATGTTTACCAATACAAAGGAGTAGATATTTCTATTGCAGATGGGCGAATGAACCTTATTACTGGGGATTCTGGTGTAGGGAAGTCTACACTGTTAAGAGAGTATTTTCCACAAGTGCTGAACGAATATGTATACATAAATCAGAAAGCTTTGCTTGGAAATAAGAACTCTTCAGTTGCGACAGCTCTTGATGTGGCCAATAAAATAGCATTGGTATTTGGAAACAGATTTAAAAAGGACAAAAAGTTATTCTCGAATCTTACCGGTAATGAAGGTTGCTGCAAAAAGTGTGGCGGATCTGGATATTTGGAGTTTGGCGATAAAGATTCAAAGATAGAGATAGAATGCCATGTGTGTCATGGAACTGGGTTTAATCCTGAAATAGAGAAATTCAGGATTAATGGAAAGAATATGTTTGATGTTTGGAGTATGACGGTTAGTGAGGCTGCAGGCTTTTTCTCTGATATTGACAAAAAGATATCCAATGCATTGCATGAAGCAGAAATGATTAAGGTTGGACATTTGAAATTGGGTCAACCGACAAAAACCTTGTCAGGTGGAGAAAATATCCGAATTAAGCTCCTGAGAAGCATTCACACTACTTCGAAAATAATAGGAATAGATGAGCCATTTAAAGGACTTAATCCGTCCGAAAAGGTAGCTGTAGGATTGTTTTTGGATGACTTGAGAAAGAATGGAAAAACAATAGTGGTAATTGATCATTCTGAAGGGATTGAGATGTTTTTCTCTAATAATTTAGAGATAGATAGACAAAATGGCATTATTTGTGCAAAAAATAACTGAATAAACAGTAGAAAGCGTTTTGACTACGTCATCATCAGTTATTGGTGGCGTAGTTTTTTGTTATAATTTAAAAAGCTGATAATTACAGAAGGACACTAATCATGAGCAAAAAGAAACATCCACCAAGAGTAAAACATTACTCAGATCTGAAACAGAGGGCCAAGGCTCTTTGCACAAATCTGATGTACGCTATATACAAGGACCAGATTAAGGAAGGCTTTTCTGATGAGGAAGCCCACAAGCGCGTTGCAGAGGTTCTGAACAATAGAAGTATTCATTTATTCCCAGAGGAAGCTGCCGAGAGATACGAGCACAAGAAGAATCACTTCGCTAAGCGTCTTCAGAGAGATAATGTGCCAGCGAATCTGAACAAGATGGAGGCAATCTATCAGAAGGCCAATGAGACTCTCAAAGCATTGGAGGCAAATATCTTTGATCTTCAGCACATGCAGGATGACCTTCAGAAGCTGTCCGACTACTATGGTAGCAAGCAGTGGAAAAAAGACTTTGAGGCGGATGAGCAGGGACTATATCCGGAAGATCTGAAGCGCGGAGTTTTATCTGAAGATGGTGTTTACAACCTGCTTGAGCGGAACAAAGAAATTATGGAAGTGCTGAAAACATATCTTACAGAGGATGAAACCGAAGACTAAGATGGAGACATAAGATGAGAATAGGTATTGTATCTGATACTCACGGGCTTCTCAGGAGAGAAGTGATAGAAGGCCTGCAGGGTGTTGATCACATAATTCATGCCGGTGATATCGACAAGAAGGAAGTGCTCGATGAGCTTGAAAAGATAGCTCCGGTGACTGCGGTCAGAGGAAATGCTGACAAGGATTGGGCAGTGTACCTTCCAGAGAAAGCGCTTCTCGAATTTGAAGGCAATAAGATCTATGTTTTCCACAACAAGGGAAAGATTGATGATTTCATTATGGATCTTCCCATAATTATTTATGGGCACAGCCACAAGTACTCCCTGGTCGAAAAGAACGGACAGGTCTGGTTTAATCCCGGATGCTGCGGAAAAAGAAAACCAGATCAGGAAGTCTCATATGCGATTCTTGAGATCCGGGGCAAGAATGGTTTTTCTTTTGAAAAGAAAGTTATAAAGACCACTGGAAGCACCGGCTCTCTACCAAAGAATATAGACTCGATCATTACCAAAGCAATGAAGCTTGCCGACAAGGGAGCTTCTCACGAAGAGATAGCTGCGAAACTGAAAATATCAGAAGATCTTTCGGAACAAATCTGCAGAATGTACTTTACTCATCCTGGGGTAGATGTTGCAGGGATTCTTCAGAGGATAAGTAATTAGGGGGCATTATGAAAAATCAATATGTCGGAGATGTAGGAGATTATGGAAAATACTCTTTACTTCGGGCTTTTTCTGAATCCGGAGTTAAAGTGGGAATAAACTGGTATCTCACAGAGGACGATGGTTCTAATGATGGGAAGCACATCAGCTATCTGGAAAAAGAGGATATGAGAAGGTATGACCCTGCAGTTTTTGATGCCTTAAAAAAGCTTGTTGATAATGGCGATAGATCTGTTCAGGCTGTGCAAGATGCAGGGATTATTTCAGACGCATTATACTTTGATGGACTTCTTAAGATTCAGGGAAATCCGCCAGAGAAAGAGCATCGAAGAATCACCTGGTTTAACAAAAGCATGGGGGCGTTGGATGGAGCTGATTTAATCTTTATGGATCCGGACAACGGTCTTATGGATAATAATGATTATCTGGCTAAGGATGCCGACAAATATATATTCCCCAATGAGGTGAAAAGATACTATAACGAAGGCTACAACGTTGTTTATTACTGTCATAAGGGCAGGAGAACCTATACTCAGTGGGATGACTATAAGAATGTGATGTTTGATAGGATTCCGGATGCAAAGCCAGTTATTCTTACTTTCCATAAAGGAACGCAGCGTTCATATATATTTTTGATCCATCCAAAGGATTTTGTAAGGTATAGAAAGATTATCGAAGAGATAAAGAGACGCTGGCGTAATCTCTTTTCTGAGGAGTTTACAAATAAAGGAGATGTTGCAGGAGCTCCTTCAGGTGAGAAGATGACAGTTACTAAATCAGATGGAACAGTCATTACGTTGGAAATAAGGGCGGATGGGCAGATTCAGATGAAAAGCACTTCACGACCAAACGAATACAGAGTACAGTCTGTGGACCTGTTCTGCAGAGAAATAGGATATTAAAAAAGTACCTCCACCGGGAGCCTGCCGCAGTGAAGGTACCTTTACCTTTTTGAGATAAAACTAAATACAGATTTCTAAGACTTCGTTGCGATTGTTACGGAGTCTTTTTTGTATTGCGACACAATATATTGTACTTTTTGTGGTGGAAGATGCCTTGGAGACCACATCATATAGTTGTCATTTTTATGGGACTTTAAAATATTTATACTGTGATTAAGAAAAAAAGATATATGGGGATGAGTTAGTCAGCGTAGTTGTTCGGAAAGGATGTGGGCTTATGAACAGACTCATTTACTGGATAAAGAAATGCATCTATAGAAACAACAGATTTTGCAAACACTTCTGCGTGACCTGCGAGTTTTATGAAGTCTGTAGAAGAGATGGGGAGCTTGGATAAGAAATCGAATGAAAAATATAAGTTGGGGTAGGGGATGATCATATATCATTTCCTGCCCCTGTGCCCTTTTAAGGAAGGAGATTTTGATTATGTTTTTTGGAAATAATAAGAAAGACAAAGATGTAAGGCTTACAGATAAGCAGTATAAGGATCTTGTAGGTGGTATGAGCAGGAAAGAACGCAAAGAATTTGAACGCCGTCAGGATCAGTTTCGCAGGGATAGAGAAGACGATAGGCTTGAAGCTTGGTTGGATTTTGAAGATGAGATGGATGACATGTAATACGCAGGTCTCCTCTCAGGCGACCTTTTATCAGAACCAACCTTGTACAATATGGGAAACGGTAAATGATATAATTGTTATATCGTATTCGGAGGTCATTATGACAGTAAAAGAAGCAAGAAAAATAGTTCAGGATTTCAATGAAAACAAGAGAATAACTGATGAAGACGAGTTCATGTTTATAGAGGCAATGAACTTCCTTATTGAGGAAGAAAAAGATCCCAGGGACATGATGTGGCTTGGTGGTTACTACTATGAACTTAAGCGCTTTGATCTTGCACTCAAATATTACGAGATGGCTGCAACCATGGACTATGACGAAGCATATGAGTGCCTTGGTTATATCTGGTACTATGGCAGGACCGGAGAACGTGATTACAAGAAAGCCTTCGAGTGCTTCTCCAAGATGATGGACAAGGGCAATCTTGTTGCTGAATATAAGGTTGCTGACATGTACAAGAACGGTTACTACGTCGATAAGGACCAGAATAAGCATGAGAGCATGATCAAGAAGCTCTATGAAAAGGTCCAAAAGTGCGACAATGTTTTTGATCCGGTACCGGAAGTGTATACCAGACTTGCCCGAATCAAGACTGCAGAGGAAGACGTAGACGCAGCAATCAATCTCTACCTGAGAGCAAAAGACTGGCTTGCTCAGAGAATCAGGTTTAATGCCTTCTTTGGTAATCTCAATATCATGAAATGGCTTATTGATGACCTCTATGAGCTTATAGAGTTTGATGAAGAAACCTTCGATTTTTATGATCTTTATTATCTTCTGAAGACTCCTCATAAGATCAGATTCTTTTACGATGACAAAGAAATGCATCTAGAATCAGAAATGGAGGGCAATGAGTGTGTTGTCTGCTTCAATGGCAAGTGGTATCACTCACGCGATGACTTCTTCAAGGATGCTGCAGTAGATAATGTAAAGCTTACATCAGTTTACCGTGACCTGTATGGATTCGAGGTGATTTGAAATGGATGAAATTATAAGAGGCGAAAACACTTCCTATGCCAGATATGAGGAACTGATTACACGAAGGGATAACCTTAAGAAAGAGGCTTTTCAGTATCATAGGGCCTACGTCAGAGAGTTTGGGGACCTTATCCTGGACGTCTTCAAAAAGAAGATAGAATGCATTCAGAAAAAGAAGACAATTGAATATTGCCAGGCTGCTCTTAACCATGGCAAAGCTGTTGATCAGAAAGCTATGAAGGAATACCTGGAAAAAGAGATGGCGGAGTTTAAGGCACAGCTAAAGGATATGGTAAAAGAGCATGAAGAGTCTTTGAAGGATGGCACTATTACTGAGAAAGATGCTCTTGAGATAAAGAGAATCTACCATAGGCTTGTTAAAAAGATACATCCGGATATCAACCCTGCGGTATCTGAATCACATACTCTTATGGATCTCTGGAACAGAGTTGTTATCAGCTATGACTGCAATGATCTTAAGAGCCTCCAGGAACTGGAAGTGCTTGTTAACATGGCTCTTGAAGAGATGGATATGGAAGGAACTGACTTTGAGATTCCAAATATTGACGAGAAGATTGCTGAATTTGAGGCGGAGATACTTAAGATTCGCGAAACAGACCCTTATCAGTATAAGTATCTGCTAGAGAATACAGATTCAGTTGCAGCAAAGAAGACTGACCTTAAGGAAGAACTGAAATCCTATGAGGATTACAGCAACCAGCTCGATGAAATCCTTGAAGGTATCATGGGAAAAGGAGTTAAGATTACATGGCAAATGAATTAGTAGAGAAAAAAGAAAGTGCTGTTGCGGCAATAGAAGGACATGAACTTGGGGATATCATTAAGCCTCTAATTAAAGAGATCCATCTTTTCGATTCATATATTGCCGGGACAACACACCTAGAAGATAGTTCTGTGCTTGAGAGTATCAAGGTGGGTGATGTGCTTACCCTTCAACGTGAGGAAAACAAATTTGATAATAATGCGATTCTTATCCTAAATGAGGACAAGAAAAAGCTAGGATACGTTCCTGAGAAGGATAACATAGTATTTGCAAGACTTATGGATGCTGGGAAGCTGCTGAAGGCAAAGATAACACAGATTAACCAGAAAGGATCCTTCAAGCAGATAAGTGTGGGAATATATTTGGTGGATTTTTGATGAAAGATTTTTAAACTATTCTAAAAATACTGTTAAGCATGCCACAAGTACGTGGCGGAGTAATACAATAGGGATGTGGTTTAAAGCTTCTTAGGAGGTTGTCATGAATACTTTGGATTATTTCATAAATAACAAATTGGATGCAGCATTACTTTCAAGTAAAGAGTGTGCTAAATATGTTCAAAGCTTTGTTGAAAAGTATCCGCCAGAAACGATACTAGATCTGTCTCTTGATGATTATATGATTTCAAAGGCTGGCTTTGGAAATCCTAATTCATTTTGCCGGACATTAAGGTATGAGATGGATATTATCGGACATATGGGCAATGTTTGGTTTGATGTCTTTGGAGTATATTTAAATAATGGCGTTGAAATTAAGTTATCAAAGACGTTTGCAAATCAATTTGGTGATGATATTGAAGGGGCTTTTATACATATTAAGCAGCAGATTGTTGGATTGATAAATGCTGGTAAAACTGAAAATCTGAAGGCTATTGAGCAATGCGAACTGAATAATGCTTTTAAGTATAAATTGTTGACAGTGTACTGCTTTGACCAATATATTCCGGTTTCAACACGTAACACGTTGGATGAATACTGCTCCAGAGTTGGGATACGTTTTGATTCAAGAGAAGAGCCGATTTATCGAAATGTTGCTTTGAGAGATTTTATGAGAGAACATCCTAAAATGAAAAATTGGAACAACAGCGTGATGATGGGATTTTGTGATTGGCTATGGAGAAGCGATAAGAATATAAGCTCAGATATATAAATGAGAAATAGTATTATTGGGGGGCAGCTTTAAAGATTATCTTCTTTTGAGCTGCCCTTTTTAGGACTTTGTTTGCTTTGTTTGCTTTGTTTGGAAACCTAGGGAGGTTTTTGGGACACCTAATTTGTCAGAATAGGATTATGAGGATTATGAGGAAGTGGGCTTCAGGATGATTCAGGATGATTTAGGATAATCTAAAAATCAAGGGAAAACAGATAAAAAGGTGGGACTTTATGGATATTACAACAAAGAATAATACATCTCTGAATTTTGCAGATGTTATAGCCATGATAAATGAGCAGGCTGGTTATAGTTCTCATGGAGAGCAGTATGACATTGTGTCAAAAGTAGCATATCTCCTGGGCATACATAAAAGATATTTTGAGAATGAGAACGAACCTCCGAAGCTTGAAATATATAAGAAATTAGAACTTGATAAAAGAGCGCGTATAATAAGAAATCTTTGTATTCTTAGAACTCAGATGGAACATAATTTTCTAAAAATATGTCAGGGAATTCAGCAAGAGGGCAGAAGCATCTTAGGAATGCCCGAATATATGCCTATCAGTGCTATGCAGGCGCTTTCTGATGATGGTATTGAGATTTATGTGCATTTGAAGGATCCTACTCCATATCTTGTAAATCTGAACAAGAATATAAAGAGCAGAATAAACAATTGCAGAGATCTCTTTCCAGAATGGCTTAATTGGGATTATCTGTCGGATATTTTTATTATGCCGGATGGTTTAACTGAAGAGGGAACAAAGAAAGCAGCAGCATTCTACTATGAGAATATGAATTATTATCCGTATAAGCAGTACCTTAACTGGCCTGCTCAGGATGAAGGAAACATTCTCCTTAACGATAAAAAGTTTGTGACCTTATTATATCAGTGGAATAACGATGAATTCAGAAATCTGAGTTTTGTTTCTGATGTAAGTGATAGGACCAAGGCAAATATATATGATTTTATAGAAAATAGCGAAAAATGCGTATTTATAGTAGACTGTGAGAATTCTGATCCATATAGTTTATGCGCTGCTATTAGAAACTTGGAACCGGAGCGTCTTAAGAAAATCGAAAAGATAATTCTGTTCGATGATGTTCATGCTGCCTCAGCATGGGAATTGCTGGGATCTTACATTAATATCCCTGTAGAGTACATTATGATTGAACGTCTTAAAGATAATAAGTCTTTAGCTGATGTAAAGGTTACTGCTCGTACTTGTAGGGAATTTTATGCAAATAATGTAGATTCCTTTGTTCTAGTTTCAAGCGATTCAGATTACTGGGGACTTATGGAAGAACTTCCACAGGCAAAATTCCTAGTAATGGTAGAACATGAGAAGTGCAGCTACGCACTTAAAGAAGCTCTTATGAAAAATGATATCTTCTATTGCTACATCGATAGTTTTTATGCTGGTGGAGCAGAAGAAATCAAGAACGAGGCGATACAAAAAGAACTTGCTAGATCGATTAAGGCATCACTTGAGCTTAATTTATACAGCCTTATGACGGACGTGCTTGGCAGGACAAGGATTAGCATGAATGATGATGAAGTGAAAAACTATATTAAACGCAAGGTGAAGAACCAGTTGGAGATTGAGGTTACAGATAATGGTGATGTGGAGCTGAGCTACCGCGTTAGAAAGTGAATAGTAAGAGAAAGAGATCATTCCTTTAACTAAAATTGGGAAATTGAAAATATGGAGTGAATTTATTCTCTTACGCTCAAACTTGATTATAATTAATCTGTGCGCTCACTGGGTATCTATGAATAACGTTACTTTTTTAGTATCATAGAAGGGTATGAAAATGATAGGAAGAGAAAAAAGATGATTGAAAGAATATGCCCTAAATGCAAAGTGCCTATGAATGGTGCAAAGTGCATAAATACTAAATGTGGACATCCTACGGAGAATTCTTCTACCATATATTGGTGTGACCATTGTGAAGTTCCGATTTATGAAAAGGAATGTCCTGTATGTGGAAAACAAGGTAAATATATCGCAACAGATATTCGTCCAGTGTTTCCAGAGGAAAACATTCTAATATCAACGTTGATATCAGGGGATCCTTTTAAATACCAGAAGGATTCTGTTTGGTATGGCTCAAATGTCTATATTATCAACGGGAAGAAGGTAAAGTTTTCAGTTAGCAAAGAAAATTCTAAGCCGATAGAAGAGATAAAAAAAGTCAAAGACATTTATGATGAAGCTGTACAAGACTTAAACTATGAATACTTTGATGAGCATATTAAAAAGTTCATATCTGCAAATGCTGATAGATACAATTATATTACTGAAGAAGCTATAAGTTTTATCCAGAAATACACAGATAAGTATAGCATAGATGACATGATGGTTTCTTTTAGTGGAGGCAAGGATTCCACTGTTACGTCACATCTTGTGAATACAGCTTTAGGAACAAACAAGGTTTTACATATTTTTGGCGATACTACGCTTGAGTTCCCATACACAATGGAATACAAAAAGAGATTCAACAAAAACGAAGAATCTATGGGGGTTAGGATACTTACAGCTAAAAATAGAGAAAAGAATTTTGAGGATCTATGCAATGTTGTTGGGCCGCCAAGTAGAGTAATGAGATGGTGCTGTACTGTTTTTAAGACAGGTGCTATCCAGAAGACCATTTCATCAGCGTTTAAAGATAAGACTAATATTCTTAGCTTTCAAGGAATCCGACATAGTGAGTCTATTAGCAGAAGCAAGTATGAAAGAGAAAGCGAAAGTCCGAAGATAACTAAGCAAACAGTGGCATCACCGATTATTGAATGGATAGATTTTGATGTATGGCTTTACATATTAACCACAGGAATAGATTTTAACTATGCATACAGATTGGGATGGACACGAGTGGGATGCTGGTGTTGTCCTAATAATGGTGGTTGGTCTGAATATTTAGCAAAAGTACATATGTATGATCAGTACGTTCATTGGCATGATATTCTAGTGGCATTTGCAAAGCAGATTGGTAAACCAGATCCGGAAGATTATGTTGCTGAAGGTGGATGGAAAGCTCGTCAGGGAGGAAATGGCCTTGAGGCTGCACAGAAGTCTATTGTGACTTTTGAACCATGTGCTACAGATGAGAATGCATTCAATTATGTTCTTCAAAGGCCAATAACTGATGAATTCTATGAACTTTTTAAACCTTTTGGATATATTAACAAGGAACTTGGAAACAAGAGACTTGGAGAAGTTTATGTACTTAATAAGAACGGAAAAGTGGTACTTATTCTTCAAGGAAGAATGGGAAGTACTAAGCTTAAGGTAACTATTAAGGACACAAAGATAGCTGGTTCGAAGAACCTGGCTGCCGCTGAAATGAAAATACAGTGTCAGCTCACAAAGTATCAGATGTGTTTGGGCTGTAAGGCTTGCGAGGCTGTATGTAAGCATGACGCTATAAGCGTTAAGGATGATGGCCAAGGCAATATCAGCTATACGATAGACAATGATAAGTGCGTTAGATGTACGGAATGTGTTGGACATTTTAATGCTGGATGTTATATGAGAAAAGTATTGGGAATAAAGAGGGCTTGAAATGGCTGCAAATAAGATAAAGATTAGACTTCAAGGACATGAGAAGTTTGCCCTTCGTGAAGGGTGGCTTAATAAAGGATTAATAATTGTAAAAGAGAAACCTGGGATTTTTCAGAGTGAAGAGGCTCCGGATGTATTTGGCATAGGAAACAACATGGTAAAGTCCCTGAGGTATTGGCTTAAAGCTTTTGGGCTTATAACCGAAGCACCAGGAAAAGGAGCGAGTCTTACCAAGATTGGAAATATGATTTATGAAAATGATCTGTATTTTGAGGACGTTTTCACACTTTGGATTTTACATTCCAACATTGCAAAGAATGTTGAAGAGGCAACATCTTGGTATTTGTTTTTTAACCGTTGTCAGATTGATGACCTTAATAGGGATCAGATCCAACAAGTACTAAAAAAGGAATTGGATAAGCATGTTGAAGGAGCAACATACTCTGAAAACTCGCTTAAAAGTGATGTTGATGTTCTTTTGAATATGTATTCAAATGCAAAAGAGATATTTGATCCAGAAGATAAGAATATATCTCCTTTTTCAGAACTGAAATTGTTAAAGAAGATCGATGGAAGATATTCAAAGACACATGCTGATAAAAGGATAATCAATGAGTGGATTGTGTTGTATGAGCTTGCCAATATGTTTGAAGGTAGAGAATCCATATCTATCGAAGAGCTGACATCCAATGAAAATGGCCTGCAGAAGATTTATCAGATGACATTGGTGATGATCAATGACTTTTTGGATAAGCTAGATGCACTTGGATATATTCATGTTGATAGGACAGCTGGACTTGACATGATCTATAAAGTTAAAGAGTTTAATTCAATGGATGTTCTGGAAGAGTATTACAAGAATAAGAGATAGGACGTGTGAAAATGAGTATAGATAGCCTTAAAGAAGTTGTGGGATTTAACAATAATTTCAAAACTGCAATTAATCTATATCTTAGCCTTAACAAAGGGGAAAAGGTATTAAGCTATATCCCAACTAAGTCATCATTATTGTTTCTTAATGATTATTTAGAAGCGGTTTTAAATAATAAAGAGCAGGCGACTCTGATGATTGGCCCATATGGAAAGGGAAAGTCACATCTGCTTCTGGTTATGTTGGCAGTGCTGTCAATGGAAAGAAGTGTTGAGAATGACCATATTATTTCTGAATTAGAAAAAAAGTTTAGAGCAGTGGATGAGATAGGAGAGAGAGCTGCTGATAACATTAGAAGAATTTGGGATAAGAAGAAAAGATTTTTACCAGTTATCTTAAATGATTCGAAAGGAGACCTTAATCAAGTATTCTTGTTGGCTCTTAACGATGCGTTAAAAAGAGACGGGCTTGAAGACATATCTCCTGATACTTATTATTCGCTTGCAAATGCAAGAATTGAGGAATGGGAGACAAATTATCCAGATACATACAAGCACTTTGTGAAAGAACTCCAAAAATGTGGCAGAGAAGTGAAGGGATTACGTGCAGAACTTAAGCGCTTCTCAAAGGATGCATTAGATGTATTTGTACAGATATACCCAAAGATAACTGCAGGAAGTGAGTTTAATCCATTGGCAGCTTCTGATGTTTTGCCCTTATATAAAAGTATTAGTGAAAAACTAGTAGAGGAATATGGATATAGCGGAATCTATGTGGTTTTCGATGAATTTAGTAAGTTCATTGAAGGGCAGGATAAGGACAAAAGCTCAGTTGGAAAGAATATGAAGCTTCTGCAGGATATCTGTGAGCTATCGACAGATTCGCAGAATGCACAGATATTCATTACAATGGTTGCTCATAAGAGTATTAAGGAATATGGAAATTACTTATCTCAGGAAATAATAAATGCATTTACTGGAATTGAAGGCAGAATTATAGAAAAGTTTTTTGTTACATCATCTAAGAACAATTATGAATTGATCAAGAATGCGATTGTTAAGGATGAAAAGAAGCTTAGCACGGTTATAGAATACAAGAAAGCTGTAAGCGAAGAGAGCAGACAACAATACTATCAGATTCCTGCATTTAAGAGTAATTTTGATGATAAGGATTTTGATAGTACTGTCTTAAAAGGCTGCTATCCGCTTAATCCTATTACAGCATATCTTCTGCTAAACATCAGTGAGAAGGTTGCTCAGAATGAAAGAACATTGTTCACATTTATTTCTAATGATGAGCCTAATAGCATGGCTAGATTTGTTATGAATCATTGCAAAGAAGATTCATGGTTTGTCGGTGCTGATCTCATTTATGATTATTTTAGTGGTTTGTTCAAAAAAGAAGTCACTAATGAGATGGTTCACAACGTGTGGCTTGGAGCAGAATACGCTATTTCTAAATGTGACGACACTGAGGCGATCAAGCTGATAAAGGCATTGGCCATACTGCTTATAGTTAACAAAGATGAAGAAATGCCTGCGAGCAACAAAATACTTTCGTTATCTGTTGATGTTTCAGATGCTAATAAGGTTATTACGGAACTTTTAGAGAATAAGATTTTATACCAAAAGGGATCAACAGGGACCTTTGCATTTAAGACAAGAGCTGGCTCTGCGTTGAAAACTGAAATAAAGAGGCAGAGAGATCTGATGAGTGGGTCTGTTGACTATTCTCATGCTTTGTTGAGCATTTCAGGAAAGTATTATGTACTGCCAAAACGTTATAACACTGAAAAGATGATCACCAGGTATTTTCAGCATGAATTTGTTGATGTAGATACGTTTTTGAATGTTAATTCTGAAGATACATTGCTTAATGGTACTAACGCGGATGGCAAAGTTATTACCTTATTTAGCCTGAATAATGCTAATCAGGATAAGGTAAAGAAGCATGTTAAAGATCTTGCGAGTGAGAGACTGGTATTTATTGCACCAAGTAAATCAATCAAAGTAGAAAAAAAGCTTCTTGATTACGAGATAATCCAGGAACTACGTAATAGTCATGCGTTTGTTTCTGATAATGAAATATTGAACAGAGAATTACCTTTGTTAGAGGAAGATTTGACGTCAGAAGTTGAGGACGTCCTTAATGATGTTTATTCAGCTGATCAGAGCAGAGTGTACTACTATGCTGATGGTAAGGTTCATGAATTGAGCGGTGGAAGAGAGGAAATGGCAGTTAATTCTTGCTGCAAGAATCTGTTCTATAAGTCGCCAGTAATAAACAATGAGCTTATTAATCGTTCATATATAACTACAAGTCAGACTAGAAAGGCAAGGATAAACATAATAGATGCTATTCTGAGTCACAGAGATACCGTGGATTTTTATTCTGGAACAAATCAGGAGGCGACAGTATATAGATCTCTTTTTGTAGTAACAAAACTACGGTCAGGACAGGAAAGTGATGACTTAAAGGAAGTCATGGAAAATATCCATGATTTTATAGAAACAAGTAGCGGAAATAGGCAGTGCTTGAGAATTCTTGTGGACAAACTCAGTTCAAAGCCATTTGGTATTAGAAATGGAGTTATTCCAATTTATCTTGCATATGCGTTTGCTCAGAGAAAAGAAGATATCGTTGTTTATTTTGCAGACAAAGAAGTCCAGATTTCAGCTGATATTATTGTAAATATGTGCGAGAAACCAGATGATTACGATTTGTTTGTCTCGAAAGAAGATATAGAAAAGGAAAAATATATCAATAATCTAAAGCAGCTTTTCTCTGTAGAAGATAGCAAAAATCTTTCTGATAATAGAATTAAAGATATTTTTGTGTGTATGCAACGCTGGTTTAGGGCCTTGCCACAGGTTAGTAGAAATCTCGTTGAAATGAATGAGTATGTTCACGATGAAAAAATATCTTTTGCCATGAAGATTCTTAAGAGAGAACTACAACAAGTTGAGTATAATCCCTACGAAGTACTGTTTGCTACTATTCCAGAGCAGCTTGAAGTAAAACACTTAGATGAGGCCTATAAGATTATTAAAGATAGTGTAAGAGCTTATAGCGCTTATCTGCCATGGATTCAGGGGCAGATTGTAGATTATATTTATAATTGCTTTGGCGGAAAGAAGAAACTTGATCTATATCATTTACTAACAGAGTGGTATGAAAAACAAAGCAACACCTCTAAGCAGGGCCTTCTTGGTGGTAGAATAAATGCCTTTATGACATGTATCGAAAATCTTAACGTATATAGTGATGTAGATGTTGCTGTAAAAGTAGCTAAAGCAGTAACAGACGTATATGTTGAAAATTGGACAGATATGTCCTACAAGGACTTTACTAAGCGCATAATTGAAGTCAAAGAATCCGTTGAAAAAATGGTAGATGCAAGCAATGAAGGCAAATTGAAATTATCATTTACAGGAAGAAATGGTAAGGAAATTGAAAGGTATTATGATCGGGTTAGTGAAGGAACGGGTAGTGTCCTAAGAAATATCCTCGAGGATACGCTTGAAGAATATGACGACCTAAGTGTAAATGATCGAGTAGCTATATTGCTTGAAATGGTTGAAAAAATAATAGGGTAGGTACTAATTATGATTTATCTGGATAATGCAGCTACTACTTTTCCGAAGCCGGAAAGCGTTTATGTTGCCATGGATAAAGCGAATAGAGAGCTTGGAATAAACGCTGGAAGAGGCTCATACAAATTGGCAAGGGAAGCAAGTGAACTCATAGCGGATACCAAAAGGCGATTAAGAGATATTGTCCACGCAGATATAGATAGTGCTGTAGTTTTTTCTCCTTCAATAACTGTGGCATTAAATCAAGTCATTCATGGGATTAGTTTTAACAAGAATTCTATAGTTTATGTGTCTCCATATGAGCATAACGCAGTTGCAAGGACTATTCACAATGTTTCTGAAAAGATTGGTTTTAAGGTTAAGTTACTGCCTATTGATTCAGGATACGAGATTGATCTTGATAAAACAAGATATGAGTTTTCAAAAGAAAAACCATCAGTTGTAATTTGTACACATGTTAGTAATGTGACAGGATACATACTTCCTATTGAGGAAATATTTAGAGAAGCTAAGAAATATGAAGCTATTTGTGTTTTAGATTCCGCTCAATCGTTGGGGCTTGTACCTATAGATGTGCGAAATAATAATGTTGATATCTTAGCTTTTGCTGGGCATAAAACGCTTTATGGACCATTTGGAATAGGCGGATTTATAAATGTTTCTGGAATTGAGCTTGAGGAATATATTACCGGTGGTACAGGAAGTGATTCTTTGAATCTTGATATGCCGAATCATCCAGAAGGAAAGTATGAGGCGGCTAGTAATAATATAGTGGCAATAGCAGGATTAAATGCTGCATTAGAAGCGCTGGATGTAAAAAAGAATTTTGAGCATGAGAGGAAAATAACTGAGTATTTAATAAGGCGATTGCAGACAATAAAAAATGTGCATA
This sequence comes from Butyrivibrio sp. YAB3001, assembly GCF_900112195.1. GTDB lineage: Bacteria > Bacillota > Clostridia > Lachnospirales > Lachnospiraceae > Butyrivibrio. Next base: position 52,131 of record NZ_FOKR01000014.1, read on the forward strand.
TGTATTTGCCTAATGATTTGGAGCAGCATGTGGGTATTATTTCGCTTACATTTGATGGTTTGAAGTCTGAAGATGTAGGAATGATTTTGGATGAAGATTTTGATATAGCTGTAAGAACTGGATTTCATTGTGCTCCATATATACACGAATACTTAAGGGATAAGAGTTCGCTGGGAACAGTGAGAATCGGATTAGGTCAGTTTAATACTCAATATGATATTGACTCAATTATAGATGCGCTTAAGCAGATTGCGGAGGAATAAGAACATGGATTCAAGAACTAAAAGGTATATAGCATATTTGAATTCGCTGCATAATTATAATGCCCAGAATGAAAATGCATTTGGAGAAAAAAATGTAGGTAGCGAATTTTTTAAGGAAACTGTAGTTGAAATTGGCCTTTCAAAGTATATAGAGAAGTTTTTCTTGAATGATGAGCCTCACATTATCATTCTTTCTGGCCATGCTGGAGATGGAAAAACAAGTATCATGTATGAGGTTTTGAGAGATCTTGGAATCGAATTTAAAGCATATGAAAAAGAAAACGAAGTTACTTTGAAAAGCGGCAGGCAGTGTTGCTGCATAAAGGATTTTAGTGAGCTTTCTGATGAAGAAAAAGTTGAAACGTTAAAGAGAGTGCTTGAATACCCAGCAGGTGGTAAATTTGTATTTATGGTTGCTAATACAGGACCACTTATTAATACTTTCAATCAGATATATACGGAGAATCAAGAAGAAACAGAAAGCAAAATCATAGAAGCTCTTGATGAGAATAGTGGGAAGATTACAGATATAAACGGAAAGTCAATTCGGTTGATTAACGTTGCAGGAGTCGATAATACATATTTTGCCAAAGAATTTCTAAATAACCTCATTAAGGATGAACTATGGGAAGACTGCAGTCATTGCGAAAAGAGAGATTTTTGTTTTGTGTACAGAAATCAGAGGTTAATTAAAGAAAATAGATCGAAGGTTGAAGACTTTATCTATAAGAATTACATTTGGATGATGGAATATGGTACTAGATTAACCATTAGAAGTATGACGGAACAGTTGGCGTATATGATTACAGGCGGAAGAAATTGTGATGAGGTTAAACCTGTAGAAAAGTACAAAATGTTGTTCACGAATTTGTTTTTTGGGTGTATTGGTACAGAAGATAATCCTAGATCTGATGTTATTCTTGCGATACGCGAAACAAAGAAGAATAGATTTGATCAGAAACGCTTAAGCGCCGATGAGAGTCTTTTAATTAAACGTGACTACTCATATATATTTAGTGATGAATTTGGGAATATTATAGCTGAGGCGGAAATTGAAAACAGAAATATTGAAGGATGGGATCAGTTCTTAAGGCGAGCCTATATATTTGCGAACATAATAACTGATGAAAAGGCTTTGGAATCTGATTATAAAGATATATTCTCGAAAAATTTTGGGCGATATATAAATATTAGGGAAGGAAAACAATCTCCTGGAAGCAGTGAAAATTCTCTGGTTTCTGATGCACTTTCTATGATTTATTTAGGATCCACATTAAAGAAGGGTGGAATGAATGATATACCGCTTACAATGAGCAGAGAATCAGGTTTGATGCAGAACGTTCAGTTGATCACAGGTATGATTCCAGCAAGAAGAATGTCAGTTATAGCTGAGAAAACAAACGATAATTCATTTAATGAGGGAAAAGAAAGGTATGTAATGCGGTTAAAGATTGCTGGAGATATCTTAGATACAGTATTAACACTTCCGCTTTTGGATTATTTTGAAGAATTAAAGAGAGGGGTTGTTGTGACAAATGTTGACCCTCAATTAACACATGGTGTAGAAAGCTTGAAATCACAATTGTCTGCTATTTGTGATGATAGCATAGAAAATGTTATTGAAATGATTGAATTAACTAATAGCGGTAATAAGGATATACAGCTGGATTTTTCAAATCCTTATCACATAAAGGAAGCATATTAAGGAGATTAAATAATGGAAACATTCCCAAAAACAACGAATTTAAAAGACAATAACAATAATCTCTCAATTGCTCTGTTGGGAAATCGATTCATCCCTGATCAGACATTGTATGAATATCTAATAGAGTTTTTGTTAGTCTTTGTTTCTGCCAAAAATGAGGATTTGAATACCGGTAAAATGCGATTTCATAGAATGGATTTAGGTGAGGATTGCTCTTATTGGGTTGATCCAAGAATGGGCCTGAGAAGATTTCTTTTTTATGAAAAGACAAGAAAAAACAGTTGTATAAAATTTGATGAATATGCATATAAAAAACATGAGGAAATCCTTCTTAAAAGAATGAAGGACATTGATGATGAAAAGGCGCTGAAATATCTAGAAAGTATTCAAGATTTATTGCATGGTTATGCTGTCGTAATAAAAAAGAGATCCTGGATGGCGCAAGCATTACTACCTATATGTCCAGAATTGATTTTTAATGATGCAGCGCCAACCGAAAACAAAAGGCTTAAGGAAGTAAAGTGGGAAGAGAATCCAATTACAGTTGATACTAAGTTTGATATGACAAAGCATAACTTCTTGGCAAGGGGTGGTGAGTTATATTACTTACATTTGTTGCAGTATTTAAATGAGAATTCAGAGAAAAGAGAACATTTGGAAAGGCTTCTTTCCAATATGTTGTCTAGTCATTCAAGCAAAATATCAACAATGGCTACATTCATTCAGAATTCCTGGGAAGAAGATATGGGATTTACAAAAAAGGAGTTAGCACAAGAGTTAAAACTAGCATATATCCCTGAAGAAGCATATAAGTCTTGCGAAGAACATGCTGTAGACGAATTAATTAATTATCTATCTGCAGAGATTCATCCAATTACTAGGATTGATATTTTGGCTAAGGGGGTAATGTTCCAAGTAATGAGAATGATGACAAGTGCTGTTGCGCAGTATTTGTCTATAGAAAAAAAGCCTTGGATTATTGATATGAGAGGCAATAATGCAGATACAGTAAAGAAAATTGCAAATAAAGGATACAAGGCTATTGAGGCAGATTTTCTTACTGCTATTAATATGGAGGCTGATGAGAGGGAAATCGATAAATCTCAGCTATTTAAAGTGACACGAGATGCCAAAAAGGCATCGTTCGATATTTTTAAGGCAAAAGGGAAGGAAATGCAATGCATCATTCCCATTAAAGGCTCGTTTGAGAGGATGACATTATCAGAGGATATTATTCGCTTTTTAGTGTTGGCATTGGTCGCTCCTGGAGAGAAGATGACAGTAACAACTTTTTTGAAAAAGCTTTATGACAATTACAACATTGTTATTGGACCTGAAGAGTATAAAAAATCTATAAGTTCTCAAGATTTAACAGAATCATTGGCTAACAGCTTTAGTGACAATATGGTGGCATTTCAACAGTTTTTAAAGAATACAGGATTCTTGAGAGAATTGTCTGATGCTACATCAATTGTTGTAAATCCATATCACAACACGTTGGAGGATTAGTATGAAATACGTAGTTAACAGTTTAGTTCAGCTTATAGAGAACCAAGCACCTACCAAAGGCACAGAAACCATTATAAGAGTGGATGGATTTGAAAGCTTGGAAATATATGAGAACTTTGCAAGAAGGATTGTTGAAGCCTACAAAGATTCTGGATTGAAGGTTGATGTTAAGCTGACAAAAACCAAGATGGACTCACTTGAGAAAAACTGTGATAACACAACCATAAGGAATTCTTTAATTCAAAATAAATGGGTGATTCAGTCTGAAAGTGTAACTTATTATAGAAACTTACATGAAAGTGATCTCCTAATACTTTTAGGAACAGAAACTGAAGAAGATAAGGGCGGATTAGATAATTGCTTTACAATTACTCCAGACATTCTGATAGCTAATTTAAACAAAAATTATAATGAAATATTCGAGCTGGAAGATTGCGGTTTTAGTGAATCAGAATGTGATACGGTTGATGCTTTATTTAAGAACTTATTTGAATATGTTCCTGTTGATATTTGCAAGTTAAGTAGTATTGCGGATAGATGGAAAGGCAAATTTGATACATTACAGGACTTTATAGAACTATTTTATTCTGAGTTAAGCGAGTGGGGACTTCCAGGAAGAAAACATAACTATCCGACAGTCAGAAATATTAACTCTTCGAGGAACGTTCTTAAGTTGGAGCATGACTTTATAAGTGGAGGCATGTTTACAAATGTAAATAAAACACAATATGAAAAGTATTTGAAACAGATAGAAAAATACGGCGAGGATGAGAATAGGGAGTTTTCAGATGATTGGGAAGGCTGGAGTCAGCAAGCAATTAAATCATATGATGAACTTAGCGAGATATTAAGAGGTTTTATTATCGGAAGTGACTTCGAAAGAAACGTTGAAAGATTTCTTCATACTGACTTTGCAATAATTGAAGCTATTTTTGGCGTGCCAATTGAAAAAGTAAAAAAGCAAAGAGATACAGTAATCAAAATGTCTGGTGAGCCACTGGAAATATTCACAAGAGCGCTGCTTATTTCTTTGACTAATATGCTTAATGATGAGATCTGTGCTGATAGGATTGTATTTAACATAAAAAAGGCAGAGATTGTTTCTTGGGCTGCAAATTCTGATGAAGATGATGTTGATATTCAATTATTAAATGCTTGGAAATCTATTTGCAGGCATACAAACGGAGCAATAGAATTATTAGATTCCTATGGCTGGAGCGTGGGAGAGGATGGAATACAATTATCTACTAAACCAGAAAATATTTTTGATCCTTCATGCGCGAAACTGAACATAGATACTTCTGGAGTTATATCAGCAGCGAGTACAAATAAAACTTTGAACAAGGTGATTTTTGATGTTTGTTGCTATTCGGAAGATGATTCACATCCTGTTCAAAAACAGACTTTTCAGTGGAATTTTGAGGCTTCTTGCAGCTGGAATCATTATTTTGGAGATTTATGTGAACAGGATTTTGCAAAGGCTGATGGTTTTAGCTATATCCCGTTAACTACAATAAACAAGCTGAACCCACTGTTATTTACTAAGAGCAGCGAAGAATTCTTTGATGCTTATGAAGAAAGGGAACTAGACTTTTCGTTTAATATTTGCGACTTTGTTGATAAGAAGATTCCACAATCACACTTAGAATACTCTGCGCAATTTGATAAAGTGGGGAGAGCATTTGCTAAGTTTGCATTTGATATAGCTAAGAATGGCTACTATACGGAATTAGGTAAGTATGATTCATCTTTAAAAGAACTGATATCTTCCTATGGTAACCTTGGTGAGTTTATATCAAAAAAACTTCTTCCAGAGAATATGAAATGGATTTTGGATGCTTATATTCATTCGTTTAATATAGAAACATCCTGTGATGTCCTGGAGTGTGAAAAAGATATTGCTGCTTGTATTGTTCCACCATGGCATCCAGCAGCATTAGAAAAACTGAACGATCAAAAAATCTTTTTCTTGGATGGATGTTATGAATGGTGGCAAAATCAGCTTCAGAATGAAGGTGCTTTACTCAAAGAGGTTAATTCAACTGTAGATGATTTACTTGAGATGAGCACAATTCAAAGCTCATTAGACCTATTTCCGTCATATGATTCAAGTTATTTCGGCGCAAGGAATTCATATGATGCATTCTCTTTGTACGGTAGAAGAGATATAGAAAATACAAACAGATTGAAGGACATGATCCGCAAAGATGCTATATTTGACGATGACTTTGATTCTAGTGAAATAAAGCATTTTAATGACAATGCAAAAATGATATATGGCGTTCTTCATGATTATATGAAAGCTTTTCCTAATGCTTATAGTAATCTGAGCATTGTATTTTTGGATCCTTCCGAGCTTCAGCCTATTATTGCTGCTATTTATAGATTCGTGGATGTAGAAAAGAATAAGCATGGTGATGTAAGAATCAATATAGAGCTCAATATATTGGTAAAACCAGAGAATAAGGGTGGCAGAAACTATCTTGCTTACTGGATGGATGAAGCTTTTTCTCAGGATTCAAATGTGAATATTCATACTTACTTGAATGAGTATGAAACAAAGAATGATCTTGAAAGATTGCTTGATAGCAATAATGACATTATCTTTGCTATGGATATTTTACGTGTGGATGCGCTGAAGTTTCTTAAGGATAATGAAATTGTTGCAATTAAAACAAATGAGTGTAGATTTCCTATAGTATACAAGCCATCACCTATGTCGGAGACTTCTGTAAAGCGTAAGATAGAATTGTCGCAGCCTCAGTTTAGAGCAGCATTTGAACATACGCAGGTTGTTAGATATAGAAACAATATGGAAAATGCACCTGTGGACAAGTATATTGCTTATAAAGAGGTGAGAATTGATGATGATGCTCAGGAAATAGTGTTTTTCTTGCATACATTAGCGTATTGGGTTGTATGTATCGACAGTGGTATGGATGGAGCTCTTTTAAGAAGTAATGATTATAAAAATAGTTATCAGATAATTGGATTTAGTACTGGAAAAGGAGAGTATGGTCAGTACAATCTAACTATTACAGCTAGAAAAACTATTCTTGAAACTATAAAGAAAGGACTTGATTCAAGACTATATAAACTATTTAGATGGACTCCTGACAAAATTGAGAAAGCAGCCAAATTATGCTTAGAAGAAGCAAGTGGTCTAGATGGAATTAGTCTATTGTCGGCTATAAATCCTAAGGATAGAAACATCAATGAGTTTATGGCATATGTTTTAACTTCGCTTATAGAGAAGGAAAAAGGAACAAAAAATGCCCTTAAAATAGTTGTTCATTTGGATTCATACAAACATTGGTTTAGCGGTGAAATAGATAAGGATGATGACAATTCAATGTCTAGACCAGATTTCCTTGTCCTTGAGGCAAATACAAATGGTGATGACAAGATCGTATTAAATGCAACGATAGTAGAATGTAAGATAGCAGGATTAGCATCTGCAGATAGTCATAAAATGAAGGCTGTCGGACAGGTTCGTCATGGCATTAGAAGGTTATCACAGATTTTTGATCCTAATTCTAAGTCGGTAAAGAGAAGGTATTGGTATGCCCAATTATATAGGGCGTTAGTCTTTGCTCAGGTTACATTCTCAAATGAATCAGCAGACTTTGAGGTTATGTCTGCAAAACTAAGAGCAATACTAGACGGCAATTTTGAAATCAATTGGAATGGTAGAGTATTAGGTTTTTGGCTTGACTTAAATACTGAAGAGGAAGTTGCGACTGAATTAGAGGACGAGCCAATTACAGTCTTGGATATTCCGCAGATTCGAGTTCAAAAGTTGTTGCTTGAGAATAATTCATTGACTCAGGCAGATTATGTAGCTATTGATGAAGAATTGTTAAGGGATGAAGAGGAAGAAGAAGCTGACATTAAAAAGCGCCAGAGACTTGTAAAGAAAGAAATGGAGCAAGTAAGGAGAGAAGATAAGCGTGAACGAAAAGATGATTCTGCAACAGAGAATCATTCTAAACTTGAGTCTTCTCAAAATGATGCTCCGATAAGTGTTGGCGAAGAAGCTCCTGAGAGTCAAATTGTTGAGAAAACTCCAGTAAATGTTTCTGATACACCGGAGACTACAAGTGGGAATGAATCTGTGACCAATGAAAGCGATAATAATATCGAACAAAAAACATCTGCAACCGAAAAGATAGATGTAGCAGAAGAGGTAGATGCTAGTAGTAGAGAGGTTGTTTCTCTTGAAAACATTAGGGTTCTTGTTGGTAAAAGCAAAATGGGCGAAAATGTTTTCTGGGAATTTGGAAATAAAAGTCTTGCGAATAGACACCTACTTATTACTGGCACTTCTGGTCAAGGAAAAACATATAGCATACAGACTATGCTATATGAATTGAGTAAGAATAATGTTTCTTCAGTTGTTTTTGATTATACGGAAGGTTTTAGACTGGATCAGCTGGAGCAGAAGTTTGTTGAGTTGATGGGCGACAAAGTTAAACAGCATATCATTTATAGTACTGGAGTTCCTATTAATCCATTCAAGAGACATGAGATTGAAGTTGCGGGGATGAGTATTGTTGAAAAACCGTCGGATGTAGCTAATAGAATAGCCAATATATTCACTCATGTTTATAAATTTGGGGAACAGCAATATGCTGCTATATTTGAAGCTGCACGTATGGGAATTGAGGAATATAAAGAGGATATGAACATGCTTCATTTCCTTGAAAAACTTGAGGAGGTAAAGAGTACTAACCAAACTGCCAAAACTGTTATTTCTAAGATGACTCCATTTTTCCATAGTATAGAATTTGACCAAAAATCGGATTTTGATTGGGGCAAAGTTCTGTATTCGGAAGAACCTCAGTTGAATATTTTTCAGCTAACACTGATCGATAGAGAGATGCAAGTAGCAATAACTGAACTTATGCTATGGGATGCATGGTACTTTTCGAAAAAATATGGTAGTAAAGAAAAACCCTTTGTCGTTGTACTTGATGAGGCGCAGAATTTGTCGCATAAATCAAATTCGCCGAGTGCAGTTATCCTTACTGAGGGAAGAAAATTTGGATGGTCAGCTTGGTTTGCAACACAATCAACGAAGATTTTGGCGGATGATGAAGTTACAAGGCTATTACAAGCTGCATTTAAGTTGTATTTTAAGCCTACAGATGATGAAGTTACAAGAATGGCAAAGCAGCTTGATCCATCAGACGGAAATGCTTGGTTAAGTTCGCTCAAAGGCCTAAAAAAGGGTCAATGTATTGCAGTTGGTGAACGTATAAAGGCAAATGGTGATTTTGGACAAGTTAAGCCCACAATCACAAATGTTATCTCATTTGAGGAAAGGAATTAAGAATGGCTTCTAATGGAAATGTAAATTTTCATGAGACTTTTAAACCAGATGCTAGCTATATAGCTAGCATACTGGAGATTGCTGATGATGCGACATATTCAGGTGTACAGGAGATTTCGTCTGATACAGGCATCCCGCAAGGGGATCATAGTGGTAAAGTGGACTCGCATCTTTTATATTCTAAATATATGGGACTGATAAATGTTGTGAAAAAGCCTGGAAGTATTTATATTTCAAGGACAAATCTGGGCGAGGTAATTTATAACGAGGATCCTGGACTTCAGGAAAATCTTTCTCTTTTGATTTGTCATGGAATGTTGTCTAGGCCTATTGATGGAGCGCCCTTATGGAAGTCGTTTTTTGCAGATGTTTTGCCTAGGTACAATGAAACGATTTCCAAAGACTATCTTTTAGGTGAGTTAAATCAAATATATGATGGAAAAGTATCCACTAAAAATCTGTCTCCATTACTAAATGCGTATGACGATATGTTTTCATCGTTAGATTTGGTGGAGGTTTCAGGAGATAATGTAATTGTTAAGAAGGCAAAAATGTCTAAGGAATTTATTTTTGCCTATGCATACATATTTTATTCGCTTTGGAATGAAAAGTATCCAGATCAAGCTGAAATAACATCTATACAGATGGATGATTTGCATTTTGGACACATATTTGGTTGGGGCAAAAAAGATGAATATGAAATGCTAGAAAGGATGACCGAAAAGAGTATCATAAGACTAAATAGGCAACTATCTCCATATACTATTTATAAGTTGGTTACGCTAGACGATTTGAGAGATTTACTATTTAGTGAGTTATTCTAGGAGATGTAGCAATGAAGTTAAATGATGTATTGGAGTTTAGAAAAGATTTGTTTTTTGAAGGCGCTGTTCAGGCGGATTGGTTTTATATGCCTGAAAAGTCTTCAAAAGTAGCAGAAAACTTTGTATTCCATGGCAGCGAATACTATGGGGTAGATAACGCTGGACTGGGTAGCAGAGCGAGAATTGATACTATCAGTTTAGTTGAGAAGCTGCTAAATAAGCTGTCGGATGAAAATGAAAATGGGCTTTCTCTGGCTATTGCGGATTATGGAACAGGAAAGTCGCATTTGGCAGTGACGTTAGCACATATTTTATCAGGTGCAGATTATCAGCCGGAAACATATAATGCTGTATTGAGCAATATATCTGCTATTGATAAAAATGCTGGAAAGCGCATTGAAAACTTGAGCAAAGGTAAAAACTTTGTGATGGTAATAAACGGAATGAGAGATTTTAATCTTCATTCTGAGATTTTGAAAGCAGCACAGAAGAGTCTAAAGCTTTATGGACTATCAGATGAGAAGCTTAAGAAGCTCAATAGGGCTCTTGAGACGGCTGAGACATTTTTTGATATTAACAAAAACGTTCAGATTAAGGAATTTGAAAAGGCAGCTAAAAAGCATGGCTGGAGCGAGAATGGAGAGGAATTATTAGAAAAAATTAGTTCCCAGCTTATGGTCGATGATGAGTGCTTTGACATCGTTAATGATGTTTACAGTAAAATGACCGGTCAGGAAATACGATGGGATGAAGGCATTTCTGCTGGAGCAATATTAGAGTTGCTAGTATCTGAATATTGCGGAATGAATGGTGATTTTGACCATGTTATCATTCTTTTTGACGAATTTGGAAGATTTTTGGAGTATGCATCTGGAGTTAATCCTGCAAAAAGCGGTGACTCTGCGCTACAGCAGATTTTTGAGATGACGCAAAATGCAGACGGGGCTTTGCATATCATAAACTTTATTCAAAATGATATAAAGCAGTATCTTCAAAGAATAGATCAGACTACAAATGTGGGAAGATATATTGGAAGATATGATGCTAGTGATAAGTATTATATATCGTCTAACCTAGAAACAGTATTTGCAAATCTTATTCGTAGAAAAGATGCGGATGCATTTGCACAGTGTGTAGTGAAATGGCAAGACGAAAATGAGAGCACGTGGAAAGAGACTTTTGAGTTATTAAATAAGTGGGTCAATACAAAGGGGATGTGGCACGACTATGCACTTTTTAGGAAGGTTATAGTCGAGGGAATATATCCTATGCATCCTATAGCGACTTTTATGCTTACTCAGTTATCTGATTATCTTCAGAATAGATCGTCACTCATGCTTATTAGCAGGTATATTACTGATTATTCAGAAGCTACTATGGATAAAGAACCAGTAGTAATCATGCCTGAAACATTGATGTTAGGGGATCTTTATGTAGAAATGCTCGCAGCAGAGCAAGATGGTAAACAGCAATCTCAGCAGTGTATCCGATATGACAACGTTCTTAGAAAATATGGGGATAAACTATCGGAAAAGTCTATGATGGTTCTGAGATCTAATTTGATTGTCAGAATCCTTAGATTTAGGACCACGAGTTATGACGATGCTAAATTAGCTATTTCTATCTGCTCAGGATTGAGCATGGATGAGATAACACAAGAATTAAAGTGGCTCGAAGACGAGTATGCTGTATTGGGCTTTGATGACCGAAATAACTGTTTTGATTTCATGGAAGAATCAAACGGTGCATATGAGTTCAAGGTATTGAAAAAAAGACTCATGGCCAAGAAGGAAGTTGATAGTAGCCTGATAATTAGTGAAAAGATTCAAGATCTTGCTGGAATAAGAGAGCTACAGACTACCAATTATGCAACAAAACATAAAATAACAACTTGCGAGTGGCTATATCAGCAAGAAATGTATCCTATAGAGAATTTTACCGTTAGTAGGGTTAAGGCATATATTGATGCATGGAAAAAAGCCAAGAATACAATAACTCCTAAGGGTAAGTTAGTTTGGCTTTATTTAAATAAAGAAACAGATCCAGATATTGTTGAAAAGTCAAAAGAATTGGTAAAACAATGTGAAGATATGCCAATTATCTTTATGCTGCTGAATGACGCAGAAAATAGGCTACTCAATACGCTTCTTGAATATTCTGTACTAGATGAAATTGATTTAGATACTAGAAAAAAATATGAACGCCATTTCAATGACGATTACAGTCAGGCAGAAAGTAATTTGAAAGATGAGTTTGAGGAGTTAAAGAAGAAAAGAAATGAATTGACTAATGAAGGTGTTCAGGTTATTTCTTCTAGAGTGCCAATATATCTGACAGATGTTTTTGAAAAAATCTATCCGGATAATATTCCATTCCAATTTGATGGCTTTGTAACTAAGAATAACAACATTGCTCCTAAATCAAGCGGTATTTATTGTTCAATTGTAAAAATGCTGTTGTCTGACTCTGTAAATGAGAATTCTATACATGCATTTAACAGTGAAGTAAGGAACAGATTTGAAGCTGTGCTGATGACGACAAGCAATACTTCCTGGAAATGTGTTGATACATCATATAGAGTTGTGCCACCAGAGACAAAGAGTGCTCGGAAAGTATTTGATTATATTGTTGATAGGGTTAAAGATGATCGAGAGTTCTCTTGTGAAGAATTATTCGATTTATTTACTGCACCTCCATATGGAATTAGTGAAGAAGTCATTTTTATGATGCTTGCTGTAGTGTGCGCATATTATAGTTACTGCATCAGGTTCAAGGTTGGAGGAACTGTAAAGACAATCAATAATTGGAAAGCCGATGCAATCGGTGAGGAGAAGAAGAACAAGATTGATTGGGCGTATATATATAAGTCTTCACTAATATACGTTGATGGCGATGCAGTAAGTGGCAAGTTCTCAAGGTTTTTTGATAAGGTAACAGCCAATAAGGATATTTTCAAGGTGGCTGATTTGGAACGAGAATTGAAAGAACTTGAAATGTCAGATGAAGTTCCGGAGGAACTTCAAACAGCAAGAGATCTCGCGGTTAAAACAATTACTTCTGGAAAAAAAGCCAGAGCTGAGTGGGATAGAAGAATTGAAGAACTTGATGACAAAAAAGAAAAAGGACTGGAGGACTTTCACAAAAGAGCAGAGATATATAATTTTGTTGATGCGTTAGTTGATATCAAAGAGTTTCCGCTACATGAGATATTTGATGAGAATGGATATCAGATTTCCGAAGAAGCTAGGAACAGTTTAGGATCAATCCGTATGGAATTGTCTGATCTTCTTAGTCGTACAGGAAATGTATATGTAGAAAACATGGCTTGTACAGAAATTGAGCGTTTAAATACATTTAAAAATCATAATATGAAGCTGATTTCTAAGCTTAAAGAAATAGGCCAGCTAGAATTGGCTAAAAAAATAGAAAAAAAGAAGGATGAAGAGCTTAATAATCAGGAGGAAATCAAGTCTAGACAAGCGCTAAAAACGGATTTAGAAAAGTATTTGAGTGATTCTGAGATAACTAGGTACATTACATATGTTCAAATACAAGGATTCATCAAAGATGCTGAAAAACTCACAAAGCGTTACGCTAAATATGGTAATTCTCTTGGAAATGCTGGAAAGCAGCTTTATGAAGAATTGGAGTTGAGGCTGAAGAAGCTTAATGAAGCAGAACAGGCCATTAGGGATGATATGTTATCCATATGGGACGATTTGGATTCAGTTTGTGATGAAGCGGGTATAAAAGGATTATTATCAAGAATTCAGCTAGTCAAACAAAAAGGAATATCAAAAACAGATTATAATTCTTTCACAGAAATGGAGGATACTTTAAAGGCGGTTCTCGAAGATATCGAAATAATACGTGAAGCAGAAGCTAATAGAGATAATTTCACTAAGACAGTTGAAGATATTCGCAATAAGTATTCAGAACAGGAAGCGGAGTTTGATGCTCTTTCCATGATTGATGCAGCCATAGATGAAGCTGAGAAGAGCATGGATAAGAAAGAAGATGAGTGGGCTAAAAAGTATCTTTCACTTGGAGATAAGTCGCGAGAATCTGTATATAAATGGAAAGATGCGACTAAGTTCTTACCAGATTACTTATCTAAGAAAACCAAGACAAAATATAAAAAATTAGCCGAAGAGGCCGAGGCTATCATTAGCGAAGGAAGAATTGACGATGTGCTTATTCAGTTCGAAAAACTGAGTGATAAAGAGAAAAAAGAGTGCTTGAGTAAATTGGAGGCTTTGCTTTAATATAGTGGAGGTTGCATTATGCCACGTGAACGTGTTTGGGATGAAGAGGAAACAATCATTCTTGTATATGAGTACTTTAATACAAAGGGACAGCCACTGCACTTGATAAAGAATAAATGTCATGAAATAAGTTCCTTTCTTAGGAAGAGAGAAGAATTCTTGACGGGGAAAAGTGTTTCTGAGATATTTAGGAATGATGCAGGTATTTATATGCACTGGTGCAGAATACGCTGTGTGGATCCTGATACTAAGTACAACGGGATGAAAGGGTCTGATATGCAAATAAAAGTTTTTGATAATTTTATTAAAGACTTTCCAGGCATGAAAGCTAAGGCGGAGAAGATTTATAATAAATACAGATAGCTACAAGAATTGTCTTTATCACTACGATCGTTACGACAATTACGTTCCATTATGGCCACATTACGGAGGCTAACTGCATATCATGATATAATTAGGTTACGAAACGAAACTAAAAAGTTACGTTTCGTAACCTTTTCTATTGCGTAAATTTATGTGCCTGAATATAATCAGCATAATCAGAGTCGACTACTGATAAGGAGCTAATAACATGGATGAAAAAGATAAGCAGATTTTGAATTTGATCAAAGGCAATGCTCGTATGAGCTATCAGGAAATTGGAGATAAGCTTGAGATATCAAGAGTAGCAGCCAAGAAGAGGGTGAAAAAGCTTGAGGATGAGGGAATCATCCGTCAGTACAATACATACATTAAGCGCGATGATGAAATCACGATGCTGATTGATATTATCACTACACCTGATGGATTTGACAGAGTACTTGAATATGTGGCAACCAGAACAGTTTATGTCAGGCAGATTTTTACCACAATGAAAGAGTATCACATTCATCTTGTTGCTGTATCTGATTCATCCGAACAAATCAATTACATGGCCAAGATAATCAAGAAGGCTTGCATAAATGATATTGAAGAATATCATGCCCGCACAGTCCGAGAGGTTATCAAGGATGTATACGGAGGAATCGAATATGAACCAGGATCAGAGTCGAACACTAACACAGATAGTTGAGGCCCTTGCAGGAACAAGGCTTCATGAAAGAAAGGGCGGCAAGTTTTATTTCAATTTTTACCTGAATAGTAAGGCCGGGGATACACCTATAGAGGCACTGGATCTTGGAGTTAGGGCTTATAACTCACTTAAAAGAGCGGGATATTCCACTATTGGAGAACTGGCTGAGGCAATAGCAGAAGGTACAGAGATTGCCAAGATCAGAAACTGCGGTGCCAAGAGCTGCAGAGAAATAATGGAAAAGCTCTTTTTATACCAGTACAATGCATTTCCACAGGAGAAAAGAGAGGAATACGTAAAAGAGGTAATTCTATTGAATGCCAGCAAGAACACCTGAAAACATGCGGGTTTAACCGGGGAGGATTATTGGACTCGAAATTTGGCAGAATAGGATTATCAGAAAGAGCAAAATCGTTTATCACTGTTTTAGCAAAATACCAATAGCTTTTTTACCAAAGCGAATATGTATTCCGAAATGGCTTGGAGGTAAGCTTATAACAGGATAAAACTCTTTTCATACGAAATGGAGGTTGTGAATTATGAAGAGAACATTATTAAGCATTTTAGTAGCAGTAATGATGATGATAACAGCTGTGGGAATGACATCAGTATCTGTAGAGGCAGCTGGCAAGAATAAAACAACTAGCAGTTATTCATCAAGTAAGAGCAAGAGTAGCTCAAAGAAGAAAACTACAAGCTCAAAATTAAAGAGTAAGAGTTCAAGCAGTAAGAGCTCTTCAAAGACAAAATCATCAAGCAGCAAGAACTCATCAAAGAAGAGTAGCTCAAAGTCATCAAAGAAATCCTATGATTCCTACGATGTACATAATTACAAGTCAGCACAGGACTTTGCAGACGATAAGTACGAAGAGTTCTATGACTACGAAGATGACTACGATGATGAAGACGAAGCTTATGATGCAGCTGAGGACTACTGGAATGACAACTATTGATGGTCTTCATGGAAGGAGGATCTGAACTATGGAAGGACCTATGGATAGATTATTTGGACATTCAGCATTTGACCTTAACAGAGATGGCAAGATAAGCGGAGCTGAGTGGGCATTCATAAACGATACATTTTTTGAAGACAATAATGGTATTTCATCCCAGGGTAGAAGTTTTGCTGATGAAGAAGACGAGTTAGACGAGATTGAATTGGCAGGCCTTGATCGTGACGAGCTGGAATTTATGGATGAGGACGAACGTAGATCAGCTCTTGAGGATGCCGGCTTGGATCCAGATGATTTTGATGATGAGTTTTAAACCCATCAAGAAAGTGGAGGCGTGTTATGGCATATGATAATTTTGAAAACACACCATTTGATCTAAACCATGATGGACATATTGATTCGAATGAAGCGGCATATATCTATGATACTTTTTACAATGAGGACAATAATGTTCTAGATGCCGGACTTGAAGATGATATTTCCTTTGGTGGAGGCGGATATTATCCAACTGCAGAGCAGCGCAAGAAACAGAAAGAAGATATGGATCAGCTTCGTAGGAAAGTCCAGGAAAGCGATAGGAACAATAAGCTGATTGCATTTGGCATTATGATTGCTATAGGAATTATTCTTCCGAACAAGCTGGCTGCTTGTCTGCTAATATTTATTGTTTATGTGATTGCATCGATGTTTGATGTTTTTAGATAAGAAAGAGGATACGAATATGAGGACATACTTAGGAAAGGTTAGTTTTGCAAATAGAATATTTGCTTTGCTGCTGGCGCTTTCTTTGGGTATGTCTTCTTTTTTGTTTTGGAGCGTCAAGACACATGCAGAGGAAGAGATCCCTGCATATAGTGGAAGCGCTTCGGTTGAGCTGAATAAGAATGTGCCCGGTTTTACGGCTGATGAGATTACAACGAAGTCTTATGAAAGCTATGGTGAGCTTGATAAACAGGGACGTTGTACTCCTGCTATGGCATGTCTTGGAAAAGACCTGATGCCTACAGAGGAACGTCAGTCAATCAGTATGGTAAAACCTACCGGATGGAAACAGAATAAGTATCCAGGCCTGGTAGATTCAGATCCTCCGTATCTGTATAACAGATGCCACATGATCGGATTCCAGCTGACCGGAGAGAATGCAAATGAGCAGAATCTGATTACAGGCACTCGTTACATGAATGTTGAAGGTATGCTGCTTTATGAAAATGAGGTTGCAGACTATGTTCGCAGCACTGGAAACCATGTAATGTATAGAGTTACTCCTGTGTTTGAAGGCAAAAACCTTCTCTGCAGCGGAGTTCAGATTGAAGCATATTCTGTAGAAGATAAGGGCAAAGGTATTTCTTTTAACGTGTTCTGCTATAATGTTCAGCCAGGAGTAATCATCAATTATTCTAATGGCAGCAATAAGGTAGATCCGAACTATAAGAAGAGTGTAAGTGCAGATGAATTTGTAGTTACAGGTGGCACTGGCGGAACAACTGTAGACAGATCTGCTCCTGCGAAGAGTAATGATGCTGCTCCTGCAGGAACAACCTACGTTGTTAATAAGAATTCCAAGAAGTTTCATAATCCGACCTGCGATAGCGTGAAAGATATGAAAGAAAAGAATAAAATGTATTATGAAGGCACAAGGGATGAGCTGATACAACAAGGATATGATCCATGCAAAAGATGTAATCCCTGATGACAGCACGATTTTCCTGATACCAGGAAATTGGTGATAAATACTGAGGTTGAACGATCATGCCATTTCAAATTATCAGAAATGATATTACAAAAGTAAAAGCAGATGCCATAGTTAACACAGCGAACCCTGAGGTTGCGATCGGAGCTGGCGTTGATTCTGCCATATACAAAGCTGCAGGAGAAGAGAAACTCCTTGCTGCTCGTGAGAAGATTGGACGCCTGGAGCCAGGAGAAGTAGGCATTACTCCTGCTTTTAATCTTGATGCAAAATGCATCATCCATGCCAGCGGACCATGGTGGGATGGTGGAGATCATGGCGAGGAAGATCTTTTGAAGGCCTGCTATGACAAATCTCTGGAATTGGCCTATAAGCATAAATGCAAGTCCATTGCTTTTCCGCTGCTTGCAACGGGGACCTATGGATTTCCGCAAAAGCTTGGTATTGAAATTGCCGTAGATTCATTTACCAGGTTCCTGGAAGAGCATGAGATGGAAATCTTCCTGGTGGTATTCGGACAGAAGTCTGTTAAGATTTCAGGCGAGCTGGGCGAGGAAGTGCGCAGCTACATTGATGATGATTATGTTACTGAGACTCTTGATGAAGAGTACAGATTAGAGCGTCCTCGCGAGAGAAGATATGAAGATGCTATTGAATGCGCTCCTATGATGTCTTCTCTTAGCGTTGCCGGAGCTGCGCCTTCTAATAAGCGGAGGCTCTTTGCTTCCAAGAAGGCAGAGTCTCTTGATGATGCTTTAAAGAGCATGTACACGGATTCTTTTGAAAAGCACCTTCAGCAGCTTATCAACAAGAAGGGCCTCAAGAATTCAGAGGTTTATGCAGCTGCGAATATTTCAAAGCAGTATTTTTCCAAGCTGATTAAGGGCCAGGTTAAGCCATCAAAGGAAAAGGTTCTCGCCCTGGCAGTGGGCCTTAAGCTGAACATGGACGAGGCGGTGGATTTCTTAAGGCTTGCCGGATATGCTCTGTCTCCGGTATCGCAGACAGATGTGATAGTTGAGTATTTCATCAGGCATGAAGACTACAACGTTATGAAGATAGATATAGTGCTGTTTGATTACGGACTGGATCCGCTGTCAAACGGCTGATTGGATAGGTCGCCTTCGGGTTGACCTATTTCTTTTGCCCAAAAGGTATTATTACATCAGAACAAAGGACAGAGCTCACTGCAGGAAGCTACAGATGTAATGATGGAGGCAAAAGAGATGAGTAAAGGATATACAGAGATTGTTTATATTTTAGATAGATCAGGTTCAATGGGCGGCCTTGAGGCAGACACCATCGGAGGTTTCAACGCCATGATGGAAAAGCAGAAAAAGACAGGCGAGAAGGCGGTGGTTTCTACAGTTCTTTTCGATGATGAGTGCGAGGTCATTCATGACAGAGTTCCGATTGAAAAGATAGAGAAGATGACTGACAAGCAGTATTACGTCAGAGGTTGCACAGCACTTCTGGATGCGGTTGGCGGAGCAATCCACCACATCGGAAATGTTCACAAGTACGCCAGGGAAGAGGACAGACCAGAGAAGACCATCGTTGTTATTACTACAGACGGCATGGAGAATGCCAGCAGAAGATATTCTCGTGAGAAGATCGAGAAGATGGTTAAGAAGCAGCAAAAGAAATATGGTTGGGAGTTCATCTTCATCGGAGCAAATATCGATGCTTATGCTGAGGCACAGAAGTACGGAATCCGCAAGGACAGAGCGGTTAACTATGTAAGTGATAATATCGGAACAGCAAAGGTTTACGCAGGAGTTTCAAATGCAGTTTGCTCAGTAATGATGGCGGATTGCTCAGCTAAAGCCAGTGAGTGCTTAACCGGAAGCGGATGGAATGAAGAAATCAATGCAGACTTCCAAAAGAGAGGCAGAAAGGTCAGGAGATAATCTGTCCGGATAATTCAGGAACGTTGTCCGGATGTTTCAAGAATGATGAGTGGTAAAGAAATTCGTCAGCGCTGGTGGTAAACAAATTCAGTAACGGAAGTGGTAAACTTTTTCGATAGCATTGGTGGTAAACAAATTCGCGAGCGTTGCCATATGATAGATAAGGAGTGGTGTTAATGGCAGTAAAAGGAGCAGTTTTAGGAGATATATTAGGAGCACAGTTTGAGTTTGACAGGCCAAAGAATCTGGATTGGAAGAATGTACCTTTGGCAGATGGAGATGCAATCGGTTTTACAGATGATACGGTCATGACTCTTGCAATTAAGAAGGCGCTAAAGACCGGAGCAGATCTGGTTGAGACCATGGTAGAAGTTGGCCGTGAGTATCCATTTGCAGGATATGGCGGAAGGTTCTTTAACTGGATAAATGGAAATAACCACGAGCCTTATAATAGCTGGGGCAATGGATCGGCAATGAGAGCTTCCTTCGTAGGCGAGTTCTATGAGGACTATAGCGAGATGCAGAAAATGGCTGAAGCAACAGCAGTTGTTTCACACAATCATCCTGAAGGAATCAAGGGCGCAGTCGTAACAGCGACATGTATTTGGATGGCTAGGCATGGCAAGAGCAAGCAGGATATTTACGATTATGTTCTGGAGCAGTATCCGAAGGCTGACTATGAATACAGCATTGTTTACAGCTTGGATGAGATCAGACCACGCTATAAGTGGAATGAAAGCTGTCAGGGATCAGTACCTGCAGCCATGAGATGCTTCTACGAGAGCAGTGATTACGAGAGTTTCATACGAAATGTCTTTTCATTGGAATGTGATTCTGATACCTTCGGAGCAATTGCCGGTGGAGTGGCAGAAGAGTTCTACGGTGGATTCGGTAGCATTGATGCGGAAGGGCTTCTGAAGAAATATTTGACTCCGGATT
Source organism: Butyrivibrio sp. YAB3001 (assembly GCF_900112195.1). GTDB lineage: Bacteria > Bacillota > Clostridia > Lachnospirales > Lachnospiraceae > Butyrivibrio. The sequence goes on from NZ_FOKR01000014.1 coordinate 72,572, forward strand.
TGCGGGAGATTTTGAATATGTAATTGCATGAATGATTTAAAGGTGGGCTAGAGTAATCTAGTCCATTTTTTGTGGGAGGAATAGGGCTGTTGGGTTTATAATGGATGTATCTGTTTTGGAGGAGTTTTTGTTTATGGGAAAGACAGCTATCGTTTATTACAGCCAGCATCATGGAAATACTAAGAAAGTATTAGATGCAATTGCTGGTTTTGATAAGGACGTTACGCTTATTGATGTAACTGAGAAGCATGAAGTAGATCTGACAGGATATGACTGAATTGGATTTGCCAATGGTATCTACTTTGGAAAGTTTGCTGAGCAACTGCATACTTTTATTAAGGTTAATTTGCCGACAGGTAAGAATGTGTTTTTTATCGCGACCGCAGGAAATCCGATTAGCCATAACTTTAATTCCATTGCTGCCGTTACCAAAGAGAAGCACTGCAACGAAATCGGAAGATACCAATGTGCCGGTTTTGACACTTTCGGCCCATTTAAGCTTGTAGGAGGACTTCAAAAGGGACATCCTACAGAGGAAGAACTTCAGGCAGCAGTGGAGTTTTATAAGAATTTATAATCTCTGGCATATATGAAGCCGCTGACCTTTTTTATATGAGAAAAGACCAGCGGCACTATTGTAGGGAGGACCCTTCGGTGTGTGGGGGCCGAAGGGATGTGTGTTATGAATATGAAAAAGTGTTGTGTGTGGGGATCAAGAAGCTTTGTTCTTCTTGATGGTTTTATCATAAGACACCAACTTTAAACGAAGCTTAAAGTGTTGTGATGAAATTGTTAAAATTTTTGAGGTGCACGTGGATTTTTTAGATGAGAAAATGAGCTTGCCAATTCAAGGTGTAAGCATTGACTGGGATAAGATAGATGGAGGCAGTTACCTTCGCGGGATAGAGGCAATCAAAGGTCTGGACTATCTTTCTTTTAATAATAAAATCACGATATTTGTTGGCGAAAATGGTAGTGGAAAGTCCACCATGCTGGAAGCGATTGCTGTGAACTACGGTTTTAACCCTGAAGGCGGAACCAAGAATTACAGCTTTTCAACGTATGATTCGCACTCTGAATTGTGCGATGCAATTAAGCTTTCCAGAGGAATCAGAAAGCCCAAATGGGGATATTTCCTAAGAGCGGAGAGCTTTTACAATGTGGCATCTGCTGAAGTGGAGTATAGCAAATGGGGTGGTGTGCCGCAGCAATACCATGAGAAGTCTCATGGTGAGAGCTTCCTAAAACTGGTACAGAATAATTTCCAGGGTCAGGGGATTTATCTTTTGGATGAGCCTGAAGCAGCGTTGTCTCCACAGAGGCAGCTGACTCTTTTACTTGAGATTGTAAACTGCGCAAAAGAGGATTCACAGTTCATTATGGTAACGCACTCTCCGATACTGTTAGGAATTCCGGGAGCGGAGATATTAAGCTTTGATGATGGTCAGATTCATCCGATTGATTATGAGGACACAGACAGTTATCAGATTACAAAGATGTTTATAGAGAATAAGGAGCAGCTTTTAAAGCGGTTGTTAAGTGATGAAGATAAAGCAGATCTTTGATGGAGATTATGGCTGCGAAGAACTACAGCCGGGGCAGAAGCCCAAGGTATCAGTCACTCTTGTGGATGATGCCGGTAATGAGAAATTTGTGTCAGTGGAAGATGACTGGCTTACGGAGAATAGATTAGATGTTGGCTCAGAGTGGCCAAAGGAGGAAATGAAGAATGCTTCAATTACCTAATCGTATTGGGGATGAAAAAGCGGATAAGATAATTACTGAATTTGTAAATTACAGGCTTCTGGAGATCATGGAGGATATTATTCTCGATGAAGTTGTCTGGGGAATGGCTCAGAGAGGTGAACTTGACCAGAGTGCGTCTACAAAGAGTTTTGATGAGCTCGTGGATTTAAAAGAGCTTATGCTTGATGATGAGTTTGCAGCTGCTGTTTCTATGTCTTATCTTCCGGATAATTATCCTTTGGAAAAGGCAAACAAGAAGTTCTTTGGACTTTACAAGCTTCTCAGGGCAAAGAAAGAGTATGTGCCGGATATTACAACGGAATATGTTCTCTACAGCATTATCGAGAGCGAGATTGGCGAAGTAGATATGATCAACCAGGATATCGAGGATGGCCTTTTCGATGATTTTGAGGATGATATGCTGGATGGCTTTGATGAAGACTTTGATGAGGATCTCGGCGATGACGAGGATGATTTTTTTGGAGATGATTTTGACGATGACGAAGAACTCACCACAGTAGAAAGAATTCCTGAGCCCGACCGCAGTGTAGTAAAAAAAGCCGCTCTTGAATCTTATAAGGGAGAATTTGAAAGCGAAGAACTTGAGGAAACTGCTGAGTATCTGGTTAACTGCTACGAGGATCTGCGTGCATACCTTGATATATGCTTCTGGGATACGGATTGTCTTTTCCTGGATGATTATACAGAAGAGCAGCTGGCAAAGATGGAAATCAATGAACAGCTGGGGATGGTAGCTGAAAAGGAAAAGAAAATAATTGAGTTCCCATTCCAGAATAGAGACGGCAAGCAGACCCGTATCAAGGCTGAGCTTGATATAGACCCCTGGGATCTGGAGGATGAGTGATTGCACTAAGCAATGGAGGAGCCGTATGAAAAGATTATGTGTTGCTATGGTAATGCTTATGACGATTGCCGCTGTTGGATGTGGAAACAATAAAGTGGCAGATAGCGGAGCTGCTTCCAGCACAGTGAGTGAACCGGAAACAGTTGAAGTTGATAGTCTTGGCGTGCCTGCGGTTAAAGACGGCATTTTGAGACCGGGAGAAGACTGTGCAGAGGTTGTTTTCGAGTGGGATCCGGTTGAGGGTGCTGAAGGATACGAAGTTTCTGAGGAGAATAAGTACTATTCAGAGAAGGAATACAGAGAACCTGAAACTGTTGAGATTGCCGATAATACTTATGTTACCAGTGCCCAGGATTATTTCGATTTCAGAATAAGAGTAAGGGCATTTAAAGGCAACGGAGCCGAGAGAGTTTACAGCGAATGGAGCTCTTTTGCCACGGGAAGCGCATATGAGAAGCAGACAGTTTCAGTGGGCGGACCCTATGGAGAGATGTCTGTAGTTGTTCCGGAAGGATGGACAGCGGATATTTCTGCAGTGGATGATGGGAAGCTCACTTATGGTTTATACGGATTGATACTAAAACCAAAATCTGCAGATGCAGGGCAGATAGAGCTCTTTTGCTCAGACAGTTTTGGCGTTTGCGGAACAGGACTTTCCCAGGAAGAGATTACATTAGCGGGATATACTGCGCATGCTGGCACATATGATGATCATGAGCATTGGGATTTCATTACTTTTGGAGATGAGCGTCCGCAGATAGTTGCCCAGAGCATAGACTGCGATTCCTGGATAAGCCATATGTGGGAAGAAGCAGATACCATTTTGGATACACTTAAGTTTGATACCAGCAAGACTGAAGGCGGAATAGGACAGTACATTTCAGATTCTGAAGTTGAGGCTATTGGGCTCATGATGAGTGTGAGTAATGTGACGACCTCAGGACTGACTGTTCATTTCAGGCAATACGAAGATAAGAATACCGGCGAGCTGATATATGGAGAAGACTACACACTTGAAAAACTTGAAGGTGAGAAGTGGGAAGCTGTTCCGATGATAATTGATAATGGAGTTTTTACTGATATCGGCTACAATATTCCAAAGAATGGGGAAGCTGAGATTGAAACTAACTGGGAATGGCTTTACGGAAATCTTGAACCTGGAACATATAAGATAACCAAGACAGTTTTGGATTCAGGAGCTAGCAGCAAAGGGGATAACTTAAATCGGTATACTATGAGCGCACAGTTTTTAATTGCCGGATGAGGGAGAATGAGATATGTTGAAATTCACTTGGACCAGAGAACCGAAGAGTTACAGCGTGACAGAGGATAAGATTACTGTGACGACATTGCCACATACAGATCTGTGGCAGAGGACGTACTATCATTTCAGGAATGATAATGCTCCTGTGTTTCAAATGGAGACAGAGGAGAAGTTCTTTTCCTTTGTGGTGAAAACAGATTTTGCTGACAGCCATCACCGCTTTGATCAGTGCGGAGTTGTGATGTACCTGGATAGTGAGAACTGGCTTAAGGGCTCAATTGAGTATGAGAACGAGGAGTTCCAGCACCTTGGATCAGTTGTTACCAACCACGGTTATTCTGACTGGGCAACTACTGAGATTCCTGCGTCAGTGAAGTCTATGTGGTATAGGCTGAGCCGCAGGGAAGATGATTACTGTATCGAGTGCTCAGATGATGGAAATAAGTGGAAACAGATGAGAGTTTGCCATATGCATGAGGGTGCTGGCAAGGTGAGATTTGGAATATATGCATGTTCGCCGGAAGACAGCTCTTTTACCGCAGAGTTTACAAACATAGCCCTGACAGAGTGTGCGTGGAAGGCACATGATGGACAGAAGCCGGATGAGGGATGAAATGAATAATTGTTTAAGACCCCACCATGGGATGTGCCTTCAGTTCTATGAAGGCAAGGGCTACAGTGCTGATTTCACGGACCACATGGGACGGGTGATAAAAGAGCTTGAAGCGGACCCGGAGCAGAAGGTGGTGTTGAAGGCTGAAACAGATATTGTATGCGAGAACTGCCCGAACAATGAAGGCAGCGTATGCACTACCCAGGAGAAAGTACGGCGATACGATGAGGAAGTGCTGAGTGCCTGCGAACTTTCTGATGGAAGCGAGATCTCTTTTGCCAAATTCATAGGACTTGTCAGAGAGAAGATAATAGATGCGGGTATCCGCGGAGATATCTGCGGAGATTGCAGTTGGGATTACATTTGCAGGGAAAAGAAAAGCCGCTATGAAGATAGTGAGTAATTACGGTACGAAAAAAGGCTGATGCGAGGGTACCTGAAACGGTCAGCATCAGCCTATTCTTATGATATGTAAGGACATCCCAAAATCCTTACAAGAGGTGAACTAATCGTATCATTATTTCACTGAAATTAGTATTAAATACAGATAAAATTTTAACGGGGAAATGACATGAGAATAGATAAAAGAATGCTGGATGATATTCCGGCATGGCTTGAAAAACAGGAAGATATTCCAAGCGGATGGCTTTACATTGGGGATGAGAAGGAGAGATATCTTCTGGGGCAACCTGGCAGAAGGAACATGCTTGTGTTTGGCGTGAATCCCAGCACAGCTTCTGCAGGAGAGAACAATCTTGACCCGACAATTAAAAGAGTAAGGAAGTTTGTTCAAAAGGATCCTTGCTGCGATGGCTGGATCATGGCGAATCTTTACCCGCTCAGGGCAACGAACCCTGATGATCTGCCTGCCAAGGCGGACAAAAAACTCATCGAGAAGAACCTGAAGGTCCTGGAGGCTCTTCAGAAGTCATATTTCATAGATAAGGTATGGGCTGCATGGGGAGATCTCATTGATTCGAGGGATTACCTTGGCAACACCCTTTATGACATTCAGGATACGATAAAAGAGGCTGAGTGGTACTACCTTGGAACAACAACCAGGTGGGGGAATCCCAGACATCCACTGTATCTAAAGGGGGATTCTGAGTTTCAGTGGTTCCCAGTTTTTGATTATGCATGCGAGTGCAGGAGTAACGTGTAATGGGGGGAATGAGTAAAAAGTATTATTTAAAATTATATAAAAGTACAGAAAAAATGATTGCTTCAGATGGGCAAATCATAACTACTCTTGTTTTAGATGCACCTTATAAGGCGATTATTTCAATTCTATTGCTTCCATTTGTTGGGCTGTATTGCCGTGAAGCACAGGAGTTTTATAACAAAAAGTTAATGGATGAATCTGTTGATAAGCAAATTGCTGATTTGAGAAATGCTATAAAAGTCTTTGGTGATAAATATACCAAAGCAGAAAAAGCTTTTCTTTCATCAGACAACGAACAAGATGAGTATTTTAAAGGCTTGTTAGCATTTGATTCTTTGAAAACGATGAATATTCATTATAATCTTGGCGTTTATTTTGATGAACAAGGTCATGTGCTTGGAAACACTCAATTGGTCAATTTTTATTTGTTTAAAGCTGACGTTACTGCCAATAATACTGAAGTTGACTCTTATAAATTAGGGAGAAAAATGGGAGTAACCATTAGTAGAATAATGATGTTAGCAAAGCAGAGGCTAAGGACCAATACTAATAGTAATTTTATAGAATTTAAGGTTGGATATATTGATTACAATACGAATATACCAGCGACATTTATGGTACATCCTGAGAACAAAGGGCTGAATCTTATATTTTTACATATGCTTAGTTTAATAGGCATGAGCAAGTACCTTTTGCGAGAATTATGTGGGGACAACACTTGGACAATTAGATGCGAGTATGTTATTTCACATGGCATATGGAATATGTTAAGGGTTATAGAACGTCATTTTGAGTTTGATGAAAGCGGTGTGGATTTAGCCGGAATAAGTGATTTTGTAAAGAGGGGTAAGATATTTTTTCCTTCTGAACTCAGAAACTGTATGGCACATTATGATTTAGTTCATGATGACGTAGCATTCATAGATGAGAAATCATATCGTCCAGATATACTTTTTTATGGATTAATAGAGAGCTATTTTGATGGAATGACAGCAAGTGATTATCTTTATGGATTAAGAGAGTATATAAATGAAGTAGAAGAGTACTTAAATGGATGGTTTGTCTTTGACAAAAGAAAAATATCTTGGGATTTGTGACCTATAGGCAATCCATTGCGCCATTTGCTAGTCTTAAAGCACATTATCGTGCATAAGCGTTGTAATGGGAATTTGATTTGCACAGTTAGTAAATTAGATGCCAGGTAATTACCAACTCAGAGATATATAATCCCTACAACTTAAGATACAATGATTTCAACATCAAAAATGTTGGAGGGCTTATAATAATGACGGCACAGATTTTATTGATTCTTGTTTTGGTTGCTACGATAATACCGGTATGTTTACTGTTCGGTATTCCAGCATCAAAATATAACAAAAAGGTTCAGAAGGAAGAAACGGAGGAAAGACAATGAGCAAATATGTTTCGCTAGATAAACGAAGTAAGAAACAGCAAAAAGAGTACCATTCCAGACAGAGACGCACCTGGGGAGATATTAATCCCGTAACAAGAAGCGTTCCGAATGGAAAGGCCTATAACCGCAAGAAAGAAAAAGAGAGAATCAGCAAAGAATTCAGAGATGGATTTGGAGCTGATTCTTTTTATTTGAATCAAGCTACGATTTATATTTTCTACAAGTATTCTGTCTTTGAAAAGATATTACCCCAAAATGCGTAAAGATGCAGAAATTGGTAATACAGTCATTTTTTGCGCTTATTGGATAAGAGTAGTCCTGCAAGTAATGTTACCGGTACAGCAAGTACTGATATCAGTGCAGTAGCGCCTGCAGTAATGCTGCTTTTATTGTTTTTATTGTTTTCTGTATTATTCTCGCTCATGGTTATAACCTCTCTTTGATCAGCGGTCAGCCATTTCGACTCATATTTCGCTGAAATGGTGGAATATACATTTTCCAGACACAAACATAGTTATATATTCGAGATACCGTCTCAAATATAATGATATCATCAACCAGATAAATATGACACATGGTTGAGAAAGAGGACAAAGACATGACAATGGACAAAAGATTTAAAAAGGTTTATTCACAGGGAACAGTTAATGTAACAGAAATCTGGGTAGACCAGGACACAGGCGTTAACTACATATTCCATGCAAGTGGATATGCTGGAGGACTTACACACATGCTGGACAGGGATGGTAAGCCGGTAATCAGTCCAGTTGAGAATAGATAACACTTATTAAGAATGGAGGGAAATGCTATGGGACTTATCTGGGGACTTATACTTGGTGCAATCGCTGGACTTCTTGCCAGCAAGCTAATGAGTGAAAAGTCAGGAATGATCAAGAATATTCTTCTTGGTATCGGCGGTGGATTTGTAGGAGGCCTGGTATTTAAGGTTCTTGGATTTACTGCCACTGGAATGATTGGCAGCCTTATTGTTTCAACAGTAGGTGCTTGCATCTGTATCTGGGCTGGAAGAAAGCTCTTTACATAAATAGTACTCGGCAAAAGGGTTTGTATAAACGAAAAACGACCTGGCGGATATGATAGTCCACCAGGTCGTTTTAATTTACTTATCCTTATAATGTGTTCTGCACTGGGCAATTTCTAGTCCAGCATCCGATATCCTAAATACTAGTCTGTTTTTTTCATCAATATGAACGCTCCAGAATCCGGATAAATCGCCTTTGAGAGGCTCGGGCTTCCCTTTGCACTTGTATCCGTTTCTGTTAATGTCCTTAATGAGCTCATTGATTTTTCTTAGAGTCTTCTTGTCCTGTCCCTGCCAGTATATATAATCATCCCATGCGTCATCAGACCAAATCTTGTTCACTCATCCACCTCGATAATATCATGTATTTTTCCTTTTCTGGAATCGAGCTGTTTAATTGATCTTTTAAGTGCAGTCATATTCTCTTCACTGTAAAATGGATCAGCTTTAACCTCAAAGGGGAGCTTCTGCTCACGGATAACGCTCTTTACAAACATAGTAATGGCGACGGATATATTCATGCCAGTTTGTTCGCAGAACTCTTCAAACTGTTTTTTATCTTCACTGTTTAATCTTACGCTTATAGTAGATTGTGCCATGTTGAATACCTCCTTCTTCTTGAATATATTATACGACTATTGTTATACATTTGCAATACAGCGTAGAACAATGGCAGCATTGACCTTGTTTATAGATGACCTTATGCTTCTTCGTCAAACTTTGAGTGAGGACTCTTTTATGAATGAAGATCCTAGTACAAGTGTGATATGACTTGTACTGGGATTTTTTATTGTAGGGGTGCAAATAGGCTGCTTTATGCGACTTGATAGCACCTCCATGAAAACATCATTTTGTGGGATTATTTATATGAGGAGAGTAAGTCTATGAGTCCTGAAGAAGCGGTGCTTAATGCAAAAGCGGCAAAAAGATTAAAAGAAGATCGAAAAGCAAAGAAGTATACCCAGGAGCAGATCTCTGTAAGTATGGGAGTAGGGCTAGACCATTACAAAAAGATGGAAGCAGGAAAAAGACCTATTCATTTATGGAGATTGCAAAAGGTAGGAGAAGATCCAAATATAAACTTGGATTTAGCTTACATTGCATTTGGTATTAGTAGTAATCAGAGCTCTGAAATTAAAGATATAGAAGTTGAATTCAATGAATTTGTTAGAAGAAATGCAGATGATGAGGAACGACTACTTGATGTAATAATGGCTTATGTTACACGTTTGCTTAAAGTAAAAACAAAAAGTGGTAACTGACCAGACGTATTAGTGTGTGCTAATATGCCTGGTCTTATTTTTTTCTTATGGGAGAGGAGGTACTCAAATGCCAAGGAATAGGCTATCATCACACAAAATTATTTTGAACTTCTGCGCACAGCTTAAGATTGATTATGATTTTATGGTAGTTTTGATTAAACCGCTGTTGATGCAGTACTGTGCTGGAATTGGTAAAAGGGATGACATCATGGAGCTTGTTTCTATCGATGGAACAAAACAGGGAATACGAAGAAGATTCATAGACATGGTTAAAAAGCCGGAGATGTTCTCGGAATTAGACAGAACATTGTTTGCTTATGCAGTTGCCTGTTCTTCGTGGTATGCGGAGAAGTCCGAAAAACTATTGACTAAGATGATGGTCATGGTGCCAGATGGCAAGGATATGGTTGCCATATTGAGACAGGTGTATCTCGAAGGAGAAGGCAGGATTGATGCTTCTATGCAGAGAGAACTGCATATGTCTGAAGGAACCTATGGCAGAAGGAAGAAGGATGCGATTGCGTTATATGGAGCGCTTATCTATGAGTATGCCCTTAAGAGAGAAAAAGAGGACATTGCAGCAGGGCTTATAGATCCTCCAGACTATGAATTATAAGCTTCTTTTTATTTTTTGATTGTAAAGTGGCGGTTCGTGGAGGACCATGTAGGACGATGGATTTACGTGGATAATGTTGATGAAATTTTCGTTTCCTTTCGTGATAGAATAACGTTCAGTAAGAAAAGTTTTTATGGAGGGAAACATGAGTAACAAAACAAATGTAGTAAGAGTTCAGAGAAGGGAGATGACATCGGTACACTGCCATTTGTGCGGGGGCTGGGTATGTGATATCGAGATGGATAATGGAAGGATTATTCAGAAGTGTCCCAAGTGTCACAATAGGCTGGTGATAAGGGTAGTAAGATGGATACCACTTGTCTATAAGGACAGACGAAAGCAGGCAGCATAAGGATCCTTGCTGATGCAAACTGAACATCGTAATGCGCTGTGTGTATCTGGCATCGGATCAGTAATAGTGAATGGATGCGGCACTCAGTTAGAGTTTGCTTAGGCGGCTAGGAACGACATAGAATCGTTGGAAGGCGGAGCAAAACAGAGAAATACCTTAATTGGTATTCTGTTTTGCTCTGCTTTTTTATTTGGAAAAAACTGAATAATACTTCGTTAGAATGTTTGCGAAGATAGATATAAATAATAATTGACGCAAGAACACCTGTTCGGTATAATTTATTTATCGCTATCTTAGGTACAAGTTCACGGACATAAGTGCAAAGGAAAATGAAACTATAATCAACGGTCAGTTTGACATTCCCTTTTAGCTGGCTTCTGTAAAGGAGGCGAAATGAATGCATGAAGTGCATGTGGCTTGTCCATGTTGTAAAAATAAAAGGTTGTTTGATGCAGATCCGACTGCAGTAGAGGGTATCATCAAGATCAAATGCTCCATCTGCAAGGCGGTAATTGCAGTCAGCTTCCATCACAGATCAGTTCGTACTGAGCAAATCGGCGCATGAGAGATCATAGCGACCAACGCCTGACGAAGTTTAGAGAGACTTTTCTCTTTACTTTGTCAGGCTTATTTTTTTGCCTTGGTTTCCATAGAAGGCTACAGTTCATGCGGCTTTCTATGGGAGTCTAAGGCTCCCAGGTAACTAACAAATTTCATATAGGTTCATGAAGCGCAGTGAACAGGATATGAACATACAGTTTTTCTTAATTCCAGAAATGGGATGGAAAAGCGTATGTCTGTACCCTTTTGTTCTCTGCGCTTTTTTGTTCCATGAACCTCAGAGATAAGGCTGTTGCTCATATTCTGTTCCTGCCTTGTGACCGGAAAGCGAGGACAAAATGACAGGAACAAAAGGAGCGGCAACGGTGGAGTACTCGGTAATCGATCTTAGATATGAGTACCCGGGATTTGTAGGATCTGAAAAGTATGCAGTGATATCAGATCTTAGCGCAAGAGAAATCGAGAAGCTGTATGGAGATGAGTTGAAGCCATATATCCCATACGTTGTGTTATCAGTTGCCGAAGGTGATGCAATGAAGGAGTTTTGCAGGAATGAAGATAAGCATGCAAAGAGACAGAAACGATCAGTTGATGCTTTTGGTTATGAAGAAGGCGTAACTGAGATGTGTCATGAAGAGCTTATTCAAGACAATCTGTTCGATGTTGTCAGTGATCATCTTGATAAAGAGAAGCTGTTTGCTGCTATGTCGAAGCTTCCAAATGTTCAGAAAAGAAGAATTGAAATGCATTTCTTTGATGGACTTTCTATTGGAGAAATTGCAAATAAGGAAGGGCACGCAAAGTCTACAGTTCATGAGTCTGTCAGCGCTGGACTTAAGAAATTGAAGGCTCTTATGGATGAGGCAGAGTAAAAAAATCTCAAAAACACCCGAACGATTTAGTTCTCCCAGTCCAAATAAGTGAAGGGGTTAATAATTCCCCTTCACGAACCTTCAAAACCGAATAGTCATTCATCAGGTACGATCCTGCATCAGATGTGACAACGTCAGCCGAAGCAGCCGCTCGCCATGTGCGAGGAAGCGCAACTGCGACAACCGGACAGCAACCGGGGAGGCAATGAAAGATGCAGAGATAATGAGACTTCAGTCGATGGACTGCTTGGCGAGAACCGCGGAGGGGTGAGATTCCCATGGAGCTGTAGCTACAGCCGCCTGATGATTTCCCAGGACTATTTAGTCCGCTCAGGGGGCCGAGGGCGAATATGAGGAACATCATATAAAAATTGGTGCGACCGGTATATCACATGCCGGTCGTTTTACATAGGAACAGATTCCGTTCCTATAAATACATTTGGGAAGGAGAGGCTAAATGTTAAGAGAAGACTGGAGTTATCGCAGAGGCGATATCTACATGGCTGATCTTGGTGAAAGAATCGGGAGCGAACAGGGTGGAGTTAGACCTGTCATTGTTTTGCAGAATGATGTCGGAAATTTCTTTTCTCCGAACATAACTATTGTCCCGGTGACATCCAAGGATAAGAAGCCGGATCAGCCTACTCATTATGAACTGGTAAACGTCAGAGGCTTGGACCTGAGATCTACAGCACTTGGAGAATGTGTTGAGACCATATCCAAACAGCGCGTTATCAGGTACCTGGGGAGACTGAAGAAAAAGGAACTAAAGGGAGTAGAAGAAGCAGTTAAGGCACATCTGGGGTTTTATGTTCCGGAGAGTGTTGAAGCGCCGTAGGAGGGTGTATGACAGCAGAAGAGCATAAGAAATTTTTGGAAGAAGATTTTGATGACGTGAGCCTGGATAAGTTGGTAGACATCAGCAAGATCAGGATTGATAGGAACAGAACACAGGAAAGAAGGAAGAAACAGTTTCTTAGGGCAGCAGGAAATCCATACCTGGTGAAGGTTGGAGATACAAAAGTGAAGATCAGATTTGCAAACAACGGAGTATCTTTTGAAGATGCTTTTGAAAATTTGCTTCTGATGTCATGAGGTGAGAATCGACAAGCTGGTGTATACCAGGTGTTTATGTTACTGTTTGCGTAAAGCAAGAAGTTAACTTTCTAAAACACCGGTGTTGCCAGCTTTAATACATATACGAATGAATTGAAGGAGGCAACATATGAACTATTCTAAAAGAATCTATCACGCCGCCATGTACCTGAGGCTTTCTCAGGAGGACGGTGATGTTTCCAACGCCAAGAAGGCAGAAAGCAACAGTATTTCTACCCAGAAGGCGATGATCAAACAATTCCTTAAGGACAAAGATGACATCATCCTTGTTTCAGAACGAGTAGATGATGGCTATACAGGCAGTAACTTTGACAGGCCTCAGTTCCAGTTGATGATCGAGGATATAAGAAGAGGCGTCGTTGACTGCGTTATTGTAAAAGATCTTTCAAGATTTGGACGTGAATACATAGACTCCGGTAATTACCTGGAGAGAATATTCCCGGCACTGGGAGTAAGGTTCATTGCTATCACAGATAACGTGGACAGTATCAATGATCAGCAGAATGATCTTCTGATATCTTTCAAGAATCTTTTGAATGATTCCTATTGTAGAGATATCTCAATCAAGATCAGGAGCAGCCTTGAGGCCAAGAGGAAGGATGGAAAGGTTGTAAGCTCTTTTCTTCCTTATGGATATATGAAGGATCCTGAGGATAAGTACAAAGCTATTATCGATGAAGAAGCGGCGATGGTTGTCAGAGAGATTTATAAATTAAAACTCAATGGCATGAGCATCAATCGTATAGCAATTCATCTGGAGAATAAAAAGATTCCTTCACCATATGCTTATAAGAGGTCGAAGGGGATGAACTACACGAGTCCTTATGCCAAGGATGAGCATTGTCCCTGGAATCCAGGTTCGGTTAGGATAATTCTTACTAATCGCATATATGTCGGGGATTTGATTCAGGGGAAAGTAACTACCCCAAACCATAAGGTAAAAAAGCACTATGTTAAGCCGGAGAATGAATGGACAGTATGCAAGGATAATCACGAACCTATTATTGGGAAAAGAGAGTTTGATCTGGTACAGAGATTACTTGGCATGGACACCAGGACATCACCTTATGAGGAAGTAGTATATCCGCTGAGTGGGCTTGTTATATGCCCTGATTGCGGATTGGGCATGGTAAAAAAGAATATTCCGGTAGCAGGAAGAGAGTATCACTACTATTTATGCAACACAAATAAAAAGACAAAAAAGTGCTCAAGTCACAGAATTCGACAGGAAAAGTTGGAATCGATCGTACTTAAAGTGATACAGACCTTTATAGAAAACATTCTTGATATTCAGAGAATCCTTAAGTATCTGAAGGATGTTCCTCTTCAGGAGATAGATATAAAGGAAATTGAAAAGAAGAAGGAACTTAAGATCAAGGAGCTTAGGAGATGCAAAGAACATAGAAATCTTCTGTATGAAGATCTTAAGGATGGCACGGTATCTCAGGAAGAGTATAACGAGCTTTACGAATCCTATAACAAAAGGGCCAGAAATGCTGAGGAAATGATACGAACCTACGAGCATGAGATCAGAGACATTATCGAGAACCGATCAGATAAGTTTAAGTGGATTGATTATTTTGCAGAGTACCAGAACATACAGGAGCTTACAAGAATTGCTGCTATTGAACTTATAGACAAGATTATTGTTCATGATAAGAACAAGGTTGAAGTGGTTTTTAACTTTGATGACATGTACCAGCAGCTTATCTACGCGCTTGAAAAGCAGGGAGAAATTACCGGTGTAGATGAGAATGGCAGAATACAGCTTGCTACAGGAGAATTTAGTGATGAAACGAAAATATAAAGTTGGTGTATATGCACACTATGATCCTTCATCTTATGAGGAGGAAAAGCATAACAGTCTGAAGCGTCAGCTTCGGACGATACATAGTTTTTTAGATGCGGACAAGGACTTTGAAGTAGTTGAGGAGTACCTGGATACAGGGGACAGATCCAGCGATAACGAGGTCTTTGAGAAGCTGCTCTATGATATCGATGAGTACAAGATTGACTGCGTTGTTGTCAGAAGTATCGAAGTGGTTGGGCGCAACTATCAGGAAGCAGTGGATTTTCTTTCCAAGTACTGTCCGTTTGCGGAAGTTCGTCTGATAGCAGTTAAAGATAATTATGACTCTGAAAAGGACAACAAATGGACCTGGAAAAGAAGATATCATTTGGCAGATGAGACAGTAAGAAGATCCCTTAGCAGGAATATCTTTGATAGCAGAAACCGCAATTGGGAAGAAGGTAAATACCATCTGGGCCCTGTTCCTTATGGATACATCAGGATCGACAATCGTTTATATATTGATCCGGATACAGCGCCTATTGTGAAGAACATTTTTGAGAGATATCTGAGAAATGACAGGGCATATGAAATTGCAAGGGATCTCAAGGAAATGAATGTGTTGTCTCCTAGAGCATATGAAGTGTTTCAGAGAACAGGGCAAGTTACTGACAGATATAACTGGAAGGACTGCACTGTCTGGAGAATCTTAAGAAGCAGGTTCTATGCCGGAGATACTGTTCATACGCAACATAAGAAACATCCTGATGAAGAAAGGGCAAAGCAACATCTTGATAAAGAGGATTGGATAATTGTCCCTAATACGCATGAGCCTATTATTTCCAGGGAGATGTTTGATGAAGTACAGGAACGCATTGCTCAGATAAGTGCGGGAAAGATACTTCCTAAAGGATATTCAGGACCACGAACACATGGTGTTTCCACCAACTGCTATAAAGGAAAGATATTCTGCGGTGTATGTGGAAGACCTGGAAGCTACAGAACAGATGGGAACTACATAGTTTATCGTTGCCGAAGTATAGATGTTAAGGCTACCAATTGTGGCACACGACCGGCACATCTTAAGTATATTAACGAAGCTGTGATAGATGTTCTAAGACTCAGATATGGCTTATGGATCGAGGAACTAACCCAGGAGCATATAGATAAATATGTAAGAAAGATACTGTTTTATGGAAAAGACAGCATCTACGTTGAACTTAATGACGATCACATAGAAGGAGATAGTACAGATGGCAAGGAAAAGTAGAAAAGTTAGCATAGATTACAAACCGGAAGAAAAGGAAAAAGAAGAAGTTGTTGTTATTCCCGCGAAGCAGGAACTTAAGCCTCTTTCGGAATTTGCTGTTTACAGGGCCGGTGTATATGCCAGGCTATCCAGTGAGAAAGAAGAGGATAGGGAGAGGGGCTCAATCGAGAATCAGGTTCTTATCTGTAAGAAGTTTGTTGAGACACAGGAAGATATAGTTATCCAGAAGCATTACTATGATATCTCTATGACTGGTACCAACTTTGACCGCGCAGGTTTTGAAGAGATGATGGATGATGCAAGAAAAGGCTTTATAAACTGCATCATAGTCAAGGATCTTTCAAGACTTGGAAGAAACTATGTTGACGCAGGCAATTTTATTGAGAGGATATTTCCATTCCTTGGCATTAGATTCATAGCAGTTAATGATAACTATGATTCGGATAAGAACGATGGCTCTATGCTTCTTGGAGTAACCAATATTCTTAATGAGATGTATGCAAGAGACATATCGAAAAAGATACGAGCATCTTACAGAACAGCATGGGAAGATCAAAAGTGTGTTGCCGGAAAGCTTCCATATGGCTACAAAAGGGATCCGGATGATAGTCACAAGATGATTATTGATGAAGAAGTTGCTGATAATGTAAGACTTATTTTTGATGAGTACATAGCAGGGAAAAGCTGTGCAGAAATTGCCCGTGAATTAAATGATAAAGGCGCACTGACTCCTGAGGAATACAGGAAATCTCTCAGAGGTGCCAAATACAAGAAAATAAATTGGCAGGGACATAACGTAATAAAGATTCTTGATAACAGAGCTTATACCGGTGATGGTATTCACAATAGATACTATACCAGCAAAATTGGACAGAAAGTTATGCGGGAAAACCCTAAGGAAGAATGGATTATCAATCCCAACGAGCATCCCGCAATAGTCAGCTATCGCACATATCAGCTGGCTGAAAAAGAAACGAAGAAGAGAAGAGAAAAAGAAGTCATTAGTCCCGGAAAGTATTCTGCAAGACATCTCAATTTCTTTAAAGGAAAAATTTTCTGTGCTGATTGTGGATCAACTATGAGTATTGGAAAAGGCTGGGCCAGAGTCAATTATTTCTGTTCGGGCCATGCTTCAAACAGAAAGTTTTGCACACCTCATACAACATGGGACATGACAGTTAATGATCAGGTGCTTAGGGTTATACATACACATATCAATGTTTATACAGATAACCTGGCACTGATAAAGAAAATCAATAGCAGGAAAGATAATGTTGAACAGTACACTATTTTCAATAAGGAAGTGAAACGCCTTCAAAAAGAATTGGACAGACTTGCAACTGACAGACAGCGTTTATATGAGGACTATGTTACTAAGATCATTGATTCTGAACAGTATGTTAAGTTCAAGAAGGAATACGAAGAGAGGGAAAAGTATTATAAGGCAGAATATGCTGAAATGTTTGAAGCCAGAGCAAGATACGATACTAAATATAAGACAAATAAAGAGTGGGATGACTTAATCAATTCATTCAGGGACAAGCGCCTTCTGACCAAGAAAATGGTTGATGCTTTTGTTAAAAAGGTAAGCATTGATGAAGATGGAAATGCTGAAGTTGAGCTCGTATATGACGACATGCTGGCTGATCTTGTTAAGTTTGCCAGAGAGAGGGAAAAAGAAAATGAAAAGAATTGATCCAATAGTGGCTTTGTACATAAGGCTGTCAGATGAAGACGAGGATAATGATGACGTAGTTAAAAGAGAGAGTAATAGCATAACGAATCAGAGATTATTGCTTCGTCAGGTTGTAAAGAATCATCCGGAGTTTGAAGGGATGACTGTTGTGGAATATGCAGATGATGGGTATTCGGGAATGAATTTTGGAAGGCCTCAGTTTAATCTGATGATGACAGAACTTATGCGTGGAAACATTCGCTGTGTCATAGTAAAAGATCTTAGCAGGTTCGCCAGAAACTACATAGAAGGCGGGAACTATTTGGAGAGAATTTTCCCAATGTATCATGTTCGTTTCATCGCTGTTAATGATAATTATGATAGCAATGATTACATTGGCATGACCGGTGGAATGGAAATGGCATTTAAAAACTATATGAATACCATGTATGCAAAAGATCTCTCACTTAAAGTGGTTTCAGGGAGGAACATCATGGCCAGGGAGGGCCTGTTTGTCGGAGCTCATGCGCCATATGGCTATAAGAAAGATCCTAAGAATTGTCACAAGTTAATTATAGATGAAGAATCAGCGGCTATTGTCAGAAGGATTTTCGAAGAGGCAGCAGCCGGCATACATAAAAGCGCCATTGCCACATATTTAAACAATGATGGTGTTCCAACAGTCATAGAATATCAAAGATCACAGGGGCATGGAAGAAAATGGGTCATTGAAAAAGAAAAGAAACTTTGGACCATTACTACTATTAGTGACATGCTTCGAAATAAAGTATACATAGGAACTACCATTACTAATAAGTATAAGCGGTTAGAAGTTGGCTCTCATCGTCAAAGGAGGACTCCGGAAAGTGAGTGGATTGTAGTTGAAAACACTCATGAAGCAATTGTAAGTAAAGAGCTTTTCCAAAAGGCAAATGAAGTAGCATTCACTGGTCAAGGACAAAAGAGAATGGAGCCAGGAAAACCGCGGTTGTTTATCTGTGGTTCTTGTGGAAGAACAATGGGATTTACCGGTAGCAATATGGCTTATAGGTGCGCAAGAGCAAGTAGCTCAGGCTTACCTGAATGTAAACTCATAAAGCGTAAGCGATATCCTTTTGAAGAAGAGGTGCTTGCGACAGCAAAGAAAAAAGCAGATGAGACGAATGTTCAGCTTAAGAAAGACATCGCCACCTGGAATCACAATATAAGGGAATGGAAAGGTACCACTGAGCTGCGCGAAAAAGCAGAGAAGCTTTCTATAAAGAAGCTTAAGCTCTATGACCAGTACAGGGAGGGGAAAATCTCCAAGAATACATATATGCAAGCGTCTGAGAAAATCAGTGCCAAGCAGATGGAACTGGCAGATCAGCTTGCAGAAATAGATAAGAAGACTTATGAAGCAAACAGAAATCTTGCAGCAAGTGTTGATGTTAAGACAACACTTACGGAGGTAAGAAAGCTTGATTCATTTGATACAGCGGTCTTGAAAAAGATAATTAAGTATGTGAAGGTATATGAAGATCACATCGAGTATGAATGGGCCGATTTTGTAAAATGAAAAAGCGTTCAAAAAATGCCTTAAATAAGTCTGGATATTAGGTCTGCGAATAGGGTTAAAAGGAAAAATTAATAATATGACTAATGGATTTTTTTGATACTTTTGAAAACTGGTCAAAAAAGACTGATTTTTGAAACCCAGATATTTCAAGGCTCGCACGGTTGCGAGCTTTGAGCAAAATCTTTTTTTTAGTCACTGTGATGATTCCGCAGAATTTGTAGGCCTTACCTGGGACGACATTGATATGGAGAAGCGCACGATTAGCGTTAATCATACATTGTCATACTACAAAAAGAGAGGTGAGAAGATTTGCAGGATGCATGTTCACAGACCAAAGACTGATGCTGGAACAAGACTCATACCAATGCTTGACTCAGTAAAGCTTGCATTCGAGATGGCTAAGGAAGAACTTGAGGGATGCGAATATGAGCAGCCTGTAATTGATGGACTTTCAAATTTTGTTTTCTTAAACAAATATTCAACAGTTCATAATCCACAGACACTTAATCGCGAGATCAAATGCATTGTTGCACACTACAATGCGGAAGAAGAAAAGCGTGCACTAAAAGAGAAGAGAGACCCAGTTCTGCTCCCGGATTTTTCACTTCATATATGCAGGCATACATTCGCTACAAGACTTGTAGAAGTATGTACGAACCTGAAGGTCATCACCTCTATCATGGGACATAAGAGTGTTGAGACCACGATGGACATATATGCAGATCCAAGTGAGACAAAGAACAATGAAATTATGGGACTGCTTTCTGATAAGATGGATGATGTTTTTTAAACCGGAACGGTTTTGACAGCAAATCTAAATGACAGTTTTTTTGACAGCAAATGACAGCAACCATTCATCAGGATAGCGAAAAAGGTTTTGAATCTTCAGTAAAACAAACATCATCAAAAATGACTCATTTTATGGGCCATAATCACAATCGAATATTCCTGACAGCACGAATACAGCAAAATGAAGCCGATATTGTAGGGCTTTATAGTAGCATAAAGTGCTAGTCAAGTCTGCGGCAGTACTGCTTGGTACGTAAATACAGTGCCGAGTAGTGCAGCAACTCGCTAAAATCTTTGACCTTTGGTATCAGGGTGAGAATGTAATGCAGCTTCAGTACGGCCCTATCGGTGTTTACTTCAAGGAAAAAGACGCAAACGGTGTATGGAACTCTATTACAGACGAGCAGTCAAGGGAAGAATATGGAAAGAGCGCCGGCGAGCTCAAGGGCTACTACGAGGTTAACGGACCTAAGCTTATCCTCTCACATTACTATAAAGATACCTTCAACATGGAAGACAGAGCCATCGAAAGACTTACAGATCTTTATGACTTCTGGATGCCTCAGGTAAAAGACACTTCTACATATCCTATCGACTGTGTATTCACCAGCGAAGAGCTTGAGACCATCGATATGTACAAGACTGATTTTGAGAACACGGTTGCAGAGCAGGAAGGCCTTTGGCTCAAGGAAGGCGGCCCAAGCGATGAAGAGTGGGCAGCTTACAAGGACAAGCTTACAAACAGCTGCGGAATGGAAGAACTTCTTAAGATCTACCAGGATGCCTATGACAGGTACGCTGCTGCAAAGTGATTTTGCAATAAATTGATGATATACGGAGAGTTATTTGAATGATAAGTGAGACTTTGCGGAGAGCAAGAGAATATGAAAAAGAGTTTGCTGCAAAAGTTCCCAAAAGCCAGAGACCTCTTTTCCATATGACTGCTCCCGTAGGCTGGATCAATGATCCCAACGGCTTCTCAGAGTATAAAGGCTACTATCATCTCTTTTACCAGTATCATCCCTATTCCACACATTGGGGCCCCATGCACTGGGGCCATGTGCGGACACGGGACTTCATAAGGTGGGAGAGTCTGCCTGCGGCGCTTGCTCCAGATGCAGAGTATGACAGCGACGGATGCTTTTCGGGAAGTGCGATCACTCTTCCTGATGGCCGACAGCTTCTTATGTATACCAGCGTTACAAGGGTACAGGTGGGTGAAAAGAGCATCGACAGGCAGCAGCAGTCTATTGCTGTGGGAGACGGGCTGGACTATGAAAAGATTGAAGGAAACCCTGTCATTAGCACAGCGATGATCCCTGAGGGTAACAGCAGAGAGGATTTCAGAGATCCAAAGATAATACAGGAAAAAGATAAGTACTATGCGCTTATCGGCAGTAGGCCCGGAGACGGAAGCGGCGAGATACTTCTGTTTGAAAGCGATGACCTTAAGACCTGGCAATATCGCACTGTGGTAGCACGGTGTGAGAATGAGTACGGCAGAATGTGGGAATGCCCCGACTATTTTGAGTTTGATGGGAAGCAGATACTGATCGTCAGCCCCCAGGACATGAAGGGGGACGGAAAAGAATTTCACCCGGGAAATGGCACGGTACTATTCGTCGGGGAAAAGAAAGAGGACCTTTCTTTTGCAAGGGAAAGCGCCCAGACACTGGATTTCGGAATGGACTTTTACGCACCCCAGACGATTCAAACCTGCGATGGGCGGCGCGTTATGATTGGCTGGATGCAGAATTGGGATACCTGCAATGTGGGCAACGAAGAGAGGATGATCTACGGTCAGATGACAATCCCCAGGGAATTATCGATAAATAACGGGAGAGTCTGCCAGAATCCTGTAAGGGAGCTGGAGAATTATCACGGAAAGAGCTTTGACTATCCAAACGTAGAGATATGCACAGAAAAGAGCTTTTCCGGCATAAGAGGAAGGTGCCTTGATCTTACAGTGAGCCTTGACCTGACGGAAAATGCCGGTATGAACTGGTTTAAGATAGAACTATGCAAAGACAAGGCCCATTCGGTCACTGTAAAATATGATGTTTCAGAAAACACGCTAAGGCTCGACAGGAGCATGAGCGGAGGCATCAGAGATATTGTAAATATCAGAGAGTTTGAAGCCCCTCTTTGTGATAACAGGCTAAAACTCAGGATCATTATGGACAGATACAGCATCGAGCTGTTTGCAGGAAACGGTGAAAAGTCAGCATCAATGAATGTCTACACACCTCTTGAAGCTCAGGAAATTGTCTTTTCTTCAGATAAAAGAGCTGTTGCAGATATCTGTGGCGCTGAACTTGTGCCTGATGCAATTAAGGATTGATAGGAGCAGGTCAGATGAAAAACAAAGAATATGATGTTACTGCACTGGGAGAGCTGCTGATCGATTTTACCGACAAGGGGATCAGCGAAAGTGGCAATCCGGTTCTGGAGGCCAATCCGGGAGGTGCTCCCTGTAATGTACTTGCCATGCTCCAAAAACTTGGGAGGAAGACTCTTTTTATAGGGAAGGTGGGAGATGACCATTTCGGACATTTACTTGCTGATACCATAAAGGAAGTGGGAATCGACACCGGGGGTCTTGTATATGATCCGGATGTCCATACAACTCTTGCGTTTGTCCACAGGAAAGCTGACGGAGATCGGGACTTTTCTTTTTACAGAAATCCCGGCGCAGATATGATGCTGTCAGAGCAGGATGTCGATGAAGGACTCATAGCTTCATCAAAGTTATTTCATTTCGGGACCTTGTCTATGACTTCTGAATGCGGGGAAGCTGCCACTAAAAAGGCTATCGGCATTGCACGGGAAAGGGGCCTTGTCATCAGCTTTGACCCCAACATAAGGAAACCCTTATGGAGCAGCCCAGACCTTGCAAGGCAGAAGATGGAATATGGCTTGTCCTGCTGCGATATCCTGAAGATTTCTGATGATGAGATATTGTTTTTCACCGGGGAAAGTGACATAGACAAAGGAATCAGGATGATCCGGGAAAGGTTCAATATCGCCCTTGTGTGCGCGACTCTCGGAAAGGTTGGCAGCATCGCATACTATGGTGATGAGACTGTAAGGTGTCCATCTACTCCAAACCCCAATGCAGTCGATACAACCGGCGCGGGAGATACCTTCATGGGTTGCATCATCGATTCCTGTCTGGATCATATGAAGGAGGAAGGTGCTGAGAACAGGCTTGATCTATCAAGACAAACAATTATGGAAATGCTGCAAAGAGCCAACAATGCAGCTTCTAAGATAACAGAAAGATATGGCGCCCTGAAGGTCATGCCTTCAATTTGAAAAGACTCCGGAGCTTTTGTTTCCGGAGTCTCAGACTGTAGACAAAGTCCACGGCATCTGCCGTGGATTTTGTCTTTATAAAAGTGTCGGAAACCCAGTATTTATATGGGATTGAGGATATATAGCTTTTTTATCTGATGTTATCGTGGATCCGGAATATCAGGGACAGGGTATAGGGAGAATGCTTGTTGAGACCTGTATTGATAGAATTAAAGCAGATGCTAAGCCAGGCTATAAGGTAAAGATGTGTCTGATGGCAGCCAAAGGTAAGGAACCATTCTATAAGAAGTTTCCTTTTTTGATCGTCCTGAATTCAGCGGGAGTCATCCCATAATGTGTTTTAAAAATAGAATAGAAATGGCTTCTGTTGGTAAAGCCAAGGGATTCTGATATGTCTGCAATATTCGCCCTGGTACCGGATAACAGACTGCATGCTTCTTCCATGCATATTCTCATTCCATAATCAAACAGGTTTAATCCTGAGTATTTCTTACATATAGCATTTAAATACGAACCAGAATAGGATAATTCTTTTTCTAACTGTGAACGGCTTATCCTGCCATTATGACGAAGCATCAAGGAATTGATACTGTCAAATATCATGAACTCCTTATCAGATCCGATACTTATAGGAATTGTACTATAAGATCCGGGATTCATAAGATCGTAAAATATCTCCATTATGATACCTCTTACTGCGAATGTACTCCCCAATTCCGGAGCCAGCATATGTGCAGTAAGATTATCGAATTTCCTATACATATTTTCATACGTTCCCTGAGAACCAGAAACCGGAATAAAATCTATATACTCCCTACGGTCAAAATCAGTACCGACTGTGTTTTGATGAAAGAATCTTTCTATTGCAGAGCTCTTTAACTTTTCTTTTTCATCAAAAATGAATGGCGCATTAGGAAAGAAAACTGAATTTATTAGTTCTGTAGTCATCATCAAAAACACACAGCGAAAGTCCGTTGAAAATTCTTCTGCGTGGTGTATCTTTTTATTCACGAGGCAAAGACTACCTTTGGGATATACATGTCGTTTGTATTCTATGTTCTGATACATTTCGCCTTTAATCACAAACATTAACTCAAAACATTCATGCGTATGAAGCCCTTTTCTGTTTGTGGGATTATTAGGATCATCACGATCCATTACGGACATAAAAGAAGCATTGGGCTCCATGATAGTAACTATGAAATTTTGTTCAGGATCATCAGGGTGGACTGTTTCAAATGTTAGCCTGATAGGTCCATTTATGGAGATCCTGTCCTGATAGTAGTTTGCCTCAGTCTTTTTTATTAGGTCTGAATTTTTTGTAGATAAAGAAACAAACATGTTTCCCTCCTAAAGTCGAATATGATACATATAATGAATTGATTGTATCATATATGCCATTTTATTCAATGTGAATAGTATTTAATATATTATTTGTATCATAAACAATACATGGGAGGATTACAAAAATGGAACAAAAGAGGTATTTATCATTTCCGCAGAAGCTTGCAGCGGGATATGTTGGAACAGCAGAAGTACAGACACCGGAAGTACTCAATATGATAAAATTCATATATGGTGCAATTCCCCTGATTCTGACTGTACTGATTACAGTATGTCTTATATTTATGAAGGTTGAAGAAGAAAACGCAACACTTGAGAAAGCCGCTTAACAATAGGAGAGACTCACATGAAAGCACGATCATTTAATTTAGGATGGTCCTTTTTTAAAGAGGGCAGTGAAAACAATAAAAAGACTGTGACATTGCCACATGATGCAATGCTTTATGAAAACCGCTCGAAAGATAATCCTTCCGGTGCGGCATGCGCCTATTTTGCCGGCGGAAAATATATATACGAAAAGACAATAGCTGCTGATGAAGGATGGAGGAACAAGAGCGTCATCCTTGAGTTTGAGGGGGTGTATCAGAAAGCTGTTGTATATGTCAATGAAAACAAAGTTTGCAGCAATATATATGGATATTCCAATTTCTTTGTCCCTATAAATGATGAAATCATTTTGGGAAAAGAAAACACTATAAAGGTAGTGGCAGATAACTCAGACGTGCCCAATTCAAGATGGTATTCCGGAAGCGGCATATATAGAAATGTAAAACTGTATGTAGGCAATAAAAAACATATAGTTCCCGATTCTGTATTTGTTAAAGCAGAAGCCGATGGAAGGACATTTATCAAGGGTGAAGTCACAGGTGGAGAAGCAGTAAAGCTTTGCATTTCGAAAGACGGAACACTTGTTGCTGACACATTATCTCAGGTAACGGATGGGAAGTTCGAGGCAGAAATACAAGTTGATGACCCTTCATTATGGGATGAGGACACCCCGACACTATATGATCTGTCTATTGAGCTTTTTGAAGCCGAGCAGTCTCTTGATGAAACTTCGCTGAAGTTTGGCTTTAGGACTATAAGCTGGGACAGTGCTAATGGATTAACTGTTAATGGCAAGAAAGTTCTTTTGCGTGGAAGCTGCATACATCACGATAACGGCATATTAGGTGCTGCGGCAATTGATGAAGCTGAAGACAGGAAGATCAGGATACATAAAGAAGCAGGTTTTAATGCGATCAGAAGTGCACATAATCCATGCTCCAAGGCCATTCTTAATGCCTGTGATAAATATGGAGTATACGTAATGGATGAATTTGCTGACCATTGGCTGATCCACAAAAACCCATACGATTATGCGAATGAAGAGTTTAAGGCAAATTGGGAAAAAGACCTTTTGGCAATGATCCGTAAGGACTTCTCGCATCCATCAGTAATCATGTATTCCATCGGCAATGAAATCTCAGAACTTGGCCTGGATAGCGGTGCCAATATGGCTAAAGAACTTGCTGAGTATGTAAAGAAAATTGATCCAACAAGATGCGTTACTGCCGGAATCAATCTGATGCTCGCAACAATGGCAGCAAAAGGAAAAGGCCTATACGGAAAAGAAGATGGTAATAATTCAGGAAACCAGTCCATGGACAATATGCCTACAAGTTCATTTTTCAATATGCTGATGAATCACATGGGAGACATCATGGACAAAATGGCGTCCGGAAAAGATGCAGATAAAGTTACTGCCCGCCTTGAAGGAATCCTTGATATCAATGGATATAATTATGCAACTTCCAGATATATTTCAGAAGGAAAGAAATATCCAGGAAGAGTGATAGTTGGTTCGGAGACCCTTCCCCGAAGTATATATAAAAACTGGAAGCTTTGTGAAAAACTCTCCTATCTTATAGGAGATTTTGTCTGGACAGGATGGGACTATCTGGGTGAGTCCGGTATAGGCACTGTTAAGTATAAGTCAGAAATGGATGCTGGTGACCTTATCATCTCCGGTGGTCCCGGGCTTATAGATATATGCGGTAAAATGAGACCAGAAATGCAATGGAACCGCATGATATGGCATATGACTGACATCCCTGAAATAAGTGTTGAACCAATGAGTCATGCAGGAGAAAAGAACTCCATCAGCATGTGGAGAGATAATGATGGAGTCGCAAGCTGGACCTGGCCGGGATGTGAGGGAAAAAGAAACAAAGTAAGAGTATATGCAACAGGAGCTTATGTAGAGCTATTGGTTAATGGTAAAAGCTATGGCCGCAAGAAAACCAAAGAATACAAAGCTGATTTTAAAAATATCATGTATGTACCAGGAACAATAACTGCCAAGTCTTACGATACAGAAAACAGACTTATTGGAGAAAAAGAACTGCTGACCGATGAAGGCGAGACACGGATAATGCTTACTCCCTCAAAAACAAAACTTGTTGCCAATGGAGAGGACAGCTGTTTTGTTGACATTGATCTTGTAGGTGATAAGAATATAACAAAATCATCATGCGACAAGATGCTTCGCATCAAGGTGGACGGAGAAGGAGAGCTGATTGCATTTGGGTCAGCCAGACCCGCGCCAAAAGAATCTTTTATAGGAAATACTCACTCTACATATCTCGGAAAAGCACAGGCTGTGATTCGTTCCGGTCAACAGCCGAGTAAGATTACTATATCTGTATCTTCAGTGAATAGAACTGAAAAGCTAGTTATTGACTGTCAATGATATTGGTATTGAAAACTAAATCTGTAAGATAATTTATTATTGAAAACAACACTTTTTTGAAATTGTGTTGTTCAGTTTAACATTCCTCCTAGGTAGAATGAAGTCATAAAACAAAACACTACATCACAGGAGGTAATGATTATGAACACAGATAAAACTTATGCAGAGGCTTTGGCCAGCGAATATGCACCTAAAGATGCATCCAAGGTGGTTACGCTAAAGAAGCTTGACAGAAAGGCAAAAATGCCGGCTGCGGTTTTTACCTACACTTTTGGCATATGTGCAGCCTTGTTTATGGGTCTGGGAATGTGTTTGTGTATGCAGGTGGTCGGAAGCGGAACACCGATGATGGTATTAGGAGTTGTTCTCGGAGAGAATAGAAGAAGCCGCACTTGATGATCTGATCCTTATCAAAGAGGACTATCTGATGCCTTATCTGAATTTTGTAAAGGAAAACAGATTTGTGTTTGCGGCCGCAGTTAACAGTCCTGGAGGCATGCAATCGGCAGGTAAGTATGAAGGATTGTACAAGCATGTTTTTAATCCGATACTTGAAAGGTTTCATTATCCGGAGAATGAGCGCAGGTATGCGATAAATTTTTATATCAGCGGGATTGTCGCTGTGATAAAGCAATGGCTGGAGGCCGAATGTCTTGAAAAAACAGATGAGATAGCAGGAGTGATCACAAAATGCATACGACCATATATAGAAGCGGATTGACCCTACCATCCGTAAGCGGCATATGAAGCGGCTGATCCAAAAAATATATAGTACTGAAGTGGGACACAGGATTCTTAGGGATCCTGTATTTAGGCTGTTCATAACAACAACTATGAGTCTGGGATGGAATGCTGTATATGCAATTTTTAACGGGGTAATGGGAATCAAATACCATTCATTCTGGTTTGCGTCTATGTTTGCTTATTATCTGGTTTTGTCCGAAATGAGATTTATAGTTGTTTCTTCGAAAAGCAAAAAGCGGAGGAAGTCAGAATCAAGAATGATGAAAGTAATCGGCACTGGCATGATCTTTCTGGCTATCGTGGTATCGGGTATTGTATGTATGGGCATAGCTGAAAAGCGTAACCCAAAATATAATACCATTGTAATGATCACTATCGCAGCATACACCTTTTACATAGTTATTCAAGCTATTATAAGCTTTGTAAAAGCTCAAAAAAGGAAAAATCCATCAATGATAATGCTAAGAAATATATCCATGGCTTGTGCTATTGTGGCACTATTGTCACTGGAACGATCCATGCTCGGCACATTCGGAGATGCAGGTGATAGGTTCTCGATGACAATGACGATCATATCCGGTGCAGTTGCAGTTCTGCTTGTTATTGTAATCGGTGTTTCTATGCTTATACAAGCAGGACGAGTTGAGGAGAAAATTCTACCGGATAGTAAATAAAATTGGAATATTATCGTGCTTAAATAGAGCGGATAGGATGTTTTGTGAGAGACAGACTTGAGTTAGCATAAACAAGGAGTTTTGCGAGTCATCTGGCAGATAAAAAACTGTCAGATGGCTTTTTTTATTGTGTGAAAACAGATATAGTAGAAGGTAAATATCTGATAATTGTTGGAGGGGTAATGAAGAAGTTTAATATGTTGATAAACCTGATAATTGTATTTGGAGCAGGAGTATTTGTAGAAAGTCTTTTTGCTGCGTATAGGGATTTCATAAATCACCCTGAAGCGTATGAGATCAATTCAGCACCCTGGTACTACTATTCCGCAGTTCCAAATGCAGTGGCTTTTGTGGCCTTTATTATCTTGTGCCTTCTTATAAAGCTTGCCATTCATAAGAGGGTTGGAAGAATTATTCTTGGAGTTATGGCGGCCATTGCAGGAGTGCTGTGGATAGCAGTAACTCTTTACACAACTAAACCCCATTCTTATACAATCATAGGTGGTGCTGATGGCCCAACATCTATATTCCTTGCCGGAAAATATGGCGCAGGTACCATTATTACTGCTGTGATAGGTGGGCTTGTTTTAGCAGTGTCAGGGATTTTACTAATAGCGAAAAAAGGAAAAAATAATGATCAGACGAGCCAATAAAAGTGATTTGTCCAGGATTGCAGAGATTCTGGTATTTGTAAAAAGAATGAAGTATCGTTCTATTTTTCATAATGACGCATATTCTTTCGGAGAGCTGCAGGTGATCCCTGTAGCTGAGCAGTATTCCAACCCAGAGATTCTTGAGAATATCTGGGTATATGAAGAAGATGAGATAGTAAAGGGATTAATTCATATTGAGAATAATGAAGTAATGGAGCTTTATGTTGATTATTTCTTCATGGGGCAGGGCATTGGGGCTGAATTAATTGAGTTTGCAAAGAAGGAATATGAAGTCAGGTTCTTGTGGACACTGGAAAAGAATCATGATGCAATCAAGTTCTATGAGACTCATGGATTCTGCAGAACGGGAGATAGACAGTTAGAAGAAGGTACACCTGAATATATCGTTAAGATGGAGAGATGAATGAAAGCATTAGTGATTAACTGCAGCCCGGTCAGAAACGGAGCTACAGCGGAAATAGTGAGCATTGTTTCACGGGAATTGTCCAAGAAATATGATGTGAAAAGCGTTTGCATTGATGACTATACCTTCAGCTTTTGCAAAGGATGCCGTTCGTGCCACAGTACTGCCAAGTGCGTGATAGAGGATGATATATAGGTAGTCATGGATGAATTTGATGCTGCAGATGTGATATTTTCAGTTTCTCCATCGTACTGGGCTGATATTCCCGGACAATATAAAGCTTTTATAGACAGATGTACCCCATGGTGTAATACCCATGAGCCACATGCAACGATTAGGCCAGGTAAAAGAGGCTACTCTATAGCCCTTAGAACAGGGCCAAGTATGCCTGAATGTGAGCGGATTATTCATAGTATCGAGCACTTTTACGGACATTTGGAGATTCAAGTGGTAAAGAGTCTGGGGCTATGTTCTGTGGAGTATAAGGAAAACGTGGGGCCAAGGAAAAAGGAAATAATAGAGTTTTGTGAGGACATATAAATGGTGATAAAAAGAGTATGAAACAGTTATTTGAAATTGATCTTAAAGATTATAAAGAAACAGATGCAGTTTTTCGCAGACCTTCAGCCAGGGCGATAATTATAAAAAATGATAAACTTGCCCTAGTCTACAGCAAGAAAGAGAAATATTACAAGTTCCCTGGAGGAGGAATCCATGATGATGAAGACAAGAAAGAAGCGCTCATCAGAGAGGTTAGGGAAGAAGTAGGACTTGTTGTAATTCCTGAATCTATCAGGGAATATGGAAGTGTATTGCGAAGACAGAAGAGCACCGTAAAGGATGGTGAAATCTTTGAACAGGAGAATTATTACTACTTCTGCGATGTTGAGGATCGAGCTGTCGAACAGGATTTGGATGCTTATGAGGACGAAGCGGGGTTCGTGCTGAAAATAGTGGATATAGATGAGGCTATTGCGACTAATGCAGCGTATTCTAGTGAAGATTATTTCAATGAAATCATGATCAAAAGAGATAGAAGAATGCTTGAAATGGTAAAGCAGGAGTTGGGATGGAAATAAGGATTGCAGACAAACAAGATATTGATCTCATGATGAGCAGCAGACTGGAAATGTTAAAAGAAGTTAATTCTCTTGATGCAGATTACCGGTATTCTGAGAGTTTTGTAGAGGAAAGCAGGAGATACTTCCTTGAGGGAGATCAGACCACGGTTCTTGCTTTGGATGGAGAAATAGTCATCGGCTGTGCGACAATCTGCTATTTTAGTGTTATGCCGACATTCTCGCATCCATCAGGCAAGCGGGCTCATCTTATGAATGTGTATACTGCTAAGGAATACCGTAAGCAGGGTATAGGAATGAAAATGGTCAACATCCTTATAGATGATGCATGGAATAAAGGAGCAACAGAGATCAGCCTTGATGCAACAGAGGCGGGGAGGCCCCTTTATAAAAAATGTGGCTTTGAAGACTCGGAAGAATGCATGGTTTTGGTAAAAGAGAAATGAACAATCCCTGGGAAGAGATAAAACTTGATGATTATGAAAAGCATATGAGCCTGGACTCTGTAAAGCAGCTGCAGACCATTAACAAAATGATGAAAGAGCAGTTTGATGCTTATCAAGTAAACAAGGCAATGATTTTTGGCATAGCCGGTGGAAATGGATTAGAACATGTCAGCAAAGAAAAGTATCAGATTGTTTATGGCATAGATATAAATAAAGAGTACCTTGAAGCTGTCTCTGGACGCTATACAGACTTGTCAGGCGTATTGCAGTGCCTTCAGGTTGATCTTATAAAAGATACATCAAAGCTGCCTAATGCACAGCTACTAATTGCAAATCTGCTAATAGAATACATTGGATATCAGGCATTTGTAGTTGCTGTACATCGGGTTGATCCTGATTACGTGTCTTGCGTAATTCAGATTAATACAGATGAAAAGAACTGGGTTTCAGATTCGCCATACATCCATGTATTTGACAGGCTTGATGAGGTACATAGCCAGATGGAACAGGACGAGCTTGTTTCTGTGATGGAAGGCGCAGGATATCAGAAGATACTGGAGGAGACAGAGTCTCTTCCTAACGGAAAAGCTTTATTAAGAATTGATTTCAAAAAAGGAAAAGAACGAACCTATGGCATCAACTAAAGAGTACCTGGATTTCATATTAGAACAGCTCTCTGAGCTGGATGGTTTTCATGATGGAGCAATTATCGTTTTTTGAGGAAAAACACAATGATCCACGGCCTCCGCTGGCACTTAACTGGAATCTGTGGCATGGATGCACCAGAGCAAGTACAGGGTGCCTACATTGTTATGTTTACCGGAGAGATGAGTCCATAGGAAAGGACCCTACAGTCCTTCATAAGACAGATAACTTTAATCTCCCAATACGAAAACTAAGGTCAGGACAGTATAAGGGTATGTATAAGGTTCCATGCGGGTCACACATTTATACATGTTTTTCTTCAGATTTCTTTCATCCCGATGCAGATGTATGGAGAAAAGATGCCTGGGAAATGATGCATGAGCGTTCAGATTGTACATTCTTTATGATTACTAAAAGACCTGAGCGTATTGCAGATCATCTCCCTGCAGGATGGGGGAACAGATGGGAGCATGTTACGATAGCCGTTACCTGTGAGAATCAGGATATGCTGGATAAGAGACTTCCGGTTTATCTGGATCTTCCATTGTTCCATCATGCCGTGATGATAGAACCTATGCTGACTGAGGTGGATTTGAGTCCATATATCGAAAAATACAGGACTTCCGATGGGCGACCGCTCATCGAGGAGGTTTCCGTAGGTGGAGAGTCAGGAGCAAATGCAAGGGTCTGCGATTATAAATGGGTAGAGAAGGTATGGTTACAGTGTAAAGAGAACGGAATCTCATTTTATTATCACCAGACAGGAGCAAAACTGATTAAGGATGGGAAGCTTTATAACATCCCAAGAAAGCTACAGCATATCCAGGCGCATAAAGCTGGATTGGATTTATAACTTTTTATATTACGTTCTAAAGTATTAATGTGCATAATGCAAAAGCAGTGAAAAACAGACCTTTTTCTGTGTGCGGATCAGGTCTGTCTGCGTTGCAGCTCTGGCACTTGCTCATAGTGGAATCCTGACAGGAAAGAAAGCAACAACATATCACTTAAATAGTGGAAACAGGCAGAAACAACTAGGTGAATATGGTGTTGAGGTAATAAATGAGCCTATCGTTCAGACAGATAATATCATCACATCATATTGTCCACAGACTGCTCCGGGAGTTGCATTTTCTCTTTTAAGCATTCTTGTGGGAGAAGAAAAGATGAGCGAAGTACGTACAGCAATGGGGTACTAAGGAGGGAAAAGTGAAAATACTTTTGGCTGACCAGAATAATCTGGAAGATGTAAGAAATATAAAGAGATCGAGTATAACAGGATTGAAACAGAGAATGGAGATTATCTCTGTTATGATGTGATGATGCTGGAGAAGGCTGATGATAATTCAGGATATTGATAAAGGAAGGCCCTTTGACTGGGGCAAAACATCAGAAGATTATGCCAAGTACAGGGACATTTATCCGCAGGAGTTTTATGAGTACATTTTGCAGCTGGGTTTGTGTAAGGACGGACAGAGGATACTTGATATAGGAACCGGCACAGGGGTACTTCCGAGGAACATGTATAAGTACGGCGCGAAGTGGACGGGAACTGATATTGCCGATAATCAGATCAGGCAGGCAAAAGAACTTTCTGAGGAAGCTGGGATGAAGATCGATTTCTTTACATCCAGGGCAGAAGAAGTTTCTTTTCCTGATAATACATTTGATGTGATAACGGCAAGCCAGTGCATATGGTACTTTGACCATGATATTACGGCGCCAAACTTTGCAAGAATGCTTAAATCGAAAGGCAAATTTCTGATTCTTTACATGGGGTGGCTTCCATATGAAGATCCGATAGCAGGTAAAAGTGAAGAGATCATTTTAAAGCATAATCCAAACTGGACAGCTTATGGTGATACAGTTCATCCTGTCTGGGTGCCGGAGCAGTACTTGAGGTATTTTGATTTATTATCGCAAGAGCAATTCAGAGTTGATATTCCGTTCACAAAAGAGGGGTGGCATGGAAGAATGCGGGCCTGCAGAGGCGTAGGGGCATCAATGTCACCAAAGCAGCTGGATGCATGGAATAAAGATCACATGGAGATGCTACAAAAAGAGGCTTCTGAGAACTTTATGGTAAAACACTACATATCAATTGCTGAACTGCAAGTGAAGGAATAAGGAATAATGATAAAACTTACAGATTACAGAAAAATCAACCATTTGGTTGATCAGATCAGAATAGAGAAAGTATACCCACTGTCCATTTTAGAGGGGATTCAAACGGGCGAGATATTTGTCGATGATGACGAGGCACCAACAGCAGCATTAGTGTGGCATTATTGCGGATTCGCCAATATCCTGGGGAGTTATGACGAGAACTTTATTGAAGAAACTATGAAGTTGATGCAGGATCCTCCGGAAGGTCATTCGGGACGTATGGCACTTCAAACCGAGAACGACTCTCACTTAGAGGAGATGATACTTAGAACTCCAACGGTTGCTAAACACGAGAGGTATATTTTGGAGTTTGCAGGAAAAAAATACATTATTCCGCACACGCTGGATGCTAAGCTCAAGGAAATATCACACGATAATTATGAATTGATGAAGGGAAAGATCATTCCTTCTTTCTCATGGCCAAATCAAGAAGAGTTTATTGAGAACGGCTTCGGATATTGTCTTGTTGAGGAAGGACAGATGATGGCTTGTGCATTTGCTTCAGGTGTTTCAAAAGAGTATGTGGATATCGGCGTAGAGACAGCAGAGGAATGTCGCGGAAAAGGATACGGACGGATTGTTGCCGCTGAAATGGTAAAAGAAATTTTATCAAGAGGAAAGACTCCGATATGGGGGTGCGACATAAGAAATGAAGCTTCCATGAGGCTGGCCTGCTCAGTTGGGTTTGAAATCGTCGGGATACATCCGTGGTATAAGAGTGAAAAGTGAAGAATAGCGTGTTAAAGTTTGTGCATATGTTTAAGCATTATTATATTGAAGAGTATTTCGATGCCATAGTCAGTGTAGATGCATATCATTACTTTGGATGTAAAGAAGGCATCTTTTCTGAGAAGGTACTACCATATGTAAAAGCAAGAGAAGTTTTGAAATATCCGGAGGATTATTTCATGCCGTGTTTTATAGGAATCGGAAGACCATTGAAGGGAATCAAACCAGTCAGACAGATAGAGATCAATCCTCAAGACAGGATTCACTGGAATGAATACTGATTCAGAGTATAGCACGATATCTTGTATATTTTAATGGTAAGCTGATAGGTGATATTTGTAATAATGAACTGTTTTTAAAGAGAACGCCGACATCTGACAGACTGCTTGCGGAGTCCGAACTGCGTTATCCGTATGAAGGATCAAAAACACTGATGCACGTATTTGACAAATTTGAGGATACGGGTTTGATTGCAAAATTGCTTGAAGGTATGTATGCAGAACTGCCCGAAAAGGAACCAAAGAGGAAAAAGAAATGATCAGAGCTGCAAAAGAGACGGATTTTGATTCTGTCAAAAATATAACCCAGAAAACTATATGGTCAGTTTACCCCAAGTACTATCCGAGTGGAGCAGTGCATTTTTTCAGTGACCACCATTCAGATGACAGAATTAAAGCGGATATCGATGCTGAAAAGGTATTTGTACTTGAAGTAGATGAGATTATAATTGGAACCGTTACCGTTTCCGATAATGAGATTAACAGGCTATTTGTTCTACCGGATTTTCAACACAAGGGATATGGTAGAGCGCTAATGAATTTTGCTGAAGAAATGATAAGTAAGGAGCATGATCATATTATTCTTGATGCATCACTACCGGCTAAACAAATATATCTTAAACGCGGTTATGTAGCTACAAAATATAACATGATTGAAACCGAAAACGGGGATTATCTGTGCTTTGACGTTATGGAGAAACATCTGTGATGGATATCAGATCAAGTATTGCTGACACAAGAAAAGAATTCGAAAAAAGCTTTGCTGTAGGAGATTTTTATAACAGGCAGACACAGGATTCTGAACACCTGGAGAGAATCTTAAGCTTTATTAATGTGAATAAAGGTATGAGGATACTTGACCTTGGAACCGGGAGCGGATATCTTTCGTTTCCGATTGCGAAGAACAATCCTTGCTGTGATGTGATCGGTCTGGATATTGTAAATTCAGCACTAGAAGCAAATCGGGCAAGAGCAGTCGCAGAAGGGATAAAGAATTTGTCATTTGTAAGTTATGATGGCATTGATTTTCCTTTTGATGCGAATACCTTTGATCTGGTTGTGACAAGATATGCTTTGCATCATTTCCCGGATATAGAACATAGTATCGGAGAGGTGAGCAGGGTTTTGAAAAGTGGTGGGATGCTGTTCATATCGGATCCATGCCCTAATGAGTGTGATACGGAAAGATTCGTTGACGATTACATGCGGCTTAAAAAGGACGGTCATATCAAGTTTTATACAAAGGATGAATGGACAGCTATCTGCCGCAGACAAGGGCTCATGGTTGTAGACAGTTTCAACAGCTCAATACGATTTCCAAAGAAGAAGGATACGGCTTACGGATACGAGGAAGTGCTGAAAAAGCATGATCAGACAGTGATAGATAGCTATAATCTGGTAGAGACAGATACAGAGTTATATCTTACGGAGCAGGTAAACAATATATTGTTTGAGAGACATTCTTAAATTTTGAGATAAATGAGTGAGGAGATACGATTTTGGGGCAGAATGAAAAATACAGCGAGATGAGGAAGAAGCCAATGGAATATCGTAAGGTGTTTGACACAATCCCGGAGCAGTTTGATAAGTTTCGACCCCGTTACAGTGCGGAACTGTTCGAATATTTCATCAGGGAAGCCGGTATCGGAACTGAAACGAAGGTGCTGGAAATCGGCCCGGGAACAGGCCAGGCGACGGATCCGATTCTGGATACCGGCTGTGATTATAATGCCATTGAGCTCGGGGAGCATCTCTATGAGAAGATGAAAGAAAAATACGATACAAGACCGAATTTCCACATTGTGAATGACGACTTCATTACGCATGATTTCGGTGAACAGAGGTATGATGTAATATACTCTGCTGCGACGATCCAGTGGATTCCGGAGAAGGTCGCTTTTTCCAAGACGTTTGAACTGCTAAAGCCAGGGGGAACGCTGGCGATGATGTTTCTGATTGGGGATTATAAATCGCCCAATGAGGAGCTGTTTAACAATATCCAGAAGGTTTACGACGAGTATTATAAACCGGTGACGGAATACAAAAACATGAAGGAGCCTTTTGACTATCTTCATGCGACTGACTACGGCTATGCGGATCTGACGCGGCATGATTTTTACGGAAAACGCATTTTTTCTGCAGATGAATATGTGATGTATTGCGGCACGCACAGCGATCACATTTTGATCCCAGAACCCTATAAAACGAAGTTTTTCGAAGGACTTCGGAGTGTGGTGCTTGCGGGCGGAGATAAAGTCGAGTTCCGGGATACTTATGTGCTGTATCTGACGAAGAAACCGGCGTAGTGCATAGTAAAATAACTCGGAAAATATATTTCAGTTAAAACTGACTAAGGAGTACCGAAATAATGCTTGAAAAGATGGATGACTTTTTTACTGCTCGAGTAGATGGATATGATGAGCATATGAAAAGTAATATCGAAGGGGCATCTTCGTTTTATAAATACACTGCATCGCTTTTACCTGTGGTAAAAATGGCCAGCGTTTTGGATCTTGGTTGTGGTACGGGGCTTGAACTGGAAGAGTATTTTTCTGTTAATCCTTATGCCAAAGTCACAGGAATAGATCTGACAGAGGCTATGCTGGAATCGCTCAGAACGAAGTTTTCAGATAAAGATATCACAACAATCTGTGGATCGTATTTTGATGTTCCTTTTGGAAAAGAAGTGTTTGATGCAGCTGTTTCTGTAGAGTCGTTGCATCATTTTACAAAAGAGGAAAAGATACCGTTGTATGTAAAACTGAAAAAAGCTCTTAAGCCTGGCGGATATTTTGTTCTTACAGATTATTTTGCTGATATTAATGAACAAGAAAACCATTTTCGACAGGAACTGTTACGTATAAGGCAAGAACAGAATCTTCCTAATGATGTCTTTTATCACTACGATACTCCGCTTACGGTCGAGCATGAAAAAGAGGCTCT
Source organism: Butyrivibrio sp. YAB3001 (assembly GCF_900112195.1). Classification (GTDB taxonomy): domain Bacteria; phylum Bacillota; class Clostridia; order Lachnospirales; family Lachnospiraceae; genus Butyrivibrio. The sequence continues at coordinate 110,709 of NZ_FOKR01000014.1, forward strand.
TCTTGCGGCAGGGTTCACTCAGATTGAGGAACTAAAACACTGGGAAGCAACGCATACATTAAAGGCGATAAAGTGAGCAAAATAGGGATGAATTCAGGAGAAGAAACTATGGGGGACGCGTAATGAACAAGACCTTTATCGAGATGAAACTTTTTCAGGTAAAGCCCAATAAACTCGAGCAATTTGAATCTATGATTGAGGAAATGAGCACAAATCAGCTTAAATGTGAAGGTTGCATATCACTCAAGTTTTTCAAGAGATTTTACACCATAGATGGAATCGAGCTTGGCGAGCCTCCAAGGGAGTTAACCAAGATTGTAAAGTGTGTTAAGTATTATTCATATTGGGAATTTGATACTAAAGAAAACTATGGCAAGGCCATAAAGATCTTTTTCGACAATTACAATAAAGATTTGCAAAAATTGCTGATTGCTCCATTTGATATTAATTTGGGGTATTCGGTTTAAAGAAATATATATTTCAGTATATATGACAATAGAGAGGTTGATATGAATTTTCTATTTGTAGCACTTGGTGGTGCCTTGGGTGCAGTAGCGCGATATGCAATAAGTCTGATTCCTGTTAAGACTTATTTTCCGATATTAACTCTGATTACAAATATCCTCGGTGCCATACTAATTGGATTCGTTGTTGGAATTACCAGTAACCGAGAAAGTGTATCTGATAATACCATTCTTTTCTGGAAGACAGGGGTGTGTGGAGGTTTTACCACATTCTCTACATTTTCCCTTGAAGCTTTTAATTTGTTTGAGAAGAAACAA
>NZ_FOKR01000011.1 GCF_900112195.1 Butyrivibrio sp. YAB3001
TCCTTATCAGCGTGGAAAACAACCTGAACGGATTTTGTTTTACGAGCCTGCTTATACTTTTGAGTTTCAGCAGCGACTTCACTGCGACACCAGGCTATAACATCATCGCGAGTTGGACCATGATCTTTTATCAATTCAGCAAGAGTACCGAGTTTACGAACTGTAGCAGTGGTGCTTTTTCCAGAATTATCGATATAAGATTTGGATATGTAGAATGATTCTGAGTTCTTGGACTTTGAGATTGTGAGTTTCATAATAAATACCCCCAGTCCTTATTATATCACGTATCACTATATATTACTATATAATAAGAATAAAAATTTGACAAAAAAATACAGGCCAGATGTGGCCTGTAAGGACTTCTGATGTAATTTAACTGTCAAACACCCGGAAAAAAATATAAAAAATGCTGCGGACATGATTATGGAATTAAGGGAAACGATTAAGATTGTTTTACAAAGAAGCCAAATAATGGTATATTATTACTGTTATTTGTAGTTTTTAATATTTATATTATTGCTTGTAGAGCCTTGGATTTATTCCAGGGCTTTTTTGATGAACAAAGAACAGCTTCACAAGTACATTGAAAACAGTACGGGCAATGAGTCAAATATCTGCCAGATCTATGCCATCAAAGACGGTTCTGTTGTTTATGATGATTGCTGGCATGGATTTAAGACTGAGGATGCGATGAATGTCAATTCCGTGACCAAAGGCGTCATGGGACTACTTGCCGGAATTGCTCTGGATAAGGGCTACATTAGGAATCTGGACCAGAAGGTGATGGATTTTTTCCCTGATTACAACGTTAAGCGCGGAGAGAAGACTATCTATGACGTTACCATCAGGCACCTTCTTACTATGACAGCTCCGTATAAGGGTAAGTCAGAACCCTGGAAAAAGGTGTGTACTTCACAGGACTTTACTCTTGCAATCCTTGATTATCTTGGAGGACGTAATGGAATAACAGGTGAGTTCAGGTATGCTACCCTTGGAATTCAGATTCTTGCAGGAATAATTGAGAGAGCTACGGGCGAAAAATGCATTGATTTTGCTAACAAAAATCTCTTTGAGCCACTGGGACTTCCGAAACGAATACCACACGGTGACAGTTCCAAAGACGATCTGTTGATCCTAAGTATTCTATGTGTGTTCAGCCTTCTTTTATTATAGGCACTAATAATGAGGATAAGATAAGTGAGATGGGCATCATAATAGCAAAAGGACTGAAGAAATCAACTCTTTTGTTGTATACTTATATCTATAAACTTAAAGATGTAGTAGTTACAAGGAGGGAAAAGCATGTTATTAGTGACAACAGAAACTGTTAGCGGAAGAAATCTTGAAATGCTAGGTCTCGTAAAAGGGAGTACGATTCAGACAGTCAACGCCATTAAGGACATCGGGTCAGGTCTTAAGACACTTGTTGGAGGTGAGCTTGGAAGTTATAACGAGATGATGTCCAAAGCCAGAGGGCTTGCAACAGACAGAATGATCAAGGAAGCAGAAGCGCTTGGAGCAGATGCTGTTGTGGGAATCAGGTACTCATCGTCTTCTGTCATGCAGAGTGCAGCTGAAATCATGGCATATGGAACAGCAGTTAAGTTTGTGTAAGCAGGATAGTAGTGAGTGAAATTTCGGCCATCCTGAAAAGAAAGAATAATGGTCCGGTTTCTGCAGCCATTTCATTTATGAGAACGCTGGTGTTCGAGCTATTATCAGTAATCATTTTACCAATCAAATTTGGAGTAAATGGAATCTGGGGTGCTGTCGCCGTGGCTGAAGTAGCATCATGTATACTCTCATGGACATTCCTTGTTACACAGAACAGGAAATACCATTATTTAAATCCGTGAAAGTTTTTTTTAAATTTTTTGTTTTCATGTGACCTACCTAATATTTTTTCTGTGTATATAGGCGATGGAGATTATTAATATGATAGAGTAATGTAAGTTACTTCTGAATATTTTAGCAAAAAATTACAGATTGTCCTCACCCCATTTTTTCAATTCAAGGAGAATGGGGATGAGGCTTTTTGTTTTTTCAGTAAGATTGTATTCTACTCTTACAGGCATTTCATCATACTGCTTTCTCTCCACAAGTCCGTCTGCCTCAAGCTCTTTTAATGAATTAGCAAGCATAGTATTGGTGATTCCATGTATTGAACGGCGTAATTCTCCATATCGCACTATTTCATTTTTATCGATGATGCACAGAATCATGATTTTCCACTTGCCGCCAACGGTATCAATAACTCTCTTTAATCCACAATCTTTTCCTGCGATATCTTCACATAATGGTTCTTTTGTCTCTTTTTTTCTCATAGTATACTTTTCCTTACCAGATAAATAAAAACTGCGTACTTGATATAAAAATTATACCACATATAATAAAACCATCAGCTGAGAAAAACAAGTAGGTTTCAAAGGAGAAGATTTACAAATGAAAAAGGCAGCTAATGATATAAAAAGATGTGTTGCCTGTGGTGTCTGCGTGTTGCAGTGTCCTAGAGAGGCAATAGATATCTATAAAGGCTGCCATGCTGTAGTAGATGTCATGAAGTGCGTTGGGTGTGGCATTTGCGAAAGAGCATGTCCTACAGGTTCGATCAAGGTAGCGGAGGTGCAGGATGGCATCAAATAAAACTAAACACTGGTATGATTATCTGTGGATATGGACAATTATTTATTTTGCACTGGGGTTCTTTAATATTCTGTTTGCGTGGCTTGGGATGATTGATTTTATATTACCGCTGATTTTTGCGATAGCAGGTGGAGATAAGCTGTTTTGTAACAGATTTTGCGGAAGAGGCCAGCTTTTCTGGGTACTTGGGAAAAACTGCAAGTGTTCCAGGAGTAAACCAGCGCCCAGATGGATATCTTCTAAATGGTTCAGATATGGATTCCTGGCATTCTTTATGACGATGTTTGGAACAATGGTTTTTCAGACTTATCTTGTATTTGCCGGGACAAATACTCTTCGAAAGGTTATAAAGCTCTTTTGGACATTCAAAGTTCCATGGAAATGGGCGTATAATGGAAGTGTGTTCCCCGACTGGGTAGCACAGTTTGGATTTGGTTTTTATAGCCTGATGCTTACATCAACTCTTATTGGGCTGATTGTTATGGCTTTGTACAAAGAAAGAACCTGGTGTTCATTCTGTCCAATGGGGACAATGACTCAGGGAATATGCAAGATAAAGGAAAGGTGTGGAAAATCATGACGTTAAAAGAGAGAGCTGAGAGAGCTGTTGAATTAAAGAATTCAGGAAAGTATAACTGTGCCCAGGCTGTGACAGTAGTTTTATCCGATCAGACTGAACTTGCAGAGGAACAGCTAAAGCAGATATCAGCAGGATTCTGCGCAGGAATGGGCAATATGGAAGCAACCTGCGGCGCACTAATTGGAGCAGGCATGGTGGCAGGACTTAAGACAGAAGGAAAAGGGACTCTCGGGATTACAAGGCAGATCCAGGAAGAATTTGCAACAAGATGCGGGGCCTTAAAATGCAAGGATTTAAAGACAATGACGGATGGTAAACCCTTATGCCCATGCGAGGAATGCGTGAGAAATGCTGTTATGATTTATGGTGAGATTATGGGATTTTAATGTTGTTTTAATGTTGACCATATATTATCAAAATGCAACCAGAAACAGGTGAGCACAAGGATGGGGATCAGGTAATTGATGAAAAGATTTCTGTTTTTGTGATGGATGAGCCTGCTATTAAACGACCTTTTAGCAATTCCAGGTTAAAAGAAAAAGTGGACGACTCATATATACAGGATGAATTCAGGCATGAGCAGTATGTAGTTGTCACCGAGGAAAACAGGAAAATCCTCATATCGGGATGCGCGCACAACGGAATCCTGAATATCCTTGGTGAATATGAAAGAAAATATGGATCACAGCCTGATGCTGTTATCAGCGGATTCCATCTGATGAAGAAGTCTGACTACACGGATGATGAGATCACCGAGATCATTGATACTGCAAAAAGGCTTAAAGAGTACCGGACAACATTTTATACCTGTCATTGCACAGGAATAAAGGCATATGAATCGATGCGCTGCATCATGGGTAGTCAGCTGAGGTACGTCCACTCAGGTGAAGAAATCAGACTGGAATACCAGAAAGGCTCACGAGAGGAAAGGAGAAAATTGTTTATGAAATGGCATAAGTTTTTTGCATGGGCAACAGTAATATGCTTTATCATCACCATGATGACCGGATATGAAAAGAAATGAGGCTAACATCGAAATGGATCTTTTTAATGAACATGGAAAAGAGCCTTGATCCGGAACAAACTACAGGCAAATTCATAATTCCTACGCAGAGCTATAGAGTGGATGGCGCTTCATACTACTATGCTCCAGCCTCAGATTATTTTGATACCTGTCACACCTGGGACGCAGGCTATGATATAGCAACAGATCCACAGTGCCTAGATAAAAATATCAGAAAAGAATTAGAAATAGCCCAGAGAACCTGGGAGAAAGGAATAATCCAACCACTTTTCAAATATGATTGGATTATACGTGATGATATGTAATTCATGCGAACGATGTGAAATAGTGAAAAAATATATTGAATAATAATCGCTTCGCTATGGATGCGCACTCGCGCAAAATGTTTCCTTACGTTACAAACATTGAAAATTCATTTGTCAATCAGAATAACCGTCAAGGTTTTAGAAATGTGCAGTTCTCGGACGAGCAGGATGATTTTCAAAATGAAGAATACAAGAGCATCCGAATGTTTCGAACAGCGTTGAGATGAGGATGCTCTTGTATTATGAATTTATGAAAATCACCGCGCAGACGAACACAAACATTTCTAAACCTTGACGGTTACATTCTGCTGATAAATGAATTCCAACAAAAAATTCAATAAAAAATCAAATTTCTTATTGACAATTTTTATTGATAAGAATATCCTATAAATGCAGTTAGCAAAGGCTAATAAATATTATCGTGTGCTAACATGAATTAGGAGGCTTATATGACACTTAATAATGCTGAACTTGGCAGAGAATATATGATAGATTCTATAGATACAGAGGGCGATGATGAAATGGAGAGCTTTTTGTTCTCACTTGGATGTTACAGCGGTGAGAAGATTACTGTTGTAGACAAGAAGAGAAATTTAGTTGTCGCTATTAAAGATGCCCGTTATAACATTGATCCACAGTTAGCAGATGCTATCAAGATTTAATTTTATCGAAATGTTAGCAATTGCTATCACAAACTAATGTAAACGTATTTATGTTAGCATATGCTATCAAAATATATGAAAAAAAGAATTTAGGAGGAAAGTTATGAGAATCGCAATGGCAGGTAATCCCAACAGCGGAAAGACCACAATGTACAACGCTTTGACTGGAAGAAGCGAGAAGATTGGTAACTGGGCGGGTGTTACTGTTGACAAGAAAGAAAGTGTTATCAAGAAGAAATATTATGATGGGGATAAGGAACTGATCGCAGTTGACCTTCCCGGTGCATATTCAATGTCTCCATTTACATCAGAGGAGAGTATCACCAGCGGATATGTTAAGAATGAGCATCCTGATGCCATCATCAATATCGTTGATTCAACAAATCTTAGCAGAAGTTTGTTCTTTACTACACAGTTACTTGAGCTTGGTGTTCCTGTAATCGTGGCACTTAACAAGAACGATGCAAATGATAAGAAGGGAAATGCCATTGACGAAAAGCTCCTCTCAGAAAAGCTTGGATGTCCTGTTATCAAGACTGTAGCAACATCTGAGACAGGCCTTAAGGAAGTAGTTAAGGCAGCTGCTGAGCTTGAAGGCAAGGGACAGAAAGAACCTTATGTGCAGGGAGAGGTTGACCTTACAGATAAGGCAGCTGTTGAAGCAGCAGATAGAAAGCGTTTCGAATTTGTTAATAAGATCGTAAGCGAAGTTGAAAAGCGTAAAGTGCTTACAAAAGATAAGAATTTCGGCGATAAGATTGACAATATCGTAACTCATCCAGTACTCGGCATTGTAATCTTTGCTGCAATTATGTGGCTTGTATTCTATATTTCACAGACAACAGTCGGAACATGGATCGCTGATATCCTTGCAGGATGGATTGACTCCTTCAAGGAAATGGTTGGTGAAGCAATGGCAGATGCTAATCCGCTTTTATATGCACTTTTAGTTGATGGTATTATTGGTGGTGTTGGTGCTGTAGTTGGGTTCCTTCCACTTGTTATGGTTATGTATTTCCTCATCGCTCTGTTAGAGGATTGCGGATACATGTCAAGAGCAACTGTAGTTCTTGATCCTATCTTCAAGAGAGTAGGTCTTTCAGGAAAATCTGTTATTCCTATGATCATTGGTACAGGTTGCGGAATCCCAGCTATCATGGCTTGCCGTACCATCAGAAACGAGAGAGAAAGACGCTCAACAGCGATGCTGGCAACATTTATGCCATGCGGCGCTAAGCTTCCTGTTATTGCTCTTTTTGCAGGCGCATTCTTCCCTGAATCAAGATGGGTTAGTTTTATCTGCTATATGGGCGGTATTGTTCTCATCCTTCTCGGAGCGCTTCTCATCAAGGCTATCACAGGCATGAAGTACAGAAAGAGCTTCTTTATCATTGAGCTTCCTGAGTACAAGGTTCCAAGTCTTATGTTTGCTGTAAAGTCAATGCTTGAAAGAGGAAAGGCTTACATTGTAAAAGCAGGTACTATCATTCTTGTATGTAATACAGTAGTACAGATCATGCAGAGCTTCAATTTCAGCTTCCAGCCTGTTGAGGAAGGAATGGAAAACACATCAATCCTTGCCGGAGTTGCTGGACCATTCGCTTATCTTCTTGTTCCTGTAGTCGGAGTTGTAAGCTGGCAGCTTGCAGCAGCAGCAATCACAGGTTTCATTGCGAAAGAGAATGTTGTTGGAACAATCGCTACAGTATTTGCAATTTCTAACCTTATTGATACAGAAGAGCTTGAACTCATCGGTGAAGGAAACGCAGTAGCAGCAGTTATGGGTATTACAAAGGTTGCAGCCCTTGCATACCTTATGTTCAATCTTTACACACCACCTTGCTTTGCAGCACTTGGTGCTATGAACTCTGAGATGAAGTCAGCAAAGTGGCTCTGGGGAGCAATTGCACTTCAGCTTGCAACAGGATTTACAGTTGGATTCCTTGTATACCAGATTGGTACACTTATTACTACAGGCAGCTTAGGAAGCGGATTTATTTATGGCCTTATCGCAATTGCTATATTCGCAGGAATTATAGTATATTTGATCAAGAGAAATCAGAAGGCAATGGTTCTCGAGTATAAGCTTGATTAAAAAGAAAGAGTAAAGTTATGGTTAATATTATTGCAGGAGCAGTTATTTGTCTGATTTTGGGATTTTCAATCGGATACATCTATAAGGAAAAGAAAAAGGGCACACATTGTATCGGGTGTCCTATGGCGGGAAATTGTCATAAGTCAGGATCCTGCAAGAAAATCGAGTAGTAGGTAGTTTGCCATCCTACTAATGAATAAAGAGCAAAGCCCGTTTTACACGGGCTTTACTTTTAAATATAAGGTTAGCAGAAGCTAACCTTATAACAAGCAGAAAATTGGCAAATGCTAATAACAGTTACGATAACTTATTTTTAATTATTTAATGACGGTACAGTGAATATTGGCGGGGACAGTGTATGAGTAATGAACAGATAATCAGGGCACTACGAGATAAAGGCATGCGAATTACCAAACAAAGAGAAATAGTTGCAAATGTCATAGCTGAAAATGATGGGGCTTCATGCAAAGATATCTGCTGCATAGTTCACAACAAGGATAAGTCTATTGGTACTGCTACTGTATATCGCATGATAAAGGCTCTGGAGGATATAGGAGTTGTTGAAAGAATAGATATGATCAAGCTGCAATAAGAAACGGTGTTAAGTGCAGTTTCTTAGTAGTATTTGAAAGGAACTAAATATGCAACTGGAATTACAGAATATCAGGAAGTCTTACGGAGAGGGGGCAAGCCGTATAGAAGTTCTCAAGGATATAAGCCTAAGCGTTGAAAAAGGCGACTTTGTGGTGCTTCTTGGGCCATCAGGTTCCGGTAAGTCAACTCTTTTAAATATTATTGGGGGAATCGACAATGCTGATTCCGGCAAAATTATAATCAGAGAAAAAAGTATGTCTGATATGAATGAAAAAGCTCTCACTGAGTACAGAAGAGAGCATCTTGGATATATTTTTCAGATGTACAATCTTATACCCAATCTGACAGTCAGGGAAAATATCGAGGTTGGGGCATATCTTTCTAAAAATCCACTAAATATCGATGAAATAATAGAAGTTTTGGGGCTTAAAGAGCATCAAAATAAGATTCCAAGTCAGCTCTCCGGTGGTCAGCAGCAAAGATGCGCTATAGGCAGAGCTATCGTTAAAAATCCCGATATCCTTTTATGTGATGAGCCTACGGGAGCACTTGATTACAATACATCCAAGGAAATTCTTGCGCTTATCGAAGAAGTCAATCAGAAGTATGGAAATACAGTGATCATGGTCACACACAATGATGCCATCAAGAATATGGCTGATTTTGTGGTGAAATTAAGGGATGGAGTGATCAGAAAAAGTTACAGAAATGAAGTAAAACAAACAGCTGCAGAGCTTGACTGGTAAAGGAGCAGGAAATGAAAAATCCGTTAAATAAAAGGCTCCTTAAGGAACTTACAGGGGATATCGGAAAATATATAGTTATTTTTATCTTACTTGTTTTATCAATTGGCTTTGTCTCCGGCTTTTTGGTTGCAGGGGAGAGCATGATAAAGGCCTATAATGAGGGCTTTGAAAAATACAATGTTGAGGATGGGAATTTTCGGACAGAAGATAGACTGACAGATTCGCAGAAAGAACGGATCGAGAGAAAGAAGGTCTCGGTATTTGAGAATTTTTATGTTGAGAAGGAATTCGACAACAATACAAAGCTAAGAATATATGGAAACAGGGAAGAAGTGGATAAAGTCTGCCTGATGGAAGGAAGACTGCCACAGGAGCTTTTGGAAATAGCAATAGACAGAATGTATGCGGATAATAACAAGCTTAGTGTTGGAGATACATTGGTTTCTGATGGCAAAAGCTATAGCATTGTGGGACTTGTGGCACTATCGGACTACAGTGCTCTTTTTTACAGTAATAACGATATGATGTTTGATTCTTCAGCTTTTGGTGTTGCCGTTATCTCAGATAAACAGTTCAAAGAGTATTCAAGCGAAGAAATTCAGTACAACTATTCATGGATTTATGATAATAAGCCTGAATCTGAAGAAGAGGAAAAAGAAGTTTCCGATGATCTAATGGAATCAATTGCGAAGAACGTTACTCTTGAGAATTTTGTGCCCGGATATTTAAATCAGTCTATTATTTTTGCAGGGGATGACCTGGGAAAAGATAAGGCTATGATGTCAGTTCTTTTGTATATCATTATTATCATCATTGCATTTGTTTTTGGTGTTACGATAAACAATACGATTCATAAAGAAGCGACTGTTATTGGTACACTTCGCGCGTCGGGATATACGAAAAATGAACTTATAAGGCACTATATGGCAATGCCACTGATAGTAACGCTTATAGCGGCTTTTATCGGCAATGTCATGGGGTATACGTTTTTTAAAGATTTGTGCGTAGCAATGTATTATGGAAGCTATTCACTTCCAACCTATGTGACGGTGTGGAGCGCGGAAGCTTTTTTGAAGACCACAATAATTCCGATGGTGATAATGCTTGTAATTACGTATTTTATTTTAAAGAAAAAACTTGCGTTAAGCCCACTTAAACTGATCAAGCATGATCTGTCAGGTAAAAAGCAAAAATCTGCAATTGCATTGAATAAACGCATAAGATTTTTTGACAGGTTCAGAATTCGTATTCTTATACAGAATAAGAGTAGTTACATTATTCTTTTTGCAGGACTTCTATTTGCAAATATGCTTCTTTTCTTTGGAATGATGCTGCCTCCGCTTCTTATACACTATCAGAACACAATAACGGAGACGATGCTGGCAAAACATATTTATCTGTTGCAGATACCTGCCGGAGCAGTGGATTCAGACGATGAGATGTCTGCAGCAATATCCTATGTCTTTTTACAGGGAAAGATAACAAGCAACAATAAGACGGCTGAGAAGTTTTCTGCAACCAGCTTGAAAACCACGGGAAGTGATGGAAGCAGAGTTGAGGAAGTGACACTATATGGAATAAAAGAAAATAGCAGGTATATTCAGGCTGATTTTGATGAAAAAACAGTTCTTGTTTCATCATCCTATGCAGATAAGTATGAACTGGAAAAAGGCGATGTAATAACGCTAAAAGAGCCATACGAGGATAGGTATTATGGCTTTAAGGTGACGGGAATATATGACTATGATGGCGGAATTGCGGTGTTTATGAGCCAGAAGCATCTAAATGATGTAATGGGGATGAGTGAGGAGTTCTTCTCAGGCTATTTCTCAGATACGGAAATAACTGATATTGAGAGCAAGTATATCGGAACAACCGTTGACGAGGAATCACTTACCAGAGTGTCAAGACAGCTAATGATCTCTATGGGAAATCTTATGTATATGGTGGATGGTTTCTCTGTGATCATGTTCATTGTTCTCATATATCTTTTGTCAAAGCTTATTATTGAAAGAAATGTTCAGTCCATTTCCATGGCCAAGATTCTTGGTTATTCGAAAAAAGAAATTGCAAAGCTTTATATTGTACCCACTGCGTTAGTGGTTGTTGTTTCACTTCTTATCTCATATCCAATCTTGTCTTACGTGATGGTTGCTATATTCAGGATGATGTTAAAGCAGATGATGAGCGGCTGGATGGTCATATGGCTTGATCCGGGAGTGTACGTAAAAATGTTCCTTATGGGGATAATCACCTACGCTGTTGTTGCTGTTTTGGAGTACAGGAGAATTGGTAAGATTCCGATGAGCGAAGCACTTAAAAACGTGGAGTGATAGAACTGGTGCGACATTTGGAAATAATTGTTATGGCGAATACGAGAAATTTTATCAATTAGTCAGATTGACTGCATTGGGGGGAGATGATAATATCTTTACTGTTAGCAAATGCTAACCATAAAACACAGATATGAGGCTCTTGGAGCCGGGAGGAGAAATTATGAAGAAAAAGATTTGCGCCATTGTGCTTAGCGGAATCATGCTTTCAATGGTTGGATGCGGAAGTTCGAATGAAGTGCCTGCGGAGGGGGAGACTTCAGAAGAAAAAGAAGTAACAGAGACAGCAGAAAGCTCAGAGGAACAGGAAGCTGCACAGGAACAGACAACAGTGGAAGAGAGCGAAGTTGCTCTTGCAGCAGCACTTGATCCAAATACAGAATATGTTTTTGGAACTGCCACTTTATCCTATGCTGATTTTTACAGTGGAGATGTATCAAGCACAGATTCCTATGACGCTGTATCTTCTGCTACTTCCAAGAAGTATGAGATATTTGAAAATATGGCAACAGACTACGTTGATGAGACAACAAATGCAGAGGGTTACCATATCACCGGAGTTAAAAATGTAAATGTTGCCGTTCCTGCTGATAAGGTTGAAGAGTATGAGAAGCTCAACGATAGCTTTGTCAAGGCAGATGCTCAGCCTGCACAGTACAAGATTGTATCAGTTGAAAATGGAGCTGCAAGCTATTCAGAAACAGTTCTTAATGTAGTTGATACAGTAGAAGATGCAGAGGTTGAACTTCTGACAGGTTCTAACTGGGGGGATTATCAGCTCAACATAAAAGAAACTTCTACAGCATACCTTAGAAATACAAGAGAAGATGAAGGCTTTGCAGTAAGCGGCGCTGTTCAGGGTGTTATTGTAGAGACCGAATCAGGAATCAAGGTAGGTATGGAGTACCTCCAGAGCGTTTGGGTACAGCCTTATGAAATTTCTTTTAACATCGAAGCAGACAATTCCCACAATAAGAGAGTTGTATTCGATAATTTGGCTGAGCTCTCAAAGCTTGAAAAAGAAAACATTGTGTCAGTAACTTACATCAATCAGAATGACGCTTATGTTTACAAATTTGCTCCTACATATGTAAAGCCTGTATATCGTGATGTAACTGTTACAGGAAAACCTGATGCAGAAAAGGTTACCTTTACTCTTAGTGAGATTCCTGAAGGCCTTGAGAATCCGGGACTTACAGTTACCTATATCGTAGGTGAAGGACATGATTCTGTAAGAACAGTTATTTTTGATGGAGCCCTGACAGAGGGTGAAACTTCAGTAAATCTTGATGCTGAGGCTTTTGCAGAAGCAACAGCTGACAAGTCACAGGAAGGAAGTTACACCGCAGTTATTACAAGTGATAACTATGCGAATGTAGCTGTTACGGTGGAAGAATGATCATTGTTTTCGCTTTGTTTATAGTACTTTCATTTGTGCTCATATCAGGCGATACGCTAAGAAAACATCCGCTCCCATTTTATTTGGGAGCGGCTTTACTATGCGCAGTTTCTTTGGCACTTCGGGCTTTGGGAATTTATAATTTCACATATTCAGGTATTGTGGCAGGGGCACTTTTTATACCTGTGATGTATGCAGGAGTTTTTCCACCCGGAAGTTTTGGCGCCAAAAAACTTATGCCGGTAAGAGCGCAGCTTTCTATAATAGGAGGCACTTTTGCAATAGAGCACAGTCTGGCTTATCTGGATGTGACTATCAAGCGTGCATTTTCTAATCTGGGAAATGCAAATGCTGTGTTATCGCTTTTGATTTCAATAGCTTTACTTGCAGTGATGCTTCCGCTTTTTATTACTTCTTTTAAATTTATCCGTAAAAAGATGGATGGAAAAAAATGGAAGAAATTGCAGAGAATGGCATATGCTTTTTATGCATTAATGTATGTTCATGTTCTTATATTTATGCTTCCCAAAGCAATAGGCGGAGTAGCAGGTTATGTGGAAAAGGTCGCAATATACTCATTTTTGTTCATTACATATCTTTTTTGCAGGATATATAGGGAAGCCTTTAAGAATGACAAGAAAACTATGGTTAAAAGGCAGATGCTATCTACTGTAGGGATTTTGACCGTATCTTTAATGTTCTTTATTTCAGTGAGCCTTACTAATCATAGCCAGGCAAAGAAAAATGAGGCAATGCCTGATGTGGAAGACGCTGCCGGTGAAGTTTTGCTTGAGGAAAAGAAGGCAGATGGCGTGTATTATGGCGAAGGAATGGGAAACAACGGAAAGATTGGTGTAGAAGTAACCCTTTCTGACGGACAGATCAAAAAGATAGAGATAGTAAAATTTCCTGATGATGAAGATTATTTTGATATAAATACAGATGGCGCCAAGATGATACAGAGTATGATCGAAGCTCAGAAAAGTGATGTTGATACAATTTCCGGCGCCACATATTCTTCTATGGGCGTGATAGATGCAGTGGAAGATGCGCTTTCCGATGCACAGGATTAATGGAATGGTTATTCTATGAGCTTGTTATATGATAATAAGAGCCTTTTAGCGTAATTCTTTATGATAATTTTAGAATTATAAGGGATGGAGCATAGTAAAATAGAAAGATGGGGTGTATTTATATTCATTTTTCTATTAAGGAGAGCTATCTGTATGGATGTTTCATCATTGAATATTGATCAGGAATTGTTGGAGCGTATAAATCCTGTGTTTAATACTGCGAAAATGACATTGTTTCAGCTGGCAGCCACAGGAGATCAGGATGCAATAAATATCGCTGATAAGCTGGGACTTACGCTTGAGGGTACACAAGGGGAGATGGATGCAGAGGAACTTCTCCTTAATTCAATCGTGCTTGAGACAAGATTTCGCACAATTGGAGCGATGGCTGAAAAGACGGATTTTGCTACAAAGGTTGATATGCCTTGCGGATATACTCCAAGGGCAATCGATTTTTCTAAAAAGGGCATAAATTATGTGGGGCTTGACCTTCCTGCAGCAATTACTGAGGGAAAAGATGCTATCACAGGTCTTATAGAAGCTGATAAGCGCAAATTTGTGCGTTTTGAGGGTGTTGATGCAACGAATTATGATTCGCTAAAAAAGGTATTTGATGAAATCAAAGGTGAAGTGTGCATTACTACTGAAGGCCTTCTTATGTACTTTACCGATTCAGAGACAGGAGAGCTCTGCGATAATATCAGACGAATCCTGGATTCTCATGGAGGATGCTGGCTAATGGCTGATCCTGAGACAGCGCTTCAGTATGTGATGACTGCCCAGGCAATCTATGGAGACAGATTCATGGAGATAATGCTTAAGGGCAAGAAGCGTGCGCAGGATAAATCCGATGTGGAAGTGTCATCAAGGACGCTTGTTATTGATCCATCAGATCCTAAGCAGAACATGGAAAATGCAATGGCGTTTCTTGCAAGCCACGGACTTAAGGCAGAGAGACTTATTGTAGGTGATTACGTTCCTGAACTTAAGAGCCTGAAAAACGCTACTTCTTCACAGATTGAGATGATAAAAGAAGCAATGCAGAAATTTGCCTATTGGAAAATTACACCAATAGAGGAAATACAGATTGATACTAAAGAAGCAAAGTGTGAGAATTTTGACCTGAGAGCAGAGTTTAAACGTGATAGCCTGACACTTCATCTGTGCGGAAGACTTGATACATTGTCTTCGCCGGGATTGTTGGCATTGTACGAGAAGACAGTGGGAATATTCACAATTGAGGAAGCAGTTGTTGACTGCTCTGAACTTGAGTATATTTCTTCTGCCGGACTCAGGGTTCTTTTGATTATGCAAAAGAGATGTAAGCGCGGTGTGACACTTACAGATATCAATGATAATATCAGAGAAATTCTTGAACAGACAGGGTTTGATTCAATATTAAATATTCAGGATACGTAAAAAGAGGCTTAGAGCCTCTTTTTTTCTTGACCTATAAACGCTGGGATGAAATAATAACGATAATATACATATGCAGGATGGTGGGAACGCAGTATGCAGAACATCCGATGAAATCATTTTTTGGCTTTTATATCATTTATATGCGGCACCTAAAGGAGTATGAAATGATACAGGACATCTATCCAAGTAAACTTAATAATTCGTTTGTTAATTGTGATATCAGTGATGCTGATTTTTTGCTGGTGTTTGATAATGAAGGAAGAATACTGATCAAGGATAATGCGGACGAACTTATTTTTTTAACAGGAAAAGACCTTGATGAAAACAAGGCAGTATATCTTTTTTCGATAGATGAAACAAGATATTTCCTTAGATTTGGAGATGAGGCTTTTTCAAAGGAAGGCTTCGGCTATTATTCAATAAGGGATATCCGTGATAAAGATTCAGGGTACGGCGTTTTTGCCGCGTTTACAGGCTATCATTTATGGAAATGGTACGATGACAATAAGTTTTGCGGTAAGTGCGGTCATCACCTTGAACTTGATGGTAAAGAAAGAGCTATGAGATGCCCTGAATGCGGGAATATAATATATCCAAGAATAAATCCGGCTGTGATAGTCGGAGTGACGAAGGGTGATAGTCTTTTGCTTACCAGATACAGAAGAGGCTATGGACATAATGCATTGGTGGCCGGATTTACTGAGATTGGAGAAACTCTTGAGGAAACAGTTGCCAGAGAGGTTATGGAGGAAACAGGAATTTCTGTGAAAAATATCCGGTATTATAAGTCACAGCCATGGGGGATGGCTCAGGATATTTTGGTTGGCTTTTTCTGTGATGCTGAGGGCGAGGGAGAAATCCACATGGACGAGAATGAGCTCAAATATGCGGAATGGGTGAAAAGAGAGGATATTGAGCTTCAGCCCAATAATCTGAGCCTCACCAATGAGATGATGAAAGTTTTCAAGGAAAGAATTGTATGAGAAAAGGGAACTGAATCGATTTAGGATTTCTTTCTGCTATCTATCTAGCCAATGAGTTTAAGGCTGATAAGAAAAAAGGAGTTGAATTCTTTATTAAGCTTGGAGAGATCGGCGGCTCTATGGATTATAATGATGCCATCGCGTATACGGGACTTAAGTCTTCTTTCTCGGAAGATGTTATCCGTGAAGTGGGAGAGTATCTGGAGAATGAATTGGAATTATAAGTAACAATAGGAAACAGGAGTCGGATAGTAAAATAATAATTTCTGGCTCCTGTATTTATAGAACTGTATTAAGATTTCTCGTTGTATGTAATCTGCCACCGTCATTCCGTAATATGTTTTGAAGGCGCTTTTGAGTTTGGTTGTGCCCATACAAGCTATTTTTGATAACGAATCTATTGAAATCTTATCTGCATAGTGGTCATTGATATAAAGACCAAGGCTTCTGAGTAATTCCGCATCGGCGGAGGAAACGGTGGCTTTGGTCTTTTCATTTAGTTTTCTATGGTGTTCAAAGATAAGGCAGAGAGCTTCCCGGACTTTTTGAAAAAACTAAGGGATAAAGGGAAAATCATAATCTTAAGGATATCTTAAGGATGGCTTTAAGAAAACTTTTATTTGCGTTGCTACTATATGGAATGTAAGGAGGAGCAACACAAATGGTTGATATGCTGGTTTTGGACAATGTAAATAAGGAGTATAAGGGAACGGTCGTTGTAAATGATCTGTCACTGAATATTAAAAAAGGAGAAGTGTTTGCACTTCTTGGCGCTAACGGAGCAGGGAAAACGACCACAATAAAAATGATTCTTGGGCTTACGAAGGCAAGCTCAGGAAAAATAGAGATTGATAACGCAGCGAAGATTGGATATTCTCCTGAAACACCATATTTTCCTGAATATCTCACAGCTATGGAAGTGATGAATTATTACGCTGGGGTAGAGGGCGA
The DNA here is from genome assembly GCF_900112195.1 of Butyrivibrio sp. YAB3001. Classification (GTDB taxonomy): domain Bacteria; phylum Bacillota; class Clostridia; order Lachnospirales; family Lachnospiraceae; genus Butyrivibrio. The sequence continues at coordinate 16,808 of NZ_FOKR01000011.1, forward strand.
TAAATCAAAGAAAGATAAGTCATATCTGCAAAGCCTTTTGGATATGACTGGATTATCTGATACGAAAATAAAAGTAAAGAATTATTCAAAGGGTATGATCCAGAGACTTGCACTTGCACAGGCGCTTATTTCCGACCCGGATATTCTGATCCTTGATGAACCGACAGCGGGTCTTGATGCACTTGGAAGAAAGCACAATCTTGAGCTCTTGAAAAGACTTAAAGAACAGGGAAAGACGATTATTATCAACTCCCACATATTGCATGATATTGAGGCTGTATGTGACAGAGGAGTAATAATGAAAAAAGGAAAAGTCATAGATACCTGGACTAAGGATGAAAGCAGCGAGAGTCTTGAAGATAAGTTTGTGAGGTTAGTGGGAGAGGAATGATCATGGAGATTACACTTAATGTAATAAGGGAGAAGATACGTAAAAAGATGCTTTATGTTACAACAGCGCTGGGAATTATTGTTGTAGCTGTTTTTTCTACAGATATGGGAAGTCTTACTGTCGGAGGGAGAAGTATAAATGATTATCATGTACTTCTTCCCATACTTATAAATGTCTTAAATTTTCTGAATGGGGCAATAGCTCTTGCAATTTCATGTTCAACTATTCCATTGGAATACGAAAGGCGAACAAGTCATCTGATATGGTCCAGAGGAATCAGCCAGGGCAGATATCATATGAGCCTTACAGTGGGAAATCTGGTGACTTCCTGGATTTCAGGAATTATTCTATATATGACACTTGGAGTGTTCGCGGTAATAAAAGGTTACGCAGATATTCTCGGAAAAATAGCAGTGGCCGCAGTATTTATGATGCTATATGCCGCAATCATCTGCATGCTTACATCGGCTCTTTCAATCAGAATACCTACACTTTTTACAGGTACGATAATGGTCATCATTTTGGTTTTTGGTGCGTTTAGGAATGCACTTAACCTGCTAACTGCAACTCTCACCGGAATTGGCGCAGTTGTGATAAAAAGAGCTATCCGGCTTATTCCAAATCTGGCAGGAATCAGCACACAGGCAGGAAATCTGGTCCAGGAAAAGCCATTGAATGCGCATGTGATCATCATGGCGCTTTTAATGATCTGGATAGCAGGACTTTTGGTAATGATCGTAAAGAGAGAGGAAGCATAAGGGGATGAAAAAGGGTGGATTTGTATTATATATGCTGCTTGGTGTGACTTTGGTGGTTTCAGGCTTTGCCACAACCGAGAGAGGACTTAAAGAAAACGACAGAGAAATGCTCTATAACGTTGCTGAAGATTATGAAGAACTTGGGGATATGGGTTTTAAAGGCTTTTATCCCCTTGATTATAAAGTGGCCTTTTCAGATTCTGAGAAGGAAATTCTTGTGAGTTATGATGAAGGAAAATGCAATTTTTCAGAGAGAAAAGCTGTCTATGGAGGACTTGTCGGAAGTATCTATCAGGATGGAGATGAGTTCGAGGTTATTGTACCGGAATATGACACCTGGATAACTCTTGAAAACTTAAATGACGAGCCTCTTTCTGTAGTTATCTGGCATGAAGGCTTCCATGCATATCAGAATTCTTATCACAAGGCGTATGAAAAAGTTACATCGGAGGTGATTTCGGAAACTGATCTTTCAGAGGTGGTTGATTCAAATATTGAGGGAAAGAAACTGTTCTCAGAGATGTTGAAGGTGTTAGAGCGCATAATAACTGATGAAAACTATGGCAACCTAAGAGAAATTGCGATAGAATATAGCAAAATAGCTAATGAGAGAAGGAAACTCTTTGGCGATGAAGTGAATAAATCGGAAGATTATTATGTGATGATTGAAGGCACAGCATATTATGTGGAATCACAGGCTGCAAGATTAGAGAACGGCGAAAAATTGTACAGAGATAATTACCTTGGTACAGCTTCAAAATATGCTGAAGGTAATGCTAAATATTATCGCCTGGGAATGCTGGAGTGTATGCTTTTGGATAAGCTGGCACCTGATTGGAAGGATTCTTATGGATTTGACAGAACACTTGATGAAGTGATTGAAGCTTATACACGGTAAGACTGCAGATTTTTCCTCAAGTTGCCCGAAATCATAATACTGCATATTAACGGGGATGGAGAAGATATGGAATACACAGTACTTGGGGCAGACGATGAGGTAGAAATACTTGATTCGCTGGAATTATTTTTAGGTAAAGAAGGAATAAGACTTATCAAGGCCGATAATGGGATATCGGCCTTGGAGTTGTTCAAGGAAAAAAAGCCAAATATGCTGCTGATTGATGTTATGATGCCGGGGCTTGATGGCTTTTCAGTTCTTAGAAAAGTTCGCGAAATAAGTCACGTTCCTGTTATTATGCTTACTGCAAAGGCTGAGGATTATGATAAGATTCTCGGCCTTGAGCTTGGCGCAGATGATTATATTTCAAAACCATTTAACCCTATGGAGGTTGTAGCCAGAATTAAAGCGCAACTTCGAAGAAACTACGATTACCATGAGAAATTTGACAAGGTTTACAAAGCTTTTGGAATAGAACTTAATACAGATGCAAAATCTGTAACAGCCGGGGGAGAGAGCATCGCACTTACTGGTACGGAATACAAAATATTAGAACTACTTATGCCTCATCCGGGGCATATTTTTACCAAGCAACAGATATCAGAGTATGCATGGGAGAATGACTACGCTGCGGATGATAGCACAATTATGGTGCATATAAGTAATCTCAGAAATAAGCTAAAGAAGGCAGATAAAGAAGCTTCGATGATCAAGGCGGTCAAGGGGCTTGGTTATAAATTTGAGAAAGAAAAAAGCTGATTATGATGAAAAAGAGAGCAAAACAGAAAAGTATTTTTTCAAGGCTTGTAAAAAGCTATATTTTGTTTCTTATTGTGACAATTATTCTGTATCTCGCTGTAGCTATAGCATTATTGATGTATCTGGGAAATGGGAGACTTGGTAACGCTTCACCGCAGACAGTTGTTAAGTACGATGGAACGATTACCGATATGGAAGTTCTGGAGCGCATCGGGGGATGGGTTGAGGAGCTTGACGAAAACGGAAAAGTAGTTGATGTCGTAGGAGAGAAAAAAACAGATAAATACAGTTATGATATTCCGGAATTGGCAAACTTACTTGATATGGGATATGTGGCATATAACAGTAACGGACTTATCATAAGTCAGTACGATTCTTCTGAAAAAAAGGCATACTCAGCATGTGCAAGATATGTTGGAAATACGAAACGTGTATTTCTTGTCTTTTATCCCGCGGATATGGTGACATACAGAATGTCATACATGCTCTCAAATGAAAATGGGAGAATGGATCTGGGATTTCTCGCTATTTTTGCTGTGCTTTTCATTGCTGAGATTGTCGGAATCAGTTTTTATTTAAAAAGGCATATAGAAATGCCGCTTAAGTTTCTGATGCAGGGAATGGATGAAGTAAGCGCAGGAAAAAGAAATGTGGTCATAGACTATATTACTGACAAGGAATTTGAGGGTATCAGAGAAAGATTTAACAGCATGGCTGAAAAGCTAAAGGAGAGTGAAGATAAAAGGCATCAGGTGGAGCAGAGCAGAAATCTGATGCTTCTTGAGCTTGCTCATGATATAAAAAATCCTATCGCTTCCATAAAGGGAAGTATTTGTGCACTTGAGGAAGGAATTGTTCCAAAAGAGAAAATAGACGATTATTACAAGACTATTGAGATGAAGGCTGAAAGGATAAGGGCTCTTACTGAGGACATAAATACCAGTCTTAAGATGGAGAGTGATGATTATAAGCTGAATCTTGAGAATACAGATATATGCGAGCTTGTGCGCAGGATCTGTGCTGAGTTTTATGAGGAGATTACTGCAACAGGAAAAGAATTTGATATCGACATACCTGACGAGCCGATTTTTACTGAAGTAGATACACAGCTTTTTAGAAGGGCAATCAATAATCTTCTTGGTAATGCAAATAAGTATAATGAGACCGGTAATAATATAGGCGTAAGAGTATATGGTGACTTGGGCAGGCTTACAATTGATGTTTATGATGACGGCGAAGCTATAGCGAAGGATTTTGCCGTAAGGATGTTTGATTCATTTTCAAGAGGGGATACGACCAGAAAAACCGACGGAGGCACAGGACTTGGACTGGCAATTTCCCGCAAAATCGTTGAAAAACATCATGGCACGCTTGAATATAAACGGGATGCGGGTAAGAATTATTTTACTATTCAGATGATGACATGACAAAGAAAATGTGGGTTAACTTATGAAAAAGAGATTGATATGGCTGATGCTTAGCGGAATATGTCTATTGTATTCCGTGAGTATATACTTTGTGGGAAGTGGGACTTTTTCTTTTGTGATATGGCTTGTTGGAGCATTGTTCTTTGGAACATTATTCTGGCTTTCCGGGCAGGATAGATGGAAAAAGATTCCGGTACCGGTGCGAAGGATAGCTTATGCCTGTATAGCTGTAGTGATGGTTGTTTTTATCTTATGTATGTCAGCTATGATAAGCCATTTTAATGATAATGGGGCGAATGATCTTGATTACATAGTTGTCCTTGGTGCACAGATGAGAAATAGCGGACCGAGCATAATATTTAAATACAGACTTGACGCTGCTTATGAATATCTTTTACAGAATCCGGATACAATGTGCATTGTCTCCGGTGCTAAAGGGGCTAACGAGTTAGTAAGTGAAGGCGAAGGCGGAAAAGAGTATCTGATTTCAAAAGGAATTGATGAAAATAGGATTATTGCTGAAACTAATGCAGTAGATACAGTTCAGAATATAGTTAATTCTTTGGATATCATAGGTAATAGTAAGGATGTAAAGATTGGTGTTGTGACTAATAATTTCCATGTGTTTCGGGGAGTTCATATCGCTAAGAAGCTTACAGACAGTGAGGTATATGGAATAGCCGCATATACAGTTCCCTGGTATCTTCCAAACAATATGGTCAGAGAATGCTTCGGTATTTTGAGGGATATAAAGAAGTTGGGGATGTAGAAAAAAAGGGCATAATGTGCATCATGCCTGCATGAATGCATTATGCCCTTTGAATGTATTATAGCCTACGCTTACTAACTCTAGCAGATAAGCAATACTGTGTCAAATTCCAATTGTTTTTGTGCTAAAATAGGAGAAATGGACTGTGATCGTGATTAGTTACGGTTCAGTATCTGTTTCATTATATTGTTCTGTGGGGAGTAATGATGGGGAGATTAAAGAGAATAATTTCGGTTGTTTTTTCGTTGCTATTGGTAATCTGTACTCTATGTAGTTGCAGATTGCCTTATTTTGATGATACGCGCACTCAGGGGGAAAAGAAGTATCCTGAGTTTATTACAATAGATGTCTTTGATGTGCAGTCAAACACCAGAGGAATCCAGCGGGGATGGTTTGCCAAGCTCGTCCGCGATAAGTTTAATATGCAGCTCAATATCATAGCTCCCAATAAAGAAGAACATGGAAACGCTATTTTCGAGAGCATGAGAGCTTCCGGAAATATTGGAGATATTATATTCATCGGCGCGGATGATGGAAATCTCCGGGAATTGGTAAGAGAAGGTCTTATTCTTGATATGACAGATTATATAGATGGCAGTGAGAACCTTCTTAAATATGAGGATCAGATAAGGCTTACTTCAGCAAATTCCGATGCTGAGGGCTTATTTGCAATTCCAAGTGAGATTTCCTCCAATACGAAAGTTGGGGAAGCAGATTTCAGTGAGCCCACCAATGCACCTTCTATTAGATGGGATCTCTATAGAGAGCTGGGATACCCGGAAGTTAATACCCTGGAGGATATTTTGCCTGTGCTTTCCGGGATGCAGGAAAATGCAGGTAAAAGCGATAGCGGGGATGATGTCTATGCTTTTAGTCTTTTTTCAGACTGGGACGGCGGCATAATGCAAAATGCCGGAGCTATTACATCGCTTTATGGATATGATGTTTTGGGATTTGTTCTGATGAATCCTGAAACCGGAGAAATGGAGAGTATAGCAGATGAGAATTCGGCTTATTTCAGAGCCCTTAATTTCTTTTTTGAGGCAAATGCCATGGGACTTGTGGATCCTGATTCTCCTTATCAAAGCTATGACAAGGTTGCTTCAAAATACAGAGATGGAGCGGTTCTTTATTCATTTTGGCCCTGGATGGGGCAGTCTTTGTACAATTCTGAAACAAGACTTCGTGAAGGAAAGGGCTTTGCATCGCTCAGAATAAAGGATGCAAGCTATGTGACCTGGGGAAATGACCCCGGTGGAAAGCAAAGTTTTTGCATGATGATAGGAAAAAATACCAAGGACCCGCAGAGAATGGTGGATTTTGCCAACTGGCTTTTTTCCAAAGAGGGAATTGAGTGCAGCGGTTCGCCCACTGGTGATTTCAGAGGGCCAGAGGGGCTGACTTGGGAAATGACGGAAGATGGGCCTAAGTTTACCGAATTTGGCATAAAAGCATTCATTGACATGGAAGAGAATCTTGAGGTTCCTGAAGAATACGGGGGCGGGCTATGGAGTCAGGGAGTATCCGCTCTTAATTTCAAACCTGTTGATGTTCAGGATAGCGATGAAAACGGTGTTCCTTATCGTTATCAGCTGTGGGATGACTATGCCACCCGCAGCAAGACTGTGGTATACAGCGATTGGAGCAAATTATACGGAACAGATAAAGAACCTATAGCCTATTTTAAGGAACAGGATATGCTTACAATAATTCCCGGTGTTGAGTGGGGAGGTTTTGTTTATCCTGAGTATCTTCAGACAATTGAAGATCAGTGCAGGCAAACAATAGTTGACCACTCATGGAAAATGATATTTGCGTCTTCCAGGGCTGAGTATGACCTTCTTAAAAAGGAGCTTATCAGCACTTTGGATAAACTTGGGTTTGATCAGGTTTTGGAACATAATATGAAGGCTGCAAAAGAAAAACAGTTATTGTTTGATGCCGCATTTAAGGGGGATACGTAATGCACCGGGGACGCGTTGGCGGTCAGATGTACCGCGTTTTGATATTTGCCCTTTTAATTCCAATGGCCATTATAGGAGTAATGTCAATCTCGATTCTTATGGGCCAGATGAAGAATAGATATGAGGAACAGGCAAGGGCAGAGAATATCAGAATTAAATCAATAGTATTTGATATTACCTCAATTGTTTATACCAGTCTGGAACCGATTATTTCTTCACAGGAATATAGGGATATGTTTTCGTCAGACAGTTATGCTGTTGTTACTAAGGGCAGATATGATGCCCTTGATGCGGCAGTTTCTTCTATCATAAGGACCACAGCAGCAATTTCCTCCATCAATATATATACCAATAACCCCAAGGTTCCAACGGGCAATCATGTGATAAATGTTGGTATCAGCGGCGCTGAAAGATTTGGAGAAAATGCGGATAAAGCAGCGGGAAGTGGAGTTACTGATGATCCCTTCAGCAGGTTTGAGTGGTACAACGACATTGATCATTCTGCATGGGATTCCTATACCTGTATTCATGTGCCGCTAAATGAATATGAGAATGACTATGAGCTTGCACTTGTGCGGCGCTTTAATACAGGTTCTTCTGACAACAGAGCTTACATCGTTGTGACGGTTAGCACAAACTATTTAAGGAACAGACTGCTTACAACGGATAATTACATGCTCATAAGTCTGGATAAACATCCTGTATTTTTTTCCTCCAATTACAATGAGCGTGAGATAGAAATGCCGGAGTTTGAAGGCAATGGTGTAGATGAGTACAATTATATGGGTGATATGATGCTGGATGGAAAGCTTGCTCTTACCTGTATTTCCAGTTTTGTGCCCTATAAAATATCTTCAAGATTTTTTGTCCTTATAGGAGATTATAATGCGCATGAAGCCATAAAAGATATCATGAGAGGCTTTATTCTGGTTTTGCTTCTTGCATTGATAGTTCCATTTGTAATAGTTGTTCTTTATTCAAGGTATTTTACGACCAGGGTAAATACTCTGAGAGAAGCCATGCACAGAGCCAGTATAGGTGATTACGATATTATTGAGAATATAAGCGGAGACGATGAGCTGACTGATACCTTTATGGATTTAAAGGCTACAACACAGCAGATAAGAGAGCAGGAAGCTAAGTTCTATGAGACAAGGATCCATGAGCAGCAGCTTATTAATATGCAGCAAAATATGGAATTTAAGATGCTCTCCGGGCAGATCAATCCGCACTTTTTATATAATACTCTTGAGGCTATCCGGATGCAGGCCATTAGAGGAGGGGACAGAGGCGTCGCAACCAGCGTCAAGTATCTTGCCAAAATAATGCATTATGTTCTTGAGAGTACAGGAAAGTCAACTGCAACTCTTGCGGAGGAACTTACGCATGTGGAGAGCTATCTGCAGATTCAAAGGCTTCGCTTTGGAGAACGCATCAACTGGAATTTCTATATAGCGGAGGATTTTGATACTTCCAGGTATTTCTTACTGCCGCTTCTTTTGCAGCCTATAGTAGAAAATGCCGTAAGTCACGGATTTAAGGACATGGATCAGAATGGACATATCAGCATAATCGTTGAATTAGGCGGTGAGGAGCTCCTTATCACGGTAAATGATGATGGAAAGGGGATGAGCCCGCAACAGGTTAAAGAACTGAATTCTTCCATAAATGAAAAGAGACAGGAAAATGATGGGAAAGGTGCGGAGAGTATCGGACTTTATAACATCAACCAGAGAATCAAATATTTTTACGGAGGTGATTATGGTCTGAAAATCAGATCAAATCAGGGAAAAGGCACCAGCGTTGAATTGAGACTTCCTATAAACACATATGATTCTGATAAATGTACAAAAAGTACAGTGAATTATGTAGGATTAACAGGGTAATAAATTAACAGATTATTGTATAAAATTGCATTTGTAAGCGATGCTTTTTGGCTTGCAGGTGCAATTTTTTTGTAGCATGCGCTAATTGGGGGAGGGGAAAAGTGTCTAAAGAAAAATTGGCGAAATATGTCTATTACCCATTTCGGGCAATCTCTGTACTGCTTTTGGTGGTTCTGTTTTTTCCGGCGCTTAATGTTGCCAGAATAAGCGGCCTGATCAATAGGAGTATTTCTCTTCTTACAACAGGATTTTCGTACGGGAACTTAATTTCCAATTTTGGAAGAGCCTTTAAAAAAGGTTGGGTCATGGAATCTACCTTGAGGCTTCTGAATGTATCAAGTTTGATAATATGCCTTGGAATTATAGCCTGTGCTGTTGGCGCCTGTTTATCCCTTGGAAACAGAAAATGCAAGTTCTTGGGGAATCTTACCAATGTAGTCGGTTCACTGGTTTCAACATTTGCAATGGCAGGTGTTTGGAGTGCTTACCAGCAGATGGCGGCAACTACAAAGCCTTCCAAGATTGAGCCAATGTTTCCGGGATTCTTCTTTGTTATGCTTGGAATGCTTGTGCTGATGGTTTTGATTTCTGTCTTTGAGATATATCTGGTGGGAAAGCCGGCTAAGGATGAGAAGTTTGAGATGGAAACGAAATTCAGATTGTTCCTTATGTTTCTTCCCTTTATCCTTTTGACTTTTGTTTTCAGCTATCTGCCACTATGGGGATGGAGATATGCTTTTTTTGACTACAAAGCCGGCGATACCTTATCAATGGAAAACTTTGTTGGTTTTAAGTGGTTTCAACAGCTGATACGAAACAGATCCACCACCAAAGATATCCTTAATGTTATGAAGAATACCCTGGCTATGAGCGGACTTGGAATTGCTACAAGTTGGGTTCCAATGGCTTTTGCGATTTTTCTTTCTGAAATAAAAAATGACAGATTCAGAAGAGTAGTTCAAACCTTTACAACGATTCCTAATTTCATCAGCTGGGTTTTGGTGTTTGCTATTGCTTTCTGTATCTTTTCCACAGATGGTTTTATAAGTTCTTTTATGATGAACCTTGGAATCTGGACGGAGGGAAAGAATTTCCTTATGGATGGGTCCCACACCTGGATAAAAATGCTTCTCTGGGGACTATGGAAGGGACTTGGCTGGAGCGCCATTATCTATATTGCAGGAATTGCAGGTATAGACCAGCAGCTGTATGAAGCGGCAATTGTAGATGGTGCGGGACGATTCCAGAAAATGTGGCATGTAACAGTGCCGGGACTTATGCCCACTTTTTATGTGCTTCTTCTCATGGCGGTGGCAGGAATACTCTCAAACGGAATGGATCAGTACCTTGTATTTGAAAACTCTTCAAATACAGCACAGATCATGGTCTTGGATCTTTATGTTTACAAGATGGGTATCGTTAAAGGAGCCATTCCATTATCCACAGTGGTGGGTATGCTTAAATCTGTCATAAGTGTAACGCTTTTGTATGGAGCTAATACCATATCCAAAGTAATCAGAGGAGAGACTATAGTTTGATGAGGGGATGAAATGAGTAAGAACAAGCATAACAAAAAAATAAAGCTCAAGTTCGGAGATGTAGTATTTAACATCATCAATTATTCGGTGTTTGCGGCCTTTACTTTGGTTTGTATTTTCCCGTTTTATTACCTGTTCATTAACACCATAAGTGACAATGAACTTGTGAGAAAAGGCCTTATAAACTTTGTGCCAAAGGGAATACATTTTGAGAATTACATTCGTCTTTTACAGGTAAATGACCTTTTTGGTTCCTTTGCAGTAACTCTTGCAAGAACGGTGCTTGGAACCTTTCTCATGGTTCTGGCATCAGCTTTTGTGGGATATCTTGTAACGCAGCAGGAGATGTGGGGAAGGAGCTTCTGGTACAGATTTTTGGTAATAACAATGTACTTTAATGCCGGAATCATTCCATGGTATCTGAATATGGCTATGTTGGGACTTACAAACACTTTCTGGGCATACATAATACCCGGAATAGTTGCACCTTACAACATTATCCTGGTAAAGACCTATATAGAATCTGCCATACCTTCTGAACTTGAGGAAAGTGCTGCTTTGGACGGGGCTTCTCATATGAAGATTTTCATGAGTATCATACTTCCTCTGTCCAAACCGATTTTGGCTACCATTACCATATTTGGAGCAGTGGGACACTGGAACTCTTTCCAGGATTCGCTGATTCTCATGCAGTCAGCGCCAAAGCTATATACTCTTCAGCACAGACTATATATATACCTCAATACCACCAGTAATCTGGCGGCTCTCATGAGTGCCGGAAGTACATCCGGTATTAGCAAGAGTGTAATGGATTCTGCATTAAACGGAAAAGTAATCAAGTACACAATAGCAATGGTTACAATAATTCCCATTCTTTTAGTTTATCCCTTTATGCAGCGTTATTTTGAAAAGGGAATAATGATCGGGGCAGTAAAAGGGTAAGAGACCCTTAGTGATAATTATGCAACTCATAAGGAGGAAAGCTATGAAAATGAAAAAGGTACTGGCTCTTTTAATGACGGGCGTTATGACGCTGTCTCTGGCGGCCTGTGGTTCTTCAACGGCTCCTGCAGATGCAGTGGAAGAGGAGGCTTCGTCAGAAGAAAAGGCTGAGGGAAATGAAACTTCGCAAAGTGCAGACACAACAGAGTCTACAACTGAAGAAACAGGAGATACAGCTGAGAGCAGCGGACTTGAAGGCGATCTTTCAGACATTATTCCTGAACAGACTGTTACACTTGATGTTTACGATCAGCTTGCAAACTATTCAGGTGAGCAGACCGGCTGGTTTGGAAAAATAATGCTCGATAAGTTCAATGTTAAGCTCAATATTATACCTGAAAATGATGGCGTTTATGATACCCGAATGGAGTCCGGAAATCTTGGAGACCTTGTTATATGGGGAAATGACGGCGATGATTATCAGCATGCGATTGATAAGGGAATGCTCTTTGATTGGGAAGAGGATGATCTTTTAAATGAATATGGACCTTACATTGCAGCCAATATGAAGGCTGCCCTTGAAAAGAACAGAGGTATTTCTTCAGATGGAAAGCTATATGGTTACGGCTTTGATGTGACACGTTCTGCCGAAGATCCGGGATCTTTTATGTATACCTGGGATTTAAGATATGATCTTTATGAGCAGATCGGATCTCCTGAGATTAAAGATTTTGACGGAGTGGTTGATGCTCTTGAGAAGATGAAAGAAATCTGTCCTACAGATGATAATGGAAACCCAACCTATGGCGTATCTCTTTTCAATGATTGGGATGGCGACATGGTGATGTTTGTTAAGTCTACAGCTACAGCCTATTATGGCTTTGATGAATTTGGACTTGGATTATATGATCCTGATACACAGACCTTCCACCCTGTTCTTGAGGAGAACGGTCCTTACCTTACAAGCCTTAAGTTCTATAATACACTTTACCAGAAAGGACTTCTTGATCCCGACTCACAGACTCAGGGCTTTAACGGTATGCAGGAAGATTATCAGAACGGTACTGCATTTCTTAACGTGTTCAACTTTATGGGATCAGCTCTTTACAATTCACCTGACCACTTAGCAGCAGGAAAGGGTATGTTCCCTGTTAAACCTGCAGATGCTACACCAATCAGATATGGTCTTAACATTTACGGCGGAAACAGAATCTGGTCTATAGGTGCAAATACTGAATATCCTGAACTTTGCATGGCTATCATTAACTGGCTTACAACACCTGAGGGAAGAATGATTTCAGAGTATGGCCCTAAAGATGTTTGCTGGTACTATGATGAAAATGGAAAGACTTGTTTTACAGATATCGGTCGCGCCTGCAAGACAGATATTTCAACAGAAATTGGCAATGGCTACGAAGGAACTTATGATGATGGTTCATTTAAGATGAATAACTCAACATGGGCACTGGATGCACCTAATCCGGACAGTAATGGTGAAACATTCAACTATCGTAACTGGGCAAGCTACTCTACTGAAGCCGGTTCAGATATTGAACAGAAATGGAGAGACTGGACAGGAGCTGATACACCTGACGAGTATCTGGATAAGTTTAAATATGTCCTTGCTCCCGGAACAATGTACACCGGCGGCGTTCGCTCAGATGAACTTCAGGTAGTTTGGGATCAGGTTTCAACCTGTGTTAAGGATAATTCCTGGAAAGCAATCTATGCAGCAAGCGACGAGGAGTTTGACTCTATTGTTGCTGATATGAAACAACAGGCAGAAGAGTATGGCTATGCGGAATGTATTGAGTTCCAGGAAAATGAAGCTAAACTCAGAGCAGCTGCTGAGGATGATGCTAAATCAAAGTGATAATGACTCCCTTATTGGCAAAAAGCCCGCGGCGCCTTAGGCGTCGTGGCTTTTTCGTCTATGAAGTATATGATAAAATTAAATATGTTTCGTAAATTCAAGGAGCAACGTATAGAATGGAAACTGTGCTAATAGTAGATGATGAAGAGAATATAAGAGAAGGCATAAAGCTTATCATTGATTGGGAGGAACTGGGATTTGAGATAATCGGTGATGCTTCCAACGGTGAGGAGGCTCTTTCAGCTGCTGAAAAAATGAATCCTTCTTTGATAGTCATTGATATGCAGATGCCCAAGGTTCATGGTATTGATGTTATCAAACAGTTAAGGAACAGGGGCTACAATGGCTATTTTATCATCCTTTCAGGCTTCTCAAATTTCTATTATGCCAAAGAAGCTATCGTAAATAATGTTGCAAACTATATCACTAAACCAATAGATGAAGATGAACTTTTAGCAACAGTTAAAAGAATAAAAGCAGATATTGATAAATCCAGGAATGAGGGAAGCAGACTGGTTGAAATAAAAAGTAAAGCCAGAAGTGTCATAGTCAGGGATCTTTTGTTAGGGGTACCGGTAACTGAAGAAAACCTGATATCAATGGATTTACTCTATCCCAGATATCAGGTTATTATCCATGAGACCTACAATTCGGGAAAAGAGACTGTAGGATATAGATTATCGGATCTTATATCGGTGTTTTTGGATGAAAAAAGCTATGAAATTACTACAGTAGAGAGAAATGAGTGCATTCTTCTGAAAGGAAGGACTGCAATTTCAAGATTTGAAGATTTTATAAGTCATTATCAAAAATCCCCCATTGAATCCGATAGTCCTCTGGATAATATATTTATTGCTATCGGCAATGAATGTGAGCATTTTTTAGATATTGTAAGCTCATATGAAAGGGCTAAATGGCTTGCTAAAAGAAGATTTTTTTGTGATGAAGGGGAACATTTTATACGGAAAGAAAATAAAGATTTGCAGAGTGTTTCTGACAGCAAAGATAATAAAGCTCAAAAGGATTTTTTTGAAAATGTGATGAATGCCATTGCCTGTGGAAACAGAAATATGGTGGTGAATGCTCTGGATGAAATCTATGAGTATGTGAAAAAGCATGAGGCGGAGAGTACGGATGCATGTCTTTTCATGACTGAGATCATGCTTTCCTTAAAAGAAAAATTGACTAGGCAGTACTCTGTACTTTCCGATGTTTTTGACACCAATGCAGGTATTATTGAGTTTATCGAGAGCAGGTTTTACCTGTATGAAATAATCCAGTATATTTCAGATACCATGGATATTGTGATGAATAAGATATATTGCAGGCAGGATGGTGAAAATGTAATAGAGGACATTATCTTTTATATAGACAGGTTTTATGCACAGCCCCTTACTCTTGAGGAACTGGCATTGCAGTTTGGCTATAACTCAGGATACTTGGGACGACTCTTTGCAAAGACCACGGGCTGCGGATTTACTTATTATCTCAATGAATGCAGGATTAAAAAAGCCAAGGAGCTTCTCTTGGAGGGCAGACACAAGGTATATGAGGTGTCGCAGCTTGTGGGATACAGCGATGTGGATTATTTCGGCAGAAAATTCAGGAAGCATGCCGGTCTTACTCCTGCGGAATTCAAAAAGATGAGAGATAAGTGTTAAAATATGGATAATGCTATAATATAGCTTTGTACATCTGCAGAAAAAAATAAGCATGAGGAGAAAAGTTATACTGGCAGACAAGATATTGAGAAAAATTATCAACTGCGTATATTTTAGAGCAAATCAGATTGTGATAAGCTAAAGAAGCAAACAAATGTGGGGATTCTGCATTTGTTTGTTTTGCATTTTGAGAAAAATAATAATGAACAGGAGATGATTTTTATGAAGAATTGGCAGCATTGTGTTTGGTTTTTAGGTGGAGTCCTTTTTGGAACAGCAGGTGTAAAAGTCCTTTCAAGTAAAGATGCAAAGAAGTGCTATACACATACTACAGCGGCTGTCCTTAGGGCAAAAGACTGTGTAATGGACACAGCAAACAAGGTTCAGGAGAACTGCGACGATATTCTTGCAGAGGCAAAAGAAATAAATGCTGAGCGCAAGATAAAGGAAGATGAAGCAGTAGTTGGAGAATAATCGAATATGAAAATTGTCATTAAACATGAGATTAGTGGACGTATCCGCTTTTCCATGCCAAAAAGACGTTTTTCTTTTGAAGAAGCAGATAGATTACAGTACTATCTGCTTTCTCTTGATGGTGTGGAAAAAGCTACCGTCTATGAGAGAAGTGCTGACGCAGTGGTAGTTTATACGGGTGACAGAAAAGATCTGCTTTCTAAGATCTGCAGTTTTGATTCTGATTCGGAAGGTGTTAAGGCGCTTGTGCCTGATAATACAGGAAGAGAGCTTATGGCTTCTTATAAGGAGAAGCTCATCGGCAAGGTAATCCTTCATTATGGATGCAGACTTTTTTTGCCATCACCTATCAGAAGGATAAGAGCCTGGATTATGGCCACCAAGTTCATATACAGAGGTCTTGTCAGCCTATTTAAGCATAAAAAGCTTGAGGTCGCTGTTTTGGATGCTACGGCTATAACGGTATCTCTTTTGACAGGGGACTATCAGACTGCTTCGTCAGTTATGTTCCTATTGGGTGTCGGAGATTTGCTTGAAGAGTGGACACACAAAAAGTCTGTGGATGATCTTGCCAGGAGTATGGCTCTTAAGTCGGATAAAGTCTGGCTCAAGAAAGACGGCGTTGAGGTACAGGTTCCTATTAGTCAGATAGTACCCGGAGATGAAATCTCAGTGAGAGTAGGCAGTGTAATTCCATTGGATGGAACTGTTGTGTCAGGGGAAGCCATGGTTAATCAGGCGACTCTGACAGGAGAAGGAATTCCTGTTGAAAAGAAAGAAGGTGCCTATGTCTATGCCGGAACAGTCATAGAGGAGGGCGATATTGTCCTTAAAGTAGAGAAGGCATCAGGAGCAACAAGATACGAGAAAATCATAAAGATGATCGAAGAGTCAGAGCAGCTTAAATCAGGCGTGGAGTCAAGAGCTGAGCATCTGGCAGACAGACTGGTGCCATATACGCTTGGTGGTACAATTCTTGCTTATCTGATAACCAGAAATGTGACCAAGGCATTGTCTGTACTGATGGTTGATTTTTCCTGCGCATTAAAGCTCTCAATGCCTGTGACAGTACTGTCTGCGATGCGAGAGTGCCAGGATAACCATCTTACAGTAAAAGGTGGAAAATTCCTTGAAGCTATTGCAGATGCGGATACCATAGTGTTTGACAAGACCGGAACACTTACAATGGCTACACCTAAGGTTGTGGATGTAGTTACGTTTTCAGAAAATGATAAGGATGAGATGCTGCGAATTGCAGCCTGTCTTGAAGAACACTATCCCCACTCCATTGCTAATGCTGTTGTCGCAGAAGCGGCAAACCGAGGCCTTGAGCATAATGAAATGCACAGCAAGGTTAAATATGTAGTTGCTCATGGAATTGCGTCGGATATAGATGGCAAGAAGGTTGTCATTGGAAGCTGGCACTTTGTAATGGAAGATGAGCAGTGTGTGGTACCTGATGGTGAACAGGAAAAGCTGGATGGCATTTCAAAGCAGTATTCAAGGTTGTTCCTGGCTATAGGCGGCAAGCTATCTGCTGTGATTTGCTTAGAGGATCCGCTGCGACCTGAAGCACCTGACGTTATCAAAAAGCTCCATGAGGCCGGCTTTAAGAATATAGTAATGATGACAGGCGATTCAAAGCATATAGCAAAAAGAGTTGCGAAAGAGGTTGGCGTTGATTCTTATTATGCAGAGGTTCTTCCGGAAGAGAAAGCAGGATTTGTTCAGCAGGAGAAAGCAAAGGGTCATACAGTTGTAATGATCGGTGATGGCATAAATGATTCTCCTGCACTCTCAGAAGCAGATTGTGGTATTGCAATCAGTGAAGGTGCACAGCTTGCCCGTCAGATTGCAGATGTGATGATATCCGAGGATGACCTGTATAAACTCATTACTTTAAAAGAACTTAGTGGTCTTTTGATGAAAAGGATACATTTTAACTATCGTTTTGTTGTTGGATTTAATCTGGGGCTGATTGGTCTTGGATTACTTGGAACCATAGCACCTGCAACAAGCGCTACATTGCATAACGGTTCCACGATAGCGCTTGGACTGCATAGCATGACAAACCTAAAGAGAGATAAGAACCAATAAGAAAAAAGAAGTTATTGAATGATGTTCATTATTGCGATACTACGTGAAAATCCAGATTTTCTATGGCTTTAATAAAGATATCGTCATCAATTTCTCTGTCAAATTCTATATCAACGCGACCTTTCTTAAGGTTAACTTTACATGACGCGCCATCAATACTGTTGATGGTGCGTTTTACTCTGTTCCTGCAGTTTTCGCAGTGCATTCCTTCTACAAAAAATGTTCTTTTCCCTATAACAGGGTTATTGAGTTTTTTATCAGGTTCCTTAACTGTGGAGCTTTGGCCGCAGCAACCGCCTTCTCCCTTGAAGTGCTTGATTGAGCCTGAAATGGCAATTGAAATAATAAGTATAAGGACAATAATTGAAACTATATTGGAAATCATTAATTCACGCTTTCTTGATAAATATTATCAACTAATAGTATTGATACACTTGTTAGTGTATACTAACATAATTTATTAGAAATGTCCAGAAAATATAAGGAGGCGAGTATGAGCTTAAGTGAATTAAGAAAGAACAGCCAGGCAGTTGTTGAAAAACTGACAGGTGATGAGAGATTTATGAGCAGGATTACATCCATCGGTCTTACACCGGGGTGCAGTATCAGGGTTATCAGAAACGATAAGAACAGACCTATGCTCATCTATTCAAGAGACACCCTTATTGCTCTTAACAGAAAAGAGTGTATGGGAATTGAGGTTACGGAGGTGGCAGGATGAGTAGCGCAACGATAGCCCTCCTGGGGCAGCCCAATTCCGGCAAATCGACACTTTTTAACGCTCTGACAGGACTAAGGCAGCATGTGGGTAACTGGCCCGGCAAGACAGTTGAGAAGAAAGAAGGCAGTTTTGCATATAAGGGTATGGAATGTGCTATTGCCGATCTTCCGGGTTCCTACAGTCTTACTGCAAATTCTGATGAGGAACTGATCACGAGAGATTATATTGCATCCGGAAAAGCTGATGTGGTATGCATTCTTGCGGACAGTTCACAGCTTGAGAGAAGCCTTTTCATGACTGCCGATTATGCAGGTATTGATGTGCCAAGCTTTCTTGTGCTTAACATGGCAGATGTTGCTAAAGATCAGGGAAAAACAATAGATGTAAAATCAATTGAGGAAAAGATTGGAATTCCGGTACTTCTTTTTTCTGCTACAGAAGGAAAAAAATATGAGTCATATTATGAGACTATGGAGCGAGCGGTAAAAGAGAAATCCAAGATAAACGTAAGAGCACTTGAAGCCGAATATGAGAAGATAGAAGGGTACAATCAGTTAAAAGAATTGATTCCGGAAGGTATAGTCAGCGGTTTTACAAGTATGTGGCTTTCCGTTAAGGCACTTGAAGGGGATAAGCAGGTGCTTTCAATGTTGAAGGCTAAGCTTTCTTCGGCTGATTATAAAAAAGTGGTTGATATCTGCAATAGCAGTCAGGGAGCTATTGCAACAGGAAGCAGTAAATTCAGATGGATTGATGAGATATTGGAGGGGAGTGTTACTTCCAGAAAGGAAAGCATTGCGCTAGGAAAACTTGATAAGATATATCTCAGCAGAGTATGGGGAAAGCCGGCGGTTATCTTAACTGTTCTGCTTGGTCTTATTGCCTCGTTTATTCCGGCGCTTCCATTTATGGGAATAGGACAGGGAATCGCTGCAATAAAAGCACCTGTCGCCGCTGCGCTTAGTGCTGCAGGCGCTCCGGACATTCTGATCCAGATAATATGCACTGTTCTTATCCAGTCATTCTGCTATATAGTTCAGATGCTGGGATTTGTTTTTGGTGTCACACTTGTTTTTGGACTCCTTGAGGAAGTCGGTGTCATGGCACGTATTTCCTATGTTTTTGACAATACTATGGGCAAACTTGGCCTTCAGGGAAAATCTGTTATGCCTTTCCTTGTAAGCTTTGGCTGCACCATGGGAGGTGCAGCAGGAGCAAGAGTTATCGATAACTGGGGACAGAAGGTTCTTACCATAGCGCTGGCTTGGGCAGTTCCATGTGGAGCAGCATGGGCTGTAATTCCTATGCTTTCGGCTGTGTTCTTTGGCCCCGGAGCGGTGCTTGTGATCGTTGCAATTCTTATTACAATGGTTCTTCATATGTGGGTAACAGCTAAGATATTTGGAAGAAAGCTTGTGCAAAAGAGCGACAGATATGGAATGATAATGGAACTTCCGCCATATCATAAGCCTAAGATTGGAGCACTTCTTCGTTATGTTCTTGGAAGAACCGGAGATACATTTAAGCGTGTAACAAGCGTTGTGCTCTTGGTATGTGGCGTGTTCTGGCTCTTAAGCTATACTTTTGTTCCTGGTACGCAGCCGATTTTGTATCGCATTGGTACAGCAATTGAGCCTGTCACGAAAGTTTTTGGGCTTGGATGGCAGCTGTTTATAGCATTTATTGCATCTGCAGTTGGAAAAGAGGGCGCAATAGGTGTTATCAGTGCTCTATTTACCGGAGGAAATCTTTCAGCAGCCTTTAATGATGCCATGAGCGGAGCAGGTGCAGCATCAAATTTGAATGAGATTCTTCTTTCAAATGTTTCTAAAGCGGAAGCTCTTGCTTTTATCTTTGCGATGACCTTTAACATGCCATGCGTTGTAGCTCTTGCAGCCACATTCCAGGAGACGTATTCAGTCAAATGGACTGCAAGGATTGCTCTTTATTACACTGCTACAGCACTCCTTTTGGCAGCGGTGGCTTATCGTATTGGACTGATTATATTTTGATATTGTGCTTTCTGGGGATTTATTATGAGGGATTTAATTGAACTATTAAGTGATGGACATGCCAGAACTGAGAAGCTTCTGGCAATCGAACTTCACACAACAGTTGAGGATGTAAGAAGACAGATAGAATATTTGGAACACATGGGTATAATCCACAAAGTAGATGTTTCCTGCTGCAGCAATGGCTGCGGCGGGGATTGTGGTAAGTGCGCTCCCAAGGATGGATTTAAGAATATGGGAGCGATGTATGAAATTGTTCTGAAAAAAGCTATATCATGATGTGAAAAGAATCAATAACCTTAAAGAGTATTCCATTCTTGTTTACCTGGTTCTGTTTGATGTGGACTGTTTGCGATATGCAGAGGGCGTCATGCCTGTATGCTTTTTAAACTGTCTTATATAATGCTCTGTGGTATCGTACCCAACAGCTTCTGCTATGGTCTGCACCGTCATGGTGGAATTGGCAAGAAGATCCTGCGATCTTTCGATTCGGACAGTTCGCAGGATATCTGTGTAATTCATGCCTGTGAGCTCTTTTATCAGTCTTGATGTATATTCATTGGAATAGTGGAACTTATTTGACAGATCCGACAAGGTAACGTCTTTGTAGTTTTCCTGAATATACTGGATAAGAGCATAGCGCTGGACATCTACTCTGGAATCGAACAGGGGCATCTGAACAGATTCGGAGTACCGTCTTATTATCAGATAGAAGTCGAGGAGTAGGGTGTTTGTTATGGCCTGGTAGTGGTACTCTTCCTTGTTGCGACTCTCTGTTAACATCCATATGAAGGACTCGGAAATGGTCGCGTCCTGGCCGGTCCTGAACATTATATAATCGTTCGCCTTTTTGGCATAAATGTTGTTCAGAAAGAAGGATGAGAGGATGTTACGGGTGTTGAGAAAGGAGTAGAACATAGTGTGAAGTGTATCACGGCGCAGCATTATATTTATGGCGATAGTGTCGTCAAATACCGCAAAAGAATGCCTGATTCCCGGTGGGATCACGCAGAAATCTCCTGTTCTCATCTCAATGGTATTGCCCGATATAGTCTGGGTGCATCTGCCATCGTAAATATATGAGATTTCAAAAAAGGTATGGCTATGCTCAATATCCGGGCTGTATCTTTCGTGCTTTTGAACAATAATACTGTCATTGTCAGACAGATCAAAAAAGAAATAATCCTCATAAACATTGGGGATTGTTTCTTTTTTTTCTTTGATAAGAAGGTGCTTACTCAGCACCATTTCCATGTCAAGATTCTTAAGAAATTCTCTAAGCGAATCCGGGTTCTTCCCTGCGAGGTAGTACTCTCTATAAAATGCTTCCACCTCTGTAACATCGTATATATGCTGCTTTAATGCATTAGCGTCCATTTTATTCTCCTTATATTGAGGGCTCCTATTAAATATACTATATCTGCTCGGCAAGTAGATGTCAAAAAATCAAAGATTTATATAAAAATTATTATATTTAAATCATAAAACATCAATAATATTGAGCGATTTTGTGAATTATGTTCAGTGCTTTTTAAACATATAATTGCATCATAAAGAGCGCCGTTACAGAAAGGAATGGGCAGTTATGAATAAACCAGTTCTTGAAATGAAGAATATCAGCAAACGATTCGGAAGCGTCGTGGCTCTTAACGAGGTTGACCTTGAAGTTTATCCCGGCGAGATCAGAGGCCTGATCGGTGAGAACGGATCAGGAAAATCCACTATTTCCTCAATAGCTGCCGGAATGCAGAAAGCAAATGAAGGAGAGATGTTTTTTAAGGGAAACAGATGGGAACCGGCCAGTATGATAGATGCACTGAACAAGGGCATTGGAATGGTTGTTCAGGAAAGCGGAACCATTGGAGGAATATCGGTGGCTGAAAACATGTTCCTTGCCGAACTTGGGAGCTTTAAAAACAAATTTGGCCTTGTGGACAAGAACAAACTGGAAAGAAAAGCAGATGAGGCTCTTAAAAGCGTTGGGATAGCAGGTATCAGCGGAAGAGATGCGATGGGAAGGCTGGACTTTCAGGACAGAAAGCTGGTTGAAATAGCCAAAGTTATCATGAAAAACCCGGATATTCTGATCATCGATGAGACATCAACTGCGCTGTCCCACGATGGAAGGCAGATCATGTACAGTCTGATCAGAAAAATGAGGGATGACGGAAAGTCAGTGATCTTTATATCTCATGATCTGGACGAAATCATGGAAGTCTGTGACACGTTGACGGTACTCAGGGATGGAAACATCATAAGGACTTTTGAAAAAGAGGAATTTGATGCAGATGCCATCCGCAGCAGCATGATAGGAAGAGAGCTTAAAGGTGATTATTACAGGGCGGATACGGAGTGTACATCTCTTGATGAAGTGGTACTCAGCGCTCAAAGCCTGAACTACAAAGATAATTTAAAGGACGTTTCACTGGAGCTCCACCGCGGAGAGATTGTGGGAGTCGGTGGCCTTGCGAGCAGCGGGATGCATGATCTGGGTGAAGCCCTTTTCGGAGCGCTAAAGCTTGATTCGGGGCATGTTATCTGCGGTAGTGGAAAAGAGATACTCAGCCCTCACAATGCAATGGGGCAAAAGATCGGATATGTGTCGAAAGACAGAGATCAGAAATCGCTTTGTCTCGATGCCAGTATAAAAGACAACATTGCTATCGCCGGAATGAATATCTTTAAAAACAAAATAAACCTTGTTACTTCATCCGGTGAGAAAAAATATGTAAAAAAACAGGTGGATGAACTTAAGATTAAATGTTCAGATATGGATCAGGCAGTAGGTCAGCTTTCGGGTGGCAATAAGCAGAAGGTTGTCTTTGGTAAATGGATAGGCTGCGGAAGCGAGATACTGATCCTGGATTGCCCCACAAGAGGCGTGGATATCGGAGTCAAGCAGGCGATGTATCAGCTCATGGTAAAGCTCAAAAATGAAGGCAAGGCAATACTTATGATAAGCGAGGAGCTGCCGGAGCTGATAGGTATGAGTGACAGAGTACTCATTATGAAGGACGGAGAGATCACAAGAGAGTTTAAGAGAAGCAGTACCCTCAGCGAGGGAGACATCATAAGCTACATGATCTGAGGAAGGTAAAAGAGATGACAGATAAAAGAAAAACCAACATAAAACAAAAAATCATATCCTTACTTCCCATTGCCGCTTTACTGGTTTTGTTTGCAGCATTTCTGGTGGTGGTAAGCATAAATGGTTACAGGCTGGATATGTACCTGAAAATAGTATTTAATGAGGCTCTTGTTCTTGCGGTGGTTGCTACTGGGGCGATCTTCATTTATACCCTTGGCACCTTTGATATAAGCCTTGGAGCATCAACGCTCTTTGCAGCCACTATGGGGGTCATGACTTATAACAAGACTCAGAGCCTTATTTTGATGATCGTCGCGATATTCGCAGTGGGTATCACAGCTTCACTGCTGAATTCGGTTTTAGCCTCGGTTTTTCATATACCTCCCTTCGTGACAACTGTTGCCATGATGTCGGTTCTTTCAGCTCTCTCAGCACAGATCATCACAAGTTATGGAGGAGCTCTTGGCGGAATAAGTATTCCCAGCGAAGTTGTAAAGCCCTTTGACAACATAGGTTTGAAGGCAATGCTTTTAATAGCCTTTTTTGCCATATGCTTCTTTGTATTCCAGTTTACGAAGGCCGGAAGAAGGATGAAATTTGTGGGCGGAAATCCAATTTGTGCAGAGCTTACAGGAATAAAGGCAAGTAAATATACGATCCTGGCTTTTGTGATGGCGGGAATTGGAATCGGCCTCGGAGCATTTTTGACACTTTGCTATACCCCATCGGTTACTACTACAACAGCATCAAGTATAGGAATGAATATCTTTATTGCGATCGTTTTCGGAGGAATGCCAATCTCAGGAGGTGCAAGAAGTAAGATTTACGCGGCACTGATCGGTGGCTTCTCATATATTTTGCTGAATGACATTCTTGAGATAGTCATAGACAGCAGCGCAGCATACGGCATCACACAGGTGATCAGTGCAGTCTTTTTCCTGGCGGTGGTTTATGTAACCAGCATGAATTACAGGACAGCACTGTTACCAAGATAAAGGAGGAAAATATTATGAACAAAAAACTTACAAAAGTGATCGGACTTATCATGGCCGGGGCCATGACGGTGATGGCAGGATGCGGAAATTCGGCACCTGCTGCACAGGGTAGTGCTGATAACGCAGCACCGGCACAGGAAGCTGAAACAACTACTCAGCCTTCCGGCAAAGCCAAGAAAATCGGAGTGCTTGTAGCAGATGTCAGCGGTGAGGAAGCCCTGGGATTTAGAAATTACTATGAGAAGTATATTCAGGAAAACTATGATGTTACCTTTGATTACACTGATGCGCTGGCAAGCGCTGAAGACGAGAAGGCCGCTATTGAAAAATTTGCATCAAAGGGATATGACGCAGTTATCTCTTTATCCAGCAGCGACAGAGCACAGCAGATTGAGACCTGCGAGCAGTATGGCCTTTACTATGCAATAGCTTCAGGAGTTCTTGATGACGAGCAGTATGAAAAATACAAAGGTTATGAGCACTTCGTTTGCCAGATCGGACCTTCAAATGCCACTGAATTTGAGGCAGGAAAAGCTATGGGCGAGTATTTTAAAAATCAGGGAGTAAAGAAGGTGGCTCTCTATGGCGCTTTCATTCCAAATCCTATGCACGTTTTCAGAGCAGCCGGTATTCTTACGGGACTTGGTTGTACCTACGGCGGAGCAAATGACATGGGAGCGATCGTGGGACAGATTTTCAAGGATCAGGGAATTGATCTTTCAAAGGTTTCCGGCGATGTTGAACTTGTTGCATACCTCCAGGGATATGGCGATACAACAACAGATGAGCTTGGTGCAGCTATTCAGAAGGCTCCCGAGGCATTCCTTTCAGTTGGAATGGCAACTACATTCTTTGCACAGACACTTTCACAGGAAAATATACCTTTTGCCGATATTGATTCCTTTACTGCCATGAACAGTCAGTCAATGGAGAGTGGAAGTCTTAAATATCTTGCAGGTAAGTATTCATCATCTATCGGACCTGTATTTGCGCTGGTTTCAAATGCGATTGACGAAAATCTTATCAGAAATGATGAGGGAAATGCTGTATCGCTCAATCAGGGCTATCTGGTAGCAACAGACAAGGCAACCTTCGATGAGTATTTTGTCAATGACAACGGTGATTCACCCATCTACAGCAAAGAGACACTTGATAGCATTATCGGAAGTCAGGTCACCTATCAGGATGTAAAGAGCCTTGTAGAGAGTAAGTAATACAGAGTAATAAGGAGATTAGCTATGAGTACCCCGAAGAGAATCGTAAACGCACTGGCCATGCCGGTTGTAACCCTTGTGGTTTTGCAGACTCTTTGCCTGTTAAATGGACAGAGTGTGATTTCAAATATGAAAAGCTTTGACAATTTCATAGTTTATACAGCTATTGTGATGATCACAACCATGGCTCTTTCCATAAATCTGAACAGCGGAAGATTTGATTTCTCCCTGGGATCAATGGCCGGTCTGTCATCTATCATAGGGGCAAAAATAACCTATGGGATTCTCTCCGGGGGAAATGGCTCTGCACCGCTGATGCTTTGTATATCCCTTGTTGCAGGAGTGATACTTGGACTAATATCGGGTCTTACATATTGCACATTAAGACTGCCTCCCATCATAGTCTCACTGGGAGTAACGCTAGTGTATGAGGGAATTATGTACACAATAACCGGTGGCAAATATGTTATGAGTGAAGTTCAAAATCCTTCAATGTCCGCTCTTACAGGAACCTGGGTCTATGCAGCATTGATAATAGCGGCAGTCCTTGCATTTATGATAATTACTTTTGATAAAACGGCCTTTGGATATGACTACAACGCACTTAAGTCGGGACAGAAGGTGGCTGTGGCTACAGGTATCAATGAGGTAAAAAACACTCTGATATGTTATGGGATCAGTGGAGGCCTGATGGGTATAGTGGGAACACTTAATGCGGCCAGAAATACGACAATAAATGGAGGACAGCTCAATTTTGGCAGTATAGCCATCATGTTTACAGCATTTCTCCCTATGTTTATCGCAGGATATATCGGCAGATTCACAAACGAGAAGATTGGCTTTCTCCTGGCGGCTGTTTGCATGTCACTTTTAAATTCTACCTTTGCTGTATTCTCAAACTCAGTGAATGCAACAATGCAGTCAATTATAAATGCAGTATTGCTGGTTGTTTTCCTTATTTACCTGAACAACAATGATTTGATAAAGAGATTATTGAAAGCATGAAAGATTTAAGATTATTGAAAAAAGCAACGGCTCTTTTCCCAAGGTTAAATGAAAAAGAGATTGCTGTAGCCGAAACAGTAAGTATTACAAGGGACGGCAAGGGAATAAAGAAAAAAAGTCTCCGGGATTTCAGGACTATGTCACTAAAAAAAGGTGATGAGGTCATCCTTGACTTTGGTGGACATCTGGTTGGATATCTTTCTCTTGATTTTAAGAACATAGGAGCTCATGCAGATGCTCCGGTGCTCTTAAGAGTACGCTTTGCCGAAAGAGAAGTAGAGCTGTTTGAGGATGCATCAGAATACAGTGGCTGGGTAAGCGCATCATGGATCCAGGAAGAGCTGGTAAAGGTGGATGTGGTCCCCGGAAGGCTGGACTTTGACAGACGATATTCATTCAGATTTGTAAGGATTGAGGTTATGGATATCAGTTCAAGATTTGATCTTCAGATTTCCGAAGCTTGGGCCAAGGCCGTCACTTCTGCCAGAGATACGGATCTTTTACCCTATGAGGCGGCAGATCCCTTGGACAGAGAGATGGACAAGGTGGCTGTAAAAACTCTCAAAGATTGCATGCAGACAGTGTTTGAGGATGGACCTAAAAGAGACAGAAGGCTGTGGATAGGAGATCTTAGGATACAGGCTCTGGCCAATTATGAAACCTACAGAATGAATGATATGGTCAAATCCTGCCTATACCTGTTCGGTGCGCTTACTCAGGAGAATGGAAGAGTCGGAGCCTGCGTATTTTTGGAACCTGAGCCTGAAGTAGACGACACATGTATGTTTGACTATTCTCTGTTTTTTGTGGTCATTCTCAGGGATTATTACAGAAAGACAGGTGACCAGGAGGCGCTGGAGGATCTGTGGCAGGTATGCCGCAGACAGATCAGTCTTGCCAGAGAGGACCTTGACCAACACTATGTAGTAAAGGACCTTGACGTTCTTGGCTGGTGCTTTGTGGACTGGAATCTGGAGCTGAATAAACAGGCAAGTGCGCAGGGGATATTCCTGTACGCGCTGGAGGCAGCAATTGAACTTGCCGAGCAGGTCGGAGATGTGCTCTCAGAGGAAGAGTATGCTGATCTTTACAACAAAGTAAAGGATGCAGCCAATACTTTTTTATATGATGAAAAAATGGGCATGTACGTAAGCGGGAAAGACAGACAGATCTCCTTTGCATCTCAGATATGGATGATACTTGGAAATGCCGTTGAAGGTAGTGCTGCACTCAGGCTTTTGGAAAGACTAAATGGCTGCGACGGTGCTGTTAAAATGGTTACTCCTTATATGTATCACAACTATATAGATGCACTTATTAAGCTTGGCAGGAAAGAAGACGCTCACAATCTTATGAGACAGTACTGGGGCGGAATGATCAAAAACGGTGCAGACACCTTCTGGGAGCTGTATAATCCCGAAAATCCGGACGAGTCACCTTACGGAGGAACTATTGTAAACAGTTATTGTCATGCCTGGAGCTGTGGCCCGGCGTATTTTCTCAGGAAATACTTTGCTTAATACTTTGGAAGAAGAGAGTTTGATATGACATTTGATAATTATGAAATCGATTATACGGGGAATCCGTTTTTTCTTGACGAGAGTGCCATAAATTGGGTAAAAGAGACCTTTGAGGACATGAGCCTTGAGGAAAAATGCGGACAGGTTTTTTGTCCTATGGGATTTAGCAGTGAAGATGAAGTTCTTCGCGGAATCGTCAGTGGAATTGGTGTTGGCGGGATGATGTACAGAAGTGGGAGAGCAAAAGAGATTCAGGATACTCACAGAAAAATACAGTCAATGGCCAAAATTCCGCTTTTATTAGCCGCTAATACGGAGAGTGGTGGAGATGGACTGGCAGTAGAGGGGACATCTTTTGGCAAGCCAATGGCAGTTGCAGCAACTGCGGATCCTGAAAACGGCTACAGGATGGGGTATGTTGCATGCAGGGAAGGGTCAGCACTGGGACTAAACTGGTCTTTTGCTCCTATCGTGGATATCAACAGAGACTTTCATAATCCGATAACAAACGTCAGGACCTTTGGCGATGACCCGGAGAAGATAGTTTCCTTCGCTTCACGCTATATGGATGGTGCAGATGAAAATAATGTTGCCGTGTCAATAAAACATTTCCCCGGAGATGGAATAGATGAAAGAGATCAGCATATCCTTACCAGTGTCAATTCTCTGTCTGTAAAAGAGTGGGATGACAGCTTTGGATATATCTATAAAAGTCTTATAGACAAGGGAGCAAAGACTGTAATGGTGGGCCATATTGCCCAGCCGGCTTATGTAAAAGAGATTAACAATAATGCTGACAGAAGAAGCATGTTGATGCCGGCATCTCTTTCTAAGGAACTTCTTGGAGGTCTTCTCAGAAAACGTCTTGGCTTTAATGGCCTTATAACCACAGATGCCACTCCCATGGTAGGATTTACCAGTGCAATGCCCAGAAATATTGCCATACCGAATGCCATAGAAAACGGCTGCGACATGATTTTGTTCAACAAGAGCCTTGAAGAAGATTACGGTTTCATGCTTGAGGGTATTGGCAGTGGTTTGTTGTCCGTAAAAAGACTTGATGAGGCAGTGCTGAGAATCCTTGCAACAAAGGCATCCCTGGGGCTTCATGAGAAACAAAAAAACGGAAGTCTTGTCCCTATGGAAGAAGAGTTATCAGTTGTTGGCTGCAGCAAACACAGAATGTGGGCAAAAGAGGTGGCTGATAAGGCTGTCACTCTTGTGAGGGACGAGAAAGCTCTTTTGCCGTTAAGTCCGAAGAAATACCGGAGGATATACCTAAATGTGATCGACAAGGAAATGGACCCGGAGAGCGCATTTGTAAAGATGTGGAAGGATAAGCTGGAAGAAGAAG
Organism: Butyrivibrio sp. YAB3001; assembly: GCF_900112195.1. Lineage (GTDB taxonomy): Bacteria > Bacillota > Clostridia > Lachnospirales > Lachnospiraceae > Butyrivibrio. Next base: position 46,154 of record NZ_FOKR01000011.1, read on the forward strand.
GGTTTGAAGTTACGGTAAGGGACAGACGTGTTAAAATTGTCCCGGCTGATTTTATGGATCCGGCATCACTGCCTGATGAGAAGAAGGCTCTTTTACATGAGATGTACAGAAGTGTTGCTGAGATGAAGGAATCCTTTGATCTGTATCTATATGTCTGCAATATGGAAAATGCTTCAAATAACACTACTTTGCGACTCAACTGGAACGTAGTGTTTGGGCTTGGAGATGATGCGCCCTGGCATGCATCAGAAATACCTATGATGATGATATCGACTTCGTATCCATATCATCTGTTTGATGCTCCCATGATCGGGACTTATATTAATTCCTACAGCGCAGGTGCGGATTTTGTCGATGCAACTGTAGAGAAAATAATGGGCAGATCTGAGTTTATGGGAGTAAGTCCCATTGATCCCCTGTGCGGAAAGGATTACATCTGATATGAAATATAAGGCCATAATTTTTGATCTGGACGGAGTTATCTGTTTTACCGATGAATACCATTATCTTGCCTGGAAGGAGCTGACAGATGAGCTGAATATTCCCTTTGACAGGACTATCAATGAGAGGCTAAGGGGCGTCAGCAGAATGGATTCTCTTGAGATCATACTGGAGAAATATTCAGGACCTGAGTTCTCAAAGGATGAAAAGGAAAAGTTCGCCGGAAAAAAGAACGACATCTACAGAAAGAGTCTTGAAAATATGTCTGAAAAAGACCTCTCGGAGGAGGTCAGAGAGACGTTAAAGGAGCTTAGAAACAGGGGACTTAAGCTTGCCATCGGATCTTCGAGCAAAAATACCAAGTTCATATTAAAACAGATCGGGCTGGAAGGTTTCTTTGACGCCATAAGTGATGGCACCAATATCACAAGATCCAAACCCAATCCGGAAGTGTTCTTAAAAGCTGCCCAGTTCCTTGCAGAAGAGCCGAAGGACTGCCTTGTTATAGAAGATGCTGAAGCCGGCATAGATGCTGCGGTATCGGGCGGTTTTTACAGTGCCGGTATCGGGAGCGCAGAAAGCTATGGAAAGGCCACATATCATTTAGAGAGCTTTAAGGACATTCTAAAGTATGTTTAATGGTAAAGTTTCTCTTTGGCAGCTTTGTGCTTAAAGAAGAGAAACACAAGATTGACAGATGGTCAGTACAATAAACTCGTAGGCTGCATGAACAAGAAAGAGCGTAGAGAGTTTGAACGCAGGCAGGAGGAGCTTCGTCGCGATAGGGAAGAAGACAGCCCTTTGTTCCTAACCACACTTTATCTGCCGGATGGGACAAAAGAATCGCCCCAATGTCATTTAGATAAAAAATGCAGAAAATGCTAAATAGGCACGCTACGTTCTTCAGATTATACAGTAGCGTGGACATCTACGTGACACCGCTTTATCTTTAGACTGTTATCACGTAGTTTCGCTATGATTTTATGGCATTCTACGTGATACATCCCGTTAACAAACCTCTCCTCACGTATTTTTTCCAAATATCTGTTTGTTTTTACGTGTTCTACTACTAATAAAGAGCAGTGTCTCACGTAGACACTTCCAATATCATGCTTGTTGCTCTGTCACATCTTTTTCTTATCTAAATGACATTGGAACCGCCCCTCTGTCCCATCATGTATCGGTCCATGTCCTCGGCGATCTGCTTGGATACAGCGACAGCTGCCACAACGGTTTTAGCACCGGTAACGACGTCACCTGATGCAAATACTCCGGGAAGGGATGTCTCACCCTTGGAATCTGTGGCAAGATTTCCTTTTTCGTTGAGCTTCAGTTCTTTTTCATGAGTAACAATCCTGTCCTGCGGGACCTGTGAAATAGCGATCATGATGCTGTCTGCAGGAATTAGATGCTCAGTATCTGCAAGGACCTTTAGCGGAGTCTTTTGAGTATCTGCTCCTTCTGCCTCAAGCTGTGCAAGCTTTTCCTCATCAGGTACCATATCGCAGAACACCGGACCCTCGTCCTCAATCCTGACAATGGCTTTTCTGTATTCAAACTTAACGCCGTCTACCTTGGCATATTCGAACTCTGCTTTGGATGCGCTGACCTCATCACCTCTTACATATACCACAACCTCTTTTGCTCCATGCCTAATGGCAGTTCTGGCTACGTCCATAGCTGCGTTGCCTGCACCGATTATAGCAACCTTGTCGCCAAGCTCGTAGACATCAGGATTGTTGAGATAGTTGATAGCATAGAAAACATTTCCAAAAGTCTCTCCCGGAACGCCCAGCTTTCTCGGCTTCCAGGCACCGGTTCCGATAAACACACTCTTGTAGCCATCATTCAGAAGATCCTGTATTCCCGTAGAACCGCCAATCGCAAAGTTGGGTCTGAACTTGATGCCAAGCTCCCGCATCTTTTTGCAATATCTATCCAGGATAGACTTGGGAAGCCTGAACTCGGGAATGCCATAGCGAAGTATTCCGCCAATCTTGTCATGAGTCTCAAATACTGTGATCGAGTATCCCTTGAGTGCCAGGATTATTGCGATAGTGATCCCTGCCGGCCCAGCGCCAATAACTGCCGCTTTCATGCCGTTTGCCGGAGCAGGCTTAAGTTCAAGCCTCTCAAAACATGAGTCGGAAATATAATTCTCAATTGATGATATGTGAATGGGCTCACCCTTGATTCCTCTGACACAATTGCCCTCACACTGGTTCTCGTGATTGCACACAAGCGAACATACCATAGAAAGCGGGTTATTCTCAAAGAGCATCTGAGCCGCTTCAAGCATGCGATTTTCCTTAAAAAGACGTATCATCTCCGGAATATTTGTGTGAATCGGGCAGCCATTCTCCCTGCACCTTGGATTAGGGCACTGAAGGCAACGATTTGCTTCATCGATAACATGTACTGACATAGAATAATCCCCCGCTTTCTTTTTTGATTATTCTATATGTAAAGAAAATCAATAAATACCCCTTTTCATGGAGCGTTTATTGATTTTCTTGAAGTGTGGGATAGGGAGACGTTTTGAAACAAGGGGATGGTTTGGAACAAGGGGACGGCTCTCTGTAAAGCTCCTAACAACTTACTCTCTTATTACGGGTTTAAATTATTGCCAACGTATTTCCGATACTTTTTCCTCGTATGATTCAAAAGCCATGCAAATCCTTTTGCAGATGATGTTGAAACAAACGTGGATTCTATCGAAGAGTATGTGTCTAGACAGGCCCTTAAGAGTCTTGATTATGGACGGTTATTGTTTTCGAGAGACAGCAGATGTATTTATTATACTTATGATGTTTTTATAAATGATATATCGGAATTGACGGATGCCATACTGGATAAGACAATTACTGGGGCTGCGCTCTATATAGCAGAGGTTTATGGATCTGATATTGCGGAGATATTAGAGGCTGATAATAAATAACTTTAATTTTTTTGTTGACATGGACACATAATGTCCGATATATATGATAGTGTATTATCAGAAACAACAAACAAAGATTTTTCATGATTCAAAATGAATTTCAAGAAAGGAGGACGATCATGAAACACACGATGAATACTAACAACATAGCAACAATAGACAACAGGGGCATGATTGTCCGCCGTCTTTATTTCTAAAACTATTTCACACAAAGAAAAAGGACTGGTATAAGGACAAGACTTTAGGCCTCTGAAGATTAGAGGTGTTTTTGTGTACTCATTTACACAAGCACCTTAGGCGGAGGTTTTATTTTGATACCAGTAAAAGGAAAATATTCAGATGCCATGATCATGTGCATGGGGGATGTTGCTGATGGAAATGTTGACCAGTATGCGATTGCTCAGGTACAGATGATCAGCGACATCGAAGCTACAAAGGGTAGCAAGATCCGTGTAATGCCTGACGTTCACCCTGGAAAGGTTGGACCTATCGGTCTCACAATGACAGTGACAGACGCAGTTCTTCCTGCACTTATCGGAATCGACATTGGCTGTGGTATGAGCATGGTAAAGATTGGAAAGATCAGAAAGGATTTCCAGAAGCTCGACACAGTCATCAGAGACAACGTTCCGGTTGGATTCAAGGTAAGAAACAATGTTCACAGGGATGCATCAGATTTTGACCTCGGAAGACTCAACTGCTTTAAGCACATCAGAGATGATAAGGCAATGCTCAGTATCGGAACTCTTGGCGGAGGAAACCACTTTATTGAGCTTGATGCAGACGAGAACGGAGAGGGATATCTGATCATTCACAGTGGCAGTCGTCACCTTGGCAAGGAAGTTGCTGAGTATTACATGGATAAGGGACACAAGTACTTAATGGAACATGGAAAAGAGGGTGTTCCATATGAACTTACTTACCTTACAGATGAGCTTCTTTCAGACTATCTTCATGATATCCAGGTTGTTCAGGAATACGCTGAGCTCAATCGTCACATCATTATGAAGGAAATCTGCAAGGGAATGAAGTGGAAGGTAACAGATGAAAAGAGCTGCATCCATAACTACATTGAGCAGACAAATGGAGCAGCTATCCTTAGAAAAGGTGCCATCTCCGCTAAGGAGAATCAGGAGGTGATCATACCAGTAAATATGAGAGATGGCGTAATCCTTGGCGTAGGAAAGGAAAACACTGAGTGGAACAGCTCAGCACCTCATGGCGCTGGAAGAATCTCATCAAGAGAGAAGGTTACAACCAGCCACACAGTGTCTGAGTTTAAAGCTTCCATGAAGGGAATTTATACAAGCTGCATCAGCAAGGACACACTGGATGAGGCACCCTTTGCTTACAGGGATATTGATTACATTAAAGAGGCTGTAAAGGAGACTGTTGAGATCACAAAGCTCCTTAAGCTGGTTTATAACTACAAAGGAGGCAATGCCTAAATGATATTACAGATCAGCTCTGGAATGGGCCCAGTTGAATGTAGTGCAGCTGTAGGCGGCATTTTCAGAGCATTACAAAAGGAATTTCCGGATATAGAGATGATTACAGGCGTGAAAGGAGAGGTAGAAGGAGCCTATTCATCAATTATTTTTACTTCAGAACAGGACTTGTCAGCCCTTGAAGGTACAATGCAATGGGTGTGCAAGAGTGGCTACAGACCGGGTCACAAGAGAAAGAACTGGTTTGTAGATGTAAGCATAATCGAAGAGCCTGATGAAGTGGATGAGAAGATTACGGAAGACAAGATAACATTTCCGAATCTCATGGGAGCATTTGATGTCATAAAGGCATGGGGCTTTGATTATAAAACAGTTGCATTTGTTTGGGTGAAGCAGAATAAGAAATGCGATTCTCTTTTCTGGGGTATGGGCTATTGGACAAGATCCAATGCAGAAATCTGTCTGCTTGCCACCAAAGGACATCCAAAACGAATTGGCAGAGCGGTCCATCAGGTAATCATCAGTCACATCGAGCAGCACAGTAAAAAGCCAGCAGAGACTCGCGACCGGATCGTGGAGCTTGTCGGTGATGTACCTCGAGTGGAACTATTTGCAAGACAGAAAACTCCGGGCTGGGATAGTTGGGGGAATGAAGTGGAGAGTGATTTGGAGTTGGCAGCGTGATTAAAAATACGCGGGTGATGCATAGAAAACATCACCCGCGTGGTTTATTAGTCATCTTTTGCCAGTTCACGCTCAATATCTTCTTCTACTTCGCGTTCTGTTTGTGCATGTGATTCAATGAGATTACCAATTATTTCCCGGGAACATAGCATACCTAACTCATATATTTCTACTGTGGCACCAGCAGCAGTGAGTTCGTCATAGCATTTAGCCAATTTTTTTACGCCGGGGTGGCTGATGTGTTCGCTTGAGTATACGAAGTCATTTGATTCAATCGCTTCTTTTATCTCTCCCATTGAAGCGGAGGTGTATTTTCTTAGAATGCTAATACACTTTGAAAGGGAGTCATAAGCTACAATCTTTAAAAAAATATAATCATCTAAGTCTTTTTGATTCATTTTGTTTTCCTCTGTTTGTGTAATAGGTTTGCGTTGATTGGTTTGCCTGGTATTGAGTTTTTGAAGTTGCCTCCATGCCATCCATAAAAATGTTCTCTGAAAGTAGCAGGGAATATCACACCACTTTGATTTGCAAGATGTGGATAATGAGAGACACTGTATGTGTGATGGCTATGAAGAGTTCTGCCATTATGTTTAGGACGTCTTCCGTGCAGGATATCATTGGCTTGTTCAGGAGTCCATTGCCTGGTGGTGGGAAGCTTGCTAATTAGGCGCTTCTTTTCTTCCTTCCAAAATTTATCAATGCCAGAATTTCGTCTTTTGTTAAGCCTGATGTTGCTCTGATAAGTATGATATTCAGTTCTTGTAATAGTCCTGTTGGCAACTTTTTTGCGAAGGCTGCTTCGCTGCTTGGGGGATAATTCTTTGTATTTAAGAGGATGATCCCTTAAGTCCAAGCCTCTGGTTCTACTAGATATGATATCACTTTCTGATGGGATTGTGATATTGGAACTGCCGTCTGAGGCAAAAGCACGAGAGAGCTTGGAACCGATAGTACCAGTAAAGTGATTACTGTTTGCTTTGCTCATGGTGCACCTCCTTATAAGCTTTACATGTCTTGCTGTCAAAGGAGATTATCTCGATACCGCATTGCCGAAGAAAGTCAAAAATCGAATAGTTGGATGAACCATACACCAGAATCTTTGAGGGTTTGATAACAGTAGCTAATTTTTTAAGCCCGTCTTCAAACAGAGGACGATTATTGAGCTTACGTATTCCGCTGGCTACTGTTCCAATACAAAGATTACTTCCAACAGGGATTCCGTCGAAACAGTAGCTCCAAGTCTCATATGTTCCCCAACGTACACAATTTATGACAGGTATATCCAGTGAGTTCATCCAACAACCAAATGCTCTCATGCGATAGGTGTTGAATCTTTTCCATGGATCCGGAAAGTCTGCATTGGTAGAAAAATCCGGAGAAATGATACCTGCAAAATGGCAGATTATTTCTAAGGCCTTTTCAGGATATGTCCAGATGCTACTTCTTTTTCCATCAAACTTTTGATCATCGATAAAGAAGTGTATAAATGCATTGACATGAAAGTCTTTGTTGCCGGAGCGAATATGCTTTTTGTACAGAGCTTTAGCGTCTTCATATGAGATTAGTTCTTGCGGAATTGTTTCTGTAGAAACGCAATAAGGGATATCACTTCCAGGAGCAAAGGTGGCGTTCTTAACCATAAATGCATTCCACATGTCATGGCAACCTGATCTGGGTTGCATTTGTTTAGCATTATTCATGTGCTTCTCCTTTCTGAATTTAATAGCAGATGTTGAAACACATGGGCCCAAGTGCTTTTCTGTTTATAATTGTGACAGGTGAAATTAAGTTTAAAAATTCCCACTTCTGTCAATCCTGCTAAGGTTTTCCTTGTACTACGATTGAGTAATGCATTAGTGAGAAAGATGAAATAAATTATACTTATCGGTGTACAAATATATCGAACGGTGGAATAATATATAGTTAAAGATATAGGAAGGGAGAAGGATGTAATGAGCTATGAAGAACATATTGGCGAGAATATAAAAAATGTCAGAAAAGATCAAAGTCTTTCTCAACAGCAGCTTGCGGATAGATGTGGCATGTCTAACACTATGATTAGCGAGTACGAAAGAGGCAATAAAATACCTAATTTGGTTACGACTGCGAAGATAGCTTCAGCACTCAAAGTAAGTATTGATCGTCTGTACTATGGTGATGAAAATAATGCTTTTATAACCACAGTAGATGACGATGGAAGAAAGATAGTTAATGCTGTATATCTTTTGTGGGATAAAGGCGTGGTTTGGTACCATGAGAATCTGCGTTATTCAGTTTTTCCAACAATGGATGAGAATAATGGATACTTTTTGTTTGTAAGACAATTTCCTGAGCAGATAAAACGCCTTATAGTGAGCCTAAATGATTATAAGGCAAAAAAAGATACTTTTCCGGATCCGGAGGCATATCTGGAGATGATACTTTCGTCTGTCGCTAGCGATATTAATAAAGAGATAGAGAAGCAGGAATCTGAAAAAGAAATTAAACACAAAAAATGATAGGGGTGCCATAGGATGCAGGATTTGAAGTAGTCCATAATGAGATTGGCTCTGATAGCAGACCCGGAAGGGAAAGTGAATAGTGGATCAATGTAATTGGAAGAAAGGGTTGACAATTTTCATCGGTATATAAAATAAGTATTTGTGAAAGAGTGAATAATGGATTTTTTTGATATAACAGACGACAACGGAATACCCACAGGTAAAACCATAAGCAGGAGTGAAGCTCATGATAAGGGGATAGCTCACAGAACAGCGCATATCTGGATTGTAAGAAAGGTCGGCGATGGTTATCAAGTGCTTCTTCAGAAGAGAAGTGGTGAAAAAGAATCTTTTCCAGGCATGTATGATACTTCCTCCGCAGGGCATATCCAGGCAGGGGACGATCCGCTGGAATCCGCTCAGAGAGAGCTTCATGAAGAACTTGGAATAATGGCAAACGAAGGAGACCTGACATTTGCGGGGAAGTTCCATATCAATTATGAGATGGAGTTTCATGGAAAGCCATTCCGGGACAATGAAGTGGCTTTTGTTTATGTGTATGAAAAGCCGGTTGATATCGACAACCTTGTTCTTCAGAAAGAAGAGGTAGATGAAGTTAAATGGTTTGACATATATGAGGTCCGAGAAGGATGCATCCACAGAGATGGAACATTCTGTGTTCCGATGGAAGGGCTTGAAACACTCATGAAGTATCTTGGTGCGGATTAATGAATCAGGCAGAATTGATTAATAAAGTAAATGGCTCTATGTATCATCAGGTGAAGACAACAGGTTATGCCACAGCTGTACAGACTCTTATGGATGTGGGGATCTTGTCAAAAGAGGACTATGAGAGATGGCGGAATGGTCAGGTTCCATATCTTGAAAAGGTCTGTAAGATTAACCTGAAGAAACTTGCAGGTGTTCTTGAGGAAATGAAGCGGTACGCTGCAAAGAATAACTTGAAGCCGAGTTTTACATTTTATAAGCAGTGGGGGAAAAAGAAAAAAGTACTGTGCAGCTTAGATTTAGTAAGACCGGGAATGAGTATATTGAGAAACTGTATGCGACTCATTATGTGAGAAATTGATGCGGATGTATGAGGAACTGTATGGCAATGATACCAGAGTTTGATTCACAGCGTGAAAAGGAAAAGTATTTCAGATCCTTATCACCGGAACAGAAGATAAATGCTTTTACAGAACTGATTTGGGAATCAGAGCACATCGTATTCCTTGGTGGTGCCGGTGTTTCTACCGAAAGCGGCACTCTTGAAGTAGGCTCTGCAGCTCAGCTTGCGCATATGTATCATGAAAAATATATGGTGATAATCAATAAGGGAAAGACCAAAATGGAAGGGAAAGCAGATCTTGTTTTCCATGACAGCATTGGAAAGGTTATGAACTCGTTGGATTGGTAAATCCGACTTAGTGAGTGTGAAAACACAGGAGAGCTTATATGAAGTATAGAGAAAATAAGAAAACAAAAGACAAGATAAGTGAAATAGGATTTGGTTCGGCATATATATTTGAGGCAGGATTTGACACTGCGGTGAAAACAATTCGACATGCCTATGAAAGCGGAATCAACTATTTTGATATGGCCGCCGGGGATGGGAGTGCTTTTCCTATGTATGGAGAAGCGCTATCAGATGTCAGGGACAATATTCTATATCAGATACACTTCGGGGCAGATTACTCAAGGGGAACCTACGGATGGTCACTTGACCTTGATACCGTCAAAAGGTCTCTTGATAAACAGCTTCATGATTTAAAGACTGATTATATAAATTATGGCTTCATACATTGCCAGGATGAGTTTTCAGATTGGGAAACTTATCAGAGAAATGGGGTATATGACTATCTCCAGCAGATGAAAGCTGAGGGTGTTGTAAAGCATACCGGCTTATCATCACATACTCCGGCAGTCATACAGAAGATCATGGATGATGCAGACATTGATATGCTTATGTTTTCTATCAACCCGGGGTATGACTATGGGCAGGGAGATTATGCTCATGGCGGCGTGGATGAGAGAGCAGAAGTATACAAGCGCTGTGAAAAAGAGGGAGTTGGAATCTCTGTCATGAAGCCTTTTTCCGGAGGGCAGCTCCTTGATGCCAGGCAATCTCCATTTGGACAGGCACTGACTCCTTACCAGTGTATCAGATACTGTCTGGATAAACCTGGCGTGTTGACAGTCCTTCCGGGGGCTCAGAGTGTTGCAGAAGTAGATGAACTTCTTTCGTATTATGACAAGTCAGAGGAAGAGCTGGACTATTCTATCATAGGCACTTTTGCTCCGTCCCAGGCTGCAGGTAAGTGTGTGTACTGTAATCATTGCAAGCCATGCCCCGCAGGAATAGATGTTGGTCTTGTAAATAAATACTATGATCTTACTAAGGTTGGAGACTCTCTTGCAATAGAGCATTATAAAACTCTGGAAAAGAATGCATCCGATTGTATATCATGTGGTCACTGCAACAGCAGATGCCCGTTCGGGGTAGATCAGATTAGCAGGATGAAAGAGATAGCAAACTTTATGATGTGAGTCGAGTTTATCCGATAATAATAGGGGTGATTATGTCAATAAAAGAATATATAAGTCAGCAAGATAAGACAATTCAGCCAAAACTGGAATTGATTTATAATACAATTCACGATGCAATACCTGATGCAGAAGAACGGTTAACCTGGGGAATGCCTACGTTTTGGAAGGGAAGAAATATAATACATTTTGCTCCTGCCAAGAAACATATAGGATTGTATCCGGGACCTGAGGCAATAGAGGCATTTGCGGATAAGCTGGGTGAATACAAAACAAGTAAGGGAGCAATACAGCTCCCTAATGATAAAGACCTGCCACTTGAACTTATTGCAGACATAGCCAGATGGAGTTATGAGAACAACAGGAAGTGATTTTTATGATGACTTCTTAAAAATGAAGGGCTAGGATTGTTTGGAAAATGATTTGCAGATTTTATTCTTATTTAATATTTTAGTGCACAAATGTATAGGATAATTGAAGAGATGGCAGTCGATAAACTGAACATTTATAAATGATGAATAGATGGAGGAGGACGACTTATGAAAAGATCACTATCAATTATCCTAGTGGCAGCACTGCTGATTAGCTGCATTGGGATCACAGGATGTGGGAAGGGGAATACTAAGGCCCTTTCAACATACTGGGCAGCAAATTCCCAGGCGGCGGAAAGTCTGAGAAACTATGTGACAAAGGTTACCAACAAAAAGGATACAGAGAATTTTATTCCGGTTGAGGATCGTATAGCCGTATTTGACATGGACGGAACCCTCACCTGTGAAACTTACTATACTTACTACGATACCATGATGTTCATCAATTATTGCCTCATTGATCATCCGGAGAGAGTTTCTGACGAACTAAAGGCAGCTGCGCTTGAGATACAGCCTGGCTACACAGCAGGAGAGGAGCTGGCAAGAAATTTTGCCAGGGCCTACGCCGGCATGACCGTAAAGGAACTGTATGATTATGCTGTTGAATTCGGAAAGAAAGAGACTGACAGCTTCGAGAACATGCGCTACATTGACGGCTTTTATGAACCAATGGTTGAAGTGGTGAAATATCTCTATGACAACGACTTTACTATCTATGTGGTCAGTGGTACAGAGCGTACTACTACAAGAGCCATTGTTGCCAATTCTCCTATAAAAGATTATGTTGACCCGGCCCATGTGATTGGAACTGAGTTTGAGGTTAAGGTAAAGGGCTACGAAGATAGCTCTTCCAATATGGATTTCAAGTATGCTGACGGAGATGAGCTTGTTTTCACCGGTGGATTTGTTCAGAAGAACCTAAACGCCAATAAGACTATCTGGATTGAGCGTGAAATAGGCAGGTATCCTGTTCTTGCCTTTGGAAATAGCGGCAGTGACACCAGTATGATGAATTATGCGCTGGATAAAAGAAATCCCTACCTTTCAGAAGCATACATGGTAGTTGCAGATGATGATGTACGGGAATGGGGTAAGCAGGACTGGGCGGAAAAATCCGCAGCCTACGCAGAGAAGGGATATGTTCCCATTTCCATGAAAAACGATTTTCTGGAAATCTATCCTGAGCCAATCAAAAGAGCAGCCGAGCAGTATATAGAGCCTGAATATAAATTGTCTGCTGACAGTAGCAATATTGTAGAGTTCCCTGCTAAGGCCGAGGAAACTACCGGCAGTGAGGAAACAGATGAGAACACACTTACAGCTCTTTCACGTGAGGGCTATACCCTTGAACAGGCAGTGGTTCTTAGCAGGCATAACATCCGCGCTCCGCTATCAGGCGAGGGATCTGCGCTGGATACCATCACTCCCAATAAGTGGTTTGACTGGTCGGCTCAGGCCAGTCAGCTTTCAGTAAGAGGCGGAACCCTTGAGACTGAGATGGGGCAGTACTTCAGAAAATGGCTTGAGGCAGAAGGGCTTTTTGAACCGAACTATCAGCCTGAAGACGGAGCAGTTCGCATATATGCCAATTCCAAGCAAAGAACTATAGCCACAGCAAAGTTCTTTTCCGCGGGACTTCTTCCTGTTGCCGGCGCTCAGGTTGAGTACCATATGGACTTCGACACCATGGATCCCGTGTTCAATCCTGTGTTCACCTATATATCAGAGGATTACGCTGCGGATGCTGAGGATGAAATAAAGCAAAACTATAATGATACCATCGCTAGTCTTAGTGATAATTATGATCTTATTTCTGAGGTCATTGATGTTCAGGAATCAGATGACTACAAGAAGGGTGTCTTTACAGGATTTAACGTTGATGACTCTGAATTTTCTTTTGAAGAGGGAAAAGAGCCTTCGGTGAAAGGTTCACTTAAGACCGCGTGTCAGATATCTGATGCTTTGGTGCTTCAATACTTTGAGGAACAGGATCCGGTGAAGGCAGCTTTCGGCCACGAGCTTTCAGAGGCAGACTGGGAGACAATATCAGAGGTTAAGGATGTATACGGCGATGTTCTGTTTTCGGTTCAATCAGTTGCGGTTAATGTGGCACATCCACTTCTTGAAGAGTTGGAAAAAGAGCTGTCAACAGAGGGCAGGCAGTTCACATTCCTGTGCGGACATGACTCCAATCTGACAAGCGTTCTTTCGGCACTTGAAGTTGAGGATTACAGCCTTCCGGGAACTATCGAGAAGAAGACACCTATCGGAGGAAAACTTGTGATCAGCAAGTGGAAAGATAATGATGGTCAGGAATTCATCAGCCTTGACCTGGTTTATCAAAAGACACAGCAGCTTCAGCAGATATCTCTTTTAAATGACGAGAATCCGCCAGGAATCTATACTTTAAAGCTCAATGGAATAAATGCCGATGCAAATGGACTGTATCGGGCAGAGGATGTAATGGAGCGTTTTGAGAAGGCAATTGGGGCCTATGATAGCCTTGTAGAAGAATACGAGGCAAAAGACGCAGCATAAAGAAAAAAGCACCAGGTGGCTGAATTTAAGAAGATTGCTTTTTATAACCATCTGATTTTTGAAAAGAAATCTATTAAATAAATATAATTATGCAAAATGTAATTGACAGATACCCCACCAGGGTATATATTGATAAAAAATCAATATACCCTAGCGGGGTATTTGTGATGGAGGAAATATATGTCTGAGAACGAAAACAATATGGAAGAAATGAATGGCTGTTGTCCGCATTGCTCCGGTAAGCATAAAGATAGAGATGATAAGGAAAAAAGAGATCTGATGAACAGGTTAAAAAGGATAGAAGGGCAGGTGCGTGGCGTAGAAGGAATGCTGGAAAACGATGCATATTGTACTGATATCCTGATACAGGTATCTGCAATTACCAGTGCTCTCAATAGTTTTAACAAGGTTCTTTTGGCTAATCATATGAGAACCTGTGTGGCTGACAATATCCGTGAAGGAAATGATGAAATTATTGACGAGCTTGTTGTCACACTCCAGAAACTCATGAAGTGATAAATTGGTCTCCAAATGTCAGACCAGCGAAAGGAATAAATATGGAACAATACAATGTAACCGGAATGAGCTGCGCTGCATGCCAGGCCAGAGTAGAGAAGGCAGTAAATGCTATAGATGGTGTTGACAGCTGTGCTGTAAGCCTTCTTACGAACTCCATGGGAGTTGAGGGAAGCGCATCATCGGAAGAAATAATTAAGGCAGTAGAGGCGGCCGGATACGGCGCAAGCCTTAAAAAGTCAAATAAAGCAGGTAATACTGCAGGAGACTATGAAGATTCGTTAAAAGATACGGAAACACCGGTTTTGAAAAAAAGACTTATAGCTTCAGTCATTCTGCTGATTCCCCTGATGTATGTTTCAATGGGGCATATGTTATGGAACTGGCCGTTGCCGCAGTTCCTTGATGGAAATCATGTGGCGATGGGATTGTATCAGCTCCTGATTGCAGGCTTTATCATGGTTATAAATCAGAAGTTTTTTATCAGTGGATTTAAAGGGCTGATTCACAGGTCTCCAAATATGGATACCCTGGTAGCACTTGGAGCTACAGCGTCCTATGTCTACAGTGTATATGCGCTTTTTGCTATGACCGGTGCTGTGATGGATGGAAACAACGATCAGGTCATGTACTACATGAATCAATTTTATTTTGAATCAGCTGCAACTATCTTGACACTTATTACAGTGGGGAAAACCCTTGAGGCGAGATCAAAGGGAAAAACCACAGATGCACTGAAAGCACTCATGAAGCTTGCTCCAAAGACCGCTGTTATCCTTGATGGCGATATAGAGAAAACTGTCCCGGTAGAAGAGGTAAAGGTTGGGGACAGATTTGTTGTAAGACCCGGAGACAGCATACCTGTAGACGGTATTGTAAAAGAGGGTGAGAGCGCAGTTAACGAATCATCACTTACAGGAGAAAGCGTTCCTGTAGAAAAACAGGCAGGAGATAAGGTATCAGCTGCAACCATCAATACTTCCGGATATATGGTATGTGAAGCTACCAGGGTTGGTGAGGATACAACTCTTGCCGGAATCATACGTATGGTTAGCGATGCTGCGGCTACAAAGGCACCGATTGCCAAGATTGCTGACAGAGTATCGGGAGTTTTTGTTCCGGTGGTAATTGGTATCGCATTTGTTACTTTTATTGTGTGGTTATTGGTTGGACAAAGCTTTGGATATGCCATGGCAAGAGCGGTATCAGTCCTGGTAATAAGTTGCCCCTGTGCTTTGGGACTTGCAACTCCCGTTGCGATAATGGTTGGAAACGGTGTGGGCGCAAAGAGCGGAATTTTGTTTAAGACTGCGGCAGTGCAGGAACTTACAGGAAAAACTCAGATAGTGGCACTTGATAAGACTGGAACAATAACGACAGGTGTGATGCGTGTTACAGATGTAATCCCTGCGGATGGCATCAGTGAAAATGAACTAATTACAGCTGCATATGCACTTGAATCAAAAAGTGAGCACCCTATTTCAAAAGCAATCATTGAGCATGCAAAAGAGCATGGGATTGCGCTTCTTGATACAACTGAGTTTGAGGTATTATCCGGAAATGGGTTAAAAGCAAAACTTGAGGGTGCATCTGTTGCCGGTGGAAATGCACGATTTATAGCAGATGTACTTAAAAATCACGATTCCTTAAGCACAGAATCTTTGAATAAACTGTCAGCGCAGGGTAAGACACCGGTTCTTTTCACAAAAGATAGCAAATTAATGGGAATAATTGCGGTTGCTGACACCATAAAGGATGATACGGCGCAGGCGGTTAGTGAGCTTAAGAAAATGGGTATCCATGTGGTAATGCTGACAGGTGATAATGAGATCACGGCAAAGGCAATTGCAGAGCAGGCCGGAGTTGATGAAGTAGTAGCGGGAGTACTTCCTGATGGTAAAGAGGCAGTTATCAGAAAACTCATGGAGCATGGAAAAGTTGCCATGGTCGGAGATGGAATAAATGATGCTCCTGCGCTTACCCGTGCGGATGTGGGAATTGCCATTGGAGCAGGAACTGATATTGCAATAGATGCAGCGGACGTTGTGCTTATGAAGAGCAGTATCCGCGATGTGGCAGCTGCAATAAGAATCTCAAGAGCAACTATCAGAAATATCCATGAGAATCTGTTCTGGGCATTTTTCTATAATGTCATCGGTATTCCGCTTGCCGCAGGCTGTTATGTGGCTGCCTTTGGTTGGACGCTTAATCCTATGTTTGGGGCAGCAGCTATGGGACTTTCAAGCTTTTGCGTAGTATCTAATGCACTAAGGCTTAATTGGATAAAAGTGCATGATGGAACCAAAGACAAGGCTATAAGAAATCCGATTGATCATAAAATCATTCAGTCAACAAATGGTCAGACTGTTGATGATACAAAATTAAATGACAAAAAAGAAAAGGAGAATAAAGAAATGAAAATTAAGGTAAATGGTATGATGTGCGCACATTGTGAGGCTCATGTAAAGAAGGCTCTTGAGGCTATAGACGGAATCGAGTCTGCTGTTGCTTCCCACGAGGAAAATATGGTAACTATCACAAATTCTAAGGATGTTGATGAGTCTCTTATTAAGGCAGCTGTAACAGATGCAGGCTATGAATACGCAGGAATTGCATAAATTAAATATGTACATAAAATTTTCATAATATGACTAATAAGTCTTGAAAAGCCCATCATTCATCTTAAAGGATATGAATGGTGGGCTTAGTATGAGTTTTTTGCAGGATGACCAGTTGGTCATTTGTTGTGAGTTACATGTTGTGTTAGCGAATTTTTACTTGCTCTTTATTTAAAGTAGCTTTATTATAGTTGCATAAAATACATAAGACGGAAGGTGCTTATGGACAAGAAAAAAACTGATACTGGTCAGACAGAACTGCGCACTGTGCTGCGCAGTTCGTGAGAAAATGATTCAGTAGTGAGCGCATTCCTTCGACGAAGTCGAATTGGAATGAATGCGCGAATTAGTTACTGGAACGAGCTGATAGCGAGTGAACAGTAATTAAAAGCTTGTTGCATGAGTGAAAAGGGAAGCGGGTGTGAATCCCGCACGATCTCGTCACCGTGTTTCGATAGTTCTTTTCAATATGCCACTGGGGTGACCTGGGAAGGTGAAAAGAGCGCACAAGAATCGATCAGCCGGGAGACCTGCCTGTCGTCGTACATGGGAAACCAAGTCACGAGGAATTGACTGTACGAAGCTTGTAAGTGAATGAACTAGAAAAACTAGTGCATTTGCTTTAGTTTTGCGTACTCAAAAAGTCTTCGCCGCTCTGGTGGAGGCTTTTTTCTTTGTTCTTTTTCTTTTCTGACAGGATTTCCATGAAAAAGGAGGCAAATATTATGAGAAAAAAACTATTGGCAGTACTTTTGGCCGGAACACTGACGTTGACAGTTTTTGGCTGTGCAGGAAATGAAGGAAGTGTAGCCGAGACTGAGCAGAGCCAGAGCGAAACTACTGCTGAGGAACTGACAACAAATGAAGCTGAAAAAGCTGTTGAAACAGCTACTACTGAAGATGCAAATGTAATTGAAGATGGAATTTATACAGCCAGATTTACAACTGATTCAAGTATGTTCCATATCAACGAGGTTTATGAAGACAGAGGAACTCTTACAGTAAAAGATGGAGTTATGACACTTCATATAACTCTTTCTTCCAAGAATATCGTGAATCTTTTCCCGGGAAGCGCTGAGGATGCTCAGAAAGATGGAGCAGAATTACTTATGCCCACAACAGATGAGGTTACTTATGCTGATGGAACTACAGAGGAAGTATATGGCTTTGATGTTCCGGTTCCTGTGATAGATGAGGAGTTTCCACTTGCTCTTATCGGAACAAAAGAAAAATGGTATGACCATATGGTAAGCGTTTCAGATGTTCAGCCATATGAAGAGGATGCAGACAAGATGGCAGCTGATAATGTAGCAAAGCTTATTGACAGTATTTATGTTCAGAACTTTACAGATGACACTTATGATAACTGCGAAAAGGCAAAAAAAGCCTGGGATGAGCTTACAGATGCGCAGAAAGAACTTGTAGAAGGAGAGGATGCTGATCCGGATTACTTTGGAAGAGATACCGGAGATGCATCAAAGGACGATCCTTTGAATGCTGATGATATTGGTGAGAATGAACTGTTGGTTGTAAGCTTTGGAACATCTTTTAACAATAGTAGAGCAACTGACATCGGTGGAATTGAGAAAGCACTGGCAAAGGCTTTTCCTGACTGGTCTGTAAGACGAGCATTTACAGCGCAGATCATAATCAATCATGTGTACGCAAGAGATGGTGAAAAGATTGACAACATGGAACAGGCACTTGAGAGAGCTGTAAACAATGGCGTTAAAAACCTGGTTATTCAGCCAACACATCTTATGCACGGCGCTGAATATGACGAGCTTAAGGCTGCTGTAGAAGAATATAGTGATAAGTTTGAGTCTGTTGCTATAGCAGAGCCACTTCTTGGAGAAGTCGGAAACGATGCAACTGTAATTAATGAAGATAAAGAAAACGTTGCAATCGCTATCACTAAAGCTGCTCTTAAGGAAGCAGGTTTTGATGATCTTGCAGCAGCAAAAGAAGCCGGCGTTGCATTTGTATTCATGGGACACGGAACATCACATACTGCAAAGGTTTCATATGATCAGATGCAGACACAGATGGATAAGCTTGGCTATGACAATGTATTTATTGGAACAGTCGAGGGAGAGCCTGAGGATACTGAGCTTTCAAATGTTATTCAAAAAGTAAAAGATGGCGGTTATAAGAAGGTAGTGCTTCGTCCTCTGATGGTTGTAGCAGGCGACCATGCTAATAATGATATGGCAGGTGACGATGAGGATTCATGGAAGAGCGGATTCACAGCAGACGGAAGCTTTGAGAGCATAGACTGCCAGATCAGTGGTCTTGGTGGAATTGAAGATATTCAGAGTATTTATGTTGAACACGCTTCTGCAGTTATCAAGTAATAATATATGGTAAAAGAGTTAAGAAAAAGAGGAAATATCATAAAATATTTCATTTTCGTTTTCTTTTCCGTATTGATGATTGGATGCGGTAATATTTCCGATGGGGAATTTACCGCATCTGTTGTCCTTACGGGAGGAAGCGGAAAGGCTTATATAGAAAGTCCTTGCAAAGTTACTGTTTCCGATGGAAAAGCAATTGCCCACATTGTATGGAGCAGTCCTAACTATGATTTTATGATTCTGGACGGAGAGACCTATTATCCGGTTAATGAGGAAGGCAATTCTAAATTCGATATTCCTGTGCAGTTTGATAAAGAAATGGTTATTCAGGCTGATACTACAGCGATGAGCACTCCGCACTTGATTGAATACACTTTACTCATTACTTTGGATGAGAATTCTAAGGAAGCTTTAAATTCAGATGGAAATAGGACAAATAGCGAAGAAATAACTAAAACAGTTTCTTTTGAGCCTCCTATTATAGATGGTTATGCATATCTTGGTACAGATGAGAACGAATATGCTGAAGGCTTCAGGATTCACAGGTACGAGGGGGATTATGCTGTCATAAGCATGTCGGATGGCAGAAATTACCTGATTGTTCCTGAAGGCAGTGAGGCGCCTGATAAAATAGCAGATGATATCATAATCTTACAAAGACCTTTGGACAGGATATATCTTGCGGCTTCCGGAGTGATGTGTCATTTTGATTCCCTTGGAAGAGTGGATGACATTCTGTTTTCAGGTTTAGATACTGATGATTGGTACATAGAGTCTGCAATTGAAGCGATGGAGTCAGGAAGGCTCCTTTATGGTGGCAAATACAGTGCTCCCGATTATGAGCAGATGGTAAATATGGGGGTAGATGTTGCTATAGAGAATACCATGATCCTTCATGTGCCCAAGGTTCAGGAAAAGCTTGAACAGCTTGGAATTCCTGTTTTTGTAGACCGCTCAAGCTATGAGCCGCAGCCTCTTGGAAGATGTGAATGGATTAAGGTATACGGTGTTTTGACAGGCTGTGAAGAGAAGGCTAAAAGTGCTTTTGATGAGCAGAAGGCACAGGTTAATTTTGATAGTTTGTATAATCTGAGCGAAAAAAAGGTAGTAATTTTTTCGCTGAATTCAAATCATCAGGTTGTTACAAAGAAGGCCAATGATTATTTTGCAAAAATGGTTGAGATGGCAGGGGGCAAATATCTTTCACCCCAAGATGGGGATGAAGAGGGAACTGCCCAGACAACTATCAGCATGGAGGCATTTTATTCTTATGCGTCAGATGCTGACATTTTGATATACAACGCTACTATATCCGATGTGCCAAAGTCACTGGAAGAACTGGAAAATGCAGATGCCATTTTTTCTGATTTTAAAGCCTTTTCAGAAGGATGCGTATGGTATACAGATAAATCCCTCTATCAATTTGCAGACAGGACAGGAACGATAATAAATAATCTTCAGAGCGTGATAACTGAAGGAACAGAAGAAACAGTTTTTTTTCATAAATTAAAATAATGTAGCAGGAGTTAATAAATTGGCCAAGAATCTTATGATCCAGGGCACTATGTCCGGAGTAGGGAAAAGTATATTGACGGCGGGGATATTAAGAGTATTAAGGCAGGATGGCTTAAGGGTAGCGCCGTTTAAGTCTCAGAATATGGCGCTAAACTCTTTTGTTACCAAAGATAAAAGAGAAATAGGAAGGGCCCAGGCGCTTCAGGCTGCAGCGGCAGGTCTTGAGCCAACTTCCGACATGAATCCAATCCTTCTTAAACCCATGGGAGACACTACTTCTCAGGTGATAGTAAACGGGCTCCCAATCGGGAATATGAAGGCAAGGGATTATTTTCGCATGAAAAAAAGCCTTATTCCGGATATTTTATCTGCTTATGAGAGGCTGGCCAGGCAATCAGATGTCATAGTAATAGAGGGAGCTGGAAGTCCAGTTGAGATAAACTTAAGGGAAAATGACATTGTAAATATGGGACTTGCAGAGGCTTTGGATGCTCCTGTGCTTCTTGTGGGTGATATTGATCCGGGTGGAGTTTTTGCACAACTGCTTGGAACTTACAATCTTTTATCTGAAAGGGAAAAAGAAAGGGTAAAAGGGCTTGTGATAAATAAGTTCAGGGGAGATGTGACTTTGCTTGAGCCCGGACTTGATATGTTTAAGCCATATTGCAGCGTCCCTTTTGCAGGAATAGTACCATTTGTGGGGCTTGACCTTGATGAAGAGGACAGTGTTTCCGAAAGGCTTAGGATCAATAAAAAAAGTTCTGAGAACGCGGATGTCAGGATTTTGGTGGTAAGGTTGCCATTTATAAGCAATTATACTGATTTTACGATTCTTGAGGGAATTTTCGGAGTTTCTCTTTCTTATATAGATGAGCCGGATGCCCTTGATGAAGCAGATCTTATTATCCTGCCAGGGACCAAGAACACGATTTCTGATATGAAATGGCTCTATGAAAAGGGGATTGCAGGAAAAATACAGGAACTTGCCAAAAAGGATGTTCCAATTATCGGGATATGCGGTGGATTTCAGATGCTGGGGAGAAGCATACAAGATCCTGATAATACAGAGGCGGGGGGAAGTGAAAAAGGCCTTGGGCTTATACAGGTTGATACCGTTTTTGAGGCGACTAAGAACCTCAGACAGATAAAGACACAAACTGGAACTCTTACAGGAATATTTAAGCCTTTATCTGATTTAGAAATAGAAGGCTATGAGATACACATGGGGGTAAGTTACGGCGAAGAAGAAATGCCTGTAAGGAGCGAAGAATCAGTTCTTGGTACCTATATACATGGGATTTTTGACTCACCGGAATTTACGAGAAGGCTTTTGAAAATAATATATGAAAAAAAAGGTCTTGACAGGGAAGTTCCCGAGATTGAAGGGGCTTTTGTCCATCAGGAAAAAGAGCTAAATAAACTGGCGGACGTTCTTAGGCAGAATCTGGATTTTGAGCTGATTTATAAAATCATAAATTCTTGAATGAAATGACAAAAAACACGCTTCTATTGCGGCTTTAAATGGCCTATTTACATGAATTCTTAGGTTATGATTAAAGACTATGAGGAAAAGAAATGGAAATTAAGCATATACGTCCAGCGGACATAGAGAAGGAAAGCTTTCGCATAATAAAGAGTGAACTTGATGAGATGGGCAAAAGCATTCCGGAGGAGCTATTGCCTACTGTCATACGTGTTGTGCACACGACCGCTGATTTTGAGTATGCTGATACGCTTGTTTTTTCAGAAGATGTGATTTTCTTGGCTAAGAAGCTTATTCGTCAGGGAGCGCACATAGTTACTGATACCAACATGGCGCTGGCAGGGATCAACAAAAAGACTTTAGCGAAGTTTGGCGGTGAGGTTCACTGCTTCATGGCTGATGAGGATGTAGCAAAAGAGGCAAAAGAAAGAGAAGTCACAAGGGCTATTGTAAGCATGGAAAAAGCGGCAAACCTTGGCGTGCCCACAATTTTTGCAGTAGGAAATGCGCCGACTGCGCTTATAAGATTAAAAGAACTCATGGATGAGCAAAATTTCCGTCCAAGTCTGATAATAGGAGTTCCTGTGGGATTTGTGAATGTTGTTGAGGCCAAGGAACTTATTATACAAAGTGATGTGCCATATATAGTAAATAGGGGACGAAAGGGAGGCAGCACAGTAGCGGCTGCAATCTGTAATTCAATTTTGTATCAGTGCTAAGGAATTTTATGTTATGACTGATTTGTTCATTGAAAAGGGCGGAAAAAAGTTAAGGTGCGGATTTACAACAGGGAGTTGCGCAGCAGCTGCTTCAAAAGCTGCACTCCTCATGCTCATAGAAAATATTGAAATCCACGTTGTTACGATCATGACACCTAAAGGCATTCCATATAATGCGGAGATTACAGATATTACCCAAAACAGGGAAGAAGGCTATATATCCTGTGCAGTGATTAAGGATGGGGGAGATGATCCGGATGTTACAACAGGCACCAGGATAGTTGCAAAGGTAAGGCTTAAGGATTTGCCCGGAATTACAATAGATGGGGGAGAAGGTGTTGGAAGAGTCACAAAACCGGGGCTTGACCAGCCCATAGGAGAAGCAGCTATAAACTCTGTTCCAAGAAAGATGATAAAGGAAAATCTTGAAGAAATTCTTGAAAGCCATGGAATGTCTGGAAAAGGTGTTTTGGTTACTATAAGTGTTCCCGGGGGAGAGGAACTAGCACACAAAACCTTTAATCCAAAGCTTGGCATTGTGGGCGGAATTTCGATTCTTGGAACTACAGGAATTGTTGAACCTATGAGTGATGAAGCGCTTTTGGAAACGATAAGAGTTGAGACAAAAGTTCGCATAGCTCTGGGAAGAGACATTCTTTTTGCGGCGCCGGGTAATTATGGGCTTTCATTTTTAAAGGAAAACTACGGGATAGATGAAAGTCTTGTGGTCATGAGCTCCAACTTTATCTATGACACTGTCAGAATCGCCGTAGCAGAAGGTTTTAAGAGACTTCTTTTTGTGGGACATATAGGAAAACTTGTCAAAGTTGCCGGCGGTATAAAGAATACGCATTCTATGTACGGAGACCACCGAATGGAGATACTATCGGAAATATCACAAGCCTGCCTTGATGATCAGACTTTTTTGATGATAAAAGACAAACTTTCTGAATGCGTTATGACTGATGAAGCGGTCAGAATAATCAATGAAACCGGAAAAGGCGCCATGGTTTTTCAAAAAATGGCTGAGGATATCAAGTTTAATATTGAAAAATGGTCGGAGGGGCAACTTACAGCGGAAGTAATAGTCTTTTCGAATGAAAACACAGAGCTTGTTGCTACTGCAAGAGCTCATGAATATGTAAAGGAAGCATGATTTATGGTTCATTTTGTCGGAGCAGGTCCGGGAGCTAAGGATCTTATTACTATTAGAGGAAAAGAACTTATAGAAAAAGCAGATGTTATTATATATGCGGGTTCATTGGTAAATCCCGCTCTGTTGGATTATGCTGGTGAAGCGTGCGATATATATGACAGTAGCAGACTTAATCTGGATGAAGTGATAGAGATAATAAAATCTGCTGAAAAACTCGGAAAAGAAACAGTGAGGCTCCACACAGGAGATCCCAGCATATATGGCGCTATCCGAGAGCAGATGGATATTCTTGACAGAGAGAACATTGTTTACGATGTAACACCGGGAGTAAGCTCTTTTTGTGGAGCGGCAGCAAGTCTACAAATGGAATATACTCTGCCGGGAATCACGCAAAGTGTCATTATAACAAGAATGGATGGTCGTACCGGTGTGCCCGAAAAGGAGTCGGTTGAAGCACTTTCAGCTCATGGCGCTACGATGGTGTTCTTTCTTTCTGCAGGTGATACAAAGAGACTTTCGGACAGGCTTATTGCAGGCGGTGTTTCCGGGGATACCCCATGCGCAATAGTCTACAAGGCTACCTGGCCAGATGAGAAAAAGCTTGTTTGCACGATAAAAGAACTTCCTGAGAAAGCCAAAGAATACGGTATTACCAAAACTGCGCTTATTATTGTGGGAAAAGCAGTTGCTCAGAGCGGATATGAACTTTCAAGGCTATATGCTCCGGAATTTACGACTGAGTTTAGAAAGGGCAATGCATGAACAAAAAAAGGCGATATGTCTATGTGTTTATCATATTGATCATTCTGACAATTGCGGCGCTCATTTTGAATCTTCTTATTGGAAATATCAGGATTGATCTAAGGACTGTATTGGAAGTTCTTTCAGGCAATGCTACAGATGTCAGGAAGCGTAACATTATTATGAATATCAGGCTTCCGCGGACTTTGATGGCTTTTATCCTTGGTGGAGCGCTTGCTGTTGCGGGATTTCTTTTACAGACGTACTTTTCAAATCCTATCGCCGGTCCATATATTCTCGGAGTTTCTTCAGGGGCCAAGATGGTGGTGGCGTTGCTGCTTATTTTTGTGGCTAAAGGAAGCGGAAAAACCACAGGCTACATGCTGATATTGGCGGCATTTACAGGTTCTATCATTGCTACGGGCTTTATAATATTGATCTCGAAAAGAGTGAAAAATATGGGGGCACTTCTTGCCGCCGGAATCATGATCGGATATATTTGCAGCGCAATTACCGATTTTCTTATAGCATTTGCTGAGGATTCCGATATAGTTAATCTCCACAGTTGGTCACAGGGGAGCTTTTCCGGTGCTTCAGCGGAGGGCGTAATTTATTGTATTGTCACTGTTTCTGCAGCCATGCTCTTTGTAATACTTTTGTCCAAGAGCCTTGATGCTTTAAGGCTTGGGGAGTCTTATGCAAGGAGTGTTGGTGTGAACGTAAAAATGTGCAGAGGAATGATAATTCTTTTGTCCAGCATTTTATCTGCCTGTGTTACGGCTTTTGCAGGACCGGTTTCATTCATTGGAATTGCTGTGCCTTTTCTTATGAGAGAGGCTTTAAAGTCGTCTAAACCAATCGTGCTGATACCTGCATCTTTTTTATCAGGTGCAATTTTCTGTCTTTTCAGCGATCTTTTGGCAAGGATGATGTTTGCTCCAAAAGAGCTTAATGTATCGGCTGTAACATCGCTTTTTGGCGCACCTATAGTGATTTTTATGATAGTCAGGAGGCAGAACAGGCGTGAAAATTAGTAATCTTAGTGCAGGCTATCAAAAGAAAATAGTGGTCAGAGATTTGACAATAGATGTTGCCGAAGGAGAAATAATCTCGCTCATAGGGCCAAACGGCGGAGGCAAATCAACGCTTCTTAAAAGTATCTCAGGGGAGCTTGATAAGATTGCAGGAAGCGTTTATCTGGGTGAGGACGAAATTAAGAATATTCCGCTAAAAGAACTGGCGAAAAAAATGTCTATTGTAAATACAGAGAGAGTGCGCCCAGAGCATATGAGTGCTTTTGATGTGGTTATGTCCGGGAGGCTTCCGCATACTGACGGCTTTGGGCTCAACAGTAAGGAAGACAGGACAATTGCCCTAAAAGCCTGCGAAATGATGAATATAGAGGAATTTCTTACCGTGCCGTTCTCAGCACTTAGCGATGGCCAAAAGCAGCGAACTCTTATAGCCAGAGCGATATGTCAGGAACCTGAGTATCTTATCATGGATGAACCTACATCATATCTTGATATCAGGCACAGGCTTGAAATGATGGATGTTGTAAAGAAACTTGCAGGTCAGAAGATAACTGTCATTATGTCGCTTCATGAAATTGAGCTTGCCCTGGAGATTTCAGACAGAGTCATTCTTGTGAAGGCTGACGGAACTACTTTGTGTGAAAGTCCGGCAAAAGTCATAGAAAGCGGAGTGATAAAGGAACTCTACGGACTTACAGATGAGATGTATGAAAGAGTAAAAAAACAGCTTCCTATTGTAAAGCAAGCTCCTGAAAAAAGGCACTCTTCATATTTTCTCAATAAAGAGTGTGAGTATTATCCATGTCATAAGCTTCTTGAAGAAAAGTTTAGCTGTTTGTTCTGTTATTGCCCTTTATACGACATTCCTGACTGTGGCGGAAGTTATACCTACACCTCTAAGGGTGTTAAGAATTGTAGGGACTGCACTTTTCCACATGACCGTGACAATTATAGCGCAGTGATAAAAAAGCTTAAGGATAAAATGTATGGAAAAAGCTGAAACCGGAAAATATAAGTTCATATGTTTTACTGAGGAAGGCTGCAAGCTGATGAATCGCCTTCGGTCAGAAGTGTTACAAAATGAGAAAGAATGTGCATCTGGTCAGGATTTTGTTGAAGATTATAGAGAAACAAAAGTAGAGAGTTTGCCAGAGTGGACTAGTGAAAATTTCAAGCAGGGAAATATTCTTGTTTTTATAGGCGCTTTAGGCATTGCAGTCAGAGCTATTGCTCCATTTTGCAAGGACAAGACTAAAGACCCGGGGGTAATTGTAGTTGATGAGAAAGGCACTTTTGTCATACCGGTTCTTTCAGGGCATATAGGCGGAGCTGTAAGTTCGGCAAAAGAGCTTGCGGCAATTATCGGCGCTATGCCGGTTATTACAACAGCGACGGATGTAAGAGGTGAGTTTGCTGTTGATGTTTTTGCAAAAGAAAACAATCTCGGAATAAACGATATGAAAAGAGCCAGGAAATTTACTGCAAAAATTCTTGCAGGTGAAGAAGCTACTTTTCTGGTTTCGCCAAATACCTCCCATAAGGAAGGACTATGCCTTATTCCTAAGTGTACAGTGGTAGGAATGGGGTGCAGAAAAGGGAAATCTTTTGATGAACTCAATGAGTTTCTTAAATCTGCACTAAACAGCGTCGGAATTGATGCAAGATCCTTAAAGGCAATTGTCAGCATTGATAAAAAGAAGGATGAGCAGGGACTTATAGAATTAGCAGAGTTTTATAAGGTTCCTTTTATAACGTATCCGGCAGAGGTTTTGATGAAGCAGGTTGGAGATTTTGAGCATTCCGACCTTGTTATGGAAGTGACAGGAGCAGACAATGTCTGCGAAAGGGCTGTTATAGCATATGGCTGCACCAGATTAGTACAAAAGAAACTGGCAAAAGACGGTATGACTATCGCAATCGGTATGACGGACGTTGGAGTGGAATATGAACGTTATGAAAAATAAAAAAATCTGGGTTGTAGGAATTGGCCCAGGAAATGAAAAAGATATGACAATAAGAGCCCATGAAGTTCTGAATGGATGCGAATATATATGCGGCTATACAGTGTATTGTGAACTGGTGAAGCCTCTTTTCCCTGATAAAGAATATATCAGTACCCCAATGACAGGTGAGGAGAAGAGAGTTCAGCTTGCCTTTGAAAAAGCTGATGAGGGACATGAGATTGCAATGATTTGTTCCGGAGATGCAGGGGTGTATGGAATGGCCGGGCTTGTGTATGAGATTGGACGAGACTATCCGGAGGTCAGTATCGAGGTTATTCCGGGAGTTACGGCGGCTCTTTCGGGGGCAGCGCTTTTGGGTGCGCCGCTGATCCATGACTTTTGTCTTATTAGCTTAAGCGACCGCCTCACACCTATGGAGCTTATTGAAAAGAGACTACGAGCCGCAGCGGCAGCTGACATGGTCATCGTGATCTATAATCCTGAAAGCCGGGGAAGAAGCGGATATCTATCAAAGGCCTGTGACATTCTTCTTGAGACATTTCCTCCTGAAAGAGTATGCGGAATTGTAAGGAATATCGGAAGAAGCGGCGAAAGCAGCACTGTTATGACGCTTGATGAACTAAAAAATACCAAAGCTGACATGTTCTGTACTGTGTTTATCGGCAATTCGTCCACCAAAAATATAAGCGATGTCATGGTTACTGAAAGAGGATATAAGAGTGAAGTGTAAGATACTTGTTTTTGGAGGCACAACTGAAGGAAGAGTTCTCGCAGATTATCTTCGGAGATATGATATTTCTCATGAAGTCAGCGTTGCAACTGATTATGGAAAAGAAATACTTGAGGAAAGCGGCGAAGAAAACCTCATGGTTGGGCGTAAAAACTCAGCTGAAATATCGGATGTTATTATATCAGAAGGCTTTACTCTTGTAGTGGATGCAACACATCCCTTTGCTACAGCGGTTTCTGAGGAAATAAGAAAAGCATGTGATATGGTCGCGGTGCCATATTTAAGGCTTAAAAGAGATACCGGAGAAAGCCTTTTAGATAATTCAAATATAATTTATGTAGATACAATAAGAAATGCAGTCTCTGAACTTGAAAGAGTTTCCGGGAATGTACTTCTTCTTACCGGAAGCAAGAATCTAGAGGAAATTGCAGCATCTTTTTCTGATGTATCAAGATTGTATGTCAGGGTACTTCCAAATGAAGAGAGCATAAGAACCTGCGTTAGAGCCGGTCTTCAGGGCAGGCAGATAATTGCGATGCAGGGTCCGTTCTCCAAAGAGATGAATATTGCAACTATAAAAGAAGTTGGCGCAGAAGCTATTTTTACCAAGGAAAGCGGTAAGACCGGTGGTCTTGACGAGAAGATAAATGCAGCTCTTGAATGTGGAATAAAGGTTGTAGTTCTGAAAAATCCCGAGAGTATGGGAAAAGAAACATGTGGCTATGATCTAAAAGACGTTCTTAAGATGATTTCTGCACATGCAGATAAAGAGATTGTGCCCAAGAAATCAATTTCCCTGGCCGGAATTGGACCAGGGAGCGATGAGTATCACACACAAGAACTGGAAAAAGAACTTAAAGAGGCTGATATTATCTTTGGCGCCAAGGCAGTATTAAAAAATATCCAAAAAGACAATAGACCTTTTGTTTCTGAGTATGATGCAGAGATAATATTTGATCATCTTAGAGATAATCCGGGATTTGAGCATCCTTTGATTTTATTTTCAGGGGATATCAGCCTTTGCAGCGGGGCTAAAAAAGCTACAGCTTTTTTTGAGAAAAACGGTTATGAGGTAAAAAGAATATCAGGAATATCTTCAGTAACTGTTTTGGCTGAGAGACTTCGGCTTTCGCTTGAGAATATAAGACTTGTCAGTGCTCATGGTAAAGAATGCAATGTAATCGGATATGTGAATGAGAACAGTGAAGTGATTGTCCTAACATCGAGCGCAGGGCATGCATCTGAGTTGTGCACTGAGATTAAGAATGCATTTCATGATAAAAAAGGCGTTGGGAGTGCTTTGGAGGCTGCGCAATCAGAAAATGATAAAGATAATTTTCTGATTGTTGTGGGGTGCGAGCTTGGAACAGAAGATGAAAGAATACTTGATGTGACAGATACTGAAGTTATTTCAGATAATATTAAAGGAAAATGCCTTATTTATGTAAAGAATCCTTATGCTAAAAAAAGAAGTGTGGTAAGAGGTCTATGCGATGATGAGATTATACGGGGCCATGCGCCAATGACAAAGGAGGAGATAAGAGCTCTTTCCTTGCGTAAGCTTGCGCTTTCTAATGATTCAGTTCTTTATGATGTGGGTGCCGGAACTGGGTCCATATCACTTGAGGCGGCGCTTCTTTCTGCTGATATCAAGGTCTTTTCTATTGAAAAAAATGATGAAGCATATGAGCTTTTGAGGCAGAACAAGGATAAATTCGGCGTTCAGAACATGGAACTGATTTACGGAGAAGCTCCAGAAGCGCTGCAGTCTCTTCCTGTGCCAAGTCATGCTTTTATAGGCGGAAGCAGCGGAAATATAAAAGAAATACTAAGAACTGTTTTTGATAAAAATGATGCGACAAGAGTAGTGATAAACACGGTTACTGCGGAAAGCTTTGCAGAAGTTGTGGATTGTATCAAGGAATTTAAGGATATAGAACCGGATATTATTCAGGTGTCCGTCAGCAGGTATAAAAAAGTTGGAAGATATCATCTTGCTGATGCACTAAATCCTGTTTATATAGTTACGCTTCAGAAAGGTGCGCCGGATGGTAGAAACTAAAGAATTTCCAAGATTTATGATATGCGCTCCTGCAAGTGGCAGCGGCAAGACACTTATAACCTGCGCGCTTTTGAGGATACTTACAAGACATGGGTATCTTCCGGCTTCTTTTAAGTGCGGACCTGATTATATAGATCCTATGTTTCACAGGAAGGTTCTTGGCATTCCCTCAAGGAATCTGGATCTCTTTTTTATGGAAGAGAAAGGCCTTAGGAAGACTCTTGGCAGAGGCTCTGATGGTAGAAATATCGGCGTTTTGGAAGGCGTAATGGGGATATTTGACGGTATTAGCGCTGATTCCTCAAAAGGATCATCAATTGATATCAGCAAAATCACAGGGACGCCTGCAATTCTTGTGGTCAATTGCAAGGGCATGAGCAGGTCTGTTATTCCGCTGGTAAAGGGATTTTGCGACTATGACAGGGATAAACAGATACATGGAGTGATTCTTAATAACATATCGCCTATGGTCTCAGGAAGCATAAAAAAAGAGATTGAAGAAGAAACAGGAATTCCGGTCATAGGTTTTTTACCGGCTATGAAAGATGTCGATTTTGGTAGCAGACATCTGGGACTGATAATGCCTGATGAAGTTCCAAAGCTGTTGGAGACTATAGACCAGGTGGCAGATAAATTAGAGGAAAATCTGGAGCTGGATAAGCTTATCTCTATTGCTAAAGAGGCGGATAGAATAGGTGTTTGCGATAAGCCTAAGTTGTCGGAAAAAAGGGTTAAAGTAGGCGTTGCAATAGATGAGGCATTTTGTTTTTATTACGAAGATAACTTTGATCTTTTGAAAGAGATGGGGGCGGATATAGTGCCTTTTTCCCCTATACATGACACTAAGCTTCCCGAGGTATCAAGACTTATTATTGGAGGAGGATATCCGGAGCTTCATGCTAAAGAGCTTTCTGAAAATTTGTCCATGAGAAAAGAAATATTAAATGCGGCCAAAAATGGAATGCCTATTCTTGCCGAATGTGGCGGCTTTTTGTATCTTCAGGAGAAACTTTCTGATCAGGCTGGAATAAGCTATGAGATGGTTGGCGCACTTAAAGGTCAGGGATACATGACAGGCAGACTTGGACATTTTGGATATGTAACCATGGAGGCTGGAAAGCATGGAAAATACCTGGATATTGCAGAAAGTGTAAAGGCGCATGAATTCCATTATTACGATACGACGGATAATGGAGATGTGTGCATTTTGAGAAAACCTTCAGGAAAATCCTGGAGTGGTTATCAGATGATAGGAAATGTTTTTGGCGGATTTGCGCATCTTTATTATCCTTCATGCCCAAAGCTGATCAGGAGGTTTTTGGAGTGTTAGATTTTAAGTCTTTGACAGAGATTAAGATAGAAAAGCCGGATTTTTTGTGTGGCGAGATTATAAAAAAATGCTGGGATTCAGTTTCCAAGCCAATTGATGGCCTTGGAGATTTTGAAAATCTCATTTGCAGGATAGGTGCGATCCAAAGAAGGAATACTCCTGATATTTCAAAGAGAGCAGCACTGATTTTTTGCGCGGACAATGGCATTGTTGAAGAAGGGGTATCCCAAAGCGGCAAGGAAATAACACTATCTGTCGCTAAGGCGCTGGGAAGTGGGATCAGCTCTGCATGCCACCTTGGGAGATTTGCTAAGGTGGAAGTTATCCCTGTTGATGTTGGGATTGATTCTTCCGAGAACATAAGCGGTGTGGTAAATAAGAAAGTTGCAAGGGGAACACGGAATTTTCTAAAAGACCCTGCCATTACGAAGGAAGAGACAATTTTGGCGATTGATGCCGGGATTTCGGAGGTAAAGGAACTGTCAGAAAAAGGGTACAGAATTATTGCAACAGGTGAGATGGGCATAGGAAACACGACGACTTCTACAGCAGTTCTCTGTGCCATGCTTGGGATTGACGTTGGTGTTACCGGACGCGGCGCAGGGTTATCTGACGAAGGACTTGGCAGGAAGAAAAGAGTTATCCAGGAAGGAATATCCAGGTATTCATTTGATAAGATAAATGAGCCAAAAGAGCGTGCTTTTGAAATACTGAGATGCGTAGGCGGGCTTGATATTGCTGCCCTTGCAGGAGCTTTTATAGGTGGAGCAATTTATCATATCCCAATGGTATTGGATGGAGTGATAAGCAGTGCGGCTGCGCTTGTGGCAGAGGCACTTTTGCCCGGAGTTAAGTATTATCTTATTCCGTCACACAAGGGAAGAGAAAAGGGGAATGAACTTGCACTTAACGCACTTGGATTGTCGCCATTTTTAAATGGAAATATGGCATTGGGAGAAGGAACCGGCGCTATCATGCTTTTCCCAACTCTTGATATGGTAATGGACTACTATGAACATGGAGCCAGATTCGAAGATTATAACATCGATAAATATGAGAGGTTTGGCAAATGATATATTTGGTCTTGGGAACGCCTGACAGTGGTAAATCTGCAAAGGCAGAGAGTATTGTAATGGATATTGCCGGGGCAGGGAAAAAGTATTACATAGCGACAATGATTCCCTATGGAGAAGAGGGGGCAAAGCGGGTTAAGAAGCATCGCGACATGCGAGCCGGAAAGGGCTTTGAAACTATTGAATGTCCTGTAAAAGTCCATGAACTGATTTCAATGACCTCAGATTTGAAGGATGCTACCGTTCTTTTAGAGTGTATGTCAAATCTTATAGGAAACGAGATGCATGATCCTGAAATATCAGACAGAATTAATTTCGAATGCGAAGCGCATGGAAAAGCTGATAAGGTGGATGACCTTGCCAAAATGTGTGATTATATTGTTGATTCTGTGATGACACTAGCCAGGGAAGTTGAAAATATTGTTATTGTAGCCAACCACTTTTCTCTTGAGGATGAGGGATATGATGAGGATACAAGAAGATATGTGACTTTGGTGGATATGGTCAACACAGAGTTAAAGAAAAGAGTGGATAAAGTATATGAACTTGTTTAAAAGTATAGCAATTTCTTTTTCCCTGTATTCAAAGATACCTATGCCGATTTTTGAATGGAAAGAGGAAAACTACAAGCATGCGATAGCTTTCCTGCCGCTTGTAGGAATGGTCATTGGCATCATTTCTTTTGTGTTATCGTTTTTATGTAGTACTTTCCATATGCCTGTGTTTTTCGTGACAGCAATTCTTACGCTTGTGCCGGTGTTTCTGACCGGGGGCTTTCATCTGGACGGCTTTATGGATGTTCAGGATGCACTTCATTCATATCAGCCGAGGGAAAAGAAACTTGAGATAATGAAGGATCCGCATATTGGCGCATTTGCTGTGATTGGCGTTGGAGCTTTGGCACTGATGTGGCTTGGATTCATGTACCTATTGGTAGATAGGGCATTCTTAAGTGAAAAGATAACGTCGCTATGGGCGTTTTGCGGAATATATCCACTTGTCAGAGCATTTTGCGGCTTAAGCAGTATTCTTTTCAAAAATGCAAAGAAAGACGGAATGCTTTCCATGGAAACAGGAAAGAGCGGAAAACTTGATGTTTGCCTGCTTTCTGTTCAGGGAATAGCCTCATTTTTGTTTATGCTATTTATGAATGTACTTACAGGTATTTGTGCGTTGGCAGGTGTTATTCTTTTTACATTTTGGTACAAGAAAATGTGTCAAAAGCAGTTTGGCGGCGTTACCGGGGATACAGCCGGCTTTTTTGTTGTGGCAGGGGAAGTATTTCTTTTGATGGTGATATCTTTTTTGAGTTTATGAAGACATTGGGATATGCAAAACATGAGGAAGTAGAATATGTGTGTATTCAGAACTGTTAGAATTGAGAGAGTTATTTGTAACTGAGTAAGTAGTGATATCACAAACAGTTCACGATTTAAAACGAAATAACGTACCATAGAAAGGATCAATAATAAACGGTGGTAAATAATCATATAATTGCTTTTGCAATAGGATTTTGTCTGGACCGGATAATCGGGGATCCATACAATATTCCTCATCCAATAAGACTTATTGGTAATCTGATCAGTTTTTTGGATAAAAAGCTTTTGGGAAATATTGAAAATAAAGAAAATATTCAAGAAAAGCGTGATCTTCAAAAGGAGAAGAGGCGTGGAATACTGATGGCAACGTTAGTGATCTTGATAACTGCGATTGTTACTTTTATAGTCAGCTTTGGGGCATATTTTATCAATAAATATCTGGGCATTGTGGTGGAAGCTGTTCTTACGTGTTATATTCTTGCGGCAAAGAGCCTTAAGGATGAGAGCATGAAAGTGTACAAGGCTCTTGAAACCGGAACAATTGAGGATGCAAGAAAAGCAGTATCTATGATAGTTGGCAGAGATACTGCTTCTTTGGATAAAGAGGGAGTGACAAAGGCAGTAGTTGAGACTGTTGCCGAGAATACTTCTGACGGTGTGATTGCTCCACTTATCTATACATTTATTGGAGGACCAGTCCTTGGGCTTATTTACAAGGCTATAAATACTATGGATTCAATGGTGGGATACCATAATGACAAGTATGAGTATTTTGGAAAGGCAGCGGCTAAAATTGATGATGTAGCAAATTATCTGCCTGCAAGAGCCAGCGCTGTGTTTATGATAATTGCGGCTTTTTTTGGAGGTAAGGATTATTCAGCTTCCGGAGCTATAAAAATATTTAAAAGAGACAGATACAATCACAAGAGCCCTAATTCGGCTCAGACAGAGAGTGTATGTGCAGGGGCGCTGTCAGTAAGGCTTGCAGGCGATGCAAGCTATTTTGGAAAAATTGTTAAAAAACCATATATCGGGGATCCGATAAGAGCGATTGAGACAGATGACATCAAGCGCGCATGCAGGCTTATGTATCTGACGGAATATATTTGCGGGCTGACATTGCTTGCACTGTGGGCAATCGTTAAATTTGTTGTCTAATGAAGTAATGCTTTTTACTATGTGGTTGCGCTATATAGTAGAGAATTATTATTAAATAATGTTGTGCTGCAATGTGTGACATTTTTTACCTATAAGTTATTGGATATAAAGGAGCGGTTGTGATTCACGGCGGAGAAATATATGACAAAACAGTTGAATACGATTTTTCAGTAAATCTTAATCCTACTCCCTGTCCCAAAGATGTGAAGGATGCGCTCATTGATTCTATATCTGAAGTGGACAGGTATCCGGACATTTCACAGCAAAGATTTAGGGAGTATGTTGCAAGGGCAGAGAATAAGCTTGCAGGAAAAGATTATCTGACAAAAGACAATGTTATTGGCGGAAATGGAGCATCGGAGCTTTTCATGTCAATTATAAGATTGATAGCGCCAAAGAATGTCCTCCTTCCAATTCCGAGTTTTTTTGGTTACAGACATGCTTTGAATGCACTTGATGGGGTTAAAATCCATGAATATCTATGTAAAGAAGATAATGATTTTTGCATAACAGATGATATTATTTCTGAGATAACTGAGAATACAGATCTGATATTGCTTGCAAATCCCAATAATCCAACGGGAAGAGCGGTTGACAGGAATGTTCTGAAACATATAATTGACAGGTGCAAAGAGACAGATACCTGGATTATAATAGACGAGTGTTTTTTGCATTTGACAGACGGAGCAGAAAGCGCCTTGAAATATATTGGCGATACGCCAAAGCTATTTATTGTCAATGCATATACAAAGCTGTTCTCACTGCCCGGAATCCGCGTTGGTTATGCTATGGCTGACAGTAAGAACATTAGCAAGCTGCAGAGATTTTTGCCGGAGTGGAATATGTCTGTGTTTGCGCAGAATACCGGATATGCCTGCGCAAAGTGTATCCTTGAGACAGATTTTGTCGAGAATACTAAGAATACGGTAAAAGAGCTATGTACAAAGCTTTCTGAACTTTTGGCTGAATGTGGATTTAGGGTATTAAGGTCGGATACGTGCTTTGTTCTGATAGAATCAAAGGCTGATCTGTACAGTCTTTTCCTTGATAAGAAGATACTTATTAGAGACTGTTCGAATTTTATCGGACTGGGCAAAGGATATTTCAGAATATCTGTTTCCGGTTATCACAGACTTTGTGAATTAAAAGAATATATAAATAGTAATAAGGATAGGATATGATTTTATTTTTTGACATTGATGGAACCATATGGGATTACAAAAATTACATTCCTGACAGCACGAAGGAAGCTATCAGCCTTGCTCAGAGAAATGGGCATAAATGCTTTATCAACACAGGAAGGGCTAGGGCTTTTGTTTACAACAAGGAATTATTGTCACTGGGCTTTGATGGAATAGTGTCTTCATGCGGATGCATGATCGAGTATAATGATGAAGTTATTTTTAACAGGCTGGTAAGCAGGGATGAGAGCATCAGGACAATTGAGACCATGAGGAAATATCATTTCAAGCCGATTCTTGAAGGACCTACTTATCTTTATATGAATCGTAGCGATTTTGAAGGCGATATGTATGGTGAAAAAGTCATGAAAGAGATGGGAGATAAGCTTCTTGGCATTGATGAAAACTGGGGAAACTGGGAGATGAACAAGTTATCAGCAATCTGTCCGGTAGAAACAAGGGATAAATGCTTTGAAGAATTGTCTGACCTGTATGATTTTATGCTTCATACAGAGACGATTTTAGAAATGGTTCCAAAGGGAATCAACAAGGGGACAGGTATCCTGGAAATATGTAAACTGCTTGGTGAAGACCCTCAGAATACCGTCGCATTTGGAGACAGCATAAATGACAAGGAAATGCTTGTTACAGCAGGTACGGCTGTGGCAATGGGCAGAGCCTCCGATGAAACAAAAGCCCTGGCTGACATCGTTACCACATATCTTGAGGATGACGGAATATGGAACGCGATGAAACAGCTAAAGCTTATCTGATTTTCTACGATTTTTTTAAATTTAGCGTAGCGTAATCAAACTGATGTTTGATATAATGTGTTCGAATACATGTTTGCAGATAGCAGGGAGAATTTATGCTGGAACTATTAGAAACGCTGAATGAGGCACAGAAAGAGGCTGTTACAAGTACAGAAGGGTATATAAGAGTAGTTGCGGGAGCTGGAAGTGGCAAGACAAGAGCTCTTTCATATAGATTTGCTTATCTTGTAAATGCGCTTGGCATTATGCCGGGGCATATTCTTTGTGTTACTTTTACCAACAAATCAGCCAATGAAATGCGACAGAGAATACATCTTTTGACCGGTGATAATGATACCGGCTATATCAATACATTCCATGGCTTTTGTGTTTCGGTTCTGCAGGAAGATTCCCATGCGCTTCAGTATCCTAAGAGTTTTCTGGTATTGGATAATTCAGATATAGACGACATTTTGAAAATTATCTATGAGGAGCGAGGCCTTTCTTTGCGTGATAAGACGTTTAGTTCAGCGAGAGATATGTTTGAAATCCGTAAATGTAAGGATGAACCGGAGTATTATCTGGATATGCTGAATATGTCTGTTGATGCGCTCAAAGAGAAATATGATAACGCTAAAAAGGTGGACGATATTCTTTTCTATGGCTATCTTTATCAGGAAAAGAAATGCTTTGGCCTTGATTATAATGACCTTATCAAATTTACTTTGTATATGTTTAGTGAACATGCAGATATCAGGCTTAAATGGCAAAAGCGTCTTGAATATATAATGATCGATGAATTTCAGGATATTGATGGCCTTCAGTATGAGCTTATGGATGTATTGTCTTCGTACCATAAGAATCTTTTTATTGTCGGTGATCCTGATCAGACTATTTATACCTGGCGAGGGGCAAGTGTTGGTTTTCTGCTTGGCTTTGACCAGAGTTATCCTAATGTTAAGACTATTTATATGAATGACAACTACAGGTCTACACCTCAGATCATTGCAGCCTGTAATAGTCTCATAGACAAGAATAGTCAGAGACTGAAAAAGAGCTTGATAGCCCAGAATGAGAGTGGAGAAAGTGTGTTATGTCATTTTGCGCCTAATACTGCGGATGAGGCTGACTGGATAACAGGTCAGATGCTTGTTCTGAAAGGTATGGGTGTTCCATATAGGAATATGGCTGTTTTGTACAGGGCTCATTATGTTACAAGGACGATAGAAACAGGTCTCATCAAGGAGAAGATACCATATACGATTTACTCCGGGGTTCAGTTTTATGGACGAATGGAGATCAAAGATGCTCTTTGTTATTTAAGGATGATACTTTATAGGGATGATGTTTCGTTCAGACGAATAGTCAATGTTCCTAAAAGAAATCTTGGGAAAAGACGAATGGCTTTTCTTGAGAAATATGCCGCTGACAACGGCTGTTCTCTATATATGGCACTTGGTGAAAATCTTGAAAATGAGCCAATAAAAGGGACTAAAGCAAAGAGCTTTATTAATATTATAGAAAAGTATGCAAATAGTTATGAAGGAATGCCTGTTTCAGAGCTTCTTACTAAAGTATTGGAAGATTCCGGCTATGAAGAAATGCTTAGGACAGAAGGTGCTCAGGATAGACTTGATAACCTGGCAGAGCTTAAGCAGTCTGTTTTTGAATATGAGACAACTTGTGGTGAAGAAGTAGGGCTTGAGGATTATCTTAGACATATTGCTTTATTTACTAATGCTGACTCAGACATTGAAGGAAACGATAAGGTGAGGCTGATGACTGTTCATGCCGCCAA
Organism: Butyrivibrio sp. YAB3001; assembly: GCF_900112195.1. Lineage (GTDB taxonomy): Bacteria > Bacillota > Clostridia > Lachnospirales > Lachnospiraceae > Butyrivibrio. The sequence goes on from NZ_FOKR01000011.1 coordinate 85,107, forward strand.
GGGACTGGAATTTCCGTATGTATTTCTTTGCGGAATGAATGAGGGAATTTTTCCTTCGAGGAAAATCCATTCGCTTGATGCGATGGAGGAAGAAAGAAGACTTGCGTTTGTTGCGATGACACGTGCTCAGAAGAGGTTGTTTTTATCTGAGGCAGGTGGGCAGACTTTTGAAGGAATACCAAGATATCCATCACGTTTTATCATGGATATTGATGAAAAGTGCCTTGAGTTTACGCAGGAGCCTTCGCAGGAAATGATGCAGAGAGTCAGGAAATATATAGCAAATGAAAGCAGGCATCTTAAAGGCGCAGAAAAACTTAACTTCTTAGAAAAGGGGCAGAGAGTGGAACACGCCATTCTTGGAGCAGGTACAATTCTTGATATTGATACTGAAGAAGAGAGCTACCTGGTACAGTTTGACACTATGCCCACGCCAAGACAGATTGCGATGAAAGTGCGCCTTAAGCCGGTAGATTAACTATTCATCTTTGAAGCCTTTGAGTGCTTTAGTCTTTTCCTGCTCCGTTAACTCCAAGAAATTCGACGAAGTCACCCTGTTTTATTTCAAAGCTGAGATTGTTTACAGCAAAGAATTTACCATATCGCTTTGTGAGATTTTTAAGTTCTATTGAATTCATTTGTTCTCGTGTCCTTTCTTTTGTTTTTTTATAGTTGGATGATACTGTAGAATATACTTATGCAAAATAGAATTTGAGGTAAGTTGTAATTTTCGAAGGGTAAGTTGCAAAACCCGATGATTTTTCAGGGAGATTTATGAAATGATAATACAAACAGGTTCACGCACAGATATTCCGGCTTTTTATGCTGACTGGTTTGCAAATAGGCTTAAGGAAGGCTTTGTTTATGTGCGAAATCCCTACAATATGACATATATTACAAAGCTTACGCTTAATCCGTCAGTGGTGGATCTTATCAGCTTTTGCTCCAAGAATCCTAAGCCAATGCTCAAATATTTAGATCTTTTACGGCCCTATGGTATGTACTGGTACGTGACAATCACAGGCTATGGAAGGGATATTGAGCCAAATGTTCCCAAGATAACAGATGTCATTGAAACTTTTAAGAGATTTTCTGAGTTTGCGGGAATTGATTCCATGGGCTGGCGGTATGATCCTATTTTTCTAGACGACAAATACACCAGGGACTATCATTTGGAGATGTTTGAGAAGATAGCCGCAGCTCTTGATGGTTACACAAATACTAGCGTTATTAGTTTTATTGATATCTATCAGAAGGTAAAAAAGAACTTTCCTGAAGCAAAGGTTTTGGAAAAAGCGGATAGGCTCTACCTTGGTGAAAATATGGCGCGAATTGCAAGAGAGCACGGCATGGTTCTTCGTCCATGCGCAGAAGGAAATGAGCTGGAAGCTTTTGGAGCGGACTGTAGCGGTTGCATGACTCAGGCTATTTATGAGAAGGCTTTGCATAATACAATGAATTTTCCGAAAATAAAAAATGCAAGAGAATCCTGCAAGTGTTTTCTTGGAAATGATATCGGAATGTACAATACATGCCTTCATATGTGCAAGTATTGCTATGCCAACTATGATTACAAGACTGTCATGCAAAACCATGATAATCATGATCCAATGTCACCACTTTTAATAGGACATGTAAGACCTGAAGACGAAATCCATCAGCTTGAGCAAAAGAGTTGGATTGATGGGCAATTGACATTTGATTTTCTGTAAATTTGCGAAATATAGGGTAAATTTTTGCCCATTTAGGACTATTTTTTAAGAATTCAAAACAGTATACTATATTTTTAGAAACTTTTATTTTTATATTTACGGGGTGAGGTGTGTATGAATATTGAAGTAAAGAAGGGGTGTGGAGAATGATGAAAGAAGTACTTGAATTTAATCACAAGAAGCAATGTGGACTTTGGCTAATGCTCATAGGTGTTGTTTTAATCATAGCTGCTGTTTTTGGTGGGAGTTTTCTGGTTAATCCATTTATATTTCTTGCCGGATATTATGCCTGCTTTTTTGGAGTGAATGTTAATAAAAAACTGAGGAATAAACTTTCACAGGGAAGTATTTCACAATTCCAGATCAGGATGATATACATGAGCATAGCAGCTCTGTTTATTTTGATGTTTGCTATAGCAGGACCATTTATCCCCGGTTGGCATTGGAGGCTTATATGGCTCGGAGTTCTTTTGGCAACAGGAATTCATTTCTTGTTATGGTTTGTAATTCATGGTTGGAGCATGATAATGCTTGGAATAACATGTATTATTATATCCGTAGTCGGTTATGCAGCTGTTGATATACCTCTTGTTTGGATTGTTATTGCTGATGCGGTAGTTAAAATACTGTTTGGGATATATCTTTTCTTTTTCTCAAAGCCTTCGAAATTTGTACCAAGAAAATTATGTGTTGCTGAATGAAATATGAAGGGAAAATGGGGATAAAGCTTCAGCACAAAGAAGATTAGTATGAAGAGAGCAAATCTATGATCTTTTCGTAATTAATGGCGTGGAAGGCATCAAGTACCTGATTCCACAAAGGTGCGACATTTTCAGATATTGTGTATTCAGACATTTCTTTATAGACAGCTTCCAGGGTGTCATAGTCCATGTCCTGTGCGGCTTTTTTAATCTGGGCAAAAGCCTCATCGACAAGGATAGATGAGGCTACAGGCTGTATAGTTTTGCTTTGATTTTGTTTATTCAGTAACTGACGGACTAATTCTGTTACCTGTCGGAATTTCTGCTCGTAATCATTGTGATTTTTACGGATTATGTCATAATCTCCGGCCTTTCCGGCATTTTCAAGATTTTGGGCATCATCAGCAAGCCCAAGAGCGCCTATGATTCGGCTTGAGCTTTTAAGAGCGTGGATCTTTATGGTGTAATTCTCAAAGTCTTCACCAGAATAGAAGCGGTTTAGATCCGCCAGGCTCGTATCTGCGTTATTTGAGAATATTTCAAGCATAGACAAAAAACATTTTTCGTCGCCACTATTTGCTATTCCGGCTTTTGAATCTATCAGATCCTGATCTTGCAGTGAAGATAGTTCTTCAGAAAGTGGAAGAGTAGTTGTTATAGACCCGTTTTTAGCGTTTTCCGTAGTGTCTTTTGTAAGCTCAACCAGGTCCGAAGGAAGATATTTGATAAGCATATCTTCGAGAACATCCGTCTTTATAGGCTTGGTTAGATAATCGTCAAAACCGGCAGAAATGTATTGCTCTCTGACACCGGAGATTGCATTAGCTGTAAGGCATACCACCGGACTATTAAGGTTTGGATTATCGTCATCTAGCTTTAATTCATGAAGCGTTGCTATACCGTCTTTATTTGGCATCATATGATCAAGGAAAATTATGTCATATTTTTTATCCCGCATCATTGCAAGAGCCTCATCGCCGCTGGATGCAGTGTCTGTGTCAATAAGAGTCTGTTTGATAAGATTTTTGAACACAAGCAGATTCATAGGATTGTCGTCTACAACAAGAATGCGGGCCATAGGAGCGGTGAATTTCTCTTTGTAAAAATTCTCTTTGCTATTGGCAGGGAGATGCTGGGTGCTGAAATCTCCGAGTAGCTCAGTGCCTCTGACCTCTTGTTTAAGGGCAAAATGGAAGTTGGAGCCCTCTCCGTAGGTGCTTTCTACTTCTAAAGTAGAGCCCATCATACCAAGAAGACTTTTGGTAATGCTCATTCCAAGGCCGGTTCCCTCGATATTTCTGTTTCTCTTTTCCTCAATACGTTCAAATTCGGAAAAGAGCTTTTTTATATCTTCAGGTTTGATTCCAATGCCTGTATCCTTTATTGACACTAAAAGAACAATGCTGTCAGGATCATTTTCCGGCTTCTTAAAGCTCATTGTGAAGGTGACAGAGCCTTCTTCCGTGTATTTGGCAGCATTTGTCAGGATGTTGGTTATGATCTGTTTTAAACTTTTTGAATCTCCGTAGAGTTTTTTTGGAATGTCCGGGTTAAAATCAAGCTTTAGTTCCAGTTTTTTGGCATCAAGACGAGGTCGGATCATGTTTACAAGGTCGTTTAGTACAGTTAAAAGATCGTATTCAACGGCTGTGATTTCCATCTTGCCGGCTTCAATCTTGGAAAAATCAAGGATATCATTAATGATGTTCAGAAGGGTCATTCCTGCAGATTTAATATTCTCGGAATAGGAGCGGATTTCCGGTTCTGTGGATTCACGCAGGATCATCTCATTCATTCCAAGAACTGCATTTATAGGAGTTCGGATTTCATGGGACATATTTGCCAGGAAGTTACTTTTGGCTTTACTTGCTTCTTCAGCTTTTGTAATCTGTTCGGTGAGAGAAGAAGACATGGACTGCAAGGCGTTAGACAGAATACCCATTTTTTCCTCTTCATATACTTGGATGGGCTGGCTGAAATCGCCTTTTTGATATTTAGATGCTATTTCTGTTAATTGATTTATGGGGTTAGTTATAGTTCGTATGGTAAAAAGACACATTGCCACTATAATTGGCATGCTGATACAAAGAATAATCATAAATGAAATGAGAATTTTTGTGTATTGCTCTCTGACCTGATCGTCGTACCATTCCTTGGGAAAGTCAACCCCGATAATTCCGGCTACTTCGCCGTTAGAATCAAAGACAGGGCTGTATGCGCTGTAGAATGTGCCCCAATTATCTGTAGTTGTGTAATCTTCTGCGGCGGCAACCCCCTTACTGGCGGATACAAGAGCTTCTGTTGTCTCAATTGCGGCGCCAAATTCATCTATACTTTCCATGGTTGGATCGATTGAAATTGTAAAGGTTCCATCGTCTTCTATGTGAACTGCATAAATGTATTCTGCTTCGATATTGTTAAGAAAAATGGCCAAAGTATTATTGATGTTGTGATATCCTGCACTGCCAATTTCATTTATGGTAATTCTTTTCAGACTGTCTCCACTGATTGATCCGGCAGCACAGTTTGCTATATCTATCATTCTTTGTTGTGTGAAATGTTTGATTGTATTGTGCGCCAAAAATAAAATGGTAGCACAAAATAAACTAGTAGAGAGAAATACTGCTAGCAGGACTATTTTCCATATTCGGATTACCAGGTTTTTCCGGAAAAAGATCATTTTTTTTACCTGAAAACTGAATAATGATACGTATATTAATATACCATATACAGAAGGTTAAATTACCATGTTTAGCAATTGTTTATATTTGGTTGATAAACTAATTGTTAAACCGTTGATTAAATGTGTCCCATTATGGAACATAGTATTGAAATAATCGGTAGGAAATTTCATGATAACATTCCTTGCGCGGTTTTATAGAATTGTGAGTGCTTTTTGGAGATGCCATTTTATAGAAAGACACTTGGGAGAACAATGGTTAATATCGCAAAGCTATTTTGGCGCTGAAAAATGCTTCAAAATGGCTTTTTATTTTGCCTGAAAAAATGTATGATAATTCATAAGTTGTTTGAAATCAGAGAGAATCGTACCATGGATAGGGTATTTATCCTGTTTTCTGGACATAGGTATTGAAACATGTGCTGATTGTATGGAATACCTTTGTTTTATGGTGTTCTACATATGGTTCTTTTACGGAGTATTAAATGTAAAAGCGTTTTGGTTGTATGACTGGAAAAAGGATAAGTTTTAAGGAAAAAAGCAAAATAATTCTTAGAAGAATACTTCTGATAATTATGGTAATTATTGCAGTCATCTTCTTTGTTTTGCATTATGATTCAAAAGAATATGCCTTGCAAAATGAACAGGAATATATAAACAGAATCTGCAAGATGACACATAATAGAGCTGTCGCTGTAGGAATAATGGACGGCGATGAAAACATATATCTGGAATACTGTGATATTGATGGGGAAAAGGTAGATGAGCATACGCTTTTTGAATTAGGATCGACGACAAAAGCATTCACAGGATTGGGAATCCTTAAACTTGAGAAGGAAGGCCTGATAAACATGGATTCACCTGTCTCAGACTATATAGGCTGGTTTAAACCACAGTATAAAAGCTGTGATGCTGTAGTCACAGTCAGGCATCTTATGAATCATTCAAGCGGGATTCCGGTATGGACCATTTCGCTTATTCCGGAGGGCAGCGAAGGGGAAATTACTTTAGAGGAAACTGTAAGAAAAATAGCCAATGTTAAGCTATCTCATAACCCTGGACAAATTCATGAATATGCAACAATCAATTATGATGTGCTTGCACTTATTATTGAAAATGTCACCGGCCAAAAATATGAAGATTATATTACAGAGACTGTTCTTAAAGCTGTAGGGATGAATGAGTCATTTTTTAGAACTTCAGACTCTGACAGGCAGCGTATCTTTACGGGACGTAAGGCTGGCTTTTTTGGGATGTGGCAATATGATGCTCCAACCTATTATGGAAATACTGCAGCCGGCTATCTTGCTTCTTATACTGCGGAGCTTGTCAAATGGATGAGATATGTAAGGAAAAATATTGATTTTGATTCTTTTCAGATAACAGACGCAAATAATTACTATGCGGGATGGAATTTACATCCCGACGCTCAAGAGCTTAAAGTGAGCTGAGGGGAACTGAGTTGTAATAGAGTGGCAAATTTTTCCAAAGAAATCCAGATGTGCATCAGAAGTACAACGATTTCGGTGGAGCTCAGGGGTGTTCAGTACCGGTCAATGCTGAAATTGTCCAAAATCGGGTTCCGCTCTATTCGCTGATTTGAGTCATTATTTGATGTCAAAAATGTGGCAAAAATGATTCAAAAAGAGGAACAGTTGAAAGCGTGTAAATAATGACCGGTTATTTACTTGACTCAATCAGCAAAGTAGAAATGTTATTTTAGAATTACGATAAGAACAGATTCCAACAATAATTAGGACATATACATTTTTCAAATGAAGAAGAATGTATGTGTCCTTTTTTATTCTTTTTTTCTAGCGCATCTCGGCCACCCAAAAAGGAGGACCGACGATGAATCGACCAAAACCACCACCAGTGAATTTAGACAAATATTGTGAAGGAAGATCCCGTAACTATGTCTCTTATGAAGATGGAGCCAGGATGTATGGCATGACATATTGGGGATTTGTGAGGCTCTGTCAGGAGATTGGAGCCAATATTCCCTTGAGGAAGACATCCATAGTAGATACGGAGATCGTGGAAGCATATATAGAGGAACATACACTTGAAATGGTAGAAGAGAAGGAGAAAGCAGATATGGCTAGAAGAAAGATAGAAGATCTTGAAGATCTCATTAAATTAGGGAAAAAGAAATATGTTCGAATCGCTGAAGGTGCTGAGCTTTATTCAGTTGGACTTCATACCTTTGAGTCCTGGGCCAAGGATGCCGGGGCTACAAGGAAGGTAAAAGGAGTTGTGCTTGTAAACACTGAGAAAATCGATAAGTTTATCGAATCATTTGCGGAGGATTGATTATGGGTAAAGTAATTGCGGTAGCAAATCAGAAAGGCGGAGTCGGAAAAACAGTAACCAGTGTAAATCTTGGTATTGGACTTGCAAGAGAAGGCAAAAAGGTCCTGATGATTGATTCGGATCCTCAGGGATCTTTGACAATCAGCCTTGGTTGTGAAGAGCCGGATAATCTTGATTATTCCCTGGCAAATGCACTCATCAATATCATCAATGAAGATCCTGTGGATGTAACTAAGGGGCTTATCCATCACGAAGAAGGTGTTGATATCATGCCAGGCAACATTGAACTGTCTAGCTTGGAAATTACATTAACCGGTGTGATCAGCAGAGAAACAATCCTAAAGGAATATGTTGATAAGGCCAGAGAGCTCTATGACTACATAATAATTGACTGCATGCCTTCTCTTGGAATGATGACTATAAATGCCCTTGCTTGCGCTGACAGTGTACTCATTCCGGTACAGGCCGCCTATCTTCCTGTAAAGGGTCTTCAGCAGCTGATTAAGACCATAGGAAGGGTTAAGAAACAGCTTAATCCAAAGCTTGAGATTGAGGGAATCCTTATAACTATGGTAGATAACAGAACCAATTATGCAAAAGACATTGCGGCTCAGATTTATGAAGCTTATTCCTCAAGCATAAACGTGTTTGATACAGAGATTCCTCTTTCAATCAGAGCTGCAGAGATCAGCGCTTCAGGAAGCAGCCTGTATGTATATGATCCTAAAGGAAAAGCGGCATTTGCATACACATCACTCATAAGGGAGGTAATGAATAATGGCACAAAGAGTTGGGCAGAAAGTAAAGCTATCTAGTATAGATGAACTCCTCGGTGTTCCAAGCACCGAGGGGGCTGTAGATCTTGATGTATTAACAATATATCCTTTTGAAAACCATCCTTTCAGAGTCGTTGATGATGAGAAGATGGATGAGCTGGTTGAAAGCATCAAAGAAAGCGGAGTTCTTACTCCGGTTCTTGTAAGACCGGATGACGAAGGTACTTACGAGATGATCTCCGGTCACAGAAGACTTCATGCGGCTAAGAGAGCTGGGCTTCGCAAGATCCCTGCAATCATCAAGGAAATGACAAATGATGATGCAACTATTGCGATGGTTAACGCAAATTCCCAAAGAGAAGAGGTATTACCCAGTGAAAGGGCGTTTGCATTGAGAATGAAGATGGATGCTATGAAACATCAGGGGAAAGCAACTTCGTCCCTTGAAGGGACGAAGTTAAGAACAGGAGACAGTATAGATAGTTTAAATAGGTCTCAGGTTCATAGATACATTCGACTTACTTATTTAATACCTAAATTATTAGATATGGTTGATGAAGGAAGATTGGCGGTTTTTGTTGGAGTGGAGATTTCCTTTCTCAACCAAGCATACCAACAGTGGATTTATGAATATATCCACGAAAACGGAATGATTAAGCAGGAACAGCTCATGGATCTGAGAAAGTACCGTGAAGATAATTCACTTACTCAGGAACAGCTGATAGACATTCTAATTCAGGGAAGATCCACACCTCAGGCGAGAAAGAAGTTCACAATCACAGAACGTAAGCTTAATAAGTTCTTTCCGGCTTATTATTCTCAGCCAGAGATAGAAAGAATTATCTACGGCCTTTTAGAGCAGTGGAGACAGGAACACGAAAGTGAGGACAAGTAATGCTGGAATACTTTTATAACACACAAGCAGAGCAGTTTGCCTCTGTTGAGATACCCAAGGAGCTTCTGACGGGGAAGAATTTCTCTTCCCTATCTCCAGCGGCCAAGATGATGTACGCAGTTCTTTTATCCAGGATGACAGAAGCTAAGAAGAACAGATGGATAGATAACGAGAACAGAGTTTATATCATTTATCCCCTTAGTAAGCTACAGGAAGATATTGGATTCTCAAGACATACAGTTATAGACAGCATGAGCGAATTGGAAGAGATTGGTCTCATCCAAAAGCTACAGATTAAAGGCAAGCCAAGCAGAATTTATGTAAAAAATTTTAATAAAGCACATCGATTTCAACTCATAGGGTAGTGCAAATATTGCACCACTAAGGAGTATAGAACGGAAATAATAGTAATTGAAGGGAGGTAAAAAAGAGTGAGCGAAAGAATCGTTTTTGACTATTTTAATGGTCAGGAAGCGGAGATGCTTGCCTTTTATAGAATACCTAAGCTTTTGTTCACAAACGCCTATTTTAGGGATTTAGACGCCCTTGCTAAGACATTATATGGCCTTATGCTGGATAGAATGTCATTATCCCTGAAAAATAAGTGGTTTGATGAGTTACAAAGAGCTTATATATACTTCGCTCAGACAGAAGCCGCAGAAATGCTGGGATGTGGCGAGGACAAGATCAGATGTCTGTTCAAGAATCTTGAGGAATACGGGCTTATAGAGCGTAAGAAACAAGGCCAGGGGAAGCCAACAGTTATTTATCTTAAGAATTTTGCTTCTAAAGAAAATGAAATTTCAGACCCCGGAAATATCGGGGTCAAGACCACGGAAAATTCGGGTTCTAGACCAATCGAAAATCGGGTTCTAGACCACGGCAAATCCGACACTAATAATAATAATATTAATAATACTTATAAAGTTATAAATACTAATCCTATCTCTTCGATGGGACAGGAACTGAATGATGAGTATAATGCATACGCAGAAATCATCAGAGAGAATTTGGCCCTGGATATTATGCTTGAAAGATATCCGGATGAAAAGGAAATTGTTGAAGGAATCTATGATCTTATCCTCGAAACAGTTCTTTGTAAGAACCCATCTATATGGATTTCCAAGAACGAGTACCCAACAAATCTTGTTAAGTCCAAGTTCCTGAAGCTTAACAACATGCATCTTGAGTATGTCATGGACTGCATGAAGAACAACACTACAAAGATTAGGAATATAAAGAATTACTTGTTATCAGCACTATTTAACGCACCGACAACGATGGGAAGCTACTATCAGTCAGAAGTAAGCCACGATATGGCTTGTGGAGCAGTTTAAGAAAGGAGAATCATATTATGCTAGCTATAATCTTACTGCCAATCGGAATACTACTTGGAATAGCAAAGGTCCTTATAACCAGGCTTGATCTGCTTAATTCACTTATGGTAGGAGCAGTTCCTGCCTTTCTTATCCGAAATATGGGTTTTGAAACTAGGACATCTTGGATTATATTTGGCGCTACTGCGCTTATGGCCTTTATCATCCAGCACATGTTTAAAATCGGTAAGGTACTCTTTGGCATCTGGGGATGCCTGGCTGTAGGGATCCTGTGCTATCTCTTCAGGGATAGCAGCCCTTACAATACTAGGATGATTACGGCTGGTGTTGGCATGGCTATAGCGGCGGTTATGAATTTTGGCTTTTGGATGTTTGAAGAATAATATAATGGTAATTTGCTGTAATTTGATTTCTTGAAAAATGCAGTTTAGCTAAGATAATGAATTTGTTTAATATAAAGGTCAGAAAATACCTGTATTTCATTTGAAATATTGTTTACATGGGTTAAAAATGTATATTTTCTATCTTGATGAAATGGAGACTTGGAATGACAAAAGGCGAATAAGCGGATATGTATTTTGCCGCAATCCAACAATATAATTGAATCATAAAAACACAGAAGAACACTTTAAGCATCAGGAGGATGCAGGGAATCAGTTTATCAGATTTCAGGAGGAGCAAAGTGGACTGGGGAATTATATTATTTCCTGGTCCACTTTTTTTGAAAAATAAGTAAAACAATAGGAGCGATAATAAGCCTGCTTGAAGAAAGGAGAGTGGATATTATGATGAACATTGCGATTCTAATAATATTAGCCTTTTCGGGATTGATGATCTGGTTTGTTTTGAGACCAAAGAAAAAGAGTTCTTATGAAAGAACAGGGATTTATGACGTACTAATGACAGAAAAGCAGTTTCGCAAAATTGCTATAGCATCATTAAGATGTTGGATAGACCGAATAGAAGACTTTTATGTTGAGGATGGAGTTGCATATTTTGAAGTAATGTCCCAAAGAGGCATATCAACGTGGAACTTTTGCATTGACTTTAATGATGGCGGAAGAATAACAGGAAGATATCATATAAATTCAGATAATATCGAATCTGGCATTCCACAAAAAATAGCCAATAGAATGGAGACAAAAATACGAAGAGCGTTGGACCAGGATTCTGATTACACAGGCTGGATAGTTTTACTTCTAATTCTTGCCGTTGTATTTGCTGGAATGATAATACTAGGAATGGCTTTTGCATAAGAATATATGTTTGGAACGCTTGTGCGAATACTTAGAGAGGTTTATGACCCAATAAATTGTTTAGGATAAGGATGTAGGGTGGTAGTAGTCTCATGAAATATAAGCAGAGAGGAGAATTCCTATGAAGCACGCAGTAATTGATCTCGAAATGTGTATGGTTCCAAAAGGATATAGAAAGCATGGGTTTAAGTATCGTCAAGAGACAATCCAGATTGGAGCAGTACTTCTTGATGAAGATTACGAAGTTGTCGACGAGTTCAATACCTATGTTAAGCCTGAATATGGAGTGATTGATAACTTTATAGAGAATCTTACGGGGATAACACGACGTGATGTGGCGGCAGCTCCATGCTTTGAAGAAGCGCTTGAAGCGTTTTTAGATTGGCTTCCTTCAGATGATGTAAGATGCGTTTCCTGGAGCAATTCTGATCCAAAGCAAATTATTCATGAAACCTTTGAAAAGGGAATAGAAGATGATAGGCTCGAGATTATCTTTGCAAACTGGATTGACTGTCAAAAGATTTTTGGCCAGAAAATGGAGAGAAAGAAAGCATACAGTCTTGAAGAAGCTCTTTATATTTCAAACATAGCTCCTGAAGGAAGGGCTCACAATGGCCTTGTTGACGCAGCTAATACAGCAACTCTTTTCACAAAGCTTGAGACAGAACCGGATTACAGACTCAATGAATGGTATGAGACAGCAAGAAAAGAAGATGTTGATCACCTGAGCTTCTGTATGGGAGATCTCTTTGCAGGGATAGTACTAGCATAATACCGGAATAGATCGCTTCCTCATTACAATTGAATATCCTTTTTGATTCGCGAAGAAATCATGTCCTGTAGTGAAAGGAGGATTGCACTGCAAATGTTATGGAAAAATGGCAGTGTAAATTTCACATGAATAATACAGGGCACAATGCAAGTGATATTTTCAAAAAGGATTCTTTACAATTGAATATTGATGAGGAGGTGGCGGCAATGAACAGCAATCCAGAGCGCTATAGTGGCGTATATAAAGAATTGGCTGAACTTATTGGTGATGCTGCGACGTTGAAGATCTGGAAGAGGTTTTCTGGACTTAATATCACGTTTCCGCAAAAGCTTTATTCAATAGATTTTCGTAAGGAATTCATAATGGAAAACATGGAGCTTATGAGACCTTCAGAGATGGCAAAAGCTTTAGGGCTATCAGAAAGAAGAGTGAGACAAATTATAGCAGAGATCAAGTGCGAAAAGCATTGAAAAACTGCATGTGATGTAAAAATGCCAAACTGCAAACGATGTTTAGGGAATATTTAGACTATTTTTAAAAAATCATCATTATGAACGCCTATAATGTATAGTGAGGGTTTATTAAGCAAAATATATAGATACAGGCAGTTTGGGGAGCAATATATTTACATCAATAAAGTAGACCACGGTGTACTGTGGGATTTGAGGAAGGAAAGTTATGATGAGGAAAAAATCTATTATCTTATTGGCTGCGATGATTATTCCACTGATTTCATTAAATACATTTAGAACGAACTCTATAACTTGTTATGCTGCTGAAACTGCGGCAAAGCAGCCGGTTGTAGGAGTAACGTATGTATTTGGTGAAAAGTCAAAATATGATTTTTCTGCACCAGAAAGCTCTGAAGCAACATCTAAGGATAATACATATGGTTCGTTTGAAATCTCTGGCGATATTTCTAATACAACGACCAAGGATGGGATGCCGTCTTATGGAGTTAATGGTGGTAATTTGCAGTTTATATATACCTACGATGATACTATGCTTAATGCTACCGGAGCGCAGGAACATTTTGTCGATGATAAGACAAAGACTATAAATGATATAACTTTAGATAATGACATTTTAAAGGGTGCATTAGTATTACAAACATCTAAAGATGGAAAAGTATGGTATACGGTACCAAATGAAACAGAAACCAATTTATTTGCAACTGATAAAGTTAGAACTGAGTCGTTCTATACTACTACGGACACACAGTTAATGAATGGTTGCTATTACAGGATAATAATAGCTTATAAGACTGAGAAGACAGTTGGGACTAATAAAATATTGTTTGTAAAGACAGATGATAAGGAATATCACAAGTACGCTGAGGTATATTCTTTCTACGCATATGATGCTACCGCGGTAAAAGTAAAAGTCCCAGAGGATGATAACCGTATGAATATGGGCAAGGTAGTAAGGTGCACTGATTATGATTCATATGGTGGAGCAAAAGACATAGATAATGAGGATCCGCACTCTGGATGGTCTATTGGCTCATTTTTCGTTGGTGGTTATACAGATAGTGTGGTTGACTCACAGACTAAAAGAACAGTATTTCTAAAGAACAACGGAGATCGTATCAGTCTGTGGTTTGATTTGGAGCAAAATATAAATCAATGCAGAAATAACCCGGATATAAAGATTGTTGCTGATACTAAGGGCTATGATAAGGGATTTGATGTGCCTGGTGGTGTTAATGAGACAATGGATTTTGGTAAAGGCGTCCTTATGATCAGGCAGAAATATAAGGACAATACATATTCTGATCCACAGGTATATACAAACTTTCTTGAGGCGGGAGCATCTCCGGATGCTACGACCAAGGTCGACTTGTTTGAAGAAGGCGATTATGAAGTTGCTTTGGATTACGCCGTAAAATATAACAAAACAAAACTGTTTGGAAAGACTATAGCTCCGCAGACTAATCACTACAGAATTGCATTTGAATTTGAGGTTCGAAATGGTAATACGTTGGTGTTCTTGAAAGATACTGCAACAGGGTCGGATCTTTCTAATGGTTCAATAACTGAGAATGGATTTTATATTGACCTGGCAAATTCTCAGTACCTGAAAGTTCACGTAAAACGTGAAGTGCTCAAGGATGGGTTTGACGGTCTTTCTGAAGATACTAAATTTAATAGCAGTGCGACAAATGGGGATAGATTCACCAAAGAAGGGGTATATACAGTTACCGTATCAAATCAATACAACAACGCTTCAACTGAAAAGCGAATATATGTAGGTAAGGACAATATACTTAAGGCCTATATGGTTACTGGGCTGTCAATATCAGAAATACAAGAGCAGCTAGAATTAGGTGCAACTATTGAAGATGATGGTACATTGATACCTCCGCCGGAACCAGAACCGGAACCGGAGCCAGAACCTGAGCTGACAGCTGAACAGGATAATGGTGTCGAAGGAGCTGCTACGGATTCATCATTAGGAAATACTAGCGTCACTGAAAATGCTCAAACATCTGAGAATACTAAGTCTACACCAAAAGAAACAGTTGGACAGGATTCCTCCATTGAGAATAAGGCATCTACAGGTAAAGGTAACGATGAGAAAAAAGAAATCATGAATGATAAAAAGGATGAAAAGGGGAAAACACCGAAATTACCTGTTGTACCGATTTCAATTGGGATAGTTATACTGGGATTTGTTGCATGGAAGAGAAAAGAATTAGTTGCTCTTTTTTCATCGAAAGATCAAGAACAGAAAGAAAACCACATAAACAATGATGCTGCAGTTAGCAACGAAAGTGATAAGGAGGACGAGAATAAATGAAAAAGTCAATTGCCCTTATCTTAAGTATGGTACTAGTTCTGACTGGTTGTGCATCACCAGTCTCCGAAAGTAATAATGAAGCTGTTAATATGGCATCCGAGGAATCTGCGACAATAGAGACAGCAGTTAACAATGTGGATGAAACAGTACCAGAAGAGACAGAAATTCATTCGGAAACTGCTACAACGAATGCTGAGAACTTATCATTTTCAGGATTGGATGATGAAGAGTTACTTACTTATGTCCAGAATAAAGTATATTCTGATGTGGTGAGCGGGCTTAATAGTGATGAATACTTTGTCGAAAATGTAGAAGCTATTTATGTTTCCGAAGAGTATATAGAGGAACTGACATATAACTCACAATCAAACATTTTCTTTGGATACACTCTCGATGAATTAAATAATATGTTCCAGGGTTCTCGCTACATCTTTACCGTAGATGATAATGGTCAGACGGTAGTGCAGGAGATGGAAACATTTTATGATGATTCTGCTCAAAAAATGCTTGAGAACGTAGCTATAGGCAGCGGGGTTATACTCTTATGTGTAACAGTGTCAGTTGTATCAGGAGGTCTTGGAGCGCCTGCAGTTAGCATGATATTTATGGCTAGTGCTAAGACCGGAACTGCATTTGCACTTTCATCTGCTGTTTTGGGTGGCGCTGCCACGGCTATAACAACTGGATATCAGACTTCTGATGTAGAGCAGGCATTTGAGCAGGGGATGTATGCGGCCAGCGAAGGTTTTAAATGGGGCGCTATATCGGGAGCAATTGTAGGTGGCGTTAGTGAAGGCACTGCGCTCTATGGAGCAGCAAAGCAGACAAACTTCACTATGAACCAGTATGCAAAGATTCAGCAGGAGACAGGATATCCTCTAGATGTAATCAAAGAATTCCATAGTATGGAAGAGTATCAGGTATTTAAAGACGCCAATTTAAAGTCTACTATGGTAGGCAATAAATCTGCATTGGTACGAACAGATATAGATTTGATGCAAGTTGATGCAAAGGGCCGAACGAATCTTGAGAGAATGAGACAAGGATTAGCTCCTCAGGATTCGAATGGAGTATCTTATCAGCTTCATCACATCGGCCAGAAAAAAGATGGCACATTAGCAATTCTTTCTGAGGCAGAACATGACAATCCTGCTTTGCACGGCTTCCTTGAAAGAACAGAAGCTCATGCACCTGGCAATAACTGGGATGCTGAAAGGAAAGCTTTTTGGGAAGCATATGCAGCCATGGTTGGTTAATTGGGAGGTACGAACTATGAGTAAAATAACAGAAGCATTTGAGAATAAAAGAAACTTTTATAGTGAAAAAGGTGCCTCATCCGAAGAAATAATAGATGCTGAGAAAAAGCTTGAAGTCAAATTTGCTGATGATTATAAAGAGTATCTTAAGCTTTATGGATCGGTTTCTTGTGCTGGTCATGAATTGACTGGAATTAGCGCAGACGCCAATCTGGATGTAGTGAATGCTACATTAAAGCAGTATAAGAAAAATCCAAATGTTAACGAACCGTTCTATGTTATCGAAGATACTCATATGGATGGAATAGTAATATGGCAGACCGAATCAGGAGAAGTATTTCAGTCAGAGTATAAAGAAGCACCTTTGAAAGTATATGGTTCCTTAGCGGAATATGTTTCCTCTTTTGAGAATTGATGAAAACCTCTTCCGATATAAGTGAAGTAATAATTGGAGATTATTATGAGCGAATACTATTGTCCTAATTGTGGAGCGGATCCAGTTTATGAGAGGCGGAAAGCTTAGAAAAGTAAGATTTGAGTATTCCGGATATGCTGTGGAAGCTGTACTTGATAGACTTCCTACGGCACAAATAATCAATGAATATGAAGGGAAATATACGGTTGAAGCAGAGGTTTTTGGAGATGGGATAGATATGTGGTTGAAAAGCCAAGGCGAAAATGTGCAGGTATTGAAATGAGCCTGTGATTCTGGGTGATTATAATGCAACGAATTTAGGAGGCTAATATGGGTGGGAAAATTGAAAATATTACAATACAGGGTATAGGCGGTACTGTGGATACGATTAATCAGATGCGCTTGGACCAGTATTTAAACAACTTAAAGATTCAAAATACAAATTTAGAAAAGGCAATTGAGGAATTAAGTAAGGCTAGAGACTTTTTAGGATCACCAGAACACATATTAGGAACAATGGCAACCAAACATGGAGAGGTAGCAGAGGTTTTTGACGTACGATTTGGAAATGCTGATAGGATTATCCGAGGAGAAGATCCCAATTTTACTTTTGATGGTGTTGGAAGAACTGCTGCAGAAGATTATCTGAAAAATTACCTTCCGATACAATCAAAGTTTGTGCAAAGTAATTTATCTATAGATGCTGTAATTAATCATCTTAAGGATTATCCTGACTTTGTAGAAAAAGGAGGTAGTTACTGTATTCCAAAGGACTTTTATGAACAAATAGAAATATGGAGAAAACTATCACCTGAAGAGTTGACTAAATTACCTGCATCAGAAGGAGGACGGCTTGCAAGAAATGTTATAAGTCGTGTTCATGAGTTAGAAGACAAGGCGGGAAAATCATTTGCAGAAGTTGTCGAGCCTTCTCAGTGTAACTATGACCAGGTTCAACTTAATTGTGCTGGAAATACTATAGATGGCAAAGAAAATGAAATTATCGAGGTAGATAATAAGTTAAGAGAAAAGTATTGGGAGATGTCCAGGGCTTCTGTAACAGAAGGGTTGAAAATGGCAGGAATAGCTGCTGCTATTTCTGGTGTCATTTCGTTTTCAGTTTCTCTAATAAGTGTGATGAAAGGGCAGAATAAAAACATTTCAGAACTGACCAAAGAAGATTGGATGGACATACTGAAACAAACTGGCATTGGAGTGGTAAAAGGAGGTGTTTCTGGAGGTGCTATTTATATATTAACAAATGTCGCTGGAGTGTCAGCGCCATTGGCTGCTGGTATTGTGTCTGGCACACTTGGAATAGCTACTGAAGCAGTTCGCCTTTATAGAAAAGAAATTACACTGGATGACTTTATTTATAATGCAATTGATGTTGCTACGGAAGCGGCTGTTAGTGCGGCTGGTGCTTTTGCGGGACAGCTTTTAATACCAGTACCTGTATTAGGCGCAATTATAGGATCTATGGTGACAACTGCTATTTTGGGCATGATTAAAAAATATATTTTTGGTGGGGGATTTTATGAACTTGTCAAGCAAGCTCATAAAGAAAAGGAGTTTTCCGATGAATATAAACCTCTAGTTGAGGCATTTGAACAGGCAAGTAGTGAGTGGGAACGATTAGAAAAGGAAATAACAAATATGCTCAGGCCGTATATAAATGCTAGTGAATCGGTATTCGAAAGGAAAGTTGAAAACTTGAGCAACTATATAGAGGGGATTTAAATATGAGTGAAATAGCTAATAATCTTGAACAGAGAGCAAATGAATTTGTGATGGAATGCAAGAATTATCCTGATGAAGAAATTAGTAAGATAGTAGCTGGAATGGTTGCAATAATAGAAGGTAATGAAGCAACGTACGAACGTATGAAAAATCAGAAATGGTTTGAACGCATTTGGTATGGGCTTACTTTACAAAATAAGGCAACTGTAAAGGAAATGCATGCAAAACGCGAAGAGCTTACCAAATATACCGTTAGAATTATAGTTAAGATGAATATGATTCTAGCAGAGCATGGTAATTGTATTTTCGATTTATATAGAGCAGTTGCAATTGTTAGAAGAGATATTGATTTACTTACAGATCAGGTTTCTGCTCTTGCACAAAAATTAAATGAGAAAATAATAAGTGTCGATCAGTATTATTTTTTAATTAATGAAATACGCAATCGAAAATTCAGTGTTGAAACACCTTTATTAAGCTTGATTAATATATTGTCTTTTATTGACAGTCGTGCATCAAAAGATAAGGCTAAGCTCGTCCAGTTAAAAGAAACTATGGAAGAGATGGGATTTGATTTTTCTAAGGAAGTAACAGTATCACATTACGCCGAAGAAATTCTTTCATTACCAAAAGAAAGTGTGGGTAGAATATTACTATTTTGCCAAAATTTTGCAAATAGAAGTCGCTTTATGGCATTTACTTGCTCTCTAATGGAAAACTATTTCTACCAGTGGGAGTCAGAAAGACATTTATCAAAGGCTAATGGAGAAGCTTTATCGCTTGCGCTAAATAGTAATAATCTACATGCATCAGATACATGTATAATTGGAGAACTTTTTGATGATATAACAAAGGAATTACCGAATGAATTTGATATTGTAGATATTTCATTTCAGGAAATATCTACGGAAATTCCTGCAAGACGTTTTACTAGAAAATCGACTAAGGCATTGAATATTATTGTTACAGGGACAGCTGGTGCAGGAAAGACTACGCTAATCAATTCGATTTTTGGGTGGAATTGTGAAGTTACGGGACAAGTGAAACAATCAGTAAGTAAATACTCAAATGACGAAGATAGTTTATGCTTATTTGAAACTGCAGGATTTTATTTTGATAATGTGGTAAACGATGAGATATTTAGGAGTATTGAGCAACTTAAACACCAACATGATAATTGTGTTGTTTGGTATTGTATTAATTCTCGTGGAAATCGGGTGGACACTCCATTTATTGAACGTATTTATGGCATAAAACTTCCTATAGTTATTGTTCTTACTCAATCTATCATTGAAGACAATTTATTAGAGAACGAAATAAAGCAAATGATACAGAGTAGAAATATGAGTAAAGTAAACTGTGTTTCAGTGGTTGCGAAAGAATATGAGAAACCTGCCAAAGTGCCAGTAGAAGGCTTGGAGGATTTGATTGATTCTACGATTGGTATAAGCAGTTGCGATAATTCAAATATAGGGTGAAGTTTTTAGGAAAGTAAAATTATAAGACTGGGATGTGTATTTGGAGAAATAATTGGATTTTTGATACTTTCATATTTGCTCTAGAGGGAAAAAATGAATAATGTCAACATAGTGGTAATGGGAAAAACAGGCTTTGGAAAAAGCACACTAATTAATGCAGTATTGAGCGAGGAAGTTGCGGCCACTGGAACTGGACATGCAATAACTAAAAAAAATGAAAAGTACAGCAAACAGGTAGACTTGCCGTTAGGTAAGAAGAATGCGTTGGTTAGTTGTAATTTGAATATGTATGACACGGTTGGGTTAGAAATTGATAATTCGATCACTGAACAAACGCTTGAGAACATAAAGGAAGAAATCGAGCGTACGAAGCAAGGTTTGGCGGTAAACGATATTTATGTTGTTTGGTTTTGTGTTAATGATAGGAGTAATCGATTTGAGTCTTATGAGATTGAGCTTATAAAAAAACTTTCGATAGATTATGAAATACCATTTATCATTGTCCTTACTCAGTGCATTTCGGAAGATGAAGGAGAATTGCCAAGGCAAATTAGAAGAAATCTACCTGACATTCCGATGCAGAAAGTGTTGGCTAAGGATTATTCTACAAGAGGTGGAAAGGTAGAGGCTTTTGGAGTTAATGATTTACTGAAAAAAAGCATAAATGATTATAAAAAACTTCGGGTAAAAATATTAGAACAGAAAATTGATAATCTAGATGAAAATCGTAAATTAAGAATTGAGCAGATTGAAAGTAGAGGAAAGGCAGTTGTTTCAGGTTATTCGTCGGCTGCGAAAAAAATTGGATTTGTACCTGGAGGATGTATTCCGATTGTCCATGGTATGTGTATAAAAATGATTTCTGATCTTAATGGAATTGCTGGAATAAAGTCAGGAGGAGATCTGGCTGCTGAGGTTTTTGCACTTATTACATTCGGGATAATTGCATCACCATTTATGGCTGTTCCGTTAGTAAGTTCGTTGATCGCGTCTATTTACGTTGAAACTGTTGGTGATTTTTACTTGGAAGCTTTGGTTAAAGTTATTCATTTGTCTACAGATAAAGAATTAAAAGATAATGAGCTGATAAAGAAAAGACTTAAAGAAGAGCTTTCAAAGTTAAAAAAGTAGGAGGATGAATAATGGCTAGTGTTACTGGTGAGCAAAAGTTCAATCAGAAAAAAGATGAGCTCGAAAAGAATTTAGATGAGAGATTAAATGCAGATAATTTACCTGATGCAAACATCATGGTTGTAGGAATTACTGGAACAGGGAAAAGCACTTTGATAAATGCGGTATTTGGTAGTGAACTGGCAGCAACTGGAAGCGGACAACCAGTAACAGACCATATATCAGAATATAAGAGCAATGATACTCATATAAATATTTGGGATACTATTGGGTTGGAATTGGATTCTGAAAAGACAAAAGAATCAATTAAATCAATACGAGCAAAAATTGCATCTAAAGCGGAGTCTGAGGATCCGTACGATAGAATACATGCTATATGGTATTGTATTAATTCGGGAAGTAATCGTTATCAAGGTGCAGAGCTAGAATTTATAAAGGAGCTGTATACTATTGGAGTTCCGTTTATTATAGTGTTGACACAATGTTCCGGAGATGAGGAAGAGGTGAATGCATTTGAAGCGGAAATTAAGAAAATCAATTCTTCGATGAACATGGACGACATTAAAGTGGTTCAAGTACTGGCTTTGCCGGTTAAATATCGAGGACAAGCAGAACCAATTCCTGCGTTTGGACTAGATGAGTTAGTTAATGTAACTTTACAGCTACTACCTGACTTTATAAAAAGCGGTTTTATTGCTGCGCAAAAAGTTAGCCAAAACCAAAAACGAAGTGAATGTGAGGGAATTATATGTGAATATGTTAGGGCAGCACAATTAGATTTTTGGGATAGGGTGCCACTTGTTAATGTTGGAAGAACTGGTAGAAATATTATGAATATGTTTAGAAAGATTGGTGAGATGTATAATACGGTATTGTCCGAGGAGAGTATAAAAGAAATAATGGATAAATGTCACGTTGATAAAGAAAATAAATTCTTTGGGCTTATAAGTCCTATTGATATGGGATATAGTAAAAAAATAACTGCATTATTAGAGCAGAAAAAGGATGAAGGTTTTTCTGTTGAGGTATCTGATGTAGAAAGCAAATATCGCGCCGCAAGAATGATAGCTTTTTATGGATATACATTTGTGGATGCCATTGAAGAATTGTGGAGGAACTTGACAGAAGAACAACTTAAAAACGTTGATATGGTCGTAAGAGAACTTATTGGAATTATTAATGCCAAGCTGAAGGCACGTGTCAAATGAAAGGAGATTTACTATGAAGGAGAAAGGGGCAAATGATGTAATCACTGTTATTGTGGCGGGAGTAATAATATTCGGAATTTTAGGCGGGTTATTATTTGTAGATAAATACGCGAGTCGTTAACTGCGACGTTTTGCGACAAAATGCGACGGATTGTCCCGGTTTTGCGACGAATTGCGACGTTTTGTCCATTGCAAGCCATTTTTAGGGATGATATTATTATAGTGGACAAGGGAGCAGGTAAGAGCCAAGCTTCCTTGTCTTTCTTATGCGCATAATTGAATAAGGGAAATTTAGAGCGTCAGCTCATGACTGAGAAATCAGTTGTGGGTCTGGCGCTTTTCTTTTGCCCGAAAGCAGATGGCTCAATAAAAGAAGAGAGGAAGAAGTTATGGATTTTGAAGAATTCAAAGAAGCCATTACCAAGGATGTTAAGAAAGCAGTGGATGAGCGACTTGGCACCAACACAGAGGTCGAGATCAGGCATAACAATAAGACAAACTACTCTTATGATGCTCTGATCGTAAGACCTGAGGGTGCTGAGGTTGGAGTGAGTCTTGATTCGGACCAGCTGTACAAAGGCTTTGAGAACGGAATTGATTACAACACAATCGTATCCGGAGCTGCTGATCAGGCAGCCAAAGCTCTTAAGGAAGGACCTGAGTTCGATATCGACATGTTCTCTGATTACGGTCAGATGAAGGAAAAGCTTTCAATTGAAGTCATCTCTGCTGAGAGAAATGCAGACATCCTCGTAAATGTTCCTCATAAGAACCTTGAGGATATGGCGATTGTCTACCGCTTCAATGTGGGTATGACTCCTGAGGGAAGAGGCACAATCCTGGTTACAAACGACATGCTTGATAAGTACGGAATCACTGCAGAGCAGCTTCATGCTGATGCTCTGGAGAGTGCTCCTGAGATCAGGCCTGTAGTTATCAAGGGAATGTCAGAATTCCTTGCAGAGATGATGGGTGCTGAACAGGCAGAAATGCTTGGTTTTGCACCTGTTCAGGATGAGCCGGTACTTGTGGCATCTGTTCCTGACAACATCAAGGGAGCCGGAATCATAGCCTACACCGACTTTATGGATAAAGCGGCTGAGAGGATTGGCGGCGACTTCTATATTCTCCCTGCATCGATTCACGAGGTTCTCCTTGTGAAAGATGATGGCATGGTCAGCAAGGAACACCTTGAAATGATGGTAAAAGAGGTAAATGCCACCACGGTAGATCCTTCAGAGCAGCTTACCGATAGTGTTTACCACTACGATTCCAAGGAAAAGATCTTTGAGCTGGCTGATAAGTTTGAGGCCAGGACCAAGGGAGAGAAGGAAATCGTAGGTAAGGAGAAAGGCTCACTGATGGCTGAGATCAAGGAGAAGCAGAAAGAAGTAGCTGCAACGCCTAAGAAGGAAACACCTGAGATCAAGCCAAAAGCTAAGGGAGGGGAAGCAAAATAAGATGATTTTTTCGAAGGATAAGCCAAAGAACTGCCGCGGTTGTCAGCATAAAGACGTCTGCGACGGAGTAAAAAGAAGATGTGTATACAGACAGGAAAAGCTGGAAAAGAACTTTGGGGATGACTACCCATGTAAAGGCTGTTGTTATGGGGAGTGTAGCAGAATCTGCTTCCCCTGCTATAAGAACCTTTTAGGACAGCCGGGAATAAAAGAGTGGGAAGCTGCGCACCCGAAGGTCAACCTCGGATAAGCTTGGGTTTTCCTTTGATAAATCAAGCAGAAAGGGGGATAGCATGGAAGTTTATGAATTTGACGACGTTGTCGTTATAGTCATGAAGGGGGTGACGCTGATTGCAATCAGATCAGACGACGAAAGAGAGCATCGAGTTCTGCTATAGGCGTGCACTTCAGGCAAAAGACCTTACTGCCAGGAATCTGGTAAGGCTCATAAAGCTTGCAAAATTCATCTGCAATAAGGTCAAAGAATCAAAGGACCCGGAAGTAAAGCATGGGAAGATGAAGATAAAGGACCTGATCCGAAAGGATGAAGGTGCTACCAGCGTTGATGTTTCCAAGACAGAGCTTAGGGATTTCAAGAGAGTAGCCAAAAGATATGGCGTTGACTTCGCTATTGTGAAACACAAGACTGAAGATAAGACGCTGTACTCAGTATTCTTCAAGGCTAAAGATCAGGAAGCCATAAACGATCTGATCAATTACTACACGGAGAAAAGGCTCTTGAAGGAGAGCAGGCCTTCTCTTAGGGAACATCTTAAGGAACTGAAGGACAAAGTCAAAAATGCTCCCCATAAGATCATTCACAGGGCAAAGGAGAGGAGCAGATGATTACATTAGATACTCTTCTCCATAACCCCAGGGCTCTTATCGGAATCATTGGCTTTGTTGTGATGATGCTGGTCTTAACCATCTGGGACAAAAGGGAAAATAGGCGAAATTTTAAGAAACGCATAGAATTTGGTTCTGCCAAATGGGGAACCAAAAAGGACATAGAGCCCTACATAGACCCAGTGTTTGACCAGAATGTCATTCTTTCGGAATCTGAGATGCTGACAATGAACTCAAGACCTGAGAATCCCAAGTACGCCAGGAACAAAAACGTCATGGTAATTGGTGGTTCCGGTTCAGGTAAGACGAGATTCTTTGTTAAGCCCAACCTTCTTCAGATGCACTCATCCTATGTGGTTACTGATCCAAAGGGTCAGCTTCTACCAGAAACGGGGACAGCTCTTTTGAAAAATGGATACAGGATCAAGGTGTTTAACTCTATCAACTTCAAGAAGAGTATGCATTATAACCCATTTATGTATATCCATTCGGAAAAAGACATCCTGAAGTTGGTCAGTGTACTCATGCTAAATACCAAGGGTGAAGGCAGTGGATCAAATTCCGATCCCTTCTGGGACAAAGCAGAAAGGCTGCTGTACACAGCGCTCATAGGATATATCCATTATGAAGCGCCAAAAGCTGAGCAGAATTTCACCACACTTCTTGAGATGATCAATGCAATGGAAGTCAGAGAGGATGATGAGAACTTCAAAAATGCTATCGATCTCCTTTTTGATGAACTTGAGGAAAAAGATCCCGAGCACTTTGCAGTAAGGCAGTACAAGAAATATAAACTTGCTGCCGGCAAGACTGCTAAGTCTATTTTGGTTTCCTGCGGTGCTAGAATGGCTCCTTTTGATATTGCGGAGCTGCGGGAACTTACTTCCTATGATGAGCTGGAGCTTGATACCTTAGGGGATGAGAAGACAGCTCTTTTCCTGATCATGTCAGATACGGATGGAACATTCTCATTCCTCATAAGCATGATCTACACTCAGCTATTTAACCTTTTGTGTGAAAAAGCTGATGATGTGTATGGGGGAAGGCTTCCGGTCCATGTAAGGTGCCTCATCGATGAGTTCGCCAACTGCGGAAAGATTCCGGGGATAGAAAGACTTGTAGCCACAATCCGAAGCAGAGAGATTTCAGCCTGTATAATTCTTCAGGCCAAGTCCCAGTTAAAGGCAATCTACAAGGATGATTCCGAGACTATTGTGGGCAACATGGATTCTCAGATATTCCTTGGCGGAACCGAGCAGAACACGCTCAAAGATTTAAACGCCATCCTGGGAAAAGAGACAATCGACTATATCAACCTTCAGGACACAAGGGGCAACTCAGAGAGTAAAGCCAACAATTTCCAGAAGGCAGGTCGTGATCTTATGACCATGGATGAGCTGGCTGTTATGGATGGTGGAAAATGTATCGTTCAGGTTCGAGGTGTAAGACCATTTCTTTCAAAGAAATATGACCTGACACAGCATCCACGCTACAAACAGACAGCGGATTACAGCAAAAAGAACTATTTCGATATCGAGAAGTTCTTGAAGCAAAAAGACAACTTAATATTGAAACCCGATGACGAGTACATAGTCATCGACGAAAATGAAGCAGGTAACTATTAACCGGCATCCCAGCATCACGAGGGGTGTCGCTAACCAAAAACAATTATTGGAGGAAAAGAATTATGGCATTTTTTCAGAGCAGCGTAACAGTTTTACAGACACTTGTAATCGCACTTGGTGCAGGTCTTGGTATCTGGGGTGGTGTAAACCTCATGGAGGGCTACGGCGGAGATAACCCTGGAGCAAAGTCTCAGGGTATGAAGCAGTTGATGGCTGGTGGCGGAATCGCCCTCATCGGTACCACACTTGTACCTCTTCTTGCAGGTCTTTTCTGATCCGCGAGGAGGGAAGGAATCAGGTCGGGGAGTAACAACTCCCCGGCTTTTTCCAAATTAGTAGAAATAATGGAGGGCATGAATGGAAGCCGTACTTGAACAAATAGAAGAGTGGGTTAGAAACATGCTCATTGAAGGAATAATGGAACACCTGACAGGCGTCTTTGACTCGATGAATACAGAAGTAGGCGAAGTCACAAACATTGTTGGCCAGACACCGGCAAGCTTTATGCCTTCAGTCTATAACCTGATCAGAAATCTGTCAGAGAACGTGATAATGCCTGTGGCGGGAATAATACTTACGTTTATTGCCTGCTACGAGCTTATCCAGCTTGTTATAAGTCACAACAATCTTGCGAACTTTGAGACCTGGATTTTTTTCAAGTGGGTTCTCAAAACCTTTGTTGCAGTAACACTTATCACAAACACTTTTACCATAACCATGGCAGTATTTGATGTTGCCAAATGGATAATCGACCAAAGCGGAGGAATAATAGCAGCCAGCACGGCAATTGATGCATCAGCTCTTGCCGGTATGCAGTCTACACTTGAAGCAATGGAGACCGGAGAACTATTCAGTGTCTTTTTACAGACCTTTGTTCTTCAGTTCCTTGTAAGAGTAGCAGCAATCTTTATTTACATCATAGTGAATGGAAGAATGGTGGAGATCTATCTTACAATCTCCCTTGCAC
The DNA here is from genome assembly GCF_900112195.1 of Butyrivibrio sp. YAB3001. Taxonomy (GTDB): domain Bacteria; phylum Bacillota; class Clostridia; order Lachnospirales; family Lachnospiraceae; genus Butyrivibrio. The sequence continues at coordinate 112,474 of NZ_FOKR01000011.1, forward strand.
CTATTCCTTTTTCAACCTTCGGAAATCAGGAACAGTCCCAGATTGGGCAGAATTATTTCAGATCAGTATGTGCTCTTGGATTCCAGGGATTCCTTATTATGGTCTGCGTAGGAATATATGCAGTGCTTATCCAGTCGATAGCATTTTCATCTGATATCATGGGCTCACTTTGGAAAGCGTTTGGATTTACGGTACTCTTGGGATTCACACTTCTTAAGACCGGTTCTATAGCAAAGAGTATTGTTCATGCACATTAAGAAGGAGGGCTATGGCAAATTATATCAGCGTACCTCGTGATTTTTCCAAGGTTAAATCCAAGGTATGTTTCAACCTGACTAAAAGGCAGCTTATATGCTTTTCACTTGGGGCGATGATTGGTGTTCCGACATTTTTCCTGATAAAAAGACTTGGCAATGTAACAGTGGCAACACTGGGGATGATGATCTCCATGATGCCGCTGTTTTTTCTTGCCATGTATGAAAAGAATGAGCAGCCGCTTGAGGTGTTCTTGGAGCATTTCATAGATGCGACTTTTGAAAGACCCAAGAAACGCCCATATATAACACAAAATTATTATGCTCTGCTTGCTAAGATAGCGGAGCTGGAAAGGAAAATAAAGACAGATGATAAGACCTTTTCAAAGGACAGACAAAAAGAAAAACGTCCCGGAAAGCGCTCAGGCAAGCATTCCCTTTGAGCGAATGTTTCCTGACGGTATCTGCAGAGTAGGGAAAGACTTTTACTCAAAGACGATACAGTTTCAGGATATTAACTATCAGCTGGCGCAGCAGGAAGACCAGACAGAGATTTTCGAAGAGTGGTGCAGCTTCCTGAATTTCTTTGACAGTTCTGTGCATTTTCAGTTGTCTTTTCTGAATATGTCCACAGATGCAGAGAAGTTTGAGAAAAAGATAGCTATAAGGCACAGAGATGATGGCTATGACAGAGTCCGAGATGAATACAGCCGAATGCTCTTTCGTCAGATGCAGGCAGGAAACAACGGACTTACAAAGACCAAGTATCTTACCTTTGGTATTCACGCAGATTCAATGAAGAGTGCGAAGCCACGACTCATCCATATTGAGACAGATCTTCTCAATAATTTCAAACGTCTTGGAGTCCTGGCGCAGACCCTTAATGGAAAAGAGAGACTGGAGCTTATGCACGCTCAGTTCCATATGGGAGATGATGCCAAGTTCTTCTTTGACTGGAAAGATACAGTAAGAGCAGGCGCTTCCGTTAAGGATGCAATTGCTCCATCAAGCTTTGAATTTGTGAACGGAAGGCTGTTTAAGGTGGGTGAGACTTACGGAACAGTCAGCTTCCTTCAGATTACGGCATCAGATATAAGTGACAGAATGCTGGCAGATTTCCTCAGTATGGAATCCAGCCAGATTATCACAATGCATCTGCAGTCAGTAAATCAGAATGAGGCTATAAAGACAATCAAGCACACTATCACAGAGCTGGATCGTTCCAAGATTGAGGAGCAGAAAAAGGCTGTTCGTGCCGGTTACGACATGGACATAATTCCTTCAGATCTTGCCACTTACGGCAAAGATGCCAAGGCACTTCTGAAGGAGCTGCAGTCTCAGAATGAGCGAATGTTCCTCATGACATTTATTATTATGAATACCGGAAGCAGCAAACAGGACCTTGAGAACAATTTCTTCCAGGCAAACAGTATTGCCCAGAAGCATAACTGTAATTTGGTCCGCCTCGACTTCCAGCAGGAGCAGGGGCTTATGAGCATGCTCCCTCTTGCAAGTAATCTAATCGATATCAGAAGGGGAATGACAACCTCATCAACAGCGATCTTTGTGCCATTCACCACACAGGAGTTGTTCCAGACGGGAAAAGAGTCTTTGTATTATGGACTTAATGCTCTTTCCAACAACCTTATCATGGTGGACAGAAAGATGCTTAAGAATCCTAATGGACTTATCCTTGGCACACCTGGTTCCGGTAAGTCTTTTTCTGCTAAAAGAGAAATCGCAAATGCCTTTCTTGTGACGGATGACGATATCATTATCTCTGATCCTGAAGCAGAGTACAGGCCCCTGGTGGAACACTTTGGTGGACAGGTGATCAAGATCAGTCCTACCTCAGATCAGTATATCAACCCCATGGACATCAACATGAACTACAGCGACGATGATAATCCTATCATGTTGAAAGCAGATTTCATTCTGTCACTCTGTGAGCTGATTGTTGGTGGAAAGGATGGACTTCTTCCTGTGGAAAAGACCGTTATAGACAGATGCATTCATCAGATCTATCTGAGGTATTTTGAAGACCCAAGACCTGAGAATATGCCTCTTTTGGAAGATCTCTATAATGAGCTCTTAAAGCAGGATGAAGCTGAGGCCAAGCACGTGGCGACAGCTCTTGAAATTTATGTTTCAGGTTCCCTGAACGTGTTCAACCACAGGACCAACGTAGATATCAAGAACAGGATTGTCTGCTATGACATAAAGGATCTTGGTAAGCAGCTTAAGAAGATTGGCATGTTGATTGTTCAGGATCAGGTCTGGGGAAGAGTCTCGTCCAACAGAGAATCCGGAAAGTCCACCAGGTACTACTTAGATGAGATGCACTTACTTTTGAAGGAAGATCAGACAGCAGCCTACACGGTTGAAATTTGGAAGAGATTTCGTAAGTGGGGCGGCATCCCGACTGGTCTGACACAGAACGTCAAGGATCTTCTTGCTTCCAAGGAAGTTGAGAATATCTTTGAAAACTCTGATTTTGTTTACATGCTTAATCAGGCCGTTGGCGACAGACAGATTCTTGCAAAGCAGCTGAATATCAGCCCTCATCAGCTCTCGTATGTAACCCATTCGGGAGAAGGTGAAGGGCTTTTATTTTACGGAAATGTAATTCTGCCATTTGTAGACAGATTCCCTAAGGACCTTGAGCTATACAGTATCATGACCACGAAACCACAGGAGGTTCAGGAGGCGAAAGTGGCAGAGGAAAAGCAAAAGGAGCTGGCATAAATGGATGAGAATAGCGCAAAGAAGTCCACCCCTAATGGGGATAAGTTAAAAAATGCAACTACTGCCATGAAGTATGTCAGGACGAAGTTTAGGACCGGCAAGAAGGATAATTCACTTACGCTTCAGGAGCGGAAGGCGCTGGCTAAACTGCAGCGTCAGGGCAGAGTAAAAATGTATAAGGATATCACTTCGCAGGAAATCCTTAGAAAGACAGCACATAAGGTAAGAGATACATCAAGTGGTGGTAATGATGATCAGAATACCGGGGCAGAGAGTCTTGAAGCAGGACTCTCTGTGGCCGGAGCTGCTGGTAGCAGGCTTCAGTCTGAGCTTTACAGTAAAAAGAGATATGAGAATAAACACAAACATGAGATTGCCAAAGAAGATTCTGTAAAGAAGTCCGGCTCCAATCCTCAGTCCAGAGCAAGACAGAGAAGCCAGATGAAGAAAGAAATCAAGGAACAGGCCTTTAAGGATAGCGCAAAAGAGGCTGCAAATCAGATTGGTGATATTTCAAAAAGGTTTGTTGATAAGGCTGAGGATATCACTGGAAAATTTGCAGAATTCATTTCTGAGCATCCAAAAGAAGTGCTGGTTGTAGCTGTTGTGCTGATTCTTATTCTCGGTGTGTGCGGTGTGTTTTCATCCTGCGGGATCTGTCTTGATGGCGTGTCCCACGTAGGAATAACTACAAGCTATACTGCGGTGGATGAGGAGATACTGGCTGTGGAACAGAACTATCGGGATATGGAGGAAGAACTACAGGAGACCATCGATAATATCGAATCAGATCATCCCGGTTTTGATGAGTATCAGTACACTCTTGATAACATCGGACATAATCCATATCAGCTTGCTGCTGTGTTAACTGTTCTCTATGAACAGTACACAGAAGAAATGGTGCAGGCAAAGATTGAGGAAATCTTCGAAGCTCAGTATGAGCTTACGTTGCGTTCCGTTACTGAGATAAGAGAAAGAGAAGTTACCGGTTATCGCTGGGTGGAGGACGAAACTCATGAAGATGGTGGTTACTATGAAGAGTACACCTACACTGAGCAGTATGAGTGGAAGATCCTGAAGGTAAAGCTTGTAAATAACACCCTTGATACTGTTATAAGGAACATGGGGCTTACCTCAGATCAGATGGCCAGATACGAAGTCCTTCTTGAGACTTATGGTAACAAGAAATATCTCTTTGATGACGATATTTATTCCATCGTTGATCCGGGCAGATACGGTGATTATGAGATTCCACCTGAGGCTCTGACCGACACAAGATTTGCCAACATGATCAGAGAAGCTGAAAGATATCTTGGGTACCCTTACGTGTGGGGAGGCAGCAATCCAAGTACTTCTTTTGACTGTTCAGGATTTGTCTGCTGGGTAATCAATCACTGTGGTAATGGATGGAATGTTGGAAGAACTACAGCCAATGGACTTCTTAATCGCTGTACAAGGATTCCTGCATCAGAGGCGCGCCCCGGAGATCTTATCTTTTTCAAAGGAACCTATGATGTGAAGGGCGCAAGTCACGTCGGAATCTACGTTGGCGATGGAATGATGCTCCACTGTGGTTCACCAATCCAGTACACATCCATAAACACCAATTACTGGAGAAAACATTTTTACACTTACGGCAGAATTAACGGATAGGAGGAAGGCATGAACGAGAGAATTGAAAGACTCCGTGAAGAGCTGGAAAGGGCGAGGCAGAGAAAAGCCGAAGCTGATCAGAGAGTAAAGAACTGTGAGACAAGGCTTAAGGAAGCTGAGAACAACCAGTTCATCGCAGAAATGAGGAAGCTTGATCTCAGACCTGAAGAGGTTGCAAGGATTCTTCAGAAAGCTCTTGAGGAGAGACAGGCTGAAGCAGCTGCTGAGATATTTGCTATGAAAACTCCTGCAGCTGATAGTTACGAAGATGAAGAAAGTGAGGTTTTAGAGGATGAAGAAATTTAATAGATACTGTGTAAGGGCTGTTGCGGTTGCATCAGCTTTTTTTATTGGAATGACACCGGTAACAGCTTTTGCTTATGTGGATCCTGCAGAGGAGACAGCAGAGGAGGAAATCATTCCTGAAGAGCCTGAGGAAGATCCTATAGAGGAATATGGCCCTCTTACTCCCGATGGCAACATGGAGCTGGTTGATGATTACGGCACTTTGGAGTGTGGCGGGAAACAGTTTATTACTGTAGTCAGCAAGACAGGCCATTACTTCTATATCATCATCGACAGAGATGATGATGGAAATGAAAACGTACATTTTCTGAATCTTGTGGATGAGGCAGATCTTCTTAAGCTGATGGATGAGGAAGAGGTGGAAGAGTACATGGCATCCAAGACGGAAAAAGAGGAAGAGCCTGAACCTGTAGTTGCTCCGGAACCCGAGCCTGAGCCGGAGCCTACACCGGTGAAAAAGGATTACACACCACTTTTGATAGTACTTCCGATAATGGGTATCGGTCTCATTGCAGGATACTTTGCTCTTAAGAAAAAGAAGAGTCAGCCAAAGGATGAACCTGATCCTGATGCAGATTATGTGGATGAAGAGACAGATTATCTTGAGCAGATATCTGAAGATGAAGGTGATGAGAGCGATGAGTAATCGGGACAAGATAGTTCTTTTCAGGATGAAGCCTGAGGAGCTAAAGCTTGTTTATGACAAGATGGAGGCAGCTGGGGTTAAGAACCTCAGCGCTTTCATCAGAAAGCTTGTACTTACAGGATATGTGATTGAGGTCGATATGTCAGACTTTCGTGAGATCAGAAGACTTGCCAGTATCAATAGCAACAATCTGAATCAGTACGCAAGAAGGGCCAATGAGACCGGAAGTATATATAAGGCTGATATAGAGAATCTGCAGAAATCACATCAGGAGATAATAAGGCTTTTGGGAGAGCTTCTTGATAAGTTCACTGCTATGTCATAGCAGTGAAGAGGTGAGGAAATGGCGGCAACAAAGCTGATAGCGATGCATAAAAATGTTGGCATGACAGTGGGACAGTGTCTTGGAGCCAGACTTAAATATGCTGAGGATGAGGAAAAAACAGATGATGAGAGATACATAACGTCTTATGCCTGCAACTGGAAAATTGCCAAGGAAGAATTCATGGACTTTCGGAATGAATACTTCAAAACTCATGATGCAATTCAAGGAGATATCATTGCTTATCAGATCCGCCAATCCTTTAAGCCTGGTGAAGTTACCCCGGAAGAAGCAAATGCAATTGGCTATGAAACTGCCATGAGGTTCACGAAGGGAGAGCACGCTTTTGTGTGCTGCACCCATGTGGACAAGGCTCATATTCATAACCATGTGATTTACAGCGCGGTCAATCTTCATTGTGATAAGAAATTCAGGGATTCCTGGTTTTGCGGAATTGGTTTAAGGCGCCTTAGTGACATAATCTGCCTTGAGCATGGATTGTCGGTTATTGAACCTTATAAGTTCAAGATACCGAGGCCAAAGTATGATAAGTCATATCGGCAGAATATCAGAGAATCCATCGATGTGGGACTTTTGCAGAATCCCAAAACCTTCGAAGAGCTACTTCAATTTCTGGAGAAGGAAGGCTATGAGCTGAAGCGTGGAAAGCATCTTGCTATCAGAGAAAGCGGTAGAAAGAATTTCATCCGTTTCAAATCTCTTGGAGATCAGTATTCTGTGGATTTTCTGAAAAAGCAGATTGAAGGCGAGGCGGATGTTTCTCGTAAAGAGCCCGAAAAGAAATTTGACCTTCTCATCGATATTCAGGAGAAGCTTCGTCAGGGAAAAGGCAAAGGCTATGAACGCTGGAGTCAGAGGTATAACAACAAAGCCATCATGAAGACTCTTCTTTATCTTGAGGAAAAGGGAATCCGAAGCTATGCGCAGCTTAAGGAATTAGCTGATTCCTCTGCTTCAGATTTCAGAGATCTGACGGAAAAGATAAAAAAGGTTGAGGCGAGGATTGAGAAACTTTCTGAAATCAGAAAACAGCTAAGGAACTATGCCAGAACAAAGGATGTTTTTACCGAATATGCCAAAGGCGGTTTCAAGGCTAAGTTCTATGAAGCTCATCGCGAGGAAATCACAATCTATAAAGCAGCTAAAAAAGCATTTGCTGAGTATGGTGGGAACATACCGAAATCAAAAGATCTAACAAAAGAGATTGAGGCACTTATGGACGAGAAGAAAAGTTATTACAGGGACTATAAGTTGGTCCGTGACGATAACAAAACTCTTCAGGAAGCTCGTCGTAATGTGGAGCTGTTTTTACAGATTCCGCAAGAAACAAGAGAACCAAAAAGACAGCATACAGCAGCTCGGTGATGCTTTTATCACGAGAGAATCGAGTGATCAGGTCAGGCCGAATTTTGGCCGGGGTAAAGGGTTTGGGAGTAACCTCCCAACAAGCGGCAAGAGCATTTGTATTACGAATGCACTGCTTGCCACTTCTTTTTAGCCCTCGTAGGGATTCTTTGGGAAGCGGCGCGGCGACAAGCTTTTTGGGAGCAATGCCGCTCAAAACACACAAAATAACAGGAGGATAAAAAATCATGAACAAAGTAATGTTATCAGGGAGATTAACAAGGGATGCAGAGATCAGAAATGCTGACTCTGACAAGAAGGTTGCGAGAGGAACTTTGGCTGTGGACAGAGACTTCAAAAAGGAAGGTGATGGTCCCAATGCTGACTTCATAGGAATCGTTGGCTTTAAGAATCAGGCTGACTTTCTTGAGAAGTTTGGCAAGAAGGGTGTGAAGTTCATTGTGATCGGTCGCATTCAGACTGGTAGCTATGATAAGGATGGAACCAGAGTTTACACAACTGATGTCATAGCGGAGAGAATTGAATTTGCCGAGAGCAAGAAAGCTTCAGAAGACGGATCCGGCGATTCTGGAGATGGGTTTTCGAATATTCCTGACGGATATGATGACAGCATGCCTTTTAATTGAGGAGGATGAAGCAGTGGAAGAAGTAAAAACCAAGTTTAAGATTGACGAGATCACCGAAAAGCTAGAAAAAGGCATCGGTGATCTTTTTAATTCAGACAAATACAAAGCGTACCTTAACACTATGTCCAAGTTCCATAGTTATAGCGTGAACAACACAATACTTATAGCAATGCAGAGACCGGATGCAACACTTGTTGCCGGTTACGATGCCTGGCAGGAGAAGTTTGACAGGCATGTGAAAAAGGGAGCAAAGGGCATAAAGATAATCGCTCCGGTCAAAGTGAAAAAGCAGATTGTCGTTCAGGGAGAACACTCATATTCTGATTCGGGCGACAAAATCCCAATCTATAAGCCAGGGGAAACCCAGGAAGAATATGATAAGCGTATGTCTCAGACTACCAAGGAAGTGGAGTATACAAACTTCAGGGTTACAACGGTTTTCGATGTAAGCGATACTGAGGGAAAAGAGCTTCCGACTCTCGGAGTGAACGAGCTCATGGGCTCTGTTGATGGCTATGAGAAACTTAAGATGGCACTGGAAGAGACTTCCAAGGTTCCTGTCGATTATGGCCTTGTAACCAGCGGAGCAAAAGGCTTCTTTTCACCCGAGATGCACAAGATCTGTGTGCAGAGTGGCATGTCAGAGGTCCAGACTGTAAAGACAATTATTCATGAAATGGCACATGCGTTACTGCATGATAAGACAGATGATCCGGAACAGATGGTGAATCCAAAATCCAAGAATACCAAGGAAGTAGAAGCTGAGTCTATCGCCTATGTGGTCTGCCAGCACTTCGGTATTGATACTTCAGATTACTCCTTCGGTTATATTGCAGGATGGAGTTCTGATAAAGATACAAAAGAGCTGAAAGCTTCAATGGAGATTATCAGAAAGTCTGCGTCAAAGATGATCTGTGACTGTGAATGTGCTATGGCAAAACAGCAGGAAGCAGAGAAAAAGGATGTGGCTATGGTCATGGCTGAGGCCAATATTCTGGTTGCCGGATCTGAGAAAATGAAGCTTGCTGATGATAAGAAATCTTCCATCATGGACAAGCTGAAGTCAAAACTGAATATCGTGGGATCGCAACAAAAGGTAGAAAAGGCTTTAGAGAATAAAGTCAAAACACCTGAGCTTGTGAGATGATGAAAAGGGCAGTTCTGTGGCTTATATGGTCATGGGGCTGCCCTTCTTTTTTATTGTCCAAACCACATCATATTGTGGCTTTTACTCGGTTCAAATCGCAACATGCAGTTGGTGTTTTTATGGGACTGTTGATTTTTTAAAATTTGGGTACAAGGAGATGTGAAAAAGATTTTTTGGGGCAAACTGCAATTTTTAATGAGAAAGGCGGGATGCATTATGAAGAGATTAGTATTAACAATTACAGCAACTTTAATTTTTACTTTTGTTTTATCAGCAGCAAGCATCACAGCTCATGCTGAAGGTTTTGACTGGCAAGCATATTACGAAAATGCCAAGGCAAAAAGAGAGCAGCGAGAGAAAGAGCACATGGAAAAATGGCTCGATGAACTTGAGGCAGATGGCAATCTAACACAGGCTGCAATTGATGCAGCTGGTAAGTATGGAGAGGGTAGAGTGCCCAATAATAATTCTGGCAAGAGCTCAAAGAGCAGTGGTGGTAGCTCTGGAAGTTCATCAGGATCTTACTATTCGGGTTCAGGGAAAGGATGGGTATACTCCTGTGATGAGCTTCATGTAATTGGACTTCCTGAAGGAGAAAACGGATATACAAAACCTGGATGGTATGGAGATATCGACTGAGGAATAAATAGTCTACATGGTGGGGCGCGATCATCTATCACGCCCTGCTACGACCTAAACAAGGAAGGTGGGTGATGCCATGGAGATACTTATTCTAATAATCGCAATAATAGTTGTTTTCTACAGGAAACATAAAGGCACAATTCTTAAAAGTATGAAAAAGATAGCCTTGAAAGCTATGGCAATAGCACTATCACTGATAGTTGTGATTGCTGTTTTAGTAACGGAATTGGCTGAAAGGCTTCTGGATAGTATCAGCAAAGAAGAACAAAAATAAAATGGTTTAGATAAAGCCGGTAAGGTAGGAGGTAGCATATGTTCTTTGGAAAGAAAGACAAGGATGTAAGACTTACAGATAAAGAGTACAAGAATTTAGTAGGAAATATGAGCAAGAAGGAACGAAAGGATTTTGACCGTAGGCAGAAGGAATTCAGGCGCGATAGAGAAGATGATCGTCTGGATGCATGGCTAGACTTCGAAGATGAAATGGATGATATGGGGTGGTAAGCCCGGAAAGGATGATTATGAAAGCTTCAGAATTCATTTTGTTATTTGGAAGAAACTGCAGACCGGTAGATAAGTATGATGTGGCTATTGCAAAGATGGCGATCTTTGCTGTGAAGTTCATGTTGTTTCTGGTAATAGCTTTTGCATTACTTCTTGTGATCATATTTTAAGAAATGAAGGGAGAACTAAATAGATGAGTGAATTCGTAATTGAAAACGGTATAGTAATCGATGATATAGATAGTGTAGTAAATGGAATCCGTAACATTACTGGCAAGAGTCTATCTGATGCAGAAACATTAAAAGCATTCATAACAAAAGAAAAAGCAACCAAATACTATATAAATAAAAAATGTCTGGCAAAAATGCAACCGGATAGAGATTCAGTCTATCTATGGTTGGATAGCGGTTTTGTCGATCACTATGGGAATACAATAATGATCTCATTGTTGAACGATAGTTATGGCGGATACATAGGTCACTACTACGGAACGATGGATGTGTTGGCAAATGCTATAAAGAGTTATTATCCTAGAAATTCAAAAGATATAAACCGTAATCTTAGCAGTCTGAAGAACAAGTATCAGAATAAAATAGCTGAAAGAGATCACCGACATATTGAAAGTGAACAGGAATATTTGATTATGATGAGTAATGGTGAAACGGCATACTCTGAAATAGAGTCGTTGATCAATGGTCTAGACATTACTTTTGAAGAATTGGGTGAAGAACATGAAGTTCATGCACCAGAATCTCATAATCCAGAACCATCTTTCCAAGAAATAGATATGTCGCTTAAGGAAAAAGAAATAACCATGGGGCTTCTGTTTGATACCATCGACAACATGCAGAATTATATCAACGAGCTTCTTGAGGAACTAAAGAAATCTAATGAGGACAAAACTAGGTTAAAGGAATTAGAGCAGCGAAATAAAGCCCTTGAGCAGGCACTGGTTGATATTAGATGCTTTAATTCCGAGACAGTTGCTCCTGAGACAAAAGAAAAAGAGACCATGGCTGGTCATAATCTTCTTGGGCGAAGAGGAAAAATATTGGTACTTGGAGCATCGGCTCTTGATGAAAAAACAATGACTGGAATAGCTAAACAGTATGGCTTTAGAAAGGACGACATTGACTATATGCTTGATTATGATAAGGTTAAAAGTTTTGCTGGAAGAAGTAATAATCTTAGCAAGTACGCAGCGATTATTCTCGGTGCATGTCCTCACAAAGTTCAGAAACTGGGTGATTGGAGCAGTATTGTTGAGAAATGTAAGAGCTCAGAAAACATGCCAATAGCAATAGATGCCAGAAGCAGAGTGGGCGAGCTTAAGGTGACAAAAGAGTCATTCAAGAATGCGCTACTGTCATTATTTAAAAAGCTGAACGAAGAAAATGTGTTGGCGGATTGTGTTATTGCATGAAAGATGTATATGAAAAAAGTTGGGCAGATTCGTAGAATGGTAATATTTCGGAAATATTATAACGCCTATTAGGGCAACCTCTTCTAAATTAAATTAGAAGGGGTTGTTTTACGATATTGGCAATTGTTGCTTAAAAACGGTTGTCTGTTCTTGTTGAGATGATAATATATTTATTCTCAACTGGGGAAAGGAAAGACTTGATTAGTAAACACCCTAGTATCTATAAACTTTTTAATGAAGACTGTTCGGATTTTATGAAACGAATGCCTTCTCAATCTGTGGATCTAATAATGACAGATCCTCCGTATAACATTTCACAGTATTCTACTGGAAATATTCCACGAATAGGAAAGAGTACATTAAATAATGACATTGCCGACTGGGATAAAAAGATAATAAAGCCAGTTGAGTACGTTAAGGATTTTAAAAGAATTATTAAACCTAGAGGTAACATCATTATTTTTGCAGGTTATAACCAGATAGGGGATTGGCATGCTGCTTTCGATAGAGAGTTTGACACATTTCAAATTTTTGTTTGGCATAAGACTAATCCTGCCCCGAAAGTTTATAAAAATGGATTTAGTAATAGCTGTGAATTCATAATTTTCTTATGGAATAAAGGGCATGTATGGAACTTTACGACGCAGGAAGAAATGCATAATTTTTTTGAATGCCCTATTTGTTCTTATCCAGAACGTTTAAAAGATCCCTTTCATCCAACCCAAAAGCCAATAAAGCTAATGGAACATTTTGTCAGGATAGCATCATTTCCTGGAGCAACTATTTTTGATCCATTTATGGGAGTTGGGACTTCAGGAGTAGCTGCCATAAAGAATGCGCGTAGATTTGTTGGAACGGAGATAGATGAACGTTATGTTTTTGCTGCACAAAAGCGTATAGATGGGATTATGAATGTTGCTCAAAAGCCGTTGCCTTAAAAACATATTATGAAATACAATTTTTATGTTGTATTAAGGAGGGCTTGTTCATATGCTGGCAAAAAAACTGGGAGAGCGAATAAAAGAACTTAGAAAAAAAACTGGATTAAGTCAAGAAAAATTCGCTCTTAAAATCAACATGGACAGGACTTATTTTGCAACAGTAGAGATGGGAAAACGGAATGTTTCTTTGCAAAATATTGAGAAGATTGCAAAGGGGCTAGACGTAACGATTTCTGAACTATTTGATGGAATTGAAGGAGAGAGTGATGACTAATACTGAACAAGCAATTAAACAGATCGTTTATGAGGAATTTTCAAAACTTATTGTAAATATCGAAAGTGATTTCAAGACAAATTACGTGAAAAAGAGATACAACTTTTTGTTAAGCCAACTTGATGAAAATATCACTGCCAATATGGTGTTCGTGAGCAGTTTTGAATCTAAGAGCGGATTTGCAATAGAAACATGCGCTAAGAGAATTGCAAGAATGAAGTTTGGTGATGAAAATGTACCTGCGATTGTTAACCCTAGAAATGTTCCACACAATATCAATCCGTCATCAGTAAGCGGTCAGATGATAGTCACAGATATTGATACAGATAATGGTGAGTTAAGAGGTAATATATCAGAGTTCAGAGCTTCTAATGTTGCCTCAGGTAAAGGGACTACTAGAAGTGAGAGTGGTGTAACGCAGGATAGTATTAAGAGTTTGATACCTATGGCGCAGAAGTACAAAGCGTCAGGATATCATACAAAGCCTGTGGATTTGGCTTTCTTTGATGGAAAAGATTGGGTTGTTCTTGAGTTGAAGGCTGGAGGCGATTTAGATAGTTCAAATGCGCCTGCGAACGTTGAGAAGCTTCTTACTATTTATGCTGGACTTAACGTGCCTAACTCAAAGGCATATTTTGCCACTTTATACAACAAAAATGGGGAGGGAAATACTTGGACCGGTGCTGTTAAGAAGCACATGGCATTTCCTGAGATGTTTTTAATAGGAAAGAGGTTTTGGAACACTATTCTTCCTGATGGAATAACATATGAACGTTTTACAGAACTGTATAAAATGGCGCTGGAAGAAATAGATCTGAATTCTAGAATTAAAGAGATGATCAGAAAGACTATTAACTGATGAGAGAAAAAATACAAGATTTCATAATCAATGAATTGTCAGCCATGAGAGATAGTATTGTAGAGGGTGCAACTGATAATCTTGCAAACAGGCAGTACAATGTATTTCATGGCTTTTCTCCTGCGGGTAAAGAAATAGTAAAGTACATGGCTTTGGGGAGAAGCTTTGATTCTCAGTTAGGGAATAGGCTTCAGCGTATAGCTATGTACATTTCTAGACTTAATTATGGGGTTGATAATGTTCCTAACTTTCTATTTCTATGTGCTGATAAAGAGGAAAAACAGGTTACTGTATGGACTTTTTCATTCCCAGATGAATTAGATTTGCGCCATAAAAATGTAGGTTTCAACGTATATAAGACCCAATGCTATATGAAAGCTAATAGTAAGTCAGAATGTGTCGATGTTATTATGGCACAATCCGCTGATGCACTAAAAGAGCTGATAAAAGCTGAAAAAGGAATAGAATCATTTAGAGGAAAGAATAAAAAAGTACTTGATCAGGAATTATCAGAGTACCGAAAGCACTTTGAAACAGCGATTGTTGAAAGAGTATATGACTGCACTTCTGATGATGTCCTAAATCATATAAATGGTATTCCTAAAATAATACCAGTTGATCTAGTATACTTTGAGGATAATAAAACAATATCATTATACGAGATTAAAGCCGGGGGTGATCTAGATTCTAAGAATTGTGAGACAAATGCTGATGAAGTACTGGATAATCTCAAATGTTTTGCGTTTGTCGAGCATCATTATTCTTATTTCGCGACTTGCTATAACAATCGGGGCGAAGGTGGTGAGGATACCTATACTGAAGATGATGGGGTTATATATCGTGGACAAAGACCTGTAGGTGGCGTTTTTAATATCTATGATAAGGTAGATAGAAAAACTGGTGGGAAGAAGTGGGAAGATATGCGAAAACGTATTTTGGTGGGTAGCATGTTTTGGCAGAAGATTTTGCCAAAAGAAATATCCTATGATGATTTTATTGCGCTTTATATCAAAGCTTTTAAAGACACATCATTTGAGAAAGAATTGATGGATATAAAGTATGAATAGTTTTGAAACATATAATATTGATTGCTTAGAATATATAAAAAGAATTCCTGATCAGTCAGTGGACTTAATACTAACAGACCCACCGTATAACATTGCAAAGTATTCAACAGGAAATATACCGTTACCAGGACGAAGTGCAGTTAATAATGACCTGGGAGAATGGGACTTGGCTGAAATTGATCCATTTGCTTTTGTGGATGACTTTAAGAGAATACTTAAACCAGACGGTAATATTTTTATTTTTACTAGTTATAATTTGCTGGGTAAGTGGCATGAAGCTTTTGACCCTGAATTTGATACTTTTCAGTATTTTATATGGCATAAAACCAACCCTATGCCTAAGATTTTTAAAAATGGCTTCTTAAACAGTTGTGAAATGATAGTGTGCTTATGGAATAAGAAACATAAGTGGAACTTTACAACTCAAAATGAGATGCATAATTATTTTGAATGTCCGATATGTATGGGAAAAGAGCGTTTAAAAAATCCGAAACATCCATCTCAAAAGCCGGTAAAACTTTTGAAACATTTAATAAATGTGTCTAGTAATGTTGGGGATGTGGTTTTCGATCCGTTTATGGGGGTTGGGTCTACAGGAGTTGCGGCATTAGAATTGGAAAGAAGATTTATAGGATGTGAAATAGATCCTACTTTTTTTGAGGCTGCTGAAAAGCGCATCGGAGAGGTGCATAAGTGAGAATAGAAGAGAAAATGCTAATATTACCGGCTCTTTATGCTATAAAGAGAAGGGGATCTGCCACTACATCGGATTTAATTAATGATCTTACTATAGTTTTTAATCCGGTAGGAGAGGATGCTAAAATATTAGACGGGAGAAATGATACAAAGTTTTCACAAAAGGTTAGAAATCTTGTTTCACATAGAGATAATAACGGAATGGGATTATATACTGATTTTGTAAATGGTATATATACATTAACAGCTTCTGGGGAGCAATTTTTAAACACAAGAATTGATGAGTTAAACTATTTCTTTTCTCAGAAATTCATGTATGAAGATACAATATCTTTATCTTCTAAAATAGCAAGTAAAGATCAGAATATATTTTTATATGATGAGAATGTTGTTGTTAATGAAGGGTTAGTTGAGAGTAAGCATACAAAGGTACGTGCTCGATCAAAAGCATTAAGAGATGCTGCTATATTGTACTATTCGCAAAAAGGCGGTCTTAGATGTGATGTTTGTGATTTTTGCTTTTCAGAAAAATACGGAGAACTTGGGGATGGATTTATAGAGATACATCATATTAAGCCAATATGTCAGTATAGTGAAAAGGGAAAAGAAATGTTCATCAAAGAGGCAGTCCAATATGTACGACCGTTATGCTCAAATTGCCATCGCATGATACATCGAAATCCTCAAAAGCCTTTAACAATTGAAGAATTGAAAGCAAGAATATTGCCTTCTTCCTAACCTGAGGAAGAAGGCATTTTTTTAGTAATTTGTAATTATAAGATGTTTTACATCTCGATCGTTCCTGTTCATAAAGCTAACCAGATATTTTTTATCAAAGCTTGATATTTTAAAATCATCTTTGTAGAGATTGTATATAAACTCAGTGTTTTTAATTACCAGCAGTATCTTGGCCTCGGTTGCCTTTAAGCAGTTACAAAGACGTATTTGTTCAGCTTGTCCAAATTCATTTTGGGCATATGTTGAAAAATCAGAATCATATGGTGGATCTAAGAAAACAAAATCATTACTAGTCAGGTTAAGGCTGTTAATAAATGTTTCAAAATCTTCACAATAAATATCAGCAGTGTTAAGTTTTGCATGCATTTCTTCAGATAACAAGTAATCTATTTTTTTTTGGAAATCTTTTCTGTTATAGGAAATGCCGCCATACGGAACATTAAAATCACCATCTTTATTGTATCTAAACATGGAAGAATAGCAGTATTCTCTAACGAAGAAAAAAACAGCAGCTTGTCGTCCGATGCTTAGTTCGGATAGGTGATTTTGCAGATATCTAATAAACATGTAATATGCAGACTTTAGCGCTGCTTCTATGTTATCTATCCTGTCACTGTCAGGGATTGCACCATTTTCTTTTTCTAGTTTTGCAGAACGGTTTATCTTACTTTTTAAATTCCTCTTTATTTCCTTTATAAACACGTCGTTATAGTTATCTGCTAAAGAACTAAAATAATCGATATGATTATTGATGAAATCCTCTATAGAGATATCTGAATGATACAAACTAAGGATTTCTTCACGGTTTTCATCGACTAGAGTCCCTAATGACTGAAATTCATCGTTCTCTTGCTGAAGGTAGCGTATTAAATCTTGATCTTTGTTCCTTGCGCAATTATATAGGTTGATCAATTCGTCAGATTTATCGTTAATGCAACACTGTTTTGTGGCTGTATCAAAAAAAACAGCACCACCTCCAACAAAAGGTTCAATAAATCGGCCAGAATAATCAGGAGTGAAATCACGGATTATTGGTAGTTCTTTTTCTTTTCCGCCAGGCCATTTTAATATTGTCTTCATTCAACGTTTTCCTTTCGAAAATAATACTGTATTAGCATATCACAATTGTTGCTTAAAAACAACAAAATGTGGGATGGTTTTTGTCTTATTGAGTGAGATAACAATCGTAGTATATAATTGTTGATAAGACGTAATGGGATGAGCTAATTTGCGTTTTTGTGATTCTATAAAGGAGATTGTTACCATGAGCGATCTAGATTATGCAAAGTCGGTATTGATTTATACATATTCTGAATTGGCTTCGTGTTTTGAAAGTGATTATAGCTTAGGATATGGTGTGGACGAGGTCTGCTGTTTATTTGCTATTAACGATGCTATTAACGCTATGTGCTGCATTTTAGCGTTAGAGAAAGGCTACAGATTTAATGCTAG
Source organism: Butyrivibrio sp. YAB3001 (assembly GCF_900112195.1). Lineage (GTDB taxonomy): Bacteria > Bacillota > Clostridia > Lachnospirales > Lachnospiraceae > Butyrivibrio. The sequence goes on from NZ_FOKR01000011.1 coordinate 130,155, forward strand.
AAAACAATTTGTTCATGAAGAAGTTAATCTAAATGGTACTGAAGTTATATTGGCGGATGAGAATGTTCCAGAATACTTAAAGAGTTTTATTGATAATATGTATAAATACATAGTTAATAGCGCTGTTGGTTATATGGAAAGTGAGGAAGAAGTACGGGTTTTTTCAATGTTACTAACAGCATATGATAAGTTTTGTATCTATTTTTGGAGTAATACGAAAATTAGAGAGTCTTTAACTGAGGAAGAGTCTCATTCATTGAAAGAGTGCTTTCGTTTTGTTGGAGAGACTGAAAAAAACATTGAAGAGCTAATACAACAGTCTATTATAGCGCCTTTGCACGAAAAAATAAGCATTGTGGATGAAAAGACTTTGGAAGAGCAGCTTACAGAAATAAGCGAGCAGTTAAAAGATGTGCAGAAGGGAATAGGTGCAATTGATCGAAAAGTTGATAACATTGAGAAGAAGATAGTTGAGCTGGGTGAAACACTTACAGCAAATCAGGGGCTGATTACGAGAATTCTTAATGGAGGATATGACGAAGAACAGAAGGATAGACTATTACGATTATACGCTGATGAAATTGTGCAAAGAATTGATGAAAAACTGTCTGTTCAGTATCCGAATAATATAGTTAAGGAGGAAGAGGATAACCTTATAAAGGAATTTGGAGAGGCATGGAATAAGCTGACAAATGATTCGAAAAAATTTATTGTTTCTGCAAAGGTTATGTATAAAAAGCAGGAAGAATACGGAGATCTTATGGATTATTCGGGCGTATGTGTTTTGATAACAAAGGCTCTTGAAGTGGAAATGAGTATACGCTTCCATAAGAGATTTATCGATTTTCTAATGGATAATGGGATTGGAGTTAAAGAGTATCCTTCTTCGTTGATAAAAGATGGAAGGGTGATTTCTCCAAGCGAGTACACATTAGGAAGTGTTCCATTTACACTTGGTTATAGAATTCCGAGAAATGCTAGCAAGGCGGAGATTAGCAATAATCAAAAGAAACTACTGGAATATAGCAAGGCATCATTGATAACTAATAGAAGTGATTCTGACATACTAAATCTACTAAAGACATATGGTAATCAGGTGGAAAGAATAAAAAAGGATTACAGAAATCCAAGTGCACATACAAATGCTCTAAGATCAGTAAATGCAAAAGAGTGTTTGGATTTGGTTATAGATGTCAAAAAAGTATTAAAAAATATGCTAGACAGTTTTGAAAAGTGAATGAATGTGTAATGCTATTATGCTATATGGCGAGATTGGCGGCTTAAATAACAAAAGAATGGGGTGGTCGCTTGATTGGCAAAAAACAGGCGTGTTCATTGACATGCCTGTTTTTTATAAATATGTAATAATCAGTTCAGATTATATTTAAATATTCGATGCACAATATATGGTGTGATATGAACAGATTATATCCCGAGCTATGTGAATAATGATCAATACAAATATGTGGGAGATACTTATGAAGCAGGAGATTAGCCTAAGATTAAGCCCTTCTAAGATAGGTCAATACTATGAGAAACGTTGCGATAAGAATCTGGTTTCTATATCTTTGAGTGAAAAAGATATAGAAAATTTGGGGTGGAGTAAAGATCCTGATGAACCCTCAGCGGCAGCTATGGCCGGAAATCTGTGGGAACAGGAAATCTGTGAGAATTTAAAGAGTGATTCCGATGTTACATTTGTAGAAGTCTCTACCTCATCAAAGAAGAAATCTCAAAGCATCAAAGAGACAGTGAAGGCCTTAAAAGATCTTGATCCTAAGAAGTCTCCTACATATATCTATCAGGCTTGTGTGTGTGTTACGGACTCATTTAGGAATAAGTATCTTGGCAGTTCAGAAGCTTATGACTTTGATGTAACATTCAGTAAGTCTATGTATCCAGACTTTATCCTGGCTGAGTATATTAAATCTAAAGGGAAGTTCCGTCTTACGGTGATTGATGCCAAGAATGCGGAAAGGATTAAGATTGGTGCGGAACTTCAGATTGCATTCTATGTGGAACTGCTGAAGTCGATAATACAGGACAAGGGAATAGACAATTGCTATGTTAATGAAGAAGAGGGCATAGTATGGAATAAAGAACGAGTTACGCATGCTCTTTTACCACATGTTTTTGAACTACGTGATGCACTCGCAGAGGTTGAAACCTTCTTTGATGAAATATTATCCGGAGTGTGTGAAACACTAAATGAAAGTAATAATGGTAAGGATCTATTTGAAAATCTTAAATACCATGTTTCTCAGAAATGTGAGTACTGCAGTAATTTTGATAGTTGCAAAGAGTTTTGCAAGGAAAAGAAAAGCGTCAGAATACTTCCTTACATCACTGAAAATGCTAACAATAAGCTTGATGAGTGTATTGAAGATGGAATTCTCAAGGATGATTCCTGGAATTCTGTAAAGAAATTGCTTAAGAGTAAGGATTACCCTGCTCTCACTGATGATTGTAATTATTGGAAATACATAAGAAATGATCTTGATGCTTATGAGGCGGGACTTAAGGCTTTCTGGAGGGATGAAAAGGATGTTTTTCCTAAGAGAGGAAGTACATTTTCTTTTCCTATAGGACAGAACTTTTCTTTGCTAATGACTGCGCAACAAGACGTTGATACAGGGAGAAATTATGCTTATGCATGGAGCCTACGCCCAGGAAAAGATATAGATCTGTTTGGCGAGGGTCTTAACAAGAATGGATATGTTGATGTAAAAGCATCTCCATGTGATTCAGAAGGAATTAGTAGATATTCTGGCGCTTTGGTCGCTGTGAATAATACTGAGGAAGAGTTTGATAGAATCGACAAGCTCTTTGTTGAACATATATATGAGTTTCTGGAGAGAATAGCGGATTATCCGGATGATAAACTTCACAAGCTTCAGTGTTACGTAATGGATGACTATGAGAGGATGAACATAGAGTCATCTCTGTTTAATATGCTTGAAAATCTTGACCCTGAGCTGGATCAAGACCTTCTTGAGAAGGTAATGACTATTCTTTTCTGGACTCAAGGGGAGAGAATTGTTACTGATTCTGATGAACAACCGGAGGAATGTATAGAGAATCCGGTATCTGTTATTACTACGGCATTATCTCAGCTCTATGTGATGCCGCAGGCAATATCTTATAACTTAATTCATACTGCAGAGTACTATTCACCTGACTACAAGTTCACAGATGGAGACGATTACTATCTTGGAAAGCTTTCAAACATCGTTAAAGGCATGCCTATAGTATACATTTGGGAAAGTAAGAGCAAGAAAAAGGCAGAGAAGAAGGCAAAACAGGATAAGATAGATTCTCTGAAAAAGCATCTGCTAAAGCGATTGGATATAGAAAACACTATTGTGGGTAAAATTCAGAAGGATGCCAGAGAGGGTAATATCGTCCTCAGTGAGTGGCCTGCATACTACAGAATGCAGAAAAAGGTTCATGAAGGATTTCCAGAGATAGCTAAGCTGGACTTTGAAAATCGCTATGAGCAACTTCTCTCATATCATCAGATACGAAGCGGAAGAATGAAAGGAATAGATAATGCCATCAGCGAAGGCACTATTCTTAGTTTGGAGTATACCGGTGAAAATATGTATACCATTCTCAACTATGAAAACTATATCGGAAGAGATTGGTTTTCGTCCTGTATATGTGAGGATACAGTATCAAACCGAGAACAGATATTGAGATTCAGGGATCTTGTTTATAACAGGAAAAAGACAAAACTGATGAGTGTAATGTCTGTTAAAAACATTCATGGAGACTGGGACCCGGTGTTTTATATGGCATCTATGGATTATAAACCTGAGTTTTCTGATGAGGGAGATCGAGGAGAAGTCTGGTTTCTTGCAAAAAGTGATCAATTTAAGCCTGAAGTAGGTAAGAAATATCTCATGTTTGAAGTGTATAAGGATTTCAATAGTGAGAAAACTGCAGGTGGATTGGTAGGACTCCATGACAGATTGGAACTATTGTCACCAGATGAACTTGCAGGAGATACAGGCTATAAATTTAATAAATATGCCCAGAAGATCTGTGAAAAATACTGGAGCTGTGATGGGCATACGTTTAGTGATTCCCAGATGGTTGCCTTTAGGCACCTCTTTGAAAGACGGTTAACTGTTTTGGTTGGACCTCCTGCAGCTGGAAAAACCGACTTCATTGCAAGATCTGTTATTACGCTGTCGAAATATTACCAGGAAAAAGAGGGGAGGAATCTTAAAGTAATGATTTCTGCCATGTCTCATTCTGCAACAGAGAATGTACTTATCAAGATCAAGAAAATGGTAGGGGATGACCGGATCATAGGAGATAAGCTTGAGGTATATAAGGTTGACAGCGGCGATGATCCTGCAACATTGGGGCAGTATGGAATAGATATTCGTAAGTCCAAAGAACTGCGTACTCTTCTAGGAAATGATGAAGTAAGTATCCTTGGAATGACAGGATACAGTGCATATAAGGCTTTTTTGAAAGATGGTGCAGCTCCGGAGTTCGATCTTGTGATTATTGACGAGGCTTCTCAGCTCAAGACTATGGATGCATTTCTTCAGATGGAGTGCAGTGGAGAGAAAACAAGATTTCTATTCGTGGGCGATAATGATCAACTTCCGCCAATAATTGGAGGAAAATACAAATATAAAGAAGGTGAGAAGTATATATACGGTTCCATCTTCAGAATGTTCCTGACAGCATTAGGCGAGGAGCATGAAGATGTTATTCATCTAAGTGACAATTTCCGCATGAATAATATATTGTGCCGATACTCTGCGGAGAAGATCTATGGCCCTGAGTACAAGGCATCTATCTCTGCTATTGCCAAGCAAAACATCAAGCTTAATAAAAAGATTGGCGACAAGCTGATGGATTTCATGCTTGATCCCAAGTATCCACTTGTTTTTTGTAAGATAACCGGTACAAGTAGAGAGCAAAAAGAGGCAGAGGTAAGGATTGTAAGAGATCTTATCCATTCTTTGTATGATCATATCCAGAATGCTGATGGTACATTGGCAAAGGATTGTGGAAACTTCTGGAGAGAACAAAATGGTCAGGATGGAGCCTGCGGAATAATATCTCCGCATCATGAGCATATAAACAGGCTTCGTACGAGTGTTTGTGAAGATTTGGGAATAAAAAGATCTGAAGTATATATAGGAACAGTAGATAAGCTCCAGGGAAAAGAAAGACAGGCTGTAATTGTCAGCTATGGAGTATCACAGAGCGAAAAGATAAACAATGAGAGTGAGTTCATCTTCAGCAGGAACCGTTTTAATGTGTCAATTACCAGAGGGAAGGCAAAGACTATAGTGATTTTGTCAGATGCCATAGCTGATTCCAATATCACAACCAATGTCCTTAAGACCACGGATGATGACGTGTGCAAGGGAATTGATTTTATCCATGGCTTTAGCGATTACATGATTAGAGAAGAAGAGTCTGAAGAGGCAAAAGCACTTGTTATGAAGTATATGGATGGAGATGTTGAGCTTCAGATAGTGAAGAAACGGCTTAAGAAATGATTGCCCAACAAATGGATTGATAGCTTTACTTGCTGAGAAGTATATTGACGAGTGATGAAATAGGAGACATAAATGGGAATATTTGATGTTGATGAAACTAAACTCCAGGCTTTTTATCACAGAGCATGGCTTGAGTGCAACAGGGGATATGTTGATCCTAGGAAATATCCTTACCTTGATAAGGCACTCTATATCTTTGCCAGAGAGAATAATTGCACTTATGATGAGGCTTATCTACTTGCCAAGACAGGAAAGAAGTTTTTTTGATGGGAAAAACTGATAATGCGGGCATAGTCCCGGTTATAAGTGAATATGACAAGCTTATCGAAGAAATCCTTGAGCTTGAACTTAAGCTGGCGGCTCTTGCAGAAGAGATAGATGACCTGGAAAACCACATCTGCGTTGAGCTAAGGGCAGACTATGACCAAAAGGTTGGTAACCTGGAGTATCAGGCCCAGGCATATAGGCTGGAGATAGCAAGGCTTAAGCGAGCTATTGAACTGCTGCAGGCTGCAATCAATCGCCAGGAAGCAGCCAAGTACGAGGAAGTTCAGAAGAAGGTTGAGCAGGAATATAAGCAGTATGAAGAAGACCTGAATAAAAAGGCCGAGGATATGAAGCGCGACAAGGAATATAAGGAACGTCGTGCTAAGCAGGATAAGAAGAACGAAGAACGAGCCGAGGAAGAGAGGAAAGCCAGGGAAGAAGGAAAGAATCCGAAGGGAAAGAGCTCTTCCGGTAAAGATGGTGAATCTGCTGATAAAGAGGATTCATCAAAGGATAAGGATAAAAAAGAAGACGAAAAGACTTCAGAAAAGAACAATGAGGATAGAGAAAAGGCCGAGGATGCAGGTCTTGGTAAGGACAGCGAGACCGTCCATGAAACTCCGAAGGAAGAGCTTAAGCGTCTTTACAGGATGATCATGAAGAAGCTTCACCCTGATGCTAATCCAAATGCAACAGAGAAGGATAAAGCTCTTTTGCTAAAAGCACAGAAAGCTTATGCAGAAGGTGACCTTGAGACTCTTCGTGAGATAGCAGATCAGCTGGATGATACGGATATTACTGAGAAATACAGCGATAATCCTGATGATATAGCTAAGCTTCGTGAGCTCAGAGCTAAGCTTGCTGAAAAAGTTGAGATTCTACTGGCTCATATTGATGAAATCAAAAACAGCTTCCCTTACACAGAAAAGGACTTCCTTGCTAATGAGGATGCTGTTAAAGCAAGGCAGGAAGAGCTTGCAGAGTATAACAGGCAGTGTGCAGATAAGATTATTGAGCTTCAAGAAAAGATCCTTGAGCTCAGCAAAGTAGCAGAAAAGAACGAGAAAGAAGCCAAGAAGCGTAAAGCAAAAAAGGAGTAGCCTATGGGAGAAAACAAGGAACTTGCCAATGTTCAGAGTGCAGCACTTACATCAAGCATACTCAGTAAGAATGGCATAGATACAAGCCTTCCGTTTTCCAGGGATATCTTTTTGATGAATACAATGATCAATGGTGCTATGCATGTGAAGACCATTTACAAGCAGGCAAAGGCATTAAAGAAGGGTGACAGGCTCAAACTGCTGTTGGAGCCAAAGAATAAGTATGATGAGAAAGCTATTCTTGTTCTTGATCCTAAGGGGAAAAAGCTTGGATATATCCCCAGGGTTAAGAACGAAGTGCTCTATCATTTGATGGATGCAGGAAAGGAACTGTTCGGAATTGTTCATGGTGGTGATATAGGGGACCATCTTGACGAACGGGATTCCTGGATTGAGATTTACATTGATGTTTATATGTGTGATTAAGACGACTATTGCAAAACTAAATTCCACTCTGGCCATAAGCAGGGGCTAGAAACGTGGCTAATACAGGCTTTTTGATTGTTGGGGTTACGGAATGAAACCGAAAAGTTACGTTTCGTAACCTTTGCTATTGCCATAAATATATGTGCTCAATATAATGTGCTCATCAGAGTCGACACTGATAAGGAGCAAACGCATGGATGAAAAAGATAAGCAGATTTTGAATATGATCAAAGGCGATGCCCGCAAGAGCTATCAGGAGATTGGCGATGCTCTGGGAATTTCCAGAGTGGCTGCCAAGAAGAGAATTGCAAAGCTTGAGGAAGCAGGAATCATCCGCCAGTATAACACCTACATCAAGAGAGATGATGAGATAACGATGCTGATCGATATCATTACAACGCCCGAAGGTTTTGACAGGGTGCTGGAATATGTCGCCACAAGAACAGTGTATGTGCGTCAGATCTATACCACTCTCAAGGAATATCATATTCATCTTGTTGCTGTATCCGATTCTCTAGAGCAAATCAATTACATGGCCAAGATAATCAAAAAGGCCTGCATTGATGATATCGTTGAATATCATGCGCGCCAGGTCCGGGAGATTATCAAGGACGTCTACGGAGGAATTGAATATGAGCGCAGATCAGAGCCAGACACTGTCACAGATAATCGAGCAGATAACCGGGGACAGGATTCATGAGAAAAAGGGCGGGAAGTTCTTTTTCAATATTTACCTGAATTCCAAGATGAGCGAGACGCCAATTGAGGCTTTGGACCTCGGCGTCAGAGCATATAACAGTTTGAAAAGAGCTGGATACGGAACAATCGGAGATCTAGCAGAGGCAATTGCCGGCGGAACGGAGATCAGCAAGATCAGGAACTGTGGATCTAAGAGTTGCAGAGAAATAATGGAGAAGCTCTTTTTATACCAGTACAGTGCCCTTCCACAGGAGAAAAGAGCTAAATATATCCTGGAAGTTGTTCAGATGAACGCAGCAAAGCAGAAGTAATAGCTAGGGAGCACAATAATGACAGAAGAGCAGAAGAAAAGAATAAGGCATGTTGAACCTGGAGAATGCTGTGATTTTGATGGTTTACCAATGCATCCACATTATTACTACTATTTGACTTGTTCTGGTTTTAATAACCTAGCAGAAATTGAAGAAAAGACTGAAGTTGAATTTATTGAAATAGTGAATAACTCGCGCTCCAGAGGAGGACGCCCATTTTTGTTAAAAAATACCGGCGAAACTATGGCGAAATATCTAAAGAAAAATGGTGTATGCTTTAGGGACCCGGAACACTAGGCTGGCACTGCATTTCAAAGCGGGGAGGTTTATTGCCCAGTTGAAGTATTAGGATTAAGTCACAAGGTAAAACAATAGCTCTTTTCCCAAATGGCAATTTAAAACGTGTTAAGTAACATAAAGCTATATTTATTTGAAGGAGCACAGGTTTTATCCTTAGAGTAAGATAACCGATAGTTTACGAATGATCAGGAGGATATGACCATGAGAAGCAAGATTACAGGGATTATCTCAATTGCAGTAATAGTAATGATGATGATAACAACAACAGTACCTGTAGAGGCAAGAAATACAGACAAATGTAGAGAGTCAGGCTGCAATGCTGACAACACACCGAATGGAACAGTTTTTTGTGATTACCATGCAGCACAGTATGCGAAGGAAAAAGGTTATAAAGCATGTGCAGCAAGCGGATGTTGGGGATATGCAACCACAAACGGAAGTTATTGCAGCAAACATACTTGCAAGTACGCTAAATGTACTAGCAAAGCTACTGATGATGAAGGTTACTGTTCAACACATTCTTCTAAGAACAAGACAAGTACCAAGTCAAGTTCCAAGAAGTCTACATATTCATCAAAGAGCAGTACATCAAAATCAAGCAGTAAGTCCAAGAGTTCATCTAGCAAGAAGAAATACGATCCATATGATGTGTATAGCTACAAGTCAGCACAGTCTTTTGCAGATGATAAGTACGAAGAATTCTACGATTATGAAGATGATTACGATGATGAGGACGAAGCTTACGATGCAGCTGAGGACTATTGGAACGAGCATCACTAAGTCGACAATTATTGACACCTGGGGAATGGCAGAACAAAGCTATTCCCCATTTTAAACTAAGGAGGATTTGGCAATGGAAGGACCTATGGATAGATTATTTGGACATTCAGCATTTGATTTAAACCGCGATGGAAAGATTGATGGAGCAGAATGGGCTTTTATCAACGATACATTTTTTGAGGACAATAACGGTATTTCGACGGGAAGTAGCATCGATGAAGATGACGACGTTTTAGATGAGATCGAAATGGCAGGCCTCGACAGAGATGAGCTAGAGTTCATGGATGAAGATGAACGCAGATCAGCCCTCGAGGATGCGGGTCTCGATCCTGATGATTTTGACGATGAGTTTTGATTTCGGATAAAGAGGTAATCACTATGGGATTATTAGATGTAAATGAAGACAGAATAAAGGCTTTATATAAAAGAGCATGGTATGAATGTGACAGAGGATACGTGGATCCACGCAAATACCCGGATCTTGACAGTGCTTTATACCAGTTTGCTATGGAGAATAAGTGTACTTATGACGAGGCGTATATCCTGGCTAAGACAGGAAAGAGAATGTTTTGATTTCCAGGGAAAGTGAGGGAGCTATGGCATACGATAATTTCGAAAACACTCCTTTTGATTTGAACCATGATGGACATATAGATACTAATGAGGCTGCTTACATTTACGATACATTCTATAAGGAACAGGATGAGGGTGGCATCGTTGATGTTGATGAAGATGATGACATTGGTGGTGGAGGCTGGTACCCTACAGCTGAAGAACGCAGGAAAATGAATGCTGACATGGAGAAGCTTCGCAGAGATGTCCAGGCTGAAAAGTCATCACACATACTGATCACTATAGTTGTGATTGCTGCGATATGGCTATTTGTCGGGAACAATATCATAGGAGCATTGGTGTTGTTTGGATTATACATACTGGGAAGTATGTTTGATTTCTGGAGATAATCTAATGAAAAGGTTTTATAAGTGTTTGGCAGTTTTATGTTGCCCATTTCTTTTATCTGCCTGCGGAAGACAATTACCAGAGGAATCTGCTAAAGATGCTTTTGAAGATGCGGCTTCGGTAGAGGATTCAAGTGATTCAGATTCTGAGATCAGTTCTGCTGTGGATGCTTCTGTTGCTCAGTCGAGTGAGGAAGCGTCAACAGAATCTTCTGACGAGCTGTCTACAAATAGTATTCCTAAGTGGAGCAAAGCATACGCGGAGTATCTGAGAACTGGTGCAGAATACATTTCTTTCGCTGATTGCGGAAGTGAGGTCACATATACTCTGATTTATTTGGACGATGATGATATTCCTGAACTATTCATCGATACGGGAATAGAAGCCAGTGGTCAGATGGTTATTACATACTTTGATGGCAAGGTTGTAGATCAGTATCTTTCAAGAATAGGATCACAGTACATTGAAAAGAGTGGGTTAATTTATACGGACACTGGACATATGGATTATTATCCAATCAGTATCATGAAGTTGGAAAACGGCGTATTCACAGAAATAGCTTCAGGCATCAGATATGTTTCTGAAGAAGATTTCAAAAAGATGGGTGAAGACGAGAATTATCCATATACTTTGACTTATGAGTGGGGCGATAAAACTGTAACCGAGGAAGAGTTCAATGCTCATGTCGCAGAATATTATGATGTGGATAAGGGAAAATATCCGGATAATTACTATTCTTACGACGAGTTCCTATATTTGCTGGAAAATGGAAAGTGGTTTTCTGCAGATCATAAGTATGAATTATTAGTACAGGATTGTTCTTGGAGTGAAGCACAGAAGATCTGTCTTGAGAAAGGGGGATACTTAGCTACAGTCACTTGTACAGATGAGGCAAAGGTCATATCTGAGCTGATAAAGAAAGAAGGATACACTAATAAGGCATTTTTTGTTGGTTATAGATCCTGTGAATGGATTGGAGATACTTTCTGCAGCTTCAGGTGGATTAATCAAGATGGTTCTTATCAGGAAATAATGCCAAGTATGTATGACTTTTGGGACTATCATTCCCCAGGGTATGACTACTCTAAGAATGAGTGGTCATTTGAAGGCGGAGAACAAGAAGTGGGACTAGCCAAGTATTTTGAAGAAGATGGTATGATTTACATCTTTGATGCCCCGGATAAGATATTAAGTGTGTCACCTGAATATGCAGGTAAGATAGGATTTATATGTGAGTATGATTGAGTTTCGGATGTCATAAACGCAGAACGAGGAGCGATCCAAGACTATGGAGGCCCCTCGTTTTCTTATGATATGCAGGAGACTCTCGCTCCTACATGGAGTGGTTTTATTGTACCATGACTGTATTGAAATATTTATTAACATGGCATTAAATTATTGAAATTCTACAAGAGATATACCTCGGAATATTTTGAAAATTGGGAGTAGAAATGCCTGTTTTACAAAGATTATATTTATGTTGTTGTTCTCGAGAACACACAGATGGAGGGGAATAAGTTTGGAAGACAAAAAACATCGTAGCTTGTATCAAATATGTAATGAAGCTGTGGATAAAAGAGAAGATTTTAATTTGTCTGCACATAAATGTTCAGAATACTTTTTGGATATGGCGGATGCTGTAGGGTTCGATGTTAATCTTTTGAAATCCGGTACAAGCAAAAACAGCGGGATGAAAATTCATGAGGATGATGCTGGTTTTGTCATCGACATGTTGAAGGATTACGGTAGCTGCGAAGAATATCTTAATCTAAGAAAGGGTAAGTATGAAGATGTTCCAATGGATGTAAGAGAAAAGCTGTTATTTGGCTTCTGTGACATGTTGCGTAGAAGTGGTGCATCACCTGATGTAATTAATGAAACTTGGCGGAAGATGCGTCTTACCATGCAGATGGATTTGCAACCAATAGTAGAGCGATTTAATAATCAGATAAGCTTACTTGCAGGTCTTAAAGATGAATTATTGGATGATGTTTCTTTCGCAAATGAGGATAGGGATGTATTGTTATCGTATTATTCTTCCCAGATTGCTAATTTGATTGCAGACTTGAAGCATATAAAGAATCTGTTTTGCAGCATCAGGGAAAAAGAGATGGATGACATCATACAGTTAGAGACTTTGGAAGAGGACCCGGATAAAAGAAATTCGATAAAGGGAATAAGACTGATCAAAGAAATAAGAAACGATGAAGATTATTTGTTTGCCATAAAAAGGCGTAAGCAAGTCATGGAAAGAGGAGGTCAAATATCGAAAAAAAGAAAAGAGCTTGAAGAATTGAATGCTCAAATCGATGCCATCGGTAGAAAATAATGTCTGAAGATTTTTGGTGAGGAATACAGAGATATGGCAATTCATCAGATATTTTTAAAGGATCCAATTGAAATTTTACTGGAGGCTCAAGAGCAGGTTGATAATTATCACGAGATGATGAAAGAGATTAGAGAAAAGAACAATGATCAACCCTTCTGATTTATAGCTGGATGGACATATATGTGCTTGAATGCCAGTATTTGTGCGGGTTTGGATTTGTACGGTGTATGGGACACCTAAAATGTTTTAATGGTATCACCAGAAAAGCACCCTAATCCTAGGAAAGAAAGGAGGTTTTCCTATGAGACAAATTGATCCGTACAAAAGAATATGTTTTATGTGTGAGCAGGCAGACTTGGTGCCCAAGGAAGTGTGCTCATTATCCAAGACATTATTTACACTATATCAAGATTCAAAGATAGCAGCGATTCCAAGGCACAGTCCAATCAGCAAGGAGAAAGAGGACCAGCAGAAGAGAAAGCTCAGAAGAGAGTTCCTGAACATTGCCAAGTTGCCGGTTGATTCGTTTGATGCACAGAAAGCATTTGTTTGGGATGCACTATCATGTCCGTGGATCGATGAGAAGATCATGATGGTGATTGATAAGATGGAGATGTTTCCACCGGACGGACCTATATATAAGAAGATACTCATTTCAAGTTATCTTTCTGAATACAAATCAGAGCTTCAGCTTTTTGATGAGTGCAGTCTTCGGAAAACAGCATTCTACAAGAAGCGGGAGGCAGCTCTTACATTATTTGGAATAACCATGTGGAACTATGCGGAGATCAGAGAGCAGGAAGATAGGGATAATGGTCTCATTGATTAAATGCTGCGAACATTAGGCGGACATACCGCGAACAAAATGCGAACAAGCCATGGACTTATAGCGGAGTAAGTAAGAACTAAGTGGGGACTTCGGAGAAGGACTTTTGTGGTAAAATTTTCATGCTGTGACGGACGCAGCTTTTTGGAAACAGCTGGTTTTCTGCTGAGGGGAGCAGGAAATTAGTAAATGTGTACAAATAATAGGGCAGAACAACTGTTCGATTTTTACTTGTGACATATGATTAAGACTACTATAATTGGAATATAGCAACCGCGGTGCTATAACAAAGATCAGCTAACGGTTTTCTTTCCCTAATCCGTTAATTGTAACTGTTAACAATTGGTTTTGTTCGCTTGGGGGTGAAGAGTTTGAAAAAAGCGAAGGTATCCATGGAGGGAGAACGCTGGGTGAACTGCCCGGTGTGTGGTAACAGGATCATGAAGGCTAGAAGCGCAGATGTAGATGAGAAGTGCGAGATATGCGGCAACACGATTACAATATACGCGACAAAGTGGTTTGTCACCACGATTGTAAACGATGAAGAGAATGATAACGAGTCATTCACAGACAGGATGAACAGATATAAGAAAGCACTTGAGATGCTAACAAATTAACTTAGCCAGAAGCTTCTGGCAGATGGACAACTTAATATGTATTGAGATAGTGCATGGACTAGTGCAGAGCCATAGGGCCAGGAACAGCATCCACTATCAAAAGATTTGCCAAGAGCTTAAAGAGTCATGTAACTAACAACATGTAACATCGAAGGAGTCTGCAAAACGGAAGTATACCGAAAGGTTTTTACCTTAGGTTTATTAAAGTTTTGCAGACTCTTTTTATATGCTCTTGGCGCGGTTGCTTCCGTTTTGTGGATCCCGGAAACGGAGGAGAAATGACACTCGGAGAAAAAATCAGAACAATCAGAAAACAGAAAGGGATCAGCCAGGAAGCACTGGCAGCAATGGTTTATACCAAGAAGCAGACCATATCACTTTATGAGCAGGACAAGCTGGAACTCAAGGTATCTGTTCTTACGAGAATAGCAAGTGCGCTGAAGGTACCAGTTACCACTCTTTTGGAAGAGACCGAGGAAGAGAGGATGTTGGAAGATTACTATGCTAAATATGATGCCATTGAAGCAAGCGCACTTATAAAAAGTATGAGACCAGAACTTAGGAAAGTGGCCATGGTCCAGCTCAGGGCTCTTGTCACACTGGAGTAATACGATAACTGTAAATCAATTCTCCATTGACCCCAAGTCAATACTTTGGGACTCGTTGGACATCCTGGAGCGCCATAGAATGGAACCTGTAAGGAAGAGATAACCGGTAATTATTTCTCACACGAAGCTGTTGCCTCTATATGGAGGGGAACAATGGCAAGTTTTGTCAAAGAGTATGCGGCAGCCGATGCTGCAGGAAGAGTAAAGCTTATCTATAGTAACTTTTCAAACTTTCTTGGAATCATCGACAGCAGGATCGATGGCCTGGTTTATCTCATTGAGAATGAGAAGGCATACAACAGAAGGGCTCAAAACGGAGATCTTGGAGTCAGGGTACAGACCAGTAAGATAAGTGATATCACTGGGAACACAGCTTCCAGTGAGGCAGATACAAGGAATGCAATTATCATCTGCGATTTCTCAGGGGGAGAGCTGGATGATACAGACAAGAGCGATGAGTACAAGGAAGAGGCGATCATGCTAAAGCGCATGAGAAGGGACTATCAACTCTTCAACAATCAGTTAAACAGGCTTGATGAAAAAGACAGAGAACTTCTTATATGGTACATGAAATCACATGATGACGTTGCTGCTGAAGCGGAAAAGCTAGGGATTGCAATTGATTCGGTAAGGAAACAGGTCTTTCGAACCAAGCAGGCAGTATTTAAACAGACAATTGATTACATGGAAGGAAGATTATAGGAGGAGTGTTATGCCAAAGCCAAGAGCAAAAGAACTGGTGCCGGATCTTGAGAATATGATTGTGTCCGGTCAGAAGAAATTTGTCAGATATGATAATGGTGTTGAACTATACTCAGTATGCGATAAAACTTTGAGAGATTGGGTAAGGGAATCAGGTGCGGAGTATAAGATAGGGAGGATGGTGCTTATAAACACTAATATACTTGATGAATGGCTTGAGAATTTCCGTACATCAAAACAGTATTAACGGATTCATCCAATCAAATTCAAACAGATACTAATGCGTCCAAATAGCAGTAACCATGCGGGTTGCACGATAATATTTGGATTGAAACGGAGGAACAGCGCGGATTATAATGATAGTAATTCAACTGTTCCTCTTTTTATAAGGAGGAAACAATGGCAGGAAAATTCGTATCAAGAAAAGATAGTAAAGGATATCAGCTGCATACAGGCGAATGTCAGAGAAATGATGGGAGATACGTTTACTCTTACACTGACCGGTTAGGTGTGAGGAGATCAATCTATTGCAAGACTCTGGCAGGACTCAGGGAGAAAGAGAGGGAACTTCGAAGAGGATACGAGGATGGTCTTGACGTGCATAAGGCCCAGCAGATTACTGTAGCTGATCTTGTTGAGAAGTATCTGGAGAATAAGAACAATCTCAAGGTATGTACCAAGGGAATGTATGTATTTTGTTTCAAGCGATATATTAAAGATAGCTTTGGAAAACGTAAGATCACGGAAGTGAAGTATTCGGATGTTCTTACTTATTATTTTCATATGCTTAAGGTGGAAGGTTACAGTGGCAGCATTGTAGATCATGTTCATGGCCTTTTGCACCCTGCATTCAAGATGGCTGTAAGAGACGGTCTTCTTAGGATGAATCCTACAGAAGGTGCAATGGCTGAGGTAAAGGCAAGCAAGTATTTTGTTGTTGAAAAGAGAGAGGCGCTTACCGTAGAGCAGCAGAAAGCTTTCATGGATTATCTTAAGGATAATCGGGAATATGCCGGGTGGGTTCCCATTGTCACTGTGCTTCTTGGAACCGGGATGCGTATAGGCGAATGCCTTGGACTTACCTGGAATGATCTGAATTTTGAAGAGAGGACCATTTCTGTAAACCATACGCTTACTGACAGACCAGATGAGAATGGTCATACGCAGAAGAGGATCGAAACTCCAAAGTCTAAGGCTGGAACAAGGATCATCCCGATGGTCGATGAGGTGTTCGATGCTTTTCTTGATGAGTACCAGATTCAGAAATGCCTGGGATTCTGTGAGGAAGAGATCGACGGATATAAGGACTTTGTCTTTGCGACAGCTACGCACACTGTTTATCTTGCCTCGGCAGTTAATCATGCAATTCACAGAGCTGCCAACAGTTACAATGAAAAGGAAAAACACAGAGCTGAGTATGAGGAAAGAGAAGCACTTCTTCTGCCAAGCTTTTCGGCGCACAACCTCCGTCATACTTTCTGTACAAGACTCTGCGAGAATGATGTGAACCTGAAAGTCATCCAGACTATCATGGGGCACTCTGATATAACAACCACAATGAACATATACGCAGATTGTCATAAAGAAAAGAAGAAGGAAGCGCTGGACAGTCTTAAAGGGAAGCTGATTTTGTAAATGCTGTTGTTCCCAAAATGGGAACAGCAGAACATCTGCATTCGTATATGAAGTGGTCGGAAAATCCTAGTGACAGCCAGTGTTTCACGCGGTATAATATATGGGTAAACAGTAATTCCGAGATGTGCCTTGAAAAATGTAATGTCCTATAGTTGGGAAATGGCATTTTCAGGTACTGCATGATGAGCTAAGTGGTATTCGGAATAGAGCACCACTTAAAAAAGGAGTTGCCACAGTTACGACTACATTTTCGTTCCCCTCAGTACCGTTCGAGGGAGTAATTCGGAAGTGTTTCTTATGGATAAGTTCCCTTCAATTCCGCTTAATTCTGCAAGAGGGACATTATCATCCATTTGTTCCCGACCTTGAAATCACAGAAGTAACACACGGACTCATTAGGAATCACTGAAATCCATAGACGTACTATGTTATCCAAAAATGCAACATTTTTACAACGAATTCATTGGACAAGTACGGAGCTATTTGGACTTGTATGTAGTTTTTATCTAAAATAAAAAGGACATCAGTGGTGTGTCAAAAGACAATTTCTACTTGCTTAAAAAACGCATTTTGGGATAGGAACTTTAAAAGTTTCTATCCCAGGGTAATTGTCAAAGGAATAATCGGTTCAGACACATCACGCATTTGACCACATTTCTCGAAGGAAGAGAAGATGTGGTTTTTTTGTACCCAAAATTCTGATCTTCTTAATTGCATCTCGTAACACCAGAAACGGAGGTTACAGATGAATCGTGGAAAATCCCCACCAGTTGACTTAGACAAGTATCTTGTCGGAAAAGAACATCGATATTGCACCTATCAGGACGGAGCCAGACTTTACAGCATGGCATATTGGTCATTTGTGACTCTGGCAAAAGAAGCCAAAGCCAATATAAAGCTTCGGAAAACTGCCCTTGTGGATTTAGATTTGATCGAGCAGTACATTGAACAATTTTGTGAAGAAGGAAACGAAAGTGAGGAAGTATTCATGGCTAGAAGAAAGAAAATCGAAGATTTAGCAGAAATCGTTAAGGAAGGTAAAAAGAAATACGTCAGGTACGCGGAGGGAGCAGAGCTCTATTCAATGGGGCTTCATACATTTGAAAGCCTTGCAAAGGAAGCTAAGGCCACAAGAAAGGTAAAGGGAGTGGTCCTCTGCAACACAGAAAAGATTGATGCATTTATTGAGTCATTTGATGAATAAGGGGGAAAAGAGATGTCTAAAGTTATAGCAGTTGCAAACCAAAAAGGCGGGGTAGGGAAGACAGTAACAAGTGTGAATCTTGGTATTGGACTTGCCAGGGAAGGTTACAAGGTACTCATGATAGATGCGGATCCTCAGGGCAGCATGTCAATAAGTCTTGGATGTGATGAACCGGACAGACTTGATTATTCTCTTGCCACAGCACTTGTAAATATTATCAATGATGAGCCTGTGGATGTATCAAAAGGAATTATCCACCATGCAGAAGGTGTTGATCTGATGCCGGGAAATA
This sequence comes from Butyrivibrio sp. YAB3001, assembly GCF_900112195.1. Taxonomy (GTDB): domain Bacteria; phylum Bacillota; class Clostridia; order Lachnospirales; family Lachnospiraceae; genus Butyrivibrio. The sequence goes on from NZ_FOKR01000011.1 coordinate 148,739, forward strand.
TTGAGCTCTCAAGCTTGGAAATAAGCATGACCGGAGTTATCAGCAGGGAAACAATCCTCAGAGAATATGTGGATAACGCCAGAAATATTTATGATTTTGTGATTATTGACTGTATGCCATCCCTTGGAATGATGACGATTAACGCACTTGCCTGTGCAGATTCAGTAATTATTCCGTGCCAGGCAGCATATCTTCCTGTAAAGGGCCTTCAGCAGCTTATAAAGACCATAGGAAGAGTTAAACGTCAGCTTAATCCAAAACTCGAGATAGAGGGAATTCTCATTACTATGGTTGATAACAGAACCAATTATGCCAAAGATATAGCGGCTCAGATTTACGAAGCTTATTCCTCAAGCATAAATGTTTTTGAAACTGAGATCCCTCTTTCAGTAAGAGCTGCAGAAATAAGTGCTTCAGGAAGCAGCTTGTATCAGTACGATCCAAAAGGAAAAGCAGCATTTGCTTACACATCATTTATCAGGGAGGTTATGAACAATGACACAAAGAGTTGGTCAGAAAGTAAAGCTATCTAGTATAGATGAGCTCCTCGGTGTTCCAAGCACCGAGGGGACTGTAGATCTTGATGTAATGACTATCTATCCTTTTGAAAACCATCCTTTCAGGGTCGTTGATGATGAAAAGATGGAAGAACTTGTTGAAAGCATCAAGGAAAGCGGAGTGCTTACTCCTGTTCTAGTAAGACCTGATGATGAAGGAACTTACGAGATGATTTCCGGTCATAGAAGACTTCACGCGGCTAAAAGAGCTGGACTTCGCAAGATTCCTGCAATCATCAAGGAAATGACCAATGATGATGCGACAATCGCCATGGTTGACTCTAACATGCAAAGAGAAGAGATTCTACCAAGCGAAAGAGCTTTTTCACTCAAAATGAAGATGGATGCCATGAATCATAGAGGTAGCCGTTCAGATTTAACTTTGTCCACTGAGCGGACAAAGTTCCATTCGGCAGAGTCGGTTGGTGAGACAGTAGGACTAAAACACTCACAGATTCATAGATATATTAGGCTTACATATCTTATCCCAAAGCTTTTGGATATGGTTGACGCTGGTAGATTGGCTCTTGCTGTAGCACAGGAAATATCATACTTCAATGACACCTATCAACAGTGGATATGGGAATACATCCACGAAAACGGCATGATCAAACAGGAACAGCTCATGGACCTTCGCCAATATCGTGATGATGACTCTCTTACACAGGAACAGATGATAGACATCCTTATCCAAAAGAGATCCACGCCACAGACCAGGAAGAAGATCCTTATCACAGAACGTAAGCTCAACAAGTACTTCCCTGCTTATTATTCACAGTCTGAGATTGAAAGAGTTATCGTAAGTCTCTTAGAGCAATGGAAGGCATCGCAGGAAAGTGAGGAACAATAACATGATGGACTATTTTTACAACACTCAGGCACAGCAATTTGCTTCTGTAGAGATACCAAGGGAGCTGCTTACAGGGAAGAGCTTTTCTTCCCTGTCGGCTTCGGCCAAAATGCTTTATGCAGTTCTTTTGGACCGCATGGGCGAAGCTAAGAAACATAATTGGTTTGATGATGATAACAGAGTCTACATCATTTATCCATTAAGTAAGATCCAGGAAGATATTAATTTCTCCAAGCACACAATAATTGATTGTATGAATGAACTTGAAGAATTTGGTCTTATATATAAGTTACAGGCAAAAGGTAAGCCAAGCAAGATCTACGTCAAAAATTTCAATCGTAGATGTAGATTTCAGCTGATTGGGTAGTGCAGAAATTGCACCACTTAAATCCATGGAACGTCACAGAAAATCATTGAAGGGAGGAAAAAAGAGTGAGCGAAAGAATCATTTTTGACTATTTCAGCGGTCAGGAATCAGAAATGCTTGCCTTTTACAGAATACCAAAGCTTTTGTTCACAAACGCCTATTTTAGCGGGCTTGACGCGCTTGCTAAGACTCTTTACGGTCTTATGCTTGATAGAATGTCATTATCCCTCAAAAATAAGTGGTTTGATGAGCTTCAGAGGGCATATATATACTTTGCACAGCAGGAAGCCGCAGAAATGCTGGGATGTGGGGAAGATAAGATCAGATGTCTTTTTAAGAGTCTTGAGGAATATGGGCTCATAGAGCGCAAAAAGCAGGGCCAGGGGAAGCCTACCAAGATCTATCTCAAGAACTTTGCTTCAAGAGAAAATGAAGATGTTCAGACCTTGGAAAAACCAAGTTCAGGAACAAATATGGAATTTTCAGACCCCGGAAATATCGGGGTCAAGACCACGGGAATTTCGGGTTCTAGACCAAGCGAAAATCCGGTTCTAGACCACGGAGAATCCGACCCTAATTATATTAATATTAATAATACTAAAAGAGTAATAAATACTAATCATATCTCTTCGATGAAAACCGATTTGAATGATGAGTATAATGCCTATGCAGAAATAGTCAGGGAAAATTTGTGTATTGATACCATGTTGGAAAGATATCCTCATGACACAGAAATCATTGAAGGCATCTATGACCTGGTACTTGAGACTGTTCTTTGCCAGAATCCAAGCATTTGGATCTCCAAGAACGAGTATCCTACAAATCTTGTTAAGTCCAAGTTTTTGAAGCTTAACCATATGCATCTTGAGTATGTTATGGGATGCATGAAGGACAATACCACCAAGGTGCGGAATATAAAGAACTATCTTCTTTCAGCACTTTTCAATGCTCCTACCACTATGGGTAGCTATTATCAGTCCGAGGTCAGTCATGATCAGGCATGCAGAGCCATGTAGAACATTTGACATATATGTTCAACACTCATATAATCAAAATATAACATAACTGTTCAACACTCATAGGAGGATTAAGATATGCCAAGAGTAAATCTATCACTTACACAGGATATGTATGATCGTATTGAGAAGGAAGCCAAGAAACAGAACATTACAGTTAATTATTATATCTGCGAGATGCTGGAAGAGCGCTTCGGTAAAAGAACTACCTATGACTATACAGTGGCCGTTGGTGAGATGATCAAGGAAGCCAAGAAGATGGATAAAGAGTTCACTCTGGCAGATCTTCCTACTTTTGCAGATGTGAATGAGGTACTTGTAGAGTACAAGATCAAGGAATCACCGGCTCAGATAAGAGCCCGTCTTGGCAAGATGTTTAATGAGGCAGTCAAGAAGGGTACAGCAAAAGGAGTCGAGAGAGCCACAACAATAAAAGATGGCGAAGAGCAGCTCAAGTTCTATTGCAGGGCTGCAGTGTATGTCAACAAATTGAATCAGATTAAAAAGGGTGACAATTAATGTGGGATGAAGATAAGTTTTTCTTTAATAGACACGATAGCGTATCAGACAGCGTTTCAAGCAGTGCTGCCGGCGCTCTGGGAGGTCTTGCTGCTATTCCGCTTGCATTGGTCCTTTCAGCTGTTGGGATTCTCATTATGAGGATTGATATCCTCAATGCTGCCAGTGCTGGCTTTATTCCATTATTCCTTACTCGTAACATGGGATTGGATTCAAAAACAAGCCTAATTATATATGGAGTAACTGTAATTGTTACGCTTGTTCTTGAGCACTGTTTTACTATTGCCAAGATTTTGGGAAGTATTATCGGCTGTCTGGTTGTCGCTTTTCTATGCTATGAACTTAGTGATGTGACACCTATGAACACACGGCTGATAATTACTGGAATTGGAACAGTTATAACTATTTTGCTTAATATCAGATTCTGGAGAAGATAATCACAACAATACACGATTTTGAAGTCATCTAAACCTTGAGGAAGAGTCTGCTGAGCTGTGAAGACATATCTTGAAAAGAGCGGACTTACTACAGTCAAGTCTGACCTTGTAGATGCTCCAATCATCAATGAGCTTCCTATCGCCATGGAGTGTGAGTTTATCGAATATCAGAGTGACGAGACAGGAATGGGAGTTATCGGAAAAGTCGTAAAAACCTCTATTGAGGAAGCAAATAGTCTGGAGACAAGGTTAATATAGATTCTCTTGAAGCTATCGCCTTTGATCCTTACACACATGGTTATTATAAGGTGTCCGGAAGAGTCGGAGAGGCTTTTTCAGATGGAAAGAAGCTCTTTTGATGGACAACAGTTTACAATAATGAAAAAGCTGAGGGCTCAACCTTCAGCTTTTTCTATTTCTTTAATATATTCAAAGCCGAAAAGTTCAATCTGATCCAAGACCTTCCTGAATTTTTCGCCCATTTCGCTAAGACTATATTCAACTCTGGGAGGAACTTCGGCATATACCTTTCTGGTTATCAGTTTGTCATTTTCCAATTGTCTTAACTGTCTGGTCAGCATAGCTCTGGTGATGTCCGGAATATTCCTTTCAAGTTCGTTAAAACGTTGTGTTCCTGTACTAAGCTGAAAGAGTATAACTATGGCCCACTTACCTTGAAGGACTCTTTGAGTTGTGGCATAAGGACATTGACCGTAAATGCTTTTCATTAAAATTTTCTCCTTGTATTTCCGCAATAGTATCAAAAATGTGACTATGTATTATAAATCTTCGTACTTGTTTGAAATTGCCTAAGGGATAAAATGATGATACAACAAACAAAAACAAATATCAAATACATGGAGGAAAACAAAAATGTCAAATTTCAAAAAAGTAAACGTAACAGAGGCTCCTAGAACAGAACTTCATGATGCTCTTGGTTTAACGGGAGCAGAGATAAGTATCAATCATCTTCCTGAAGGAGCAGGTGTTCCCTTTGTACACTCACATAAAAATAATGAGGAAATCTATCTTATTCTTTCCGGAAAGGGTAAGGCTGTAATTGATGGAGAGGATGTTGAAATCGCTAAAGGTGATGTGGTTAGAATTTCACCTGAAGGAAAGAGACAGTTTCTTGCTGCGGAAGATTCAGAGTTAAGCTATGCATGTATCCAGGTCAAGGCAGGTTCAATTGGTGGATTCACTGCAGAGGATGCAGTGATGTACTGATCCTCAAAAGACACCAGCTTTTTCCATAACCATGCCGAGTCTCGCAGTGACGAGCTGTGTGATTCAGAAGGGTGTCGCAAACTGCATCCAACATATGCGGGAATCCAACTCAGAAATGCCTGCGCAAAAATCATGGGGGTAGAAGATATCGGGGAGATTACTTCTGTTGGAGAGCAAAATTCTATTTAAAGAAGCTTATGACTCCGTATCAAATGAGATGGGGAATATTTATTATCGTGATTTTACGGATAAAGAGATTCTTCAGTTTGAAGAGTATCTTAACCGCATCAGGGTAAACCTTGAGGAATGGAGTGACAAATGAGTATTTGTATTAAAGATCAGATTCAGAACATGAATCTTGTTATAGGGTGCACTGTTGGATGTCCGTACTGCTATGCCAGAAACAATACGAGGCGTTATCACATCATAGATGATTTTGAAAAACCACAGTTTTTTCAAGGAAAGCTTCGTATGATGGAAAAGAAAAAGCCGCAGAATTTTCTGCTGACCGGCATGAGCGATCTCTCGGGCTGGCATGAGGAATGGAGAGAGGAAGTCTTTAAAAAGATAGCAGAGAATCCTCAGCACCAGTTTCTTTTTCTTACCAAACGACCGGATCTTCTGTCTTTTGAAACAGATCTTGATAATGCATGGTTTGGCGTTACAGTTACGAGAAAGTCTGAGTTATGGCGTATTGATGCACTGCGGAGCAATGTGAAGGCAAAAAAATATCATGTTACCTTTGAGCCTTTGTTCGATGATCCGGGTAAGGTTGATCTTACAGGCATTGACTGGATTGTGGTGGGAACCATGACAGGTGCAAAGAGCAGGACTGTTAAAACAGATCCCAGGTGGGTTTATTCATTGACAGAACAGGCTCATGAACTGAACATTCCTGTATTCTGGAAAGAAGATCTTGTTCCGATTATGGGAGAAGAAATGATACAGGAAATGCCGGATGCTTTTAACAAAGTGCTGGAGGAACAGAGAATATGGAACAACCAGAAATCAAAGTAAATCATATAGAAACAAAAAGTGTAATGACAAAATCGAATACTCCTATTGGAGGATATTCGGTGAATCCCTATGTGGGGTGTCCCCATGCCTGTAAATACTGCTACGCATCTTTTATGAAACGCTTTACAGGGCATACGGAGGAATGGGGAACTTTCATGGATGTGAAAGACTGGCCTGAAATAAAGAATCCAAAGAAGTATGCCGGCCAGAAGGTGATCATTGGAACAGTTACGGATGGTTATAATCCGCTAGAGGAAACATATAAAAATACAAGAAGACTTCTGGAAGAACTAAAGGACAGTGGTGCGGACATACTTATCTGCACAAAGTCAGACCTTGTACTAAGAGATCTGGATCTGCTAAAAGAGATCAATGAAAATAGCAGACTTAC
>NZ_FOKR01000053.1 GCF_900112195.1 Butyrivibrio sp. YAB3001
TATCAATACTATTATTAGGGAGGTCCTATATGATCTATGTAGGAATTGATGTCGCTAAAGACAAACATGATTGTATTATCAAAAACTCTGTTGGAGAAGTTGTTTTCAAAACATTCACCATCAAAAACAATCTCGATGGGTTCAATGATCTTTATCAGAAGATAGAATCCGTAATGGAAGATGTATCCAAAGTAAAAGTAGGGCTAGAAGCCACTGGACACTATAGTTACAATCTTCTTGGGTATCTCGTTGATAAAGGTTTGCCCACCTTCGTTATCAATCCGTTACATACCAATCTGTACAGAAAAAGTCTAAGCCTTAGACAGACGAAAACGGATAAGGTAGATGCCAGTACGATTGCTTCTATGCTCATGTCAAATGTGAACTTAAAGTCCTACTCTGACACATCGTACCACAACGAAGAACTTAAGTCACTAACCCGCTATCGCTTTGACAAAGTAAAAGAGCGGGCAAAGCTTAAAACTTCCATATCTCGTCTGGTCTGTATCCTTTTTCCTGAATTAGAAAAGCTTGTTCCTACTCTGCATATGAATTCTGTTTATTCATTGCTATACGAATTTCCCGGTGCTAAGCAAGTAGCAAGTGCTCATCTTACAAGGCTTTCAAACCTATTAGCAGAAACTTCTAAGGGGCATTACAACAAGGATATTGCTGTAACTTTTCGAGAAGCTGCAAGAGCCTCAATCGGCTCAAATATGCCAGCCAAATCCCTTGAATTAAAGCACACCATCAAACTGATCCGTGAGCTTGATTCCGAAATTGAAGAAATTGAAAGCGAAATCAAAGCTATCATGGATACCATCAATTCTCCAATTCTCAGTATTCCAGGAATAAGCTATCGTATGGGTGCCATGATAATTGCAGAGATTGGCGACTTTAATAGATTTGACTCTGCAGATAAAATCCTTGCCTATGCTGGTTTATCACCATCTACATATCAATCCGGACAATTAGATAACTGTCACCCCAGAATGGAAAAACGTGGTTCTAGATATCTACGATATGCGCTGTTTAACGCCACTATCTACGTCTGCCATTGGGATCCGACGTTCAATGAATACCTCGCCAAAAAGCGGGCTGAAGGAAAGCATTATTATGTTGCTGTATCTCATGCTGCCAAGAAACTCGTGAGATTGATATATCAGCTCGAGAAATCGCATCAGCCATACAACAAAGCAGCTTAACTAATTCCATACAAGTCTTCTTTCAAGAGCATCTCAGGCGATGCTCTATTTGTCATACAGTTTTCAAGGTGCTGATTACGATGAATAAGTCATCGTTGCTCTATTTTAAACTTTTCTGTTTCAAATCATTTTTTATTGACAATCTTTAATAGTTAGTCTT
>NZ_FOKR01000007.1:0-55418 GCF_900112195.1 Butyrivibrio sp. YAB3001
AGTTTACTTGATGAGGTTTCCCACGAATCTAGTAAACCACTGTAAAAAGTTTGATCTGGTCAGAACTTAAGCTTGGCTTTTGTTCTGTCCGTTATTTACTATTTTTTGTTCTGAATAATTCTCGATTGAGCGATATTGCGAATAACTTAATCATCCGCCCTGCTCAATACTTTTTGGAATTTTTCAGGGTTGCATTACTGTTTATTTGTCAATGTGCTAGAGCTTGTAATCCGCTCCACTACTGCATTTGCGGTCGTTTTGTTTCTGTCGCGTCAGCAGCAACGAATACAAATATATCACCCTGCCATTGACATGTCAACAATTATTTTTAACTTTTTTAAAAAATCGAAATTTAGTTTATTCAAATGTGATTGAATCAATAATAGCTGTAAGTAAATCATGAATTGGCTTATCCACTGTGTCGTCACCGCAGTCATGACCTGTTACTTCAAATGCAAGGTATCCGCCCATATAGTCTCTGGTCACAACATATTCATACAAGCCTGATCCTTCTCCGGAGGAAGCAAGTTCAGCCCAATATCCAATAACATCTGTTGTTCCCGGGAAATTCTGTTCATAAGTATTTGCCTTTGCACCGTAACCTTTAGCAAATTCATCTCTTGCCTGTTCGCCATTCATATCAACGTCATACACAACAAATACCATATTTGTTCCGGCGCCTTCACCTGAATATACGATAGCTACTTTGTTATTTTCCTGGGTGATTTCAAATAAATCCGCATCATACTTAACACTCCAGCCATTTGCATTATGATATACGCTCTCAGCTGCGCCATTTACATAGTTCTCTGCGCTAAAAGAGTCCGCATCAGCTCCAGCAACAGGTTCAAAAACAAGTGCACGTTCGGGAATATCTTCGAAATAACCATGAACCACTCCATTATCAACTGCTGTAATGATTAAATTGCCTTCTCCATCGCCTTCACCACCAAAGAAGAACTTTACTGAACCGTCTGTCTGCTCAACACCAAATGGAAGTCCAATTCCATTATTATCGCCATCTGCTGTGTAACCATAAGTCTCTTCATTGAATACATAAAAATAATGCTTTGTCGGATTCTCTAATTCCTCAGCATAATTTGCATAAACTCCCTTTGTAAAATAAGGCGCTCCAGGAACTTTTGAAGGAGCATCAGCAAGAGGAATCTCCGTTTCAACAATTTCAGGAGTTGCATTCTCAGCTTCGCCTGTTTCTGCCTGAACAGCAACTTCATCATCGCTCCTGTTTTCTGTGTGGGCACTTCCACAACCTGCTAAAACAGCTCCACTCATTACAGTAATTAGTGCCAGTGATGTTACTTTTCTCAAAAATGACTTTTTCATAATAATTATCTCCTTGTTTGTTTTCTGTAATAATATTATACGATAAACCATCACAAAAATGTCACACAGAGAAAATCATTAAAATGGTACCCCTATAAAGAACAAAACAGCGTCAGAAAACTAACCTTATTGACACATCCGTTTTTACATTTAGAAACTGTTTTGAGCTTCATATATAAAAAACAATCTCACCACACTTCTTCTGCAATTTCTTTTACCAACTTAAGCTTTGCCCACTGCTCTTCCTCTGTAAGCTTATTGCCAATTTCGCATGATGCAAAACCGCACTGAGGGCTTAAACACAAACGATCAATTGGAACGTATTTAGATGCCTCATGTATTCTTTCAATAATTTTGGCTTTATCCTCAAGCACAGGAGATTTAGTAGTAATTAGCCCCAGCACAATTATCTTATCGTCAGAAACTTTCGACAGTGGTGCGAATCCGCCGGACCTTTCATCGTCATACTCAAGGAATAACGCATCCACATTTTCTTTTGCAAAAACATGGTCTGCTACAGTATCATAAGCACCACTGGTAAAATAGGTTGAATGATAGTTTCCATGGCATATATGAGAATTAATTGTCATATCTGCCGGCTTTCCCTCGAGAGCTAGATTATTAACCTTAAGAAGCTGGTCTTTTACTTCTTCAAGATCAATACCAAGTGACTTATATCTCTGTTTGGCAGCATCCCCCACAATAGCTCCCCATGTGCAATCATCCAGCTGAAGAATCCTGCAGCCCGCATCATAGAACTGCTTTATCACATCCCTATATACAGACGCTATATCGATAATCAGTTCATCATTTGTAGGATAAAACTTCCTGGTTGTATCATAATTAGAAGGAACTATCATCTGCTGAAACATCTGAGCAGGCGCAGGTATTGTGTATTTCGCAATAGTATTCTCATCTTCAAACTGCTTGAGGAATTTGAAATATTCCACAAAAGGGTGAGGTTTTGCTTTGATTTTGTCTACTAAATACGTATCGTCAAGTACTGCAAGTTCATCATTAAACTGAACGCCTTTTCCGCTAGCCTTATGGTCTATTCCCTCAAATCCCCACATGAAATCAAGATGCCAGAATGTTCTTCTGAATTCCCCATCTGTTATCACATGAAAACCCAGTTCTTTCTGCTTTTCCACCACCTTTGTGACTTCGTCATCTACCACCTTTTCAAAATCTTCAAGGCTGATATTTCCTGCCTGATAGGATGCCTTGGCATCTTTCAATGACTGTGGTCTTAAAAAACTCCCAACGAAATCATAATGATATATTTTCTTTTCCTTACTCATCTCATCCCTTTCCTCCCTTAGCATTTGTATGATCATGTTTTGGATTATATCCCCGCATTTTTTGCCGGTAAAATACATATTTTTGACTTCTTACCATAGATTTTTTCTATAATAGATATTATGATTGTACTCAAATCTATCAAAGGAGATTAGGTATGACATTAAAGCAACTCTTCTATGCTGTAACTATCGCCGAGACAGGCAACATGACTGAAGCAGCCAAAAAACTTTTTATAGCGCAGCCAAGCCTATCAGCTTCGATTCATGAGCTTGAAAAAGAATATAAAATAACCATTTTTACGCGTTCTAATAAGGGAATAGAGCTCACTTCTGAAGGAGATGAATTTTTAGGATATGCCAGACAGGTTTTGGAGCAGGCAAATCTTATAGACGAACGATATACCGGTAAAACAAGAGGGAAGCTGCGTTTTTGCGTTTCTGCTCAACACTATTCATTCGTTGTGGAAGCTTTCGTTAAATTGCTAAAAGAACATGGTGGAAACAAATATGAATTTCACATGAGAGAAACCCAGACTTACGAGATAATAGATGATGTGGCGCATCTTCGCAGCGATATAGGAGTTCTTTACCTTAATAATTTCAATGAAACAATTATCAGGAAAAGCCTCCGCGACAACAATCTGTCTTTTACCACCCTATTCAAGGCAAAGCCGCATGTATTTATAGGAAAAGACAATCCACTTGCCAGAAAAAGAAAACTGTCCCTTAAAGACTTAAAGCCTTATCCCCGCCTTTCGTACGAACAAGGAAGTCACAACTCTTTTTATTTTTCAGAAGAGATACTAAGCACTGTAGACTGCGACAAGAACATAGTTGTTTGTGATCGCGCCACACTTTTCAATATGCTTATAGGTCTGAACGGATATACTATTTGCAGTGGCGTTATTAGCGAAGAGCTGAATGGTCCTAATATCATAGCCAAGCCGCTTGATGTAGATGATTATATGGAAATCGGATATATTCTTCCGGGAGACATCCGCCCTTCACAGCTGACACTTACTTATATTAAGATCCTTAGCAGCATTATATCGCAAAAAAGCTGAGCAGAACCGCTTTCCACTCCTGTCCATACGAAGGTTCACGTATAGGCAGGTTAAATCTGCTCGAACCTATTAGACCGTTCTGTTTCTTTACTGCTGAAATTTTTCTTCTCTGTTATTTTTCATTAAAAGTGAACTATACTCTCATATTCACTATAGTATAATAATATATGCAGTAGTTTGCATCCAAAGTGGAACTTTTTTACAGATAAATGGAGAATGCCATGCCAAGAAATCATGAAGTTACTAAAAAACAACCTCTTTTAGATAATAAAGGAGAACTGCGTGAACCCGGATGGTCAAGAAGTCTTATTCAGGAATACAATAAAGAAATGATCAAAGCCCCTACATGGCGCATAAAAGAATGGGATTACTATCTGGTTCTTTCCGATAAATTCGCAGGAGCTTTTACCATATCGGATGACGGTTATATCGGTCTTCAGTCTGTATCTCTCTTGAATTTTAGTGATAATCCTTGGGAACATACTGAAACAGTCCTTAACGCGCTCCCATTTGGAAAAATTGGGCTCCCATCATCCTCCGAATCAGGAACAACTGAATATAAAGACAAACGCCTTCAGATGAAATTTGAAGTATTGGATCACAGAAGACACCTGACCTGCCACTTTGAAAACTACTATAAAGGTAAACCTTTTGACTGCGATATTTATCTTGAACAACCGGATATGGATACCATGGTTATTGCAACACCATGGAATAAAAAACATGCCTTCTATTATAATCAAAAGATAAACTGCATGCGCGCATCCGGATATATTCAATACGATGGAAAAAAATATGTTTTTAACCCAAATTCAGATTTTGGCACTTTAGATTGGGGAAGAGGCGTCTGGACATACGACAATACCTGGTACTGGGGATCAGGCAATTGCGATATAAACGGAAAATCTTTTGGATTTAACATTGGATATGGTTTCGGTAATACTAAAGCCGCAACAGAAAATATCATTTTCTACAATAATAAAGCCAATAAACTAGATGACATAACCTTCCATATCCCTCAAAACTCTTACATGGAGCCTTGGACAATAACATCCTCTGACGGCAGATTTGATATGAACTTTATTCCAGTTCTTGACCGTGCTGCCTGCCTTGACTATAAAATTATTGCTTCTGATCAGCATCAAGTATTTGGAAAAATGAGTGGCACTGCCATTCTGGACGACGGAACAAAAATTCAGGTTAAAGATATGATGTGCTTTGCTGAAAAAGTTCACAATAAGTATTAAAAACACTTGATTGCATTTGAGCGGTTGCTGACATCATTATTCCATCACCTTCTCCGCCCACTCTTCATAAGCTTTATCATACTCTTCCATGCTCATGGAGGAATCATGGAGGATATAGCGTTTAAATCTCTGTCTTGCCATTCCGTAGGACGAATACTCGCCCTCGAATTCATTCAGACGTGACATAACGTATCCGTCACCAAGCATTATAGAGAAGGGAACAACGATTGCATGTCTTATGACTACTTCTTCTGCTTCGGCGAAGGCCTGGAATCTTGCGGTGTTATCCGTGGTGATGGCAGCTGCTTTATCGACTTTTTCCCGCCATTCATCATGAGTTTTTTTCACGCTCTCATCCTGACACATGTGCCAGAACATGTACTCTCCGTCATCCTCAAAAGGCTCTGTCCAAGTCTGGGGATCAGCATAATCTGCGCCCCAGCGGCATTTCATAAACGCATATTTGCCGCTTCGTCTAACCGACAGCAGTACGCCAGTGTCGCTCCCGGCAGCCACAATAACATCGATAAAATTTCTCCCAAGGGCATTTTCTATCTGCTGCTCAAGTAAAAGAGCTTCTTCCTTCCAGCCCTGAGTTGACGGATTATATGGCATCAGCATTTTTATTGGAAAAGTTACGCCAGCCTCTATTAACTCATATTTGGCCGTAAGTCTATAAGCCTTAACCAACGTAAGGTTAAAGCTATCGGTCTGTGAAATATTATAAAGTCCGTTAAAAGCTGTAAAATCTTTTCCATTATCAGCAACAGCTCCCGGAGGCGTAACAGTGTTAGTCAGAAGGCTTTCAGGTGAGTAGGGTTCATAAATTGAAAGGAGCTTTACTCTGTCTATCGATGCCATTATGGCTTTCCTGAAATTCTCGTTTGCTACGGCTTTTGCCCAATTTTCAGGCTCATATTTCTCGTCGAATTGCGGATTAAAATTAAAACAATAAAAATATGAAAAAGAAGTATCCTGTCTGGAATGGTGAATTTCTCCGCCAATCTTAGAATTCTCAAGATATTCCTCAAGACGGCTGGTTTTTACTACTGCTTTATCAATACTTCCTTCAAGATATCTTTCAACACTGATGGCTTCAGCATCCACATCATAGTAATTTTCCACTCTGTCAATGTGAACATTATCGCGATCCCAGTAACTTGGATTTTTGACAAGAACCTGTTTTTCCAATGGCTGAAAATAGTGTAGTATATATGCCCCGTTATATAGAAGATTCTTATTATTCCTGGCAAACATATTTCCCACTTTTTTCAGGTAGGAACGGCAAATCGGAAGATATGTCGTATAAGAGAGCACACTAAGGAAAAATGGACATGGCTTTTCAAGTTCATACATCAGCGTCTTATCATCCAGCGCAGTTACTCCAATTTCAGAGGCTTTTACCTCCTCGGGCGGATCTTCAAACAATTCAGGATTAAGAAGATAAGTGGTGTATTCATAGTATTCCTGGGCTTTTACAACAACTGAACCTGTGGAATACATGTACTGACAATCCGTTTCATTAGCTGCATTATTGACATATTCTGCCGCTGCAACAAAGTCATCCGCGGTGACCTTTGCATAAAAATTTCCATTATAATCAACCCAGGAAATATCATCTCTTAAATGAAATATCCACTTAGTCATATCCTCGTTGGACTCCCAGCTCTCCGCAAGTCCCGGAATGATGTTTCCGTATTCATCATAGTCCACAAGAGCATCTATTACATTTGCGCAGATAGCAGTATCAACAGAAGAACTGGTCACAAGATAATTTAAGTTTACAACTTCAGAAGAATACAGCGTTCTGTACACCTTGGCGTCTTCTCTGTATGCATCGTCCAATGTATGATTTTCAAGGTCTGGCAGCTTATAACTGCATCCTGTGAATAGTATGGAAAAAGAGATAATGAAAGTGAAAATTCTTTTGAAGCTATTTTTCATCCTCGCATCTCCTTTCCTATAGATTCATAATACTTGCGCTTATTTTCGTACATTTCCTCCTCTGCAAGTTTAATTACTGCCAAAAGCTTTTTATCCGGAGTTGCCATGGCAAGACCGCAAGCCACATGGTATCCATTATCTATGACCTTTTTTTCCACTTTCGCAAGGTCTTTTCTCACAAGGGCCTCGTCTCTCTCATAACGAAAGGCCACAAACTCATCTCCGCCAATTCTATAAGTATTGTTCTCTCCAAACTCAGTGCTGATGATATTTGCAATGGTCTTTAACATGTTGTCGCCCGCAAGATGGCCCTGAGTGTTATTTAGTTCATGAAGTCCGTTTACATCAAAGTATATGCAGGCAATTCCTTCTGTCCCCTGCTGTAAATGCTGACAAAAATACTCGTAACGGTTTCTGTTCTGCAGTCCCGTAAGGGCATCCATATTTGCTCTTCTCTCTATTCCCACAAGAGAGCCCGTAGTGATATGAATTATGTACAGAAAATAAATAACAAGTGCTATCCCTTCAGCAAAAAGTAAAATATAAATTGAGATCTGTATCGGTCTAACGTGTTCATAAACGTATTTTTCAGGAACACTTATCACCATCTCCCACTCTTCAATGTTCATCGGCAGGAAACAATAATAGATGTTTTTCTTAGATTCCGCATCTATTCCAGTGGCGTACCCGCTTCTTCCTTTTTTTATCGCATCAGCCAAAGTATCATTGACACTGATCTGTGTTACGAGTATATCCACGTCACTTATGTTCTCTCTGGTTCTTCCCTGACTATCGATAAGGATTTCTCCGGTTTTCCTGTCAACCACCGTAACATCTGCATGTCCGTCATATATTTCTGGTATCCACGCATTCAAAATCCCCTCAGGAGTAGTCGTTCCGTATAGAAAAGCAATTGTCTCATCCTCTCTTCTTATGGGAACGAAGCTTCTAAGGTCATAGACACCCTCAGTTTCTAGGTCTTTTTCCAGAGTGGAGATATGCTCACCAAGGGCTTTGACCTTCTCAAAGTCAAGTACTTTGGCAGCATCCAGGTCCATTCCTGATATTCTGATTACTTTGTTCTGTGGTGTTAGAATGGCAATATCGGAAATCAATGAATTTACAGAATAAATATTCAAATATGCAGTAACATTCAGGGAATGCAAAGAATCTCTGGATTCAGAAATAATGTTGGCGATCATACGGAGCATATTTCTGTCCGCACGAAACTCACCTTCGATGGATTCGATGGTTTCTTCAGTAGCACTCTGCAGTTTAGAATAACTTTGCTCGCGCGTATAGCTCCACACGTAAACCACATATAGAAGTGATGCAATCAGAACTATCACCATAAGCACAATGGTTGCTATAAGGCTGCGAGTCCTAAATCTTTCCTGGGCTTTTTTCCACATAATCCTTTGTTTTTGGATAAATAATCCTCGTAAAACCGGCACTTCTAACAGAATTATACCATGAAGCAGTAAGCGAAATTATAAACAAAAACGAAAAACAATATTATAAAAGTTGGGATTTGCCAATATTCAAGGCAAGATACACGAATAAGTTACCGGAACGTGTTATAATAAATGATGTTTCTACATTATTAAGGAGATTCATATGTTAATATCACAATATTTTGTTGAATTTATCTTTTATAGTTTCTTAGGCTGGGTATGGGAATCAATCTACTGCACCATAAAAGAGAAAAAATGGGCGGATCGCGGGTTCCTCTTTGGACCTGTCTGTCCAATTTATGGTTCCTGCGTCGTTGCAACTTCCATGGTATTTAGTTTGTTTCCTGCGCTTTCTGACCCAAATTTTCCTATTTGGGCCATCTTTATCATATGTTACCTTGGCAGCGCCGTAGCGGAATTTGGCACATCCTGGGTATTGGAAAAGAGATTTCATGCCAGATGGTGGGATTATAGCGAACTTCCGCTCAACATTCAGGGAAGAATCTGTGTTCCTGTCAGCATATGCTTTGGCATAGCAGGTGTTCTTATTGTTAAATACCTGATTCCTACTGTAGAAAATCTGCATAACTACACAAATCCGCTTGTTTATGAGGTTCTTGCGATCATCATTGCAATGATTTTTGGTGCTGACTATGCGCTTACAGAGGCAAGCCTATCGGCTCTTCTTGGAAATGTTCAGCAGATGCATGATGAATTTAACGAGAAGGCTCAGAGCAACTATGAAAAGGTTGCATCAGCTCCCAAGATAATAGGACAGCTTATCGCGGAAGAAAAAGAAAGTGTCGAGAACACACGTGAACGTTTGGTAAAAGCCTATGCATCACGCCTGTCCCTCAACCAGAAGAGAATTCTTATCAGTATCAAAAAGTTCACACCAAAGCTTAGCACCGGCCTTGATTCATCACCCTTCCGCACAGAGCTCACAGAAAATCTCCGTACAAGAGTGCGTGAACTTCGGAAATTTCCGAAGAAGAAGTAATAGTGCTATTAATTTCACTAACTACAGTGCTTGACGACTATAGCAATTATATTCAAATTGATTGAATTGTCATTGCAATTCAACAAATAACGAGTTTATAATCATAGAAAAGGCTTGAAAAGGGGGAATTTAGTATGGCCAGAAAAAGTAGTGTTGAACGAGCTAACAAGGTTACCGGCGGTTTTGCCACAGCCCAGAAGAATATCGTAATTCAGTATGGCAATAAAGAACGAAATGCTGATGAGCTCTTAAATCTTATCAAGGCAGACGCGCTTGCAAAGGGGATAAGCGAAGCTGATTTTGATAAGATTGATGTTTATGTAAAGCCCGAGGAGCAGAAAGTTTTTTATGTTGTAAATGAAGACATCAACGGTAGCATTGACTTCTAAGGAGGAAAAACTATGGCAACAGTTTTTGTTGTGGCCAACCAGAAAGGCGGTATCGGAAAAAGCACTACTGCGACAAATCTGGCTGGAATCTTGGGGAAAGAATACAAAACGCTTCTCATAGACGCTGATCCGCAGGGGAACAGTTCCAGCACCTATGAGGCAAAGATTGAAAATGTACCAACTCTTTACGATGTAATGATCGACTCTGATAAGCTTCCCATTTTCGAAGCAATACAGCATACTGAAAATGGCGATATCGTGGCATCTGACCCGCTTCTTGTTAAGGCAGAAAAGATGCTGGATGGTGATATTGAAGGCTTTTATCGACTTAAGGATGCTCTTGATGAACTTACCGGTTATGACTATATTGTCATCGATACTGCGCCATCACTCAACATAATACTATATAACTGCCTTATAGCAGCTCACAAGGTTATTATCCCTGTAACTGCCGATTCATACGCAATGCAGGGCATCTGGCAGCTTCACGACACCATTATGTCAGTTAAGCGCAGACAGAATAAAGATCTTTCAATCGCAGGTCTTTTGCTTGTTAAATATTCAGGAAGATCCAATCTGGAAAAAGAAATCCGCGACAATATAGAAGAAAATGCTCAGAAAATGGGTACTCATCTTTTTAACACCATAATACGTGAATGTGTCAAGACAAAAGAGGCTCAGGAATATAAGAAACTTCTTATCGACTATGCGCCTAAATGCAATACCTGCCTTGATTACATTGATTTTGCAAAGGAACTGCTCACAGCAAAGTGACTTGCATAATAATACCTACAATCTTGGATCCTATCTCCTAGATTGTAGGTATTCATAAATGTAATTGCAAAAAACACGCCTTTTTTGCGGATTTCGTTCAACAATGTTTGCATGGAATACACTTATCTACTTTACCACATATCTTTCCAGGAATTCATCCATCGGAAGTGCTCTCGCATAATAAAATCCCTGAAGATACTTGCATCCTATTTCTCTCATCTGCCTTGCCATATTTTCATCTTCTATTCCTTCAGCCGTTATTTCGAATCCCATGCTTGAAAATGTCTTAACCATGCTAGGAAGCATTTCATCTGGCTTTTTGATGTAATCCCAGACTATGCTCATATCCAATTTAATGCAGATAAATGGGCATTGTTTTACCCTTGTCATATTAGAATAACCTTTGCCATAATCATCCAAAACCAATTGGAATCCCAACTGCCTTATGGTATTTGCCTGATTGACCAAAAGCTGATCATCTACCATATGCTCTTCTGTTATCTCTAAATGGATGTACTTTGGATCAATTTCATATTCAGTCATGCTTTTCATCAGTATTTCACCTAAATCTGCTCGCATAAACTGAATCGGTGAAAGGTTAACGTTTATCCAGGACATTCCCATTTTATCCAGATCATTGTCCTTGATAAACTTGCAAACCTTGACAAATACCTGATGGCCCATCTCATTGATACGGCCATTTTGCTCAGCTATCGGAATGAAAAGGTCCGGAGGTATTATTTTCCCCTCAGAGTCCCTGATCCTGGCAAGCGCCTCAGCTCCGGCCAGCTTACCGGTCCTGGCATCCATAATCGGCTGAAGGAATACTTCAACAAGGTTCTGATCCAGCGCATACGCCATTGCCCTCTTTACTTCCATCTCCTTACGGGCTTTGGTTGCATGCTCTGCACCAATTTCTTTTACCTCATTCCTGTCAGCTCTATCAGCCTCAATCGATGCTATAGTTAATAATTGCGACAAAACACTAAATGGTATCTTGGCAACAGACGAATCTAAATAGGCACAGCCGATATCAAAATAAAACTCTGCATCTTCCGCAACCCATGGATTTCTAAACCTCTCCTGCAACTTTCTGTTTATCTCATCCTTATCACATTTTTCCTCATAAAGGATTACAAATCGCCCATCCCGGTTATAAAAAATCTTTTTCTTTTTAAACTCTTTTCGCAGATATTCACCAATCTTGTAGTTGCCTATATCCATCTGCCTTGAGCCATAGAGTTCTTTTAACTCGTTATAATTATGGATAGTAAATGCAAAAAGAGTAAATTTCTTCCTGTCATTAATCTCTTCCAGATACTCCAAAAGCGCCCGGTTATTGAATAGCCAGGTTCTTCCTTCCATATAAAAATCGGGATTTTCAAAGGAAAGGTAAATAGTTATAAGCGCCAGCAGACAGAATGTATCCATCAAAAGATACTTAGGGAACAACAGCCTTACAATTGTCCCACCTAGCAAAATGACGTTATACCAGAAAAGTATATGATATTCACTTTTTATCCTGAGATCCTCTTTACGCGTGAAAACACCGTAAAAACTAAGGCAAAGATAAAGCCAGAATACAAAATACAAAAGATTGTAAAGCGGTGCGCTGTGATACCCCTCTTCATCCATGTAGTAGAACCATCTGGTAAAAGAAGTTGTGAGCACTATGACTATTGAAATAGCAAACGGCATTGCAATAATATACCGTTTGGTTTTACTGTTGAGGAAATTGAGCCTGAGAGCAGAGGCTGTAAAAATAAAGAAATAATAGGCTCTTGCAAAAAACGCAATAAAATAAGCGCTATTAACCACATACAAAGTAAATAGCGAAAAATCTTGATGGCTTGAATCCGCCGCACTGGATACGATATCCAAAATCATTACTGAACATTCAATAATGATCAAGTGGATAAATGTTCTATTCATCCTAAGCGGAACGCGGGGTAATGAAAAATAATACCCTACAAACACGCCCAAAACTAATAAACTTGGAAAAACAAAGCTGTAATTCCACATAGGAAGTCCTCAGTAAAGCACAATCGATGCATGAAAATCACAATCCAATAACCAGTTGAAAAAGCAATAAAATAGTTTCAAAAAGTCATCAATCATCTTAGTATTTTTATACATCAATAATACACTAATACGTCAAATAATATACTACATTTCAGCAAATATTATAAAAAATTAATCTTTGGAATTCTTTTGCCAATCTTCACCCTAAAATGGTTTTAATCGTTTAGCTATAACATCTATTGCTTCAATAAGCCTTTTCTTCCCTTTGTCATTTAAGTACGCTTTATTTAAGTGGCTTTTATTATAGTGAAGATATGTATCCTTTGTCTCAGCAATCAGAAGTTTTGTAAATGGATCCCAAAAACGGACTGTCTATCACACGCGCGCTTATAACTTCTGATTTATCAATATCTCTGATAACGTTGACAGAAAAATCATCTGTAATCCACTCATCCAGATAAACATTATCAAAATATGTAGGTGGATGATATATAGAGTTATCTATATCCCCCAATACTATCTTTAACATTCCATCTTCTCCCTACTGTTTGGAACCACAGCACAATTGTTTTTGCACAGTTCCACATTTTTATTGCTTAGTAACATCACACTTATACTATTATTGCGATTCGCACTCAACTTCCGCCAAATACATTATCTATATATAATATTCAATTCTATGAATCCAAACACGAGAAACAATTTTTGTCAATATTTAAGTAATTACCATACAAAAACCATCAGGCGGACATGTTAGCATGTCCGCCTGTACTTTAATCTAAACGTGTTGTTATTGTTACTCACTCAATTATGATCAATACTTGAATGTAAAGTCATATGCCTCTTCTGGACCAACGATAGCGCTATCTGTCTCTGATACATAAAAAGTAGCTCCAAGTACAGAGTAGTCGATGGTACCTTTAATCGTATCATCATCGCTGGTGAAGTGAATGACTTCTTCGTCCCCGGGATAATCCTGGATATAGCCGTATCCGCTAAATTCGTGTTCGTCATCGATGTGAACACGCACATTATATGAATCGCTCTCCATTCCCTCTGTAATTATAAGATAGCAGTCACCGGCATAGTCACCGTAAAAGCCGCAAGGTGTTGAATCAGGGAAAGAAAAAGTAACCTCACCGTTCAAGTCAGCAAGTACGCTTGCAAGGCTATAAGCGTCCTGCTTGTATCGCATAGCTGTATTGTAGTTGATGATCATAGGCTGCATTGAACCACCCTCATAAGCATAGCTCATTTTTTCTGCAACAGCTGGAACATAGCTTTCCCATCTCTCATTTTCAGAAGTAAATTCGCCGGAATTAGCAGGATCTTTTTCATTGATTCTATCTGCAAGGCTTTTATCTTCTAACTTCCATACCAAAATTGTCCATTGGCTTAATTCATTAATATCAGCCTGAGTTTCCGCAGACATTCTGATCATTTCATATTTATCATAAAGTTCATTTACCTTAACAAGCTCGTCTGAGAGATTTTCAGAGCCGGAAATAATATCGTTTATTTCGTTTTGTATCTGCTCAGTATAATCCTGGGATTGGGATTCTGCCCCTGATTCTGTACCAGAAGACTCACTGGTTTCAGCGCCAGCAGAATTATCAACTTCTTTCTCGCCACCAACCTGCTCAAACAATCCGGCGTCGCCACCTTCTTCAACTGCCTCTTTTCCGCAACCGCCAAGCACAAAGACCGCGGCTAATAATATTGCCAAAATTCTTTTTTTCATAATCTTCCTCCAAAAATATGCTTTATATATGGTAGCATAGATTGGTGTGTTTTTGAATTTCTACGCAAAAGTCATTTTTCATTCAATATGCCTTCCGCCTCCGGCTTTTCCGCTCCGAGATATTGGAATGGTAAAAACAATTGCCTAAGAGATTCAGAGCTTGACCAATCAATCTTGGAAATAAATGTTACAAATGAACGCATTGCATTTTGCGGATTCTTGATACTGAAAAAAGTCCCAATGGTTGCCTTATCGGATTTGTTTGTCTGGTAGAGTTCTGGGACTATTTCTGCTTTTAACGAATTGATAAAGGTGGACACTTCCTTTATCAATTCCGCTTCCTCAGGAATATCCTTCAGTGCATTTATGATAACTCTCTCCAACGCACCATTCTCATCGGCAGGAATAACCAATAGATATGTATTTATGGTTTTGGATTGTCCAAATGAATCAGTAATGTCGTTGCTAAGCCATTGCCCGCCCCTGATAGTAAGACTACCCAGTGCCTTTTTGATTCTTCTTGCTATCTTGCCGTCAGTATCTTCATCCCTGTCAGTTACAATCATTAAAGATGCAATATCTTTTTCAATGAGCATTGTATTTACTCGATGCTTTTCTACAAATGACGCAAATTTCCCGTTACCACCAACACCACATAAGATAAGCTGACTATCTTCCTTAGCAAGACTTTCTATGTGTTCATAGGCGTCATTTTCTGTTATGCCTATCACATTACTGTTTTCGTGCTTCCATCCATATACATTTTGTAAAAAGTAACTAATAAGCAGAACGTCAGATACGCCTTCTACGAGTACTAATTCTGTCATCATAAGCGTACCTCAAATTCAAATACTTTCTTATTATCATAAACATATTTGCCTGTAACGTTCCTGGCAACAACATTGATAGCATTACTATCCGGTGATTTGATTTTCTTTAGAGTTATAACTTTGATAGGATCTTTCTTTTCAGTTTCATTTTCATAATCACCATATTTCAATATGGCATCTATGACTTCATTACTATGAGTCGCTATAAATAGCTGAACATTTAACTTATTTGCCAGTGCAAAAACAACGGGAAACAATGTATCATAATACTTTTTGTGAAGTCCCGTTTCAATTTCATCAATTAATAATATTGAATCTGAAGAAGCAAACATTTTGTTAAGAATATAGAGAATCTTCTTGATGCCGTCTCCATATACTGAAAAAGGCATGCTTGAGCCATTTTGGGTAATAATGGTTTCAAGATATGTCCCGTCATCTGCCTTGGTATAACAAATATCTGCTATTTCGCTATCAAATTGTCTTAGAATATCAATTGTAAGTTTCTTATATTCCGGATTATCCACAATGTTCTGTAAAAGGTCATACCTCATGTGCCCAAAAGAGGGTATGTATTGAACTTCTTTTTTCATTGCCACTCCTGGCAACCCAGTGTCCATAGATGTACATCTAATATTCTGCTCTGCGATTTTTTTGTTTGTCTGAGAGGCTATTCTACCAATAAAAACTTTGGCGGTTTCAGGTAAAAAAGCTGAAGATCTTTTATATTGCAGCTTTTCACGCGGAGATAACGCAGATAATTGCAAAGCCTCATCACCAGAAATATTTTTTTCTTGTCCGCTAAGCTGAAATCTCAGAGTACCATTGCTGCTTTCTGCATATATGTCAAATTCTAACTGATCAGCCGACTGATCAATATCGAACAGTTTTATAAATGAAACGAAAAAGCTGTTTCTATCAGGGCTAAGAACTGAACGTTGATTAATTATCTTTTTTATAGAGCCAATCTGTGTTTTTGCAAATAAAAACTGAATAGCTTCTAGAAAAGTGGTCTTTCCGCTATTATTATCACCTACTATGAGGTTTATATTTGAAAAATCAGTAATCTCTAGCTGTTTGATACCTCTAAATCTATTTATTTCAATTGAATTGATGTGTCCCATTATTCATCTCCTCCAATTTTTTCGAAGCTAACAACAAGTTTTGTATTTGTAGATGCTGCTATTTTCTGTAACGTATCAAGTCGCGGTGCAACTTTACCATTTAGTATTTTACTTATATTAGACTGGGACATTCCGGTTATTTTGCACAAATCTTCCTGTGTAAGTTTATTATCGTCCAAAACCCTTTGTATTTCGGCGGATACTCCGTTTAGCATATCACCTAAAGCACTATTAGCATTGTTGGCAGAAGTTATTTCCGAGCCAGAAGCAGGTTTTTTCAGCTTGTTTATCTGTTCAAATATTGCATCAATTTCGTTTTCACCCATAATAATGCCCTCCATTTATGTTAAGTATAACATAAATGGAGGGCATTATACAAAATATGTTTTATTTAACAATATTTTATTTATGCGACGAATATGTTATTATTAACATATTCGTAGACTGTAATAAGGATTTATCAAGCAGAATTAAACTGATTTGTCCAAATCCTTATATTGTGAAGAAAGACTAATATAGAATCCAATATCTACACTTGATTTTTCCAAATACTTAACACAAAATAAAGCCGCCAAAAACCACGTCGCACCTAGAAACGGGACCTTACCAACAGTACTTATTATTTCTAAAACTTCTCTTATACAAACCTTGTAATCCCATTTTTTCCAATAAAAAAGAATAAAAAAACAGGATAAAACATGAGATTATATAGCCAAAATGGAATCAAAAGACTTTTCAGTTTCCCTTTAATATATGTGTTTACCGGTTTATATCCCTTATAAAGCATTCCTGAAATAAAAAAGAAAAAAGGCATGTGAAAAGATCCAATAAAACTGGTAATGGGCCCATATGCATGTGCCCATACTACCATTATTATTCCAATTCCTTTAGCTATATCAAGATAAATCTGTCTATTTAATGTAGTTCTTTCTTCCATAATGTTCTTTCCAGAAAACATAGTTTTCCCCAATACCAAATCTTAGAAATAATCTTATCTTCAGAAAATCTGCAATTTCACTTCGGTATTTAAATATCAATCCATATACAATGTCTTGGTCAAGTCATAAACCGCCTTTTTCTGAGAATCAGTAAGATTCTTAAAATAATACACAAGTTCATCCACCTGACCTGCATCATCTTTAACCTTTTGCAATTCAGAACCTTTCACAGCATCGTTGGTAGCATCAGGATCTAGTTTCGAAAGAAAAACTTCCGCGCTAACGCCATAATACTTAGCTAACGTATATAGCTTGTCCGCTGACGGAACAATTCTCCCATTTTCATACGCAGAGTAAGTCACACTCTTAACTTTGAGTAATTCTGCAATCTCACTCTGGTACTTGCCTGCATCTTTGCGCATCTGCCTAAGCAAACCAGCCAAGGTTAATTCACTTTGTTCGATTGTTTTTCTCTGCATAAAACATCTCCTCTTTAGAGCTCATTTTCCCACATGTTACCTTTAATATTCCTAAAATCAGTCAATTCGAATGTTTCTTTGAGATATTTTCCCAAGAAATCCGCAACCTTATTCGAACCGCTGGTATTCAGATGACCTTTATCAGAAAAGTCCGTCTTTCCATCAATCCCAATCTCATCCACATATTCAAATAAATTAAAATATGCACATCCATTTTGTTCAGCATAATCCTTCATTGCATTTGCATATTTGTACTCTCCCTGATATGGTGCAGTATAAAAAACAACTTTTATATCATTTGCCCTACAGGTCATCATGATGTCATCTAATATTGCAACTGATGTTTCACTCAGTTCCTCTTGTTCAAAAGTCGTATAATCAGGGATTTTTGCTTTCTTAGCAGTATCTGAGCTGACAAAGCCCATAGTCTTCCTGAAGTCTTTTCCATCATAATTATTCATCGGATTAAAGCTGCTCTTCTGTAAATCATTCCAGTTATCATGAAATGCAACAAACGGGATATAGTACGATAGATACCTTTCCTTATCATCGCCAAGACACTGTTTAAGATATATCTCCTTGTTATCATCATTATCTATAGCAGAAGTGTAGTAAATTTCACCATTAACATTAATATCCTCAAGACACTCACCCACCATGAAGGTCTCAATAAGTGCAACTTTTGGCTTCTGTGTCTTTAGAGAATCCTTGAAAAATAACAATGTTGTATTGAGTTTCTGCCAGTTGCATCCATAATTATATGCGCCAATGCCATACTTGGAATACAATTCCATAGGATTCATGCCGCGCCACATATGACTTGAACCATACCCCATTACTTCGATTGAGTTATCAGGAATTTCATGAAAGGTATTGATTGCGTTTATACAAATATCTGTCTTAACTGGTCTGACTAACCACCCCATTTTGTAGATTCCAACGACTATTATTGCAATAACCGCTAATACACATACCAATCTCTTTATATATTTCTTCATTGCAATTCCTCTTTTCTTATAAAAACAGCGAACGCCTAAAACTGAAAGTAAATAAAACTTGCCTGATCAAATGTTGGTCCCCATTTTCCAAATAACAAAATAAACAGTACTGTTCCGGAAACAAACAGGATTCTAAACCAATAATCCTGCTTGAGAATAATATCGCTGATAACTACTCTCTTCCTCTTACAACAATCAGCAATCAAAAGAATCAAAATGCAATATAACATCAACCAAAAATTCTTTATGTCAAGTCCGCATTCATAAATTGATCCATCAAACAAAACCCATGGATTATGAACAATAAAAATGGACTTGATAACTTCCAATGCCTGACCGATATTACTTGCTCTAAAGAATATCCAAGTAAAATCAATCAAGACAAACGTCCCTATCATATGAACCAGTTTATGCCCCATAGATTCTCTGTTAAGCCCCAATAATTTAACACCGCGATTTCTTAATGGCTGCAATATTTCACCAATAACCTGATATACCCCGTTTATTCCGCCCCAAACCACATAAGATAAATCAGCGCCATGCCAGAGACCACTTACAAGAAAGACAATTATCTTGTTAATATACTTCCTCACTTTGCCTTTCCTACTTCCACCAAGCGGAATATAGAGATAGTCCTTAAACCATGAAGTTAAAGATATATGCCATCTTCTCCAAAATTCTGCAACAGAAGTAGACAAATATGGTGCATTAAAATTCTTCATAAGTTCAACGCCAAGTATCTTAGCTGAACCAACAGCTATCGTAGAATAACCAGCAAAGTCACAATAAATCTGAACCGCAAACAAAACCGTTGCCAACAGTAGAAAATACCCTGGATATGTCTCCGTATCGCCATAAACTGTATCTACAAAAATAGAAATCCTATCAGCAAGAACCAATTTCAAAAAGTATCCCCAGAGCATTAAAATCAGTCCTTCTTTTGCTTTTTCATAATTGAATTTCTGCGGTACAGCAAGCTGCTTTAACAGATTCTTAGATCTTTCAATAGGACCTGCAACCAATTGTGGGAAAAATGAAACAAACAGAGCGTATCTGAAGAAATTCTTCTCTGCATATATTTCTCCTCTATAAACGTCCATGGTGTAACTAAGCGCCTGAAACGTGTAAAAAGAAATTCCAACAGGAAGAATAATATCGAATTCCGGCAAATTCAGCTGCACGTTGAACCTTGAAAAAACATCAGCAAGAAGATTGCATGCAAATCCTGTATATTTGAAGTAAAATAGAATTCCGATATTTGATAAAAAACTTATAGCTACAACTATTTTCTTTAAATGAGTCTTTACCTCTTCTACTGCCTCCTGATTATCCTGAGCATTTTCAGCAGAAGCACCATTAAGGCTAAGCGAATCACATAAGCCAAATATTTTTCCATTTTTAATTGCATCTATCAATATTCCACTTAAATATGTGATTACTGTTGATGTCAGAATAAGTAATGCATATTTAGCATTCCAGCACATGTAAAAATAGTAACTTGCTACTAAAAGCCATAAATATTTAATCTTATCTGGAATCACATAGTAGACCAATAAAACTATTGGAAAAAAGATTAAAAAATCAATTGAGTTGAATAACATACTCCCCCCTATATACCTGTTGCTACAACCATTAACTTATAATTCATCAATACTTTGTTCCTATCTAATGTCAAATTTCTCATTCATAAGCACTCAGAAAACTTGCATGAGTTAGATAATACTCCTTATTACTAATCAACTAAAGATTACAAAATCAAACGTAAAAGTGCCTTATTTTAAAAATTAACGTTTTTGATAATATGCAAGAACAGACTTCAAATACTTTCTATCGAACAATACAGCAACAAACATAGAAACCACAGCAATTATTACACCTCTACCTAAGGCTAATTCAAAGAATGAAAAATAGCTTTTTACTTCTAAAACAAAAAATCTAGAAACAAAACAAGATAATAACATCTGCATTATCAATACAATGATTCTGTATAAGAACAAATTGTATTTTCTTTCCAAAACATGAGCTGTTGAATAAAGTGAATATTGAATTGTCCTATATGTCATAGCAATAATAGTTCCCACTATTACACCATTCATTCCCATAAT
The DNA here is from genome assembly GCF_900112195.1 of Butyrivibrio sp. YAB3001. GTDB lineage: Bacteria > Bacillota > Clostridia > Lachnospirales > Lachnospiraceae > Butyrivibrio. The sequence continues at coordinate 20,752 of NZ_FOKR01000007.1, forward strand.
ATTAACTAAGCACAGTGAAATAATGATATTAATAATTGGCTCAATAATTGCTCCATTTCTTGTTTGTTTATAATGGCCCGCTGCCTGCGTTACAACTTGATATGGTATTCTTATGCACCATAACAGTTCTGCTATACAAAACAATAATCCAAATAAAGGTCTCTGATAATCGACATCTGTAACCCCTTTTGTATATACATCAACAAAAGGAAGAATTAACACAATAGCGCATGAAAAAACTATTCCACTAAGGTAAAATAATGTAATCTCAAACATTTTAAACGCAGCATTTAAGGATTCTTTCTGCTTACGCGCAATCATATTTCCAAAAGCTGCTTCTATACCAGATCCCAAGCTGTTTATTATTGCCTTAACACCATTTACTACCATTCTATATATTGCATATACTGAAATTTCCTTTAAATCCAAAAATAACGTAAGAATAACAACATCTGTATTATCGTGTGCAAATGTCGCCATTTGGTGTGCAAACGCATCCCACCGCTGACCTATTATCTTATTATCAGGTTTTGCAGCATAGTCAATTTTAAAAGATTTATCAACTGCATATTTTAGTAAAAAAGGTTGTAAACAAAACGATAAAGCAGCAACAAGTTTTACAAGACGAATATCCGCGCCATTATCAATGAGCATCACAGATGTGACTGTAGAGATAATTACACACGCTATTTGCGAACCTGTTATTAAATATTGCCTTTGATCTGCAGCAAGTATCGCTTTATAAGATATCCCAAGAAAATTTATGGCTAATGCATTTATTCCCAATATCATCACGAGTGATGCTGTAAAAAACCAATCAAATTTATCTATAAATAAATATGGATAAATACAAATCATAATAAAAACTAATAGTACAAAAAAGCACGATAATTTATGCATAAATTTTCTAGTAGTAATATAAATAGTACTAATAGAGTCAAGATTATTTTCGCTGATAGGCTTATATAATGCAGCTCTTGTTGCACCAGCTATACCAAATTGCATAAGATTTCCATATGTCAAAAATTGCTCTATCGACGAAATTAAACCATTATAAGTAGAACCATAATGTGATAAGATTAAACGAGGCAAAATAAAATTACATATGACAACAACTATTTCTCTTAGTATTGCCATGACAGTATTGATTAAAGCTTTTTTTGCACGCATATTACTAATCCCTTAATTTTTTAAATAGTTTTGAAGTAATGAACTAATCGAATCCCCCTTGTAATAGATATATTCATTATTGTCAAGTTGATAACACAAAATATCATTATTATCTTCGCACTCAGGTATTATTCCGTTAGTCAATATTATTATTTCTTCATTTGCAAGATTAGGCAGATTGGGAATGATGTGAACATCATAGCAATAGAACTGATATAAATACCAAATTTGATGATCGCTTTCTCGGTCAACATCAATTGAATTAATTTCTAACTTATTTTCTGTATTCTCTTTCAGATAATTAATTAAACTAACTCCTGCATCTGCATTTGTAAGCACACGTTCTTCTGCCTTTAATTCAATATTATTAAAAGCATATATTCTAGCCATACTCAGATATATAATTAGGAATATTGACATAATAATAGTAGAATGTTTTTTGTTAGCTACAAGTATCCAGAACAATGCAATCAATAACACAATCTGCATGGTAAAAACCCAATTATTTGAATCAACTTTTATACTGTAATCTAACGCTGTTATAGGTAAAAACATCAATGCTTTTTGGTTCGAAATATAAGGTAGTATCAACCAATGCCATAGAATGGTCATGATCATTATAAACATCCCTGACCACAAAGATATTTCCTTACGTTTCTTGGGATTTTCATGCCAAATGATTAGTCCAGTCATAGATATAGTCGGCACAGCAAAACCTGGATATCTCAAATAAGTAAAAGCTTTATAATGATAGAACCAATCAGTAGTTTCCGATTTGAAACCATAATATACATTATCTCCCCAGGTTAAAATCAATCCAATTAATATAATAAGGTAGCAAACTAAGCTGTATATACCAACAACATAAACTGATGAAATATCCTCATCATCTTTTTTTATACTTTTTCCGAATTGAATTATTATCGCTGTAAGTGCAATTGCAAACAAACAACACGATACCGCACACGTGGTATAATTTACTCCAAATAGAATCGAAAAAATCGACTTCAAATAATACTTATCTACCCCAATTCTTGATAAACCTATAACAACAGTATTAGTAACGGAAGTATTTCTTACCACACTTGTTCCGCTCCAAATTGAGTTTCTGTACATTTTAAGAAATGCTTTAATAATAACAGCTCCAATTATAAGAAGCACCGCATCCGATATACTTACTATCCTTTTCTTAGTTATAAGAAAATATACAATAGATATTGCTATTAAGCTCATAGCAAAAACAGCGGCTCTTTCATGAAGTGTCAAGGAATATAAACATAATATAATAAGAGCTATTCTGTACCTCAAATAATTGTGTTCTATTATCTCGAAAAGGCAATAAGAAATTAGCCAACATACAAGAATCAGCATTTCTTCATTTCGCATGGATGGTTGATACGTGCTGCAAAAACTCATACATCCACATACCATAGAAAAAAGCATTCGTTCAGTAGATTTTATTTCCGGAAAAAAATCATGAATTATCTTATTGCATACAATCGAAGAAAACCCAAGTATTATCGCCGAACCTAAAATCATGATTTTATAGATTAGTAGAGAATCAAGACCTAGTCGAAATAATGGCGCATATATAAACAAATATCCTATTCCATAATAACCTGCCTGAGATACAACATCAGACCAATCGAACCCCGCAATTCTGGGAGCAATACTGATTGCAGAAACTTCATCACTTGTTGTATAAATTCCTATAGTATTGGCTGATATATATATTCTTGTGGAACTTACTACTAAAAAAATCAAAAACAATTCAATTATTCTTTTTAAAACATCTTTTTTTATTATCTTCATTTGATTCCATAGATATCCTTTAAATCTTTTACAGCATTTTCGGAGTTAAATTTTGAATTTACTCCTTTCGCACTATTACTACTCCTTTCAAATATTGATTGTCCTGTTTTTATTAGAGAATTAATTTCATAGCACCATGCTTCTGTATTATTAATTGGTAAATAACTAACACAGTCTAGGATTTTTACTTCCTCTGTCATTACATCTGACAATACACATGGAAGCCCTGCCGCTTGAGCCTCTATTGCAGCATTTCCAAACCCTTCCCATTTACTTGGCATTAGGAATACATCTATAGCCTGCAACCATTTATCTATCTGATCACTCGTCCCCATAAAATACACTTTTTTTTCAAGATTAAGACTCTTTACTCTATCCTTTAGTTCTTTTTCTTTTTTTCCACTACCAAACAATAACAGAGCATAGTCATTATCTACATCAGATAAATCTTTCATTACATCAATTAAAAACTCAAAATTCTTTTGTTCATTCAATTTTCCAACAGCACCTAACACTTTTTTATCAGAAATACTGTCCATTGACATCCGATACTCAGATCTGATTTCATTATCAAATGCAAATTTATTCAAAGGAATTGCATTGGGAATAACTTTCCCACTTCTTTTAGCATTTTCTGAACCAATCAGCCATCGAATAGCATTTTGAGAACACCCTGCTATCTGGGATGCATTATGATATATATATGACCGCATTATATTGTGAACGCCTTTACTAATAAAACTCTTTTCAAGACCTGTATTTCTAGAGTGGGAAATAATTCTTTTTATCCTATTTTTCTTTGCAAAATAAATGGCAATACAGTGTAAATAAATAGCTCCAGTATTTATATGAACAATATCAATACTATTATTTGCAAGTATCCTCTTTAGATCCTGCACTATAGCAGAATACTTCCGCCAGGAATCCGCATGATTTCCACTAATGATCTCTATATCATATTTTCCAAATTCATCATAAAAACATTTATCGATAACCTTTCCTGGTGAATACCAAATAAAGTGCAAATCTTCATCCTTCAATTGATTCAGCCATTGCAACAAGACAGTTTGAATGCCGCCTCTCCCAATATTTCCAGCTGTTATAAATAAAATATTAGTTTTCAAATGATTTCTCCTTACTAAGCCCCAATAAAAACTCGTCTATTGCATCTTGTGTTGCACTTTTCAACTGTTTTTTTCTATCTTGATCAAATTCATAGCCATTAGAATATAAATATGCCAATTTTTGAGCCATCCTAATACCATCCAGGTCTGCAGCAGTAAAAAACAATTGCTCTGTTCCCGTAGCTCTTGAGAAATCCACTATTTTATCATCCCAAAAAAAGCCTGCAAAAGGGATATCCATAGAATAGGCGGATATACATGCGTGCAATCTTGCTCCCAAAATAACTTTATAACCAGAAATAATGTCTAATAATTCCATCTGATTTTTAGGAATACGTATCTCTTTTTCTGACTTTTTTAGACCAATTAAAACTTTTTTTCCAAAAAGAGTATCTAAAGGCAATCCATTTGAAAAAAGTTCCCATGCTATACCATTTCGTTCCAATTCTTGTATCAGCGTAATATAAATATCTAACAGCTGGTTATAAGATATATCTCCTCCATACAATGAAATAATGCTTCCAACAATTACATTTATTCCAACCTTTTCTTTAGGATTCTTTTTAACTCCGTAGCATTCTGGAATAAAAAAAGCAGAATCACCAACTCGCTCACATTCTATTCTCTCTGGAATCCGATAATCATTTCTAAGTTTTTCAACCCCTCCCCAAAAATCACGCGTAGATATCTTTATAACATTTTCACTCACCATATGTTTTCTTAAGTACATGCATCTATAGTCATTAGCATCAAACTTTTGTATATTACTTCCGCTAAACATAATAGGCTTATCATATTTATTTGCGATATCGACAGCTAATGAATAATATGCCCATAGTTTTTGGGTTCCATATTTAATACTGCCACAAGCAAATATAAGAGCATCACAATCCTTAATTTTTGATGAATAAACATTAAAACATCTAAGAAATGCAGCAATTTTGACGCAATAAGCAGATATCGTAGACTTTTTATCAAACTTAGATATTCCAATAAAAAGGTAATATAGTATTTTTTTCAGAAAAGACATTTTGGGTTCGAAAGATTCTATGGAAATGTCATACTCACATTTTTTGTCGTTATGATTAACGATATACTCTGTACAATCAGCAATAAGTTCTTCACCAAAATTATTAATTCCAGTTATACCCATGAGCAGAATTTTTTTCATTTTTTAGAAGCACTGCCTTTCTCAATCAAAGATACTTTATGTACAAATGTGCCATACATAATTGTTAATATAAAAATAAGCAAAAGATTTATAAGTTCAGTTAATTCAAGCCCCCAAGGTCCTTTGAACAGCCATATCAGAGCAACGTGAACAAGATAAAACTCCAATGAGTGTTCGCCAAAAAACATCAAAAGTTTATTCATAAAAGCTATTTTCGATATATAAGGATAAATACGAATAAATATCATAATGATGGCAATTGCAATCATTACTTGAACTGAACGATTTAATATATGATTACCAAGCAAACGAAGCGGCTGAGCCAATAATGTCGTGAGTATTATGATAATAAAGCTGCGTTTGGTCACCTTTAGCTGCGTATCCCCCCATTTTTGAAGGAAAAAACCGATGAGATATGGAGTTACACGTGGTATTGCCAAATGAGCATTGACGAAAAATGTGTTAAAACAAGCATTCAACACAAATGGAAATACGATTGATACTAAGACAATAACTACTCCCATACATTTCGAGTTGCAATGATTAAATATCGGGGATAGCAGGTACATAAGAATAATAAAGTAAAGATACCAAAATCTTTCATCACCAAACATCCAAAATGATAATCCAGTAATATCAAGAAAAAAGCGGCATACACCATGTTCTTCTACATTGAGAAAAAAATCCCTATAAGCAAAAAAAGGAGTACAAATGAGAATAATAGCCGGAAACAATCTTCTCATTCTTCTAATAAAATAATCTAAAACATTTCCTTTAGTTAGAGAAAATGCTATACCCATCCCTGATAATATACAGAAAATTGAAACACCAACAGAACCAAATAGGCTATTGAATAAACCAAATGGAATGTATTTCCAGTTTCCATAATTACAAAAATGTAAATATATTATCCAAATTGTAGCCAATCCCATTAATTGCTTTCTATATTTCGATATATCTCCAATAATATCCACTTTATTCCCCCATTTGAGTGCATATTAAAGCACATCATTCAACTCATCCAATCTGCTCCTGCATTTTTAATATTTCATTTGCTTCAAATACAGATCTCATCGTAAATATATCTTGTGGAGTCGTTACCTTTATATTCTCAATAGGGCCATCAACTAGATGAAGTTTTGCCCCATAATGCTGCATTAAAGTGCAACTATCAATAAAATCATTTCTATTTTCAGCTCTTGCTTTTTCATGCGCAGCCATAATGTCATCCAAGTAAAAACTTTGCGGTGCCTTTGCCAGCCTAGAATTACTACGCTCAGGAACTTCTTCAATGAGTGCATCTTCATTTACAACTAATATTGTTTCTGTTACTTTGGTGGTAGTAATTGCGGAACCATGTTTTTTCACCGAAGCAATATTATCTGATATTAGTTTTTCCGTGATAAAAGGTCTTACTCCATCATGAATAAGGACAACAGCTTTCTCATAAGCAATTGCCTTAGCAGCCATTAACCCGTTGTATATTGATTCCTGACCTGTTGCTCCACCCATTACTACACTTTTAACCTTAGTAATGTGATATTTAGCAAGAAGACTATTCATATGTGGAATCCAGTCTTTAACACAAGCAATCACAATAGCATCTATCTCACTATGATTTTCAAATTTTTCAAGAGTATGTATAATTACTGGCTTTCCATATACTTCAAGAAATTGCTTAGGCAAATCCTTTGTATGCATTCTCCTGCCTACACCGCCAGCAAATATTACTGCAATATTCATTTTCTTTTTCCACCATTCTCAATAAAATCAAGGATATAGTTCACAGCTAATTCAGATGCCTTGCCCGTTTCACAAAGCCCCACTTTCTCATGAAGTTTTACAACATTTTCCTTGTACATATCCAAATCAAATTCCCGAACATTATCAAATAATTCCTTATTATTTCTTGCAACCGGGAAAGGAAGATCATTTATCTTCCAATAATTTCCTCTATCATTTTCAAATTCATCCAAATCAGGTGCATAGATGAAACATGGCTTTGGCTTTGTTATAAAGTCGAACATACAGCTTGAATAATCTGTGATAAGGCAGTCTGATGCTACCAACAAATCTTGCATCACAGTATATTCAGTAGCATTGAGGATATTTCCACCTATTTTTAAATTCTTAGCATCACTGATATTCTGAGGATGTAGTCTTACTAAAATGCACCAGCTTTCTTTTGTAACTTCCTCTAAAACTTTTTCTAATCCTTGAAGATCTATTGTGAAGAAATCAACAGATAGTGTTGATCTGTACGTTGGCGCATATAAAAGTATTTTTTTGTTTCCGATATTAAAGAATTCTTTTACCTTATTAACAATTTCATTCTGATTTTCATTAAAAAAAACATCATTTCGCGGGCTACCGATTTCAAGCATATTATTCTTAAAGCCAAAAGCTCTTCGATAAATCTCACTAGTCATTTTGCTATTTGAAATCATAGCGTCTGTTATTCTTGAATTAGATGGGAATAGAACTTTATCAATCATTCCTGAGCTATTATCAACATCCAAGCCAATCTTTTTTATCCCATAACTCCCGTGCCAAGTCTGTAAGTACAATTGTTCTTTTCTCTTACGTACTCCAAACTCTTTTGTATTTGAATCTACCCACACTTTTGCTGTCACAAGCTCGAATGCCCGATTAAAATAGCTATGTTCTGCTCTCTTTACATAATTAGGAACTTCAATATTTTGATTTCCATTTAACAACCAAACAATTTCAAAGTCTGGCCTAATTCTATGTAATGCCTGTGATATCTCCATTGGATTATCACCATATCGGCTTCCCTTCATGTTGCAAAAAACAATTTTCTTCTTATTTATAGGTAAAATCCTCAAAATAAGATAAACACATGATGTTAGCGCCCCCGAAACCAAGAAGCATATATAAACAATCACTTGAAAAAACGCATTACTGGCATATACTTTTTTAATTGTTTTATAAATCCCCATACATTCTTCTCATTTCCTGGTTTAGTCATGTATCACATATGCTTTTTTCATAGAGTGCAAATAACACATTTATTTCTATGATTGTCTTTTTCCTCTTAATTAATCGCTGATATAAGCTTTTCTTCTCTATTCACAGACCAATTTCTAATCTTCTTTGCCAAATCCATAGCATTTCCCATCTCAACAAATATATGAGACTCATCTTCCTGGAAAAGCTCTCTGTTTCCGGAACTGTTGCCAAGAATCATTGCTTTTCCCATTGCTTCATATATATATGCTTTACCTGGGATAGTCCTGTCAGCCTTTTTAATTTCTTTATTAAAGTGACCTGCAAGGCAGAGATCCGCATCTGCAATGTGGTTTGCCAGTTCTTCTTGGGATAACCAGTCTATGTATTTCACATTATCCTGAATCGGTTTATTGTATTTCTGAGGTATAGGCCCGATTACTTCGAAAGCGATATTTGCGTTATCTTTCAAAAGCCTTATTGCATCCAGTACTATATCCACCCCTTGTAATGGGAGAATGCTTCCAAAGTACAAGACCTTCACTTTATCGTTTGGATAATTTATGTTTTTTGTAACTCGTGGATAATATATGTTTTGATCAGCTTCCAGATAAATTGTTTCTGTTTTCCTTTGGTCAGCGCCAAACTCTTCTACAAAGAACTTTGCATGCGCTTTGGTATCAGTAATAATGTAATCAGCTTTCCTTATTGTTACTTCATCAAGCTTGTGGCTGAGAAAAGCAATAAATCCGCCTTTGCGAAACAATTTTCTATCGCAAATTAATGTGTCATAGACAGAGATAAAGAAATCTATTATGATTTGTTTACCCTTGAACTTCCTTCCTAAGAATGGAAGGACTAATTGTGGAGCAAAGCCAATAAAAATAACATCACAGTCTTGGATGGTTGATCCAGAAGATGCTCTTTTACGTCTGCTTTTTAGAATTTGTCCCCAAACATCAATAATTCTTAAGGCATAGTTTTTCTTAACAGAATGAATAATCTTTAATTCATCTGCATTTTCCTTAAGAATTCTGATTTCCTGTGTATTTCGAATGTAATCTATATTTTTTGTGGTAATAAAAAGGACTTTTTTACCCTTGACACTGTTTTCAAGCATTTCCCCGCTCCTCATAGTGTCCAAAAAGGTGTACTTTTTTGGACACCTGAAACAGGTGTTTTTTGCAGTCTATATGCTGCTTTCTGATGGATTTGGTTATCCACCAATAAAACTGTCTGGTATAACGTTCTTGTATGTGGGATATGTAGTGGAATTATTAAGAAAGATTAAGAATTTTTTTCTTGCATGTTCACGGAAACTGATGTTAAAATTCTTTCTGTGCTCTTTTCAGAGCAGAATGTCACATTCGTGGCATAGTCAGCGATATCGCTGCATTTTCCAAACTTATTTTTATTGAAAGGATTTTTTAATGAGTAGTAACAATCTTAATATCAGTTCCTATCAGAATGCAACAGGAACAATCGAATTCTCACTTACAAGTGATATCATGCTTCATTACGTAATGCAGCAGTCAAAACGGGCACTTAAAGGACTCGTATGCTCTCTTAAAGGAATTGATCCAAGTATGGTAAAGGATATTCTTGTCCAAAACCCTATTGATCTTAATGCTCTGCAAAAAGAAACGGTCATGGATTTAAAGCTTCTCCTCAACAATGGAGAGATCCTTAACATTGAACTTCAGATGTATACTGATAAATACTGGATTCTAAGATCCATATTATACCTATGCAGAGCCTTTGACAGTTTGAAAGAAGGCGAGGATTACAGTCATCTTATGCCTACAACTCATTTTTGTATAACGAATCAGGAACTTTTTCCTGATAATCCGGAATTTTATGCACATTTCCTGTTAATGAACACAAAAAATCATATTCCTTATACTAAAAATTTCGCTCTCAACGTGCTACAATTGAACCATACAGACCTTGCAACAGATGAAGATATAAACAATAATGTTGTTTATTGGGCAAAGTTATTTAATGCCACTACATGGGAAGAGTTCAAAGCCCTAGCAAAAGGCAACGATGCTATCGAGGAGGTGGGAGACTTGATGTACACAATAAATGCAGATGATCAGACCAGAGAAATTCTTGAAGGACAGCGCCGCTATCGCGAACAGAGTGCTTCACAATACACCGCTGGGTTTACTGACGCTGAGGAGCAGTTAATGCCTATTATTGAAGAGGATAAGGTTATAATGGCGAATCAAAATGCCACTATTGCTAATCAAGAGGCCATAATTGCTGATAAGGATGCCACGATTGCTGATCAAGATATTGCCCTGGCAAATTTGAATTTACTGCTTCAAAAATATAAGGATAAGTATGGTGAAATCTAGCACTATAGGGGGCAATCAGTATGATTGCCCCCTTAATTATTATACAGGAATTAAATAACACCCGCTTCTTTTACTTTATTGTAAAATGTCGACTTTTTCATCTTACATTTCTTTGCGCCTTCCCTAATTGAGCATTCATTATTTTTAAGTAAAAGACATACTTCTGAAAAATCACGCGGCAATTTTGTTTTAGGTCTACCAAATTTTACGCCTCTGTTCTTAGCTGCTATGATTCCTTCTCTTTGCCTTGTCCTTATATTATTGCGCTCATTCTCTGCAACAAATGATTGTATCTGCAAGATAAGATCACTGATAAAAATCCCAATAAAATCTTTTGACTCTCTTGTATCTAAAAGGGGCATATCTAAAACCACGATATCCGCATGCATGTCCTTAGTTATCTTCTTCCATTGAACTATTATTTCCTCATAATTTCTCCCAAGCCTATCTATGCTTGAAATATAGAGGGTATCATTTTCATGAATATTTGCAATCATTTCATTATATTTAGGTCGATTAAAATCTTTGCCTGATTCTTTATCAATAAAAATATCGTCTGGCTTTACTCCAATTTTTAACAACAAATCAATTTGCCTGTTTTCATTCTGATCACGACTGCTTACCCTGGCATAACCTATTGTTCTTGAACTCATAAGTACCTCCAACCCAAGAAACTGCAGCGGTAATCTGTTACAAATAGTATTCATTCTTTGATAAAGACTTAAGAATGTATTCCTATTGGAAATATCACCGTAGTTTCTTGCCTACAAATAGATTTATTAAAGTAACATTTTATATTTCGTATAGAAGCCACCTCTTATTGAGACAATTTTTCCAATATATCGTTATTTTTAAAATAGACTATTGCACTATTTTAGTTTTTGGGATAGAATACAAATCGAGCTTGTCCAAAAAAGTACACTTTTAGGGACAGGCTCTTTTTTTAATAGTATAAAAATACACAGCTTTCAGTCTAATTACTAAAAGCCGCGCATTTATCAAATGTATTCAATTACATTCCACCATATCCCTAATCATATATTTCCTTGCCCATACAGCATTTCTTGAATTTCTTGCCGCTGCCACAAGGACATGGATCATTTCTACCAATCTTAGGATGTTCACGAACAACAGGCTGCTGCACTACATCAAAATCATCTTCACCCCATAGATTAAAATCGTTTACATCATCATGAAATGGGAGTTCTGAATCAATATAATTGGGGATAATTCCCTTATCAATCATCTTAAGCATCCGGTTTACTTCTGTAGACAGGCTTGAATCCAACTTTTTCATCCTATGAAGCAAAAATTTGCTCTTATCCTTCATATCAAATGCAAGGAAAAGATCCACCATCATAGCCATTAGCTCAAGATTCTCAGGATATTTATTTAGCATGACCTCTGCGCGCTGTGCATACTCTTCTTTCTTATCCTTCATCTTATCAGTAAGCTGTAATTCATACAGCTCCCACTGGATATCTTCCGGGAAATTAAGAAGATGCGCCTTGGGTCCCTTGCTCTTTTTACCATTTGTGCCAAACTTGGTTATAGGTAGTTCCGGAGGCCTCTGACCTGTCAGTTCGAAATACTCATATCTGGAATGCCCCATCAAATGCGGAATTCCTGTCTCAAGCACACAACTTGAACTTATCATCCAGTACTGGGATAGAATAAAGGGATTATCTGTTGGATATATATCACACAATACATCAAACAACTCTGTCGCATCACAACCATCAAGAGTCTTCATGAAAAGATATTCCATATTTTGCCCAATTTCATCCGAATCAAGCTGTAATTCCTGTTCAAAAAGCCCTTCCATATCTTCCCAGCAAAAATAACTCTCGCACATATCACTGCTGGAAACATTTGGATCGTTCTTGGTAAATGGCCTGTAATCCACATCAGAGCTAAGCTTATTCTTGCGATATTCCATAACAGACTGTGCATCTATTCCCGGCGCAACAACATATGATTCTCCTGCCAAATAATCTGTTGCTGTTGACAACCTGCTAGGCATGGTGCAGTGAAGATATGTTTTGATTATAGTATCCTTAGAATCAACATCTTTTCCCCATATATCCTTGATAATAGGCGCAAGTCTGTTAATCTCAACTACACCATAATTACGCATAAGACCACCTATCTGACGGTCAAATTTTTCAAGTTCTTTATAAATCTTCTTGCCTGATGTCTTGTAAACTTCGCGTATGGCTTCAACAGCCTTGTCAGCATCTTCAGCAAATTTTATCTGGACCTTTGTCCCCTTTTCTTTTACCTCAATTATTCCCATAAGAAGACTTACAATAATAGCAAACTCTACTTCATCAGGAATAAATTCGCTAAATTCTATATCACTGATATCACCACTAAATAGCTGAAAAAGAACCTCCACTTCATCTTTTGCATACATATAAAGATAATACTGTGGATTTTCACCAAGTACTTCCAGAATTTTCTTGATTCGTGAAAGCTTTTTGGTCCCACTTGTATCAGGAATCTGAAAATATTTCATGTAATTCTTAATGTCAATATCTCGCAGATTCAGCATTAAATCCTGCATGGAATTTCTGGATTTTTCAACAGTAACATCTTTCCAGTTACTATAATCAAATATAGTCTTAAGCTTTGCTTCACCATTGTTACTATGCTCCAAAAACTCATAGTAATCGTCAACATTGTCGTCACCATATGTATCCCGCAGGCTTTCATCGAATTGACGCTTTGTATCCACATATTTTTCAATAGTATCGCCAAGCTTTTTTATGGCATCCTTAATCTCTTTATCATTAGCTTTCTTACCGGCTTTTTTCTTACTTCCAGGAACACTCTCCTTACCGGATGGTACCACTACCTGGTCAAGATTAAGTGACGCTCTTATATCGTTTTCTTTATAGAGTAAATCTACTTCCTTTATGGGTTTGATCTTTTTCTTTGTCTTTTTATACTTGGCAAGCTCCTGATTTACAAGTTCCATATCATAGTGAGCACCACTTATTTCATCAAACCATTCCTTGACTTCCTCATATTCAGGATCGTCAGGATGCTCAAGCACATCCAACATATGGTAATACCCCCATATGCCGCCACAGTCCTCAGGAGGAGTATCACCCTTAAATTTAAGCACCATCGGATAATTATACTCGTAGTCCTCTAATACTTTCTCAATCTGAACTTTATGCTTCCAGTCATCACCAAAGTCATACCAATAGGTAAAAGACTTAGCCTCATCAAAAAACTCATCAATAAGATGCTCTGAAGAATCAAGCTCCACTTCATCCCAGCGACTGCCGATATAATCACCCGCATTCTCAATAAGAGTTACACCCAGGCTTTCAAATGTATACTGGCTAAGATGTCCTTCCCACCAGCCAATAATTTTATGGAAAAGAACTGTCAGCTGTGAAAAACTAATCCCTGCAGGAACAATACATCTTCTCCATATTGGCGGCTTAGACCCTTTTATTGTTATCTTTAACTGATATGCCTTCATATCGCCAAACCCCTTAATTTGTATTCTGTAAAACACCTATTTCTTCATATTACTGTAATGTCACAATTTTATCAATTGAACTTTATGATGTCGACCTCATATATTTACATTTGCCTCTTGCATCACTTTATTAGTAAGTGGACTCCCAAAGCCCTTACGTCAATATGACCAAATTTCAAAAAATCAAGATTTGATTTATGTGAAATATGCCTATATAATAATATACAGGTGGTTACGTTATTTTTTTAACAGATATTATTTTATAGGAGGTATTTAGGTATGGCACGTTTTACTCTGCCCAGAGACATCTATCATGGAAAGGGCGCTTTGGAAGCTCTTAAAACTTTTGAAGGAAAAAGGGCAATGATCTGCACTGGCGGCGGATCAATGAAAAGGGGAGGATTCCTGCAGAAGGTTGAAGATTATCTTAAGGAAGCAGGAATGGAAGTTGAACTGTTTGAAGGCATCGAGCCTGACCCATCAGTTGAGACTGTAATGAAGGGTGCAGAAGCTATGCAGAAATTCCAGCCTGACTGGATTGTTGCTATCGGTGGCGGTTCACCTATAGACGCAGCTAAGGCTATGTGGATCAAGTATGAATATCCTGATACTACTTTTGAAGATATGTGCAAGGTATTTGGTCTTCCGAAACTCCGCACAAAGGCTAAATTCTGTGCTATTTCTTCTACATCCGGCACAGCTACTGAGGTAACAGCTTTCTCAATTATCACTAATTATCAGAAGGGTATTAAGTATCCTATCGCAGATTTCGAGATCACACCTGATGTTGCGATTGTTGACCCTGAGCTTGCACACACAATGCCTAAGAAGCTCGTAGCTCATACAGGTATGGATGCTATGACACACGCTGTAGAGGCGTATGTTTCAACAGCTAACTGCGATTATACCGATCCTCTTGCAATCCATGCAATAGAGATGATCATGGATAATCTTGTTAAATCCTACAATGAAGATATGGACGCTAGAGATGCAATGCACAACGCTCAGTGTCTTGCAGGAATGGCATTCTCAAACGCTCTTCTTGGTATTGTACACTCAATGGCTCACAAGACTGGTGCTGTTTTCGCTGATCTTGGAGCACACATCATCCATGGTGCTGCAAATGCTATGTACCTGCCAAAGGTTGTAGCTTTCAACGCAAAAGATCCTGTAGCAAAACAGCGTTATGGCGTTATCGCTGATTACATGCACCTTGGTGGCTCAAATGATGATGAAAAGGTTAAACTTCTCATTGAATATCTGCGCAAGATGAACGATGACCTCAATATTCCTCACAGTATCAATCATTACGGCGCTGATGGACTTCCAGCTGAAGTTGGATTTGTTCCCGAGGATATTTTCCTTGAAAGGCTTCACGATATAGCAGCTAATGCTATTCTTGATGCATGTACAGGTTCCAATCCTCGTCAGCCTAGTCAGGAAGAAATGGAAAAGCTTCTCAAGTGCTGCTACTATGATACAGAAGTTGATTTCTGATGAAGCGCTAAATTATTCATTACTGTAGCAAAACTATTCAAATGACATATTAAAAAACGAGTAGGATGCTGTCATATACAGCTATCTTACTCGTTTTCTGTCATAGAAATACTAATATACTAATTAAAATACCCATTAAAAAAACTATATATAATCTTACACTAATCACTAATTTAATGATGTCAGGATTCTTGAATCACATTCTATAGAATCACTTTTTATCTTTACATCATTTAATTATTCTCTACTCAGAACTTCTCCACTTCAGGTTCATGTGTAAAAGAACTGAATGTAGCTGTAGCGTCCTTAATGTAGAATACTTCAGTATTTCCGTCATCAGCCTTATACATTCCCTGAAGAGAAGGATAAGCATCAAGCATGGACTGCTTAGCTTCCAGTCTGTCATCCTCTACAAGAGTTCCTGCAACGCGGAGCCATTCTCCACCCTTAAATGCGCAGATTTCAACCTTAGGATTAGCATGGATCTGTTTGGATACATCTTTTACCTTTCCGGTCTGAATATACAATTTTCCTTCGAAAATATGAGCAGTTCCGAAAGGACGTACCTTTGGCTGATCCCCATCAACGGTTGCAAGGTAATAAGTGCCTGCTTCTTTTAAAAACTTCTCAACTCTCTCCATCAAAATACCTCACTTTCCTAATGAATATTTATTGTCACAACAAAATTATACATTCATTTCATATAAAAATCCCCAAAAGCATCTAAAGAATGTCATTGGGGATTGTATATCTTTTATATCGCTGTCGATTCTCTCTTTACATACTTGCTGTTAACATAGAGCTGAGAATCATGCTTACCTCCGGCACCACTCTCAATTACGTCAAGTATGATGCTTATGACATATTTGGCGTACTCGTCATAATCGCAGCCAATACTGGAGAGGCTTGGTGACATCATCTCTGACAGATACGTATTATCAAATCCCACCACGGAAACATCTTCAGGAACCTTATAACCACGCTTTATAAGGCCTTTCTCGACTCCGATGGCAACTGATTCATTTATTCCCACGATAAAAGTTGGAATATCCATACCATACTCATCTATCAGCAGTTCAACACACTTTTCACCGCCATAACTGTCAAAGTTGTCATATTCAAGAATCTTTCGATTTTCAGCAGGCACATTTAGTCTGCGCAGAGTAACCTCAAACTGCTTCCATTTATTAAAGGTTGGGATATATTTTTTATCTCCGCCGACAATCGCAAACTTGCGATAACCCTTCGCGTAAGCCTCAACAAGCATTGAATCAAGCGCGCTATCATCATTTACCTGGACAGAAATAAATCTTCCATCCACTGAATTGCCATTTGTGATAATTGGAATGCTTTTTCCAACCTTTTCAAGGACTTCCAGCAGATCCTGCGGTATCTCGTACAGGTCTGTAGGTCCGCCCACATGAAGTAAAACGTCAACCTGCTTTTGCTCCAAAAGAGCTATCTGCTTTACCGAAGAGGAATTATCATTGTAATAGTTACAGAGAATTACGTTGTAATCATGCTTTAGCGCTTCTCTCTCAAGCATGGTGAACATAGTCGCATAAAAAGGGTTAATGACATCAGGAACCAGCATTCCGATAGTGCCACTTCTTCTTGTCGTTAAGCCCTTTGCAAACGCATTGGGCTTAAAACCGCTTTCCTCTATGACTTTCAGTATTCTGTCCTTTTTTTCCTTGGCCACATACCCTGAGCCATTCATGGCTCTTGAAACAGTAGTGCTGGAAACCCCCGCCATTTTGGCTATATCATATATAGTCAGCTTACCTTTTTCATCCATAGATTATCCTACCAATCCGGAATTCTCCATATTTTGAACAAGCCTTCTCTGTCCGATAAGGTATACAATAAGTAACGGTATCAGATAAACTAGAACCCCCGCCTGTTTAACTGCATCAAAAGCAAAATCGTTAACTGTAGGTATACCAAACCATGCCTGAACCGCATTCAGTACATATGTCTTATTGGCACTGACAAATGTCTTGGACAAAAGAGTGCTCATAAGACCTGCATTTGAACTAAAGTAGTTAGTATAGTAAACATCAGAATAATTCCATACAAATGACAATATCGAAACAGTTGATATTATTGGCATTGCATTAGGAACCATGATCCTGAAATAGGTCCTGAAAAATCCGCAGCCATCCATTCCTGCAGCCTCTTCAAGTTCTTTTGGAATATTTCTAAAGAACTGGGCAAAGAGGAATATGAAAAGACTCTGATTTACACCAAATCCAAAAATTGCCAAAAGCACCAGTGTGATAGGATTGTCTATAAGGTCAACTTCTCCGGCTTTTGTGAAGATATTCATTATGCCAAGGAAGTCAAAATGCTTAAAGAAAATGTACTGTGCAAGAAGAAGTGACTGTCTTGGAACAAGGAATACCAATATCACAAGGAAATATGCCACTTTACTGAATACAAATTTTACTCTCGCCATGGCGTAACCAACCATTGCTGAGAAGAAAACCTGAAGCACCATGATTCCCGCAGCGTACAAAACTGTTTTTAAAAGTGTAAAGATGCCGGCAGGCATTACAAATCTTGCCGCAGCCTTAAAACTTGTCACAGAAAACTTCTGTGGAAGCCAGATAACATTTGGATTTCCCAAGTCTTCAATCGATGAGAAAATTGTTGGCACCAGTTTGATCAGTGGATAAAGAATTGAAAAACACAAGCCCGCTATCAGCAATATGATAAAGACATTCATCAATATCTTTTTTACCTTTTGTGAAATAAAATAGGTATTACTCATAACGTTTTACCACCTTCCCTAAAATCAGCGCCACAACTGCAAGCACCAATAAAACGTTCAAAATATAAACAACCGAGAGTGCTGAACCAATTCCAATCTTGTTCTGCTCAAAAGCAAAGCTGTAAACTTCTTTTGCTATCTGAGATTCCAGGAAAAGCTCAACGATAGTATAAACAACCACGAACATGATGATATGCATGATTGAAGGAATTGTAACCTTCCAGAAAGTCTCATATGCTGTTGCGCCTTCAATCCTTGCAACCTCGTACAAACTAGGTGAGATTGACTGCAGCGCTGTCAGATATATAAGTGTCTGAACACCTGCATGGCTTATAAGATCAAAAATGTTATCAACATAGCCCATGATAGGATTCAAAATTCTGAGCGGTATTCCGGTATAGTTAAACAGAAGAACTGACACGAAACTCTCTGAAAAAAGACCTCCGCCTGTTTCTGTAAGCTCAGAACCAGTTGTCATGGCAAGCATATCTGTAACAAGCGAAAGACCTAAGATAATCGGTAAAAAGAAGATCATTCTTACTATCGCTCTTCCCTTGAACTGCTTGTTGGCAAGAAGTGCCATAAATAAACTGAATACTGTGATAAGCGGCACTGCTGTAAGCATGTCCATGTTCTGATTGGCAAAAAGCTCTGTCAATGTCTTTGAATCTGTTGTAACCTCAGTTTTAAACAGGTCAAAATAGTTTTTTAAACCATTATAGGTAAATTCCATTCCTCCGTTTGAACCGACAGAAACGCTCTGGAATGAGTAAAAGAACGTCCTGACGATCGGAATCAGGAAAAACATTATAAAACCAATGAAAAATGGAGACAAAAATATAAATCCGTATATATTTCTGCGCATGTTTCTGGTCATCTTAAGTTTTTTCATCTTAGTTAACCCCCTCGAAACAATAGTCCAATGCGCCAATCTTTGTTCCATCTTCCAATGTCACATCGTAAAGATTGTAATTGGTTTTAACAACAACGCCTGTTTCATAAGTTGTCTCATACACATTTTCAGCAAGAACCTTGTGTCCTGTAATATGTGTTGTGCCAACCCTGGATAAAATCTCTTCGCATTCAGAATATACTCTATCAATGCTTTCCTTCTGGTTATCAAACTTAACTGCATAAAGCTTTGTATAATCAGAATTCTTGAGCAGATCCTCACTCTTGTAAGTAAGGGTATACTTAGGAATAGCGCCAAGCTCTGCGGCCTGTAAAACAAAGTAGTTCTCTTCCTTGGAAGACATATTTACCTGCTTAGAGGTGTAATCAACAAGACCATTAAGAACCAGCTCCTTAAATGGAACTGAGTAGGTAAATGTTGTATAGCCGCTATTTTCTCTTGAAATATCAGTAAGCATTTTTCCGTAGCCGGCATAAACAAAGAAAGGATCACTTATTACAAGTCCGTGGTTCTCAGAAAGAGCTTCAAAATTCTCAAGTAAAACCTTTTCTCCGTCATATGGGCTTATCATTGCTGAGTTCTTGTAATCTGCATAATACTGATTTCCCATGGTTCCAAGGTAAAGATCACCAACATTTCCGCTCTTTTTAAGGAAACCATTTACTACGTCACTTAGATATTTAGGTGAAACAAGTTCATAATATGTAGCCTGTGCATTAACGCTTCCGCTAAGGAGTCCTCTTGCTGTATCGTATCCTGAGATTGTAGCCACAAGATTTCCGTAATCTCTTACGCTATGCTTATTTGCTCTGTAAGAAAGGCTCTTGTCATAGATTCTCTCAGGAGAAACGCTAAGACTTAAGTCAATTCCATTATTCTCAGCATATGCCTTAAGACTGTTAAATTCCTTCTTAGAGCCGTTTACTGATACAAGGCTGCACTTATCGTTAAGATCATTGTTTGCACCGCCATTTAAAGCTCCCCCGTAGGATACTGACATATTCTTGCCCTCAAGCTCTTTTAACATAGCCTCAAGTTCAGAATACTTAGTCATGGAAATGGTCTTGTTATAAGGAATTCCAAGTACATGGTCTGTAACATCGAGTGCGCCGTAGACGTCAAGGTGCACCGCTGCAGAATCTCTGTAGCTTAATTCTCTTCCCCATTTATCAGCAAGATAATCTCTATAGGAAGAAGCCATATCATAATATCCCTGCTTCTTACCAAAGAACTGGTATCTTATCTTAAGGTTCACATTCATCACATCTGTAGAAACCAGATAATTGGCAGAATTATCGCTATATGGACCGTAAACCTTTACTCTCATGTACTGTGAAGTATCAAATGAAGCAAAAGCCTTATTGTTGGTTGCTCCGTCTTCGCCTGTACTTGCAAGCTCTGTATTCATGATTGCAGTCTGGGCGCCTTCTTCAATGATTGCCAGAAAACTCTGCTTTTCTTTATCAAGAGCGCCATAGATCACACCAAAAACAGGCATACCGAGCTTTTCGCCATATTCTTCCATGTAGTAGTAATCGGAAAAATAATCATTATCGTAAAAAGCTCTTTTATAGTTAGGAACACCTGAAACATAGCCATTTACAGCCATAAGTGCGCCGCATCCGTCAGGAATAAGGAAATAACCATCTTCAAGCTGAGAAACAGTTGATGCGCCCATATTTGGAAGGACCTCAATGTTCTGCATCTTGAAATAATCATTGCCTGTAACGATCTCTGAAGTAGGAACTTCTGCAACAAGCTCATCACCTTCAAGAGTAAGGTAAAGATTTAAGTTAAACTCAGGAATCTGTCTGTCAGCAAGAGTAAAACCGAAAGTATCAGCATCTTCAGTGAGCATTTCCTCGTTATAGCCCACAATATTTGCAACGGCTATCATCTGCTTTGTAGCTGATGTAGGAGGATTTCCTGTATAAGTCACAGCATAGCACTCTTCTGTGATACTCTTTTTATAAACAAGTCCAAGTGTAGTGTTATATCTGTTGTACTCGTCTTCAGAAATAGTACCAGCGCTCTTAGCATCCTCAAGACCTTTCTTGAAGACATTTTCAAAGCGTTCAATGCTCATCTTCTTAGGAAGATATGCATAAAAGACATTTGACTCTCCCTGATTTAAGTCCATATGAATCTTGATACCATTGTCAATCTTATACACTTCATAGCTCTGAAGTGCTGTGCAATAGGTATCGGAATCCCATGTATAAAGAGCATTATCTTCACCAAGGAAGCTAATATTCAAAAGAGCTTTATCGGCGCTTGAAGAGCTTCCCTTAATATATGAAAGCCATTCTGTGCCATCCTTGGCATTGCTTACTCTAAGTCCCATAGTCTGTGGATTAAAGTACAGTTTTACATCCTCGCCCTCAGCAGCCACAAACTCACTTCCGGTTATATCAACCTGAGTCTGTGTCTCATCTGCGTGCACCGTCTCCACATTTCTGTTTATGTTTTCTTTCTTAAGGGCTATTGCCGGAATGCCTGCGTAAATGGCAACACCTAGTGCAAGCACAGCCAAAATCCCGATTATTACTTTCTTTTTCATAATTTACAATTAGCTCCGTAGTCTATTTTTAATGCGATCTTGTTATCTCTTTTGCCACATCAACTATAAATGTAAACATTTTTTCCTCTAATGTCAGGAAAAGAACTACCAGAAATACGATCAGTATTGCCGCAATGAATGTAACAAAAATTGATGCCAGATTCTGGAAAAGACCGTACTCATGAGCCACACACAGCCCTGAAACAATAAGGAATACAAACCATACAATTCCAATTCCTTCAAGCATGTACAAAAGCATCGACTCATCCAGAATGATAAAGTTACTAAGTAAAGTAACCACAAGATCTGATATGATCAGCGGGATAAGGCTGTAGCAGACAATTGTGAAAATGCCTCGCATATTTCCTTTTCCACCAAATAGTGTCGTCACTGACCAGTTGCTAATGCAAAATAATATTACTATGACCACGCTTGACATAAATACCGATACACTGTTCAGGGAACGAAGGTCATTGAGATTCAGGATGAAACCTGTATATTGTTCCCTTGCGCACTTCATGACTCCATATATGATCAGTACCAGCCAGGCAAGTACCAGACTTCCTTTATCTCTGAATCTTATCTCATAAAAGCCATCAAAAGGATGCGTCATAGAAAAAAACATATATTGTAATTTTTCTTTCATTTCCTTATCTCCTTACGCCTTAACCTTATGGGCTCTGTTATATTTAATCTCAGACCAGATCAAAAGACCTATCAGTACCACAAAGATCACTGCTATAATTCTAAAGTGTGCTCTGAGCCACAAGCCTCTGTATCCGTAATAAGCCTTGGAATAATACTTTCTTGCCCCACCTAGTTTGAAGTAATAAAGTGCCTTTTCATATTCATCCTTCATAAGGTAGTTCTTGCCGATTCCGACATAGCCAACCTCATAATTGGCATTGTATTTAACTGCCTGCTCGAAATATCCAAGAGCTGCATCCCAATTTCCACGGTAGTACTCTTCACTTCCGCTTAACATTGCTTTACCAAAAGAAGTAGGAGCAAGGATATAAGCGCATTCAAGTGTGGAATCAGTAACAACAAGCTTTTGGCCAAGCCAGCTTATTCCTGTGGGAGTCTTGAACTCGCCCTTCAGATTTCCAAGAGAGCCAAAAGCAATTAACTGTTCACCGTCAAAGTCATATATGAAGATTCTTCCTCTTTGCTGGTCAAGGGCTGCAAAAACGCCGTAATCAGTCACTGCAAGATCAACAAACTGACTGGGATTTTCTATAGCTCTGACGTCACCCTTTAAATAGGTGTTTCCCTCTTCTCTGACTACATTTTCTCCCTTGGAATTAAGTCGGAAGATCATATCTGTTGCAGCTGAATCGTAAGTTACGGCCATTACAAAGCCTTCCCCGTCAATCGCAACATTGTTAAATGCAGGTGCCAGTGTCTTGCCCATCTGAGCCTTCTGTTCATCAGTTGCAAGTGATTTCCAGAAGTAATCGATAAGATTAACGGAAGGAACATTAACTCCGTAATATCCGATAAAAGAGCCATCATTTGCAAGCTCGATTATTCCCTCATAGCTGGACTGCACAACAATAAAGATTCTGTCTGCCTCATCCACAGCCACTTTTGAAGGCTTAAACTCTGTAGAACCTGTCATATTTGTAGGTTTGGTTATGGTTCTAAGATATGTATAATCCTCAAGGTCAAGGACTATAACGCAGCCTGCCTGGGCATCTGCCACATATAACTCACCCGTTTTATCATGCGCATAGCATCCTTCAGGTCCTTTTAAAGTGATCTGATTACCTGATTCATCAAGCTTGATGGTGCCTTCTTTTGTCCAGATAGTCTTGATTGATTGTAAGTAATTACCCTCAGAGTCAAAAACATTAACTCTTCCTGATTTCTTATCACTTAAGAATATCCTTCCATCTGCGCTGGTGCAGACATCGTCTATACCCTGAAAAGTAATTCCGCCTGTTGATTCACTGTTTATCACTTTTTCAAGGGAAAAGGCTGCCGGGGAATCAACTACATTTACATTTGTATCGTAGATATATCCATCGTAGACATAGCTTGTTCCATCTGATGCCTGTACTCCCAAAGTTGACAGCGTAAGCATTGAAACACTTGCCAGCGCACCAAGACTGTATTTTATTTTCCTGAAAATATTTTTATGTCGAATCATTTAAATAATCCCTCTGCTTTATTCCTTGATACCTGTTGTAGCCATTGTCTCAAGGACATTACTCTGTGAAATGACAAATACTGTGACAGGAACGCTTACTATTATCAGTGATACCGCAGAAGCTACACCTGTACGAGAAATACCGCCGCTAACAAGCTGTGAAAGTACGTAACTAAGTGGTTTAAGTTCTTCAGAATAGATGAACACACCGCCCGTTGTGCCCCACATTTGCTGGAAGGATAAAATAATGAGTGTTATCCATGCAGGCTTACAAAGAGGCATTACGATCTTAAAATAAATCTGAAACTCATTAGCTCCGTCAATCTTGGCTGATTCAAGCAGCGCATCAGGAATCTGGACCATAAAGTTTCTCATAAGGAAAAGTCCAAGAGTGCCGCCAACCGCAGGAAGAATTACTGCCCAATAGGTATTTATAAGTCCCAGTTTGCTCATGATAAGGTAGTTTGGAATAGCTGTAACCGTTGATGAGAACATGAGGGCATATACTATTACCTGATTCATTACCTTAGATCCCGGAAAAACATATTTAGCAAGTGGAAATGCTGCCATAGAACCGAGAAGAACTGTTCCTCCTGTTCCAAGGAATGTTATGAACAATGTGTTAAAAACATATCTTGAAAGGGGAACATCAAAGCCCTCAATAATATTTTTCAGGTCAAAAAAGTTATTTAATGTAGGATTATCTACTGTAAGCCTTGGCGGGAAAATAAAAATCTCACTGAAAGGCTTAAAAGCACTAACCACAATGTACCAAAGCGGAAATAAGCTAAACAGACCAAATGCAGCCAGAAGAATTGTGAGAAAAACATCCCCCCCAAGACTTCTGTTCTGTCTTTTTATCTTTCTTTTACTAAGTGCCTTAGCTACTTTTCCGTTCCTAAACTTGCCGGATGATTTCATGGCTTACTCTCCAATTTTCCTAAGTAATTTCTGGATTATTATATTGATGAGCATCATCATCAAAAACAAAACAACTGCTATTGTACATGCATATCCCATCTGATATCTGATATTTCCGTAATCATGAAGATGTGTAAGAATTGTATGTCCTGCATAATCTACTGATGGGAAACCTACCAGGTCGATAGAAAGCTGTGATACTGAAAGTGAGCTTGTTATCTGCATAACAGCGCCAAACAAAAGCTGAGGTTTCATAGATGGGAAGGTTATGAACCAAAGCTCCTGCCATCTGTTTCTGATTCCCTCTACAGCAGCTGCTTCATAAAGTGCTTTATCAACAGTCTGAAGACCTGCTATGAAAGTCAAAAAGCTAACGCCAAGTGACAACCACAACTGGACAATTACCAGGATTGGCATAATATAGCCGGCTGTTGCAAGCCACTGTACAGCGTCTGTTGTTATTCCAAGTTTTAAGAGCCAAGCATTTGCCCATCCATAGGTATCTGATGAGAAAAGAATCTTCCATATAAGATACGCATTACCGGATATTGACGGTGCATAGAATACCAGTGTCATAAATGCCCTCGGTATTCTTGGAAGCTCATTTACAAGCCAAGCAAAAATAAAACACATTATGTAACTTATAGGGCCTGTTACTATGGCAAAAAACAAAGTATTTTTAACTGCTATAAGGAAGATATCATCTTCTACAAATAAGCTTATATAATTGGACAGCCCTATGAATGTCGGTGTTGAAACCATGTCAAAATCTGTAAAGCTCAAGGCTATCGCTATAATTACAGGTAAAACGGTAAAAAGAACAAATATAAGTCCAAATGGAAGTATCATAAAATACTTGTACTTATTCTTTTTCCAAACCACCGAAAACGGCTCCCTGTAGGATTTATCATTCTGGGACATATGCACTCCTTTTACGGGTCAGTTCTTTATTTATTGTTTCAACATTTAGATACAGACTCTCTCTTGGGTTACTGTTATTTGACACAACATCTGAATAAGCATATGAGATCATTCTGTTGGTCATGTAGTATCCGGGTACTGCTCTTATTCCTGATGAATGCTCAAGCTGTGCGTTTAACTGTCTAAGCTCGGCATTGCTCCATGGAAGCTGCTCCAAAACTTCAAGGTTAGCTGTTGCCACTCTTGCTGCTGTACCCATAACTGATTCAACTGTCTGGCAGTACTGCAACTGAGTTTCGCTGCTCATCCACCATTTAAGGAACTCCCAGGCCTCGTCAAGTGTATCTGTCTGTCTCATGATAACAGTGTCGACTGTATCGACAAGTACCTGATTATCTACTGTTCCATCGCTCTTTGCTGTTCCGGGAACAACTGCAAAGTCCCAGCTTCCCTTTATTTCAGGGGCAAAGATCTCAAGCTGACAGAAAGTAGTATAGTTAGCAAGGCCAATAGGTATCTCACCTGTTCTGAATCTGTTGGAGAAATCCATCTGCTTATCAAGACCATAGTTAGTATAAAGATCTGTATAATCCTTAAAAGCTTCCATAGCCGCTGTTGAACTAAGTCCAGACTTTATTCCGTAATCATTTCCTTCTCCTTCATATGGATCACCGCCATACTGTCTTACCAGTGAAAGATAGAAATTCAGGTTTCCGCTGCCATCGTTCAAATAAGCATTCGGAACATATGCACCATAGTTGTTCTGCTGAAGAACTGGCAACATCTCAATGAACTCAGTCCATGTTGTAGGAACTGAAAGTTCAAGGCTATCCAAAATATCTTTTCTATAGAACATCATCAGGAAGTTTGCTGTCTCAGGAAGTCCATAAACTCCGTCATTAAATGATGCTGTTTCAAGGCAACTGTCAGCAAATACTGATGATACTTCACTGAATCCTTCAAGCTTTGACAGATCAACGGTTGCATTTCTCATCGCAAAATCCTGAAGAGTGGACTGAGAAAGACCAACAACCACATCAGGACCTGTTCCTGCAAGAGCTGCTCTTAAAACTACATCCGCAGGAATTAGCTGGATTCTCACAGGTATATCAGTCTTGGGACTAAATGTGTTATCAACCAAAGTCTGGATTATCTGCGCCTGCTCCTTACCATATGAAGCAACCCATACTGTGAGTGGTTCTGTAACACCTGTTGATTCACCAACAGAACTAGTATCTATAACAAATGAAGCAAAAAATCTTAATATGCCGTTTGATACACCTGCAAGGAAAGAATCTGCAGTATTTGGCAGTGCATTTTGTTTTTCAGGATTAGTAATGGTTATTTCATCAAGTTCAAGCGGCATCGCAGAAACCTTAACTATCCATGTACCCACAGCAGAAATATTATTCTTGAGCTGTGGAAGCTCCTCAATTACCTTCTCAGGATCTTCTGATAAGCCCTTGGCTTCAATCGCCATTTTCTGCAAAAGAGCTGTGTTTTCACCTTTCTCACCGGTGATAGAAACTATCTCGTCAACGATGTTAAATAGTCTCTCGCTCTCACTTGCCATATTTTCCTTAAATCCGGGAATCTTTGAACCAATCTGATAATCAATATATCTGCTTGGTGACTGTCCCGTGAGCTGAATAACGCTCAAGTATGTGCTGTTTAAAACCTTAAGGCTTTCTTCAACCTCAGTAACTATGCCGCCAAACGGTCCCATGACATTTTCAAGAGCAATGGTGTTCTCACCTGCGTTTAAGTGGAAAAGAATTGCTTCCCCGTTAGCATCTGAGATAACATACTGAGTCATATCAGAGTTGTAATCAAATCCAACAGCATTTACTTCTTTATAAGGAACGGATCCATTTACATACAACCTTCTGTAACTTGTAACGCCTCGATTTGTACTCTGTCTTCCCTTAAATGCAAGCTCATACAGACCTTCCTCCGGGACATTTACTGTCCAGCTGATAGCATCTCCAGGGTTTTCCCAGCTTGAAGCTCCTATAGTATTGTATCTGCTGTAATATGCATGATAGGGATTTACCAATGAATCTGAATGATTCTTCTGAACCGATATAGAAGTGGAACTCTTAGCAATCTGTGTTACAGTATTATCTTTTCTCTCAGCCTGCATTGTTATTGCATTTCCATCATAAACTGAGTAGCTGTTTTTAAGATCAGTAACTATATTAGAATACTCTGGAAGTTCATTCTGTGCTTTAAATGTAAGTCCGATAAACTCTAATGGTTCTTTTATTGTGTTAAAAGAGATTGTATGCTTTCCCTTTTCCAGATAGAACATAAGCGGTTCGCCAAATCTTCTGTCTGCATCCTCTACGTACCAGTCCTGACCGGCAAATACTTCGTAAGAATTTGGTCTAAGCTCGTTTCCGGCTTTAGTCTGGATTTCATCGTCCTGCCACCATCTTCTTATAACTATCTGACTGCAATCATCGTAAGGAATTTTCCCATCTATCAAAAGACTTCTCTGAATATCGGAAGTTGTTCCAGGTATTGCCAGGTATCTTAACTCAAGATTATAAAATCCTGCTTCTGATGCCGTAAAATCAAAACTTATAGCGCCATCGCCCTCTGTTATGATTCCTGTCTCTCCTTTTGATGCGCTGAGCTCGCCTTCCGTCTTGTAATTATTCATATCCACTTCAATAACCGAAGAAGCCAGCTTTCCATCAAATCCATTTTCTTCAAGATATGACTCATAACTGCTCTCGTAAGCGCTCAGTTTATTCTCTGTTGTTGAGGAAAAAGCTCTTGTCACTTCTCTTTTTTCCTTACCGAAAATAAACGGCAGCACAAGCAGAATAACAATCAGTATTATCAAACAAGGTTTTATGTATTTTTTTGCTGAGTTGATTCCTGTTAATTTATTATTCATCTACTTTACCTGAAATTCAGGGCTTCCCATTAAGGGAAGCCCCTTTTATTTTTAATTATTTTACTGTTACCTTTACTTCCTTCTCAGCTGTGTTGCCAGCATAATCAGTTACAGTAAGTTTTACAGTGTAATCGCCCGGTGTTGTTGCATCAAGTGTTGAAAGGTCAGCTGTAATGTTTTCGGAAACATCAAGACCATCAGCATCTGTAGCGCTCTCAATATAGTTCTTCCAATCAATTGAAGATGTATCTGTATCAAGTGCAACGCTCTCTGGATCTGCCTTAAGCTCTACTGTAGGAGCTTCCTTGTTAGCATCGTTATATACGATAACCTTTGCCTTAGCGCTTCCTTCGTTATCTGAAGAATCCTTAACAGCAACCTTTACAGCCTTCTCATATACGCCAACTGTAGCTGTATCAAGATCATCTGAATATGTGATCTCACCTGCAGTAACATCAAGTTCGCCATCTACAGAGTCTTTTGCTGTGAAGTATTCCTTGAGGTCAACTGACTTGATATCTGTTCCAACAGGAATGATGATGTTCTTAGCTTCTACTGAAGGAGCCTGGTTATCATGTACTTCATTTGAAGAAAGAAGTGATTCCATGTTGCTGATCTGGTTTGTGAAATCAGACTTGTTAGCTTCAACAGCTACTGCGTAGTTGTCTGAGAATCCATCGATTCCGCATAAGCTCTTACCGAAGATGTCATCCCAAGCCACTCTTAAGTTAAGAAGATCTGAATAGTCATTTCCAAGGTTCTGTGAGATGTATGTAAATGCATCAAGAACGTCCTGACCATATGTCTCGTTGTAAATATCAAATCCAAATCCTGCAGCCTGTGAAGCAGCCATAGCTGATGTGTAATCTGCAAGGTTGTCTACACCACCAAGAGTCTTGAAATATGTAAGCCAGTATAATCTGTAAGCCTGAAGAGCAAGTCTTGTCTTCTCAGCATCGATTCCCTTAAGGATACCAACTGAATCGCCAAGTGTAATAACCTGCTTGTACTCTTCGCTGTCTGCGCTAAGTCTGTCAGCTCTTGGCCAAGGAACAATACCCATTGACTCGTCTCTGTCTGCAAGTGCTGAACCAGCTGAATTGATAAGCCAGTCAGGGCAATCCGTAAATACTGTGCCACCTCTTGAGAAATCAGCCTGTGATCTGCACCATTCAGGTGTGTAATTGTCATCATAGTATCCGCAATCGCTCATGTAGCCTTCATCCATAAGTGTCTTTACATAAGCAAGAGCATCTTCAGCTTCCTGTGTATCAACTCCAAGTCCGTCTGATCCGTAGATTGCTGCACCATTTGAATACATTGCTGAAAGTCCTGCAAATCTGTGGTCTGTCTCGTATGCCTGAACTGTTGAGTAGATGTTTCCGTCCTCTGATGGAGCCTTGTTAGCATAGAATGCATTTATCTTTGAAAGATAATCCTTAAATGTATCCCATGTCCATTCGCCCTTCTTCCAAAGGTCTGTAGGATATACTGTCTTGCCGTTCTCATCCTTAAGTGTATCTACAGCTTCGATCATTGATGCATTGTAGATAAGAGGCCATCTTGGGATGAAACGCTCTGTGAAACTAAGGAGATAATTGTGTCCATATAACTTGTCATAGTACATCCAGCTTGTTTCATCATCTGCAAAAACATCTGCATAATCATCAAGTTCCTGCAATACGTTCTGTGCAAGGATTGTTCCTTCTGCACCGCCCCAGATATTAGCAATATCACAAACAGGATCTCCGGCAAGAACGCTTGTCATTAGCTCTACTCTTGTATCCTGGCTGTATTCTACAAATTCAAATTCTACATTTAACTCATCCTTGATAGCCTGAAGACCTGCAAGTGATGCCTGTCTCTCTGACTCAGCCATTGTGTACTCGCCTGTAACCTCGTCCACATGGTTAGGATCAAGTCCTGCAACCCAGTGTGTACCGTATTTAATAACTACCGGTTCTCCACTAGCCTCTGTCTTCTCAGTCTTCTCTGTTTCTGTAGAAGAAGCAGTATCAGCTGTCTGCTCTTTCTCTGTCTGTGAAGTCTGTGTGTCATTTCCTGCCTGTGTGCCATTATCAGATGCTGTATTTCCACAACCAGCAAGTGAAGCAACCACCATAGCAGATGAGAGGCCAATGCCCAAAACTTTTTTGGCCAAAATCTTATTACCCTTCATAAGCTTCCTCCTTTTATTTGTGCATTATGGTATTTAAACCCTATATGCAACCGCTTTCATATGTGCATATTAACATATCTATAGAAAAATGTAAATTAGTTTTAAGGAAATATAAGCAAAAAAATGCCCATTTTCCACTAAAACGTTTAAGTTTTGCGAAAACATGGGCTTATATCTTTATGAAAAATTTAGTAAACTATTTTGATGAATTATAAAAGAGTTAGTAATCTTTGGTAGTACTTTACTTATGCTTTTATTACATGTCTTATCTCAAGATTTTTATCCAAGATTACGATATTGCCTGCTTTTCCCACCTCTATGCTGCCATATCTGTCAAAAATACCGATTGACTTCGAAGGATTGATGGTTGCGCATTTGACAGCGGTTTCAAGAGGTATTCCTACATTTCTAACAACATTTCTGACACAGTCCATGAGATTGGTCACAGAACCTGCAATTGTACCATCTGCCAATGTTGCTCTGTTGCCGTTGACAATTACTTCCTGTCCTCCAAGCTCGTACTTCCCATCACTCAGACCAGTAGCCATCATAGAATCACTGATCATAACTATCCTGTCATCACCGAACATCTTAAATGTTGCTCTTATGGCTGCAGGAGCAATGTGCACACCGTCACATATTAGTTCAACAAAAACATTTTCCTTATCACAGGCTGCACCGATTATACCGGGATTTCTGTGGGTAAAAGGGTTCATTGCGTTAAAAAGATGTGTTACATGACATGCACCGTTCTCAAAAGCCTCAATTGCTGTATCATAATCAGCATCAGAATGCGCAAGTGAAATGCATACTTCATCCTTAAGTTCTCTGATAACCTCCATGGAACATGGCATTTCCGGCGCTATGCACAATATTTTTATAAGGTCTCTTGCTACCTTCTGAAGCCTTCTAAACATTTCTGTGTCAGGGCTTTGAATATACTTCTCATTCTGAGCGCCCTTTTTCTTTTCAGAGATAAAGGGGCCCTCCATATTTATTCCAACGATTTCTGCCATACTCGTATTGGTCCCAAAATCCGCTATTGTCCTGAATATCTCTGAAAGCTTATCCTCAGGAAAGGTCATGGATGTGGGACAGATTGCAGTAATTCCATTTTTAAGTTCATACTGAGCAATGCTCTCGATGGATTTGTCCTTTGCATCGCAAAAATCATATCCAAAAGCCGCATGAAGATGAATATCCACAAGGCCCGGAATAACATAGCAGTCTGTAGCATCATATTCCTCGCTGCCGCTGATATCCGCTTCTGAGATATCAGTTATTATTCCATCGCTTATTTCCACATTTTGCCTATGAAACCTGCAATCGGTTCCAAAGACAAGTCCGTTTTTGATTATCATCTATTGCTCCTTTTTCATAAAACTATAATAATTATATGTTCTTAAATGAAATCACAGAAACGCACATTTTCTGCGGCTTTCGTGCAGCATCGACGCAGTAACCTCCAAATGGCCTATTTTCATGCATTCTTGTATTTCATATCCATGAATGCATGATTTGAAATTTATAACTCACGCCTTAGCAAGAATAAAGTTCTTTAACATCGTTCTTCCGTCAGGTGTCATTATTGACTCAGGGTGGAACTGAAGTCCATATACCGGATAATCCTTGTGCTTCACTGCCATTATCTCACCTTCATCAGTAGAAGATATAATATCAAGGCATTCCGGTTTAGTATCGGCATCAAGCGCAAGTGAATGATACCTGGCTACTTTCCCTCTTCTTTCAAGCCCTTTAAAGATATCGCATGTTATGTCAAAATCAACATCTGACTGTTTTCCGTGCATGAGTTCTTTGGCATAGGTTATTACTCCGCCAAAAGCCATGCATATCGCCTGATGACCAAGGCAAACGCCTAAAATTGGCATTTCTCCTGAAAGTTTTTTTATCACATCAACAATTACTCCTGCATTCTCAGGCCTTCCGGGACCGGGAGAAATAACAATTTTCTCAGGATGCAGATTTCTTATTTCTTCAACTGTCAGTTCATTGTTACGGATTACCTTGATATCAGGGTTTATCTCACCTAACATCTGATACAAATTATAGGAAAAGCTATCATAATTATCAATCAAAAGTATCATAACGACTCCTCTCGTTTATGTATTTTTTATTATTCCATCGCTGCTTCCAAAGCTTTAAGGGATGCCTTCGCTTTGTTGATGCACTCCTGATATTCCTTCTCAGGATCAGAATCTGCCACAATTCCCGCTCCGCTTCTTACAAAAACCTTACCGTTCTTTTTATAGACAAGTCGTATTGCAATGCAGGTATCCATATTTCCGGCAAAGTCAATATAGCCTACTGCGCCGCCATAAACACCTCTTTTATTATTCTCAAGCTCGCCTATAAGCTGACACGCCCTGATTTTTGGCGCACCTGACAAGGTACCTGCTGGAAGAACTGCTTCAATCGCATCAAGCGCGTCTTTATCTTCCCTAATCTGACCTCTGACCGTTGATCCAATATGCATAACATGCGAATATCTCTCTATTGAGTGCAGTTTTTCTACGACCACTGAGCCAAATTCGCTAATTTTTCCAAGATCGTTTCTTCCAAGATCAACGAGCATATTGTGTTCTGCAAGTTCTTTTTCATCTGCTAAAAGTTCTTTTTCCAAAGCCTCATCTTCTTCGGCGTCAGCACCTCTTTTCCTTGTTCCCGCAAGTGGGAAGGTGTGAAGAACACCGTCTTCAAGCTTCACCAGCGTTTCAGGAGATGCCCCTGCCAGCTCCACATCTGTTCCTGAAAAATAAAACATGTACGGGGACGGATTGATGGTCCTTAGCTGCCTATAGGTATCAAACAAACTGCCCTCATAATCTGCGCTGAGACAGTTAGATAAAACAATCTGGAATATGTCGCCCTCTTTTATATAGTTTTTAGCCTTCTGAACCATTTCTGTATATTCTTTTTTGTCAAACAAAGGCTTTATCTCGCCAAGAATCCTGCTCTGTGGCTCTTGTGCCTTCAAACCACTTTGTAGCAGTACTTTCATGATAGCAAGTTCCTCAGCTGCCTTTTTATAGTTTTCTTCCGGATTGTCAAGTCTTATGTTTTTTATGAAAAAAATCTTCTGGCAAACATTGTCAAATGCAATCACCTTGTCAAAGAGCATAATATCAACATCTTTAAACTGCTCAATGTCCTGTGTCTCTACTCTTACCGACGGCTCACTATATCCAAGGTAATCGTATGAAAAATATCCCACAAGTCCTCCGGTAAATGTTGGCAACTCGCTTATTCTTGGGCTTTTATGCCTAGACATCAATTCTCTGATATGACCGGAAGGATCATTTGTCTCAATTTCCTCTTCCCCAATCTTCAAATGCCCGTTTATGCATGTTATCTCAAGCAGCGGATCATAGCCAAGAAATGTGTATCTTCCCCACTTCTCATTTGCCTGCGCTGATTCAAGCATATAGCAGTGATTTGATACTTTCTTAAGCTTCCTCATTGCTTCGATCGGAGTAATAAAATCAGACAGTTCAATAATGCTGACAGGCATAATATCATATTTGCCCTCACCAGCATATTTCTTTACTTCTTCAAGACTTGGTATTAGATTCATGCTCTTTTCTTCCTCCCGGTTATAAATCAGAATGTCATTCAAATGTGCATCATTAGCGGAACTCTTTTCAAAACGAAAAAACGTCCCTGACAGAATTTCTTCTGTCAAGGACGAATAATAATCTTATCCGCGGTGCCACCTTGCATTCATAGCT